>NZ_JBYRET010000001.1:1365125-2498718 GCF_058349965.1 Agromyces capsici | reverse complement strand
CGGCCGCCTCGCGAGGGTTGAGGAGCGAGCGCAGCGAGCGTCTCGAAACCCGGAGCCGCGCGGCCGCCTCGCGAGGGTTGAGGAGCGAGCGCAGCGAGCGTCTCGAAACCCGGAGCCGCACGCGCACCGCCGGGTTTCGAGACGGCCGCAAGCGGCCTCCTCAACCCTCACAAGCGAGACGGCCGCGAGCGGCCTCCTCAACCCTCGCAAGCGAGACGGCCGCGAGCGGCCTCCTCGACCCTCACACGATGCGGCTCAGCCGACCTCGGCGACCTCGGGCACGGCGGCCGCGACGACCTGTTCGACGCGCACCGGCTGCCGCTCGGGCAGCACCACCGGGTGGGTGCCCGCCATCGCCTCGATGACGCGCACGACCTGGCACGAGTAGCCGTACTCGTTGTCGTACCAGACGTAGAGCACGACGTCCGTGCCATCCGCGATCGTGGCCAGGCCGTCGACGATGCCAGCACGGTTCGAGCCGACGAAGTCGGTCGAGACGACTTCGGGCGACTCGATGTAGTCGACCTGCTGACGCAGCGGCGAGGTGAGCGAGACCTGACGGAGGTACGCGTTCAGCGTCGCCTTGTCGGTCGGCCGCTCGAGCTGCAGGTTCAGGATGGCGAGGCTCACGTCGGGCGTCGGCACCCGGATGGCGCTGCCGGTGAGCTTGCCCTCGAGCGCGGGCAGCGCCTTCGACACGGCCTTCGCGGCGCCCGTCTCGGCGATCACCATGTTGAGCACCGCGGAGCGGCCGCGGCGGTCGCCCTTGTGGAAGTTGTCGATGAGGTTCTGGTCGTTGGTGAACGAGTGCACCGTCTCGACGTGGCCGCGCACGATGCCGTAGGCGTCCTCGATCGCGGCGAGCACCGGGGTGATCGCATTGGTCGTGCAGGAGGCCGCCGACAGGACGCGGTCGTCGGGGGTGATGGCGTCGTGGTTGATGCCGTGCACGATGTTCTTGATCGCGCCCTTGCCCGGCGCGGTGAGCAGCACCCGCGCGACGCCTGCGGACTCGAGGTGGCGCGAGAGCCCGGCCTCGTCGCGCCAGCGGCCCGTGTTGTCGACGACGATCGCGTCGGAGATGCCGTACGCCGTGTAGTCGATCGAGCCCGGGTCGTCGGAGTAGATGACCTGGATGAGCGTGCCGTTCGCGAGGATGGTGTTCGCCTCCTCGTCGACCGTGATGGTGCCCTGGAACGGGCCGTGCACCGAGTCGCGGCGCAGCAGGCTGGCCCGCTTCTGCAGGTCGTTCTCGGCACCCTTGCGCACGACGATCGCGCGCAGGCGCAGGCCCTGGCCGCCGCCCGAGTGGGCGATCAGGATGCGCGCGAGCAGCCGCCCGATGCGGCCGAAGCCGTAGAGCACGACGTCGGTGCCGGATGCCGCGGGGCGGGCGCCGTCGGCATCGGGGTCGACGAGCACGGGCGCCAGCTCGGCGCGCAGGAAGTCGACGAGGTCGGTGCCGGGCTCGGCGGCGTGGAACCGGGCGACGAGCCGGGCCACGTCGATCGACGCGGGAGCCGGCTCGACCTCGGTCAGCGCCTCGAGCACGCGCATCGTGTCGTCGAGCGCGAGCTCGACGTCGCCGGCCTGGCGCGCGAAGCGGTGGGCCTTCAGCAGGTCGATCGCCGAGGCGTTGATCAGGCGACGGCCGTGGATGCTGGTCACCACCCCGTGGCGACGGTAGAGGCCGCCGACGAGCGGGATCATCCGCTCGGCGAGCTCCTCTCGGGCGATCCAGTCCTCGCGGCGGGATTCGAACTCGTGGCTCACGTCAGGCCCTTCTCGGCCGCGCGCGTGGTGGGCAGCGTCGACCGCACTCAGTTTTGGGGGTGTACAGAATCGTATCGGCCCGTGCGAGCGGGAAGGGCGTACACGGCGGTACCTCGAGCCGCTGCCAGTGTACTCGACGTCCAGCGACCGGCGTTCATGGCACGACTCACGCGAAACGGCCCTACCAGGGGCGATTTCGCGTGAGTCGGAGGACGACGGATGGCGCGGGGGCGCGCCATCCGGATCAGAAGACGTCGTCGACGAGCGAGATGTCGTAGACCGCGACGCGCTGCGGCACGCCGTCGAACGCCGCCGCCCGGGCGTCGGACGCGAGGTACTCCTGCTCGAGCGCGCGGAAGGCGTCGGCGTCGCCGGGCGCGCTCACGGCCCAGACGAACCGGTTCGACTCGCGGAGCCCGTACGCGAACTCGATCGTGAAGCCCGCCTCGGGCCGCACGACCGGCATCCACTCCTGCCACCACGCCACGAAGGCGTCGTACTCCCCGTCGACGAGCGTGTAGTTGCGCAGCTGGATGGTCTTCACCCGAGCCATTCTGCCGTGCCGGTCGAGCGGATGACGCACCCATCCCTGCGCGGTCGGTCAACCGCGGCGCGCACCGCGACAAGTCGCGGCGCGCGCCCGTCCATAGCGTGGGTGGCCACGACTCGATGTGGAGGAGACATGACCATCGACACCCCGACCCGCGTTCTCGAGGCGCCGTACGCCGGCCTCCTCGACGCGATCACGCCCGAGACCGGCGAGACGCGCGAGATCCTCGACCCGGCGACCGGCGACCTGATCGGCCGGGCGCCCGTGCACACCGTCGACGACCTCGACCGCGCCGTCGCGACGGCCACGGTCGCGCAGCCGGCCTGGGCGGCGCTCGGGCACGACCGCCGGAGCGAACTGCTCCTCGCGGCCGCCGACGCGATCGACGCGAACGCCGAGGCGCTCGCGCAGTTGCTCTCGCGTGAGCAGGGCAAGCCGCTGAACGGACCGAACGCGCGCTTCGAGGTGGGCGGGGCATCCGGATGGATGCGCGCCGCGGCCGCGACGCCGCTCGAGACCGAGGTGGTGTTCGACGACGGGCAGACGCACGCCGAGCTGACCTACCGCCCGATCGGCGTCGTCGGCGCGATCGGTCCGTGGAACTGGCCGCAGATGATCACCGTGTGGCAGATCGCACCGGCGCTGCGCATGGGCAACACCGTCGTCGTCAAGCCCTCCGAGTACACGCCGCTCAGCGTGCTCGCGCTCGTGCACGTGATCAACGGCGTGCTGCCCGAGGGCGTGCTCCAGGTGGTCAGCGGCGGCCGCGACGTCGGCGCCGCGCTCTCGACGCACCCGTCCGTCGGCAAGGTGATGTTCACGGGCTCGACCGCGACGGGCAAGGCGATCATCCGCAGCTCCGCCGACACGGTCAAGCGCCTCACGCTCGAGCTCGGCGGCAACGACGCCGGCATCGTGCTGCCCGACGTCGACCCGAAGGCCATCGCCGAGGGCCTGTTCTGGGGTGCGTTCATCAACACCGGGCAGACCTGCGCCGCTCTCAAGCGCCTCTACGTGCACGACGACGTCTACGACGCCGTCTGCGACGCGCTGGTCGATGTCGCCCGGGCGATGCCGATGGGCGTCGGCCTCGACGAGGAGAACGTGCTCGGGCCACTGCAGAACCGGCAGCAGTTCGACATCGTCGACCGCCTCGTCGAGTCGGCCAAGGCCTCGGGCGCGCGCGTGCTGCTCGGCGGCGACCCCGACCGCGACCAGCCGGGCCACTTCTACCCGACCACGCTGGTCGCCGACATCGACGACGATGCCCCCCTGGTCGCCGAGGAGCAGTTCGGGCCGGCGCTGCCGATCATCCGGTACCGCGACCTCGACGACGTGATCCGGCGGGCGAACGGCGTCGACGTGGGCCTCGGCGCCTCGGTCTGGTCGTCGGATCGCGAGCAGGCTCGCGCGGTCGCCGCACGGATCGACGCCGGCACCGTCTGGATCAACTCGCACGGCGCGGTGCACCCCATGGTGCCGTTCGGCGGCGCCAAGCAGTCGGGGTACGGCCTCGAGTTCGGCGTCGAGGGACTGAAGGCGCTCGGCGTGCCCCAGGTGATCAACGGCTGACGCCACCTTCGCCACGACACGGCGGCCGCACGGAACCCCATCCGTGCGGCCGCCGTCGCGCTCCCCCGTATCGTGGAGCACGAGCGCACCGACATCCGGGAGAGGCCATGCCGAAGATCGTCGACCACGATGAGCGCCGTCTCTCGATCGTGCACGCGACGTGGCGGCTCATCGCCGCGAAGGGGTTCCGCGCGACGACCATGCGCGAGATCGCCAAGGCGTCGGGCGTCGCGAACGGCGGCCTGTTCCCCTACTTCCGGAACAAGGAGGAGCTGATCGGCGCGACGTTCGAGCACGTCTTCGCGGCGACGAACGAGCGCTTCGCGGCCGTGCGCGCCGACCTCGAGGGCCTCGCCGCGCTGCGCGCCCTCATGCTCCAGATCTTCCCGCTCGACGAGGAGCGGCTGCTCGAGGCGCGCATCGTCATCCCGTTCTGGGAGTACGCGGCGAACGAACCCGAGCTGCTGGCGCTGCACGAGCGCACGATGCAGCAGTGGCGCGGCGAGATCACCGACCACCTCGAGACGGCCAAGCGGCTCGGCGAGGTCCGCGACGACGTGGACGTCGCGAGCGTGACCGACCTCTTCATGGCACTCGTCGACGGCGTCCAGGTCGTCGCGGTGGTCTCTCCCGCGAGCTCGTCGGCGGAGCGCCTCACGCGCCTGCTCGACGGGTACCTCGACCTGCTCCGCTGACGAGACGTCGAGGGGCGGATGGCGCTGCTCGCGCCATCCGCCCGCCAGGAGCCCGGACTCGAGGTCAGTGCGCGTGGCCCTCGCAGGTGCACGCGCCGGCGGCGCAGTCGCACGCGCCCGCGTGCGACCCGTGCCCCGCGACATCCGTGTGGCAGGCCATGCCCATCGACTCGGACGACGGCACGTTGAGCGTGGGGTTGCGGTCGAAGAAGCCGTACGGCTTGAGCGTGAACTTGGCGTAGTCGACCGGCATGACGGGCCAGTCCTCGACGCGGGGGAAGTGCGTGGGGCCGAAGGTGTGCCACACGACCACGTCCTCGCCGTCGATGGAGCGGTCGGCCGCGGTATAGCGCGGCAGGCCGTCGCCGCCCGGGTTCTGGTTCACCAGGTCGCCCGCAGGGTACCGCTCGTCCTGCGCGTAGCGCGTGACCCACAGGTGGTTGCGCGTGAAGCCGGCGCGCTTGGCGATGACCGACTCGGGGTCGGCCATGAGCGTCGGCCCTCCCTGCGCGAGCAGCTCGTAGGCGACCGGCTGGCCGAGGCGGTTCGTCTTCTCGGTGTTCACGATGTGCCAGGCCCGGCCCACGCTGAGGTCGGCGTCGCGCACGGCCTCCGACTCGGTGCGCAGGCGCGTGCGCTTCTTGGTGAACGCGTTGCCGTACTCGTTCCCCTCGCCCATCGGCACGCGCACGGCGTCGACCTCGTCGACCGCGTTCGCGACGCCGTCGACCATCATGTCGAGGCGCGCGCTGAAGAGGTGCTGGTGGTAGGGCGCCCCGAGCCCGGGCGCGACCTGGCTGGCGTAGTCGCCGGCCTCGGGGTCGAAGGCCGAACTGAACAGCACGCCCGTGAGCTTGGCCTCGCACTCGATCGTGCCGTCGAGGTAGAGGTACCAGTAGAACCCGTAGTCGTAGTTGCCGACGGTGGTGAAGAAGCTGATCACGAGACGGCGCTGGCGGCGCACCTCGTTCGAGCCCGTGTAGATGTCGGTGTGCTTCCAGAGGGTGCCGTAGTCCTCCTCGTGCATGCAGATCGCGTTCGGGATGACGCGGGGGTTGCCGAACTCGTCGGCGAGCGTCGCGTCGAAGTAGCGGATCTCGCCGAGGCAGTCGCAGCCCAGCACGAGCGAGTTGGCGTACCGGCCGAACACGTACTCGCCGGTGTCGAAGTAGTTCTGCCAGAACCGCGCGGGCGACGGGTCGCCGTAGGGCACGACCATCTCGGCGATGGACGCGCGGTAGATGATGTCGCGCTCCTCGCCGCCCTGGTCGGCGTCGGCGTAGCGGATGCGGCGCAGCACCAGCCCCTCGCGCGCGTCGAACGCGAGCGAGAACCGCCAGTTCGCCCACGAGACCTGGTCGCCCTCGACCGTGAAGCTCGGGCCCTCGGGCTGCGTGATCGCGATGGGCTTGAGGGTGTCGAGCGGCGCGCCCTGCACCTCGGGGTCGTCGAAGTTGCCGCCCTCGGCCGGGATCTCGTAGACCTTGTGGTCGACGAGCTTGAACATGCGGCCCTCGACCATGTCGACGTAGGCGCACAGGCCGTCGACGGGGTGGGCCCAGCAGTGGTCCTGTTCGTACTGCCGCATGAAGGCGAGCACCCGGATGACGCGGCGCCCGCGCTCGTCCTCGAAGCCGTACTGGCCCGCCGAGAGCGGCGCGAGCGCGACCTGGTCGTGCGTGATGCCGCGCTTCGCGAGCGCGGCGTGCCATTCCTCCTCCGCCCCGAGCATGTCGTAGATCGACTCGAACTCGACGTCGAGGATCGGCAGCTGGCCGTCGGCGCCGTCGATCTCGTCGGCGCGCAGGACCGCACGTTCGGTGAGCGAGACGCGCGCATCGTGCGCCGCGCCCGTGGCCTGGTCGAGCAGCAGTGCCCGGATGACGCGGGGCAGGTCGCCGCCGGCGAGCACGTGGGCCTTGTCGGGCTCGTCGACGCCGACGTAGACGAAGCGCGTGGTCTCGGCGACGAGGCCGGCGGCGGCGAGGATCTCGCGGGTCGCGACGATCTCGTCGGCGGCGAGGCCGCGGAGCGGGTCGCCCGAGCCCGAGACGGACGCGGCGGTCGCGGTCGCGGTCGCGGCAGCGGCGTCGTCGGAGTGGTCGGCGTGCGAGTGGTGGGCCTGAGCGGCAGACATCGTCGTCATGCTGGGGTTCCTTTTTCTCTACGTTTGTTGAGTAATATAGCTCGCAATCACGAGACAGGGAAGTCCGAGATGAGCGAACTCGCACACGGCGCGATGCTCGTCGGCGCGCTCGGCGCCGCGGGATGTGTCGCGATCAGCCGGCGCACGGCGCTCGACCTCGCGGCATCCGCGGCCATGCTCGCCGCGATGGCCGACATGGCGTTCACCCGGCTCGTGCCCCCGCTCGCCTGGACGGCTGTGCTCACGGGCCTCGGCCTCGCGCTCGGCGCACGCCTGCGGCCCGCTCGGGGCGGCCACGGCGCCGGGCTCCCCCGCGGGCGACGCGAACACGCGCTGCACCGCGCACTCGCGTTCATCGTCGGCGCCTGGGCGTTCGCGGTCGCGGGCGCCCCCGCACCCGGAGCGGCGGCGGGCGGCCACGTGCATGCCGACCCGGCCCTCGCCGGCCTCGCGTTCATCGTCGCCGCGATGGCGATGACGGCATTCGGCGGATGGCTCGTGGCCGTCGAGCTCCGCGCCCGCCGGGCCGACCGCGGCGCGCCGACGCACACGAGCCGGACGGGGTCGGTCCGGCACGCGGCCGAGGCGGCGAGCACGACCGTCATGCTCGCCGCCATGGCCGTTCCGGGCGTGCTCGCCGCCCTCGCCTAGATGCCGCGGTGCGGCTCGTGGTCGAAGGCCGCGGCCTCGGCCTCCTCGATGCCGTGCCCGATGTTGCGGTACAGCTCGGGGTCGCGGCGACGGAGCACGAAGGCCCAGATCACGCCGAGGATGCCGGGCACGATGAGCAGCGCCGGCAGGACGAACGTGAGCGCCGAGGGCTCGGTCTGCCCGAGCAGCACGTCGAAGTTCGCCACGATGAGCCCGAACACCGTGAACAGCACGATCGCGGAGATGCCCGGCGCGATGACGGCCGCCCAGGTGCTCACGCCGCGGCGGTCGCGACGGAAGAAGCCGATCACGGCGATCGCGATGATGCCCATGAGCAGCACGAGCCCCATCGCGCCCGTGTTGGTGAGCCAGGTGAACATCGTGAGCACCGGGTAGAGGAACTCGACCGGCGCGAAGTCCGCCTTGAGGCCGAGCCCCTCGCCGGCGATGACGAACGCGAGGGTCACGATGAGCGCGATGACGCTCTGGGCGACCGAGCCGGCCCACGGCGCACGCGACTGCGTGCGGACCGCGCCGAGCCCGCGGTGCAGCACGCCCTCGCGCCCGAGCGAGTAGAGGTAGCGCGCGACCGCGTTGTGGAAGGACTGCAGCGCCGCGAACAGGCTCGTGAGGAAGAGCACCTGCATGATGTCGCTGATGATCATGGGGGCGTGCTCGCCCATGAACGCGAACATCAGGTCGGGGCCCGCCGCTCGCGACGCCTCGACGATCTGCGACGGGCCGATGCCGACGGTGAACGCCCACGCGCTGAACGCGTAGAACACGCCGATGATCGCGACGGCCGAGTACGTGGCCCGGGCGATCGTGCGCTTCGGGTCCTTCGCCTCCTCGCCGTAGATGGCGGCCGACTCGAAGCCCATGAACGCCGCGATCCCGAACGCCAGCACGGCGCCGACGCCGGGCACGAAGAGGTTCGCCGGCTGCAGGGCTGCGGTGCTGAGCCCCTCGGGCGCGACCGAGAGCGAGACGAGGTCGAACACGAGCACGGCGACGAACTCGAGCGCGACCAGCGCGCCCAGCACCTTCGCCGAGAGGTCGACGCGGTTCACGCCGAGGATGCCGACGATCACGATGCAGACGAGGATCCAGACCCACCACGGCGTGACGATGCCGAGCTTCGCCTCGAGGAACATCGACATCTGGAACCCGAACAGGCCGTAGATGCCGATCTGCATCGCGTTGTAGGCCACGAGCGCGATGAGCGAGGCGCCCACGCCGAACGGCCGGCCCAGGCCCTGCGCGATGTAGGCGTAGAACGCGCCGGCGTTCGTGACGTACCGGCTCATCGCGGCGTAGCCGACGGCGAACACGGCGAGCGCGGCGGCGAGCAGGAGGAACGAGAGCGGCACGCCGATCACGCCGGTCACGGCGAAGGTCGTCGTGACACCGCCGGCCACGACGGTGAGCGGCGCCGAGGCCGCGATGATCATGAAGGTGACGGATGGCACGCCGAGACGGCGATGACCGAGTTCACCGGTCGTCGTCGTCGGCGGCATCGTCGGCGCTGAAGTCATGGCAGGAGCCCTTCGTTGGGTCGGAGCGAAGCCGGGGCAGCCTCGCACGATGCCCGTCATCATCGTCGCGCATCACGGCGGCCGGTTGTCCGAGCGCGTACGCCGCTTGTCCTCCGATGCACGCTCGGCCTGTCGCTTTTGGCACTACAGGCGTAGAATTACCGGACCCGTGCCGGACGAGGACGTCCGGAGGAAGACCGAGGTCACGCCGTGCCCCACGTCCCCGAGACATCCGCCGCCGCCCCCACCACGACCGCGCCGCTCGACTTCACGGAGTTCAGCGCGATCGTGTCGCAGTCGTTCGTGCCGCTGCGCGTGCACTCCGACCGCCCCGATCCGTTCCGCGGCGAGGTCCGCACCGCGGCATCCGACGACGTGCACCTGTCGGTCGTGACCGCCGACGCGCATGACATCCAGCGCACACCCGCGCTCGTCGCCCGCAAGGAGCAGCGGTACTTCAAGCTCGGGCTGCAGCTCTCGGGCACGGGCCTGCTCATCCAGGACGGTCGCGAGGCCGTCGTGCGCCCCGGCGACCTGGCCATCTACGACACGAACACGCCCTACTCGCTCGTGTTCGAGGAGCGCTTCAGCACGGCCGTGCTCATGGTGCCGCACCGGCTCATCGAGCTGCCCACCGACGCCGTGCGCGGCATGACCGCGACGACGCTCTCGGGCGAGGACGGCCTCGCGCGCGTCGTCTCCGGGTTCCTCGGCGGCCTCGCGGGGCAGCTCGACCAGCTCGACGGCCCGGTCGGCGCGCGCCTCGCGCGGAACGCGGTCGACCTCGTCACGACGATGTACGCGCAGCAGCTCGACGTCGCACGCGACGCCGACAAGCCGCACCGCCCCATGCTGCGCCGGGTGCAGTCGTACATCGACGAGCACCTCCCGCTGCCCGACCTGAACCCCTCGACCATCGCCGCCGCGCACTTCATCTCGACGCGCCACCTGCACGCGATCTTCCACGAGGAGGGCCTCACGGTCTCGTCCTGGATCCGCGCGCGGCGGCTCGACCGCTGCCGGCGCGAGCTCGTCGACCCGCTCGCCGCGCACCGGCCGGTGGGCGAGGTCGCGGCCCGGTGGGGCTTCCCGGATGCCGCGCACTTCAGTCGCGCGTTCCGCGCCGAGTTCGGCGAGCCGCCGTCGGTCGTGCGGGCGCGAGCGATCGCGGGCTGACCCGGCCGGTATACTCGGCTCCGTCCAGGCGAGCCTCCTTCGAGGCGGCGCCGGCGCTCGAAAAATGGGCGCGAAGCGTCGCCGATGCCGGCGTCGGCCGCGAGACACATACGGAAGCACGACATCCGTCACGTCTCGAAAGGCTCCGCCATGCCCACCGTCTCCGCGCACGTCGCCCGCACCCTCGCACTCCATGTCGACCACGTCTTCGGCGTCATGGGCAACGGCAACGCCTACTTCCTCGACGCGCTCGAGCGCGACACCGGCGCGACCTTCACCTCGGTGCGCCACGAGGCGGGCGGCGTGGTCGCCGCCGACGCGCACTTCCGCGCCTCGAACCGGCTCGCCGCGGCGACCGCGACGTACGGCGCCGGGTTCACGAACACGCTGACCGCGCTGGCCGAGGCCGTGCAGGCGCACGTGCCGCTCGTGCTCGTCGTCGGCGACGAGCCGACGTCGGGCCCGCGCCCGTGGGACGTCGACCAGATCGCGCTGGCCTCGGCGGTCGGCGCCCGCACGTATACCGTCGGACGAGCGGATGCCGCGGCCACGACCGTGATCGCGGTCGAGCACGCTCTGACCTACCGCGTGCCGACCGTGCTCGCGATCCCGTACGACGTCGCCGCGCTCGAGGCAGGCGCCGTGCCGCCGGCGCCGGCGCCACGCGTGCCCGGTCCGCTCACTCCGCGCAGCCCGTTCGCGCGGCGTGCGATCACCGACCTCGCACGCGCGCTCGCGGGCGCGCGCCATCCGCTGCTGCTCGCCGGACGCGGCGCCTGGCTCGCCGGCGCGGGCGACGCGCTCGGCGCACTCGCCGATGCGACCGGCGCGATCACCGCGACGACGGCGCTCGGCCGTGGCGTCTTCCCCGACAGCCGCTACGACCTCGGCGTGACGGGCGGCTTCGGCGCCGAGGGCGCGATGGAGCTCATCCGCGAGGCCGACGTCGCGGTCGTCTTCGGCGCCTCCCTCAACCAGTTCACGATGCGCTTCGGCGAGCTCTTCGCGCCGGGCACGCGCGTCGCGCAGGTCGACGTGGGCGCGGCCGCGACGCATCCGAACGTCGGCGCATTCATCCAGGGCGACGCGGCGGTCGTCGCGCGCGCCCTCGTCGACGAGCTCGCAGCGCTCGGAACGGCAGGTTCCGGATGGCGCGACTCAGTCGACCTCGTGCCGCTGCGCGCGGTAGACCCCGGCGTCGGCGTCGTCGAGGCCGACGGGCGCCTCGATCCGCGCTCGGTCGCCGCGCGCCTCGGTGAGCTGCTGCCCGAGGATCGCGTCGTCGTCTCCGACGGCGGCCACTTCATCGGCTGGGCCAACATGCACTGGCCGGTCGCCTCGCCCGACCGCATGATGATGATCGGCACGGCGTTCCAGTCCATCGGGCTCGGGTTCCCCAGCGTCGCGGGCGCCGCCGCCGCGAAGCCCGACGCGACGATCGTCCTGACATCCGGCGACGGAGGCGGCCTCATGGCCATCGCCGACCTCGAGACCGCGGTGCGCACCGCCGGCGGACGCGGCATCGCCGTCGTCTGGAACGATGCCGCCTACGGCGCCGAGATCCATCTCTACGGCCGCAAGGGCCTCGCCGAACCGCCGATGCGCATTCCCGAGACCGACTTCGCCGGCATGGCGACGGCGCTCGGAGCCGAGGGGGTGGTCGTGCGCGAACTCGCCGACCTCGAGCGCCTCGCCGCGTGGGCGGCCGAGCCGGTGCACGAGCGCCGCTTCCTGCTCCTCGACTGCCGGATCTCCGACACCGTCACGGCGCCGTACCAGGAGGAGATCCTCCGCGTGAACTCCGCACCGCGCGACTGAGACGAGCCCGGGGGCCCATTGGCCCACGCGGCACTGCGGACTCCGCCGTACGGTGAGGGCATGCGCGCACGGGTGGTCGCCGCCGCCCAGGCCGTGGCGATCGGCCTGCTGCTCTCGGCCTGCACCCCGGGCGTCGAGACACCACCCGCCTCCCCGAGCCCGACCCCGTCGGCGTCGGTCAGTGGGCCCTCGACGGAGTCGCCCGTCCCCATGGATCCGTCGGCACCGTCCGGCCATTGCGCCGACCAGGCCCTCCGGGTCACGATCGAGTCCAATCCCGAGGGCGACAGCACCGGGCACGTCGTCTGGAACGTCGTGTTCACGAACACCGGCAGTTCGTCGTGCGAGTTGCGGGGTGCGCCGTCGGTCGCCGTGATCGATGCGAGCGGCGCCGTCATCGGCGCCTCCGCGTCCAGCCTCGAGGGGCCTGCACCCGAGACGATCACGATCGAGCCGGGCGGCCGGGCCATCGCCGGCCTCTCCGTGGCGGACATCGGCGACGACGGCGGTCCGCTCGGCGAGGAGTGCCCCACGGTCGCCGGCTCGGCGTACCGGATCCTGCCGCCGCACGGCATCACTCCCTCGGAGGTACCGGGCGACGTTCCGGCGTGCGACGGCGAGGTCCCCTGGATGACCGTGACCGTGGTCAGGGCCGGATGACGCATCGCTCGGAGGTCCACTCGCACCCGACTCCAGGGACTTCGACAAGATCAGCGCCGACGGGCCGGGTCTCACGCTCCGATTCGAACGCCGCGCGCACGAGCGCACCATTCGGGATCTGATCAACGGTTGGCGTTGGAGATCCTCGCGGATCGAGGCGCGAAGGGGGTCCACAAGCGCGACGTGCTCGTGCGCGGCCCCGCAGAGGTCGGTACCGTCGAGAGACGACACCAGGGAGAGACACCATGGACCTGTTCGAGATCGCCGACGCCCAGCGCATGAGCCGCGAGGAGGCAGCCGCCAAGCTCCACGCACTCGCCGACGCCTTGGCGAAGAACAACTCGGTCGAGTTCAGCCGCGCGGGGCGGCTCATCACCGTGCGCGTCCCAGACGAGGTCGACCTCAAGGTGGAGGTCGAGCTCGGAGAGGATGGCAACGAGCTGGAGGTCGAGCTCACCTGGTGACCGCCTCCGGGGCCGCTACCTCTCCCAGACGAAGTGCCGCTTCGACTGCTCGGTCTCGTGGTCGGGACCGAGCGGGATGCCCGTGCGGTCGCGCAGCAGCAGCGTCGCGATGAACGCGATGATCATGACGCCGGCGATGTAGAACGACACCGAGGTCGCGGTGCCGGTCGACTGCACGAGCCAGGCGGCGATCGTCGGGGCGAACGCGCCGCCGATGATCGCGCCGATCGCGTAGGTGATCGAGACGCCCGAGTAGCGGATCGACGCCGGGAACAGCTCGGTGAAGTACGCCGCCTGCTGCCCGTAGGTGAAGCCGTTGCCGATCGCGAAGAGCGAGACGCCGAGGAACAGCAGCCAGGGGTTGCCCGTGTTCGTGAGCGGGAAGAGCAGGAACACGGTCGCGAGGAACGCGATCCAGCCGATGATGTAGGTGTTCTTGCGGCCGATGCGATCGGAGACGGTGCCTGCGGCGAAGGTCGTGATGAGCCAGACGATCGACGCGCCGGCCACCGCGAGCAGCACGGGCGTGCGCTCCATGCCGACCAGGCCGCCGTCCTCGACGGGCATCGTGGCGTAGTTCTGCAGGTAGCCGCCCGTGGTCATGTAGCCCGCGGCGTTGTTGCCCGCGAAGGTGAGCGCGGCGAGCACGACGAGGAGCCAGTGCCGGCGGAAGAGCGTGAGGATCGGGGTCTTCGCCTTCTCCTTCTTCGCGGCGATCTCCTGGAACACGGGGCTCTCGTCGACCGCACGGCGAACGACGATGCCGACGATGATGAGCACGAAGCTCAGCAGAAACGGGATGCGCCAGCCCCACTCGAGGAATGCGTCGCCGGGCGAGATCACGCCGGTCATGAGCGCGAGCACGCCGGAGGCGAGCAGCAGGCCGATCGGCACGCCGATCTGCGGGAACGCGCCGAACCGGCCGCGCTTGCCGCCGGGCGCGTGCTCGACGGCCATGAGCACGGCGCCGCCCCACTCGCCGCCGGTCGAGAGGCCCTGGAGGATGCGCAGGAGGATGAGGAGCACCGGCGCGGCCATGCCGATCTGCTCGTAGGTCGGGAGCACGCCGATGAGCGTGGTGGCCGCGCCCATGAGGATCAGCGTGATGACGAGCATCGCCTTGCGGCCGATCTTGTCGCCGTAGTGGCCGGCGAGGAATGCGCCGAGCGGGCGGAACAGGAAGCTGATGCCCACCGTGGCGAACGCGAGGATCGTCGCGAACTGCGGGCCGGCCGGCGCGAAGAAGAGCGCGCCGAACACGAGGCCGGCGGCGCTCGCGTACAGGAAGAAGTCGTACCACTCGATGGTCGTGCCGATCACGGTGGCGAAGGCGACGCGCCGCAGCTCGTGCGGTCTCGTCGCGGCGTGGAACTCGGTGCCGGGTGTCGCGGTCATGGCGGGGTTCGACTCCTCTGTCGGTCCGCGGATGGGTGGATGCCACCTCGATACGAGGCAGGTTCGGAGACTATCGTATATGATTTCGGATACCAAATGTGATGTCGATTTCGCGTAGCATCACCCGCAGGCCTCGACGACGGAGTGGAGACACATTGCTCGACCCAGCACGCATCACCGAGATCGCCGACGAGCTGCTCGCGGCCGACCGCGACCGCACGACCGTTCCGCTGCTCACGGCGCGCAACCCCGGCATGACCGTCGACGACGCCTACGCCGTCCAACGGCTGTGGGCCGACCGTGCGATCGAGGGCGGCCGCCGCCTCGTCGGCCGCAAGATCGGCCTGACATCCAAGGTCATGCAGGTCGCCACGGGCATCACCGAGCCCGACTACGGCGTGATCCTCGACGACATGGTCTACGAGTCGGGCACCGTGGTCGAGTTCGACCGATTCTCCAACGTGCGCATCGAGGTCGAGCTCGCCTTCGTGCTCGCGAAGCCGCTGACGGGCCCGGGCACCACGATCTTCGACGTGCTCGACGCGACGGCCTACGTCGTGCCGGCGCTCGAGATCCTGAACTCGCACATCGAGATGCAGGGCCGTACGATCGTCGACACGATCTCCGACAACGCCGCGATGGGCGCCATGGTCGTCGGCGGCACCCCCGTGAAGCCCGACGCCGTCGACCTCCGCTGGGTCTCGGCGCTGCTCTACCGCAACGAGACCATCGAGGAGTCGGGGGTCGCCGGCGCGGTGCTCGGCCACCCCGCGATGGGCGTCGCCTGGCTCGCCGACAAGCTCGCGCAGCACGGCCAGTCGCTCGAGGCGGGCGAGATCATCCTGGCCGGCTCGTTCACGCGCCCGATGTGGGTCGAGCGCGGCGACACCGTCCACGCCGAGTACGGACCCCTGGGGGCGATCACGTGCCGATTCGCATGAACCTGCCCGACACCTTCGCCGCGCGCCTCGCCGCGGCCGACCGTCCGCTCGTCGGCCTCTGGGTCTGCTCGGGCAGCCCCGTGATGGCCGAGATCACCGCGGGCAGCGGCGTCGACTGGGTGCTCATCGACGCCGAGCACTCCCCCAACGGGCTCGAGTCGATCCTCGCGCAGCTCTACGCCGTCTCGGCGTACCCGGTCGCGCCCGTCGTGCGCGTGCCGATCGGCGACACCGTCATCATCAAGCAGGTGCTCGACCTCGGCGCGCAGAACCTGCTCGTGCCGATGGTCGACTCGGCGGCGCACGCCGAAGAGATCGTGCGCGCCATCCGCTACCCCTCCGGCGGCGTGCGCGGCGTGGGCGCCTCGCTCGCGCGCTCGTCACGCTGGAACCGCGTTCCCGGCTACCTCGCCGGAGCGTCGTCGACGATCAGCCTCACCGTGCAGGTCGAGTCGGCTGCGGCCGTGGCGGCGGTCGACGAGATCCTCGCGGTCGACGGCGTCGACGCGATCTTCGTGGGGCCCGCCGACCTCGCCGCATCGATGGGGCGGCTCGGCGAGCCATCCCACCCCGAAGTCGTCGAGGCCGTGCTCACGGCCCTGCGCGCCGCGCGCGCCGCGGGCACGCCGGCCGGCGTGAACGCGTTCGTGCCCGAGGAGGCCGAGCGGTACCTCGCCGCAGGCGCGGCGTTCGTCGCGGTGGGCGCCGACGTGGCGATCCTGGCGCGGGCGTCCGAGGCGCTGGCCGACCGGTTCATCGGCGATGCCGGGGCGACGGATGGCGCGCCTCGCGCCTCCTACTGACGACCCCTTGCATCATCCGAACAGATCGTATACGATTTCAGATACGAAGAGACGAGGACGCTCCATGGCCATCGACGGCATCGCCACGCCCGGCAAGATCATCGCCGTGCACCTGAACTACCCGTCGCGTGCCGCCCAGCGAGGCCGCACCCCTGCCGCGCCGAGCTACTTCTTCAAGCCCGCCAGCTCGCTCGCCCCGACCGGTGGCACGCTCGAGCGCCCCGCGGGCACCGAGCTGCTCGCCTTCGAGGGCGAGATCGCGCTCGTCATCGGCGAGCCGGGTCGCCGCATCTCGCCGGCCGACGCGTGGTCGCACGTGGCCGCGGTCACCGCCGCGAACGACTTCGGCCTGTACGACCTGCGCGCCGCCGACAAGGGCTCGAACGTGCGCTCGAAGGGCGGCGACGGCTTCACGCCGATCGGCCCCGCGGTCATTCCTGCCGCCGAGGTCGCGCCCGAGAGCCTTCGCGTGCGCACCTGGGTCAACGGCGCCCTCGTGCAGGACGACACGAGCGGCACCCTGCTGTTCCCCTTCTCGCAGCTCATCGCCGACCTCTCGCAGCTCATGACGCTCGAGACCGGCGACGTCATCCTCACGGGCACGCCCGCCGGCTCGTCGGTCGTCGTCCCCGGCGACGTCGTCGAGGTCGAGGTCGACGCTCCGGATGCCGCGGGCTCGCCCACGTCCGGACGACTCGTGACGCGCATCGCCCAGGGCTCCGCACCGTTCGGCGACCACGGCACGACGCCCTCGGTCGACGACCTGCAGCGGGTCGAGGCGTGGGGTTCCGAGGAGGAGCTCGCCGCGGCGATCGCGGCGGGGCGGGCGACGGCGCCGGGTGGTGCCGCGTCTCGAGACGGCGCCGGCGCGCCTCCTCGACCCGCACAGGGGTTCGAGCTCAGCGACGAGCTGCGCGAGCGCCTCGGCCGCGTCGGCGTCGCGACCCTCTCCGTCGCGCTCCGCAAGCGCGGCTACCACGACGCGGTCATCGAGGGCGTGCACGCGCTCCGACCCGGCCAGCGTCTGGTGGGCCCCGCGAAGACCCTGCGCTTCATCCCGTTCCGCCCCGACCTGTTCGCCTCGCACGGCGGCGGCTTCAACGCGCAGAAGCGCGCGTTCGACGCGGTCGAGCCCGGCGAGGTGCTCGTGGTCGAGGCCCGCGGCGAGCGCCGCACCGGCACCGTCGGCGACGTGCTCGCCCTGCGCGCCAAGTTCCGCGGGGCCGCCGGCGTCGTGACCGACGGCGGGGTTCGCGACGCCGACGCCGTGGCCGAGATCGGCCTTCCCGTCTTCTCGCAGGGCCCCCACCCGGCGGTGCTCGGCCGTCGCCACGTGCCGTGGGAGACCGACGTCACGATCGCGTGCGGCGGTGCGGCCGTGCAACCCGGCGACGTCATCGTGGGCGACGGCGACGGCGTCATCGTGATCCCGCCGGCGCTCGTCGAGGAGGTCCTCGCCGAGACCGAGACGCAGGAGCGCGAGGACGCGTGGATCGCCGAGCAGGTCGCGCGCGGCGAGTCCGTCGACGGCCTCTTCCCCATGAACGCCGACTGGCGGGCACGATTCGAGCGAGAGGTCGAGCGATGAGCGCCGAGAGCAAGTCCCAGCGGGCGTACCGCTTCCTCCGCGAGCGCATCGACGACGGACGCTACGTGCCCGGTTACCGGCTCGTGCTCGCGCAGATCGCCTCCGAGCTCGACGTGTCGGTCGTGCCCGTGCGCGAGGCCATCCGCCGCCTCGAGGCCGAGGGCCTCGTCACGTTCGAGCGCAACGTCGGCGCGCAGGTCGCGCTCCAGAAGGAGGCCGAATACCTGCACACGATGCAGACGCTCGCGCTCGTCGAGGGGTTCGCAACCAGCCTGTCGGCGCCGTACCTCAGCGCCGACCACGTGGCCCGGGCTCGCGAGGTCAACGAGCGGATGCGCCGCACGCTCGACGACTTCGACCCGCACCGCTTCACCGAGCTCAACCTCGAGTTCCACGCGATCCTCTTCGAGGAATGCCCGAACCCGCACGTGCTCGACCTCGTGCACCGCGGCTGGAACCGCATGCGCGTGCTGCGGGACTCCTCGTTCAGCTTCGTGCCCGGCCGCGCCCGCGACTCCGTCGCCGAGCACGCCCGCATCCTCGACCTGATCGAGCAGAGCGCCGCCCCGCTCGAGATCGAGCTCGCCGCACGCGAGCACCGCACGGCGACGCTCGACGCCGTGCTCGCCTACCAGTCGGCGCACAAGCCGGCGACGGATGGCGCGCCCGCACCCGCCACGACCGAACCCGTTCCCCAGCCCGGCGCCGCCGCCGCGGCATCCGCATCGAACCTGGAGGCCACCGCATGACCCAGCACATCCCCGAGGGACTGCCCGACCGCATCCGCCACTACATCGACGGCGAGTCCGTCGACTCGATCGGCGGCGAGACGTTCGACGTGCTCGACCCGGTCAGCAACGAGACGTACGTGCAGGCGGCCGCCGGCCAGAAGGCCGACATCGACCGCGCGGTCGAGGCCGCCCGTCGCGCCTTCACGGAGGGCCCGTGGCCGCGGATGCTGCCGCGTGAGCGTTCGCGCGTGCTGCATCGGATCGCCGACCTCGTCGAGTCGCGCGACGCCCGGCTCGCGGAGCTCGAGTCCTTCGATTCAGGACTGCCGATCACGCAGGCCCTCGGGCAGGCGCGGCGCGCCGCCGAGAACTTCCGGTTCTTCGCCGACCTGATCGTCGCCCAGTCCGACGACACCTACAAGGTGCCCGGCCGCCAGATCAACTACGTGAACCGCAAGCCGATCGGGGTCGCCGGCCTCATCACGCCGTGGAACACCCCGTTCATGCTCGAGTCGTGGAAGCTCGCTCCGGCCCTCGCGACGGGCAACACGGTCGTGCTCAAGCCCGCCGAGTTCACGCCGCTCTCGGCCTCGCTCTGGGCCGGCATCTTCGAGGAGGCCGGCCTGCCCAAGGGCGTGTTCAACCTCGTCAACGGCCTCGGCGAGCAGGCGGGCGACGCGCTGGTGAAGCACCCCGACGTGCCGCTGATCTCCTTCACCGGCGAGAGCCGCACGGGGCAGATCATCTTCGGCAACGCCGCGCCGTTCCTGAAGGGCCTCTCGATGGAGCTCGGCGGCAAGAGCCCGGCGGTCGTGTTCGCCGACGCCGACCTCGACGCCGCGGTCGACGCGACGATCTTCGGCGTGTTCTCGCTGAACGGCGAGCGCTGCACCGCCGGCAGCCGAATCCTCGTCGAGCGCGCGATCTACGACGAGTTCGTCGAGAAGTACGCCGCGCAGGCTGAGCGCGTCGTCGTGGGCGACCCGCACGACCCCAAGACCGAGGTCGGCGCGCTCGTGCACCCCGAGCACTACGAGAAGGTCATGAGCTACGTCGAGATCGGCAAGACCGAGGGTCGACTCGTCGCCGGCGGCGGCCGCCCCGAGGGCTTCCCGACGGGCAACTACGTCGCCCCGACCGTGTTCGCGGATGTCGCGAAGGACGCGCGCATCTTCCAGGAGGAGATCTTCGGCCCCGTCGTGGCGATCACCCCGTTCGACTCCGACGAGGAGGCGCTCGAGCTCGCCAACGGCGTGAAGTACGGCCTCGCCGCCTACATCTGGACCAACGACCTCAAGCGCGCCCACAACTTCTCGCAGGCCGTCGAGGCGGGCATGGTGTGGCTGAACTCCAACAACGTGCGCGACCTGCGCACGCCGTTCGGCGGCGTCAAGGCCTCCGGCCTCGGCCACGAGGGCGGCTACCGCTCGATCGACTTCTACACCGACCAGCAGGCGGTGCACATCACCCTCGGCGCCGTCCACAACCCGACCTTCGGCAAGCAGGACCCGCACGAGACCGACCTCGACGACCCGGACCCGCGCTGAACTCCAGCCACATCGCTGATCGAGTAGGCGCGCAGCGCCGTATCGAGATCCGCCATCCACGAAAGCAAGGAAGCTGACATGACCAACCGCGACGACAAGACGCTCACCTCCTCGGGCTTCTACGTGAGCCAGGAGGCCCCGATCCACACCGAGAACCCGATCCCGACGCCGACGGCGCCGGCCCCCGACATCCTGCGCTGCGCGTACATGGAGCTCGTCGTGACCGACCTCGCGGCCTCGCGGAACTTCTACGTGGAGGTGCTCGGGCTCACGGTCACCGAGGAGGACGAGAACAGCGTCTACCTCCGATCGCTCGAGGAGTTCATCCACCACAACCTCGTGCTGCGGAAGGGCCCGGTCGCGGCGGTGGCCGCGTTCTCGTACCGCGTGCGCACGCCCGAGGACCTCGACAAGGCCGTCGCGTTCTACACCGAGCTCGGCTGCCGCGTCGAGCGCCGGGCCGAGGGCTTCACGAAGGGCATCGGCGAGTCGGTGCGCGTGGAGGACCCGCTGGGCTTCCCGTACGAGTTCTTCCACGACGTCGAGCACGTCGAGCGGCTCGCGTGGCGCTACGACCTCTACACGCCGGGCGCGCTCGTGCGCCTCGACCACTTCAACCAGGTCACGCCCGACGTGCCCCGGGCGGTCGCGTTCATGCAGGACCTCGGCTTCCGCGTGACCGAGGACATCCAGGACGACGAGGGCACCGTGTACGCGGCCTGGATGCGTCGCAAGCCCACCGTGCACGACACCGCCATGACCGGCGGCGACGGCCCCCGCATGCACCACGTCGCGTTCTCGACCCACGAGAAGCACAACATCCTCGCCATCTGCGACAAGCTCGGCGCCCTGCGGATGTCGGACGCGATCGAGCGCGGACCCGGCCGCCACGGCGTCTCGAACGCGTTCTACCTGTACCTGCGCGACCCCGACGGTCACCGCGTCGAGATCTACACGCAGGACTACTACACGGGCGACCCCGACAACCCCGTCGTGACGTGGGACGTGCACGACAACCAGCGCCGCGACTGGTGGGGCAACCCCGTCGTGCCGAGCTGGTACACCGACGCCTCGCTCGTGCTCGACCTCGACGGCAACCCGAAGGAGCTCGTCGCCCGCACCGACGCGAGCGAGATGGCCGTCACGATCGGCGCCGACGGGTTCTCGTACACGCGGCACGACGAGGGCGAGTCCTCCATGCCGGAGTGGAAGCAGGGCGAGTACAAGCTCGGCAACCAGCTCTGACCGACCCCCGGACGGGAGGCGCTGGGGGCCCTCCCGGCCGGCGCCGGCAGGCTACAGTCTGAGCATGCCGGCCGAACGAACCCCGCTCCTCGACGGACAGGTCCGAGTGCTCGAACTCGACCGCTTCCACGACGAGCGGGGTTCGCTCGTCCCGCTGAGCTTCGACGGCCTCGGCTTCCGCGTCGCCCGCACGTTCGTCGTCCATGCGCCGCGAGGCGCCGTGCGCGGCGGGCACGCACACCGACGGGTGCGCCAGGTGCTGTTCCGAGCGAGCGGCACGATCGAGGTCGAGGTCGGCCTCGGCGACGCGCGCGCCCGCGTCATCCTCGACGAGCGGCGGCCCGCCCTGCTGATCGAGCCCGGCGTCTGGGCGCAGCAGACCTACCTCGACGAGGGCTCGACGCTCGTCGTCTTCGCCGACGGGCCGTACGAGCCCGCGGAGTACGTCTCCGCCGACGCGCACGACTCGCACCGCACGCCCGCGGCCGGGGACCGCGCGTGAGCCGCCGCCGGGTCGCCGTCCTCGGGGCCGGGATCATGGGCAGCGCCACGGCGATCGAGCTGGCCCGCCGCGGGCTCGACGTCACGCTGGTGGATCGCGAGGACGCCCCCATGGCGGCCACGAGCCGCTGGAACGAGGGCAAGATCCACCTCGGGTACCTCTACGGCGCCGATCCGACCACGGCGACCGCGGAGCACATCCTGCCCGGCAGCCTCCTGTTCGCCGAGCGGGCGAGGGAGCTCATCGGCGAGGACCTCGCCGGCCACACCACGACCGACGACGACGTGTACCTCCTGCACCGCGACTCGGTCGTCGATACGGACGCCATGCGCGCGCGGTTCGGCGCGATCAGCGAGCTCATCCGGCGTCACCCCGATGCCGGCCGGTACCTGGTGGACGTCTCGGACGCCCGGGTGACCGAGCTCGCCCCGGGAGAACTGGCGGGAATCGCCGGCGACGACGTCGTCGCCGGGTTCCGCGTGCCGGAGCGCTCCGTCGACACCCGGTGGTTCGCGGACCGGCTCGCCGGCGCGGTCGCCGCCGAACCCGGCGTGACGCTCCGAATGGGCACGGCCGTCGTCGCCGCCGAACCGTTCGATTCGGCGGACGGTCGGTGGCGGGTGCGCACCGGCGAGGGCGACGTCGAGGAGTTCGACCTCGTCGTGAACGCGCTCTGGAACGGCCGGCTCCCCGTCGACGTCACGGCGGGGATCACGCCGGAGCGACCGTGGAGCCACCGCATGCGACTGTGCGTGTTCGTGCGCACCCGCACGGAATGCGACCTGCCGAGCGCCATCGTCGCGGTCGGCCCCTTCGGCGACGTCAAGAACTACAACGGGCGGGACTTCTACCTCTCGTGGTATCCGGTCGGACTCGTGGCCCAGGGCGACGAGCTGGAACTCGCGACGCCCGCTCCGCCGGCCGGACCGGAGGCCGAGGCGTTCATCGGGCGCGTCCGCGACGCGCTCGAGCGCGTCATTCCGGGCACGGGTCGGGTGTTCGACGACGCCGAATCCGCGATCGTGCACGGTGGCCATGTCTTCGCGCGAGGGACGGGCGCGCTCGACGACCCGCGGTCGGGCCTGCACCGCCGCGACCGCTACGGGGTGCAGCGTCGCGGGTCCTACTTCTCGGTCGACACGGGGAAGTACTCCACCGCACCGTGGAGCGCGCGCTTCCTCGCCGAGGAGATCGCCCGTTGAGCGCGGCAGCACGGACGTCGACGGGAACACGGGAGTGGACGCCCCTGGTCACCGCACTGGTGCCCACCTACAACGGCGCCGGCTTCATCCTGCGAACGCTCGAGAGCCTGGCCGCGCAGACCTGGCCGTACCTCGAGATCCTCGTCGGCGACGACGGTTCGACGGACGACACGCTGGAGGTGGTCCGCCGATTCGCCGCCGAGCATCCGAACACCCGGATCCTGGAGCGCGAGTCGAACCTCGGTTGGCTGCGGAACTCCAACGACCTCATGGCGAGCGCACGGGGCGAGCTGATGTTCTTCGCGTTCCACGACGACGTCGTCGCGCCGGCCTACGTCGAGAAGCTCGTCGGCGCACTCGCCGAGAACGATCGGGCCGTGCTCGCCTTCAGCGACATGCACGTCCACGAACTCGACGGTTCGGTCGAGCTCCAGGTGTTCGACGCCCTCGACGGCCTCGACACGGCGATGGAACGGGGCCGGGTGATGATCCGCCGACCGGGGTACTGGTGGGTTCCGAACCGCGGGCTCTTCCGCGCCTCGGGCTTCACGGCGGTCGATGGGATCCACCCGAACGAACGCGGTGAGTACTCGGCGGACTGGACGTGGCTGCTGGGCCTCTCGCTGGTCGGCGATTTCGTCCGAGTACCCGAAGTCCTGTGCACGAAGTACTACATGCGAGGCAGCCTCTCGAAGCGGTGGCCTCACGACGCCTCGCAGCGGCTGGCGCTGCAGCGTTCCGGCATCGCCGAGGTCCGGCGGAGCCGGCAACTGAACGCCCTGCAGAAGGCGCGGCTCACGGGCCACCTGCGCCGCCGCGTGCTCGGTCGTGGCCTGCCCGGGGGCGCCAAGCGGTTCCTGCGACGGATGGGCCTCTGATGCGTCGCCGCGCAGCGTAGCGCAACGCGGCACTCCGGCGAAATGCCTAGACAATCTAACTACATTGTGGTCTTGTAGTTCCTGTGATCGCGGACAAGGGAACGACCGCTCAGCGGGCGATCACGACCGGGGGGATGACCCCGGGGGGCCGAGGCCCCCCGGGCCTCCGCACAGGCGCCGTCGGCTACAGTTGCACGAATGGACAGCACGGACGGCGTGATCGGCATCGCCGGCGGCCGCGAACTCATCGACTTCGAGCGTCTGCTCGAGCGGATGAGCGAACGCTACCCCGCGATCCCCCGGGCCGAGATCCATGCGGCCGCGCTGATCGAACACGATGCCATCACGGGCGGCGAGCTCTTCGCCGTCCCCGCCGAGCTCGAGGAGGGCCTCACCGAGGCACTCGATGCGTACGGCGGAGCCGACGCACCCACCAACGCAGCCTGAACCGGCCCTCGGCCGAGCAATCGACGACGCGCCGAGCACGACGGGACCGAGCGCGATCCCCGTCACCATCCTGGAAGCACCGCGACCAGCGGTGTCATCGCCGAGAGAAAGGCACTTCCGTGAACACCCTGCTCATCATCGTCGCCATCATCGCCGTCATCCTGCTGTTCACCGGCGGCTTCGTCCAGTCCCTGAACTTCCTGCTCTGGGTCGGCATCATCCTGCTCGTGCTGGCGGTCATCGTCTGGCTCGTCAGGATGCTCACCGGCAACAAGAGCGCCTGAACCATGGCCGTGCGGGCCCGCCGCAAGGGGGCGGCGGCCCGCACGGCGACTCCGTGCGTCGCGGCCCTCAGCGCGTCTCGCCCTCAGTGGGCCTCGGCCGACTCGACCGCGTCGATCATCCCCGCGAGGAACCGCGCGACGACGCGCAGCTCGTCGCGCTCGAGCGAATCCGCGACGTCGATCATCGCGCGGTGCATGCGCCCGAGCGTCTCTCGCACCTCGGCGTCGCTGCCCGTCGTGCTCACGACGACCAGCGAGCGCCGGTCGGTCGGGTGCGGCGTGCGCGCGAGGTGACCGCTGCGCTCGAGCCGGTCGATCAGCACGGTCGTCGAGGCCGTGGAGATCCCGATCCGCTTCGCGAGCATGCCCGGCGTGAGGAGCACGCCCTCGCGCTCCGCCTTCAGCACGTAGCGCAGCGCGAGCAGGTCGGTCTCGCCCATGCCCATGGAGTCGCGCGTACGACGACGCATCTCCTGGTCTGCGGCGCGGTAGCGGCGAAGCAGGTTCAGCACGTCCACGCTGCCGATGCGCGTGGCATCGGGTTCATACCAGTAGCCGCTCGATTCGAAGCCGGTGGAGGAACTCAACACCATGACACCCTAATCGTCGCGGCCGATCACGCAAGAAACGAGATCGCCGCGTCCTTGAACGCCCGCGCCGTGAGGGTCGAGAGGTGGTTGCGGCCGGGGATCGTGACGAGGTCGCTCCCCCAGTCGAGCGCGAGTTCCTGCACGCCGCGCGGCACCGGGTCGTCCTCGCCCGCGACGAAGAGTACGGGGATGCTGCCCGGGATGGCGAGCGGTGCCCCCTGGACGCCCTCGATGCAGGCCAGCAGCGCATCGCGGTCGGCGCCGGCGCGGATCGCCGGCGCCAGCACCTCGGCGATGAGCGGGTTCGACGGGGGCACGTCGTCGACGAGGTACGCCCGCGCCTCGTCGAGGCTCCAGGTCGCGAACAGCTCGGACGGGCCCGCGCCGCCGATCACGACCCGACGCACGCGCTCGGGGGCCAGCTCGCAGAGGGCCGACACGACGCGGTTGCCCATGGAGTAGCCGACGACGTCAGCGACCGGCACCCCGGCCGAGTCGAGCACGGCGGCGAGGTCGGCGCCGAGCCGGTCGGGCGCGTACGCGTCGCCGTCGGTGGGCTTGTCGCTCGCGCCGTGCCCCCGGAGGTCGACCGTGACGACGGCGTGGCCGGCGTCGCGCAGCGCGCGGACCCAGCCGGTGCCCTCCCACGTGACCACCGAATCGGACGCGAACCCGTGCACGAGCAGCACCGGAGGCCGGCCGTCGCCGGTCGCGAGCTCGCCGTGGATGCGGTACGCGATGAGGACGCCGTCGGGCGCCTCGGCGTGGAGCACGGGCGCGGACGAGTCCGCCGGCATCATGCCTGGGCTCCGGCTTCGCCGCCGCCGGAACCCTCGACGCCCTCGGCGCCGTCGCCGCCCTCGTCGGCCTCGGGCGCCTCCACGACCTCGGTGGTCGGCAGGGCGCCGGACTCGACGATCGCGGCACCCGCGTGCCCGAGCTCGGCGAGTGCCGCCTCGGAGGTCGTGGCCGCGACGCCCGCGATCAGGTCGCGCAGCACGCGCACGTGCTGGCCGTGCTCGAGCGCGTCGAGCGCGCTCGCGCGCACGCAGTAGTCGGTGGCGATGCCGACGACGTCGACGTCGGTGATGCCGTGCTGCGCGAGCAGGTCGCTCACCGATGCGCCCGCGTCATCCGTGCCCTCGAAGATCGAGTACGCCGGCACCCCCTGGCCCTTCCGGATGTGCGCATGAACGCCCGTCGTGTCGAGCGCCGGGTGGTAGTCGGCCCCTGGCGTGCCCGCGACGCAGTGCACCGGCCAGGTGGAGACGAAGTCGGGCGCGCCATCCGTCGCGAAGTGGCCGCCGTTGTCGTGATCGGGGTGGTGCCAGTCTCGGGAGGCCACGATCAGGTCGTAGCTCTCGCCGTGCTCCGCGAGGTACTCGCTGATGCGCGCGGCCACCGCCGCACCGCCCTCGACGCCGAGCGCACCGCCTTCGGTGAAGTCGTTCTGCACGTCGATGATGAACAGGGCCCGACTCATGATCGGCTCCTTCGCTCCTCGGGTCCCGGCGGTTCGGTCCGCCGTCCGTTCCATTCTGTCGCGGATCGCGGTGGTCGGGGCGGGCCCTCGGTCACGTGGGCGGCTCAGCCGTTCGCGAGCTCGTCCCCGCAGCGGTAGAAGCCGGTCGCGAGCGTGTCGATCGCCTGCTTGGCGGCGTCGGTGACGTCGCCGAGCGCGTAGATCGCGAACGTGAGCGTCGATCCGTCCTGCGCGTGGATGATGCCGGCGAGCGTGTAGCCGGTCGTGATCCATCCGGTCTTGGCGAGCACCGCGCCGTCCGCCACCGCGTTGTCGCCCGCGAACCGGTCGGCGTATGAGAGCGACCCCTTCTGCCCCGACACCGGAAGCCCGTCGAGGATGACGCCGAGCTGGCCCTCACGGGCGTTCACCTTGGCGAACAGCCGCGTGAGGTAGGCGGGCGGCACGGCGTTCTCGGGCGAGAGTCCCGAGCCGTCGACGACGCGGATGCCGCCGCGCGCGACCCCGTACGTCGCGAGCGCCTGCCGGACCGCCGGGTCGATCGCGGCGAACGTGTTGCCGGTGCCGACCTCGATCGCGACCAGCCGGGCGAGCATCTCGGCCGCCGTGTTGTCGGAGACCACGAGCGACTTGTCGACCAGCTGGGCCACGGTCGGCGACCAGACCTGCCCGAGGGTCGCGGCTCCGGATGGCGCGGTGCCGAGCTCGACCGTGCCGATGCCGCCGAGCTCGGCAGCGAACGCCTGGCCGGCACGCCCCACCGGGTCGGTCCCGCGCGCCGACGTGTTGGCGTACGGGTCCTGCCGGTCGCCGTCGACCATGAGGGCGGTGATGTGCGGCATGTAGCCGAGCTCGCGCTCGGCCGGATCCCAGCTCGCATGCCACGTCTCACCGGCGAACAGCGAGCTGTCGAGCACGAGCTTGGTCAACGGCGGGTTCGACGGGTCGGCGTCCCACGCGGCGCGCACCTGCCGGGCGAGATCATCGAGGTGCGCGGCGCCCGGGTAGACGGTCTCGCTGCCGCTCGGCGTGCGCGACAGGGTGAGATCGCCGCCGCCGACGAGCACGACCGATCCGCGCTCGGCGCCCTTGACGACGGTCGTCGCGAAGCGGTGATCGGGGACGAAGACCGCGAGTGCGGCCGCCCCGGTGAGCACCTTCATGACGCTCGCCGTGCGCGAGGCGCTCAGGCCGCCGCGGTCGAAGAGCACCTCGCCCGTGCCGGCGTTCATCACCTGCGCCTGCAGGTTCGCCAGCCGCGGGTCGGCGGCGAGCGCGGCCACCGAGCAGGTCCGCACGCGCGGCGGCGGCTCGGGGGTCGCGGGCGCGGCCTCGGGGGTCGGCGTGGGCGTCGGGATCGGCGTGGCGGTGTCGGTCGGCAGCGGCGCGGGCGCCGCGGCGGGCGGGCCGGCGAGCGCGGAGCCGACCGCGACGGCTCCCCCGCCGATGACCGCGACGGCGACGAGCGCGGCCGCCGCGGCAAGGACCCGGTGCCGGGCGATCAGGGCCCGGATGCCGCGAGGCGCGGGCTCGCCGGAGGTCGGCGCGCCGGGCGCGCCGGCCGGGCGGCCGTCGTCGGCCGCCTCGGCCGGGGTCCCGGCGTCCGTCTCGTCACTCACTCGCGGCATTGTACGGACCGAGTCCGGACGGGGCCCGGGAGCCCGTCGCTCAGGGACGGCCGCAGACCTCGCGGATGACGGCGCCGATCACGTCGACGAGCCTGCGGAGCGACTCGGCTGTCACCCACTCCAGGTCGGCGTGGGCGCCGCCGCCCGACGGCCCGACGAGCACGACCGGGAGCCCGGCGTCGGCGATCAGCCCGGCGTCGGTCCACCACGGGTCGCCGCGGCGGACCGCGGGCGCGCCGGTGGCCCGTTCGACCGCGTCGAGCACGGCGCGGGCGACGCGCGAGTCGGCGTCGGCGTCCATCGCGGGCCGGGACACGAGCGTCGTGACGCTCGCCGGCCGCGAGGGCGCGAGCACGCGTTCGAGCTCGGCGGCCGGGTCGGGTTCGCCGGGGAGGGTGCGTCGCTCCACGACGAGCACGCACCGGTCGGCGACGGTCGCGGCATCGGCCCCGCCCTCGATCGTGGCCACGCGCACGCTGCCGGTACCGAGCAGCGGATGGCGCGGCCCCGCGGCGATCGCGGCACCGAACTCGCGCAGCGCGACGAGCCCGTCGACGGCCCGGTCGATGGCGTCGACGCCGAGCTCGGGCTGCGACCCGTGCGCCGCGACGCCCTCGTACTCGACGCGGAACCAGGCGAAGCCGCGGTGCGCGAGCGTGACCTGCAGGTCGGTGGGTTCGAGCACGATCGCGCCGTGCGCCGGCTGGTCGGGGCCAGCGGCGAGCTCGGCGAGGAGCTCCTCGATGCCGACGGAGGCGAACTCCTCGTCGGCGGCGAAGGCGAGCACGAGATCGCCGGGCAGGTCGTCCGGCGCCGACGCAGCGGCGACCATCGCCGCTGCGAGGCCGCCGGCCATGTCGTACGCGCCGCGTCCGACGATGCGGTCGGCTGCGGCGTCCGGCGCGACATCCGCCCCCGCGCCCGCGCCGTCGCCCGTGCCGCCGACGGTGTCGAGGTGACCGGCCAGCAGCAGCGTGCGCCCGCCGCCGGTGCCGCGCCGCCGGGCCAGCACACTGGGTCGCGCGGGGTCGGCACCGACGAGCCGCGCCTCGATGCCCCGTTCGCGGAGCCAGGCGGCGATGCGCTCGGCGAGCTCGCGCTCGCCCGCTCCGCCCGGCACGAGCGACGGGTTGGTCGCGTCGATCGCGACCAGACGGCGGGTCAGCTCGACGACGTCGTCGTCGGTGCCGGGCCGGGACGCCGGCGAGTCGCTCATCCCTCGCCGGGGTAGCGCAGCCCGATCTCGGCGCGGATCCGGTCGAGCGTGCCCATGATCGCCACGGACTCCTCGGTGGAGAGGATGTCACCGCCATCGAGACGACCCTCGGCCACCAACTGCTCGAGCGCGGCCGCCTGGAAGTGCATGCCGCGACCGTTCACGTCGGCGCTGAACTCCTCGAGCACGCTGTCGTCGTGCGAGAGCACGCGGAAGGAGGCGTTCGAGTACCAGACGGGGTCGATCTCGATGCGGCCCTCCGTGCCGAGGACCACCGCACGGTTGGGCCCGCGTGCGTCGCTCGCCGAGAACGTCGATGCGATGCGGCCTCGCTCGTAGCCGAGTTGCACGGCGATCTGCACGTCGGTCCCGGTGTCGCGGAGCACCGCGGTCGACTGGATGGTCGCCGGCGCGCCGAACAGGTCCCACGCGAACGAGACGGGGTAGATGCCGAGGTCGAGCAGCGCGCCGCCGCCGAGCTCGAGCGCGTTGAGGCGGTGGTTCGGGTCGCTCGGCAGTTTCTGCGTGTGGTCGGCGATGAGCGTGCGCACCTCGCCGATCGTGCCGGCCGCGATGACCTCGTGGATCCGACGCATGTGCGGCAGGTACCGCGTCCACATCGCCTCGAGCGCGAGCACGCCGCGGTCGCGGGCGGCGTCGGCCACGCGGCGCGCCTCGGCCTGTGTGAGCGTGATCGGCTTCTCGATGAGCACGTGCTTGCCGGCCTCGATGGCCAGCAGCGCGTTCGCGGCGTGCCAGGGATGCGGCGTGGCGACGTAGATCGCATCGACCTCGGGGTCGGCGACGAGTTCCTCGTAGCTGCCGTACGCGGTCGGGATGTCGAAGTCGCTCGCGAACGCCTCGGCCGACTCGAGCGAGCGCGACCCGGCGGCGCGCACGTCGAAGCCGTTGAGCTTCAGGTCGTTGGTGAAGAGGCGGGCGATGCCGCCGGTCGCGAGGATGCCCCAGCGAAGTCCGTCAGTCATGCGCGCCAGCCTATCGGCGGGGGCGACATCGGCGACGACGTCCAAACGGAGCCTCGGTTCACGGTGACACCCGTTCTGGGATATGTGGATTGCTCGCGTTCTCGCTACGGTTCGGCCATGTCGGCACGTTCGATCCGAAGGAGCCGCGTCGTCGGCTCGACCGCCGCGGCCATCGTCGCCCTCGTCGCCGTCTTCGGCGCCGCCTCGCCCGTCGCCGCCGAGCCGCCCGAGCCCATCGCCCGGTACGTCGCACTCGGCGATTCCTACGCCGCCGGCCAGGGTGCCGGCCTCCCGCTCGATGACTGCCTGCGCAGCACCGCGGCCTACCCCGTGCTGCTCGACGCCGAGCCGCGCACGAACCTGCTGCGGCAGGCCTCCTGCTCCGGGGCCACCATCGCGGAGGTCGCGGCCACGCAGCTGTCGCAGGTGAACCGGGGCACGACCCTCGTGACGATCACCGTCGGCGGCAACGACCTCGACGTCGGCACGATCCTCGCGATCTGCGCACCCGATCCGGCCTCGCTCGCATGTGCGGAGGCGGTGGGCGATGCGCAAGCGCTCCTTGCGTCCGGCGCCATCGGGCAGGACCTCGGGGCACTCCTGCTCGCGATCGCCGAACGGGCACCGAGGGCGCACATCGTCGTGACCGACTATCCGGTTCCGTTCGTGAACGGATTGAGCCCGCTGACCGACACGATCAACGGCGCCACCCTCGCGCTCGACGCGCAGATCGCCGCGGCCGCGGCGGCAGCCGGAGCAGGCGGTGCCGATGTGGAGTACACCAGCCTCGCGTTCGCGTACCTCGGACACCAGGTCGGCGACCTCGACCCATGGCTCGGCGCCGATCTGAGCAACCCGCTGACGTTCCTGCACCCGACTGCGGTGGGCCAGGCCGTGTATCGGGACGCCATCCTCGTGGCACTCGCGAACTGACGATCGGAGCGATCATGCCGTCGACCACCGTCGCTCGAACGGCCGCACACCCCGAGCGCGAGGTACGGCGTCGCGCGGCACTGCTCGCCGCTGCGCTCCTGGCCGCGCTCGCGCTGATCCTCGGCGCCGCGGTCGCCGGTCCGGCCGATCCGGCGTCGGCCGCGGTGCCCGCCGCGAAGCCGCCGGACAAGCCCGGTGGCGGGAACGGCGGTGGGAGCGGCGGTGGAGGCGGGGGTACCACCGAGCTCGAGTACGCTGCGGTCGGCGACTCGTTCGCGGCCGGCACCGGCGCAGGAAGCTACCTCACGGGCAGCCCGTGCTACCAGAGCTCGAAGAGCTACCCGAAGCTGCTCGACGCCGACGCGAACCTCCGGCTCGTGAACTTCGCGGCGTGCTCCGGTTCGTCGACGGTGGAGACGGTCGCCCAGGTCGGCACGATCGCGACGACGGCGAAGGTCGTCACGGTCACGGTCGGCGGCAACGACGTGGGGTTCGACGACGTGATGCTGAACTGCTTCGCCTTCCCCTCCACGTCGGCGTGCCAGTCGGCGATCAACGACGGCGCGGCGACCGCAGCGTCGCAGGAGTTCCGCGACAAGGTGGCCGGAGTGATCGCCGCCATCCGGAACCGGACCGAACCCGATGCGAAGGTGATCGTGGCGGGCTACCCGCTCCTCTTCCACCTCAACTCATCGGGCGTGAACACCAAGTACGCGTGGGCCGACGAGGTGAACGCCGAGACCGTCGCGCTCAACGACGTCATCGAGTCGGTCGCCCTCGCGAACGGTGCGGTCTTCGTCGACGTCGAGGACGACTTCGCCGGCCACGGCGTCGGCAGCCCCAGCCCGTGGATCAACGACGTGAGGTACGTCTTCCGGTCGTACGAGAGCTTCCACCCGACCGCGACCGGCCAGGCCGCGTACGCGACCGCCATCCGCGCGGTGCCGATGAACTGAATGGCGGAGGGCTCGAGGCGCGGGCAGAATCGGCAGATGGAACTGTCCTCCTTCGGCGTGCGCGCCTCGGCCGGCACGCTCCGCGCCTCGGACGGCGTCGTGCTCGCGCATGCCTGGACCGACGAGGGGGTCGTCGCCGCACCGGCGACCAACGGAGCCCAGGTGCTCCACCTGTCGGTGGCGCTCTGCATCCTGAACGACACCTACCGGGAGGCCGCACGCCTCGGCATCGCGGTCGACGGGGTCGCCATCGAGGCCGACGGCGGGTTCGACGACGAGTGGCGCTCGCTCGGGATCGAGTACGCGGTGACGCTGGATTCACGGGCGTCCGATGGCGACCTCGCGCGCCTGCACGCGGCGGTCGACGAGGTGGCCGAGATCCCGCGTGCCATCCGTGCAGGGGCCCCGGTCTCGCGGCGACGGTGACCCGCACGCTCGAAGGACCACCCCCCGACGCCGTCCCTCAGCGTCGAGAGGTCGCAGATGCACGGTTCCACCGTGCATCTGCGACCTCTCGCGAGGGACCTCTCGCGAGGTACCCCACGAAGTCCGAGCAAGCCGAGAAGTCCCGAATGCACGGTTCCACCCTGCATCTGCGACCTCTCGGCGTGGTCGAGCACTCCCGCAACGTCGAACGGCCCGGACATCGTCCGGGCCGTTCGCATGGGAGCCGCCTGTGGGAATCGAACCCACGACCTATTCATTACGAGTGAATCGCTCTGCCGACTGAGCTAAGGCGGCGTGACCTCGTCGCGGTGGACCGGACGGGCACGAGAGACCATGTTAGCGGGTTTTCGGAGCGTGCATGACCACCTCGGCGAGCACTCCGGCGTGCGCCCGGCGGGCACCCGGCCGGCGCTCAGCACTGCGGGTCGGACGCGGGCACGGTGCCGTCGATGAGGTAGGCCTCGACGGTGTCGTCGACGCACGCGTTCGACTTGCGGTACGCAGTGTGCCCCTCGCCGTCGTAGCTCACGAGCACGCCGCTCTCGAGCCGGTCGGCGAGCGAGACCGCCCACTCGTACGGCGTCGCGGGGTCGCCCGTCGTGCCGACGACGAGGATGGGCGCGGCCCCCTCGGCGGTGATCGGCGCACGCTCGGCGTCGCTCGCGTCGGGCCACGCGGCGCACCCGATGTCGCCGAAGCCGAAGTACGGCCCGATGATGGGCGCAGCCTCGGCGAGCTCGGCGGCGTCGGCGCGCATGGTCGCCGGGTCGGCATCGTACGTGTAGTCCAGGCAGTTGATCGCCCGGAACGCCTCGGTCGAGTTGTCGCGGTAGGTGCCGTCCTCCTGGCGGCCGTTGTAGCCGTCGGCGAAGAACAGCGCGGTGTCGGCCTCGCCGAACATGACCGTCTCGAACATGTCGCTGAGGTAGGTCCACGATTCGGGGCTGTAGAGCGGGTAGATGATCGCGGTCACGAGCGCGTCGGCGCCGAGCTGCCGGCCGTCGCTGCCCTGCAGCGGGCTGGCCTCGACCGAGGCGAGGAGCCTCGCCACCTCGTCGGCGGCGTCGTCGACCGAGCCCGAGAACGGGCACTCCGGCCCGGCGAGGCAATCGGCGAGGTAGGCGCGCAGCGCCTGCTCGAATCCGACCGCCTGGGCGAGGTTGACCTCGTCGACGCTCGCGGCGGGATCGATCGCGCCGTCGAGCACCAGACGCCCGACCTTCTCGGGGTAGAGCCCGGCGTACGTGGCCCCGAGGAACGTGCCGTAGGAGTAGCCGAGGTAGTTGAGCTGTTCGTCCCCCAGGATGGCCCGGAGCAGGTCGAGGTCGCGGGCGGCGCTGACGGTGTCGACGTTCGCGAGCAGGTCGCCCGTGTTCTCGGCGCAGGCGGCGCCGAAGTCGCGGTTGGCCGCGTCGACGTCGGCGATCCACTCGTCACTGCCGCGCTCGGAGGGCAGGATGCCGTAGAGGAACTCGTCCATCTGCGCGGCGTCGTAGCAGCGCACCGAGGTCGACCGGCCGACACCGCGCGGGTCGAATCCGACGATGTCGTAGCGCTGCTGCAGGTCGGGTCCGACGGCGTAGTCGACGGATTCCGCGATGAAGTCGTACCCCGACCCGCCCGGACCGCCGGGATTGACCAGCAGGGACCCGATGCGGTCGCCGCGTGCGGGTGCGCGCACGAGCGCGAGCTCGATCTCGCCCTCGGACGGCGCCGCCCAGTCGAGGGGTGCGAGCGCGGTGGCGCACTGCTGGTCGCCGCACGACTCCCACTCCAGCACCTGCGTGTAGAACGGCTCGAGTTCGGCGGCGACCGTCTCGCCGGTCGGTTCGGAGCGCGCGGACCCGCCGCCGCCCAGGCCGAGGAACGACGGGACGGCGCATCCGGTCATCGCCAGGACCCCGGCCGCGGCGACCACCGCGAGCGCGCGTCGCAAGCGCGTGGCGCGGCTCACGAGCGCACCCCGCGCGCCGGTTCGGGCCGGCGGATCGCGCTGACGAGCATCGCCTCGAGGGCGAGCGCGGGCTGGACGTTGCCGTCGATACGGATGCGGGCCTCCTGAATGGCGTCGAGCGTCTCGAGCGTGCGCGCGGGCGTGGCGGATGCCGCGGCCCGGGCGATGTCGCCCGCGATCTCGAGGTTGACGAGCTCGACCTCGGCGCCGAGCTGGGTGATGAGGATGTCGCGGTAGAGCGACGCGAGGTCGACGAGGATGCGGTCGATGCCGTCGCGCAGGCTGCGCGTGGCGCGCCGCTTCTGGTCTTCCTCGAGCGCGCGCAGCTGCGAGCGCAGCGCGGCGGGCACCGACTGGCCCGGCGCGACGCCGAGCGAGCGGAGGGTGTGCTCGCGCTCCTCCGCGTCGCGGAGCTCGGTGATCGCCTTCGCGTCGTCGCCCGCGATCTCGAGCATGCGCGCGGCCGCGGCGACGGCGCCCGGCGTCGACCGCACGCCGAGCGCGAGCCGCAGCGTCTCGGCGCGGCGGTCGCGCGCCTCGGCGCTCGTGGCGAGGCGGTGGGCCATGCCGATGTGGCTCTGCGCCTCGCGCGCGGCCCGCTCGGCGACCGCAGGGTCGACGCCGTCGCGGCGCGCGAGGAGGTCGGCGACGTCGGCGATGCTCGGCACCTGGAGTCGCACCGAGCGCACGCGCGAGCGGATGGTCGGGATCAGGTCGGCCTCGCTCGGCGCGCACAGGATCCACACCGTGCGGTCGGGCGGCTCCTCGAGCTCCTTCAGCAGCACGTTCGACGTCTGCTCGGTCATGCGGTCGGCGTCTTCGACGACGATGACGCGGTGGCGGCCGACGGATGGCGCGTAGTGCGAGCGCTCCACGATCTTGCGCACGTCGGCGACCTTGATGATCACGCCCTCGGTGGCGAGCACATGCAGGTCGGGGTGACTGCGGGCGGTGACCTGGGCGTGCGTGGTCGCGTCGCCGTCGGGTTCGCCCGAGAGCAGCGCCTCGGCGAATGCGTAGGCGAGGTTGGATCGGCCGGAGCCGGGCGGGCCGGTGATGAGCCAGGAATGCGTCATGTCGGATGACGCGGGCGCACCGTGTGCGGCCGTCGACGCGGTCGCCGCCGCGCGCAGCACGGCGATGGCGGCATCCTGGCCGGTCAGGTCGCTCCAGACGGTCACGTTTCCACGCTACCCGCGGCCGCCGACGAGGGAGCCGCTCTCGGGCGCACTCACAGGAGCGGTTCGATGCGCTCGCGGATGCGCGCGGCGATCTCGTCGACGGGCAGCGTCGCGTCGACGACGACGAATCGCTCGGGCTCGGCCGCGGCGAGCGCGAGGTAGTGCTCGCGCACGCGCGTGTGGAACTCGCCCGCCTCGGCCTCGAGCCGGTCATAGCGCGTGCGCGCGCGGTCGAGTCGGGCCCGTGCGATCTCCGACGGCAGGTCGAGCAGCACGGTCAGGTCGGGGACGAGGCCCTCGGTCGCCCACTCGGAGAGCGAGCGGACCTCGGCCGGGTCGAGCACCCGGCCCGCGCCCTGGTAGGCGACGGACGAGTCGATGTAGCGGTCCTGGACGACGACCTCGCCGCGCGCGATCGCCGGGCGCACGACCTCGGCGACGTGGTGGGCGCGGTCGGCCGCGTAGAGCAGCGCCTCGGCGCGCGGCGCGATGTCGCCGCGGTGGTGGAGCACGATCTCGCGGATCTCGAGGCCGACGGGCGTGCCGCCGGGCTCGCGCGTGCGCACGACCGTGCGGCCGTGTTCGACGAGCCACTGCTCGAGCAGGCTCGCCTGCGTGGACTTGCCCGAACCGTCGCCGCCCTCGAGGGTGACGAACAGCCCGCGGCTCACGCCGAGCTCTTCTTCGCTGAACGCGTGGTCGTCGCGCGCTTCGCGGGGGTCTTCGCCGTGGTCGCGCGCTTCGCGGGCGCCTTGGCCGGGCCCTTGTCGCGCTTGGCCTGCAGCAGCTCGACCGCGCGCTCGAACGTGATCTCCTCCACGGACTCGCCGCGCGGGATCGTGGCGTTGGTCGTGCCATCCGTGACGTAGGGGCCGAACCGGCCGTCCTTCACCTTGATGGGCTTGCCGCTCACCGGGTCCTCTGCGAACTCCTTGAGCGCACTCGACGCGCGACGCGCGCCGTACTTCGGTTGCGCGAGCAGCTCGAGCGCCCCGGCGAGGTCGATCTCGAAGATCGCGTCCTCGCTCGGCAGCGTGCGGGTCTCGGCGCCCTTCTTCAGGTACGGGCCGTACCGGCCGTTCTGCGCGGTGATCTCGTCGCCCGATTCGGGGTCGGCGCCGACGACGCGCGGCAGGTCGAGCAGCTTCAGCGCGGTGGCGAGGTCGACCTCCTCGATCTGCATGCTCTTGAACAGCGACGCGGTGCGCGGCTTGGGCGCGGCGGCCTTCTTCGCACCGCGCTTCGCCTTCGGCGGCTCCACGACCTCGCCCGTCGCGGCGTCGACGACGGGAGCGGCCTCCTCGGGCGCAGGCTCGAGCTCGGTCACGTACGGGCCGAACCGGCCGTCCTTGACGACGACCTCCTTGCCGTTCTCGGGGTTCACTCCGAGCACGCGGTCGCTCTGCACGGGCGCTTCGATGAGTTCGCGCGCCTTCTCTGCCGTGAGCTCATCGGGCGCGAGGTCCTCCGGGAGGTTGACGCGGCGCGGCGCCGCGTCGGGCGCGGCGTCGGGATCGACGGCCTCGAGGTACGGGCCGTACTTGCCGATGCGCAGGGTGACGCCCGGGGCGATCTCGACCGAGTTGATCTCGCGGGCGTCGATGTCGCCCAGGTTGTCGACCACCTGACGCAGTCCGCGGTGCGTCTCGGAGCCGAAGTAGAAGCCGTTCAGCCAGTCGACGCGGTCGGCCGCGCCGGACGCGATGCGGTCGAGGTCGTCCTCCATCTCGGCCGTGAAGTCGTACTCGACGAGGTCGCCGAAGTGCTCTTCCAGCAGGCGGACGACCGAGAACGCGACCCAGCTGGGCACGAGCGCCTGGCCGCGCTGCGTGACGTAGCCGCGGTCGAGGATGGTCGAGATGATCGACGCGAAGGTCGACGGGCGGCCGATGCCGAGCTCCTCGAGCCGCTTGACGAGGCTCGCCTCGGTGTAGCGCGGCGGCGGGCTGGTCTCGTGGCCCTTGGCCTCGAGCTCGGCGAGCCCGACCGCCTGGCCCTCCTTCAGCGGCGGCAGCTTCGCCTCGCCGGGCGTCTCGTCGGCGTTGCGCTCCTCGTCGCGGCTCTCCTCGTACGCGGCGAGGAAGCCGCGGAACGTGATGACCGTGCCGCTCGCGGTGAACTCGGCGATGGTGCCGCCGACCGGTGCGGTCGGCGCGGCGGGCGCCGCGGCGTCGGCGGAGGTCGGCCCGACCTCGATCGTGACGGTCGCGGTCTGGCCCTTGGCGTCGGCCATCTGCGAGGCGACCGTGCGCTTCCAGATCAGGTCGTACAGCTTGAACTCGGTGCCGCGCAGCGCGTTCTGCAGCTCGGACGGCGTGCGGAACACCTCGCCCGACGGTCGGATCGCCTCGTGCGCCTCCTGCGCGTTCTTCGACTTTCCGGCGTAGGCGCGAGGTTTGTCGGGGATGCTGTCGGCGCCGTAGAGGTTGACCGCCTGCGTGCGCGCGGCCTGGATCGCCTGCTGCGACAGCGACACGGAGTCGGTGCGCATATAGGTGATGTAGCCGTTCTCGTACAGCGACTGCGCCACGCGCATGGTGTCGCGGGCCGAGAGGCGGAGCTTGCGCGCGGCCTCCTGCTGCAGCGTGGAGGTCGTGAACGGTGCCGCGGGACGGCGCGAGTACGGCTTGGACTCGACCTTCGAGACCCGGCGCGCCACCGTGTCGTCGCGCAGCGCCTCGGCGAGCGCGTGCGCCGTCGGCTCGTCGAGCACGACGGCCTTGCCCTTCAGCCGGCCGGCGTCGTCGAAGTCGCGACCGGTGGCGACGCGCTCACCGCCGACGCGGACGAGCCGGGCCTCGAACCCGGTCTGCTCGCTCGTGAAGCGGCCGATCAGGTCCCAGTACGACGCGGCGACGAAGGCGAGGCGCTCGCGCTCGCGGTCGACGACGAGCCGCGTCGCGGCGGACTGCACGCGGCCGGCCGACAGGCCCGGGCCGACCTTGCGCCAGAGCACGGGCGAGACCTCGTAGCCGTAGAGCCGGTCGAGGATGCGCCGGGTCTCCTGCGCGTCGACGAGCGCGGTGTCGAGTTCGCGCGTGTGGTCCTTCGCCTTGAGGATCGCGTCTTTCGTGATCTCGTGGAACACCATGCGGCGCACGGGTACCTTGGGCTTGAGCTCCTGCAGCAGGTGCCACGCGATGGCCTCGCCCTCGCGGTCTTCATCGGTGGCGAGCAGGAGTTCGTCGGCGTCCTTCAGGGCGCGCTTGAGTTCGGCGACCGTCTTCTTCTTGGAGTCGGAGACGACGTAGTACGGCTCGAAGCCGTTCTCGACGTCGACGGAGAACTTGCCGAGCGAGCCCTTCTTCAGCTCGGGCGGGAGGTTCTTGGGCTCGATGAGGTCGCGGATGTGGCCGACCGAGGAGAGCACCTCGTAGCCGTCGCCGAGGTATGCGGCGATCGACTTCATCTTCGTCGGCGACTCCACGATCACGAGCTTCTTCGCGCCTGGCACCGGACTCCTTATTGCTGATGACACTGGACGGGGAACGCACGACGTCGCCTCGCCCCCGAGCGGTGTGCTGAACAGTCGGCGGCATCGCGCCGACAGGCACACCATACACATTCCGGCCGTGAGCGCACCCACTGCGACACCGAACGACCCGCGGGACGCAAGACCCTTGCAGTTGTGGAGGAGGGGTGCAGAATGGCGGCATGGACACGTCATCGGGCACGTACACGGCCAAGTTGATCGACGGACCACTCGAGGGCAAGACGGTCTCGACCGGCTTCCTCGACACGGGCGACCCGCAGCCACGGCTCGAGCTCTCGGGCGACGGCGGCAAGCACTACATCTACTCCCGCGGCGCGGGCCTCGAGTTCGAGACCCCGGGCGACGACCGCCCCAGCGCCGTGGAGTACCGCTTCATCGAGACCGTCTTCGACTGACGGATGTCGCGGTGCGGGGCGGTCCGCTCGTCACGCCCGCCCCGCACCGCGCCCCGGGTCTCGATACGCTCGCTGACGCTCGCTGACGCTCGCTACTCGACCATCGAGAGTGGTTCAGACGTGCCGCTCGTCGACGCCGTCGTACGCCGACAGCGGGCGGATGAGCGCATTGGACGCGGCCTGCTCGATGATGTGCGCGGTCCATCCGGTGACGCGTGACGCCACGAACAGCGGCGTGAACATCTCGGTGTCGAAGCCGATCAGGTGGTACGCCGGCCCCGACGGGTAGTCGAGGTTGGGGTGGATGCCCTTGCGGGCGACGAACTCGCGCTCGAGCGCGTCGGAGAGCGCCGCGACATCCGGCCGGTCGTAGTACTCGATGAGCGTGTCGAGCGCGGCCGTCATGGTGGGCACGCGCGAGTCGCCGTTCTTGTAGACGCGGTGCCCGAAGCCCATGATCTTGCGCTTCTCGGCGAGCGCGCGGTCGAGCCAGGGCACGACGTTCGACGCGTCGCCGATCTCGTCGAAGACGTGCATGACGGCCTCGTTGGCGCCGCCGTGCAGCGGGCCCTTGAGCGCGCCGATCGCGCCGACGACCGCGGAGTACAGGTCGGAGAGCGTCGAGGTGATCACGCGCGCCGTGAAGGTCGAGGCGTTGAACGAGTGCTCGGCGTACAGGATCATCGACACGTCGAAGGCGTCGACGACGAGCTGGTCGGGCACGTCGCCGAACGTCATGTACAGGAAGTTGGCCGAGTAGTCGAGGTCGTCGCGCGGCGGCACGGGCTCCTGCCCGCGGCGACGGCGCTGGTCGTAGGCGACCACGGCGGGCAGCGCCGCGAAGAGCGCCATCGCCTTCGCGAGGTTCGCCTCGGGGGTCGGGTCGTCGGCGGCCGGGTCGGAGGCGCCGATGACGCTGACGGCGGTGCGCACGACATCCATCGGATGGCACGTGGCGGGCAACAGGTCGATGGCGGCCTTCACGTTGGGCTGCAGCGCCCGCCCCGCGCGCTCGGCGGCGCGGAACTCGGCCAGCTGCGCGGCATCCGGCAGCTCGCCGTGCCAGAGCAGGTACGCGACCGCCTCGAACCGCTTGTGGGCGGCGAGCTCCTGCACGGGGTAGCCGCGGTAGAGCAGCGAGTTGGTCTCGGGGTTCACCTTCGAGATCGCCGTGGTGTCGACCACGACGCCGGCGAGGCCCTTGCGGATCTCGGGCGCCGGCGCGGTCGTGAGGGTGTCGGTCATGGTCGGCTCGCTTTCCCTGGTCGTCGTGCGCGCACTCAACGCGCGACGGTGAAGTTGAAGATCGAGGTGTCGAAGTGGTTGTAGCCCTCGTAGTCGATGAGCTCGTAGAGGTCGGCGCGGTGCTGCATCTCGCCGAGCTTCGCGGTGAGCGCACCGGCCTCCGACAACTCGTCGAGGCCGCGACCCGCCGCGCCCATCGCGATGCGCAGGAGCGACACCGGCCAGATCACGATGTTCATGCCGACGTCGGCGAGCTGCTGCGCCGTGAACAGGTCGCTCTTGCCGAACTCGGTCATGTTCGCGAGCAGCGGCACGTCGACCGCGGCACGGATCGCCGCGAACTCCTCGAGCGAGCGCATCGCCTCGGGGAAGATCGCGTCGGCGCCGGCGTCGACGAGCGCCTTGGCCCGGTCGATCGCGGCGTCGAGCCCGTCGACGGCCGCGATGTCGGTGCGCGCCATGATCAGGAAGTTCTCGTCGCGCCGGGCGTCGACGGCTGCGGCGATGCGCTGCAGTGCGGTGTGCTCGTCGACGACCTGCTTGCCGTCGAGGTGGCCGCACCGCTTCGGGTTGACCTGGTCCTCGATGTGCAGGCCCGCGAGGCCCGCGTCCTCCATCTCCTGCACGGTGCGCGCGACGTTCATGGGCTCGCCGAAGCCGGTGTCGGCGTCGATGATCGCGGGCAGCTCGGTCATCCGCGCGATCTGCCTGCCGCGGCCGGCGACCTCGGTGAGCGTCGTGAGGCCGATGTCGGGCAGGCCCAGGTCGGCCGAGAGCACGGCTCCCGAGATGTAGACGCCCTCGAAGCCCTTGCGCTCGATCAGGCGCGCCGAGAGCGGGTTGAACGCGCCGGGGAAGCGGAGCAGCTCGCCGGTCGCGAGGCGCTCGCGGAAGAGCCGTCGCTTCTCGTGCGCGGGGGTCTGTGCGTACAGCATGAGGGTCCTCCTAGAAGATGCCGACGGGCGTCGGGGCCGAGGCGAGCACGCCGGGCGCGGCCGTGATGGTCAGCTGCCCGAGCTCCTCGGGCGTCAACAGTGGCAGGCGCTGCGCGACATCCAGGAACCGCTCGATCTCGGCCGCCTCGAGCACGTCGCCCGCGAGCGTGCGGAACTTCTGCACGTACTGCTCGCGGCCGAACGGGCGCGCGCCGAGCGGGTGCGCGTCGGCGACCGCGATCTCGTCGGCGATGGTCGTGCCATCCGTCAGCGTGATCACGACGCGACCGCCGAACGCCTTCTCGGCGATGTCGAGCGAGTGGTAGCGGCGCGTCCACTCCGGGTCCTCGACCGTGGTGACCGAGCGCCACAGTGCGACGGTCTCGGGGCGGCCTGCGCGCTCGGGCGCGTACGAGTCGGCGTGGTGCCAGGTGCCGTCGAGGAACGCGACGGTGAAGATGTACGGGATGGAGTGGTCGAGCGTCTCGCGCGAGGCGGTCGGGTCGTACTTCTGCGGGTCGTTCGCCCCCGAGCCGATCACGACGTGCGTGTGGTGCGAGGTGTGGATGACGACGCTCGCGATCTTCGACGGGTCGGCGACGAGCTCGGGGTGCTCGCCGTGGAGCTTGCGGGCGAGGTCGATCCACGCCTGCGCCTGATACTCGGCCGAGTGCTCCTTGGTGTAGGTGTCGAGGATGGCGCGCTTCGCCTCGCCGCGCTCGGGCAGCGGAACGTCGTACGCGGCATCGGGCCCGTCGAGGAGCCAGGCGATCACGCCGTCCTCGCCCTCGTAGATCGGGGTCGGGCTGGTCTCGCCGCGCATCGCCCGGTCGACGGACTCGACCGCCATCTTGCCCGCGAAGGCCGGGGCGTGCGCCTTCCACGTCGAGATCTCGCCCTTGCGCGACTGCCGCGTCGCGGTCGTCGTGTGCAGGGCCTGGCCGATCGCCTGGAAGATCGTCTCGGGGTCGAGGCCGAGCAGCGTGCCGATGCCGGCCGCGGCCGACGGCCCGAGGTGGGCGACGTGGTCGATCTTGTGCTTGTGGAGCGAGATGGCCTTCACGAGGTCGACCTGGATCTCGTAGCCGGTCGCGATGCCGCGCACGAGGTCGCGACCGGTCAGCCCGCGCGCGGCGGCCAGGTGCTGGGCCACCGCGACGATCGGCGGGATGTTGTCGCCGGGGTGCGAGTACTCGGCGGCCAGGAACGTGTCGTGGAAGTCGAGCTCGCGCACCGCGACGCCGTTGGCCCACGCCGCCCACTCGGGGCTCGTGCGGCGCTCGGGGTCGAGGCCGAACACCGTCGCCCCGTCGCCGTGCACCGAGACCGGGTGGCTCAGCGCCTGGCTGCGCGCGGCCACGACCGGCCGCCGGGTGAGGGATGCCGCGGCCACCGACGCGTTGTCGATGACGCGGTTGACCACCATCTCGGTGACCTCGTCGGTCACCTCCACCGGGTCGGCGGCGACCTCGGCGATCTTCCAGGCGAGCTGGCCGTCGCGGGCCAGGTTCTCGTCGCTGCGGTGGACGCGCACGTGGTGCATCTGCACGGTGGGACCTTTCGTGTTCGGTGCGGGGCCGGGGATCCGGCGCGCGTGCGGGTCAGGCGACCCGCGGACTGGGCGACGCTCCCCCGTCGGGGCCGGCTTCGGCGTCCGACGCGGTGGCGAGCGCGTTGGTCAGGCTCATGTGCAGGTGCACATGCGTGGCGTGCGAGGCGAGCTCGGGGTCGCGCGCGAGGATCGCGTCGACGATGAGCAGGTGCTCGCCGGCGGCGGCGCGCAGCCGCTCGGGGTTGTGGCGCGAGAAGCGCCGGATGCGGGCGGAGTGCAGTTGCACGCTGCGCAGCGCCGACGCGAGGAACGGGTTGGCGACCGCCGCCTCGATCGCGTCGTCGAGCTCGTCGACGATCGCGAAGTAGGCGACGAGGCCCTCCTCGCCCTGGGTGAGCAGCTGCGGCGCCTCGCGGAGCCGGTCGCGGATGCGCTCGAAGGGCGCGTCGTCGTGCCGCTGCGCGGCGAGGCCCGCGGCCTTCGCCTCGAGCGCCTCGCGCAGCTCGTAGAGCGAGACGATGTCGTCGCGGTCGACGCCCGTGACGACGGTGCCGCGGCCGGATGCCTCGACCAGCCCGTCGGCGGCCAGCTGGCGGAGCGCCTCGCGGACGGGGGTGCGGCTCACGCCCAGGCGGGTCGACTGCTCGACCTCGGCCAGCACCGTGCCGGGCTCGAGCACGCCGTCGAGGATCTCGGTGCGGAGGGTGCGGTAGGCGCGGTCTCCAGCTCGCATCGGTTCCTCCTTCGACGTCGGCGTCACGTCTTCAATGTATACACGGATGGCACGATTCGCGCAATTCTCGGCGGTTTCTCGGGTTCAGACTGGCGCTCGCGCCATCCTGTGTATACATTGGTCGCACCCCGCCAGAGTCGGCGGGCATCGACAGCACGTCCCGAGGCAGTGGCACCGTCGCCCTCCTCGGTGGGGAGGAACGGCGATGGGCACGACCGCGACGCGCACGTACGCGACCGAGTACCGACGGAGCATGGAGCATCCGGGCGACTTCTGGCTCGAGGCATCCGGTCTCGTCGATTGGATGCGCCCGCCCGCACGCGCACTCGACGACTCCGCCGCGCCGATCTACCGGTGGTTCCCGGATGGCACGCTGAACGTCAGCGCGAACGCGCTCGACCGGTGGGTGGCCGCCGGCCGCGGCGACCAGGTCGCGCTCGCGTACGACTCGGCCATGACGGGCTCGAAGCGCACCTTCACGTACTCCGAGCTGCTGCACGAGGTCGAGCTCTTCGCCGGTGTGCTGCGCCGCAACGGCGTCGAGCGGGGCGACCGGGTCGCGATCTACCTGCCCATGACGCCCGAGGCCGTCATCGCGATGCTCGCGTGCGCGCGCCTCGGCGCCGTGCACTCGGTGATCTTCGGCGGCTTCGCGGCGAACGAGCTCGCCGTGCGCATCCAGGACGCCCAGCCGAAGGTCATCGTGACCTCCTCGGGCGGGCTCGAGCCGGGGCGCACCGTCGAGTACCTGCCGATCGTCGAGAAGGCGCTCGCGATGATCGTGGGCGACCGGTCGGTGACGGATGCCGTGACCTCGTCGATCTCGGTGGTCTCCGAGGACGAGCTCAGCGTCGAGACCGTAATCGTGCGCAACCGGGAGGCCGTCGCGGGGAACGCGGCGGCCTTCGACGGCCGGGTGGGCGTGCGCTGGGTCGACTGGGAGGCCGAGCTCGCCGCGGCGTCGCCGGTCGGCCCCGTCGAGGTCGCCGCGACCGACCCGCTGTACATCCTCTACACGTCGGGCACGACCGGCACGCCCAAGGGCGTCGTGCGCGACCACGGCGGCTACGCGGTCGCGCTCGCCTGGTCGATGCGGAACATCTACGACATCCACGCGGGCGACGTGATGTGGACCGCATCCGACGTCGGCTGGGTCGTCGGCCACAGCTACATCGTCTACGGGCCGCTGCTCGCCGGCGCGACGACCGTGCTCTACGAGGGCAAGCCGGTCGGCACGCCCGACGCGGGCGCGTTCTGGCGCATGGTCGAGGAGTACCGCGTCAAGGTGCTGTTCTCGGCGCCGACGGCGGTGCGCGCCATCCGTCGCGAAGATCCGGGCCTGGAGCACCTGACGCGGTACGACACGTCGAGCCTCGAGGCGCTGTTCCTCGCGGGCGAGCGCCTCGACACCGAGACGTACCACTGGATCAACGACGCGCTGCACTGCCCGGTGGTCGACCACTGGTGGCAGACCGAGACCGGATGGGCCATCGCCGCGAACCCGCGCGGCATCGAGCCGCTGCCGGTGAAGCCCGGCTCCCCCACCGTGCCCGTGCCCGGCTACCGCGTCGCGATCGTCGACGGCAAGGGCCGGCCGGTCGCCACCGGCAAGGAGGGCAACATCGTGCTCGAGCTGCCGCTGCCGCCGGGCAGCCTGCCGACGCTCTGGGGCGACGCCGGCGACGGCGACGACCGGTACGTGTCGTCGTACCTCACCGCGTTCCCGGGGCACTACGCGACGGGCGACTCGGGCTACCTCGACGACGACGGCTACGTGTACGTCATGGGGCGGACCGACGACGTCATCAACGTCGCCGGGCACCGGCTCTCGACGGGCGGGCTCGAGGAGGCGCTGAACCACCACCCCGCGATCGCCGAGGTCGCCGTGATCGGCGTCAAGGACGCGCTCAAGGGCCAGCGCGCCGCCGGGTTCGTGACCCTCAAGCACGGCACCGTGATCGACCACGACGTGCTCGTGACGGAGCTCGTCGCGCTCGTGCGCGAGACCGTCGGGCCCGTCGCGGCGTTCCGCGACGTGACCGTGCTCGACCGGCTGCCGAAGACCCGCTCCGGCAAGATCCTCCGTAAGACCATGCGGCAGATCGCCGACGGCGAGCCGTACAAGGTGCCCGCCACGATCGAGGACCCCACCGTGCTCACCGCGCTCGAGGCGGCGCTCGGCCGCTAGGCGCGCTCGCTGCCATCCGCTCGCTGAGCACGCCGCGCCATCCGCTCGCTGAGCGCGCCGCGCCATCCGCTCGCGCCCATCCGCCCCCTCGGGATTTCAGGAAACCGTGCGATTCACAGGACGGAATCCGCGATCCGGTCCTGCAGATCGTCCGTTCTCCTGAGAACCCGAGTGCGCGGCGGGCGGCGGCGGGGGCCGGCGGCGCGCGGGCGGCGGCGGCGGCGAGGGCCCGCGGGACGAAGGGCCCCACGGCACCCCGCCCCTGCCTGCCTAGGCTCGGGCCATGGAGGCGACGACGCCGTCGACGACCCGCTGGGCTCCCATTCCGAAGGATGTCGCGGCACTCGGGGTGCGCCCGAACCTGGTCGACTACGAGGCCGAGTGCGCCGCGTTCTCGTGGGACGACGCGCGCCGCGCGCTCGACGGCCTGCCGGGCGGCGGCGTCAACATCGCGCACGAGGCCGTGGACCGGCACGCGACCGGCCGGCTCGCCGATCACGAGGCGCTGCGTTTCGTTCGGGCCGACGGCACGACGCGGTCGCTGACCTACCGCGAGCTGGCCGGCGAGGTCGCGCGGTTCGCGGCAGTGCTGCGCCGGCTCGGCGTCGAGCGCGGCGAGCGCGTGTACTCGCTGCTCGGCCGCATGCCGCAGCTGTACGCGGCGGTGCTCGGCACGCTCAGGCACGGCGCCGTGTTCTGCCCGCTGTTCTCGGCGTTCGGCCCCGAACCGGTGCGCCAGCGCATGCAGATCGGGTCGGGCGTCGTGCTGGTGACCACCCGTGCGCTGTACAAGCGCAAGGTGCTGCCCGTCCGCGACGAGCTGCCCGCGCTGCGGCACGTGCTCCTGGTCGACGCGGATGGCACGCCCGAGCCGGGCACGCTCGACCTCGCCGAACTGCTGGCCGACGCGGCCGACGCGGCCGACGCGACCGGCTCGGGCGCCGAGCCGACACCCCCGGCCGCGACCGGCCCCGAGGACATGGCGCTCCTGCACTTCACGAGCGGCACGACCGGTCGACCGAAGGGCGCCATCCACGTGCACGATGCCGTGACCGCGCATTTCGCGACCGGCCGCTACGCGCTCGACCTGCACCCCGACGACGTGTACTGGTGCACGGCCGACCCGGGCTGGGTGACCGGCACGTCGTACGGCATCATCGCGCCCCTCGTGCACGGCGTCACCGCGATCGTCGACGAGGAGGAGATGGATGCCGAGCGGTGGTACCGCATCCTCGACGAGCAGCACGTGACGGTCTGGTACACCGCGCCGACGGCGCTGCGCATGCTCATGAAGGCCGGCGCCGAGCGCGCCGAGGGACACGACCTGTCGGCGCTGCGATTCGTCGCGAGCGTCGGCGAGCCGCTCAATCCCGAGGTCGTCGTGTGGGGGCAGGAGGCGTTCGGGCTGCCCGTGCACGACAACTGGTGGCAGACCGAGACCGGCGGCATCATGATCTCGAACTACCCGGCGATGCCGATCCGACCGGGGTCGATGGGCCGGCCGCTGCCGGGCATCGAGGCGGCGGTCGTCGCTCGCGACCAGGCGGGGGCGCCCGTCGTCCGCGACGGCGAGGCGGTGCTCTGCGAGCCGGATGTCACGGGCGAGCTGGCGCTCCGTCCGGGCTGGCCGTCGATGTTCCGCGGCTACCTCGACGAGGAGGCGCGGTACCGGAAGTGCTTCGCCGGCGGCTGGTACCTCACGGGCGACCTGGCGCGCCGGGACGCGGACGGGTACTTCTGGTTCGTCGGCCGCGGCGACGACGTGATCAAGTCGTCGGGGCACCTGATCGGGCCGTTCGAGGTCGAGAGCTGCCTGATGGAGCACGAGGCGGTCGCCGAGGCCGCCGCGATCGGCGTGCCCGACCCGGTGGCCGGCGAGGTCGTGAAGGCGTTCGTGGAGCTGAAGCCGGGGCACGAGCCATCCGACGCCCTTCGCCTCGAGCTCATCGGGTTCACGCGCAAGCGGCTCGGCCCGGCCGTTGCGCCGCGGCTGCTCGACTTCGCGCCCGCGCTGCCCAAGACCCGCAGCGGCAAGATCCTGCGGCGCCTGCTCAAGGCGCGCGAACTGGGGCTGCCCGAGGGCGACACGTCAACGCTGGAGGCCGGACGATGACGCCGGCGATGTCGCCCGAGGAGCGCGCGGCGCGCATCGCGGCCGACCCCGAGCGCGCGGTCGACCTGCTGCGGCAGATGGTGCGCGTGCGCCGGCTCGAGGAGCGCTGCGTCGAGCTGTACTCGGCGTCGAAGATCCGCGGGTTCCTGCACGTGTACATCGGCGAGGAGGCCGTCGCCGCGGGGCTGATGTCGGCGCTGCGACCGGATGACGCGGTCGTCGCCACGTATCGCGAGCACGGGCACGCGCTCCTTCGGGGCGTGCCGGCCGAGTCGATCATGGCCGAGATGTTCGGCCGGCGCGAGGGATGCTGTCGCGGGCGGGGCGGGTCGATGCACCTGTTCGACGCCGGCACGCGGTTCTACGGCGGCAACGCGATCGTCGCGGGCGGGCTGCCGCTCGCGGTCGGGCTCGCGCTGGCCGACAAGATGAGCGGCCGCGACCGGGTGACGGCGTGCTTCTTCGGCGAGGGCGCGATGGCCGAGGGCGAGTTCCACGAGAGCATGAACCTCGCGGCCCTCTGGGACCTGCCCGTGCTGTTCTGCTGCGAGAACAACCTGTACGCGATGGGCACGGCGCTCGAGCGGTCGGAGTCGCAGACCGACCTCGCGCTGAAGGCGTCGGGCTACGCGGTCGCCGCGTGGGCGGTCGACGGCATGGACGTGCTCGCGGTCGAGGAGTCGGCGCGGCGCGCGGTCGACGCCGTGCGGGCGGGCGGCGGCCCGCACTTCCTGGAGCTGCGCACCTACCGGTTCCGCGCGCACTCGATGTTCGACCCTGAGCGCTACCGCGACAAGGCCGAGGTCGAGCAGTGGATGGAACGCGACCCGATCGCGCTGATGCGGCGCGAGCTCGAGGAATCCGGTCACCTCGCCCCCGAACGCTGGTCGGCGCTGCAGGAGGAGGTCGACGCCGAGATCGACGCCGCCGTCGCGTTCGCCGAGGCCGGGACGCTCGAGCCCGTCGAGGAGCTCGCGCGGTTCGTGATGTCGGAGCGGGGCGGTGCGCCGGGGCCGGCCGCTGCCGGCGGGACGGGAGCGGCGCCGTGAAGACGACCTACCGCGAGGCGATGCGCGCCGCGATGCGCGACGCGATGCAGCGCGACGAGCGCGTGTTCCTCATGGGCGAGGACGTGGGCCGCTACGGCGGCGGCTTCGCGGTCAGCCTCGGGCTGCTCGAGGAGTTCGGGCCGTGGCGCATCCGCGACACCCCGCTCTCGGAGGCCGCGTTCGTCGGGGCCGGCATCGGCGCGGCGCTCGGCGGCATGCGGCCCATCGTCGAGATCATGACCGTCAACTTCAGCCTGCTCGCGCTCGACCAGATCGTGAACAACGCCGCGACGATCCTGCACATGTCGGGCGGGCAGCTGAACGTGCCGCTCGTCATCCGGATGACGACCGGCGGCGGCCGCCAGCTCGCGGCGCAGCACTCGCACAGCCTCGAGGGCTGGCTCGCGCACATCCCGGGCCTGCGGGTGCTCGCGCCGGCGACGCTCGAGGACGCGCGCGGCATGCTGTGGACCGCGCTCGAGGATCCCGACCCGGTGCTGATCTTCGAGCACGGCTCGCTCTACAACGTCGCGGGCGAGCTGGCGGATGACGCGGGGCCGGTCGACATCGACCGCGCCGCAGTGCGTCGGACCGGGGCGGATGTCTCGATCATCACGTACGGCGGCACGCTGCCGACCGCGCTCGAGGCGGCGGAGTCGCTCGCCGCGTCGGGGATCGACGCGGAGGTGCTCGACCTGCGCTCGCTGCGTCCGCTCGACGATGCCGCGATCCTCGCGACCGTCGCGAAGACGCATCGCGCGGTCGTGGTCGACGAGGGATGGCGCAGCGGCAGCCTCTCGGCCGAGGTCAGCGCGCGCATCACCGAGTCGGCGTTCTACGACCTCGATGCGCCGGTCGGCCGCGTCTGCAGTGAGGAGGTGCCGATCCCGTACGCCAAGCACCTCGAGGAGGCGGCGTTGCCGTCGGTCGCCCGGGTCGTCGCCGCCGCGCGGGAGGCGGTGGGCGCGAGTGCCTGACCTGCGCATGCCGTCGCTGGGCGCCGACATGGAGCACGGCAAGGTCGTCGAGTGGCTCGTGGAGCCCGGCGCGTACGTGCACCGCGGCGACCTGGTCGCGGCGGTCGACACCGAGAAGACGGTCATGGAGATCGAGTCGTTCGAGGAGGGCGTGCTCGCCGAGTACCTCGTCGACCTCGGCGAGACGGTACCGGTCGGTACCCCGATCGCGCGCGTGACCGGCACGCCGGCGGATGTCGCGGGGCCGGGGCCGGCGGTGCCGGTTGCCGAGGCGCCGGCCGCCGAGCCCGGGGTGAGCGCGGCGCCCGCGGCCCCGGGGGCGGCCGCCGCCGCGGTTTCGGCGCCCGCAGCGCACGTGGCTCCGCCTGTGCGCCACCTGGCGCACCAGCTCGGGGTCGACGTGGATCGCGTCCGCGGGTCGGGACCGGACGGCACGGTCACGCGGGCGGACGTCGAGGCCGCGGCGGCGCCGATCGCCGCGCCGCGTAAGCCGGCACCCGCTCCCGGCGACCGTGTCCGATCGTCTCCGCGGGCGCGCCGCCTCGCTGAGCAACTCGGCCTCGATCTCGCGACCGTCGAGGGAAGCGGGCCGGGCGGTGCGGTGACGGAAGCCGACCTGCATCGCGCGGCCGAGGCCCGCGCGGCGGCCGAGGCGCACGCCGCGGCGGAGCCGAGCGCACCGGAGCCGCCTCACGCGGCGCGCGCGCCGAAGCCGCGACGCAGTCGCGCCACGCGTGCGCACGAGCAGCCTGCCGCGCCGAGTGAGCGCGCCGCCGCGCCATCCGAGGCCGCAGCCACAGCCGCAGCCGCAGCCACCGAACGCGCGCCGGCAGCAGCGGCGGCGAGCGCCGCCGAGCGCGTCGCGAGCCTGCGTCGTGCGATCGGGGCGTTGATGGCGCGATCGAAGCGCGAGATCCCGCACTACTACCTGAGCACGACGATCGACCTCCATGCGGCGCTCGAGTGGATGCGGCAGGCGAACGCCGGCCGGCCGCTGTCGGAGCGGCTCGTGCCGGCGGCGCTGCTCATGGCGGCGAGCGCCCGCGCGGCGAAGGACGTGCCTGAGATGAACGGGTTCTTCGTCGACGGAGGGTTCCGCCCGAGCGAGGCCGTGCACCTGGGCGTCGCGGTCGCGTTGCGCGGCGGCGGACTGGTGGCGCCGGCGATCCACGATGCCGACCGTCTCTCGCCCGACGAACTGATGACGGCGCTGCGCGACCTGGTCGCCCGCGCCCGGGCCGGGCGCCTGCAGCGCGCCGAGATGAGCGACCCGACGATCACGGTCACGAACCTGGGCGATCTGGGCGTGGAATCGGTGTTCGGGGTCATCTACGCGCCGCAGGTCGCGCTCGTCGGGTTCGGGCGGGTGGTCGAGCAGCCGTGGGCGACGGATGGGCTGCTCGGCGTGCGCCCGGTCGTCACGGCGACGCTCTCCGCGGACCACCGCGTGAGCGACGGCCTGCGCGGCGGCCGCTTCCTCGCGCGCGTCGACGAACTGCTGCAGAAGCCGGAGGAACTGTGAACGAGACGGATGCCCGTGCGGCCGTGTTCGCGGCCTTGAACGAGGTCGCGCCCGACGTCGAGACCGACGACCTCGACGCGTCGGCACGCCTGCGGCAGGATCTCGAGCTCGACTCGCTCGACTTCCTGCGCCTGCTCGAGGTGCTCGCCGGATCGACCGGCGTGTCGACCCCGGAAGGGGACTACGCGGGGCTGATCACCGTGCAGGCTCTCATCGACTACGTCGCCGCGCGCGCGTGACGGGGGCCGCGACGGCATCGCCGACCCGTGCCGCCACCGACCGCGCCGCCGACCGACGAACGTCAACCGGCGGACGGAGTCGCCGTGTGACGCCGCGGGTTGTCGAGACTGAGGGTTGCTCAGCATGATGGGCGCGGACTAACCACCGTCCTGTCCTCGGGGGTCGCGGCGTTTCCCTCACCTGGCGCCGCGACCCCGCGACGGGCTCGAACAGCGCGGTCGTTCGCTCGATCCCCCGACTCACCCGCTCCGTCCACCTCACCCGGTCCCGTCCACGTCACTCGGTCCCGTCCACGTCACTCGACCCCGTCCACTTCACCCGGCGGGCCGGCACGCGCCGACGCCGACGCCGAGAACGCGGCGCGCTCGACCACGACCGAGACGGTCGCCACTGCGCCCGACACCTCGCACCCGGTGATCCGCGCCCCGTTCCGCGCGGCGAGCTGCCCGGCGAGTGCGCACGGCTCCCCCGCCACGGCGCCGGAGATCGCATCCGCTGCGGCGAGCGCCGCGGCGTCTGCGGCGTTCGCCGCATCCTGCGACGCCACGGACACCGCGAGGACCGCGACGAGCGCCGCCGCGAGCGCGACGATCGCGCCCACGATCGCCAGCGCGAGCACCGTGGCCGCGCCGCGTTCCCCCGCCGCGCCGCCGAGCGGAATGGCCGCGAAGCCACCGGCTCGGCGCGGTCGCCGCAGACGCGATCGCCTTGGCGACACCGGGAGAAAGGTATCCGCCGGATACCTTTCCCCCGGCTTCCCCTCAGGAGTGCCGCACCGACCACGAACCGGCTCGGTCGGCGTGATCGCCCACCGGGTCCCGGTGCTCACAGCCCGCCCCGCATCGCGCACGACTCGGCGCGCAGTTCGAGCGCCGACAGCACGCCGCCGGCGCGCCCGGTCAGCGTCGCGCAGACGAAGGGCTCGTCGACGCTGGTCGACAGCGACGCCCCGGCCGCGTTCCGTGCGGCGATGCCCGCGGCGACCGACGCGCTCTCGCCGCGGCCGAGCGCACGTGCAGCGTCGGCTGCGGCATCCGCGAGCCGAACCTGCACGGCCGCGACGTGCACCGCTGCGAGCGACGCGGCGAGCACCAGCGCGATCGCGGGCAGCGCGACGGCGAACTCGGCCGTCACGCTGCCGCGCTCGCGCTCAGCCCACCGTGAGCGCATTCCGCACGAGGTCGGTGAGGATGCCGCGAACCTCGTCGCCGCGCAAGATCACGACGAGCAGGCCCGCGAACCCGACGGCGGCCATGGTCGCGACGGCGTACTCCGCGGTCGCGGCACCGCGTTCACCGGCCAGCCGGCGGGTCAGGTGCCGGAGCCGGAGCCGCGCCCGGTTCGGCGCGTTGCCGCCACTGGTGCGACCGTCATCGGTCGCGGACACGCGAGGGCGCCCGGTGGATCGGTTGGTCGGGACGTTCGACATGTGGTTCCTTTCAGAGGGCCGCGGATGCGGCGTCGGTGGCACGAGCCAGGAGTCGTCATACGGCCCCGCCGAGGGTGCCGGTGACGACGGAGATCATGAGCGGCGCGACGCCGAGCAGCACGAAGGCGGGCAGCACGCAGCACCCGAGCGGGATCATCAGGCGCACGCCGAGCGCCGCCGCCCGTTTCGAGCCGTCGGCGCGCGCCGCACCGCGGAACCGGGCGGCTTCGGCTCGGAGCAGGTCGGCCACCGGAGCGCCGGCCTGCTCGGCCACTCTCAGCACGGCAGCCGCATCGGAGGACGCCGCGAGCTCGGGCAGGTGCGTCTCGAGCGCGGCGGCCACGAGCTCCTCCGCCCGGGCGAGCGACGCACCGCTGCGCAGCGCCACCGCGAGGAGCTCGAGCTCGAGCCCCGCTGCAGGCCGGGCGACGGCCGCGCGGCGCACGAGGGAACGGTTCCACCGGGCGCCGGCCCAGAGCAGCGCCGAGCCCGCGGCGAGGCACGCGAGTCCGACCGGGTTGCCGACGAGCACGCCGAACGTGTCGAAGCCGAGGAGCGCTCCGAACGCGACCGCGATCACGGGCAGCGCGGTCACCAGCCGCGCACTCGCGGCCGGCCCCGCGAGTGCGGCCTCCGCCTCGCGGCGCAGCTGCGCCTCGTCGCGCAACGCTGCGGCGAGCACGCCGAGCGTTCCGGCGAGCGGTGAGCCCGCGGCATCCGCCACCGCCCAGGCCGCCGCGAGCGTCGACCACGCGGGCGACGCGTCGCGGTGCACGCCGCGGGCCTGCTCGATCGCGTCCGCGACCGGCGCGCCGTCCGAAGCCGCTGCCGCACCGGCGGCCACGACGCCTGCGTCGCCCCGATCGCCCGCGTCGCCCGCAGCGACGTTCCGCCACGCCGCCGCCGGCGCGAGTCCCGCCGTGAGCAGGGCCGCGAGCCGTTCGGCGGCCGCCGCCACCCGATCGATCACCGCCGCGGGGTCGGCTCGCCGCGCGCGATGCCACGCGAGGAACACCCGCACCGGCCCGGCGGCACCACGCCGTCGCCGGCTCAGCACGGCGCCATCCCGAGCCGGCCGTCGTCGAGCCTGAACCGGCCGATCGCCGCCACCCGTCGACGCCCGTCGACGCGCTCGAGGTGCACGACGAGGTCGAACGCGCTCACCGCCTGGCGTGCGACCGCGTCGGCCGACATGCCCGCCGTCGAGCCGAGCGCCTCGAGCCGCGCGGGCACGTCGTCGAGCGAGTTCGCGTGCAGCGTTCCGGCGCCGCCGTCGTGCCCGGTGTTCAGTGCCGCGAGCAGTTCGCGCAGCTCGGGCCCGCGACATTCCCCGACGACGAGCCGATCGGGGCGCATGCGCAGCGCCTCGCGGAGCAGCACGTCGAGCCCGATCCGTCCGCTTCCCTCGAGGTTCGCCTGCCGCGCCTCGAGCGCGACGACATGCGGATGCCCGATCCGGAGCTCCGCGACATCCTCGAGCAGCACGACCCGCTCGCGCGGCCCCGCCTCACCGAGCAGGGCGCCCAGCAACGTCGTCTTGCCCGTGCCGCCCGCGCCCGTCACGAGGACGTTGCGGCGCTCGGCGACCGCGCCGCGCAGCAGCACCTCCTGCTCGCGATCGAGCATGCCCGCCCTGGCGAGCGCGGCGAGCGAGAAGTCCGCGACGCGCGGCACGCGCACCGAGACGAGGGTGCCCATGGAGGACAGCGGTGGGAGCACGACATGCACCCGGATGCCGCGCCCCACGCGCACATCGACGGCGGGCGTCGCCTCGTCGACATGCCGGCCGCCGCGGGCGATCAGCTGCACGGCGAGCGCCCGCACCTCGGATTCGGCGGCGGTCCACGACGGCTCGTGCTCGGCACCCGTGCCGCGATCGATCCACAGGCCCCGGTCGCCGTTGACGAACAGGTCGGTCACCGGGCCGGATGCCGCGTACGGCGCGAGCGGCCCGAGGAGGGCGAGCTCGTCGGCGGTGACGCCGCCGGTCGCAGGCGCGGGCCCCACGCGTCCGACCGCTCCGGCCGGTGCGGCGAGTGGGGCGGGTCCGGAGGCTGGCGCCGGGCCGCCGGGGCGGGACGCCGCAGAAATCGACGGGCGGTCCGGCGCCTCGGGCGCCCACGGCGAGACCTCGCGAGTCCGGCCATCCCCTTCGGCTGCCGCGGGGCCAGGCACCGTCGCGGCCGCAGTCGCGGCGGCACCGAGCCCGTCCGCGAGCGCAGGCTCGCGCGGCGAGGACTCCCACGAGGGGACGGGCACGAATGGACGCGGCATGCCGCCGACGCTAGACGCCCGCCCCGCACCATCCGCCACGATCCATGCCTGAGACGGAACGAACCCCCCACCACGCCGTTGTGGAGGAGGGGTCGTGCCGTGGCATCCGGGATCGCGCCCGGGGTGCCGCTTAAAAGAAGGGGGCGGCACCCATTGGGGGGAACAGGTGCCGCCTCGGCAACGCAAGGATTGGGGGGAATCTCGAGCGTTGCAGGCCTCGAAACGAAAACGTCCGGGCGGTACTCAGTGTATGGGTTACCGATCCATGCGCAAGCACTTTTTGTCCTCATTTGTGCCGACACTCAGAAATTTCTTCGACTTCCTCCAGTGGGAGGAATCGGAGCTGCGGATCCGTTGGAGAAATCGTCAGTAGACGACGCATTCCGAAGGTTGCGGCGACCGGTCGACGCGGCGCGAATGCCGTGAGAGCCCGGCGCGCGACCCGCTGAGAACCTCGTCACGACCCCCCGTCGGGCCGCGATCAGGGTTCAGACTACGCCCCGCCGACGCGCCCGCGCGAACGACACGCACTCCGGCGGGCGGTAGTCTGCTGTGTGGGGCAGGCGACCCACCGTTTGAATCTTTCGCGAAGGAGCGATCGCACCACTATGAACGCGCAGATCGATCACGCGCTCGAGGAGATCCGGCGCTTCCGCCCGAGCCCCGAGTTCGCCGCCCAGGCCGTCGCCGACGAGGGCCTCTACGACGCCGCCCGGGCCGACCGGCTCGGCTTCTGGGCCGACCAGGCCCGCACCCTTCTCCAGTGGGAGAAGCCCTTCACCCGCACCCTCGACTGGTCGAACCCTCCGTTCGCGAAGTGGTTCGACGACGGCGAGCTCAACGTGGCCGTCAATTGCCTCGACCGCCACGTCGAGGCCGGCCTCGGCGACCGCGTCGCGCTCCTCTGGGAGGGCGAGCCCGGCGACTCGCGCGCCATCACGTACGCCGAGCTGACCGACGAGGTCAAGCGCGCGGCGAACGCGCTCACCGACCTCGGCGTGGGCGAGCACGATCGCGTCGCGATCTACCTCCCCATGATCCCCGAGGCCGTGGTGGCGATGCTCGCGTGCGCGCGCATCGGCGCCATCCACTCGGTCGTCTTCGGCGGGTTCAGCGCCGACAGCCTCGCGTCGCGCATCGACGACGCCGAGGCATCCGTCGTCATCACCGCGGATGGCGGCTACCGCAAGGGCCGCGTGTTCCCGCTCAAGCCGGTGGTCGACGAGGCGCTCGGCAAGGCCGAGGGCGGCACCGTGCGCAACGTGCTCGTCGTCAAGCGCGGCGAGAACGAGGTCGACTGGAACGCCGACCGCGACCTCTGGTGGCACGAGGCCGTCGCGACCGCGTCGAACGAGCACGTGGCGAAGGGGTTCGAGGCCGAGCACCCGCTGTTCATCCTGTACACCTCGGGCACCACCGGCAAGCCCAAGGGCATCCTGCACACCTCGGGCGGCTACCTCACGCAGGCCGCGTTCACGCACAAGAACGTGTTCGACCTGCACCCCGAGCGGGACGTCTACTGGTGCACGGCCGACGTCGGCTGGATCACCGGCCACTCCTACGTCGTCTATGGGCCGCTCGCCAACGGCGCCACCCAGGTCATCTACGAGGGCACGCCCGACACCCCCCACCCCGGCCGCTGGTGGGAGATCGTCGAGAAGTACAAGGTCTCGATCCTCTACACGGCGCCCACCGCCATCCGCTCGTTCATGAAGCTCGGCCGGCAGATCCCGCACGAGTTCAACCTGCGGTCGCTGCGCCTGCTCGGCTCGGTCGGCGAACCGATCAACCCCGAGGCGTGGATCTGGTACCGCCACGTCATCGGCGGCGGCTCCATCCCCGTGGTCGACACGTGGTGGCAGACCGAGACCGGCGCGATCATGATCTCGGCGCTGCCCGGCGTCACCGACCTGAAGCCCGGCGCCGCGCAGGTGCCGGTCCCCGGGGTGTCGATCAGCATCCTCGACGACGACGGCACCGAGATCCACGGCGAGGGCGGCGGGCTGCTCGTCGCCACCGACCCGTGGCCGTCGATGCTGCGCGGCATCTGGGGCGACCCCGAGCGCTTCAAGGAGACGTACTGGGAGAAGTTCGGCGACAAGTACTTCGCCGGCGACGGCGCCCGCCGCGACGAGGACGGCGACTTCTGGCTGCTCGGCCGCGTCGACGACGTCATGAACGTCTCGGGCCACCGCCTGTCGACCGCCGAGATCGAGTCGTCGCTCGTCGCCCACCCCTGGACGGCCGAGGCCGCCGTCGTCGGCGCGTCCGACGAGACCACGGGCCAGGCGGTCGTCGCGTTCGTCATCCTCAAGGCGAGCCAGGTCTCGCACGTGAACGACCCGTTCGAGGCCAGCGAGGAACTGCGCAAGCACGTCGCCACCCAGATCGGCGCGATCGCGCGGCCTCGCCAGGTGTTCATCGTCAACGAGCTGCCGAAGACGCGCTCGGGCAAGATCATGCGGCGCCTGCTGCGCGACCTCGCCGAGGGCCGCGAGATCGGCGACACCACCACCCTCGCCGACACGTCGATCATGCAGGTGATCAGCGCGCAGGTGCGCTGACCCCTTCGCACTCCGGATGCCGCGGCGGGCGCGTTCCGCCGCGGCATCCGTCTGCCCGCCCCGCGCCCGCCGTCGCCGCGCGCCAGCCGCACCCTCGGTTGCTGCCAACCTCGCTCCTGGGGGCGTTTGTAGGACTTCCGGGCGATTGTCGGTCATTTGGCTGGACGTAGGACGACACGTCGTCGATTCGTCCTACAGTCATCGCATTGTCCGACCAAGCCTCGCGTGTCATACAACGCAGCGTGCCGCCGTCCGCCGCCCGCCACCGCCCGTACGGAACATCCCGCGCGCGACGACCTGACGAGTACCAACCCCTCCTGCGGCGATCGCGCACCTCACCGCAGGTGCTTGCCCGCGGCCATGACCTCGAGGATCGCGGTCTCGATCATCGGCCAGCTCCATTGCACCTGATCGCCGCTGTACCGGAGCACGATGAACCCCATGCGGCGAAGGCGGTCGTCCTGTTCCAAGTCGCGATTACGCTGTCTGCGAGGCGCGTGCGGCCCGAATCCGTCGATCTGCAGCACGAGGCGCTTGCCGATGAGTCCGTCGACCGGATGCCCGTCGAGCACGACCTGCGGCACCATCACTACGCCGCGTCGCGCCAGCCTGATGCGGGCGAGCGATTCGAGACCGGAATCGGCCAAGCCGTCGGCATTCTCGACCACCTTGGCGAGCGCGGCATCGCCAGCGGCAAGCTCGCGAAGTTCCTCGATCGTGATCTTCTTCCGGCGCAGCGCCGAATCGACGACCATGACGGCGCGCTCGAGGGGTTGGCACGCGGCGATCTGCGATAGCGTCCGCCGCAATGGCACGATGACCGCGCGGACACGGGGAGCCAGCACCGGCTCGGGCCGCCGAGTCCAGTGCACGACGAGTTCGCGCCGCGTGGTTCCCGGCCAGGATGGCGCAGCGCGATCCAAGCGCGGCGTGTCCCGGCCGGCGCACAGGTGCAGGGATGCATCCTCCAGATCCCACAACCCGTGCAACGGGGCCGCTGAAACGCATGCGAGTGTCGCCCCAGCATGCACCGCGTGGATGAGCGCGGAGTTGCACTCCGGCGCCGCGAACCAATCGCGCCGCACACGGCGGACCGCGCCGGCCTCCACTGCCGCTCGGAGCTGTCGGGGCGTGACCGCCTCATCGCGCAGTTGCACACGGTGGGCGAGCTTCCAAGTTCCCAGCGCGCGGTGGACTCCGGCGAAGTCTGAGACGCGGGCAGGCATGTCCTGGAGCATTCCGGAGTGCGCCCCGACGTACCGACCGGAGGGGAGATTGTGCACCGATGACGCGAGCGCGCCGCGCGGGAGGACACGTCGCGGGCGAACAGCACGTGTCTCCGTCGACGGACGGCGAGCGTGTGTGGCCCTGGCAACTGCATGCGAAGACGGGCCGCCGCACCGCGAGGCCCGACCGGTTCCGGGCGGCGCCCACTGAAATCTAGGACACGACGCCGAAGTCATGACAATCATCTGAATGTCGGACAGAACCGCGCCCTTTCGTCCGACATTCCGGCGCCCGTCATCCCATGACGCCCACGTCCTACATTCCGAACATCCGGAGGAATGTGGGCGCGAAGCCAGGCGTGCGGGCGCGCGGGACGCGAGGCACCGGCGCGCGGGGCGCGGGACGCGAGGCACCGGCGCGCGGGACGCGAGGCACCGGCGCGCGGGGCGCGGGCGCAAGCAGGGGCGCGCGGGGCGCGCGAGCCGCGGGCGCAAGAGCGGGCGGGCGTGGGGCGGGGCGACCGCGCGCCCGCGCGCGCTACGCGAACTCGACGATGAGCTCGACCTCGACCGGGGCGTCGAGCGGGAGGACCGCGACGCCGACGGCCGAGCGGGCGTGGCGGCCCGCGTCCCCGAAGATGTCGCCGAGCAGCTCGGACGCACCGTTGACGACGCCCGGCTGGCCGGTGAACGCGGGGTCGGATGCCACGAAGCCGACGAGCTTGACGACGCGGGTCACGCGGTCGAGCGACCCGAGTTCGGCGCGCACCGCCGCGAGGGCGTTCAGCGCGCAGAGCCGCGCGTACGACTTCGCGTCGTCGGCGGGCACGAGTCCGTGACCGTCGCCGACCTTGCCGGTCGCGGGCAGCGCGCCCAAGACGAACGGGAGCTGGCCCGAGGTGTACACGAGCGACCCCGTGACGGCGGTGGGCACGTACGCGGCGACGGGAGCCGCGACATCCGGCAGCGTGATGCCCAGCTCGGCGAGGCGCGCCTCAGCCGAAGACGACGCACCCATCAGGCACCGCCCTCGAACTGCTTCGCGGCCTGCGCGGCCGCCGCGGCGCCGGCGGATGCCGCAGCCGACGTCTCGCCGCCGACGGGGCGCTTCAGGTAGGCGACGAGGCCGCCCTCGGGGCCCTGCACGACCTGGACGAGCTCCCAGCCCTCCTTGCCCCAGTTGTTCAGGATCGCGGCCGTGTTGTGGATCAGCAGCGGGGTGGTGATGTACTCCCAGGCGGGCATGACGCTCCTTCGAGCCGGCGGTTGCGAGAGGAGTCGGCGGGCGGTCGCACGCACGCTCGCACGCGCGCACCAACGCGGGCACGCCTCGGTGCACCGGGTTTTTGCCAGCCTTCTCGGTTAAGCTCCACTATATGTCTGCCCAAAAACCCTTGAGTGATGCCGCCACGGGCGTCCTCGGCTTCGTCGGCATGAGCGCACTCGCCGGCATCCTCGTGACCGCCGCGGTGACCCCCGCGCTGGCCGTCACGGGCATGGCCGCGAACAACAGCATCAACATGTTCGAGAACCTGCCGGCATACCTCGACATCAGCGAGCTGTCGCAGAAGACGGACATCTACGTCACCACGGCCGAAGGCACCCCGTACCCGCTCGCGTCCTTCTTCGACGAGAACCGCGAAGAGGTGGCGTGGGACCAGATCAGCCAGTACGCGAAGGATGCCGCGATCGCCGGTGAGGACCCGCGCTTCTACGAGCACGGCGGCGTCGACATCCAGGGCACGGTGCGCGGTGCGCTGAGCACGGTGACGGGCAAGGACGTGCAGGGCGGCTCCTCGATCACCCAGCAGTACGTGAAGAACGTGCTCATCAACAACGGCGTGAGCCAGGCCACGACCGAGGAGGAGAAGGACGCCGCCTACGCGGAGGCGACCGAGGTCTCGGCCGAGCGCAAGCTCAAGGAGATGCGCTACGCGATCGCGCTCGAGAAGAAGTTCTCGAAGGACGAGATCCTGCGCGGCTACCTGAACATCGCCGCGTTCGGCGGCCGGGTGTACGGCATCGAGTCGGCCGCCCAGTACTACTTCGGCGGAAAGCGCGCCGCCGACCTCACGCTCGCCGAGGCCGCGAGCCTCATCGCGATCGTGAACCACCCCGAGAAGTTCCGTCTCGACCGTCCTGACAGCGAGACGAACGGCGCGAACACGGTGGTCGACGGGCAGCCCGTCCCCTATGCCGAGAACAAGCAGCGCCGCGACTACATCATCGGCGAGATGCTCAAGTACGGGAAGATCACGCAGGAGGACGCCGACGCGGCCATCGCCTCGCCCGTCGCCCCCCTGATCACCGAGCCGAGCACGGGATGCCAGACGGCCGGCGGCAGCGCGTACTTCTGCGACTACGTCACGTGGATCATCAAGAACCACTACGACGACCCCGCCACCGAAGACGTGAACGAGGGCTCGCGCCTGCTCCAGCAAGGCGGCCTGCAGGTGTTCACGACCCTCGACCTCGACCTCCAGAGGGCGGCCGAGACGTCGATCGCCGAGAACGTGCCGACCGTCGACGAGCGCTTCGACGTCGGTTCGGTGGCGGTGAGCGTCGAGCCCGGCACGGGCCGCGTGCTCGCGATGGCCCAGAACAAGAAGTTCACGAACGACCCCGAGCTCGCCGCGACGAGCGCCGAGTACACGTCGGTGAACTACAGCACCGACTACGAGTACGGCGGGTCGAGCGGCCTGCAGCCGGGTTCGACCTACAAGACGTTCACGTTGGCCGAGTGGCTGAACGCAGGCCACTCGCTGCTCGAGTCGTTCAACGGGTCGCGTCGCGCCTTCACGTCGTTCACCGACAGCTGCACCGGCAACTGGAGCGGCAGCTACAACCCGCGCAACGACGACGGCCGCATCGCGAACAACGCGGTCGACGCCACCAAGTGGTCGGTCAACACGAGCTTCATGGCGATGGCCCAGCAGCTCGACCTGTGCAAGATCAAGCAGACGGCCGAGGCGTTCGGCGTGCACCGCGCCGACGGCGGCGAGCTGCAGATGAACCCCTCCGACGTGCTCGGCACGCAGGAGATCGCGCCGGTCACGATGGCGGCGGCGTTCGCCGGCATGGCCAACAACGGCACGACCTGCAGCCCGATCGCGATCGACCGGATCGTCAAGGCGAACGGCGAGGAGGTCCAGCCGCCGCAGTCGAACTGCGTGCAGTCGGTGACGCCCGAGGTCGCGCACAGCATGGAGTACGCGATGCAGCAGGTGTTCGCGGGCGGCGGCACGGCGGTCGCCTCGAACACGGGCTCCGACGTCCCGCACATCGGCAAGACCGGTACGACGGATGGCGCGAAGGACACCTGGATGATCGGCTCCAGCACCGAGGTCGCGACCGCGGTGTGGGTCGGCAACGTCACAGGTGACGCGAACCTGCGCGACCTGAGCTTCGACTCGGGTTCCGCGGCGACGGCACGTCACCGCATCTGGCCCGCGATCATGTCGGTCGCCGATGGCAAGTACGGCGGCGCCGCGTTCCCCGAGCCCCCCTCGGGTGCGTTCAAGCAGGTCCTGGTCGACATCCCGGCCGTCGCCGGCCTCTCCGTCGAGGAGGCGAAGAAGGCGATCGAGGCCGCCGGGTTCGTCTTCGAGCAGGGCGCCGAGGTCGACAGCGACCAGCCGAAGGGCACCGTCGCGGGCACCGATCCGTCGGGCCAGGCGGCTCGCGGCGCGGTCGTGCGGGTGCTGATCAGCAACGGCAACGTGGCGCGCGTGCCCGACGTGCGCGGCATGGACGCCGATGAGGCCAAGTCGACGCTCGAATCGGCCGGCTTCAAGGTGCAGACGCGCGACGAGAACGTGACCGATCCGAGTCAGGATGGCGTGGTCATCGCGCAGTCGCCCGATGCGGGCGGCGCGGCGAAGCCCGGCGACACCATCCGGCTCTCGATCGGCAAGCTCGCGGGCGGCGTGACGCCGCCCGGCGGCGACTCGCCCGGGAACGACTAGTGCCCGGTCCGCGCTCGACCGCCGCGACGCGGATCGCCGCGGCGGTCGGCGTCGCGGCGGCGGCCGCGGCGGTCTACGGGTCGCTCATCGAGCGGACCCGCTGGACGCTGCGCCGTGTCGAGGTGCCCGTGCTGCCCGCGGGCTCGACGCCGGTGCGCGTGCTGCACGTCTCCGACCTGCACATGGCGCCGTGGCAGCGCTCGAAGCAGGGCTGGGTCGCGTCGCTGGCCTCGTTGAAGCCCGATCTCGTGGTGAACACGGGCGACAACCTGGGGCACGAGCGCGGCATCGAGGGCATCCGCCGCGCGTTCGCGCCGTTCCGCGGCGTCCCGGGCGTCTTCGTCAACGGCTCGAACGACTACTACGGCCCGGTGCTGAAGAACCCGTTCGGCTACTTCGGCGGTCCGTCCGGCCACATGACGCGCGCGAAGCGCCTCGACACGGCGGCCCTGCACGCGTTCTTCGACGAACTCGGATGGATCGACCTCGACAACCGCGCGACATCCCTCGACCTTCGCGGCACGCACTTCGAGATGTTCGGCGTCGACGACCCGCACAAGGGATACGACCGGCTCGACCTCATCACGGCGGCGATCGACGACCTCCGCTCCGACGATGCGCTCGGCGACGATGCGTGGCCCGACGGCCCGACTCCGAAGGAGCTCCGGCCCACGGTGACCGTGGGCGTCACGCACGCGCCGTACCAGCGGGTGCTGAACTCGTTCGTGACGCACGGCGCGCAGCTGCTGCTCGCCGGCCACACGCACGGCGGCCAGGTCTGCGTGCCCGGGTTCGGGGCGCTGGTCACGAACTGCGACATCCCGCGTTCGCAGGTCAGCGGCCTGAGCGTGTGGCGTCACGGCCTGCGTTCGGCGTACCTGCACGTCTCGGCGGGCCTCGGCACGTCGATCACCGCGCCGATCCGGTTCGCGTGCCCGCCCGAGGCGACACTGCTCACCCTGGTCCCGGCCGGATGACGCGGGCGCGCGTCCGCACGTCGGGCGTGGTCAAACGCGCGCGGAATGTGGGCTATTCTTGTTGAGGCCTTCGGGCCAGACGGGGTGTGGCGCAGCTTGGTAGCGCGCTTCGTTCGGGACGAAGAGGTCGCAGGTTCAAATCCTGTCACCCCGACCATGTGATGCAGCGAGACCCCCTCCTTCGGGAGGGGGTCTCGGCCGATCAGATGAAGCCGTCGTAGGTGCGTCGGACGACGCTGGAATGGATCCAGTCGATGAGCGTGACGTAGTCCCACACCGGCATGCCCGTGGCATCCTGGATCTGCTTCGCGTAAGGGGGCATGTCGCTGCACTCGAGCAGCAGCGCGCCGATCTCGGGGCGGTCCGCCACCAGCTGCACGGCGGCGCCGACGACCTCGTCGCGTACCTGCTCGAGGTCCATCCAACCCTGGTCTTCGAGGATCGCTCCGCGGAAGCCGGGGCTGTGCTCCATCCCGGCGACGACGATCGGCGCGCCGTCGGGGATGCCGACCGCCGTCAGCATCTGCTGGTCGAGGCTGCTCTCCTTCGCGCAGAGGATGCCGAGCCGCTGCTGGGGCTGCAACGCACCGAGCAGCATCGGCACCTGGCACAGGCTGGAGAGGAACACCGGGACCGGGAGCGCCGCGGCGAGCTCGCGCTGGAACCGGGCGAAGTAGCCGCACGCGCCGACGATGGCGCGGCATCCGTCGCTGACGAGTTCGCGGGCGGCCGCGAGGATCGGTTCGAGCAGCGTCGGGTCGCCGCCGATGAGCCGGGGGCTGTCGGCGCCCTCGACGACCTTGAACCGGACCGGGTAGTCGTACGTCGACGCGTTCGCGACGTTGCCCGGGATGATGGGGTATCCGGTGTTCAGCAGCAGGATGCCGATGGCGTGCCCGGCCATCACCTGGCCGGAGGGCTGGTGGATGATCGTGCCCAGTTCCCTCACCTCACATGGTCCGCCGCAGCCTCAGACGATGCCGAGGCGGGCTCGCACCGCGTCCACGAAGGCGCGAACGTCCAGATCACCGTACCCGCGTTCGGGGCTGCCGAGGACCTTGAAATCCCGGGAGTGATTGATGAGCAGCTGCCGCAACTCGCCCTGGGTGAAGCCGGTCGCGGGACCTCCGGCCATCGCGGCCTTCCGGCCCATCGAGAGCGCGAGCGCGACCGCCCCGGTGACGTGCGGGGCCGCGAAGCTGGTCCCGGAACGAGCCTCCGCCATGACCTCCTCGTCAGTGCCCGCTCGGGCCGCCGCGATGTTGACACCGGGGGCGACGAGATCGGGCTTCATGACGCCGTCGGTGTTGGGCCCGTGCGAGCTGTGCTCGTAGAGCTCCTTACTGTCCTGGGGTGCGATAGCGCCCACGGTGATCACCTCCGAACCGGTGCCGGGGATCGTGATGGTGACGTCATCGACGGCGCCGGCCTTGAACGACAGGCTGCGGTCACGCTGATCCTCGAGCCAGGCGTGGAACACGTCGGCGCCGCGCCAACTCTTGACCGTGATCAGGAGCTTCCATTCGCCCGGCTGGACGGCCTTCTTCCTGCCCGGGGACACGGTGATCGAGAGCCGAGCCTTCCGAGGGTTCGCCGGGGCGTACTGCTCGTAGCTGGCGTTCAGGTCGTTCAGCGTCGTCAGCGCCTCTGAGATCGGCGTGCCGACCGTGAGCACACCGCTGAGGTTCTGGTCGGGATCCACGATCTGGAAGTCGTAGAGGTTGTGGGTACCGAACCACAACTCGAGCTGGTCCGAAGCGCCCTCGCGCGCGGGCACGCTGATCGGCGTGGAGTTCCAGCGGAGCGTCTTCAGGCTCTGATCGACGTACTCGAAGCGTGCATGCCGTCCGAATCCCCCTTCGTTCCCCGCTGATTTCACGATGACGTGATCGGGCTGTGCGACGAACCGCGCGCACCGCTGCTCGACCTCTGCGGTTCCGTCGTGCGCCCCCGCGTTCATGCCGTTCGAGATGTTGACCACGACCGGCAGTCCGAGTTCCCCGGCGCGGTCCTCGATGAGCTGGAGTGCGTTCAGGTGTCCCGCGGACGCACCGATCGATTGGCCGCGGCGGTCGAAGCGCACGACCAGCAGGCGTGCGTCCGGCGCGATCCCGCCGCCGAACTTCGGCTGCTCGCCGAGGGCCCGGCCTGCGGCGATGCTGGCGACGGCGGTCCCATGCTCGACCCCGGTGCGAAGCGCGGCCCGGTCGCCGTCGGCGAGGGCGTCGAAGTCGGTTCCGAGGTACACGGCGCCGCCCTTCACGCCGAGCCGCGTCACCAGGTCCGCCCCCTCCGGGGAGAAGGTCCGAGCCGGAGCGTCGGCGGGTACGGCGGTGTCGCGCTGGTCCCAGTACAGGTCGATCCGGCTGTTCCCATCACCGTCCATGAAGGCGTGGTGGTAGGGATCGATGCCGTCATCGATCAGGGCGATCAACGCCTGCTCTCCACGCTCGTCGATGCCGGCACGGTCCAGCGGCACCCCGACGAACGGAAGGCTCACCCGGCACTCCGTCTGGAGCGCCGTCCCGCTCGCCGAGAGCGAGACCACGTCGCGTGTCCGCGCGAGCTCGCGCGCGGCCGAGGAGTCGACGAGGACGCTCAGCACGTCGGCATCGCGGGAGATCACCGACATCCCCGGGATCGCGGGAAGTTCGGTGGTCGCGTCGACGACGACCAGCACGGCCGGCTGCGGCACAGAGTCGTCTGCCGACAGGAGGATCGGGTCGATCGTGCGGAGCGCCTCCTGTGCGCCGCAGATCCGGCGCCACAGCTGCTGTGTCTCCGCGGCACCGCGCAAGGCCACGACGAGCGCTTCGACCGACGTCCCGAGCTTGGTCGCCACCGTCTTCCCGGAGGCATCCGTGCTCCTCGTCGCCGCCCGATGCGTCGCGACCACCTTCCAATCCTGGTTGAGCACCGGCGCGCCGGCGCTCCCCGCGGCTGTGGCGAGGATGTACCGGACATCGTGCCCGTCGTTGGACAGCAGTCGGCCGCCGACGTAGGACAACGACTTCGGTCCGAGGTAGGGGTAGTGGATGGCGGCGATGGGTCCGCTCGTCGGCCGGCCGAGCTCGATCTGGAGGGGTTCGCGGTCCTCCATCCGCTCGGCGAGGCGCAGGATCAGGAGATCGATCGTGTAGTCCAGGAGGGCGATCTCGGCCGCGGCGACCGCAGTGACGGCGGCGCCGTGACGGTCGGCGTCGAACTCGACGGAGCATTCCGTGAGATCGACCTCGTCGGGCGCCAGCAGCTTCTTCGCCTCCGCGCTGTGATCGCCGAAGGTGGCCACGTGCGCCGGTGCGACGACGAGGTCGGGTGCGATGAGCCATCCGGTGCTGCCCGAACGCCCGAATCGCACCCGTGCGACCGATCGGGCCGCCTCCAGTCCGGAGGAGAGGAACGAGACGCCCACCATCTCCAATGCGTCGGGTTCTGGAAGGCTGTGCAGCACCTCGGGCAGCGGCTGCCCCAGTTCGGTCAGTGCAGTCGTGATCGGCGCGGTATCGTCGACATCCCCGCGCTCGACGATCATGCGGAGCAGCCATTCGAGCGCTTCGGACAGTTCGCCCGAGTCGTCCCGGGCGAGCCGGCGCACCAGATCGGGAAGCGGCTCGATCGTCCCGTCGGACCGAGTGAGTTGATGGGCGAACGGGGATCCCATCACGAACCTCTCCGCGTCGTTCGGGAGGACGGCGACGACGGACTCGAGCGTTGCATCGGAGAGTGCGGGGCCGGTTCGTGCGGGCTCGGTCCTCGCCTCCGAGATCGCGTCGGATGCCGGGACATCCGGAGGCAGGATCGCGTCGAGGAGTTCAGCGTCGAGCAGGCCGCGCCGGTTGAGCGAGTCGACCACGGCGCCCAGATACTCCTCGTCCGAAACCCGGTTCCGCCCTGGCTGGGCGTCGATCGCCTCGGCGACGGCCGGACCGCGTGCACGCAGGAAGTCGAGCGCGGCGTCGAGGTCGGGGAATCGCGCGAGGAGCTGCCGGGTGACGTTCTTCACTCCTCTGGTCTCGACGCTCGGGGTGAATGCCTTCGACTGACTCTGGGTCGCTCCGATGTCGTCCCCGGGCGCGGTGAACGACGAGTCGGGGTACTCGGCCTCGAAGGCCAGTGGATCCGTCGGGGGAAGCGGGCCGGCGAAGCGCAAGCCGAGCGAGACGACCCGGCGGTCGAGCGCGAGTTCCGAGACCGGGACGGCCCAGTTCTCCTTCCCGAACTGGCCGCCGAAGTGGCAGCCGTGCACGGTGCCGCTGGACAGGTTGACGAGGGCGGCACCGGCCGCGCCGCCGAGCGTGGAGCAGTCATGGGCGATGGACCAGTTGCCGCGCTCGTCGAACCGATCGGCGGAGTGGCCCAGTACTCGGCCGGGTGAGACGACCTTCTGACCGGTGTCGAACTCGCCGAGGTCTGCGAGCCACTCGGGGTCGTTCCGAGCGTCGGGCGCGTAGTACCAGGCGAGCGCGACCGCGTCGCCGGCTGAGACATCCGGGGTCGCATCGAGGCTGAGCGGCTCCACCGGAGGCACACTGTCGAGCTCGAGCACGGCGAAATTGAGCACCGGATGGCGCATGAGACATCCGACGATCCGGTACTCCGGTCCCTCGCCGAGCAGTGCCCCCATCCGCAGTGCCGGACGGTGGCGCACGATGCCGCCGGCACCGGACGGCACGATGAGGTCGGCGATGAACCCGGCGGTGACGACGAGACCGGGCCCGGCGAGGAATCCTGCTCCCACCCACTGCATGCCGGGGTGGTCGTCCAGTTCGATGCGGCCCGTCGCCGCGACGGCACTCTCGATCGCGGGCCAGCCGTTCTCCACTGCGGTGGCCAGGTCGTCTTCGCGCTGATCCCAGTTGACGCGGTATGCATCGTCGATGCGCAGGACCGGTCGTTCGGCGGACCGGAGGATCAGCGCCATGATCGTCAGCCGCTGCGACCGGCCCGCATGGCAGCCGCGGCGCTCTCGACGATCGACACGCCTGCCCCGGCGGGCGATTCGACACCCTCCGTCCTGACGGGTGCCGCGTTCTCGAGCGCGGAGAGGATCTCGTCCTGCTTCGCGACGACGCTCTCGCGCTGTGCCTGTTCGTCGGGATACAGCAACCGAAGCCCTCGGACATCGCCTTCCGAGAGCGCCTGGCCATCGCCGTTCGGCGCGCACGGGCTGGGCTCGGTCTTGTAGAAGAGCGAGGGGAATCGGTACAGCATCACGGATGCACGGTCGAAGGGCCCCACGACGAGGCCGGGGTCTTCTTCCGTCTTGAGGTTGTGGTCGACCTTCGCCCGATCCCAGAAGTTGGGGAACCCGGCGAGGTACGTGTAGATCCCCGGCCGCCGACCGTTGCTGTCCGCGATGAACGCCCCGCGGTCGTCCTGCGTCGGCTGGTACCCGGGGTCGTCGTCCCACCTGAAGGACACCTGGCATGGACCGCGCATGTTCTGGTGCGAATGGTGGAACCCCAACGCGTGCAGGAACTCGTGCAGCGTCGTGCCCCGCCACGACGCCGGACGCTGGACGGCGAACCCGCCGAGGTTCAGGCTGGCCTGGTACGGCCGCCCGCCGACACGAGAAGTGGGCGGGCCGATGCTGGTGTCGACGCTGTCGATCCCGACGAGTGAGAAGTAGCCCTTCTTGTCGAAGCTGACGCGAATGTCGGCCGCGTGTTCGGTGTCGGACTCGGTCCAACGGCGGAAGTCGCCGTCCGCCGTCTCGCCGAAGTCGAAGACGACACCGCAGGCCTCGGTGACCTTCTGGAGCGTGGTCGCGATGTCGAGGTGCAGGTCGCTGTCCCCGTCGAAGAAGGCCACCTTGATCACCTTGCCGGGCAGCCAGCGCCGGAGATCCGAGACGACGAATTCGAGGCCGAGATCGCCGCCGAACGAGAGCTCTTGCAGCTTCGCATTCCGGATCTCGACCGTGGCGGCCACATCGTCGGGGAGATTATCGAAGAGAATGTCGCCGTCCCGTAGCTGGCTGAAGAAATCCATGACTCCCCCTCGAATCGGTCATCCCCGGTCTTACTCTCATCCCCCGAACATGACCAGTCCTCACTTCAGGGGACGGCGCGGATCTCTTGGCGCGCCCGAGCTGCGAATGGGCGCACCAGGCGCATTACGCGGGACACTGAGCTGAGTCTCGTCTTCGCCACCCTCGCCGAGAGGCTGACGACGAAGGTCCAGTTGCAGTCCTGAATACAAGGACGTGCCCCTGCCGGTCGAGTCGGCGTGCAGCACATTCCCCTGCCGGTCGAGTAGGCGTGCAGCGCCGTGTCGAGACCACCGACATCCGGCCGAAACCTCAGCGGATCCCCTCCCGACTACGCTGAATCGATGACCTCGAACCGCTCGGATCGCCGGCTCGCGGCATCCGCCCGACTGGATGCCCTGGCGCCGCCGCGGCCTCCGAGGGTCGAGATCGCGCGCGGGTGGGTCTTCCTCATCACCCTGCTCTACTCGATCGGACTGGGGCTGATGCTGTTCTGGCCGGTGCACGTCGACGGCGAGGGCGGCCTCATCGACCCGAGCTGGCTGCTCGGCGTGCTCGGCTCGTGGGGCATGAAGCCTGAGGTGCGCTACCCGCTGGTCGAGATGGCGGGCAACGCGCTGATGTTCGTGCCGCTCGGCGCGCTGTGGATCGCGTGGGCGCGCCGCCCCCGATGGTGGAGCGTCGTTGTGGCGATGCTCATCGCCGTGGTGGTCAGCGTCGCGGCGGAGTACGTGCAGGCGAGGTATCTGCCCGCCCGCACCTTCGACCCGCGCGACATGGTCGCGAACACGCTCGGCGCGGGGATCGGCGCGACGGTCACACTCGTTGCCGTGCGGTCGTGGTTCCGGCCAATTCGGTAGGCCTACGTCGGCGGTGGATCATCGAGCCGTTTCCGCGTTGATCCCGGTACATCTCGCGACGAGTCGCATCAAGATCGCTCTCGAATCGCCATTGCTGTCTCCATTCGGGCCTGGGTTGCGTATCGAGATGACCAGCGACAGTGCATCCCCGCAATTCGGTTGCCAGATACCCTCTTCGTCCAGGTCCGCTGAAATGAGGACTACTCGGGTGTGCATGTACCGAGTACATTGACAGCCCTCCACCGGTGAACGGGGACCGATTGTGGGCGCGCTCGACGAGATTATCACTGAGGTGAGGGACAACGCCATGGAGCGGATCCGCTCTGGCGGGCCCGCCCCATGGGAAGCCGGCGTGGAAGCCGAGGACCGCGTCATCACCGGGGAGCACTCGCCTGCTTCGGCACAGAGCCGATTCAACCCATGTCTTGACCCACGCGTGTACTGACCAAACCCATCCACCTGCGGAGGAACCATGGCTACAAAACGCGTTATCGCTCACGTCATGAGCGAGGACGAACTCTTCCTCGCGGAGGGCCTGCTCGGCGCTGAAGCCTCCACTGAAAGCTTCGCGATGGGCGAGGCCACCGCTGAGCAGGTCGCCGAACTGCAGGCGGCCGGCATCGTTGTCGAGGAGGTTCCCGATGGACCACCGGAAACTGCGGTCGCTCAGCGTCGGTCGATTCCCGCCACGCGCGACATCGGCGTGTGGGCCCCCACGCCAACCGACGATATCCCGCCACCGCCACTCGGGGTCGTCACCGAGTGGTTGATCCAACTCACCGGGCCGCTTCGTGATGAGTGGAAGCCTGAACTCGCAGACCGGGCCGTCCAGCTCATAGAGTACCTGCCAACTTTCAGCTATGTTGGCCGGGCCACCCCCGAAGCCGCCGGCCAGCTGATCGGGTTGCCATTCGTAGTCGACGTCCGCTACTACGGTACGGACGTCACCGGTCCGGTGGCCCTTGCGGTACACGCTGACGAGCCGGGCCTCGAAGCACTCGAGATGGTGACTTGGGACGCGCTGGTAGCGGATGAGGCTGTGGTGCAGGACCTCGTCGGCTCGCTGCAGGCACGGGGCGTGCCCGTGGTCGGCGCCACGCGGCGAAAGGTGCGTTTCAAGGCGACGCCCGGGGATCAACTGCTCGACGACGTCGTGCTCGAGCCCGGGGTGCTGAGCGTGGTGGAGTTCGTTCCGCCGACCTTACAGCTCGACGTCGCACGCCAATTGGTGTTCGGGGCGAACGCAGGGATGGCAAATCCAGGGGCCTTTCTCGGCCTGGACGGGGAGAACGAGCTGGTCGCCGTGGCCGACACCGGCCTCGACGACACGCATCCCGATTTTGCAGGCCGGATCGCGGGGCTAGTGGCGCTTGGGCGACCCGGGGCTGCGACGGATCCGAACGGTCACGGTACGCACGTCGCAGGAACGATCTTGGGCGACGGATCAGCCTCGGGTGGGGAGTTCACCGGCATCGCCCCGAAGTCGCAGCTCTACTTCCAGTCTGTATTGGACGCACACGGCGACCTGGGCGGACTGCCGATAGCGTTGGAGGACCTGTTCGCCCCCGCGTACGCGGCCGGCGCGCGCGTGCACAACGACTCGTGGGGCGCCGCCACAAACTCCGCGTACACAATCAGCGCTCAGGAGGTCGACGAGTTCGTAGCAACCCACCGGGACTTCCTCGTGGTAGTTGCCGCAGGTAACGCGGGAACCGGTTCGGCACCGCTAAGCGCCCAGCGTGGATTTGTGGATTGGTTCTCCATAACGTCGCCAGCCTCATGCAAGAATGCGCTGACCGTCGGAGCACAGCGCTCCCGGCGCATGTTGGGCGGGCTCTCCAATATGACGTACGGCCAGGTGTGGGGCCGTGATTTCCCGGACCCGCCGACCAGGGACACCGCCGTTTCGGGCGATCCCGAGGGGTTGGCAGCATTCTCAAGCAGGGGGCCCTGCGATGACCGGCGAATCAAACCGGATCTCGTGGCGCCCGGGACCGACATCCTCGCGACGCGTTCCGCCTTAGCGCCGGGAGGTAATTTCTGGGGCGAGTATGCGCCCAACGGGAAGTACGCCTTCATGGGTGGAACGTCGATGGCTGCCCCAGTGGTGGCGGGCTGCGCTGTCTTGGTGCGGCAATGGTACCGCCGCGAGCGGGGCGTGGCCTCGCCGTCCGCGGCGTTGATCAAGGCCACGCTCATCAACGGGACGCGTCGTCTCACCGGGGCTGATTCGATCGCGGACTGGGATCGGCTCCCCAACTATCATCAAGGGTTCGGCGCGTTGGACATGACCACGACCTTGCCGGAGCCGGACGCCGATTGGTCGCTCGAGTTCGTGGAGGCGACTGGCGGTCAGGCGTTGGCGAGCACCGGAGCGCGGCGGCGGTACGTGGTGGACGTGGCGCCCGGCCGCCCGTTGCGGATCTGCTTGGCCTACACCGACCGGCCCGGTCGCGGTCTGCAGAACCACCTACTCCTCATGCTGAAAGGTCCCGACGGCACGAGGCTCGTGGGCAATGCCGACAGGCCGAACAGTCTCAATATGCCCGACGCGGACAACAATGTGAAGACGGTTCGGATTGACGCGCCGATGGCGGGTCGCTATCTGATTCAAGTGTCGGCCACCAATCTTCTGATCCGTCCAGGCGAGTTGGCGCAGGATTTCGCACTGGTGGTGAGCGGCGATCTCCAGGACGCGCTCACGCCGATTCCGTGAGAGGTGTTCGGTCTCGGGCGATCGTTCAGGTGCAGTTCGCCGTCTGCGGGCTGAGGCTCAGCCCCGCCCAACGTGGGCAGCCCATCGCGACGCGGTCGCAGGGTATCCCCGGTCCGCTCGTGGACCTCCGGCACAATGTGATAGTCCGAATCGGGCCGGCGGTCTTCGCCAACTAGGCATCGAACTCATTGTTCTTGGCGCCAGCCAGGAATGCGCGCCACTCCTCGGTGGAAAATGCCACCTGGGCGGCCGGCTTTTGCGAGTTGCGTACGTAGACCAGCCCCGATTGCGGTGCTAGAGCGACCTCGAGACAACAGCTTTCGCCACCACAATACGAAGAGCGTGTGAAGTTCAGTTCGTCATCCATTTCTTCTCCTCCGAAATCTTGGGAGAACACTTCACGCCACATGTTGCGCGGTTCGAGGTTCGATGATCGGATCGCCGAAAGGCGCACTCACGTCCCCGAGCCTCCAAGGGCGGCCCGGGCGAGTTGTCGCTCTTCCCCCGGGCCGTCATCGGTGACACCGCCTTGGCAATTGCGGCGTCGGCTGCTTACGGGTAGCACCTGCTCACGATCTGCTCGCCGGCGACATAGAGCTTGACGCACACACCGGTGGGGAAGCCCCAGCTCGTGCGGATGCTCAAACAGGCCCTGACCGGGGTGCCATTCGGAACGTCGAATGGCACCGGGATACAGACCTGCCCGATTCCCAGTGGAAGCCTCAAACAGACCCTGCGGTTGCCGGAAACAACTTCGATGCAGGAGGCGCGCATCTCAAGCACGCCGCCCTCGGTTGTGGAGAGATCGGTGACCGCCGATGCGTCTCGCCCTTCGAACGGCTGCCGCGCTGCCTCCAGAGTGGCCGTAATCGCCTGCTGGTCGAATTCGGCGTATTCTTGGTCCTGACCATTTGCCATGGTTTCCCCCTTGCGACCTCATGCGGACAGGATTCATCCGCTCATGGGATGGTTCCAAAGGATCGTCACCGCAGCGTCACACTTCAATCGTGGGGGTCGCAGCTGCAGGCCCCCGGGCCCGATACGAGCCGAATTCGACAACTGGCATCTCGCGTGGGTGACGCCGACGTGACGACGATGTGACGCGGATGCGGGAGATTTGTTTCACTGCTCCGTCCGCCAATGAGGACGGAGTGATCGCGCAGCCAGGACGTCGTTAGCGTGGTCGGATCGGTCCGACCACGGGAGGGAGGTGACTCATGATCCCGGACGATTATCACGCCCTATATGACCGCGGTGTCCAGGTTTCACGCAGCGCCGAGTTGCCGGCGCCGGAGTCCACCAGCGCCGGGCGTGATGTGTTGTCCGCTGATGTGCCGGATCTGGTCATCGAGGAGGACGAAGCAACGGGGCTCCCCAACCGGATCCTGAGCCGACAGCCCAGCGGCCGGTTGTCTGCGCCAGGGCCGTCGGATCCAGGCGAGGCTGTGGTTCAGTTCATCGAAGACCGACGCGACGTCTGGAACCTCACAGAAGAGGATGCAGCGGCTGTGCAGGTGCGTTCGGTCAGTCGCGCCGGTCTCAAGACAGCGCAGTTGTTCCAGAGTGTCGATGGCGTGGAAGTCTTCGATTCGGATGTGACGGTTGCGCTCGACGACCAGAATGGCGTGATTGCCGTATCCGGGCAGTTGTTCCCCGGCGCGGACACGGCTGCCCGGTCGGCTCGCGAGGCCCGCACCGCGGCGCGGACCCCGGAGGATGCGATCGCACGGGCGGCGTTCGACCTGACCCGCGTCGTCTACCAGCCCGAGGATTTCGTGGCCGCGGCTACGCAGCCCGACAGCGGTCCGTACCGGTTCTACGAGTTCAGAGCTGGTGAGAATGAGCGTCGGCCCCTTTTCGAGCGGCCGGTCAGGGTGAAGGACGTCATGTTCCCTCTGGCGAATCAGCAGTTCGCTTCAGGTCACTACGTCGAACTGTGGATCGTCGGATTTCCCGCGTTCAGCTACGTCATCGACGCGGTGGACACTCCATTCCTCCTGTTCCGTAAGAACCTGGCCAATGAGAGTGCCGCCTTCACATATCGAGTGCACAACACCGGAGACGCACTGTTCCGTCCGCACGATGGGCCGGCTCCCGGAACCCCCCATCCCACTGGGGTGCCCGACGGCTTTCAGGCAGCGACGGTCGTGGAGCGCCTGGTCACACTCGAGAGCCTGCCGGGCCGGGACCCATGGCTGGCACCGGGCGCAACCACCACTCGCGGGAACAACTGCATCGCGTACGCCGACCTGCAGCCGCAGGACGGGCTGGGGAGCGGCGACACGCCAGGACGAATCTCCGCTGTCGACACGTTCGATTACACCTACGACCACAACCGGGACGCCAGCGACGAAGTGAATCTCCAGAACAGCGTCGTGGGCATGTTCTTCCACGTCAACTGGCTCCACGACCGTTGGTACGACGCGGGCTTCGACGAGGCGGCCGGGAACGCCCAGGACGACAACTTCGGCCGCGGCGGCGTCGGAGGTGATCCCATCCTGGCGGAAGGCAACGACTTCAGCGGCACCGACAACGCGAACATGGCCACCCCCGCAGACGGTGCCAGTCCACGAATGCAGATGTACGAGTTCCTGGGACCTCAGCCCGATAAGCCGACCCGTACCAGCAACCATGAGGCGCTGATCACGTTCCATGAGATGGGCCACTACATCACGAACCGGTTGGTAGGGAATGCGAACGGTCTGACCAACCAGCAGGGTCGCGCGATGGGCGAGGGCTGGGGCGACTTCTTCGCCATCAGCATGACGTCGCAACCGGGCGATGACTTCATCGGCGGGGCGTTCCCGGTCGGCGGATGGACCGACCTCACTGCGACCTTCACTGACAACTACTACTTCTCGATCCGGCGATACCCGTACAGCGCGGATACCTCGAAGAACGCGTTGACGTTCCGACACATCAGCGCCGGTCAGCTGCTCCCGGTCGGTCCGCCCATCAGTCCGAACGCCGGCGGGCCGAACAACGCTGTGCACAACGCCGGGGAGATCTGGTGCGCGGCCCTCTGGGAGGTCTTCGTCAATCTGGTGGCGAAGCACGGACATGAAGAAGCCGAGCGACTGATTCTGTTGGATGTGGTCGGCGGCCTGAAGCTGACGCCGTCGCGACCGACGTTCCTGAACGCCCGCGACGGGATCATCTCGGCGGCCACCGCCCTCAACCCCGAGGACGTGCCCGAGATCTGGGCGGGCTTCGCCAAACGCGGAATGGGCATCGGGGCAGTTGGTCCGGCTCAGAACTCAACCGACCTGCAGGGTGTCGTGGAGAGCTTCGAAGTACCGATTCCCTAGCGCGTCCAGCCAGCGCAATCCGTCCACCAGCCGATCACGGGAGAGCCATGGATGTACCAGTGACGCCTTCAGGCTGTCGCCGGGGGCTCGACGAGCGGCCGCACCCCGTCTTGCTGACGCGGTCGGAGGTCCGTTCGCGGCGCTCGGCTGAGATGGCCACAACCGGGCTGGCTGATGCGGTTTCGGCCGTCCGCTATCAGAGGGCTATCGAAGACCTGACCGCGCACCCGACCCGGCATTCCTTCTCGACGTCGTTCCGCGACGCGGCACGAATGGTCGCCGACCGGTTCTCCGAACTCGGGTACGCCACCAGCGAGGAGCCGGTGGCCTTCAGCGGTCGCGAGACACTCAACGTCGTCGCCGACAAGCCCGGCACCGCCCCCGAGGACGAGCGACGGCTGGTCTACGTCGTGGCGCATCTGGACTCGATCAACGAGGCGGCGGGAGTCAACGCACCGGCACCCGGGGCAGACGACAACGCCTCGGGTGCCGCAGGAGTCCTCGAAATCGCCCATGTGTTCGCCGATGTCGACACCCTGCATGACCTTCGCCTGGTCGTGTTCGGCGGCGAGGAGCAGGGACTCCACGGCAGTCGGATACACGTGGCGGGGCTGACTGACGCTGATCGGTCGCGGATCATCATGGTCCTCAACATGGACATGATCGCTCGGCTCAACACCGCCGCGCCGTCCGTCCTGCTGGAAGGCGCTGCCGTTTCCCAGCATGTGATCGACGAGTTGGCGCAAGCCGCCCATGACACGACGGATCTGGACGTATTCGTCTCGCTCGAGCCCTTCGCTTCTGACCACGTGTCCTTCATCGACGCCGACCTCCCTGCGGTGCTGACCATCGAGGGAGCGGACCAACTGAACCTGGATGAACACACGCCCAGGGACACCGTCGCAGAACTCGATATTCCGGTGGCCACCAGCATCCTCCGGATGAACACCGCCGCGCTGGCAACGATGCTCCTTGCAACGCCCTGACGACCGAACGGCGTCGACCTCGAGGCCCTTCATGAGCATCTTCAGCGGGCTTCGTCCGCAGGTGCGGGCACCTGCGACCGCCCACTCGCCCACCGCAGCAGCATCTCCAGCGGCCCGCGCCCCACATACCGCTGCCAGACCGACGCGAACAGCATCGACCCCACCACGAGCCCGATGAGCAGCGCCCACGAATCGTCGACGAGTACGCCGTTCTCCGAGCGCTTGAAGAAGGAGATCACGATGAGGTGCGCCGTGTAGATCGTGAGCGGCATGGCGCCCATGGCGGTGATCGGCGAGAGCACAGCGGTCGCGGCGCGGCGCACGCCCGGCGCAGCAAGCGCGGTGAGCGTCACGACGAACGCGACGACGACGAGATTCACCCCGACGTTCCCGACCGTCTCGGCCGACGCGCGCACCGGGATCATCCAGTCCGCGGCGGGGTCGGCGCCGAGCACCTGGTTCGCGGGCATCGAGCCCGCAAGGGGCAGGCAGACGACGGCCGCGGTGGCGCCGGCCAGCGCGTACCAGGGAAGCACCCGCGGCGAGGCGACATCCAGCCGCGCCAGACCGAGCCCGATCAGCATGACCGGCACCCAGATGATGACCGGGTAGGCGCCGGTGAGGAACCAGTCGACGACGAAGCCGGCGTCGCCGCCGCTCGCGTCGATGAGGGCCGGGTCGCGTTCGGCCAGCGCGGCGACCGCCGGGGTCACGACGAGCAGCGCCGCGCCGAGCGCGACGGCCGCCCATCCGGGCATGAAGAGGAGCGGCAGCAGCACGAGGAACGCGACGCCGTACTCCTCGAGGATCACGAACACGAGCGGGTTGAACACCGCCACGATCAGCACGCCGAGCGCGATCAGGATGAGCGCGCGGATCGCGATCTGCCGGCGCAGGATGCCGCGGCCCTCCGTCGCAGGCCGCGTCGCGCCGGTCAGCAGGCCGAGCCCGATGCCCGCGGTCAGCGCGAACAGCAGCCGAGGGCGGTCGTCGGCGATCGCGATGATCTCCGTCCAATCCGCGGATGGCACGACCGGCGCGACGTGCGCGACGAACATGCCGACGAGCGCCAGCCCGCGCGCGGCATCGACGCCGGTGACGCGGGTCGCCGGACGCGCGACCGACACCCGGGGGCGTCCGTCGGTCGCACTCATGCGAGACACTCTCGCACGGCGCCATCCGCGTGGGATACGGGTTACCCCCAGTTCGGGGACCGGCATGGTCGCGTCCGCTGTACCGGCTAGCGTTCTCCGGTTAGGGTTGCTGGAACACGAGGGTTCATCGACGAGCCCCGAACGCTTTCGTCGTCTGCCCGCCCCTAACTCTGGAGTCGCGCCCATGCCCTCGTCTGAGATCCTCGACGACCTCACGTCCAAGCCGATCAGCCGGCGCGCCGTCGCCGCCGGCCTGTGGGCTGCGCCGGCTATCGCACTCAGTGTCGCTGCTCCCGCATTCGCGGCCAGCGGCACCCACACGGTCCAGGTGACGGCAACGGGCTGCGCATCGGGCACCTCGGTCACGTTCACCGTCAAGAACACCGGCACCAGCGCGTTCCATTCGGATGTGGCCTTTGCCGTGACCCTCAACAACGACGCCGCCGGAACGACAGTCACGTCGATCACGGTGCAGGGCGGGACCCCGACGTCGGGATCGACCGTTGTGTTGCCGTCTCTCGCAGGCGGCGCGAGCACCACGCTGACGGTGGCACTCGGTGGCGGCCCGTCGAGCAACAGCAACAACCTGAAGCCGACGGTCACCGGCACTGTCTCTGGCGGCGGGCTCACCGGCACGCCGTCCGCGGTGGCGTCGATCAAGAAGTCCGGCAGCGGCTGGGCGTGCGGTTGACCTGAGGGTTCGACCCCGAACCTAGGTAGCACCATCGAACTCTCCGATTACCTCAAGATCCTTCGCGCCCATTGGCTCGCGATCCTTCTGTGCACCCTTCTCGGCGGCGCGGCGGCCTTCGGATGGACGCTGCTCCAGCCGAAGGTGTTCACCTCCGAAGCGAGCGGCATCATCACCACCGGGGTCAGCGAAGACCTCGGCGCGGCGCTCGTCGGCGACAACTACGCCAAGTCGCGGGTGAAGTCGTTCGTGGATGTCGCGACCTCGCAGGGCGTCGCCGAGCACGTGATCGAGCAACTCCAGCTGGATGACGCGCCGTCGGCGCTCATCGGCCGCGTCACCGTCACCAACCCCCTCGACACCGCCGTCCTGAAGGTGACGGCGTCGGCATCGAGCCCCGAAACGGCCCAGCAGCTCGCCGAAGCGTGGATCGCGGGAATGAGCGCCCAGATCTCGGAGATCGAGAACTCGGGCCCAGCCGCGAGCCCGCAGCTCGACGAGGCCGGCAATCCGATCGAGGGCGCCGCGCCCGAGTCGGTGGTCGGGTTCCAGACGTTCGACGCCGCCACTCTCCCCGGCGGCCCGAGCTCCCCCAACACGCGCCTCGCGATCGCGCTCGGCCTGCTCGTTGGCCTCGCCGTGGGCGTGGGCTACGCGGTGATCCGCACGACGCTCGACCGCCGCATCCGCTCGGCTGCGGCCCTCAGCCAGGCGTTCGATGTGCCCGTGATCGGCTCGGTGCCGTTCGAGAAGTCGTTCGACGCAGAGCACCGGCTGCTCAGCGGCGCCGACGCCGCCGACGGGCGCGCCCTCCCCGAGGCGATGCGCAAGCTGCGCACGAACCTGCAGTTCATGAACGTCGACCACCCGGCCCGCGTGCTCGTCGTCACGAGCTCGCTCCCCGGCGAGGGCAAGACGACGGTCACGGCGAACCTCGCGATGGCGATCGCCGCCTCGGGCCAGCCTGTGGTCGTCGTCGACGGCGACCTGCGCCGCCCGATGGTCGCGAAGACCTTCAACCTCGTGAGCAACGCGGGTCTCACCGACGTGCTCATCGGCCGCGCGACCCTCGCCGAGGTCATGCAGCCGTGGGGCCCGAGCGGCCGGCTGGCGGTGCTCGCCGCCGGTTCGATCCCGCCGAACCCGAGCGAGATGCTCTCCTCCGACGCGATGCGCGCCACCCTGTCGCAACTGGCGCGGCACGCGATCGTGCTCGTCGACGCTCCTCCCCTGCTGCCGGTGACGGATGCCGCGATCCTCACGGCGCGCACCGACGGCGCGATCGTCGTGGCCTACGCGGGTCGCACCCGTGTGGATGCGCTCGAGCAGTCGCTCGCCGAGCTCGCCAAGGTGAAGGGCCGCGTGCTCGGACTCGTGCTCAACGCCGTGCCGCGGCGCGGCGCCGATGCCGACGCGTACGGCGCGCACTACGGCGGCTACTACCAGGCCGAGCCCGATCTGCCGTTCGCGTTCGACGACCAGGCGCAGTCCGCGCCGACCCGCACACGTCGCTCTGAGCGCACGCGGTAGCGCTCGGTCGGCGACCGAAGAGGCCCGGCGTCGCCGACACGGCCGGCCCCGTCGGCGCGCCGTCGACATGTCCCCCAAAGGTCCGACAGCGGCCAGCCGTGCTTCTTGCCACGATGACCCCAGAACCGAGGAATTCTTCGCATTAGGGGGAGCATCATGAGCGACGACGCGAATGCCACACCGATCGAGGACCCGGACGCGCGAGGGGGCGAAGCGCCGGTCGAGGAGGCGCCTGGCCCTGAGGGCGGTGTCGCCGATATCGACCTCGAGGCGCTGAGCACCGAAGAGCAGGAATCCGCGTTCGCCGAGGCGGGCGTGTCGAGCGACCTCGTCGCCCTCCGCGACGCGGTCGAGGCGACGCTGCTCACCGCTTCAGGCCGACTCGAATCGCTCGCCGAGGAATCGCCGTCTGGAGGCATCCTCGGGGTCGGCATCGGCCTGCCCGATCCGACCAGCCTCTCCATCGGCGGCGTGCCGGGCGAGGCCTCTTTGACCCTGTTCACCGAGAGCCCGTTGCCGCAGGAGCAACTGCTGAGCCAGGTGGCGGAGAGCGCGGGCACGCGCGCCCTCTCGACCGTTCCCGTGGAGCAGGTCCCGGTGGGCTCGGTCGATGCGTACTCGTTCCGTGGACGGCACCGCCCGGCGCCGGGCGGTGTCTCAGTCGGGCACGTCGACATCACCGCGGGGACGCTCGGCAGCCGAGCCATCGGCCTGACGGACCCGTGGACGACTCGCCACCTGATCCTCAGCAACAACCACGTGCTGGCGAACTCGAATGACGCCCGGGTGAACGACAGCATCGTCCAGCCCGGGCCGTTGGATGGTGGGCGCAGCCCCGCCGACCAGATCGCCGTGCTGGCACGCTGGGTGCCGCTCATCTACGGCGGCGCGGCCAACTTCGTGGATGCCGCCTTCGGCTGGGCGTGGGCCGACCGCGTCCGTGGCGAGCAGTACTTCATCTCGGGGGGTGCGAACGCGTACTACCGCACGGGCACGGCGCCGCTCCCCGCGACGCTCGGCATGGTCGTCGGCAAGAGCGGCCGAACCACCGGCCTCACGCAAGGGCGCGTGACGCAGATCGGCGTGTCGGTGAACGTCAACTACGGATCCGGTCGAGTGGCGCTCTTCCGCAACCAGATCGCGATCCAGTCGGTCACGGCGAACCCGTTCTCGGCGGGCGGCGATTCCGGCTCGCTCATCTGGCAGTGGGCGACGGGGCTCAGGCCGGTCGGCCTCCTGTTCGCCGGCGGTGGTGGCACGACCTTCGCCAACCCGATCGGTGCCGCGCTCGCCGCCCTGAACATCCGGCTGCTGCCCTGACCGGAACGCCGGGAGCCGTGAAGCAGGAGGGAGAAGCGTAGAGTTGCCGAGAGGCGATACGAGGTGACCTCATGAGCGATGGTGACCACCCGGAAGCCGACTACTCCGGTTCCGGCCCCGTCGAGTTCCATCCGGCTGACGACGCGCAGCTCGCGGCGCTCGGACGAGTGCCGGCGAGCGACGAGGCGAGCCTGCTCGCGATCCCTGGCGTCACCTCCGTCGGCCTCGGCCACGACCCAGCGGGAGGCGAGGCGGTCGTGATCGGCGTGGTGGACCCGGGCGTCGCGGCGCGGCTGCCGTCCGAGGTCGCCGGCGTGCCCGTGGTGGTCGAGATCACCGGCGAGGTGAACGCACTGCCGTCGGACTGAAGTCAGGCTGGGCCGATGAGGCCGCGGCGCTCCAGGTCGTCGAGGAAGGCCGCGACGTCGACTTCGACGTCGGCCGAGTCGACTCCGTAAGCGGATGTCACGGCCGCGACGATCGCGGCGCGGTCGCGGGTTCCGTCGATCGCGCGCCAGATCTCGAGGGCGGTGCCGTCGAGGTGGATCGGGTCGGGAGCGTCGAGGCGGCGAAGGTCGAGGATGACGGCGTGGTCATCGCGCTCGACGACGGCCAGCTCGGAAGAACGCCGGACCGCGCCGCTCATCGGCCCCTCCGTGTCACGACGCGCGCCCAGAGGGCTGACGGCAGGTTGCGCAGGCCGCGGCCGAGCCGGGCGAGGCGGGCGCGGTTCAGCGCGCGCCGGCCGGGCGCGATGTCGGCGTGCGAGCGGCGGAGGTTCTCCTCGTCGGGCCAGACGATGTAGGCGAGCTCGCGGGGCCGATCGCGCCACGGCGTGCGCTCCAGCCGGCGCAGCCAGAAGTGGGTGCCCGTGCCGCCCGAGGCCAGGCGCTCGCGCCACGCGCGCAGCTCGGTGTCGTCGCGGCGGGCGCCCGCGGCCGCATCCGACACCCCGAGCGAGCGCAGCGCGCCGTCGAGGGTCTCGATGCAGCCGGTCTCGTGCGCGAGCGCGTCGAGGCGTGCGCGCGAGGCCGTGTCGAGCGACCCGAACCGGGCGTGCAGCTCGGCGAGCTCGCCATCCGCCCGCCCACCGAATGCCGGCCAGCGCCGCAGCGCGTGCAGCGCGGCGATGAGGATGGTGCCGTCCCGGCTCGGGATCGGCACCGATCGCCCGGCCACGTCGACGGGCACCTGATCACGCCACAGCGCCTCGAACACCTCGCCGGCCGGTGACAGGAATCCCGGGAACCGCTCGTGCAGGTCGAGGTCGCAGGGCCATCCGTCGCGGATGAGCGTGACCGAGTGCTCCGACCAGTCCTCGGTGCCGTCGGCCAGCTCGCGCGAGCGCCATCCGGCCGCCCGCAGCCGCTCGACGACGTCACCGAACCCTGCGGGGTCGATGAGCACGTCGGCGTCCGCCGACACGTGCGGACCGCGCACCGCATGATGGGAGGCGGCGGGCCCCTTGATGCTCAACGCGCGCACCCCGACCGACGCCGCGACGGCGTGCACGTACGCGTGCGCGAGGGGCGTGGCATCCGCGATCGAGAGCTGCCGCGTCGGCAGCGACCTTACCGGCGCGTCTTCCACCTCAGGGGCGGCCGAGGCCGTGGTAGGTCCAGCCGGCGGCGCGCCAGGCGGCGGGGTCGAGCACGTTGCGTCCGTCGATGATGACGGGCGAGGCGACGAGGGCCGTGGTGTCGGCGGGGTCGAGGCCTCGGTACTCGCGCCATTCGGTGACGAGCACGACGAGGTCGGCGCCGCGCAGTGCGTCGGCGGTCGACGCGACGTAGTCGAGCTGCGGATGGCGCGCCCGCGCGTTCGCGATGCCCTCGGGGTCGGTCGCGATCACGTCGGCGCCGAGGCCCTTGAGCGAGACGGCGACGTCGAGGGCGGGCGAGTCGCGCACGTCGTCGGAGTCGGGCTTGAAGGTGACGCCGAGCACGGCGATGCGCTTCTGGTAGGCCGAGCCGCCGAGCGCTTCGACGGCGAGGTCGACGACGCGCTGGCGGCGGCGCAGGTTGATCTCGTCGACCTCCCGGAGGAAGCCGACGGAGTCGCCGCGGCCGAGCTCCTCGGCGCGGGCGGCGAAGGCGCGGATGTCCTTGGGCAGGCAGCCGCCGCCGAAGCCGACGCCGGCGTTGAGGAACCGGCGGCCGATGCGGGCATCGTGGCCGATCGCGTCGGCGAGCTGCGTGACATCGGCACCGGTGACCTCGGCGATCTCGGCCATGGCGTTGATGAAGCTGATCTTGGTGGCCAGGAACGCGTTCGCGGCGACCTTGACGAGCTCGGCGGTGGCGTAGTCGGTGACGATGCGCGGCGTGCCGGCGTCGAGGGCGGTGCGGTAGACGGCGTCGAGCTGATCGGCCGCGTGCTCGTCGGCGACGCCGTAGACGAGCCGGTCGGGCTCGATGGTGTCCTTCACGGCGAAGCCCTCGCGCAGGAACTCGGGGTTCCACGCGAGCCGCGCGTGCGGCGCGATCTCGGCGAGGCGCGCGGCGAGGCGCGCCGCGGTGCCGACGGGCACGGTGCTCTTGCCGACCACGAGCGCGCCCTCGGCGAGGTGCGGTGCGAGCGACTCGAACGCGGCGTCGACGTACCGCAGGTCGGCCGCGTCGCTGCCGGGGGTCTGCGGTGTGCCCACGGCGATGAAGTGGATCTCGGCGCCCGCGGCATCCGCCATGTCGGTGCTGAACCGCAGCCGGCCCGACCGCGTGGCCGAGGTGAGGATCTCGGCCAGCCCGGGCTCGAAGAACGGCGCCCGGCCGGCGGTGAGTTCGGTGATCTTGCGCTCGTCGACGTCGATGCCGACGACCTCGTGGCCGAGCTCTGCCATCGCGGAGGCGTGCACGGCGCCGAGGTAGCCGCAGCCGATGACCGAGATCTTCATGGGGTCCTTTCCGTCCGAGACGAGCATGCCATGCCTGGGGTCGGCGGGATGGCGAGCGCGGAGGCGGTCACGCGTCGAGCCCCGCAGCCAGCTGCTTGATCCAGGGGCGCAGCTCGATTCCGAGGTCGTCGCGGTCGAGGGCGAGCTGGATGGTCGACTTGATGTAGTCGAGCCGGTCACCGGTGTCGTAGCGGCGGCCGCGGAACACGATGCCGACGACCTTGCCCTCAGCGGCGAGCTCTTGGAGCGCGTCGGTGAGCTGGATCTCGCCGCCCTTGCCGGGGGGCGTGCGCTCGAGGATGTCGAAGATCTCGGGCTGCAGCACGTACCGGCCGATGATGGCGAGGTTGGATGGCGCGGCGTCGGCCGACGGCTTCTCGACGAGCTCGGTGACCTTGACGACATCCGGGTGCTCGGTGGGCTCGACCGCGGCGCACCCGTAGAGGTGGATCTGCGACGGGTCGACCTCCATGAGCGCGATGACCGTGAGGCCGCGCGCGCTGCACTGCTGCAGCATGGGTGTCAGCAGCGCGTCGCGCTCGTCGATGAGGTCGTCGCCGAGCAGCACCGCGAACGGCTCGTTGCCGATGTGACGCTTCGCGCGCAGCACGGCGTGCCCGAGCCCCTTCGGGTCGCCCTGGCGTACGAAGTGGATGTCGGCGAGGCTCGACGAGTGCATGACCCGCTCGAGCTTGGTCTGGTCGCCCTTCTGCTCGAGCGTCTGCTCGAGTTCGGTGACCCGGTCGAAGTGGTTGGCGAGCGCGTTCTTGTTGCGCCCGATGATGACGAGGATGTCGTCGAGCCCCGCGCCGACGGCCTCCTCGACGACGTACTGGATGGCCGGCTTGTCGACCACCGGCAGCATCTCCTTCGGCATCGCCTTGGTGGCGGGCAGGAAGCGGGTGCCGAGGCCCGCGGCGGGAATGACGGCCTTCGTGATCTGCTGTGTCATGTGTGGTCGGAACCTCCTGGGTCGCGAGCGGGTCGGAGTTGCGGCGCCCGTGTGCGCTGCGAGCCCGACCCGCTCCGGTCAAGTCTCGGGGTCGCCTCAGCGAGGCGCCGGTGACCTCGGTCGCCGCACAGAACATCGTGCCGCCCACCCCCGTCGCGACGGCACCCTCTCACTGTATGAGAGGGGCGTCGCGGGGCGCCACGGCGGCGATTTCCGCGGTGTGAATCGTGGGTGACGGTTCGGTCACGGTGCGGTGGCATCAGTCGGAAGACGACGGAATGCCCTTGGTTGCTGGCCGCGTTCTGCAAGCGCCTTCTACCTCGCGAGGATACGGCGAATACCTGCCAAGAGGTGAGCTGGAGTGGGAAGTAGCGCGCGGCCTCCATGCCCAAGCCGAAGGTTCAGCACTACAGCGAGGCCGAGATACGAAACGGTTGATGCGACCGCGGCGCCTAGCGCGCCATAAGGCGGGGCCAGAAGGACGAGCAACGCTATCCCAACGAGTAGCGCACCCGTTTGACCGGCAGTCATTGCTGTCCCTCTGCCAGTTCCGGCGAGCATGAGTGAACTGTACGCCGAGGAGCACAACGCTGCGGACCCGATCAAGTAGACAATCGTTGCTGGGATCGCCGGCGAAAACTCAGCTCCGAAGACGAGGACGATGCCGACGGGGCTCACGATCATCAACGCGATTGATGCGAGGGCTCCGAGGCTGGCAATCTCGCGTGCACCTGAGAGCAGTATCGCGGCACGATTGTCTTGTGGCGCTCGCACGACGGACCGATAGATGGGGGCGACTGCCGCTTGGCATACTGCAGGGGGAATAGACCCGATGATCGTGACGGTTGAGTAGTAGCCCGCTTGCGCGCTTCCAGCTAGAGGCAGAATCAGGATCTGGTCGAGCCGATAGGAAAGCGCCTCGGATACCGCGCCGCCCGCTAGCGATAGCCCCTCGCGGACCACATGCCGGAGGCTCGCACGAGCTCCCACTACTGTGACACGGTTCCACGAAGCGGATACTACGAGCGTCAAGACGTTAGTAGCGACTTGAGCCCAGATGACCTGCCACACGCCCAGGACACCAAATGCGGCGGCACCTATGACAAAGATCATGAACGCAACGGGCTGTGAAATCCGGATCGCGAAGACTGCCCAGTAGCGCTCCATGCCTACCATTGCTGACGCGTCCGTCATCCAAAGAACAGTCAGCGGAGCAAGCGTGATTCCAACGAAGGCTGCCGTCAGTTCTACTGGATCGAGGCTGCCGAAGGCGGTAAACGCCAGTACGACGGCCACGAGACTGGATGGCAGGAAGAGAGCGAGTGCAACAATACGTGCCGCTCGTGTGCCTTGCTCGCGACAACCAGCTGCGGCTAGTCGCCGCACGACAAGTGGAACTCCGAGTCCGATCAGAATCGGGACAATATTGAGTGCGGCAATTACCGCAGAAGTCTCACCTCGCCCCTCTGGCCCGAGCAGGCGTGCAAGAACTGGAGCGACCACTAGTCCCGCACCAATGTTGATGGCGTTGGCAATCACGATCAACGCGGGGCGCCCCCGCGCTGAATCTGCGTCTGAGTTGCTCCTCATCCACGGTCGTTCCGGCGAGACCACATGACCGACTCCATTCGACGTTGTCTAATGGAGCGGAGCAGTGTTCCAAGCGCGGTGCGGATGACAAGTCGCGGGCTGGCGCGCCGAAAGTTCAATTTCTGCCACCCTGAGTACTGCGGCACGCGATATCCGGCGACTCTTCGTCCTGCAAGTCGCGCGCCGAGCGTGCTCCGCCGCTCCACCTGCAGAGGCTGCACCTTTGCAACATCCTCGATATCAATCTCCTTGAGATCGACGACCCCGGCGGAGCGAGCCGCCATAAGCAGGTCTTGGCCTTTCGGCGTACGTGCAATGACCACTGAGTTGCCATGTCCCTCTGTGAAGATGGGGAATCCGCGGGCGTCCGTCTGCCAGTAGTCGCCAACTGCGACGTCTGCAAGCTCGCCCGTCCCATCTATGCAGAGCTTGCATCGCCACTGCAGATCACGACCGAGGATCTCACCCCAAGCCCGCTCGTAGTCCATCTCGCGCCGATCGCCGTCGCGATCTACCGCACTAAATCTGCCCGGCCAACCGAGCCCGCGATAGCGAATACTTTCTGGTCGTTCATCGCCAAAGTCAAGCGCACTGAGGATTCGCTCTGTGGCACGCCAACTCGGAGTCCCCGCACAGAAGAAGGAGAGCTTGATTGTCGAAGACGGAAGGAATGCTGAATCCTGCATTGTGGTCACAGCCGCAATCTCGCAGGGCTTCCCAACGACAGCGACCGGGGGATCACCGCTTTCAATTCCTTCTAGCGTTGCAACGGGCGCGTAGCGCGACCCCGATGCAGCAAGCGCGCCCGCGCGCCCTGTGACTCTTACAGGTGTCGAGAATGTGGATTTCGTGCGGTCCTCTTGCACGGCCCGAACGTGACCACCCCCTTGAGCTGCGATCCATTCTGAGAGGGCGGTTAGGACACCCCCGCTGCTCCCGGAGATGCGAACCTCGTCATCAGTTGCCCACCCACGCCAAACAGAAACGTATCGTCCAAACACATCGTGATCAGCCGTCTGAGATTCGCTGGCAGGCCGAGCGATGCCGAGTCCAGGACAGATTGTTCTGAACTGCCGAGCCGAGTCGCGATCGTTGAGCCCGACGGGCCCATCGACGACTCGAGGCCGAAGAAACCCATCAGATTCGACCATCTCAATTCGCTCAAACATTGCGGCACAACCGCCGCACCCGGTGCAAAGCCCGCCTTCCACCACTTGACGAACGGCGCGCGATAGCTCATCCAACAGCGAACTCCTGCGTGTGACTTGACAGATCAAGGACGAGACGGTCCATCAGACCATCTGCATTCGATAGGGCTTGCTCGACCTCAGGCTGAAGGCGGGCTTCAACCGCAGCCTCGATGAAGCTCAAAGTCGGCGTGACGATATCTCCGTCCTCTCGCAAGTCGCCGCCGTGCCCCCAGCCGATCTCCGAGAAGAGCGGCGCAAATTTGCGGGAGTAGGCCCAAGCGAAGCTCGGTGTACCCATCGAGAGAGCATTCAGGCAAGCGTGCATCCGAGAGCCAACTACCGCGCGTGCACCGCCGACAATCGCTCGCGCGTCGCTCAAGCTCCCGGGAACCATCAAACCATCGGCACGAAGCTCACTTGCAGCCTCATCAAGGACACGGACGTCGCTGTCCTGGTACGGGTTCTCGAGCACGTGCGGCATCAGAACTACCTTGAGGCCCAGCGCTTGGACCGACCGCGAGAGATCCCTCAGACGGGTTCGATAGAGGAGGTGGTCGACGTGGGGGTTAGCATCCCAGAGCAGGCCGGAGACGTTCAGAACAACGTCGTCGCGCTGCGGAACCGCGGGACGGGGCAGTGCGAACACCATATCCGTGGAGGGGATGGCTGAGATATCGAAGGCGTTCGCCGCATAGTCGAGTGACACTCTGTCGCGGCCGAAGACACTCGACGCAGCCGCAAGACGCCGCCTCGCAAGTGACCCGATGTGCCGTGATCTGAAGGGCCCGATGGTCTGAGGCAGGAAAATGAGTGGTACCCGTGAACGCTGTGCGGCGCGCTGCGTGTACATCATCATCAGGACGCGTCGCCATCCATACGCATCCGTAAAGCTGTCACCAGCACCAGTATCAAGAATCAGGTCGTATTGCTGAATCCACTCGGAGACCGGACCATGCCGCTGGATAAGATCCATTGCGACATTCTTCTTTCCCGGATTGAATCCGCTTTCGTTTGGGCCGAAATCCTGGAAATCAATATGGGCGGCCTCGCCCAAGGCTCGAGTCACAACCGTGGCGGCGCCCTGAGCCAGGACGCGAACACCGAGATTCGCGGACCGATCATCAGCCCACAGGACCAAGACACGCATACCGTCATTCGTGTTCACAGATATATCCTTAGCTCATTTCCGTCGCAAGACTTGCATGTTCGAGGCGCCGGACCAATCGTGCAGGAACTCCCGCGTACAGGCCATTCTCGCCACAATCGCTTGCCACAACTGCACCGGCAGCGATAATGCTCCCAGCACCGATCGAAACGCCCGGAAGAATGGTGACTCCAGCACCGATCCAAACACCATCGCCCACCGAAATCGCGGCCGAAGTCTCCTTGCCCGCGCGCATGCGCGAGCCTCCGATCTGATGACTGCTTGTCACAAACATCGACCGCATGCCAATAGCAACGTCCGAGCCGATGTAGATCCCACCGCTTGCATTGAACATGCAGCCATAGTTAACGAAGCTCCGCACTCCGATAGCGACACGGTTAGATCCAAACCATACGCCGGGAGAGATGTAGGATCTCTGAATCTCGAAGCCGAACGCCCGCAGCGCTCGCCAACGAAGTGGCCTTGGGAACAACGGCGAGGCTATCAGCCAGTTATAGACGACATCACGCGCGAGACCGGGCCAAATCCGAGCCAGATTCCTGCTAATCATTCACGGACCCCTCGAACAACACCTCTGACAGCGCTGGCAAATTTCCGGACCTTCCCAGACCGCTCCTGGCGCAGAGGCGTGGTTAGCATTCCGATGGTAACGATCAAGTACCCCGGCGAAATCCAACGTCTTGTGCCGAGCATCTCTCGGGCCAAGGTCGCCCGGTTGAGGTTTGTGTAGTAATAGTACACTTCACCTCTGCCATGGCCGGACCCGCTTGACGCACCCTCGATGTGCCAGATGACCGCCTCTGAGAGTGTTCGCAGTTCTAGACCTCGGTCAATTGCCCGGACCATAAACTCGACGTCCTCCCAGTACATGAAGAAGTCCGACCGAAACCCGCCAAGAAGACACCAATTCGCGCCCGAGAGCGCGAGAGCCGTTGCTGGGGCGAACGGGTAGATCCCCTCGCGTTTAGGTGGCGCGGCATGCTTCACACGGATCTTCTTTGAGTCGAAATAACCGATGGAGAACCAATCCTTCTCCTCCGGACCGAATTGAAAGATACGCGGAGTGACAACGATATGTGGAGATTCCACCAATGCATGCCAAACGAGATTGGGGGCACCAGGACCAATCAGCGTGTCGGGGTTGAGAATCCAGAGAAGATCACCGTCCCCCACACTCAGGTGCTCCGCACCTCTATTGACGGCCGCACCGAATCCGATGTTCTCCGCCAGCGGTAGGACTGAGATCCTGCTGCTTTCAAATGAAGCCAGCTTCTCGAGTTCGCCTTCTCTAGGCGAAGCGCAGTCTACGATCAGCCAGTGGTCGAAACTGTCGTCACTTACCGATGCGATGCTATCGGCCAGGACGTCGGCGGAATTGTAGTTCACCGTGACTATTAGACGACGCATGGCTTTCGACATCGCGGGATTTCTGCCTGCCAACGTCATCGGGAAATTCCTCGCCCTCGAACCAAGCCACCGGGTATCGCGCTGACAACTACGGAAGATACGCTCTCCCAGGAGAGCGAGCCCTGCGCTGCAAGCAGGCCCCTCGCCGAGAGTTCCTCGTACATCTCCGGAACCGCTATCAGTCGCTCAACGGAATCGGCAAGAGACGAGGCGTCGACCGAATCGGCAACGATGCCGCCCTGACTCTCGCCTACTTGCTCGATGAGTCCGCCGACTGGGGTTGCGACAACCGGTACGCCTGCGCCCACAGACAACGCGACAACGCCCGACTGGCTCGCCTCGACATACGGGACGATCGTGATGTCGATCTGGCTGAAGAAATCGGTCACCTCGCTCTCCGACGCCCATTTGAGATTCCAGTGAATCGGAAGGTCGCCACTTGCGGAAATCAGTTCGTCAGCCTGCCCGTTCCCGAGAACTTCAGCACGTACGTCTATCCCTCTATTTGAAAGCTCCCTCACGAGCTCGACATACAGGGGAAGGCCTTTGTATGGGAGTAGGCGACCGAAGAACCCGAGGCGGACTATTCGACCACGTGGGGCAGTGCGCGGCGAAGCCGCTACTGCTGAGACCCCATGGGGAACAACCAGGACGGGAGCAGCTGTCTGGGATTCGACCCGGCGCGCGACCGCGGTACTGAAAGCGAGCACCAAGTCGGCGCGCCTAAGGTCCGCAGCACGACACCACCTCTTGAGAAGATGCTCCTCACCTGGGTGGTCCACTGCGTCATGGATACTCGCCACATATTGTCGACCGTTCCCCACCAGAAGCGACGGAAATAGTGATTGCCACAAGCTGTACATCGGGGAGATAACAACGGAGACATCGTGACGCCGCAAGAACAAGCGAAAGCGCACGATCTCCCAAATGAGCCAAGGTGCCCTCAGGAGGAATTCGCGCTTCGATCGGTATGTTCGAACCTCATGCGCTTCCACGCCTAGGCGCCGCCAGAGCTCGAGATTGTCACTGCCGGAACTGTAGGAGGCAACGACTGACCCTGGCGGCAGCAGCGAAGCGATCCCCTTGGTCAGATGGTATGCGAATGCCGGCCCGCCACCGCTCGAACCCCAGTGAATCAGCGCTACCCTCACAGGTCTGTCGTCGCTGATGGTAGTCATATCAAGCCCACCATTCGGCGACTGGCAGTCGTGTATGCAAGGCGCAATACTTCTGACTGACTTTCCCGCGTGTTCTTCTCCAAGACCTTCGCCCAGACCGAGAGGTTGTGAGCGCGCAGCGATGGATCTGTGGCGACTTGCGTAGCAAGTTCGGCCAGTTCGGATGATGCCATCCGCTTCACGCTACTCGGGACGTCCTCGAAGGCTGGAATTGAGCGAACCACGATAGGCAGTCCCGCGGCATGGGCCTCAATGACGGCAATCGGAAAACCCTCCCACGCTGCAGTGTGCACATAGACATCCGCTTCCGAGAGCCCCTGACGAATCTCGGCCTGGCTCAGCCAACCGGTAACCGTAACCTCAACTTCCTCCAAGCTACGCTTCATCTCGCTGTCGCCGTCGCCGATCCACGTGGCTGTCACTGACCTTAGCTTCCCTGCATGACGCACTACTTCCGCGAAATGCGCGGGATCCTTTTGTGCCGAAACTCGCCCAATCGTCACGAGTCGCACTTGGAACGATGGCCTTTCGAATGCCGGCTCAACTCGCGTCATATCGCCAACGTTCGGCACGTATCTCGCCTCACGCACTCCCAGTGCGAGAGCGGTGCGCGCCTCATGTGGAGAGCACGCGGCGACCATATCGGCTCGCCTCGCAAGTGAGCGTTCGATGACTTGCAGCACAAGACGGGCGAATGCCCCGATGTCGCGACGCTCAAAGCCGAAGCAATGCGGACTGTACACGACCGCGGCGTCGCGCGGGATGGACAACGGACTTCGTCCGACCGCTCCAGCGAGAGACGAGTGCAGGTGCACGATGCTCGGCTCGATTTCGCGTAGCAGCCGCCGAAGTCGCAATGGAGTAAAGTTGCGCTTTGACACGTATTTCACCGAACTAAACGACTCCAAACGGGACACATCGAGTTCGCCTTTTCGGAGCACACCGATTACGTGGTGCTCGATCTCCGGCGTTGCCTCCGCGAATGTCTGCATCGCCGAAGCGACGCCCCCACCGAGGCTCTCGGTCACGTGTGCGACGACAATCTTATGCAACTTTGGGTCCGCCCTTGAGCTCCGACTGTATGTTGGTCGACCCTCGAGAAATTCGAAGTCGCGAATAGCAGACTCCCAAAATGATTCCCCACAGCAGGCCAAGGGTGTCCCAAACAGAGATGGCCAGGACGAGACCGACAGCCGCGATCAGTGTCGATGCGAGGCCAAAGACCACTTCCGGCTGAATTGCTCGGATCCCTATGAACAGAGCGATAACGTATGCGAGGGTCCCCAACACTCCGAAGCTCGCCGCCAAGAACACCACCTCGGAGTCGATAGTGATTGCGACGTCACGGATTCCTTTGTATTCAGTGCGGATTAACCATTCTCCTAACGGCATTCCATTGAAGCCGTATCCCAGCGGCGTTTCTGAAAGGAGTGAAGGCACGAGTGAGTATATTGCGAATCGATAAGCTCGGCTGTATTCGCCCGATGTGTTGCCGACCACTTCAGCAGTCCAAACCTCGACTGATAGATAGGCAACCGTCAGGAGTACAATCCCAGCCGCAACCCAAGCCAACTTGTGACGTCGGGATAGCCATCCAGCGACCTGAGGAAAGACCACAATTACCAAGCACGCAGCGGAGAGATAGATTGGTCCCTCACTCCCGGTACTCCAGATACCAAATGACAGCACCGCCGCACAACCGATTCGAACCCAAGACCGCGCGTATAAGGATGATGGAAGCGCGACCAGAAATAGAAGGCCGAGAACCAGCGGGTGATCCGAAGCAACCAGCGCACGCGGTCGGCCATACTCGACGAAGTAGAGAAAGTCGCGCCCAAGCAAGGATTGCGACGTAAGGAACTCAATACTCGCGGGGACGACCATGATGATCGAAACGACCAGATAGGCCACGGCGAACTGGCGGTGCAGATGCGCACGAGCAATTCCGACACCGACAGAGATTGCCATCGGAATTAGAAGCAGATATCGCTGAGCATTTGCGTTGCCAAACTCAGTTAGGGCAAGAATCTCATCAGTCGCGCCGCCAACTGTGACCAGCCCAAAGAACAGCGTGCCTAGGACGGCGATCGTGAGGTGCCGGATCCGAAGCGCGCCAATGGCGAGAAGTCCGAACGCCCATACAGCGAGGCAAGTCAAGAGAACGACGCGCGGCGATGCAACGCTCGCGACTAAGAACGGGTTGTAGACGACCAGCGAGACAATCAGAGCTAACGCAACTGAAATGCGCCGGAAACCGGCGGGTACGACTATCGTCTCTGTCTGCCTGATTGTGGCGACTTGACGATGCTTCGCGAGGCTAGATTCCGCCATCATCGACCTCAATGATTTGAGGTCCTACAGACGGAGCCCCCAAGGACAGCCCACTCAGACGTACGCGTGCGACTCGCGCCGGCGAATTCCAGTAGCGAACGTGCCGATTGATAATCACGAGGCGTCCTTGCCTGGGGCAATCACCGCGCGAATCGTCCGCCAGAGGATCGCGATATCCGTCGTCATTGACCAGTTCTCGACGTAGTACAGGTCAAGGCGCATTGCGTCGTCCCAATCCAAGCTCGAGCGACCACTCACCTGCCAGAGGCCGCTCACACCGGGCTTCATCATCAGTCGTCGATGGGCGGCGTCGTCGTAGAGCGCGACTTCCGCCTCGCGCTGTGGCCGTGGGCCGACCAGGCTCATGTCGCCTCGGAGTACGTTGAAGAACTGCGGAAGTTCGTCGAGCGAGTATCGGCGAATCAACCGGCCTACAGGGGTGATCCGTGGATCGGCATTGATCTTGAAGAGCGGGCGGTCGGACGTGCCTTGCGCATCGAGCAGGCTCTTGAGCTGATCGTCAGCGCCCTGGACCATCGAACGAAATTTGAGCATCCGGAAAGGTGCGCCACCGAGCCCGATGCGCTCCTGAGAGTAGAATATTGGCCCAGGGCTTGAGAGTTTCACGGCGGTGGCAACTGCCAGCATGATCGGACCGCTCAGGAGTATGAGCACCAGCGAGCCGACGATGTCGAAGAGTCGCTTGGACGCCTTCTTGCGCCCCTCGAAGACCGGATACTCGACGTGGATCAGCGGCACACCGGCGACCGGGCGCGCGTGGATACGGGGTCCAGCGACGTCGGTGAGCGCGGGCGCTACGATCAGGCTCAGGGACCGTGCCTCGAGATCCCAGCCGAGCTGGCGCAACTGCACCGGATCGATCGTGTCGGCACCGGTCACGATCACCGTGTCGGCGCGGGTCGCGTCGATCGCGTCAAGGACATCGTCGTATCCGGCCACGACAGGGATGTCGGGGAGCAGGTCGTTCGAGGTCGTTCCGTGCTCGGTCACCGCCCCGACGATGTGGAGGCCGGCCCGGCCGTCGCGGGCGAGCTGGCGGGCGACGTGGATCGACTTCGTTCGCTCGCCGAGAAGCAACGCGTAGTGCAGGTAGTCGCCGTCGCGCCGACGGCCGTTCAGCCACTGACGCCACACCCAGCGTCCGAGGATCATCAGGCCGAGTCCCGTGGGCAGCGCGATCAGCAGGTACCCACGGCCGATCGGCGAATTGAGAAGGAACGCGAGGATGGCGAGGATACCGAAGACCCGAATGGTCGCGTCGGCGACGCGCTTGTACTCGAGCGTGCCGGACCCGATGATCTTGTGGTCGCGTGTCGCGTAAAACTCGAGGGCGAGCATCCACGCGATCACCAGGAGGATGGACAGCGCGGAGTAGGTCAGCGCGAAGCCGAACATCTCGGACGAAGCCACCTCGAGCTCGACGGAACGCGTGCCGAAGCGGAGCAACTGCGAACCGAAGACCGCGACGAGCACGGCGAGAAGGTCGGTGGCGAACAGCCGCGTCGCGAACTTCCGTTGCCATTTCGCGACCACCGCGCTCGGAGACTTCGCGCCGGTCGCCTCGTTCTGCCCCTCGGCAGGCGCCATCGTCACCATGTCGCACCCCCATCCTTCGAGCGGGCGACGAGCTCGCCGCTCCACAGCCACACCCCGCCTGCCGAGTCGGCGGCGATCGCGGAGGCCCCGTCCGCGGCATCCGTCGCCAGGCACTCGCCCGCGGGGGCGGCCGTGCCATCCGTCGCCACCGTCGCGACCTGCACGCCGTCGCAGTCGCCCTGGTCGGCGATCAGCACCCGGATGCCGCTGCTCGCGTCGTCACGCTGCATCGCGATCGCCGCGGCACCCGACACGGGCGCGGTCTCGAGCCAGTTCGCTCCCCCGTCGAGCGTGATCGCGAGCACCGCGTCGTCGCAGAGCACGGCCGCCGACTGCGCGTCGGCAGCGGCGACCTGACGCGGGGTGCCCGGGCATGGCAGCCAGCGCGCACCGCCCGGCGCGACGACCTCGGCGCCCTCGATGCGCCACGCCGAGTCGAGCTCGGCGGAGGCGGCCCAGCCGGCTCCCTGAACGAACGTGCCGAACGCAGCCGGCGCGCATCCGTCGGCCAGCGCCGCGACGGCCGTCGCCTCCGTCGCGGAGGTGGCGACGATCGACTGCGGGGCGCTGCCGTCGGGCAGTTCGGCCGAGACCCACGTCGCTCCCCCGTCGCCGGTCGCCTCGACGACGCCGGGCACGGCGAGGCAGTCACCGGTCGTCGCGCGGTAGGCGACGTTCGCGTCGAACGCGGCCAGCGTCACCGACAGCGCGGCGACGCTGAGGTCGGGTTCGGGCGTCGGCGTCGCGCTCGACTCGATCGGGATCAGCGACGGCATCGCCTGCGGCGAGGCCGCGCCGGCGGCGGGCGCACGCGTCGACGAGAGTGCGAACCAGATGAGCGCGAGGTCGACGAGCGCGAGCAGCGCGAGGCCGGCGATGACCCACCAGCGGATGCCGTGCGGCGCACCCGAGACGTACGACCTAGGCGGCACCTCGACCTCCCGAAGCAGTCGCTGCGAACGCCCGCACGGCCGCGTCGACGGCATTCGTGATCAGGCGACCCGCCTCGGCATACACCTCGGGCGAACGACGATAGGGATCGACGACGTCATCGTCGTCGGGGCGCACCGGCGGCATCGCGAGCCCGCGCGACAGCGCGAACTCCTCGACCAGTGCAATCGGTTCGATCGTGGCTCCCGGCATCGCGGCCGGAGGAGGCTCGGCGGCGAGGTACTCGCCGATGCGCGCGAACTCGCGCAGCGTGAACGTGCGGCGCGACGCGCGCGGCGAGAGCTTGACGACCGCGGCGCGGTGCTCGCGCGAGGCCGTGAGGATCAGGTCGGCGAGCTCGACCATGGTGGTCGTGAGCTGCTGGGCGCGGTGCCCGTCGCCGTCGAGGCCGGCGGCGAGAGCGAGCTCGGCCGTCTCGGGGGTCATCGGCGAGTTCACCATCGCCCGGGTGCCCGCGCTCCAGACCGTGGCGTCGATACCCCCGCGCTCGAAGCGGTCGGCGAGCAGGTGCGCGGCAAGCGGCGACCGGCAGATGTTGCCGGTGCAGACCGTCATCACGTGCAGCGTCATCGCGCCACCGCCGGCTCGTCGGAGGCGTACCCGTAGCCGTAGCCGTACCCGTAGCGGCCATAGCCGTACGCGTCGGGACCCTTCGTCGGCAGCATCGTCAGCACGATGCCGGACACCGGTGCGTCGACGTTCGCGAGCGCCGCCAACGCGCCCCGCAACTGCCCGCGCTGGGTGCGGCCCGCGGCAACCACGACGATCGCGCCGCCGACGTTGCGCGCGAGGATCGCGGCATCCGTCACCGGCAGCAGCGGGGGTGCGTCGAAGAGCACGACGTCGAACGAGCGGTCGAGCTCGGCGATCGTCTGGATCATCGCCTTCGAGCCGAGCAGCTCGCTCGGGTTCGGCGGGATCGCACCCGCCGGCAGCACGTACAGCGAGTTGCGGCCCCAGCGCTGCACCACGTCCTGCACGTCGGCGCGGCCGATCAGCAGGTCGCTGAGGCCCACCGCGCCCTCGAGGCCGAGGTACTCGGCCACCTTCGGGCGGCGCAGGTCGGCCTCGACGAGCAGCACCTTCGCACCGGCATCGGCCAGCGCGATCGCGAGGTTCGCGGTCGTCGTCGACTTGCCCTCGGACTCGATCGAGCTCGTCACCACGAACGACCGGTTCGTGCGGCCCGCGTCGACGAAGTAGAGGTTCGTGCGCAGCGTGCGGAACGACTCGGCGCGGGGCGACTGCGGATCGGCGTGCACGATCAGCGGGCGCTCGGCCGCCTTCGGGTCGAACACGATGCCGCCGATGATCGGCGTCTCGGTCACCAGCTCGACGTCGCGCTCGTTGCGGATGCGGGTGTCGAGCGTCTCGCGCAGCACCGCGATGCCGATGCCGAGCGCGAGGCCCACCAGGCCGCCGAGCGCCACGTTGAGCGGCACGTTCGGGCTCACCGGCGACTCGGGCACCGCGGCGTGCTGCACGAGCGTCAGCTTCACGGCGCTGCGGGTCTCGCCGTCGTCGCCCTCGGATGCTTCGATCGTCTGCACCACACGAGTGAGGCTCTCGCTGACCGCCGTCGCGACGTTCGCCGCCAGCTCGGGGTCGTCGTCGACCACGGTGATCTCGATGAGCGACGTGTCGAGCGGCGCCGTCGCGGTGACCTGCTCGGCCAAGCTCTGAGCGGAGGTCTCGAGTGAGAGCTCCTCGATCACCGGAAGCAGCACGATCGGGGTGGTCGCGAGGTCGGCGTACGTCTTCACGCGCTGCTGCGTGAACGTGTTGCCCTGTTGAAGTTCGCTGACGGATGACCCGGCCGACGTCGAGACGAAGACCTTCGCCGACGAGCTGAACTTCGGGGTCGTGATGATCGAGTACGCGGCGCCGGCACCGATGCCGAGGAGGGTCAGCAGCACGATGAGCACCCACGACTGCCGGAGGATTCGGAGATAATCCCTCAACTCCACTGAAATCACCTCCTGAACGCAACGAAACGTCGGCCCGGCGCAACTCCCTTGCGCGGCCGACGTTGTCTCACCACTCTTTCACAGGAACGGAATCGGATTCCCCCCTCCGGTACCGATTCCGGATAGTTGTACCCCGAACTGGGGTACAGGTCACGCGCGTCGCGGCGTACCCCTGAGGTTCTCTCGAGCGATCACATCGGTGCGCACGAACTCACCCTGAATCGCGCTGGCTGAACCCCGGTGACCGTCCCCATTCGACCCCGGTCGAACCCGGGCTGGCCGGCGCGTCTCAGCAGGGCGCGTCGGCCAGGGTCACGGCGGTCGTGTTGATCATCGGCGTCGTCCGCACCTCGGTCGGTCCGTACTCGCCGGGCACGCCGGCGAACGTCGCGCGCACGAGAGCCGTCTGACCGCTCTCGAGGTCGATCGTGAACTTCTCGGCGGGCCTGCCGAGGTCGGTCACCGACGGGCCGGCGACCGTGTTCAGGCCGGGCTCGGGAACCTCGACCGCCGCGGTGATCGCACCCACGGGCCCGTAGAGGAACACCTCGGTGCGGTAGAACGCGTACAGGTTGCTGTCGACGTACCGCGGCAGCTCGAGGTCGCCGGGCACGTCGAATCGCAGCCGTGCCTCGACCGTGTAGGTCGGCGCGTCGGGCGTGCACGAGTCGGTCGTCACCACGACCTCGGTGTGCAGGTAGTAGTCGATCTTCGACGACGACCGGTCGCGGAAGTACGCGCCGACCACCGTGGCCCCGGTGTTCGTCTGCGGCAGCACGCCCTGCAGGCGCGTGTCGTCGAACAGCTCCTGCGTCGCGGGATCGGCGCTCCACATCATGAGCGAGCCGCCGTTCGCGACATCGGTCACCGCTCGCGCCATCGCCCACACGTCGTAGTCCACCGTCATGACGCGGTCGAAGATCGCGGATGCCGCGGCGGCGAAGTACTCGTCGGATCCCTTGCCGTCGGGGTACCGGAAGTACGCCTCGCTCAGGAGCTTCGAGACCACGTTCGTGCTCGTCAGCTGCTCGCCGCCGGGCAGCGTCACCGGCCCGGTCACCTCGAGGAGGCGCGCCAGGCCGATCGGGTCGAGCGAGACGATCACGTCAGGCGTCAGCCCCTGCTCCCGCTCCCAGTGCGCCGTGATGAACCGCGCGGCGGTCGGGAAGTCGGGGCGGCTCGTCGCCGCGTTGACCTGGTTGAAGAAGATGTCGTCGTACAGCTCGGCCGCACTCGGGTCGACGTCGACCGGCAGCGGCGTGCGATCCGTGAAGTCGGCGCTCGAGACCTGCCTCGCGACCTGCACCGAGCCCGCCTCGACCGTGAGGAGCGTCTGCGCCGCCGGACCTCCGCCGAGTCCCGCCGCCTCGGCGTTGTTCAGGAACGCGAGTACGACGTTCCGGGGCCCGTTCACGCCGAGCAGCTCGCCGACCGCGTTGAGGGCCGCGTCGACCTGCGGGACCGCCGCGCCCGCGGTCGACAGCATGCCGTCGAGCTCGGTCACCGCCGCGCCGACCGGGCTGATCGTGGCATCCGTGTCGATCGAGTCAAGCTCGCCCTGCAGTTCGGGCAGGATCCGCGCCGCCGCCGCCGAGATCTCGGTCGCCTCGCGCAGCGGCGCGACGTCGAACCCGCCCGTGGCCGGATCACGGGCGAGCGTGAACGAGCCGAGCAGCGTCGAGACCGGCGTGACCACCTCGGCCGACAGGTCGTCGACCCCCTCGGCGATCACGCGCACCGCGCGGAAGTTCTCGCCCAGCACCGGGACGAGCTCGCCCGCACGCCACACCGGCGACGCGGTCGGCTCCACGGCCGATGACGCCGACGACGCGAGCTCCGCCGCGATCGGGGGCAGGTCGGTCAGCCGCCGCTCGTCGGCCGCCCGCTGGAACTGCGCCACGGAGGTGCGCGCCGCCTCGAGGTCGTCGCGCACCTGCAACGCGCTCGTGCCGAGCCACCACGTGGCGACGCCGCCGCCGATGATCAGCAGCGCCAGGACGGGCCAGAACACGGCATGAAAGACCCGGCGGCGCGTGCGCGGTGTGCGTCGGCCGCGGGCGTCGGGCGGCGTCATCCGCAGGGCGCTTCGGCGACCGTGACCGCAGTCGGGTTGATCATCGGCGTGACCCGCACCGCAACCGGCGCGTCGTCGGGCGTGCCGGCGAACGTGGCACGCACGAGCGCCGTGCCCCCGTTCTTCAGGTCGACCGTGAACTTCTCGGCCGGACGGTTCAGGTCGACGACCGACGGGCCCGTCGTCGTGCCCAGGCCGGGCTCGGGCACCTCGACCGCGGTAGTCGTCCCGCCCACCGGGCCGTACAGGAACACCTCGGTGCGGTACGTGCCCGGCTCGCGGGCATCGATGTACTCGGGCAGCTCGATATCAGCCGGGATGTCGAACCGCAGCCGAGTCTCGACGGTGTAGGTCGGCGCCTCGGGGTTGCAGGTGTTCGTCGTGACCAACGCCTCGGTGTGGAGGTAGTAGTCGATCTTCGAGATCGAGCGGTCTCGGAAGTACACGCCGAGCACGGTCGCACCGTCGTTCGTCGCGGGCAGCGTGCCATCCAGCCGCGACCCCTCGAACAGCGTCTGCGTCGGCTCGTCGGCGGTCCACATCATCAGGCTGCCCGCGTTCGTCACGTCGACGAGGGCCTGCGCCATCGCCCACACGTCGTAGTCGCCCGACATGAGGCGATCGAACACCGCGGCCGAGGCGGTCGCGAAGAACGCGTCGGACTCGGCGCCGCCCTCGGGGTAGGTGAAGTAGATCTCGTTGAGCATCTTCGACACCACGTTGTCGCTGGTCAGCTGCTCCCCGCTCGGCAGGGTCACCGGCCCCGTCACCTGCAGGATGCGCGACACCGCGAGCGGATCGGTCATCACGACCGTGTCGGGCACGATGCCGATGTCGCGCTCCCAGCGGGCACGCAGCAGTTCGGCGGCGGTCGGGAAGTCGGGCCGGCTCGTGGTCGCGTTGATCTCGGTCAGCAGGATGTCGTTGTACAGCTGCGAGGCGCTGTCGTCGACCGGGACGTCGATCGGGGCCTGCGTGTCGAGCTGCGTGCTCGAGACCTGCCGGTCGATGGCGATCATGCCGTTGTCGACGTTGAGCAGCGTCTGCGCCGCCGGGCCGCCGCCGAGCGCGGTCGCCTCGGCATTGTTCTCGAACGCGAGCAGGACCTTCTGCGGACCGTTGATGCCGAGCATCGCGCCCGCTCCGGCGAGCGCGGCATTCATCGCCGGCACGGTCTGCTCGGCCTGCGCCACCACTCCCTGGAACTCGCCCACCGCGTCGGACACCTGCCCGATCGTGGCGTCGGTGTCGACCGACGCGAGGGATTCCGACAGTCCCCCGAGGATGCGGTCGGCGGCGGCGGCGACCTCGGTGGCCTCGCGGAGCGGCTCGAGGTTCAGCGCACCGGTCTCGTCACGCGCGATGCCGAACGACCCCACCAGCCCGACGGTCGGCTGCACGACCTCGACGGAGATGTCGTCGACCCCCTCGGCGATGATCCGGACGGCTCGGAAGTTCTCGCCCAACCCCGGGATCAGCTCGGAGGCACGCCAGATCGGGTTGCCCGTGGGCTCGACCGCCGCCGACGCCGACGCCGACAGGTCGTCGGCGACCGGCTGGAGCTCGTCGAATCGGCGCTCGGCTGCGAGCGTCTGGAACGTCGCCACGGAGTCGCGCGCGGCTTCGAGGTCGTCGCGCACCTGGAGTGCACTCGTGCCGAGCCACCACGCCGACAGTCCGCCGCCGATGATGACCAGCGCCAGCACCGGCCAGAAGATCGCATGGAAGATCCGGCGGCGCCTGCGTCTCTTCGAGCGTCCGCTGCTGCTGCCGTGCGGACGCTCCGGCGCCAGCACGAACTCGGGGTTCGTCACGACGCCCCATCGTAGACGGACACGGCCGAGAATGCGCCTCGCACGCCCCCCGAGAACGCCGTCGGCATCAGTAGGCGCCCTGCGCCTGGACCACGGCGCGCGCCGTGCGGTACAGGATGATGACGTCGCCGGTCAGCGACCAGTTCTCGACGTAGTACAGGTCGAGGCGCACGCTGTCCTCCCACGAGAGGTCGGAGCGTCCCTGCGTCTGCCACAGTCCCGTGATGCCCGGGCGCACCAGAAGCCGGCGACGAGCCCAGTCGTCGTACCGCACCACCTCGGAGGCGAGCGGCGGCCGCGGCCCCACGAGCGACATCTCGCCGCGGAGCACGTTGATCAGCTGCGGCAGCTCATCGAGGCTGTACCGGCGAAGGATGGCGCCCATGCGCGTCACGCGCGGGTCGGTGCGCATCTTGAACAGCACGCCGTTGCCGTCGGTGCGGTCGAGCAGCGTCGGCAGCTGCGCCTCGGCGTCGACCACCATCGACCGGAACTTCAGCATGTGGAACGTCTCGCCGTTGAGCCCCACGCGCTCTTGCGAGAAGATCGCCGGGCCGGGGCTGTCGCGGCGTACTGCCAGCGCGATCAGCAGGAACAGGGGGCTCAGGATCACGACGGCGAGCGTGCCCACCACGAGGTCGAACGCGCGCTTGGCCGCGTACTTGCTGCCCGTGAACATCGGGTAGTCGACCTGGATCAGCGGGAGCCCGGCCACCGGTCGCGCGTGGATGCGCGGGCCCGCGACATCCGTCAACGCCGGAGCCACCACCAGGTTCGTCGACGTCGTCTCGAGCTGCCAGCCGATCTCGCGCATGCCGCGCGGATCGATCGTGTCGGCACCCGTGAACACCACCGTGTCGGCGCGCGCCTCCCGCAGCACCCGGTCGAGGCTCGCATAGTCGCCGAGCACCGGGATGCCCCGCGCGAGCTCGTGGGACGACTCGCCGTGCTCGGTGATCGCACCGACGATCTGGATGCCCGTGACGCCGTCGCGCGCGATCTGCTCGGCCACGTGCGCCGACTTCTGCCGCTCGCCCATCAGGACGGCGCGGTGCACGAAGTTGCCCATGAGCCGCTGACGAAGCAGCCACTTGCGCCACGCCCAGCGCCCCGTGACGAGCAGCGCGAGCCCCAGCGGGAACGCCACCAGCACGTACGCGCGACCGACCTCGGAGCGCAGCAGGAACGCGCCGATCGCGAGGATCGCGAAGACGCGGATGCTCGCATCGGCGATGCGGCGGTACTCGGACGTGCCCGCGCCGACGACGCTCGGTGCACGTGTCGCGAACAGGGCCAACGAGACGAACCATCCGGCCGCCAGCAGCGCGGAGACCACGGCATAGCTGATCAGGAAGTCGGCCCGCTCCCCCACGCCCGGAATGCGCAGCGAGGTACCGGTCGTGCCGAACCGGATGAACTGCGAGCCGTAGACCGCGAAGACGATGACCGCGAGATCGGTGAACAGCAGCCGCCGTCCGTACGCGCGCTGCCACCCGGCGACCACCTCGGCAGGGGTTGTGGTCTCGGGCTGCCGAGTGAGCGACATGCATCACCTCCGGCGCCGGCTCCGCCTCGGGTTGGGAGCCCGGCGCATGCACACCGTTCGGGCGCGGTGGGCATGGTCAGGCTACCCTCCCACCTCGGCGCTCCGGGAGTGCTGCGTCGGAGGTCACCCCCGAACTGGGGAGAAGTGAGTCGGCCTCACGCCTTCCGGCCGTGCAGCACCCCGCCGCTCTCCTGCAGGTAGCACACGCCGCACAGCGACTCGTACGTGACATCCGCCCCGTCGATCGCGACCTGGTCGCCGTCGAACACGTACCGGCCGTCGATGAGCCGGCCGTTGAAGATCGCCTTGCGGCCGCACCGGCAGATCGTCTTCAGCTCCTCCAGGCTGTGCGCCACCTCGAGCAGTCGACGGCTGCCCGAGAATGCGACCGTCTGGAAGTCGGTGCGGATGCCGTAGGCCAGCACCGGGATGTCGTCGAGCAACGCGATCCGCAGCAGGTCGTCGACCTGCTCGCTCGAGAGGAACTGCGCCTCGTCGACCAGCAGGCAGCTCACGTCGCGGCCGGTGCGCTCGATCACCGGCGTGCGCTGCCGCTCGAACAGGTCGAGCACCGCGTCGTCGGGCGTGATCGTGAAGTCGACGTCGCGCACCATGCCGAGCCGCGACACGATGCTGCGATCGCCCTTCGTGTCGACCGCCGGCTTCGCCAGCAGCACCTCGTGGCCGCGCTCCTCGTAGTTGAACGCGGCCTGCAGCAACGCGGTCGACTTGCCGGAGTTCATCGCCCCGTAGCGGAAGTACAGCTTGGCCATCTACTCGAGCAGTCCGTCCTCCGCCGCCCGGCGGATCAGTTCGGCGCGGCGCCCCGCGGGGCGGCCGACCTTGGCGTACTTGTCACGCGCGCGACGCAGGTACGTCTTCGCGCTCTCGTACCCGATGCCCATCGTCTTCGCGACGGCCGCGGTCGACAGCCCCTGCGCGTAGAGGATGAGCGCGCGCCGCTCGGCGTCGCTCAGGCCCGCGTCGGCGGGTGCGCCCGGGTCGCCGAGGTCGTCGGCGTTCGCCTGGTCGACGGATGTCGCGTGGCGGGCGCGCGCCATCCGCTCGCCCCGGGCGACCCGCCGGGCGATCGCGATCAGCTCGGCCACCGGCATCGTCTTGGGCACGAAGGCGCCCGCGCCCGCGTCGAGCGAGCGGTTGCGCGACGCGTCGTCGTCGAGCGCCGTGACGACGACGACCGCCGCGCCCGCGGCCCGGCACGCACGGATGCGCGACTCGATCGAGATGCTCTCGTCGAGCTGCAGGTCCATCAGCACCAGGTCGACCGGGAACTCGGGATGCCGCACCAGGTCGAGCCATCGCGTCGTGCGGACCACGACCTCGAGGTCGTCGGCGTGCTCCTCGATCCATGACGCGAGGCCGTCGACGATGACGGCGTGGTCGTCGAGGATGCCGACGCGGACCGTGCTGCGCGCGGTCGCGTCGGCGCCGGGCGCGGTCGCGTCGGTGCCGGTCGCGTCGGTGCCGGTCGCGTCGGTGCCGGTCGCGTCGGTGCCGCGCTCAGCCGGCGTCATAGCGGAACTCCACGCGGACATTCTCTCGCGTCACGACCAGGTCGCTGTGCAGCCCGACCGTGCGCGCGACGGCGAGGAACCGCTCGAGCTCGCGCCTCGTCGGCGGTGCCGTACCCGCCTCGGCCTCGAGCACGATGCGGCCCGACTGCCCCGACGACGACGCCGACATCCGGATGGCGCGCGCCCGCGCCCCCGCGGACAGCCACGACACGAGCGCGGTGATCGCCGGCCGCTGGTCGGTGCGCAGCCGACCGGCGACGCCGCCGGGATCGTCGACCGTGACGGCCACCTCGCGCGCCGCGGAGATCGATGCCGCGAGGTCGTCGAGCCACGTCGACTCGATGCCGGCCTTGAGCGCGCGCCGCAGCGCGTCGGCGAGCTCCCGAGCACGGTCGGCGTCGGCGACGCTCACCCGGTCGGCCGTCATCACATGCGCGAGGAACGGCAGCACCTCGCGCCCGAGCACCGACACGCGGCCCTGCTGCACCGACCGCGCGATGCCGGTGCGGATGCCCGCGTCGCGTTCGAGGGCGGCCGTGTTCGCCGTGCGCTGCCACGCGAGGGTCTCGCGCACGATGGTCACCGAGTAGCCGGCCGCCGCCGCGGCGAACGCGAGCACGGTCACGCCGTCGAGGATCACGATCGACACGGCCGTGACGCGCGGGAGCGCGCCATCCGCTGACCCGACCTCGAGGATCGCGAGGAGCGTGGTCGCGATGCCGCCGGCGACGAGCAACGACACCCATGTGCAGAACGGCGACACCGCGAGGATCAGCGCACCGACGACGACGGGGCCGAACCGCGCGTAGTCGGCGCGATCGGCGCCGATGGTGGCGACGAACTCAGCGATGGCGGCGCCCACGGCGAGACTCACGGTCATCCACAGCCGGTCGACGGTGAACGGCGAACGGGCCGGCAACGCCGAGATCGACGCGACCAGGCCCGCCCCCGCGACGAGCGCGATGGCGAGCAGCGAGAACCCGGGCGCCGTCACCTCGTTCCACTGCGCCGCGGTCACGCCCACCGCGACGCCCACGGCGAGCGCCGAGCCCACGACCACGAGCGGCGCGGCGGCCACCCCGCCGATCGGGTCGACCTCCTGCTGCGTGAGCCGCATCGTGCCGCTCATGCGCCGCCCTCCGGGACCGAGAGCACCACGGTCGTGCCGACGCCGGGGCGCGACCAGATGCGGACCGAGCCGCCTTCCTGCTCGATGCGCCCCGTGATCGACGTGCGGAGGCCGATGCGGTCGTCGGGCACCGCCTCGGGATCGAAGCCGGCGCCGCTGTCGACGACGATGACCGTGACCTCGCCGTCACCCGCCCCGACCGCGACCTCGGCCTCGTCGACGCCCGCATGGCGGATCACGTTGACGAGGCACTGGCCGACGGCCGCCTCGAGCGCGTCGCGGCGGCCGGGGCCGAGCCGCTCGAGGGCCTCGGGTTCGCCGGCGACGTTGACGGTGACGCCCGCGTCGCGGGCGATGCCGAGGGCCTCCGAGAGGGGTGAGGCGGTGCCGGTCGTGCCGGCGGGGCCGGCGGGGCCGGCGGGGCCGGCGCCGGCGGGGGGAGCGGCAGCCGGCGCGACGGCGACGCCCGCCATTCCCTCGGCGGCCCTGGGGCCGGCGTCGGCATGTTCTGCGGCGTCGGCGGCCCAGTCGCGGCCGACGATGAGGGTGAGGTCGTTGCGGATGGCGGCGCGAAGCCGATCGTCGACGGGCCCCGAGCCGGCGGTGGCGATGGCGACGAGGTGGCTGAGCGCGGTGTCGTGCAGTCGGGCGATGGCGCGGAGTTCGTAGTCGTGCCGGATGTTGAGTTCGCGGGTCTGCTGGCTGGCGCGGTGCAGTGCGGTCTCGCGGCGGTCGACGGCGCGACGCGACGCGGCGTCGAACGTCCGCGCGATGACGACGATGCCGAGCGTGGCGGTCGCGGCGAGGCCGGGCGTCCAGGCCGCTCCGGCGGTCGCGGCGCCGAGGAATGCGGCGGCTTCGCCGAGCCCCCAGCCGAGCACGGCCCAGGTGATCGCGATGCCGGATCCGACGCCGGCGCCGCCGACGAGCACCAGCGCGGCGCGGGAGAGGGCGACGAGCGCGGTGTCGGCGGCGTTGTCGATCTCGCCCGAGGCGAGGAGGAGCGCGGTGAGTCCGTACACGGCGGCGGTGCCGGCGATGAGCGACACGACGGTGAGGGTGACGGTGGCGTAGCGGGCGACGAGGAGCAGCAGGAGCGCCTGGATGGCGAGGAGCGCCATGGCGGCGAACGCGGCGCGCTGGCGGCCGGGGCCGTCGCCGATCGGCGTCGTCACTGCGACGGCCGACACGATCGTGAGCAGCAGGCCCGAACCCAGGCAGACGGCGGCGGCCCACTGCCCGGCGCGCGACAGCGCACGGCTGAGGGATTCGCGCGCCAGGTGCTCGGGCAGGCCCAGCGTCATGTGTGCTCCGATCCGGCCGCGACGCGCACGGCCCTGCGCGGATTATCGCAGGCTGTGAACGCCCGGCCCAATGCGGGCGACGGCGCTCGCCCGCATTGGGCGGTGCCCGCGCCGGCGTCGGTCAGAACAGCATCGCGGGTGCGGCGGCGCCGAGGTCGACGTGCTCGACTTCGGCGGCTGCCGCCCGGGCGGCTCGCTCGCCGACGGTGGTCGTGCGGGTGCCGCGGCCGAGCGCCGACGACCGCACTCCGCCGGTGACGGAGTCTTCGCGACCGCGTTCGAGCCGGTGCGCGCGGATCAGCGGCCTGATGCGCGCGGCGAGCCATTCGCGGTACTCGGCGGGCGCGTACGCGCTGGCGCCCGGGTACATCGCGCGGTACCGCGGAACGAGTTCGGGGTGCTCACGGGCGAGCCACTGGAAGAACCACGGCTTCACGGCGCCGCGCAGGTGCAGCGCCGAGTAGATGACGCTGGTCGCGCCGGCGGCCTTGGCGCTGCGGAGAGCGTCGTCGAGATGCGCGCGCGTGTCGGTGAGGTACGGGAGGATCGGCATCAGGAAGACGGAGCAGTCGAACCCGGCGTCGCGCACGGCGGTGACGGTCGCGAGCCTCGCGGCGGTGGGGGGCGTGCCGGGCTCGATCGAGCGCTGCAGCTCGTCGTCGTACACGGCGATCGACATGGCGAGGTCGACCGGAACGTGCTCGCGCGCCGCCTGCAGCAACGGCAGGTCGCGCCGCAGCAGCGTGCCCTTGGTGAGCACGCTGAACGGCGTGCCGCTGCCGGCGAGCGCTTCGATGATGCCCGGCATGAGCGAGTACCGCCCCTCGGCCCGCTGGTACGGGTCGGTGTTCGTGCCGAGCGCGACCGGCTCGTGCCGCCACGCGGGCCGCGCCAGCTCGCGCCGCAGCACGTCGGCGACGTTCACCTTCACGATGATCTGCCGATCGAAGTCTTCCCCCGCATCGAGGTCGAGGTAGTTGTGCGTCGGCCGCGCGAAGCAGTTGTGGCTGATCACGCCGTTCGCGATGAAATCACCGGTCGTCGTCGTGATGTCGAGCATCTCGACCGGCTCGCCTCCGAGCGCCTCGACCGACACCACCCGAAGATCCGCGATCGTCTTCACCATGCTTCCGACGAGGGATCGCTTCCGCACTATTGCCGGTTCCGTGAGTGCGAAGAACTTCTGCCGTGCGGCGAGTCCTCCACGCAGCCGGACCGATGACACCCCGTTTGCACTTGGTGCCTCGAGCACGGCGTCCGAGCCGAAGCTGTCGAACGACTCCAACGTGGTTGCGAGCATGCGCGCATCACTGTTGCTGATTCGGAGGACACCACCTGAATTGGAGCCTTCGGCGTCGAATATTCCTGCAAGGAATCCAGCGCGCCACTCGGCCGAAGCACGTTCCGGCCAGGCGATCAGCTCGGTCAACGCCTCATAATGCGTTCGCTTGCTAGTTCGAATCGCCTGCATGGCGCGGCGCCGTTGAGTCGACGCGCTGAACGCGAACTCGGTCGTCTCGATGCCGAAGTGACTCAAGAACTGGCGACTCCGCTCGAGCGCTTCGCGATCGGCGAGGGCGAGCCTGAATCGATAGGCGCGGTAGATGAGGTCGGGTCGACCCGTGCGCGGATAGTCCCGGGTAAGCATCATGCCGTCGCCTCGTACCATGCCGGTGAGATATCCGCGGCGATACTCGGCGGACGTCAGGTCGGTCTGTGCATCGGCGGGGCCGGAGCCGAAGCCGATGAGCGAGTTACCCGTCGTGAGGTAGGGACGCTGCCCAGGGCCGGACATCGCTCCGACGACGTGCTTCCAGCCGCGCTCCGTGAGGAAACGATGGTCGCCGCTGGCGACGATCGACGTACCGTCAGCCGCGGTGATCCGATAGGCGGACTTACGCGTGGCCCACTTCGCTACGACCTTCGAGGCGACGTACCGGCGGAATCCGTCGCGCGTCTCGGTGCCGAGCACGTGGTCGCCGACTTCGACGTCAGCGAGAGCGCGAGTCGTGCCGTCGGCCATCGTGATCACCGTGTCGGGATCTATGCAGTATGCGCACGCGTGGGTGCATCCCCGATAGGGGTTGATCGTCCAGCCGAACGGCACGTACGACTGGCCCGGCACCTTGTTGAGCGCCGACTTCGCGAGCACCTCGTGGAAGGTCACGCCGGCGAACTCGGGCGTCTGCACCGAGCGCACGAGGTTGTTCAGGCGGGCGAGCCCGGGCAGCGCATCCTGCTGCTCCACGCCGAGTTCTTGACCGTTCCATCGCACATGAACATTCGAACACATGTTCGAATGTGAGGCAAGGGGATGGTACGGCTCGGCGGGCGACGGCGTTCGACTCGTGGGACCGGGAGAAAGGTAGACGCGGGATACCTTTCTCCCGGGATCGCGGAGCGGAAGGTGTGTCGCGGGCGGGTTTCGAGACGGGCGCGGAGCGCCCTCCTCAACCCTCACAAGCGCGGGGCGCACCACCGGGTTTCGAGACGGGCGCGGAGCGCCCTCCTCAACCCTCACAGGCAGCGGGCGCGGAGCGCCCTCCTCAACCCACACGACGAGGGATGCCCCGGGCACGGCACGTGCCCGGGGCATCCGGTTGGGGAGAGAATTGCGGATCAGAACTCGTAGCAGGTGAGGAACTCGAAGCTGTCCTCGGCGAAGGTGCGGTCGGACGGAGCCCAGTCGCGCTCGACGACGTAAAGCTTCACCTTTCCCTGCGCGGCCTCGAGGATCGGGCCCCACTCGATGTCACCCTCGCCGACGTTCGACGGGGTGCCGGGAGCGGCGCCGTTGAGCGCGCCATCCTTGATGTGCAGCAGTTCGATGCGGTCGCCGTACTGCTCGAGGAGCGACGCGACGTCGAAGCCGGCATCCGTCGCCCAGAACACGTCGAGCTGGAACACCACGTAGCGCGGGTCGGTGTTCTCGACGAGGATCTCCCACGCACTCTTCACCTCGCCCGTCACCGGGTCGGCGTAGGTGGTGGTGAACTCCGACTGGTGGTTGTGGCCGAACAGCTTGCCCGTGCCGTTCTTCACCGAGAGCTCGCCGAGGCGGTTCATGTTCGCCGCGGTCGCCAGCACGTTCTCGTACGAGTCCAGCCCCGGGGTGGGGAACCCGCCCGAACCGATGTACTTCTGCCCGAGCGTCTTGGCGTCGGCGAGCGACGTCTCGAAGTCGGTCTCGTCGTAGTTGTGCGCGCTCGGCGACGACAGCCCGTACTGCTTCATCAGGGCGGCGAACTCGGCCGCGGTGCGGTCCTCGTACGTGCTGAACGCGCTGCCGGGCGTGCCGAACGGCTCGATGTTCTGGTAGCCGATGTCCTGCAGTTCGGCGAGGATGTGCTCCGTGCCCACACCCGGCACGGCCGGCCCGCCGAAACTGAAACCGGTCTGCCAGGTGAGGTAGCTGAACATCTGGATCGAGATCTTGCTCGCGGGCACGCCGCGGCCGGCGCAGTCGGCCGCGGAGTTCGCGTTGTCGCTGTTCGGCGCGGCGGTCGCCGGGGCGGCGGCGAACAGGCCGCCCGCGATCAGGGCCGCTGCCGCGGTCGTCGCGAGACCGCGCCGAACGCGCTTGGAGGTGGTGGTCATCTCTGTGTTGCTCCTTCGTGTGATCGGGCGGTGGGTCCGCCCGGTTGGAACTACTAGTCGAGGCTCGCGATGAGCGCTTCGGCGTTGCGGACGAGCACCTCGTCGTCCGTCGCGGCGACGAACCGCTCGAGCGCCTTCACGGCTTCGGGGTCCTCCCCGTCGGCGAGGTGACGGGTCGCCTGCGAGAGGAACGCCGAGAGCTTCCGCTCGTCCGACTTCGAGAACGCGCCCTCGTCGGCCGTGCGATCGAAGATCGCCGCGAGGTCGTCGATCGACGTCGTCACCGTGAACACGACCGTGGTCTCGGCAGTGTGGCCCGCGGCATCCGCGGCCGTGACGACCAAGGTGTGCTCGCCGAGCGAGAGGGTCGACAGGTCGATCGTGCCCGCCTCGGTCAGCTCGATCGGCTCGCCGTCGATCGTCGCCGTCGTCGTCGCGACGCCGGCCGTGGCATCCGTCGCCTCGATCTCGAGCGTCTTCGACGACCCGACCTCGCCGCCGTCGGCGACACCCGTGACCGCGAGCTCGGGTGCGACCGTGTCGATGCCGACCTCGAGCGGGCCGACCTCGGAGGCGTTGCCGCCGCTGTCGAGCGTGCGGTACTGCACCTCGTGCTCGCCGTCCTCCGACAGCGTGAACGGCACGAAGTAGTGCACGTAGTCCCAGTACGGGCCGCGGAGGCTCGTCCAGGTCTCGCCGCCGTCGGTCGACACCTGCGCGTCGCCGAGCTCGCCGTTGTCGGCGCCGTTCACCGTGATCGACACGGGACCCGTGTACCAGCCGTTCTCACCCGTCGGCTCGGCCGGGTCGAGGGTCGCGGTCGCCGTGGGAGGGGTGACATCCGACACGCCGGCACCGGTGAAGGTGATCGTGTCGAGCACGACCCCGCCGGTCGACGTGACGAACAGCTCGCCGGTGCCCTCGGGGAACGCGCCGACCTTCGCCGGCACCGTGGCGAACCCGTCGGAGTCCACGGCCGCGGTCGCGAACGGCTCGGCGTCGGCCGAACCCCAGCGGAACGAGATCGTGCCGTCGCCCGAGCCGCGCACGTCGATGCCGTCGATCCCGGTGAAGTTCACCGGATCCCACGCCAGCACGTCGCCCGCGTCGAACGAGGTCACCGTGTACAGGCCGCCGGCCGAGTCGTCGCGCACGACCTCGACGCCCTCGAGCGTGTCGGCGTGCTCCGCCTCCTGCACGAACGGGTTGAGGATCAGCGAGACCTCGCCCTGCGCCGGCGGGATGTCGCCGTTGCCCGCGTCGGTGTACGTGGCGACGACCACGGCGTAGAGCTTCTCCGTCACGCCGTGCTCGGGCGCGTCGACCGGGGTGGTCCAGGCGCCGGAGCATCCGCTGCCGATGATGTCGGGGTGGGCGTGCGTGTCGTGCCCGAGCCCGATGGTCCAGTTCAGGTTCGCGCAGTTCGTCTCCGTGCCGTCCTCGGGGTCGGAGGTGCTGAACGAGTACAGGATGGCGTCGCCCCAGCCGAAGAACCCGCCGTCGGCCGGTGCGTCGGCCGACAGGGTCGGTGCGACGTTGCCCACCGTGATGAGCCGCGACGTGATGCCGGTGCGGCCCTCGGGGTCGGTGACGCGCAGCCGGACGGTGTACTGGCCGAGCTCGGTGTACGTGGTCGAGACCTGCGCGCCGGTCTCGTCGAACGTGCCGTCGCCGTCGAGGTCCCACTCATGGGTCAGCGCGCCGCCCTCGGGGTCGGTCGAGCCGGTGCCGTCGAAGTCGACCTCGAGCGGCGCGGCCGACGACGAGATCTCGCTCGCCGCGATCACCGCGGCCGGGCTCTTGTTGCCGGCCGCGTAGTCGACGCGGTACAGGCCCGCGTCGGGGTTCTCACGGAAGAACCCGTCGCCGTAGTCGAGGATGTAGAGCGAACCGTCGGGACCGAACTCCATGTCGATCGGGCTGTCGGTGATCGGCTGCACGTTGTCGGTCAGCGCCTCGTTGGGCAGCACCTGCTCGATGTGGGTGACCTCACCGCCGGGCTCCGACGTGGTGAACGCGGCGATGTAGTCCTGGCTGAACTCGTAGAAGAACGTCTTGCCGTCCCAGTACTCCGGGAACTTCGACGACGGCCCCTCGGGGTCGTAGTCGTAGGTCGGACCGCCCATGGGGCCCTGGCCGCCCTGCGCGTCGAACGTCACGAGCTCGTCGTGCGGCTGGTCGCCCGGGTTGTCGCCGTAATACAGCTGCGGGGCGGTGACGGCCGGCAGCTGCTCGAGACCGGTGTTCCAGCGCGACGTGTTCTCGGGCCCGGCCTCGCAGTCGAACCACTCACCCGGCGTCGAGGTCTCGAACTGCCAGTCGTTGTACTCCGCGTTGGGGCCGTGGCAGTAGGGCCATCCGGCGTTCAGCGCCTCGGTCGTGGCCTGCCACTCGACGTAGCCCATGGGGCCGCGCTGCGCGTCGGCGACGCCCGAGTCGGGGCCGTAGTCGCCCCAGCTGACCGCGCCGCCCTCCTCGTCGACGGTCATGCGGAACGGGTTCCGGACGCCCTTCACGAAGATCTCGGGGCGTGTGCCCTCGGTGCCCGGCGCGAACAGGTTGCCCGCCGGGATCGTGTACGAACCGTCGTCCTCGACGTGGATCCGCAGGATCGAGCCGCGCAGGTCGTTCGAGTTGCCCGCTCCGCGACGCGAGTCCACGCCGGGGTTCTGGCCGGCCGCGTCGTTGGTCGGCGCGAACCCGCCCGACCCGCCCGCACCCGACGGCGTGTTGTCGCCCGTGGACAGGTACAGGTTGCCATCCGCATCGAAGTCGACGTCGCCGCCGACGTGGCAGCACTGGCCGCGCTGCACCTCGACCTCGAGGATGACCTGCTCGGTCGACAGGTCGAGCGACTTCGTCTCGGCGTTCCACTGCACGCGCGAGAGCTGGTTGTAGCCCTTCCAGAGGTCCCAGTACGAGTCGTCCTGGCCGGCCGGAAGCGTCGTCGGCGCCGAGCCGGCGGGCGTGGTCTCGGGGTACGGCGCGTGCATGACGCGGGGCGCGTAGTACAGGTACACCCACCCGGAATCCTCGAAGTCCGGCGCCAGGGTGACCGTCTGCAGGCCGTCTTCCGAGTTCGCGTACACGTCGATCTCGTTGATCAGACGCGTGACGCCCGTGTCGGGGTCGGTGTGACGGATGTCGCCGTTGCGCGCCGTATGCAGGACGCTGCCGTCGGGCATCACGGCCATGCCGACGGGCTCGCCGACCTCCTTCGTGAGGGTGATCTTCTCGTAGTTCGACCAGTCGAGCGCGGCATTCGCGCCCGGCTCGGTCGAATGGTCGACGCCGTCGTGCGCCCACGCGAGTGTGCTCGTCGAACCGAGCACGAGCGTGGTCGCGAGGGCGGCAGTCAAGCCGATACGGCTGAGCTTCATTCGCAGTCCTTCATAGGGTCGTGCCGGACACGAACGGCCCGGCGTGAGGAGCGTGCGAGTCACCGCCGCCTCGGAAGGACTCCGACGATCGACGGTGATCTCGGCCTGAACATTACGAGAGGCTTTTGCCGCATGTCAAACGAAAGTTGACATGCAACCGGACAGCTTGCAGTTCTGTGGTGGTGCTATTTCGAGAGCCCGCACGGGCGTCGCGGCACCCGGACCCCTTCCCCTGCATGGCACCCCGCGCCGCACCCGCACGCGCAATACGGGCGGCGATGCCACCCAGACGGATCCCCCGTTTCCGCACAGGGCACGCGAACCGGACAATCGGCCCGAAATAATCCGAACGTCACACGGTTTCTTCTCGGGCTGTGTCGAAGCGGCGTTGCACGTGCACCCAGTTCACGAGCGGTCGGACGCCATCACCGGCGGCCTGACGCAGACGGTCTCGCGGCACCGGGAGAAAGGTAGACGCGGAATACCTTTCTCCCGGTTCCGTGAAGGGGAAGCACTGCGGACGGGTTTCGAGACGGGCGCGGAGCGCCCTCCTCAACCCGCACACGTTCGAGACGGGCGCGGAGCGCCCTCCTCAACCCACACACGTTCGAGACGGGCGCGGAGCGCCCTCCTCAACCCGCACACGTTCGAGACGGGCGCGGAGCGCCCTCTTCAACCCACAGGAGTTCCCTACGCGGCCGCGCGGGACCCCGCAGGGGCGTCGAGCGCGAGCGTCTCGCCATCCCATCGCCGCCGCAGCCAGCGATCGTGACTGGCGATCACGACCGCGCCCGGGTAGGAGCCCAGCGCCTCCTCGAGCTCGCCGGCGAGGGCGAGCGAGAGGTGGTTCGTCGGCTCATCGAGCAGGAACACGTGCGGCGGCGACGCGATCACCAGCGCCAGCGCCAGGCGACGCTGCTGCCCGACCGAGAGGCGCCCGACGGGGCGGTCCAGGTCGCGCGGGGCGACCAGGCCGAGACCGGCGAGCGGCACGCGCTCGGCGCGCCGCTCCCCCAGCGTCCGCTCGTAGATCGCGCGGGGCGTGGCATCCGGATCGGCGAAGCGCACGTCCTGCTCGAGCAGGCCGACCCGCAGCCCGCGCCGGCGGTGCAGCACGCCGCGGTCGGGCGCGAGGCGCCCCGCGAGGACCGCCAGCAGCGTCGACTTGCCCGCGCCGTTCGCCCCCGTCACGAGCAGGCGCGTCGCCGGAGCGACGCGCAGCGATCCTAGCTCGAGACGGCGCTCGACCGCGACCTCCGCCGCCTGCAGCAGCAGGCCCGACTCGTGATCGAGCACGTGCGAGCCCGACGGGATGCCCCCGAACGACAACGGCGCGGGCGGCTTCGCCACCTGCGACCGCTCGAGCTCAGCCAGGCGGACCTCGGCGTTGCGCACCCGGCGCGACACCGCCTGCTCGACGCCCTCGCGCTTGAAGTGCTTGAGGAACTTGTCATTGTCGGTCGGCGCGCGGCCGTGCGCGACGGAACGCGCCGACTCCGCCACCGCGAGCCGCAGCCGCCGCAGCTCGGCCTGCTCGTCGTCGTGCTGGCGCTGCCACCGAGCCCGCTCGTCGACCCGCACCGCGAGGTACTCGCTGAACGAGCCGCCGAAGACCGTGCCGACGGATGCGGCGAGCACCGCGTCGCGCGCGCCCTCCCCCGCCGGTCGGCCCGCGGCGGACTGCGCGAGCGCCGTCGCGCCCGCCCGCCCCGGATCGAGGTCGAGCAGGCCCGTCGCCACGCGATCGAGGAACTCCCGATCGTGGCTCGCGAACACCACCGGCCCGCGCCAGGCGCGCAGGCGATCCTCGAGGAACTCCGCCGCGTCGTCGTCGAGGTGGTTGGTGGGCTCGTCGAGCAGCAGCGCGTCGGGCGCGGCGAGCAGCAGCGCCGCCAGCGCGAACCGGCTGCGCTGGCCGCCCGAGAGCTCGTCGATGCGCCGGTGGCGGCCGAGCGCCGACAGGCCGAGCCCGTCGAGCAGCTCGTCGCGGCGCCGGTCGACCGACCAGACGTCGGCGCGCTCGGCCGCCTCGAGGGCGGCGGCGTACCGCTCAGCGGGGTCGGGCGCGGCGTCGGCGGCGGCGTCCGGCACCGAGAGCGCCAGCGCCGCGGCGTCGAGCTCGCGCTCGATCGCGCGCACCTCGGCGACCGCGGCCTCGAGCACGTCGTCGACGCGATCGTCGGCCGCGAACGGCAGCTCTTGGAACAGGATGCCGGTGCGAGCCGGCCGCGAGATGCGGCCCGACACCACGGCCCCGGGCAACGGATCGGCGCCGACGGGCGGTGAGCCCGCGGCATCCGTCGACCCGGCCGCGATGAGCCGCAGCAACGTCGACTTGCCCGCGCCGTTCTCGCCGATGAGGCCGAGGCGCTGCCCCGCCGACACCGCGAACCCGAGGTCGGTGAGCACGCGCCGATCGACGAAGGCGACGGACAGTCCGTCGACGCGCAGGTGGGATGAGGAGGAATGGATGACTGGCATGAGGAAGGATCCCCTTCGCGAGAGTGCTCCCGAGCCGTCGCCGGACACCGCGCGCGGCAGCGGGCGCGGACGACGCGTCGGACCGGTCGCTCACCACGCGGAGGAGGCGGCGACGGCCCGGGAGCGGAGGATGGATCCCGCCGGGCATCTGCCGTCGCCGGGGTGCGCGCGAACACTGTCGCGATCAGCGGAAAGAGCACACCCCGGATGTCAACGGCGCCTCGGGCGCGGGACGATGGGATGTGCTCACTTCATAGCGGGGTCGACTGTACCAGATCGTGAGGGTTGCGGTGCGCCGTGAGGGTTGAGGTGCGCCGAAGGCGCCGGAGGCGCGGCGCTCGGATCGTGAGGGTTGAGGTCCTCGAAACCCGGCACCCCGCGCGCGGGTTTCGACGTGCGGGCGGGTTTCGAGACGGGCGCAGTCAGATCGTGAGGGTTGAGGTCCTCGAAACCGACACCCCGCGCGCGGGTTTCGAGACGGGCGCAGAGCGCCCTCCTCAACCCTCACAATGAGACGGGCGCAGTTCAGATCGTGAGGGTTGAGGTCCTCGAAACCCGGCACCCCGCGACCGGGTTTCGAGACGGGCGCAGAGCGCCCTCCTCAACCCTCACAGAGGCACGGGCGCAGAGCGCCCTCCTCAACCCTCACAACGGAGACGGGCGCAGAGAGCCCTCCTCAACCCTCAGCAGGTGCGGCGCTCAGGAGGCGAGCGCGGGCACCTTCTCGGGCGCCCGGACCGCGGCCGGAGCCTCGTGCTGTTCGCCCTCGAGCTGCAGCGCCGCGGCCGTGCGCGCGAGCGATGCGGCGGCGAGCTCGGGGTCGTCGGAGAGCGTGGTGCCGTACGACGGGATCATCTCGCGAAGGCGCGGCTCCCACTCGGCGACCTTGCCGGGGAAGCTGCGCTTGAGCACCTCGAGCATGATCGGCACGGCGGTCGACGCACCGGGCGAGGCGCCGAGCAGGCCCGCGATCGTGCCATCCGCCCCCGAGATCACCTCGGTGCCGAACTGGAGCACACCGCCCTGCTTCGGGTCCTTCTTCATGACCTGAACGCGCTGGCCGGCGGTGATGAGCTCCCAGTCCTCGCTCTTCGCGGTCGGCATGAACTCGCGCAGCGCGGCCAGCTTCTTGTCGCGGCCGGCGAGCACCTCGGAGACGAGGTACCGGACGAGGTCGAAGTTCTTCAGCCCCACCTGCAGCATCGGGATGATGTTGTGCAGCCGGATCGAGAACGGCAGGTCGAACCACGTGCTGCTCTTCAGGAACTTCGGCGTGAAGCCCGCGTACGGGCCGAACAGCAGCGAGGCCTCGCCGTCGACGACGCGCGTGTCGAGGTGCGGCACCGACATCGGCGGGGCGCCGACGGCCGCCTTGCCGTAGACCTTCGCGTTGTGCTGGGCGACGACCTTCGGGTTCGTGGTCCGCAGGAACTGGCCCGAGATCGGGAAGCCGCCGAAGCCCTTGATCTCGGGGATGCCGGCGTGCTGGAGCAGCGCCAGGGCGCCGCCGCCCGCGCCGACGAACACGAACTTCGCCCGCACCGCCTTCGGCGTGTTGCCGACCGTGTGACGCACGCGCAGGCGCCACATGCCATCCTTCTGGCGCTTGAGCCAGGTGACCTGGTGGTTCGTGTGGATCTCGGCGCCGCGCTGCTCGATGTCGCGCAGCAGCATGCCGGTCAGCGCGCCGAAGTCGACATCGGTGCCCGCGGTGGCGCGCGTCGCGGCGATCTTCTGCCGGCGGTTGCGGTTCTTCGCCATGAGCGGGGTCCACTCGGCGAGGGTGTCCATGTCCTCCGTGTACTCCATGCCGGCGAACAGCGGCTGGCCCTCGAGCGCGGCGTAGCGCTTGCGGAGGTACTCGACGTTGGCCTTGCCGCGCACGAACGTCATGTGCGGGGTGGAGTTGATGAACCGCTTCGGGTCGGCGATCGCACCAGACTCGACGAGGTGCGCCCAGTACTGCCGGCTCACCTGGAACTGCTCGTTGATCGACACGGCCTTGTCGGCGCTGACGCTGCCGTCGGCCGCCTGCGGCATGTAGTTCAGCTCGCAGAGGGCGGCATGGCCCGTGCCCGCGTTGTTCCACGGGTTCGAGGACTCCTCGGCCACGCGGCCGAGTCGCTCGTAGACACGGATGGTCCAGTCGGGCTGGAGCCTGGAGATCAGGGAGCCGAGCGTGGCGCTCATGATGCCCCCGCCGATCAGCACGACGTCGACGGTGTCCTCGGAAATCACGCGTTCCAGTCTACGTCTGCCCGGATGTACGAGTTGACCAGCCCCGACGCCGCGAACCGCCACGCCGGCGAGCGCCCGCGTCGCGAGGGTTGAGGAGGGCGCCTCGTGAGGGTTGAGGAGGGCGCTCCGCGCCCGTCTCGAAACCCGGCGAGGGCCGCGGAGCGCTGCGAACGACCGCGGCAGCGCTGTCACAGCGCTTGGACCCCGCCCGCGATCAGGCCGACGCCCGCGGTGATGAGCGCCGCGGTGAGCACGATCGCCCCGGCCCACAGCAGCACGACCAGTCGGTTGGGTCGCTGCGGATCGGTGCCGACGACCGAGAGGAAGAAGCCGGCAGGCATGAGGATGGCCGCGACGGGCACGCCCACTCGCGCGAGCTGCAGCCAGAACCCGTCGAGCGCCGCGAAGGAGATGACCGCGAGGATGGCGATCGAGAGCACGAGCAGGACGGCGGCGTGCGCGTGGCCCGCCCGGAAGAAGCTCTGCTGCAGCCGGTTGGCTGCGACATGGCCGCGCACCACCCGGGTGAGGAAGTACCCGCCGCTCTCGACGGTCACGAGCGCGAGCAGGAGCACTCCGATGAGGATGAGATCGTTCGGCGACGGCATGGCGCGGCCCTCCGGTGAGATCGATGATGATTGGATAGTGATACTCTCCAATATTAGAGAGTCGCACTATCCAATGCAAGGAGCCGTCGCATGCGCATCTCCGCCCTCGCCGCCGCGTCAGGCATCCCGGTTGCGACGATCAAGTTCTACCTCCGCGAAGGGCTGCTGCACGCCGGCGTCGCGACCTCCGCCACGCAGGCGACCTACGACGACACCCACGTGCGACGGCTGCGACTCATCCGGGCCCTCACCGGATCGGTGGGGCTCAGCGTGCAGCAGGCGCGCACCATCCTGCAGCTGGTCGACGATCCGGGCGACGACCTCTACCGGACGCTCGGCCGGGCGGTCGGTGCGCTGCCGCCCGAGGTCGGGCTCGCGCCATCCGACGACGCCGATGCATACCCGCGCGCCCGCGCCGCGCTCGAGGCGCTCGGACAGGTGTTCGACCCGCAGTTTCCGGCCGTCGCTCAGCTCGAGTCCGCGCTCGCCGCGGCGGAGGACGCCGGCCTGCCGCTCAGCCGGGAGCGGCTCCTCGCCTACGGGAGGCACGTGCGCGGCCTCGCCGAGTACGATCTCGGGCGCCTGCCCGACGATCCGCGGGCGGCCATCGAGTACACGGTGCTCGGCACGGCGCTCTACGAACCGGTCATCCTCGCACTGCGGCGGCTCGCCCACCAGGATGTCGCGGCGCGACGGCTTCCCGGCGCAGCCGAACGCGGTCGTGAGGGGTGAGGAGGGCGCCCTGCGCCCGTCTCGAAACCCGCCCACGCACACTTGTGAGGGTTGAGGAGGGCGCTCAACGCCCGTCTCGAAACCCGCCCACGCACGGTTGTGAGGGTTGAGGAGGGCGCTCAACGCCCGTCTCGAAACCCGCCCACGCGCGGTCGTGAGGGTTGAGGAGGGCGCTCAACGCCCGTCTCGAAACCCGCCCACGCACGGTCGTGAGGGTTGAGGAGGGCGCCCTGCGCCCGTCTCGAAACCCGCCCACGCACGGTTGTGAGGGTTGAGGAGGGCGCTCAACGCCCGTCTCGAAACCCGCCCACGCACACCCGGGTTTCGAGACGCGCCTCCGGCGCTCCTCAACCCTCACGAACACGCACACCCGGGTTTCGAGACGCGCCTCCGGCGCTCCTCAACCCTCACGAACACGCACACCCGGGTTTCGAGACGCGCCTCCGGCGCTCCTCAACCCTCAGACCGAGGCGGGCAGATTCGCCGCGACGAGCTCCGCGATCTGCACCGCGTTCAGCGCGGCGCCCTTGCGGAGGTTGTCGTTCGAGACGAACAGCACGAGGCCCTTGTTCTCAGGAGCCGACTGGTCCTGGCGGATACGTCCCACGTAGCTCGGGTCGTTGCCCGCGGCCTGCAGCGGCGTCGGGATGTCGCTCAGCTCGACACCGGGCGCGGCGGCGAGCAGCTCGGCCGCACGCTCGGGCGTGATGTCGTTCGCGAACTCGGCGTGGATCGACAGCGAGTGGCCCGTGAACACCGGCACGCGCACGCACGTGCCCGCGACGCGCAGGCCGGGCAGCTCGAGGATCTTGCGGCTCTCGTTGCGGAGCTTCTTCTCCTCGTCGGTCTCGAGGTCGCCGTCGTCGACGATCGAGCCCGCGAGCGGGATCACGTCGAACGCGATCGGGCGCGGGAACTTCTGGGGCTCGGGCAGCGTCACCGCGCCGCCGTCGTGCACGAGGCCGATGGCATCCTGCTCGACCGCCGCGCGGGCCTGCTCGAGCAGCTCCTCGCCGCCGGCGAGGCCCGCACCCGACACCGCCTGGTACGTCGAGATCATGAGGCGCTCGAGGCCGGCCTCGTCGTGCAGCACCTTCAGCACCGGCATCGCGGCCATGGTCGTGCAGTTCGGGTTGGCGATGATGCCCTTGCGTGCCTCGTCGATCGCGTGCGGGTTGACCTCGCTCACGACCAAGGGCACGTCGGGGTCCATGCGCCAGCCGCTGGAGTTGTCGATGACGGTCACGCCTGCCGCGGCGAAACGCGGGGCCTGCGCCTTCGACAGCGTCGCGCCCGCGGAGAAGATCGCGATGTCGAGGCCCGTCGGGTCGGCCGTCGAGGCGTCCTCGACGACGACATCCTCGCCCTTGAACGGCAGGGTCGTGCCCGCCGACCGCGCAGAGGCGAAGAAGCGGATCGACGCGACCGGGAAGTCGCGCTCCTCGAGGAGGCGGCGCACGACCGCGCCGACCTGTCCGGTGGCGCCGACGACGCCGATGTTCACTCCGTGTGCCATGGTGCTCCCTCTCGTGGCATCAATCCAGTATTCAGGAGATCGAACGATTCACAGGACCGGAGGTGTCCGATCGTCCTGCAATGGCAGCGTTCTCCTGTAATCCGGCAGTCGGTCGACGGATGGCGCGTGCGCGGCGCGCCGCGACATCCGCTCGTTCAGGCTGCCGGATGTCGCGTCAGCGACCCGTGCCGGCGTACACGACGGCGTCGGTGTCGCCGTCGAGGTCGAACGCGCGGTGGACGGCGACGGCCGCGTCGTGCACGCTGTCGGCGCGCGTGACCACCGAGATGCGGATCTCGGACGTCGAGATCATCTCGATGTTGATGCCCGCCTCGTACAGCGCCTCGAACAGCTTCGCCGAGATGCCCGTCGCCGAGCGCATTGCGGCGCCGACGAGCGAGAGCTTGCCGATCTGGTCGTCGTACTGCAGCGACTGGAAGCCGAGCGACTCCTGCGCCTGCGACAGCGCCTGCAGCGCCTTCTCGCCGTCGGACTTCGGCACCGTGAACGAGATGTCGGTGCGACCCGTGGCCGCGGCCGAGACGTTCTGCACGATCATGTCGACGTTCGCGTTCGTGTTCGCGACGATCTTGAAGATCTTGGCGGCCGCACCGGGCACGTCGGGCACGCCGACGACGGTGACCTTGACCTGGCCGAGGTCGACCGCGACTCCGGCGATGACGGACTCTTCCACAGCTTCTCCTTCGGGAAGACGCTCGGGGTCGTAGACGATGGTCCCCTCGCTGTTGTTGAACGACGAGCGCACGTGCAGCGTGACTCCGTGGCGACGCGCGTACTCGACGGCGCGGATGTGCAGCACCTTGGCGCCGGATGCCGCGAGCTCGAGCATCTCCTCGCTCGTGATGCGGTCGAGCTTGTGCGCCTTCTTCACCACGCGCGGATCGGACGTGAACACGCCGTCGACGTCGGTGTAGATCTCGCACACGTCGGCGTCGAGCGCCGCCGCGAGCGCCACCGCCGTGGTGTCACTGCCGCCACGGCCGAGCGTCGTGATGTCGCGCGACTCGCGGCTGAAGCCCTGGAAGCCCGCCACGATGACGATCGCGCCCTCGTCGAGCGCCTCGCGCAGGCGCACCGGGGTGACCTCGACGATGCGTGCGGCGCCGTGCGTGGCATCCGTGATCATGCCGGCCTGGCTGCCCGTGAACGAGCGGGCCTCGTGCCCCATGCCCTTGATCGCCATGGCGAGCAGCGCCATCGAGATGCGCTCGCCCGACGTCAGGAGCATGTCGAGCTCGCGCGGCGCCGGGATCGGCGTGACCTCGTGCGCGAGGTCGAGCAGCTCGTCGGTCGTGTCGCCCATCGCGGAGACCGCGACGACCACGTCGTTGCCCGCCTTACGCGACTCGACGATGCGCTTCGCGACCCGCTTGATGCTCTCCGCGTCGGCGACGGACGAACCGCCGTATTTCTGCACGATCAAGCTCACGTGGGCGCTCCCGGGATGGTCGGGGTGGACGGGGCGACCGGGGCGATGGACACCCGGCGCCGGAAGGTCCATCATATGTCGGCGCGCATTCCGGGCCGGCCATGTGACGGATGGCACAGGCGGGCGGGTCGTACCGGCGGGGGGCGGCGCGCGGATGGCGCGGCGCGCCCTGCTCAGCGGTCGCGTTCCATGTACCACTCGGTGAAACGGCGTGCTCGGCCATCCGGTGCGAGACGCACGACCCACAGGTTGTCGTAGAGCTTCGACGCCGGATAGTCGGTGCGCCCCTGCACGAAGACCATGTCGTCGGTCTCGACGAGCACCTCCCAGTCGAATGTCCAGTCGTCGGGTTCGTCCTTCGAGTCGAGCCATCCGGCGATGATCGCCTCGCGGCCGCGGAGCGCATCGGGATCGTCGGGGCTGAACTCGTACACCGCGTCCTCGCTGAAGATGGCGGCGATGTCGTCGGGGTCGTTGCTCCCCCACGCGCGAACGTACCCCTCGACCCATTCGGTTCCTGCGCTCATGCGCTCCGTTGTATCGGCGGCGCCCGCGGGCGTCAACGGCTTGCGCGCTCCGTGCCCGCGCCTCCCGTCGCCGTCCGCCGCCACCCGCCCCTGCCACCCGCCAGCCGCCACCCGCCACCCGCCACCCGCCACCCGCGGTTTACAGGAGTACCGGCGATTCACATGACGATGCGCGCGATCTCGTCCTGTCGATCGCCGGTACTCCTGTAAACCGCAGTGTGCAGCGCGCCAGCGGTAGAGTGCGGCCATGTCCGAACTCGCCGAGGACTGGTCGCAATTCAATGTCGCGATGGCCGGCGCCACGGCGGCGCTCGCCGGCCTGCTCATCGTCGCGATGTCGGTGAACGTGAAGGCGATCGTGGCGTCGAGGTCGCTCCCGGTCCGCATGGCGACCGCGCTTGCGACGCTGCTCCTGGCGCTCGCGGCCACGGCGCTCGGCCTCGCGCCCGGGCAGCCCGTCTGGGCGTACGGCCTCGAGGTGCTCGCCGGCGCGAGCGTCGCAGCGGTGTTCGAGGTGCGGGCCTTCGGCGCGATCAAGCAGGACCAATTGGTCACGACGGCGCAGCGGACGGCGAAGGCCGTTGCGGGCACCGTGCCGATCACCGTCTACCTCATCGGCAGCCTGCTGCTCGTGGCCGGCCTCGCTTCCGCAGGCCTGTGGTTCTTCGCCGCGGGCGCGATCCTCGCGATCGCGTCGGCGGTCCTCCATTCGTGGATCGTGCTCGTCGAGGTGCTGCGCTGACTGCACCGGCGAACGGATGTCGCGGTCAGTCCGTGTGCGGGCGGGGCATGTCCCACTCGGTGTCCGCAGCCCGCACGCGTCAACCGACGACGCGGCGGCCCTCGAAGGCACGACCGAGGGTGACCTCGTCGGCGTACTCGAGGTCGCCGCCGACCGGGAGCCCCGAGGCGAGACGGGTGACGCGGATCTCGAGGGTCGTCAGGAGGCGGCTGAGGTAGGTCGCCGTGGCCTCGCCCTCGAGGTTGGGGTCGGTGGCGATGATGACCTCGCGGACGGTTCCGTCGGCGAGGCGCTGCATGAGCTGGCGGATGCGGAGCTCGTCTGGGCCGATGCCGTCGATCGGGCTGATCGCTCCGCCGAGCACGTGGTAGAGGCCGCGGAACTCGCGCGTGCGCTCGATGGCGACGACGTCCTTCGCCTCTTCGACGACGCAGATGAGCGACGCGTCGCGGCGCGGGTCGCGGCAGATCGAGCAGGTCGACTGCTCGGCGACGTTGCCGCAGATCTCGCAGAACTTCACCTTGTCGCGCACCTCGAGCAGGATCTCGGCGAGCCGCGACACGTCGAACTGCTCGGTCTGCACGATGTGGAACGCGATGCGCTGCGCCGACTTCGGTCCGATGCCGGGAAGGCGGCCGAGCTCGTCGATCAGCTCCTGGACGATGCCCTCGTACACGCGCTACCCCCGCTCGCCGAATCGAGCGGGCGGCGCCTCGACCTCTTCGAGGAACGTCGCGCCGAGCAGGTCGCGGACGACGGCCTCGCCGTACCGCTGGATCTGCGGCGGGCCGGATGTCGCGGGGCCGGACGCGCGTGCGGGCGAGGACGAGCGGGCAGGGCGCGACGGCGCAGTCGGGCCGACAGGTTCGGCGGCGACGGCTGCCGCATCGATCTCGGGCTCGGACCCCGGATCGAAGTCGGGCTCGTCGTCGGGCGGCGGTGCGTCGGCGTCGTCGGGCGGCGGAACCTCGTCGACCACGGCAGACGGCCCGGCGGGAGCGGGTGATCGTCGCGAGGCGTCGCGCGCGGCGGGACGATCCGCGACCGCGGTCGCGGTGCGCGGTGCTGCCGTCGCAGCGACGTTCATCGAGGCATCGGGCTCGGCGGTGGGGTCGGACGCCGGGATCGCCACCGTGACCCACGAATCGACCGGCCCGGCCGGCGCAGCCGACGGCGAAGCGGATGTCGCGGGCGACCCTCCCGTCCGCGAAGCGGCGTTCGTCGTCCCACCGGATCGGGGCGCACGCGACGCGGCGGGGGCAGCGCCTGTTGCGGCCTGGGCGGATGCCGACGGCACGTCTGCAGCGGCGCGGGTCGCAGACGGCTGCGTGCCCGAAGCGGGCGTCAGCGGCTCGGCACCGGGACCGGACGGCGCAGGTGCCGGTGCAGCCGCAGCCGCAGCCGCAGATGCAGATGCAAGTCTGGGCGCGGCACCACCGTCATCCGTCGGCGCCGGCGAGGACGGCGCCGTCGACGACGCGCCCGGCTCATCGTGCGGGGCGACCACGCGCGGGACGAACTTGACCTGCACGCCGAGGACCTCGGCGATCGTGCGGCGGAGGAGCTCGGCCGGGCTCTGGGTTCCGGTGCCGCCGCGGAGGTCTTGCACGTCGTTCTGGCTGGGGAAGCCGAGCACGAGTACGGCATCGTCGGTGCGGTAGTCGATGACGCGAGCGGTGAGCGCCGCCATCCAGGCGGTGCGCTTCGTGCGCTCGAGCACGGCGAGGATCTCGGGCCAGGCGTCGCGCATGAGCTCGAGCGTCACGGGACCGACCGGCTTCGTGCGCGGGCTCGGCTCCGCAGCCTGCTCGGCGTCGGTGCGCGCCGGCGCGGGTGCGGGGGCCGCGGAAGCGGAATCGGAAGCAGCGGGACCGGTGCCTGCGGCACGCGAACCCCTCACGGACGCCGATGCCTCGCTCGGCGCAGCCGCGGCCGGCGGCGACGCAGCAGGCGATGCAGCAGCGGCCGGCACCCGTGCAGCAGACGGCACCGGCGCGACCGACGACGCCGCAGCGCGCTCCGGCGCTGCCGACGACGTCGCAGCAGCCGCGTCGGCCGGCGCCGCGGCATCCGTCACCCCGACCCGGCGCTCGAGCCGCTCGACCCGGGCGAGCGCGCCACGCTCGGTCGCGTCGCTCGCGGGCACGAGCACGCGGGCGAGCATCAGCTCGAGGTGCAGGCGAGGCGAGGTCGCGCCGGTCATCTCGGTGAGCGTCTGGTTCACGAGGTCGGCGACCCGCGAGAGCTCGGCCGCGCCGAACGCCGACGCCTGCGTGGCCATGCGCGTGAGCTCGTCGGCCGGGACGCCGCGCAGCACCGCGGCGGCCGCCTCGGGCGAGGTCGCCGCGACGACGATGAGGTCGCGCAGGCGCTCGAGCAGGTCTTCGACGAAGCGCCGCGGGTCTTGGCCGGTCTGCATCACGCGGTCGGCCGCCGCGAACGCACCGGCCGCGTCGGCGGCGCCGATCGCGTCGACGACCTCGTCGAGCAGTGCGCCGTGCGTGTAGCCGAGCAATGCGACCGCGCGCTCGTACCCCACGGTCGAGCCCTCGGAGCCCGCGATGAGCTGGTCGAGCAGCGACAGCGTGTCTCGCGGCGAGCCGCCGCCCGCGCGAACCACGAGCGAGAGCACGCCGGGCTCGACCTGCACGCCCTCGTCGTCGCACAGCTGCTGCACGTAGTCGAGCATCGGCGCGGGCGGAACGAGCCGGAACGGGTAGTGATGCGTGCGCGAGCGGATGGTGCCGAGCACCTTGTCGGGCTCGGTGGTCGCGAAGATGAACTTCACGTGCTCGGGCGGCTCTTCGACGAGCTTGAGCAGGGCGTTGAAGCCCTGCGGCGTCACCATGTGCGCCTCGTCGAGGATGAAGATCTTGTAGCGGTCGCGCGCCGGGGCGAACACGGCGCGCTCGCGCAGGTCGCGCGCGTCGTCGACGCCGTTGTGGCTGGCCGCGTCGATCTCGACGACGTCGAGCGAGCCGCCGCCCGCGCGCGACAGCTCGACGCAGCTCGGGCACACCCCGCAGGGCGTGTCGGTCGGCCCCTCGGCGCAGTTCAGGCAGCGCGCGAGGATGCGCGCCGACGTGGTCTTGCCGCACCCGCGCGGGCCGCTGAAGAGATAGGCGTGGTTCACGCGGTCGGTTCGCAGCGCCGTCATGAGCGGCTCGGTGACCTGCGACTGGCCGATCATCTCGGCGAAGGTCTCGGGCCGGTATCGGCGGTAGAGGGCGGTGACCACGCGTCAATGGTAGTCGCGGCATCCGACACCGCGGCCGGTCGCGGGCGGTCCCGTGCGGGCCCGAACCGCCGTGCCCGGGCGCGTCCGGCGGCGGTGTCGGTGAGTGGGCGTAGGATTCCTGAACCGCACCGGTGCGGCACGCGCCATCCGCTCGCCCGGTGCCCGACGACGGAGGTGGTCAGGTGACGGGCATCACGAGCGCCGCGCAGCTCGAACGGTTCCGCGAGCTGCTGCTCGCCGAGAAGCGCGAAGCCGAGGAGCGACTCGTCTCGCAGGCCGAGGGCATCTCGGCCGTGCGCGACGCGCGCAACGACGGTTCCGTCGACGACGAGCACGACCCCGACGGCCCGACCATGAGCCAGGAATGGTCGCAGCGCACCGCCGTGCTGCACGACGTCGAGCACGAGCTCACCGACGTCGACCGGGCGCTCGCCCGCATCGACGCCGGCACCTACGGCGTCTGCGAGCGCTGCGGCCAGAAGATCTCGGTCGCCCGACTCGAGGCACGCCCCACCGCGACCCTCTGCATCGACTGCGCGCGGCTCGTGCGCTGAGACCGGTGCGCTGAGCGCCGAGCGGATGGCGCGTCAGCGCGCCACGGTCTCCACGGTCTGCCGCGCGATCTCGAGTTCCTCGTTGGTCGGCACGACGAGCACCTCGACCCGCGAGCCGTCGGTCGAGATACTGCGCGCCTCGCGCGAGCGCTCGCCGTTGCGGGCCGCGTCGACCTCGACGCCGAACCCCTCGAGTCCGGCGAGCGACCGCCGGCGCACCTCGGCCGCGTTCTCGCCCACGCCGGCGGTGAACACGATCGCGTCGACCCGCCCGAGCTGGGCGGCGTACGCACCCACGTACGACCGGATGCGGTGGCAGTACACCTCGAGCGCGAGCTCGGCGCGCGCGTCGCCCGACTCGGCCGCCGCGACGAGGTCGCGCATGTCACCGTGGCCGCCGAGGCCCAGGATGCCGCTGCGCTTGTTGAGCAGGTCGTCGACGCCGTCGACGTCGAGCCGCGCCCTCCGCTGCAGGTGCAGCAGCACCGCCGGGTCGAGATCGCCCGAACGCGTGCCCATCACGAGCCCCTCGAGCGGCGTCATCCCCATGCTCGTCTCGACCGAGCGGCCGCCGTCGACCGCGCACGCCGACGCGCCGTTGCCGAGGTGCAGCACGATGAGCTTCAGCTCCTCGACCGGTCGGCCGAGGAAGGCCGCCGCGGCGCGCGAGACGAACCGGTGGGATGTGCCGTGGAACCCGTATCGGCGAACGCGGTTCCGCTCCGCGACATCCCGGTCGATCGCGTAGGTGTACGCCGCGGGCGGCATCGTCTGGTGGAACGCGGTGTCGAACACGGCCACGTGCGGAACCTCGGGGAACGCGCGCTCGGCCGCGACGATGCCCGCGAGGTTCGCCGGGTTGTGCAGGGGCGCGAGCACCGACAGCTCGTCGATGTTGATCTTCACGAGCTCGGTGATGACCGTCGGCTCGAAGAAGCGGGCACCGCCTTGCACGACGCGGTGGCCGACGGCGACCGGCGCGTGCGACTCGAGCGACGGGCCGTGCTCGGCGAAGGCCCGCAGCATCCACGCGAAGGCCGCGTCGTGGTCGGGGATCGCGAGCTCGTCGCGGAACTCCGCGCCCGCGGCATCGGTGTGCGTCGCCCGCCCCTCGGGCTGGCCGATGCGCTCGACCAAGCCGGTCGCGAGCGCCGCGCCCGCCTCGACGTCGACGAGCTGGTACTTGAGCGACGACGAGCCGGAGTTGACGACGAGGACGGCGGTCACGACGCGGCCGTCCGGGCCTGGAGCTGCTCGAGCGGGCCCGCGCCGTGCTCCATGCCGTCGCCGGCCGCCGCCTGGATCGCCGTGATCGCCACCGTGTTCACGATGTCCTGCACGAGCGCGCCGCGCGAGAGGTCGTTGACCGGCTTGTTCAGCCCCTGCAGCACCGGTCCGATCGCGACCGCGCCGGCCGAGCGCTGCACCGCCTTGTACGTGTTGTTGCCCGTGTTGAGATCGGGGAACACGAAGACGGTCGCCCGCCCCGCGACATCGGACTCGGGCATCTTCGTGCGCGCGACCGCCGCATCGGCCGCGGCGTCGTACTGGATCGGCCCCTCGACCGGCAGCTCGGGTGCGCGCTCGCGCACGAGCTCGGTCGCCCGGCGCACCTTGTCGACGTCGGCGCCCGTGCCCGACTCGCCCGTCGAGTACGACAGCATCGCCACGCGCGGCTCGATGCCGAACTGCGCGGCCGTCGCCGCCGACGAGATCGCGATGTCGGCCAGCTGCTCGGCCGTCGGGTCGGGCACGATCGCGCAGTCGCCATACACGAGCACGCGGTCGGCGAGCGCCATGAGGAACACGCTCGAGACCACGTCGACGCCCGGCTTGGTCTTGATGAGCTCGAACGCCGGCCGGATGGTGTGCGCCGTCGTGTGGATCGCGCCCGAGACCATGCCGTCGGCCAGCCCGAGCTCGACCATCATGGTGCCGAAGTACGAGACATCCTGAACCGTGTCGCGGGCCTGCTCGAGCGTGACGCCCTTGTGCGCGCGGCGACGCTGGTACTCGTCGGCGAACCGGTACACGAGCACGTGGTCGTGGTTGGAGAGCACCGTCGCCTTCGAGATGTCGAGGCCCAGGCCGATCGCGCGTGAGCGGATCTCGATCTCCTCGCCGAGGATGGTGAGGTCGGCGACGTCGCGCGCGAGCAGCGTCGCCGCCGCGCGCAGGATGCGGTCGTCGTACCCCTCGGGCAGCACGATGTGCTTGCGCGCCTGCCGAGCCCGCGCGAGCAGGCCGTACTCGAACATCAGCGGCGTGACGACGTCGGTCGTCGCCACGTCGAGGCGGTCGAGCAGCGCCGCACCGTCGACGTGCGTCTCGAACAGGGCCAGCGCCGTGTCGCGCTTGCGCTGCGACTCGGCCGCGAGCCGCCCGCGGGTCGACGTGATCGCGAGCGCCGTGTCGTACGTGGTGAGCTCGGTGCGGATGATCGGCAGGCTCGCCTTGAGGCCCTCGATCAGCCGCTCGACCGTCTCGGACACCGGGAAGCCGCCGTTCAGCACGATGCCCGAGATCGACGGGAAGGTCGCCGACGCGTTCGCCGTCAGCACCCCGAGCAGCACCTCGCTGCGGTCGCCCGGCACGATCACGACCGAGCCCTCGATGAGCCGCGCCAGCACGTTCTCCATCGACATCGCCGCGATGACCACGCCGAGGGCCTCGCGCTCGAGCAGCTCGGGATCGCCGGCGTACAGCGTGCCGCCGACCGCGTGCATCACGCCCCGCATCGACGGTGCGACGAGGTAGGGGTCCTCCGGAATGGCCCAGACGGCGACGGATGGCGCGGGGGCCGCAGATCGCACGGCCTCGATGACCTGGTCGAGCCGGTCGGGATCGGCGCGGTTCGCCACGATGCCGAGGACGGTCGCGTGCTCGCGCTCGAGCTCCTCGATCGCGAGCTCGGTCAGCTGCGCGAGCTCGTCGGGCGTGCGCGCGTCGGTGTAGCCGAGGCGCTCGCTCGCTCCGCGGCCGTGCGGCACGCGGCCGCCGACGGCGAGCAGCACGGGCGCCCCCAGGTTCGCCGCGATGCGCGCGTTGAACGCCAGCTCGGTGGGGCTGCCGACATCGGTGTAGTCGGACCCGATGACCACCACCACGTCGCACCGCGACTCGACCGCCTTGAACCGCCGAACGATCGTCGCGAGCGCCGCCTCGGGATCGGCGTGCACGTCTTCGTACGTCACCCCGATCGCGTCGTCGTAGCCGAGGTCGATGACGCCGTCGTGCGCGAGCAGCAGCTCGAGGACGTAGTCGCGCTCCTCGGTCGAACGAGCGATCGGTCGGAACACCCCGACGCGGGTCGCGCGCCGACTCAGCGTGTCGACCGTGCCGAGGGCGACGGTGGACTTGCCGGTGTTGCCTTCCGCGGAGCAGATGTAGATGCTGTGCGCCACGTCCGCCAGCCTATTGGCCGGGTCGGACGCCTCGCTGGGAATCCCGGGCGAGTGCGGCGGGCGCCGCGAGCGAGCGGATGTCGCGGACGGCGCGCGGTTCGCGAGGGTCGCGCGCTCGGGTAGACTGACGGACGGCTCCTCGCGTGGCGCCATCCAGGCCAACTCCCCCAGGGCGGAAACGCAGCAAGGGTAACCGGGCTCTGGCGGGTGCGCGAGGGGTCCCAGGAGGATTCGCCTAGTGGCCTATGGCGCACGCTTGGAAAGCGTGTTGGGTGAAAGCCCTCGGGGGTTCGAATCCCCCATCCTCCGCCAAGAAACACCGGGTGACGCGCAGAGCCTCCACCGGGGTTCGAATCCCCCATCCTCCGCGGAATGCGAATGAGCGCCGCGCCCGAAGGGTGCGGCGCTCATTCGCATCACTGGAGGACCATGGACACCGCCGACACCCGCGCTCGTCGCGGCGCGCTCGACTGGGCGACCCTCGCGCTCGGGGCGGCGGGCGTGCTCGTCGTCGCGTGGGTCTGCCTCACGAGCTGGGGAGCGATCGTGCACGGGCATCCCCTCTACGCGGTGTGGCTCACGGTGACGCTCGTCGCCTCGGTCTTCACCGGAGTCATCGGCCTCCGGGGCGGCATGCGCCCCGGGCCGTGGCGGCTCGCGTTGCGGATCCTCGCCATCGTGGCCGGCGCGGGTTGGCTCGCACTCACCGCCTGGCTGCGTCCGTATTCCGCCGTCGAGCCCGCACTCGCGGCGATGCGATCCGACGCGGCCGTCACGGTCACCGAGACCGCCACCGAGATCGTGTTCGCACCGACATCCGGCGCGGATGACACCGGCGTCTTCTTCCAGCCCGGCGCGCTCGTCGACCCGCGCGCGTACGCCGCCGTGCTCCGTCCGCTGGCCGAGGCGGGGCATACCGTCGTCATCCCGAAGCAGCCGTTGGGGATCGCCTTCCTCGCGGTCGGTGCCTTCGACGACGCGCGGTCGGAATTCACCGACGTCGCCGGATGGGTCGTCGGCGGGCATTCGCTCGGCGGCACGGTCGCAGCCCTCGACGCCGACAGCGCCGACGAGGATGCCACGTCACCGTCGATCGGCCTCCTCCTCTACGCGTCCTATCCCGCGGACGACCTCAGCACGTCGCTGCAGGCACCGGTGCTCTCGATCTCCGGCTCGGAGGACGGCCTTGCCACTCCGGCGAAGATCGACGCCTCGCGCGCCGACCTCCCCGACGACGCTCGATTCGTGCAGGTCGACGGCGCCTCGCACGCCCAGTTCGGTTCCTACGGTCCGCAAGCGGGTGATGGCACTCCGACCATCAGCGACGACGACGCCCGCTCGCAGATCAGCGACGCAACGCTGACGTTCGTCTCCGCGCTCGAGGACTGATCCACCACCAGCGGAAAACACCCCCGAACGGGCGTGGCCGCCGGCGCCTGGATCCGCAAGGATTCGCGCAGCCCGGCCCGCAGCGCAGCGGAGCGCCCCTCTCGCCTCGCCGCGCGAGAAGGGGGAAGCATGTCCGCATCAGCCCGCCGCCGCAGCGCCATCGCCGCCGGAGCCGCCGTCGCGCTCGCCGCATCGGTGCTCGCCGCCTCGCCCGCGACCGCCCGCCCGCTCGAGAACGTCACGTTCACCGAAGAGGAGTCCTTCACGGACGACAACTTCTGCGATGCCGGCGTGGCAGTGGACATCGCGATCACGCGCGAAGTCCACGTTCTCTTCAACTCCCGCAAGCCCGGAACGGCACCGTACTGGAAGGCCAACTACGCGGTCGACGTGGTCTACACGGGCGAGAACGGCGTCGTCACCGAGCATGGCCGCGGAATCGACAAGGACCTCAAGATCACGGTCAACGACGACGGGACGATGACGATCCTGGTCCTCGCCACGGGCAACACCACGGTGTACGACGAGTCGGGCAAGGCGATCGCGCGCAACCCGGGCCAGGTCCGCTACGAGGTGCTCATCGACTACGGCGAGGACGTCGCCGATCCGTCGGATGACACGTTCATCACGTTCCTCGGCCTGGTCAAGGGCTCGACCGGACGGTCCGACGACTTCTGCGAGGCGGTGCTGCCCATCGTCGGCTGATCCGCCCGTGAGCGCGCACGCGCGCGCTCATCGAGTGGGCGATCCTGGCGGGCTCGCGCGGAGCGCGACCGCCAGGATCGCCCACTCGATGGCGAGGCACCGGCGCGTGAAGCGGAACCCGCTGTCCGCACGCGCATCCGCGCCGCCGGCGCAAGTCCCCCTTAATGCCGAATGGCGGTGCCGACGGCATCGGCGAATCATGGATTCCGATGTCAGCGGCAGCAGCGGTGAAGTTCGGGAGTGGGGACGCAGGGGGCTCCCGCACCGTTGCTGCGTCGACAGGCGGCAGGGGCCTCAGGGTGCACACGCTGAGGCCCCGCCGCACTCTCGCGAGGACCATCGGCCTGCCGCTGCTCGCGCTCGCACTCCCGCTGCTCGTCACGCTCGCGTGGGTGATGCGCCCGCTCGGGCCCGCGGCCGTGGCCGCGTCGGTCCTGATCGCGACCGCGCTCGGCATGCTCGCGCTCGTCGCGTGGGTGCGCTACCAGCGCACGGAGGCCACGGTGAGCCCGCACGGCATCGTCGAGCGGGGCTTCCTCGGCCGCATGCACAGCGTCGCGCGCCGCGACATCGCCGGCGTGCTCCGCCTCGACACCTACCGCGGCGACACGCTCGAGACGGCGCGGCAGCTGTTCGTCATCGACCACGACGGCCGCTGCGTGTTCCGCATGCGCGGCACGTTCTGGGACGACGCGTCGATGGACCTCGTCTCCGACATCCTCGGCGTCGACGAGGTGGTGCGCCCCGAGCCGGTCACCCTGGCGGAGCTGCGGTCGACCGACCCGAGGCTCCTGTACTGGTTCGAGGGTCGCGGGCTGCACCGTCGCTGACGGCACCTTCGCCGACGAGCGCCTCGCCGAAGGGCGGGCGGATGTCGCGACCCGCGCTCAGCGCGTCGCGATGCCGAGCAGCGGAGCGTCGGGCCGGCTCGAGGGCAGCTCGTGGAACCCGAGCCGCTCGTAGAACGCGCGCGCACCGGTGTTCGCCGGATCGAACCCGAGGTGCACGGCCGGCACGCCGCGTTCGGCGAGCGCCGCTCGCAGCGCGTCGATGAGGCGGCGGCCGAGCCCCTTGCCCTGATGCTCGGGCAGCAGGTCGATGTGCAGGTGCGCGGGGTACGCGTCGAGCTCGGCGATCCGCATCCGCTCGGGGTCGCCGCCGTCGGCGATGAGCTGCGCCTCGGTGTACGCGGGCTCGTACGCCGTGGGCGGGCCCGGCATCGGATGTCGCGCGCGGAAGCCCGGCGCCCACTCGCGTGCGTACCAGTCGATGAAGGCGGCCGTATCGGCGACGCCGAGCACGTAGCCGCCGATGCCGCCGCCCCCGGCGTCCACCACGAACGCGAGCTCGGGCGCGTACTCGACGTACGGCAGTGCGTACACCTCGGGCATGAGCGCATCGTCGCTGTAGAGCCCCGTCGCGTCGCCGCCTCCGGCGGCCGTCAGCAGGCAGATGCGCGCGATCGCGTCGCGGTCGGCCGCGCGGTAGGGGCGGATGACGGGCGCCCGCGCCCCGTCGTCGGACGCCGGCCCCGCGGCCTCCGTCATCGCCGCTTCGCCATGCCGAAGAGGCCGGTGAGCACCTGGCCGATGACCTTCTGGGTCTGCTTCGAGCCGAGCACCTGCTCGAGCGCCGAACGCTCGGGCGTGCGCGACCGCGACCGCGAGGTGCCGGAGGTCCGCTTCATCATGCGGTCGTACTCAGCCTGCGCCTTCTTCTCTGCCTTCTCCTGGTCGGCGCGGATCTTGGCCTGCATCTTCTCGTACTCGGCCTCGGCCTCGGCCCGCGCCTTCGCGGCCTCCTCGGCGTCGGCCGCGGCTGCGGCATCCGCCATCCGCTTCGTCAGCAGCTCGTGCGCCGACTCGCGGTCGATCGCGGTGCCGTACTTCGCCATCAGGGGGGATGCCGCGACGGCGGCGTCGATCGCGGCGTCGGCGCTCGGCGACATCGACGCCTGGGGTGCGCGCAGCCGCGTCCACGCGACGGGGCTCGGCGCGCCCTTCTCGTTCATGACGGTCACGATCGCCTCGCCCGTGCCGAGCACGGTGAGCGTCTCCTCGAGATCGTAGCCCGAGTTCGGGTAGGTCGAGACCGTCGCGCGCAGCGCCTTCGCGTCGTCGGGCGTGAACGCGCGCAGCTGGTGCTGCACGCGCGAGCCGAGCTGGGCGAGCACGTCGCCCGGCAGGTCCTTCGGCGTCTGCGTCACGAAGAACACGCCGACGCCCTTCGAGCGGATGAGGCGCACGGTCTGCACGACCTGCGCGAGGAAGTCCTCGGAGGCGCCGTTGAAGAGCAGGTGCGCCTCATCGAAGAAGAAGACGAGCTTGGGCTTGTCGAGGTCGCCGACCTCGGGCAGGCCGCCGTACAGGTCGGCGAGCAGCCACATGAGGAACGTCGAGTACAGCGCGGGCTTGTCGGCGACGCCCGGCACCTCGAGCAGGCTGATGACCCCGCGCCCGTCGGCGGCGGTGCGGAGGAACTCGGCCGTGTCGATCTCGGGTTCGCCGAAGAACACGTCGGCGCCCTGGTCGGCGAAGGTGATGAGCTCGCGCAGGATGACGCCCACGGTGGCCTTCGACAGGCCGCCGAGCCCCTCGAGCTCGCCCTTGCCCTCGTCGCTCACGAGGTACGCGAGCACCGCGCGCAGGTCGTCGAGGTCGAGCAGCGCGAGCCCGTTCCTGTTCGCGTAGTGGAAGACGAGCCCGAGGCTCGACTCCTGCGTCTCGTTGAGGCCGAGCACCTTGCTGAGCAGGAGCGGGCCGAAGCCCGAGATCGTGGCGCGGATCGGCACGCCGCGGCCGACGCCGCCGAGCGAGAAGAACTCGGTCGGGAAGCTCGCGGCGCTCCACGCCTGCCCGATCCCCTCGGTGCGCGCCAGGAGCTTCTCGCTCGACGCGCCCGGCGTCGCGACGCCCGAGAGGTCGCCCTTGATGTCGGCAGCGAAGACCGCGACGCCGTTCGCGGCGAGCTGCTCGGCGAGCACCTGCAGCGTGCGCGTCTTGCCCGTTCCGGTCGCGCCCGCGACGAGGCCGTGGCGGTTGGTCATGGCGAGCGGGATGCGCACGGGCACCTCGGGCATCGCCTCGCCGTTGACGAGCGCGCCCATCTCGAGCGCGGCGCCCTCGAACGCGTAGCCGGCCCGGATGCGCTCGACGTCGTCGGCGCCGAGCGGGCCGTGTGCGGGTGTCGCAGAACCGGGTTGCGGGGCCGGGTTTCGAGACGCGTCCGGCTCCGCCGGGCGCTCCTCAACCCGCACAGGCGCATCCGGCTCCGCCGGGCGCTCCTCAACCCGCACAGGCGCATCCGGCTCCGCCGGGCGCTCCTCACCCCGCACAGACGCGTCCGGCTCCGCCGGGGGCTCCTCGACCTGCACGGCGGCCTCGGCCGCGGCCTTCGCGAGCGCCGCCGCCTCCTCGGCCTTTCGGATCGCCTCCTGCGCCTGCTGCTGCAGCGCCTCGGCCGCCGCCGCGGCGGCCGCGGCCGCCTCCTGTGCCCGCTTCACCGCGTCATCCGACATGGGGCCGATCCTATCCACGGCGTGCGAGGTCGACCGGAATACTGGAGCGGATGAGCGATCTCGGACCCGTCGACCCCGGACACGCCGCCGACCTGGCCTGGCTGCGGCGGTGGCGGCTCCACCTCGAGGGCGACGTCTTCACGACCGCGACGAGCACGCTCATCCCGGTCCGCACCGAGGACGACGCCCCTGCGATGCTCAAGCTCGCGCACGTCCACGAGGAGGAACGCGCCGTCGACCTGCTCGCCGCGCTCGACGGGCACGGCGCGGCGCGCGTGCTGCGCCGCGACGGCGGAGCCGTGCTGATCGAGCGCGCGACCGGCCCGCGAGACCTGGTCGAGATGGTTCGCCAGGGCGGGCGCGCCGACGACGAGGCGACCCGCATCCTCTGCTCGGTCGGCCGGCGCCTGCACGCTGAGACGGAGCGCGTGCTGGGCCTGCCCGCGCCGCCCGAGCTCATCGACCTCGAGACGTGGTTCCGCCAGCTCTTCGCGAACGCCGACCGGCTCGGGCCGCTGCATCGCGCGGGTGCGTCGGTCGCCCGGCGGCTGCTCGACGAGTCGCACGACCCGGTGATCCTGCACGGCGACCTGCACCACGCCAACGTGCTCGACTTCGGCGAGCGCGGCTGGCTCGCGATCGACCCCAAGGGGCTGATCGGCGACGCCGAGTTCGACGTGTGCAACGTGCTGTGCAACCCGCACGAGCGCGCGCTCGTCCCCGGGCGACTGGCCCGTCAGTTCGAGGTCGTGGTCGATGCGACGGGCTTCGCGCCGCGCCAGCTGCGCGACTGGCTGGTCGCGTGGTGCGCCCTGTCGTCGACGTGGTTCCTGCTCGACGGCGACGAGGAACGGGCGGAGGTCGTCGCGCGCATCGGCGAGCTCGCGGCGGGGCTCGACGGCATCAGTTGACGATCAGCAGCCCCGTGGCATCCGCGGCCTGCTGCATCGAGCCGGCGTCGGTGACGTCGAGGCCTGCGCCGTCCATGAGCGCGGTCGCCTGCGCCGAGCGGTTGCCCGACTTGCAGTAGACGACGTACTCGGCGTCGTCGTCGAGCGCGGGGATCTCGGCGGCGAGCTGCCCCGAGGTGAGATCGAGGTTGACGGCGCCGTCGAGGTGGCCGGCGGCGTACTCGGCGGGCGTGCGGACGTCGACGACGACCGTGTCGGAGGAGAGCTCGATGGGCTCGGCGGCGGCGCAGCCGGTGAGGGCGAGCGCGGCGGCGCCGGTGGCGGCGACGAGGGCGGTGCGGATGGCGCGGGGGCGTCGGAACAGGGTCTGCATGCGGTCGATAATACCCCAGGGGTATTGTCTGGTAGAATCGAGGCATGGCTTCCGTGAACATCACCCACGACACGATCGAGAGCACCGTCAAGGACAACGACATCGTGCTCCTCGACTTCTGGGCCGAGTGGTGCGGCCCGTGCCGCATGTTCGGCCCCATCTTCGAGCGCGCGTCGGAGCAGCACACCGATGTCGTCTTCGGCAAGGTCGACACCGAGGCCGAGCAGGCGCTCGCCGCGGGATTCCGCATCACCTCGATCCCGACGCTCGTCGTCTTCCGCCAGGGCATCATCGTCTTCGCACAGCCCGGCGCGCTGAACGGCGCCCAGCTCGAGCAGGTCATCGAGGGCGCGAAGGCGCTCGACATGGACGACGTGCGACGCCAGATCGCGGAGCAGCAGGCGGCTGCGGCGCCGCAGGCGTGAGCCGGCTCGCCCGGTCGCTCAGCGCGCGCTCCTGCGCCGTGAGCCGCGGCGAGCGCGGCATCCGCGCGGTGATCGCCGTCTTCCTCGCCGCATTCGCGCTGAACAACCTCGACAACCTCTGGTGCGCCATCCCTGCGGGGATCTGCGCCACCTTCCTCGCCATCGGCGCGATCACCGGATGGTGCCCCACCGACCTGCTCGCGCGCACCCCCGCCACGACCGAGCCGAACGCGCTCGGCTACCCCGAGGCGCGGCAGCCGCTGGCGCCCTGAGCGCGCGCGGCGGCGCGGCGACGACGGGCCGACGGTCCCTCGACCGGGGCGCGGCCGCGCGTACGCTGGCGGTATGACGGATGCCGCGCTCATCGGTCCGGTCGGAGCCCCCGACCTACACGTGATGACGTTCAACATCCGCCGCCGCGTGCCCCGCTACCGCACGGGCAGCCCCGACGACTGGGGGCACCGGCGGCCATTGGTTCGCCGGCTGCTCACCATCGAGCAGCCGACCCTCCTCGGGGTGCAGGAGGCGCTCGCCGACCAGGTCCAGAGCATCGCCGACGGGCTCGGCGACCGGTATCGATGGGTCGGCACCGGACGCGATCCATCCGGCCGCGGCGAGCGCTGCCCGATCTACTACGACGCGACGCGGCTCGAGCTCACCGCGTGGCGCCAGCTGGCGCTCTCGGCGACCCCCGACCTGCACGGCTCCCGCTCGTGGGGCAACGTGACCCGGCGCATCCTCGTCACGGCCGAGTTCACCGACCTCGAGACCGGCGCCCGCCTCATGGCGTTCAACACCCACCTCGACCACATCTCGTGGCGCTCGCGGCTGCACTCGGCGCGGATGATCGCGCGACTCGCGCAGGCGGCCCGGACCGCCGACCCCGCCGCAGCCGTCGTCGTCACCGGCGACCTCAACGCCGACGAGCAGTCCGCGGTGCACCGGAACCTTATGAACGACGGCCTCCGCGACGTCTGGGATGAGGCCGACGAGCGGATCACGCCCCAGTGGGGCACCTATTCGGGATATCGTCGGCGCAGGGTCGGCGGGCGGCGCATCGACCACATCCTCGTCGACGACGGGGTCGAGGTGCTGCAGGCCGGCATCAACGCCATGAGATTCGACGGGAACGCGCCATCCGACCACGAACCGGTCCAGGCGGTGCTGCGGCACCGGCGGGCCGGCGGCGGCCAGGCGTCGACGGAAGGACATGGATGATGCACGAGATGCTCGCGAACCTGCGCCGGCGCCCGAACGGGCCCGCCGAGCTCGTCGCCGACGGCCTGCGCGTCATCGCGCTCGTGTGCATCGTCGTGGCCGGCATCGGCTGGGGCCCGGTGGGAGCGGTGAGCCTCGCGCTCGTCAGCGGCGGGATGCTGATCCCGCGGGCGCTCGACGTGCGACCCGCGTTCGACATCATCTTCGGGGTCATCGCCCTCGTGTCGGTGTGGAGCAGCGTGACCGACCTGTACGTGACCGTGAAGTGGTGGGACCTGCCCATGCACTTCCTCATGAACGGGCTCGCCGCGGCGATCGCCTACGTGCTGTTCGATCGGCTCCGCATCGTCGCGGATGCCGAGACGCTCCCGCGCCCCACGCTCTCGCGCACGATCGTGACCACGTCCGTGGGGCTGGCGTTCGGCGCCGTCTGGGAGATGTGGGAGTGGTTCGGCAAGACCTTCATCGACGACGAGATCTACGTCGGCTACACCGACTCCATCGGCGACCTCGTGCTCGGCGGCCTCGGCTCGCTGCTGGCGGGGCTCTCGCTCACCGTGCTCATGGCGCGGCCGCACCGCGCGGCGATGCCCGCGGCGGTCGCGACCTCCGAGGAGCCGCCGGCGCAGCCGGTCGCCTGATGCGCGAACTCCTGGCCAACCTGCGTCGGCGCCCGCGAGGGACGGCCGAACTGGTCGCCGACGGCCTGCGCCTGCTCGGCGTTGCAAGCATCGCCCTCGCCGGGCTCGGCTGGGGCATGAAGGGCGTGTCCAGCTTCGCCGTCGTGAGCGTCGCCATGCTGCTGCCCCGCGCGCTCGGCGTCCGCCCGGCCCTCGATATCTCCTACGGCGTCATCGCGCTCGTGTCGACGTGGAGCAGCGTGACCGACTTCTACAGCGTGGTGCTGTGGTGGGACGACGTCATGCACTTCGCGATGACCGGGATCGCCGCGGCGACCTGCTACATCCTCCTCGTGCGCCTCCGGCTCGTGGCGGATGTCGCGACCCAGCCGCGCCCGCTGCTCTCGTATGCGGTTCTCACGACGACGATCGGCGCCGCCCTCTCGGCGGCCTGGGAGATGTTCGAGTGGTTCACCACGACGTTCCTCGACCCCGCGACCGTCCTCACCTACCAGGACACTGTCACGGACATGGTTCTCGGCACGCTCGGGTCGCTCGTCGCGGGCCTGCTGCTCCCCGTGCTCGCCGCGAATCCGCGCACGACCGAGTCGCCGGCGGGCGGTGAGGGGCCTCCCGCACGAGGGCGCGTCAGCCCGCGCTGATCGTGACCGGTGGGCTGCTCGCCCAGTCGCGCACGAGCTCCTCGCGCACGTGCACGCCCGTGCCCGCGCCATCCGGAACCCGCAACTGCCCGCGGTGCTCGCCGGTGCCCAGCACGAACGGCTCGGTGAGGTCCTCGGCGAAGTAGCGCGCCGACGCCGATGTGTCGCCCGGCAGCACGAACCCCGGCAGTGCCGCGAGCGCGACGTTCGCCGCGCGCCCGACGCCCGTCTCGAGCATGCCGCCGCACCAGACCGGCACCTCGCGGTCGCGGCACGCATCGTGCACGCGCAGCGCCTCGAGGTAGCCGCCCATCCGACCCGGCTTGATGTTCACGATGCTCGTCGCGCCGCGCTCGATCGCGTCGACCGCGGTGGTCACGTCGAGGATCGACTCGTCGAGGCAGATCGGCGTCGACGCCGCCTCGGCGAGCCGCACGTGCGTCGCGAGGTCCTCCTCGGCGAACGGCTGCTCGATGAGCAGCAGCTCGAACGGGTCGAGGCCCGCGAGCAGCGGGATGTCGTCGGCCGTGTAGGCGGTGTTCGCGTCGACCTGCAGCATCGCGTCGCGGCCGAGCAGCTCGCGCACCGCGCCGACGGGCACGAGGTCCCAGCCGGGCTTGATCTTCAGCTTGATGCGGCGGTAACCCTCCTCGACGTAGCCCGTGACCTCGTCGAGCAGCTCCTCGAGCGTCGGCGCGATGCCGACCGAGACGCCGCAGTCGACCCATTCGCGCGCGGCGCCGAAGCACTCCCCCATCGAACGCCCCTGCGCGCGCAGTTCGGCGTCGAGCACCGCGGCCTCGAGCGCACCCTTGGCCATGCGGTGCCCGGCGACGAAGGCCAGGGTCGGGGCGACGCATGCCGCGAGCGGAACGCTCGCGATCGACGCCGCCGCACCGCCCCCTGCGACCTGCGCCCGCCGATCCGCCATGTGCTGCTCGCGGTCGTCGACGAAGATGCCGGCGGCGTGCGCGGGATCCTCGATGAGCACGCCCGACACGTGGCCGTCGTCGTCCACGACGTGGTGCGCCGGAGCCCGCAGCAACGCCGGAGCGAGGTAGCGCTCGATGACGGATGCCGCGCCGGCGACGTACTCGCCGGAGTAGAAGGGGTCGCGACCGGCGACGCACTCGCCCCATCCGTCGCCCTGATCGGTGCGCACGCGTACGAGGAGCACCTCGCGCGCCGTCTCGCGGCCGAACGACGTCTCGAACGGCCGAACGAGCGGTACCTCGAGCCGGTGCAGCTCGATCGCCTCGATGCGTGGCGGGGTCTCGGTCATCGCGCCTCCCGGGCTTCGTCGTCGCCACCAGTCTGGCGCAGCGCGCGCGGCACGTCAGGGTCGAACGGCCGTCCGGGGCGCCGGGCGCACTGGCGCGGCCGCGGCCCTGGCCACGGCCCTGGCCACGGCCACGGCCCTGGTGCCGAGAAGTCGCAGATGCACGGAACGACCCGCCGAACGCGACGTCTCGATCCACGGGCCGACCCGGGGCAACGCGACGCCGCTGCCGCGCGCGAACGGTGTCCCATCGAAACGTCGCAGATGCACGGTACGACCCGCCGAACGCGACTTCTCGATTCGCCCCGGGTGGAGCGGGCGAGCGCGGAGACGGATCGCCACGCGTCAGAGGCCGAGGCGGGCGAGGTACGCGTTGCGGAGGCGGCCTGCGGGGTCGAGGCGGGCGCGCAGCGCGGCGAAGTCGTCGAAGCGCGGGTAGCGGCCGCGCACCTCGTCGCCGGGCAGCGTGAAGAGCTTGCCCCAGTGCGGGCGGGCCGTCGCCGGCAGCGCCGCCTCCAGCGAAGGCAGCAGCGCCTCGACGGCCGGCTGGTCGCGCACCCAGGTGAAGTGCAGGCCGACGACGTCGGTGCGGTACGCGGGGCTCAGCCAGAGCGTGTCGGCGGCGACCGTGCGCACCTCGCACACCTGCAGCAGCGGCGCGATGCGCGCGGCGAGCGCGCGCACCGCCTCGATCGCGGCGACCGCGTCGCTGGGCGGCACGAGGTACTCCGACTGCAGCTCCTCGCCGGCCGACGGCGTGAACTCGAGGCGGAAGTGCGGCAGCCGCTCGTACCACGGGCCCGGTTCACCGAGTTGCGCCGTGCAGGCGTCGGCGGGCAGCCCCAGAATCGGATGCCGCGGCACCGACGCCGGCCGCGCGCCGAGGCGTTGCACGATCGCGCGACGGCGCTCCGCGACATCCGCTTCGAAGGGCAGCCGCTGCTTGACCCAGAGTTGGTCGGCCGTCTCGGTGTCGGACCAGCGCGTGAAGATGCTGACGCTCGTGCCGAGCGACGTGGTCGCGTCGAGGTCGGCGAGGATCGCGTCCCATCGCGGCGCCTCGAACACGGTCTGCGCCACGTCGTAGGTCGGTTCGACGTCGAGCTCGACCGCCACGACGACGCCGAACGCGCCGAGGTGCACGACCGCGCCGTCGAAGTCGGCGTCGCCGCGTGCGAACGACACGTGCTCGCCGCCGGGCGTGAGGAACGCGACCGCGCGCACGGCCGAGGCGAGCGAGCCGATGCGGTCGCCCGATCCGTGCGTGCCGGTCGCAGTCGCGCCTGCGACCGAGATGTGCGGCAGCGACGCCAGGTTCGCGAGCGCGAGCCCACGTTCCTGGAGGCGGGGGGCGAGGTCGCCGTAACGGATGCCGCCGCTCACCCGCACCGCGCCGGGCCCGCTGCCCGCGTCGACCTCGACCGGCAGCCGGTCGGTCGCGATGAGCGTGCCGTCGGTGTCGGCGAGGTCGTTGAACGTGTGCCGCGTGCCCAGCACGCGCACGGGACCAGGGCCGGCGAGCGCGTCGCGCAGTTCGTCGATCGACGCGGGGTGCACGATGCGCTCCGCCTGGTACTCGAGGTTGCCCGCCCAGTTGCGGCCCGCTGCGCTCATGTCGTCGATCCTCTCGTGATTCGCGCGTCGGTGTGCGCGCTCGGGGTCAGCGCGCGGGATGCCTGCGTCTCGGAACGCACCTCCGAGGGCGACGGATGCCGCGACCGCGGCCCGCACGTGGGTGCGGGGGGTCGCGGCATCCGGGTTCGTCGCGGGGACCGGGTCTCGAGACGCGCCTCCGGCGCTCCTCGACCCTCACGGGGACGCGCCTCCGGCGCTCCTCGACCCTCACGGGGACGCGCCTGCGGCGCCCCTCGACCCTCACCGGAGGACGCGCCTCCGGCGCTCCTCGACCCTCCGGGGCGGCTCAGCCGAGCGAGATCGCCGTCCAGGACACCGGCGGGAGCGTGACGGTGAGCTCGCCGCCGTCGATCGCCGCCGACTCGTTCGCGCGCGGCGCGACCCGCTCGGGCTCGGCGAGCGTGTTCTTCGCGTACACGTCGTCGTCGGCGATCGTGTGCGTCTCGAGCACCGAGACCTCGCCGAGCGAGCCGAGGTCGATCGTGAGCGTCACGGGCTCCGAGACGCTGCGGTTCACGAGGAACACCGCGGTCCGCCCGGTCTCCGCGTCGTGCGTCGCGACCGCGTCGACGAGCGGCACCTCGCCGTACGCCTTCGTCGAGTACGTGGGCGCGTCGAGCTTGAGCTCGAGCGCGTCGCCCTGGGCAAGGCGCGAGGTGATCGAGAACGGGAAGAACGTGGTCTGCCGCCATGCGGGCCCGCCGGGCTCGGTCATGATCGGCGCGATCACGTTCACGAGCTGCGCGAGCGAGGCGCTGGTGACACGGTCGGCGTGCTTGATGAGCGAGATCATGAGGTTGCCGAACACGACCGCGTCGGCGACCGAGTAGATGTCCTCGAGCAGGCGCGGCGCGACCGGCCAGTTGTCGATCCCCTCGATCTTGTCGACGCCGTGGAAGCGCTCGATGTACCAGACGTTCCACTCGTCGAACGAGATGTTCACGGTCTTCGAGCTGCCCAGCACGGCCTTCACGTGGTCGGCCGTCGCGACGACCGTCTCGATGAAGCCGTCCATGTCGACCGCCGAGGCGAGGAACGAGCCCAGGTCGCCGTCGCGCTCCTCGTAGTACGCGTGGCACGAGATGTAGTCGACGTCCTCGTACGTGTGCGTGAGCACCACGCGCTCCCACTCGCCGAACGTCGGCATGTGCGCGCTCGACGAGCCGCACACCACGAGCTCGACCGACGGGTCGAGCTGGCGCATGGCCTTCGCGGTCTGCGACGCGATCTTGCCGTAATCGTCGGCCGAGCGGTGCCCGAGCTGCCACGGGCCGTCCATCTCGTTGCCGAGGCACCACATCTTCACGCCGAACGCGTCGGTGCGCCCGTTGTCGATGCGCTGCTGCGACAGCGTCGTACCGCCGGCGATGTTCGCGTACTCGAGCAGGTCGAGCGCCTCGAGCGTGCCGCGCGTGCCGAGGTTCACGGCGAGCATGAGGTCGCTGCCGACCTTCTCGAGCCAGTCGCCGAACTCGTGCAGCCCCACCTCGTTGGTCTCGGTCGAGTGCCAGGCGAGGTCGAGCCGGCGGGGACGCCGGTCGCGCGGGCCGACGGAGTCCTCCCAGCGGAAGCCCGAGACGAAGTTGCCGCCCGGGTAGCGGATGGTCGAGACGCCGAGCTCCTTCACGAGGTCGATGACGTCCTGGCGGAAGCCGTCGGCATCCGCGGTCGGGTGCCCGGGCTCGAAGATGCCGTCGTAGACGTGCCGGCCGAGGTGTTCGACGAAGCCGCCGAAGACGTTCCGCTGGATGCGTCCGATGGCGAAGTGGGGATCGATGGTGAGGCGTGCGCTGGGCATGTGGTGCTTCCTGTGCGTGATGGCCGTGCGGCCGCGTGGTCGTGGGTCGTGATGGTGGCCGGATGTCGCGGGCGCGACATCCACTCGGTTCATGGGTGCGCTACTTGACGCTGCCGATCGCCAGCCCGCCCTGCCAGTACCGCTGCAGGAACAGGAAGGACAGGATGAGCGGCAGCACCGAGATGAACGCGCCCGACGTGATGAGGTTCCACACCTGCTCGCCGCCGGCGCCCGCGTTCGAGAGCGCCGTCCAGCGGTTGAGGCCGACGGTGACCGGCAGCAGCTGCGGGTCGGTGAGCACGGCGAGCGGGAGGAAGAAGTTGTTCCACGTGCCGACCACCGAGAGCAGCAGGACCGTCACGATCGCGGGCTTCAGCAGCGGCAGCGCGACCTGGAAGAACGTCCGCCACTCCCCCGCGCCGTCGATGCGGGCCGCCTCGAGCATCTCGTCGGGCACCGCGTCCTGCGTGTAGACGCGCATGAGGTAGACGCCGAACGGGCTGAGCAGCGACGGCAGGATGACGGCCCACGGCGTGTTGATCAGGCCGTACTGGCTGAGCAGCATGAACGTCGGCACCACGAGCGCCGTCAGCGGCACCATGATCGAGCCCAGGATGACGCCGAACACCGCCCCACGGCCGCGGAACCGGTACTTCGCGAACCCGTACCCGGCGAGGATGGCGAGCACCGTGGCACCCGCGCCGCCCGCGAAGGCGTACAGGAACGAGTTGGCCAGCCACCGCCAGTAGATGCCGCCCTGGTGGGTGAACAGGCCCTGGATGTTGACGAAGAGCTGCGCCGGGTCGTCGAACCAGAACGCCGGGCTCGAGAACAGCCCCGAGGTGCTCTTCGTCGCGGCGACGAAGAGCCACCAGATCGGGATCACGAAGTAGATCGCAAGGATGATGAGGAAGACGTGCGAGCCGATGCGCCGCTGGCCGCGGCGACGGCGGCCGGCACTGTGGTCGATGTGGTCGGGCAGGCCGGTGACGGTCGTGAGCGCTTCGGCGCGGGTGCCGGCGGGAGTCGTGGTGGTGGTGGTGGTCATCACTTCAGTCCGCTCTGCTTGCGCGTGAGGAACAGGAACACGTACGAGCCGGCGAACACGAGGATGCCGAGCGCGAACGCGATGGTGGAGGCGTAGTTGAACTGGCTGTACGAGAAGGCCAGCGAGAACGCGTACATGTTGGGCGTGTAGGCCGCGTCGATCGCGCCCTGCGCGACGTTGCGGAGCACGACGGGCTCGGTGAAGAACTGCAGCGTGCCGATGAGCGCGAAGGTGATCACCATGACCATCGACGACGAGATCATGGGCACCTTGATCCGCGTCGCGGTCTGCCAGCCGTTCGCGCCGTCGATGCGCGCCGCCTCGTAGACCGCAGGGTCGATCGAGCGCAGCGCCGCGTAGATCACGACCATGTAGTAACCCGACCACTGCCACGTGACGATGTTGACGAGGCTGCCGAAGATGGTGCCGGCGGCCAGGAAGTCGGGCGTCGCGAGCCCGACGGCGTCGAAGATCGTCGCGGCCGGACCGAAACGCGGGCTGTAGAGGAAGCTCCACATGAGCGCACCGATGACGACGGGGATCGCGTACGGCGCGAAGATGAGCAGTCGCGAGAGCTGCGACAGGCGGGTCGCGAGCGTGTCGAGCACGAGCGCGGCGGCGAGCGCGACGATGAGCTGCGCCGGGATCATGACGACGGCGTATGCGGCGACGCGCCCGAGGCCCTCGAGGAAGAGCGGGTCGGTGAACGCCTTGACGTAGTTCGCGGCACCGGTGAACTTGGTGCCGGTCGCGAGCGTCGAGGTGAACAGGCTCATCCCGAACGCGTAGACGAGCGGGAACACGAGGAAGGCGGCGAACACGACGAGGAAGGGCGTGACGAAGAGCCAGCCGACGCGCTGCCGCTTGCGCTCGAGGCTCGCCCCGTGTCGCTGCGGGCGGATGGCGCGCGGCGTCGTCGGCGGGGCCGCGACGTGGGATGTGGTCATGGTGGTTTCCGTCCGGTGGGTGTCTCCGATGGATGGATCGGGGCGGGTGGGGCCGGCGCGGGCCGGCCCCACCGGGGGCTCACTCGACCGTGAAGCCCTGCTCGGTCGCGTATGCCTCGAGCGAGGCCTGAAGGTCGTCGAGCGCCTCGTCGGAGCTCTTCTCGCCCTGCACCATCGCGTAGAGCTGCTCGGTCAGCTGGTCGTAGGCGTAGTTCTGGAAGGGGCTGAAGGTGAACCCGGTGTAGCCGGATGCGGCCTCGAGGAAGACGTCCTTGTTGATCTGCTGGCCCCCGAAGAACGGGTACTCGAGGTCGCGGAAGTAATCGGACTCGAGGATGGGCTTCCACAGCGGGAACAGCGCGGCCTCCTCGATGCCGATCTTCCATGCCTCCTCGGTGCCGAAGATCTCCTTGGCCACGGTGGCGGCGGCCTCCGTGTCGTCGGCCTGGCTCGTCACCGCGAAGGTCGAACCGCCCCAGTTGATCTGCACCGGGTTCGCGGCGTCCCACTGCGGGACCGGCGCGGCCTTCCAGACGGCGTCGGCGTCGGCATCCGCGAGGCCCTGCAGGTAGCCCGGGCCCCAGGCCGCGGCGACGTAGATCGCGTAGCTGCCGTCGACGAGCTTGGTGTTGTAGTCGGCGGTGAACGCGTCGTCGGTCGCGACGAGGCCCTGCTTCACGAGGCCGTCCCAGTACGCGAGCACGTCCTTCGCGCCCTGGTCGTCGACCTCGATGCCGATCGACTGCGGGTCGGCGCTGTCGTACTCGAACGGCACCGAGCCGGCCTGCGCGAAGAGCGCCTGATTGTACGCCCGGCCGTTCGTCGGGAAGTCGGCGAGCACGCCGGGCGCTCCGGCATCCTTCAGCGCCTGCGCGGCGGCTGCGAACTCGTCCCACGTGGTCGGCACCGGGATGCCGTACTGGTCGAGGATGTCCTGGCGGTAGAGCATGCCCATGGGGCCGCCGTCGACCGGGATGGCGAAGACCGCGTCGCCGCTCGAGACGTCCTTCCACGCACCCTCGGTGTAGTCGTCCTTGACGTCGTCCGCGCCGAACTCGGTCAGGTCGACGAGCGCGTCGCGGATCGAGAAGCTCGAGAGCACCTCGGACTCGAGCATGATCACGTCGGGCGCTCCCGAGCCCGACTCGATCGCGGTCGAGAACTTCGTGTACTCGTCGTTGCCCTGTCCGGCGTTGGTCCAGCAGACCTGCACGTCGTCGTGGGTCTCGTTGAACAGGTCGACGACCTGCTCGAAGGCGGGGTACCAGGCCCAGACGCTGACCTGCGTCGCCTCGGGGTTCAGGATCTCGTTCGTGCAGGAGTCGCCCTGCCCGGCGGTGCTGCAGCCGGTCAGCGCGGCCGCCGCAACGGCGACGGCGCCGGTCGCGGCGATGACCTTGGTCTTCATTCTGTGTTTCCTCTCGCGGTGCGGGGACACCGTTGTCGCGTGCGATGTGCGTGCGGCCGCGGAGGAGGACTCCGCGCCGAGTTCGGTAGTTCTACAACGTTGTAGGTAAACGTTGTAGAAGTATGGTGACGCGACTTCTCGTCCCTGTCAAGCGCGTGACGCGAAGTTCAGGACGGCGCGGGCACGGATGCCGCGACATCCGCCACCGGCACGACCACATCGGGCAGCGCGGCATCCTCCCGGCCGGTCGGGGCCGGCGACCAGTCGGGCGCGGACGGCGCCGACTCCCGCTCGACGATGCGGAACTCCGCGAGCCTCAGCTCCGGCACGCCCGCGGCGTCGCCCAGCTCGATGCGCCGCAGGAGCGTGCTCACGGCCGTCTCGGCGATCCACCTGCGCCCCGGATCGACGGTCGTCAGCGACGGGATCGAGTACTCGGCCTCGTCGAGCCCGTCGAAGCCGACCACGGCCACGTCGTCCGGCACGCGTCGGCCCGCCTCCTGCAGCACGCGCATCGCGCCGAGCGCGAGCGTGTCGTTGAGGCCGAACACCGCGTCGAAGTCCGCGCCGCGGGCGAGCAGCTCGCGCATCGCATCGGCGCCGTTGGCCCGATGCCAGAGCGTCGTCTCGACGACGATCGAGTCGTCGTACGGCACGCCGGCGGCGGCGAGCGCCTCACGGTACCCGCGGAGGCGGAGTCCGGCCGAGCCGATCACCTCGCCGGGGTGCGCCCCGACGACGGCGATGCGGCGCCGTCCCGACGCGAGCAGGTAGTCGGTCGCCGCGCGCGCGGCGTCGATGTTCCGCATCGTGACGTGGTCGGTCGGGCCGTGGAAGATCCGCTCGCCGAGGAGGACGAGCGGGTACGGCACCTCGAGCGCCGCGACATCCTCCTGGCCCATGCCGAGCGCACTGAAGATGAGGCCGTCGGTGAGCTTCAGCCGTGGGCTGCGCAGCAGCTCGAGCTCGCGATCGCGGTCGCCGCCCGTCTGCTCGACGAGCACGACCGCCCCAGCCGCCTCGGCGGCGGCGATGACCGACGCGGCGAGCTCGGCGAAGTAGGCGAGCCCGAGGTCTGGGACGGCCAGCGCGATCGCACCGGTGCGACCCGATCGCAGGTTGCGGGCGGTCAGGTTCGGCGTGTAGCCGAGCTGCGCGATCGCGTGCTCGACGCGTTCGCGGGTCGCGGGCCGGATGTGCGGGTAGTCGTTGATGACGTTCGAGACCGTCTTGATCGAGACCCCCGCGAGCCGGGCCACGTCGTGCAGTGTGACTGCCATGGGCGCCTCCTCGTCGCCGGTAGTCTACAACGTTGTAAAGCGATCGGGCGCGTGGTCGGGGGCGCGATCCGCGTCGTCGGCGGTGAAGACGTAGTCGCCGTTCGCGTCGAGCTCGGGTCGGAGCCGCCCGTCGGCGAGCGCGGCGAAGGCCTCCCGCGAGGCGTCGCGCAGCGCGGCGGCCGCGCGCGGATCGGCGGCGCGCACGCCCTCGAAGTCGGCCACGAGCGGCAGCCCGCCCTCGGCGCGCCAGGCCGGCTGCGGCATCCGGGTGAGCGCCCTCGCGACGCGTGGCGACCTCAGCCGCCAGCGCACCTCGAACCGGTCGCTGCGGTCGCCGCCCGAGATCGCGTCGCGGAGCTCGCCGTAGAAGTCGGGGTGATAGGCGATCACCTCGGCGCCGAGGCGGACGAGGTTCATGCGCGCGTTGCGACGGATGAGCGGGTCGTACGTCCAGCGCACCTCGTCGACGCCGTGTTCGAGGCAGATCGCGCGCTGGCGCAGCTTGAGCGCGACGCCGATCCCCCGCCCGCGCGCCGCTGGGTCGACGGCGTTCATGTGCGAGTGCACGTGCAGGCCGCCCGCCCAGCCCAGGAACCCGAGCGCCGCCCCGAGCGGCACGTCGAGCACCGACTCACGCGAATCGGCCCCTCTGGGGGCGATTTCGCGTGAGTCGTGATCCTCACGCCGCGCGCCCGACACCGACTCACGCGAATCGGCCCCCGCAGGGGCCGATTCGCGTGAGTCGAGAACGGCTCGCCGGGGCGCCGGCACGGCGACGAGGACGGTGTTGCCCGCGTGGGCGATCGCCTTCAGCGACGCGAGGTCGACCGTGCGGCCGGCACCCCAGGTCGCGTCGAAGCGCGCGAGCGCGCCGGCGAGTTCCTCGGGGCGGGCCTGACGGGTCAGGATGCCGCCGCGCGCGTCGGCGGCGTCCGCCAGCGCGCGCGCCGCGGCCGCGTCGTCGGCCGACGGCGCCGGCACCGCCGTGGGGCCCGCGCTCGCGCCATCCGTCATGCCCGCGACCTTATCGCGTCACGTCCGCCGCGACCCACGCGCCATTCACGTGCCGATTCTGCGAAGGAGGCACGCTCGGGAGCGCACTCCATCGCAGAAGCGGTACTTCAGCGGGCGGCGGGCGGCGCGGGAAGCGTGGGAGGGCGCGGCGCCCGCTCAGCGCGCGAGCCGGTCCTCCATCCCCCACGGCTGGCCGTACCCGCCGTCGGCCTCGGCGCGCGCCATGAGGTCGAGGAACGGCTGCGCGTCGAACGCCTCGGGCCCGAGCACGCCGACGCCCGACCACGCCCCCGTCGCGAGCAGCTCGAGCGCGATCACCGGGTTCAGCGCGGTCTGCCACACGACGCACTGCGCCTCGTACTCGCGCATCGTCCACTCGTTGTCGCTCACGTGGTAGAGGTACACCTCGCGAGGCGCGCCATCCGTGCCCCGGCCCGTCACCCAGAGCCCGGCGCACGTCTTGCCCGTCATGCGGGGGCCGATCGTGGCGGGGTCGGGCAGCGCGGCGGCGACCACGTCGCGCGGCGCGACCTCGACGGGCCCGGCGGCGCTGCGCACGCGGATCGGCCGCGTCGAGTCGAGCCCGAGCAGGTTGAGCGTCTTCAGCACGCCGATGAACTCGTCGCCGAGGCCGTACTTGAACGTCACGCGCTTCGCGTCGACCCAGCGCGGCATGAGGAGCACCTCCTCGTGCTCGACGTTGACGCACTCGACCGGTCCGATGCCCTCGGGGAACTCGAACACCTCGGGCTCCGAGAACGGCGGCGTGGTGAACCATCCGCGGTCCTGCTCCCAGACGACCGGCGGGTTCAGGCATTCCTCGATGGTGGTCCAGATCGAGAAGGACGGCGCGAAGATCTCGTTGCCGGCGTCGTCGCGCACGACGAGGTTGGCGCCGTCGCGCGTGCCGAGCTCGTCGATCTCGCTGAAGAGGTGGTCGGCCGCGTAGCGCGCGAACACGTCGGAGAGCCCGGGCTCGACGCCCATGCCGACGAGCGCGAGCCGGCCGGCCCGCTCCCAGTCGTCGGCCTGCGCGAACTGGTCGTCGCCGAGCTTGACCCCGGTCTCGGCGTAGGGGTCGGTCGGGTGCGGCTCCGAGAGGCTCATGGCCATGTCGAGGTAGTCGGCGCCCGCGGCGAGCGCGCCGGCGAAGATCGAGGGCACGAACTTCGGCTCGACCGCGTTCATCACGTGCGTGGCGCCGTGGGCGCGGGCGACGGATGCCACGACCTCCGGATCGCTCGCATCGACCTGCGCCGTGGCGAACCGGGCCGCGACCTCGTCGCCGTGGCGGCCGGCGATCCAGTCGACCGTGCGGCGGGCGCGGGACTCGTCGTAGTCGCTCACGACGATCAGCTCGAAGAAGGAGCGGCGGGCGGCGATCTTGGCGATGGCATCGCCCACGCCCCCCGCACCGATGAGGAGGATTCGCATGGGGTCGACGCTAGCCGTCACCGCTCGAATTGTCCACTTGGATAATTCGAGAAGGCGGCGCTCGAGAGGTGCCCGCCCTGTCCCCCGCCGAGGCCGTCGCTCAGCCGCACCTGCCGGTTGACGTCCTTGTACAGCAGGTACCGGAACGGCCCCGGCCCGCCGGCGTAGCAGGCCTGCGGGCAGAACGCCCGGAGCCACATGAAGTCGCCGGCCTCGACCTCGATCCAGTCGTCGTTCAGCCGGTACACGCCCTTGCCCTCGAGCACGAACAGCCCGTGCTCCATCACGTGCGTCTCGGCGAACGGGATCGATCCCCCGGGCTGGAACGTCACGATGTTCACGTGCATGTCGTGCGCGAGGTCGTCGGGGTCGACGAAGCGGCTCGTCGCCCACGCGCCGTCCGTGCCGGGCATCGGCTGCGGCACCACGTCCTGGTCGCGTGTGACGAACGACGTGGCCGTGTGGCCCTCGAGCGGCTCGTACGCCTTGCGGATCCAGTGGAAGCTCACCGCCTCGCCGCCCGCGTTCGCGATCGACCAGCGCTCGCCCGCCGCGAGGTAGGCGTACCCGCCGGGCCCGAGCACGTGCTGCTCGCGTTCGGCCTCGAGCGTCAGGGTCAGTGAGCCGGATGTCACGAACACGACGCCCTCGACGCCGAGCTCCTGCTCGGGGCGCTCGGCGCCGCCGCCGGGCCCGATCTCGACGATGAGCTGCGAGAACGTGGTCGCGAACCCCGCGATCGGACGCGCGAGGATCCACGCGCGCGTCTTCGTGAACCCCGGCAGGTTACTCGTGACGATGTCGCGCAGCACGCCCTTCGGGATGAACGTGTACGCGGGCGTCACGATCGCGCGGTCGGTGAGGAGCTCGGTCTGGTCGGGCAGGCCGCCCGCCGGGGTGAAGTAGCTCACGTCGCCTCCTGGTCTCGGGTGGTGGGTGCGGTCGCCGTCGACCGCTCACGTCTCGGGTACGCGAGCGCCGCCAGCGACGCCTCGTCGTATCCGGTGTCGGCCGCGACCTCGGCGCCAGGGATGGCACCGCAGCGGATGGCACGCAGCACGAAGCCGGCGAGCGCGCGCACCGTCGCGGGCTCGTCGAGCACGTCGCCGATGGTCTGCGCGCGGTGGTGGCCGAGCCGCGCCGCGGCCTCGGGGTACCCGTCGAGGTAGAACGCGTAGGTCGCGAGGAACCGCGTCGGCAGCTGGTTGGGGTGCAGGTCCCAGCCCTGCGGGAAGCCGCGTTCGAGCGAGCGGCGCACGAGCCGGGCGTGCAGCCGCCAGGCCGAGCGGGCGCGGTCGCCGACCGGGAGCACGTTGGTCGAGCCATCCGACAGCCGGATGCCGGTGCCCGCGACGGCGACCTGCATGGCCTGCTTCGCGAAGTCCGCCGCCGGGTGCTCCATCGACTGCTGCCCGGGCGCGATGCCGAGGGCCGCGCTGTAGTCGTATGTGCCGTAGTGGAGCCCGCTGATGCGGCCGGGCGCGGCGAGCGAGAGCCGGGCCACGGGCCAGAGCCCGTCGGCGCCGAGGATCAGCTGCGGCGTCTCGACCTGCACCTCGAACCGCAGGCGCCCGTCGTCGAGGCCGAGCGCGCGTTCCAGGGCGGTCGCGACCTCCGCCATCGCCTGCACCTGCGCGACGGTCGACACCTTCGGCAGCGTGAGCGCGAGCCCGTCGGGCAGGCCGCCGTGCTCGACGAGGGCGGTGACGAACAGGTCGAGGGTGCGGATGCCGCGGGCGCGCGTCGCGGCCTCGAACGACTTGAACCGGATGCCGATGTCGGGCGGCGCGAAGTGCGCGCCCTCGGCGGCGATGACGCGCTTCGCGGCGCGGACCGCGTCGGCGTCCTCGACGTCGTCGCCGCGGTCGCCGTAGCCGTCCTCGAAGTCGATCCTGAGGTCTTCGATCGGCTCGCGCTCGAGCTTCTCGTACACGCGCGACGCGGCCACGGGCGCGATCGTCGGGTCCAGGCCGACCGCACGCGCGAGCGCCTCGAGGCCGCCCGCCGCCTCCGCCGCGGCGAGCGCCTCGCGGCTCCATACCGTCGGCAGCTCGGGCGTGTAGCGGTCGGCCGGCACGTACACGGTGTGCACGGGCTGGCGTGACCCGTCGTCGCCCGGGTAGGCGGTCGCGAGCAGCGCGTCGGTCGAGGCGAGCCTGGCATCGGCGGCAGCGAGGTCGGCAGCGGAGAGCGCGGTGCGCACGCTCACTCCAGCAGCTCGTAGGCGGGCAGGGTGAGGAAGTCGACGTAGTCGTCGGAGAGGCAGAACTCGGCGACCAGTCGCGCCGCCGGCTCGTAGTAGGCGGCGAACCGGTCGGGCGGCACGTCGGCGCGGAGCGCGGCGACCTCCTCGTCGAGCACCTCGCGCACGAGCTCGGGCGTGAGCCGGCGCCCGGTGTCGGCCAGCACGGTGTCGTGCCGCAACTGCTGCCACACCTGCGAGCGCGAGATCTCGGCGGTCGCGGCATCCTCCATGAGGCTGTGCAGCGCGACCGCGCCGTTGCCCGAGAGCCAGACCGCGAGGTACGCGACCGCGACCGACAGGTTCGTGCGCAGGCCCGCCTCGGTGACCTGACCGCCCATCGCGGCGACGTCGAGCAGGTCGGCGGCGGTCACCGCGACCTCGGGGCGCTGCCGGTCGAGCTGGTTCGGCCGGTCGCCGAGCACGCCGTCGAACACCTCGAGGCACACGGGCACGAGGTCGGGGTGTGCGACCCACGACCCGTCGAACCCGTCGCCCGCCTCGCGCGTCTTGTCGGCGCGCACCTTCTCGAACGCGACCGCGGTCGCCTCGGGGTCGGCGCGGTTGGGCACGAACGCGGCCATGCCGCCCATCGCGAACGCACCGCGACGGTGACAGGTCTGCACGAGCAGCTCGGTGTACGCGCGCATGAAGGGCGCGGTCATCGCGACCGACGCCCGGTCGGGCACCACGAACTCGGGTCCGGCGTCGCGGAACACCTTGATGATGCTGAAGAGGTAGTCCCAGCGGCCGGCGTTCAGGCCCGAGGCATGCTCGCGCAGCTCCCAGAGGATCTCGTCCATCTCGAACGCGGCGGGGATGGTCTCGATGAGCACCGTGGCCCGGATGCTGCCGGCGGGAAGCGCCATCCGCTCCTCGGAGAAGGTGAACACGTCGTTCCAGAGCCGCGCCTCGAGATGCGACTCGAGCTTGGGCAGGTAGTAGAACGGGCCGTCGCCGGAGTCGAGGAGCAGCTGCGCCGTGTGGAAGAGGTGCAGGCCGAAGTCGACGAGGGAGGCCGACGCGCGCTCGCCGTCGATCAGGACGTGCTTCTCGGGCAGGTGCCATCCGCGCGGCCGCGTCACCACGGTCGGGCGGCGGAGGTCGTCGCGCAGCGCGTACGCCTTGCCCTCGGGCGAGGTGAAGGCGAGCGTGCCGCGCGCGGCGTCGCGCAGGTTCCGCACGCTGCCGACGATGTTCGCCCAGGTGGGGCTGCACGCGTCCTCGAGGTCGGCGAGCCAGACGCGCGCGCCGGAGTTGAGCGCGTTGATCGCCATCTTCGCCGGCGCGGCCGGGCCGGTGATCTCCACGCGGCGGTCGGCGAGCGCCGGTGGCGGCGGCGGCACGGTCCACTCGCCGTCCCGCACGTCGGCGGTCTCGGCGAGGAAGTCCAGCCGGTCCTCCCCGCGCGCGATCCGATCGCGGCGGGCGCGGCGGGCCGCGAGCAGCTCCCGGCGACGCGCATCGAAGCGATGGTGCAGTTCCTCCACGAACGCGAACGCGTCCGGCGCGAGGATCTCCTCGCTGCCCGCGACGTCGTCGGCACGGGCGATCTCGACGGCCATCCGGCTGCCACTCCCCTCCGGTGGAGCCCCTGGTGAGCGCTCCACACGCTGCCCTCATCTTCGCGCACCGACCACCGCGGCGCCACGGGATCGGGGCCGTTTCCGCGGCGTAGACTCGCGGAAACGAGGGGTGCGCGTATGGAATCGACGTCGGTGACCGTCAACGGCCGGGCGTGCGCGCTGCACGGCGTCAGCCCGCACACGACGGCCCTCGACTGGCTGCGCGCGCAGGGCCTGACGGGCGCGAAGGAGGGCTGCGCCGAGGGCGAGTGCGGCGCGTGCTCGGTGCTCCTCGCGACGCCCGACGGCGACGGCGGCACCGCCTGGACGGCCGTGAACTCGTGCCTCGTGCCCGCCGCCGCGCTCGACGGCCAGGAGGTCGTCACCGCCGAGGGGCTGGGCACGCCCGAGCACCTCCATCCCGTGCAGGCCGCGCTCGCCGCGGGCGGCGGTTCGCAGTGCGGCTACTGCACGCCCGGGTTCGCGTGCAGCATGGCGGCCGAGTTCTACCGGGCGGGTCGAGGGCGAGCGGATGGCGCGACCGCCGGCGCCTCGGACGCATCCGACGAGCACGCGGCAGGCCCCGATGTCGGCCCGAACGGCTTCGACCTGCACGCACTCAGCGGCAACCTGTGCCGGTGCACGGGCTACCGGCCCATCCGAGACGCCGCGTACGCGCTCGGCGCGCCCGATGCGGCCGACCCGCTCGCCGAGCGTCGCGGGCGGCCCGCCCCCGCGACGGTCGCGACCGTGCTCGAGGCCGACGACGCCCGGTTCGTGCGGCCGTCCTCGCTCGACGACGCGCTCGCGCTGCTCGCCGACGAACCCGACGCCATGGTCGTCGCCGGGTGCACCGACTGGGGCGTCGAGGTGAACCTGCGCGGCCGGCGCGCCCCGGTCACGATCGCGATCGAGCGGCTGCCCGAGCTGCGCACGTTCGACGCCGACGCCGACGGCGGCGTCGAGATCGGTGCCGCGCTGTCGCTCTCCGAGGTCGAGCGGCACCTGGGCGGTCGCGTCCCGCTGCTCGCCGAGTTGTTCCCGCAGTTCGCGTCGCCGCTCATCCGCAATCGGGCCACGATCGGCGGGAACCTCGGCACGGCCTCCCCCATCGGCGACGCGGCGCCCGCGCTGCTCGCGCTCGGCGCGCGACTCGTGCTGGTCTCGCGCGACGGCGAGCGCGAGGTCGGCCTCGACGAGTACTTCACGGGCTACCGGCAGACGGTGCGCAGGGCCGGCGAACTCATCCGCGCCATCCGGATCCCGGCGCCGGTCGGCGACGCCGCCCGGGCCTCACGCACCGCGTTCCACAAGGTCGCCAAGCGCCGGTACGACGACATCTCGAGCGTCGCCGTCGGCTTCGCCATCGACCTCGACGCGGATGGCACGGTGTCGGCCGCGCGCATCGGACTCGGCGGCGTCGCCGCCACGCCGATCCGCGCCCTCGCGACGGAGCGCGCCCTGGTCGGGCGGCAGTGGGACCTCGAGACCGTCCGCGACGCGGCATCCGTGCTCGGCGGTGAGGGCACGCCGATGTCCGACCACCGCGCGAGCGCCGACTACCGCGCGCTCATGCTGAACCGGGCGCTGCTGAAGTTCTTCCACGCCGGGCCGCCCGTCGCGGCCGACCGCCGCGAGGAGGTGCCAGCATGAGCGAGCTCGCCGCCCGCCCCGCCGAACCCGTCGTCGGCCGGGCGCTCCCCCACGAGAGCGCGCCCCGGCACGTCACGGGCACCGCGATCTACACCGACGACCTCGCCGCCGGCCGCACCGACGTGCTCACCGCGTGGCCCGTGCAGTCCGAGCACGCGCACGCGCTCGTCACGCTCGACGTCACGCCCGCGCTCGGCGTGACCGGCGTCGTCCGCGTGCTCACCGCCGCCGACGTGCCCGGCGAGAACGACGCGGGCGCCAAGCACGACGAGCCGCTGTTCCCCTCCGAGGCGATGTTCCACGGGCACGCGCTCTGCTGGGTGCTCGGCGAGACGCCCGAGGCCGCCCGGCTCGGCGCCGCCGCCGTGCGCGTCGAGTACGCGCCGCTGCCCTCGATCGTCACGATCGCCGAGGCCATCGACGCGGGCTCCTTCCAGGGCATCGCGCCGACCGTGCGGCGCGGCGACGCGCCATCCGCCCTCGAGAACGCCCCGCATGTGTTCGAGGGCGAGAGCTTCGTGGGCGGGCAGGAGCACTTCTACCTCGAGACGCATGCATCGCTCGCGCACGTCGACTCCGAGGGGCAGGTGTTCGTCGAGTCGAGCACGCAGCACCCGTCCGAGACGCAGGAGATCGTCGCGCACGTGCTCGGCGTGCCGAACCACCGCGTGACCGTGCAGTCGCTCCGGCTCGGCGGCGGCTTCGGCGGCAAGGAGATGCAGCCGCACGGGTTCGCGGCGATCGCGGCGCTGGGAGCGACGCTCACCGGCCGCCCGGTGCGCCTGCGGCTCAACCGCACGCAGGACCTCACCATGACCGGCAAGCGCCACCCGTTCCACGCGACCTGGCGCGCGGGCTTCGACGATGAGGGCCGCATCCTCGCGCTCGAGGCCGTGCTGACCTCCGACGGCGGCTGGTGCCTCGACCTCTCCGAGCCCGTACTCGGGCGGGCACTGTGCCACGTTGAGAACGCGTACTGGATCCCCGACATCACGGTGCAGGGCCGCATCGCCAAGACGAACAAGACCTCGCAGACCGCGTTCCGCGGCTTCGGCGGGCCGCAGGGCATGTTCGTGATCGAGGACATCCTCGGCCGGGTCGCGCCCCTGCTCGGCATCGACGCCGCGACGCTGCGCGAGCGCAACCTCTACCGCGAGGGCCAGGCGACGCCGTACGGCCAGCCCGTGCGGCACGCCGAGCGCCTGCACGACGCGTGGGCGCGCGTGCGCGACGAGAGTGCGTTCGACGAGCGCCGCGCCGCGATCGACGCGTTCAACGCCGGCAGCCCCGACACGAAGCGGGCCCTCGCCATCACGCCCGTGAAGTTCGGCATCTCGTTCACGTTCACCGCGTACAACCAGGCCGGCGCGCTCGTGCACGTCTACCGCGACGGCTCGGTGCTCGTGAACCACGGCGGCACCGAGCTCGGCCAGGGCCTGCACACCAAGATGCTGCAGGTCGCGGCGACCGCGCTCGGCCTGCCCATGTCGGCGGTGCGACTCGCGCCGACCCGCACCGACAAGGTGCCCAACACGTCGGCGACGGCCGCGTCGAGCGGCGCCGACCTCAACGGCGCGGCGGTCAAGCACGCGTGCGAGCAGATCCGCTCGCGCATGGCGCCCGTCGCCGCCCGGCTGCTCGGCGTGCCCGAGGCCGAGGTGCGCTTCGCCGACGGTCGCGTCTCGGGCGCCGATCCGGATGGCACGTCGCTCGAGTTCTTCGAGGTCGCCGAGGCCGCCTACCACGACCGCGTGCAGCTCTTCGCGGCCGGGTTCTACCGCACCGAGGGCCTCGGCTGGGAGCCCGGAACCATGCAGGGCACGCCGTTCAAGTACTTCGCGTACGGCGTCGCGGCCGCCGAGGTCGAGGTCGACGGCTTCACCGGCGCCTACCGCGTGCGGCGCGTCGACATCGTGCACGACGTCGGCGACTCGCTCTCGCCGCTGATCGACCTGGGCCAGGTCGAGGGCGGGTTCATGCAGGGGGCCGGATGGCTCACCCTCGAGGAGCTGCGCTGGGACGAGTCCGACGGGCCGAGCCGGGGCCGGCTGCTCACCCAGTCGGCGAGCACCTACAAGCTGCCGGCGTTCTCCGAGCTGCCCGACGAGCTCAACGTGCGCTTCCTCGAGCGGGCCGCCGAGGACGGCGCGGTGTACGGCGGCAAGGCCGTGGGCGAGCCGCCGCTCATGCTGGCGTTCAGCGTGCGCGAGGCGATCCGCGAGGCCGTCGCCGAGTTCGGCCCCGACGGGCACAGCGTCGAGCTCGCCTCGCCCGCGACGCCCGAGGCCGTGTTCTGGGCGATCGAGGCGGCGCGCGCGGCCCGCGGGCCGGCCGGAGCCGCCGCCGAGCTCGCCGCGCCCGGCTCGGGCGCCGCACCGGCTGAGGCTCCGGTCGCGGAGGCCGGCCTCGCCGCAGCCCGCCGCTCCGCTCCGCGCGAGCCCTGAGCCGGGCGCTGGACGGAGGCCGGATGGACTGGGTCGACGCCCTGCAGCGGCTCCGCGCCGCTCGTCGCCCTGCGGTGATCGTCACGCTCGCGGTCGTCCGCGGGCACGCGCCGCGCAACGGCGGCGCGAAGATGGTCGTCGCCGAGGGCGAGGCGTTCGGCACGGTCGGCGGCGGCAACCTCGAGCGCACCGCGCTCGAACGCGCCCGTGCGATGCTCGACGAGCGCGCCGCCGAGCCCGAGCTGCTCACCCTGACGCTGAGCGACAAGGCCGTCACCGACTACGGCGTGCAGTGCTGCGGAGGAGAGGTCACCATGCTGCTGGAACCCGTGCCGGTCGTGCCCGTCGTCGCGGTCTTCGGCATCGGGCACGTCGGGCTGGAGCTCGCCCGCATCCTCGCCCGGCACCCGATCGAGCTGCACCTCGTCGACTCTCGCGGCGACATGCTCGTGCCCGAGCGCCTCGTCGCGCTCGCCGACGCCGTCGCGACCGTGCACGTGCACCACCCGCCCGTGCCCGAGTCCGCCCTCGCCGAGCTGCCGACCGGCGCGCATGTGCTCGTGATGACGCACGACCACGCCGAGGACCTCGCGATCGTCGACCAGGCGCTGCGCACGCCCGGCGTCGCCTCGATCGGCCTCATCGGCTCACGCTCGAAATGGGCGCGGTTCCGCGCGCAGCTCGCGTCGGCCGGCCACGACGAGGCCGCGCTCGGGCGCGTGACGACGCCGATCGGCATCGAGGGCATCCGCTCGAAGGAACCGGCCGCGATCGCGGTCAGCGTCGCCGCCCGCACGCTCGAGCTCATCGAGCAGGCCCTTCCGGCCGCCCGGCCCCCGCTGGCCGAGTAGCGACCGGCGCTACGCGCGCGGTCGCGCCGGCGGCGTGATGTGCGACTGCGCGAGCGCGGCGTTCCGCTCGGCGACGATCGCCGCGCGGCGCAGGCGCTCGGCCTCGAGCTTGCGGGCGAACACCGTCCAGACCAGCAGCGCCATGCCGGCGCCGACGAGCGCCCCGCCGACGGTGTCGGTGAACCAGTGCGCCCCCACGTAGGTGCGGCTGACCGCCATGAGGATGGTGTACAACGCTCCGGCGACCCACACCCAGCGCTTCGGCACGATGATGCCGATCGCCACGGCGATCGTGGCGGCATTCGCGACGTGCCCCGACGGGAACGACCCGAAGTCCGCGATGACCAGGATGTCCTCCGGCCGGGCACGTCCGAACAGGTTCTTGAGCACCTGCACCATGCCCGCGCTCGCGGCCGACGCGACGACGAAGTACAGCGCGGCCCAGGGCCGCCGCACCACCAGCAGCGTCACCGCGACCCCGATGGGCACGATGAACACGCCCATGATGCCGCCGCCGAGCCGGTCCATCCCGAAGGCGATGATGTCGCCGATGCCGCCGCGCAGTTCGAAGACGTCCTCGGCCCACTCCTCGTCGACCTCGAAGATCCCGCCGGCGCGCAGCACGATCACGAGACCGAGCACCGCGGCGATCACCACCGCGGCGATCCCCGCCGCGAACGGCACGAACCGTCCGACGTACTCGGTACGGGCCTCGCGCGCGGGGGGCCGGAGGTCGTCGCCCTTGGCGGGCGTGCGACCCGACTCGCTGGTGGTCGTTCCCTCGGGCCCCTGGTCGGTTCCGGGTGCGCTCATCCCCTCACCGTAATCGGCGAGTCGTGAGCAGCCTGAGAGCGGATGCCGCGTGCCTCGGCTTCGGTGCCGACGCGACGGGCACGGGGCCGACTCGAGCGGATGTCGCGTGCACGGCGCGGCATGCGACATCCGCTCGTCGCAGTCACTCGGAGAGGGCGGGCACCGTGGAGGGGCGCACGAGCGCCCACACGCCGACGATCGCGATCACCGCGGCGCCGAGCATGACGACGGCCATCGGCACCGCACTCCCCACGCCGAGGAACCCGACCAGCGGCGAGATCGCCCCCGCGAGGCCGAAGTTGAGCGCACCGAGCAGCGACGCCGCGGTGCCGGCCTCGGCGCCGTGGTTGGCGAGCGCGAGCACCTGCACGGCGGGGAACGTGAACCCGCACGCGGCGATGTAGATCCAGAGCGGGATCGCGGTGCCCCAGAACCCGGCGCCCGCGCCGTCGAGCACGATGATGGCGATCGCCATGGCGACGTGCACGACCGTGGTGCCCGCGATGATGTACTGCGGCGGGATGGGGCCGCGGATGAGCCGTGACGACACCTGCACGCCCACGACCACGCCGATCGAGTTCACGGCGAAGAGCATTCCGTACTCCTGCGCGGTGAAGTCGTACACCTGCTGGAACAGGAACGACGACGTCGAGAGGTAGGCGAACAGGCCCGTGAAGGTCATGCCGCCGACGAGCGCCGCACCGAGGTAGACCCGGTCGCGGAACAGCGCGCGGTACCGCTGCGCGACCGACGAGTGGCCGGCGATGTGGCGCCGCGACACGGGCAGGGTCTCGACGATCAGGAACGCGACCGCGAGCACCACGACGACGCCGTAGCCGGCGAGCACCCAGAACACGCCGCGCCAGTCCATGACCTGCAGCAGCTGCGAGCCGATGACCGGCGCCAGCACCGGCGCGAGGCCGTTCACGAGCGCGAGGCGCGAGAGCATGCGCACGAGCGGCTTGCCGCCGAACAGGTCGCGCACCATCGCCATGGCGACGACGCCGCCGGCCGCGGCGCCGAAGCCCTGCAGCAGCCGGAACACGATGAGCCAGGTGATGTCGGGCGCCAGGGCCGCCGCGACGGAGGCCGCGATGTGCAGCGCCGTCGAGAGCATGAGCGGCAGGCGGCGACCGACCTTGTCGCTCCACGGGCCGACGATGAGCTGGCCGAGGCCGAAGCCGATCATGGTGCCCGTGAGGGTGATCTGGATGGCTGCGGCGTTCACGCCGAGCTCGGCCTCGAGCGCCGGGAAGGCGGGCAGGTAGAGGTCGATCGTGAACGGGCCGAGCGCGGTGAGCGCTCCCAGCACGAGCACGTAGACGAGGCGCTGGCGGCGGCTGAGGAGGTCGCCGGGGTGGCGCGGCGCGGCGTAGTCGTCGGGGCGGACGATGGGGATTGAAGCGGTGGACATAGGCGTTCCCGGGGCGTGCTGGAGTGCGGACGTGCGGTGAGGATGCCGCGGGCGCGCGCCGTCGGGCGCCGGGCGAACGAAAGCGGCGCCCGCGTGGGGCGCCGCCGTGAGCGATCTCGGCCACCATGGCCTCGAATCGATTCGACTATCGTCCAGTGTACCGAACCGACCCCCGGGTCGCGCAAGTGCGGATCCCGGGACGCGCCCGCGTCGCGGACCCACCGGACGCGCGTCGACCGGCGGGGGCGGCTCAGCGAGCCGCCCCCAGCGGATCGGCCAGCAGGCTCGCGAACGCGCCCTCGGCGGCGCCGATCATGAGGCGGTCCTCGCCGAGCGCCGCGATCCGCACGTCGACGTCCTCGGCCGCGGCCGGCATCGCCTGGGCGGCCATCGCCGCCCGCAGCGCCGGCGGGTCGAGGTCGGCGAGCGTCGCGAGGAACCCGCCGAGGATCACGAGCGACGGGTTGAGCACGTTCACCGCGTTCGCGAGCGCGGTCGCGAGGATCCGCCGCTGCCGGTCGAGCTCGTCGGCGACCCTCGCCGCGTCGCCCGCCGGGCCGTCGAGGGCCGAGCGGATGGCGGCGGCCAGCGTGGGCTCGTCGGCGCCGCGCAGCCCGACCGCCTCGAGCAGGCGGGTGCGACTGACCTCGTCCTCGAGGACGCCGCCGTTCGCGCGCCGGTCGTCGGCCGACGCGATGCCCGGCCGGTTCTGCCCGAACTCCCCGGCGTAGCCGCTCGTGCCGCCGACGGGCCGGCCGTGCACGATGAGCCCGCCGCCGATGCCGCTCGCGCCGCCGTTGAGGTACACGAGGTCGTCGACGCCGCGGCCCGCGCCGAACAGGTGCTCGGCGATCGCGCCGAGGCTCGCGTCGTTGCCGACCGTCGTGGGCAGCCCGGTCGCCTCCTCGACGAACGCGCGGATCGGGGCGTCTCGCCACTCGAGGTGCGGCGCGAACCGCACGAGCCCGTCGGAGGCGCGCACGAGCCCGGGCACCGCGAGCCCGACGCCCGCGAAGCGGGCGTGGGCGAGCGCGCCCGCACGCCACCGGGCGATCGCGTCGGCGATGAGCCGGGCCATCTCCTCCGGCGTGACGAGGTGGTCGACCTCGATGCGCTCGCGCGCCTCGATCCGCCCGCCGAGCCCGACGGCGGCGACCGTGACGGCGTCGACCTCGGGGTTCACGGCGATCGCGACGATGCGCGGATCGGGCGCGACCACGGGCGACGGGCGGCCGACGCGGTTCGTGGGGTCGGGTGCCCGCTCCTCGACGAGGCCGAGCTCGACCAGTTCGCCGGCGAGCGCGGCGATGGTCGAGCGGTTGAGGCCGGTGAGCGCCGTGAGTCGAGCCCGCGAGAGCGGCCCCTCGAGGTGCACGAGGCCGAGCACGCGCGCGAGATTGCGGCGATGCACGCCGTCGAAACTGCCGGACCGGTCTGCCACGCGTCCACTCTAGGTTCGCGCGAGGCCCCGGGCGGTTCGGCACGCCGAATATGTTGCGCTTGACCGCATATCGAGGGGAGCGTATATTCGAGGCGTCCAGATCACTTTCGACGTTGGAGTCGAAACTTTCGAGAGGTTCAAAGATGAACAGACGCAGCATCACGCGGCTCGTCACGCTCGGTGCCATGGCGGCGCTGGCTGCCGGCACCGTGACCGGATGCAGTGCCGGAGACGGTGGCTCGGCTGACGGCTCCGTCGAGTTGAGCTTCTGGCACAACTCCACCACCGGCCCCGGCAAGGCGTACTGGGAGACGACGGCGAAGGAGTTCGAGGCCGAGCACCCCGGGGTCGACATCACGATCCAGGCCATCCAGAACGAGGACATGGACGGCAAGCTCCAGACCGCCCTGAACTCGGGCGATGCCCCCGACATCTTCATGGCCCGCGGCGGCGGCAAGCTCGCTGCGGTCGTCGAGGCCGGCCAGGTGCAGGACCTCACCGAGTCGCTCTCGGACGAGACCAAGACCGCCCTCGGCGAGGCGTCGCTCGCCGCATTCTCCGTCGACGACAAGATCTACGGCGTGCCGTCCGCCGTGCTTCCCGGTGGCATCTACTACAGCAAGGACCTCTTCGCCGAGGCGGGGATCACCGAGACGCCGACCACCTTCGACGAGCTCAGCGAGGCCGTCGACAAGCTGAAGGGCATCGGCGTCGCCCCGATCGCCCTCGGCGCGAAGGACGCGTGGCCCGCAGCGCACTGGTACTACTTCTTCGCACTGCGCGAGTGCTCGGAGGACGTCATGGCCGGGCTGGCCGCCGACCCGAGCTTCGAAGACGAGTGCTTCCTGCGCGCGGGCGAGGACCTCGCGGACTTCGCCGCGACCGAGCCCTACAACGAGGGCTTCCTCACCACGTCCGCCCAGCAGGGGGCCGGGTCCTCCGCGGGCCTGGTTGCGAACCACAAGGCGGCGATGGAGCTCATGGGCGCCTGGAACCCGGGCGTGATCGCCTCGCTCACGCCCGACGAGAAGCCGCTCGCCGACCTCGGCTGGTTCCCGTTCCCCGCCGTCGAGGGCGGCGACGGCGGCGAGGGCGCGATGATGGGCGGCGTCGACGGCTACAGCTGCTTCGTCGAAGCGCCGAAGGAGTGCGCCGAGTTCCTGGACTTCGCCTCGCAGAAGGAGCAGCAGGAGGGCTACGCGGAGGCGTTCGTCACCCTGCCGGCCAACAAGGACGCCCAGGGCGTCGTCACCGACCCCGCGCTGCAGGACGTGCTCGCCAACTACAACGAGGCACCGTACGTCTCCGTGTGGCTCGACACGCTGCTCGGCCAGAACGTGGGCAACGCCCTGAACGTGGGCGTCGTCGACCTGCTCGCCGGCAAGGGTGACGCCCAGGGCATCATCGACGCCGTCGAAGACGCCATCAAGAAGGGCTGAGAGGCCCAGGCACCATGAACGTTCGCACCAGCGCTCCCTCGACGAGGCGAGCCTCGGCGGACGGCGTTCGGGCCGGGGACGACCTGTCGTCCCCGGCCGTGCGCCGGGCCACCGCACCGGCGGCGTCGACTCGGGGACGCGGCAGGCGCGACTGGCGGAAGATCGTCGAGATCGCCCTCCTCGTCGGCCCGGCCCTCGTCATCTTCCTCGGCTTCGTCATCTTCCCGGTCGTCATGGCCGGGTACTACGGATTCTTCCGTTGGAAGGGCTACGGCCCCCCGACCGACTTCATCGGCCTGCAGAACTACGTCACGATCCTGCAGGACCCGGCCTTCCACGAGGCGCTCGGGCACAACTTCTTCATCGTCGTGATGTCGCTCGTGGTGCAGGGGCCCCTCGCACTGCTGCTCGCGCTGCTGCTGAACCGCCCCATGCGGGGACAGTCGGCCATCCGCGTGCTCATCTTCGTGCCCTACGTCCTCGCCGAGGTCGTCGTCGGGACCGGCTGGAGCCTCATGCTCCAGACCGACGGCGCACTCAACGGACTGCTCGAGAAGATCGGCCTCGGCGCCCTCGCGCAGGACTGGCTCTCCAACCCTGACCTCGCGATCTGGACCCTCCTCGGGATCATCACCTGGAAGTACATCGGCTTCGCCGTCATCCTCTTCCTCGCCGGCCTCCAGGGCATCCCGCAGGAACTCACCGAGGCGGCCCAGATCGACGGCGCCTCCTACTGGCAGATCCAGCGCCGCATCACGCTGCCGCTGCTCGGCCCGACCCTGCGCATCTGGGCGTTCCTGTCGATCATCGGCTCATTGCAGCTGTTCGACCTCGTCTACATCATCTGGGGTCAGTACATCGCCTCGACCGCGGGCACCTCGACCATGGCGACGTACATGGTCGCCAACGGCCGCAACGCAGGCAACTACGGCTACGGGAATGCCGTGGCGGTGGTGCTCTTCCTCATCTCACTCGTCGTCGCCCTCGTCTACCAGCGCTTCGTGCTGCGGCGGGACACGGCCGGCGCCCTCACCGATCGGAGCGAGCGATGACCGCCTCGACTCTCGCCATTCCACCGGCCCGACGGCTTCGCGGCAACGGTGCGCTCCCCTGGGGCAGTCCGGCCATCTACTTCGGGGCCCTCATCGTCATCGCCCTGATGCTGGGACCGATCCTCTACATCATCATCGGCGGCTTCCGCACCAACGCGCAGATCACCGCCGACCCGTCGGGAATGCCGTCGCCCTGGGTGACCGAGAACTACGCCGACGTGCTCGCGAGCACCACCTTCTGGGGCGAGGTGGCGAACTCCACGGTGGCGGCCGTCGTGACCACGGTCGGGGTCGTCGTCCTCGGCCTGATGGCCAGCTTCGTGCTCGCGCGCTACCGGTTCCGGATGCAGGGGCTGCTCTACGCCGTCTTCGCCGCGGGCCTCATGTTCCCGATGACCGTGGCGATCACGCCCCTGTACATCGTGGTACGCAACCTCGGCCTGATGAACTCGCTGGCCGGCATCATCCTGCCCCAGATCGCCTTCGCGCTTCCCGCGACCATCATCATCCTGGTGCCGTTCCTGCGTGCCATCCCCGACGAGATCGAGGAAGCCGCCGCCATCGACGGCGCGTCCCGCCTCGGCTTCTTCTGGCGCATGGTCATCCCCCTGGCGCTGCCGGGCGTCATCACCGTGGGCATCCTCGCCTTCATCGCGAGTTGGAACAGCTACATCCTGCCGTTGTTCATCCTGAACGACGAGGCGTCCTTCACCCTCCCGCTCGGCGTGCAGGCCTTCGCATCGCAGTACTCCGTCGACACCGCCAAGGTGCTCGCCTTCACCTCGCTGTCGATGATCCCCGCGCTCATCTTCTTCAGCATCTTCGAACGCCGCATCGTCGGCGGCCTGACCGGGGCGGTGAAGGGATGAGCGAAGCGCTGGCGGATGCCACGGGCACGACCGATGCCGCCCCGATGACCGAGACCCGGACCACGCGAGAGACCCACCTGATGACCGATACGCAGACCACGGACGTCGCATCGGCGACCGACGCCCCATGGCGCGATACCTCGCGTCCCGCCGGAGCCCGGGCCGACGCACTCATCGCCGAGCTCTCCCTCGAAGAGAAGATCGCCCAGCTCTACGGCATCTGGATCGGCGCATCCGCCGATGGCGCCGACGTGGCCCCGCACCAGCACGAGATGAGCGGCAGCGTGGACCTCGACGCGCTCCTGCCGATGGGGCTCGGCCAGGTCACGCGCGCCTTCGGCACCGCCCCGGTCGACGCGGCCCTCGGAGCGCAGTCGCTCGCCCGGCTCCAGGAACGCATCGTCGCGTCGAGCCGGTTCGGGATCCCGGCGCTCGTGCACGAGGAGTGCCTGGCGGGCTTCGCCGCGTTCGGCGCGACCGCCTACCCGGTCCCGCTGTCGTGGGGCGCGACCTTCGACCCCGAGCTCATCGAGCAGATGGCCCGCCGCATCGGCGCCGACATGCGCTCGGTCGGCGTGCACCAGGGGCTGGCGCCGGTACTGGACGTCGTGCGCGACGCCCGGTGGGGCCGCGTCGAGGAGACCATGGGCGAGGACCCGTACCTCGTGGGCACGATCGGCACGGCCTACGTGCGCGGACTCGAGGCCTCCGGCATCGTGGCCACGCTGAAGCACTTCGTCGGGTACTCGGCATCGCGGGCGGGTCGCAACCTGGCGCCGGTGGCGGTCGGCCCGCGGGAGCTCGCCGACGTGCTGCTTCCGCCGTTCGAGATGGTCGTGCGCGATGCGCGACCCCGTTCGGTGATGAACGCGTACACCGACCTCGACGGCGTGCCCACCGCGGCGGACCGAGACCTCCTCACGGGCCTGCTGCGCGGCACCTGGGGCTTCGAGGGCACCGTCGTCGCCGACTACTTCTCCGTGGCCTTCCTCCAGACCCTGCACGGCACCGCCGGAGACCTCGGCGACGCCGCGGCGGCGGCGCTCGAGGCGGGCATCGACGTGGAACTGCCGACGGTGCACGCGTTCGGCGAGCCGCTCGTGCGGGCGATCGCCGACGGCCGCCTCGACGAGGAGGTCATCGATCGGGCGCTCCACCGGGTGCTCGTGCAGAAGATCGACGTTGGCCTGCTCGACGATCCGGCCCCGCCCGCCGCCGCGGACGCCGCCCAGGGCGCCATCGACCTCGATCCCGTGGAGAACCGCGCGCTCGCCCGTCGCATCGCCGAGCAGGCGATCGTGCTGCTCCACAACGACGGCACGCTGCCCCTGGCGGCCCCCGAACGGATCGCGGTGATCGGCCCGACGGCCGACGACCCGCTCGCGGTGCTCGGCTGCTATGCGTTCCCCACCCACGTCGGCGTGCACCACCCCGAGAGCGGGCTGGGCATCGAACTGCCGACCCTGGTCGAGGCCCTGCGCGCCGAATTCCCTGCGGCCGAGATCACCGTGGCATCGGGCACCTCGATCGACGGCGGCGAGAGCGACCGCATTCCGGAGGCCGTGGCACTCGCGCGATCCGCCGACATCGTCGTGCTCGCGCTCGGCGACCGGGCCGGCCTCTTCGGTCGGGGCACGAGCGGGGAGGGCTGCGACGCGGAGACCCTCGACCTGCCCGGCGCGCAGGCTTCGCTGCTCGAAGCGGTGCTCGACGCCGGCACGCCGACCGTGCTCGCGCTGCTCGCCGGCCGCCCGTACGTCCTCGGCACGGCGCCGGAACGCGCCGCCGGCATCGTCCAGGCGTTCTTCCCGGGCGAGGAGGGGACCCGCGCCGTGGCCGCGATCCTCTCGGGCCGCGTGAACCCGAGCGGGCGCCTTCCGATCAGCGTGCCCGCCACGTCCGGCGCCCAGCCGTCGACCTACCTGGCGTCGACCCTCGGCCGGCGCAGCGAGGTGTCCAGCATCGACCCGACGGCCCGCTATCCGTTCGGCCACGGACTCGGCTACGCCTCGTTCGCGTGGAGCGACCTGCGCGTCGAGGAGGTCGAGGCGAGCACCGATGGCGCCGTGCGGATGTCGCTCACGGTGCAGAACACCGGCGACCGGGCGGGAGCAGAGATCGTCCAGCTGTACCTGCACGACCCGGTGGCCTCCGTGGTCCGGCCGGTGCAGCGGCTGATCGGGTTCCAGCGCGTCGAACTCGAGCCCGGCGGAGCCGCGCGGCTGGGCGTCGAGGTACCGGCCGACGTCGCCTCGTTCACGGGGCGCGACGGCCGGCGGATCGTGGAACCCGGCGCGCTCGTGCTGAGCTTCGGGCGGTCGAGCACCGACCTGCCCCTGCAGGCGAGCGTGGAACTGGTCGGGCCCGTGCGCGTGGTCGATCACACCCGTGCCCTCCACCCGGTCTGGTCCGCAGCGCCGCGCGGCACCGTCTCGCCGTGACCGCCGCGCGGAACCCGGTGCTGCCAGGGTTCCATCCCGATCCCAGCATCTGCCGTGTCGGCGACGAGTTCTTCGTGGTCACCTCGACCTTCGAGTACTTCCCCGGCCTGCCGGTGCACCGCTCCCGCGATCTCGTCGAGTGGGAGCTCGTGGGGCACGCGGTGCACCGTGAAGACCAGCTGGACCTGTCGACGGTGCCGGCGTCCGGCGGACTGTTCGCGCCGACGATCCGCCACCACGACGGCCGGTTCTTCGTCGCCTGCACGCTCGTCGGCGGCGAGGGCCGACAGGGCAGCTTCGTGCTGACGGCGACGGACCCGGCCGGGCCCTGGTCGGATCCGGCCTGGATCGAGGATGCCCCGGGCATCGACCCGTCGATCTTGTTCGACGGCGACGGGCGGGCGTGGTGGAGCGGCACCCGGCCGGCCGACCCCGGCGACTGGCCGGAGCAGACTGAGGTGTGGGTGCGGGAGCTCGACCTGACGACGATGTCGCTCGTCGGCGACGAGCATGTCGTCTGGCACGGCGCCGTCGAGGGCGCGGTCTGGGCCGAGGGCCCGCACCTCTATCGCGGGGCGTCCGACGTGCTGCTCGTGGCCAGCGAGGGCGGCACCGAGCGCCACCATGCCGTGAGTGCCGCACGCGGGCCGCACCCCACGGGACCCTTCACCGGCTCGCGAGCGAATCCCCTGCTCACCCACCGCCACCTCGGCGGCGATGTCCCGGTCGCGAACGTCGGCCACGCCGACCTCGTCGACGACGGTCGGGGCGGGTGGTGGGCGACCGTGCTCGCCACCCGGCGGCTGCCCCTCGGCGGAGGCGCCGCCGACGCCCTGCAGGGCCGTGAGACGTGGCTGGTTCCCGTCGCCTTCGAAGACGGCTGGCCGGTCTTCGCACCGGGCTCCGGCCGATTGTCGGAGGAGGTGGAGGTGCCGTGGGCCGACCGGCCCACCGCCATCCGGGGCTCGCTCACCGACGAATTCGACGGGCCGACGCTGCACCCCGACCTGGTGACGCTGCGCACCGCCGTCGGCGGGAACAGGGCGCAACTCGGCGAGCGGCCGGGACACCTGCGTCTCCACGCCGCCTCCGGCGGACTGCACGAGCGGGCGGCGCACGCATTCGCAGGCTTCCGGCTGGAGCAGCGGGTCGCGACCCTGACGACGGTGCTCGAGATGCCGGATGTCGCGTCCGCCGGCCTGCACGCCGGACTCGCACTGCGGCTCTCGGAACGCCGATACGTCACGTTCAGCGCCCGTGCCGGCATGGCCGGCCGCGTCGTGCAGCTCGCGATCCACCTCGACGGCGGCGATCACATTCTGGGCACCGTCGCCGTCGACAGCGCCCGTCTCGGCCTCGCCCTCGAGATCCGGGACTTCGAGGCCGTCGCCGTCGTCGAAGGCGGCGAGGAGCGCATCGAGGTCGGCCGCGCCGACCTCTCACCGCTCAGCCCGAGCCATGGGGGCGGGTTCGTCGGTGTGGTCGGCGGCATCTTCGTCGTCGATCCCGCCCATCGCGAACCCGGCGCGCCACCGGCATCCGCCGATTTCGATCGGCTCAGCCTGGCGCACTCGCCTCCCTCCTGACGGCGGCCGCTCGCTTCCCACCCCGCGTTGCCGATGTCGGACGGCGGCGAGAGACTCGCGATGGAACGAAGGAGTGAATCACCATGACCTCGTACGTGACCCCCGTCGACCCGGACGGGCTGCACCGCAGCCCGGCCTTCGCGCAGGGCATGATCGCGCCGGCGGGCCCGCTGCTCTTCGTCGGCGGCCAGAACGGCACGGATGCCTCGGGCACCCTGCTCGAGGGCCTGCGCGGGCAGACCGAACAGGCGCTGCGCAACGTGCTCGCCGTACTCGCCGCGGCGGGCACCGGCCCCGAGCACGTGGTGAAGCTGAACATCCACCTCGCGCCCGGCATCGATCCGAACGAGGCGTACGCCGCGAGCGCCGCCGTGTGGGGTACCCGCCGAACCGCCGTCACCGTCCTCACCGTCGCACCCGCCCGCCCGGGCGCCCTCGTCGAGGTCGACGCGATCGCCGCCGTTCCTCCTTCCCCGTCGGTCGAGTAGCGGAGGCGGAACGGTGACCCCGACTCCCGCCGGCGACCGCGCCGTCGTCCGCGACGCGTTCGAGCTCCCGCTCCCGCGCCGGGCCGCGTTCCGGCTGTTCACGGCGCGCGGCGAGGAGCTCTGGGTGCCCGGCTGGGTTCCGCGGTTCTTCGCCGACGTCGCCGACGACCTCGAGGTGGGCACGGTCTGGCGCACCGACGACGACGCCGGCCGGCCGACGACGTGGATCGTGCTCGACGCCGACCCGGGCATCCGGGTGCGTTACGCCCGCGTCGCCGACGGGTGGACGGCCGGCACGGTGACCGTCGAACTGGCCGACCTGCCCGACGGGTGCCGGGTCACGGTCGAGTACGACCTCACCGCGATCCATCCCGATGCCGCGGCCGAGCTCGCACGCTTGGCCGACGGCTACGCCGACTACCTCGCCTCCTGGCGCGAGGCGATCCTCGACCATCTCGCGGCGGGCGGTGCGATGCCCGACCCGGTCTGACGCTCGTCGGCCGGCGTCAGGGCTCGACGTCGTCGAGGCGGGCGATCACGACCTCGAGCAGGCGCGCGAGCTCGGCCCGGTCGGCGTCGGAGAGGTCCTGCAGCACGTCGGACTCGACCACGTCGGACCCGCGGATCGCGAGGCTGAAGAACTCCCATCCCTCCGACGTCAGCGCGACGAGGATGCGCGTGCGGTTCTCGGCGTCGGGCGTGCGCTCGACGAAGCCGCGCTCGGCGAGCTTGTCGAGCCGGTGCGTCATCGACGACGGGGCGACGTTCGTGAGGTCGGCGAGCTGGCTCGGGGTGAGGGGGGCGTCGGCCTTCGCGAGCGTCGCGACCACCGCCCACTCCCCCTGGGTGATGCCGAGGTCGGCGAGCTGACGCGCGTACCACTGGTCGAGCTTGCGCGAGAGGCTTCCGACCGCCGTGATGACGCGCTGCACCGACTCCTCGCCGCCCGCCGCGACGTAGGCCTTGACCGCCCGTCGGTGCTGCTCGGCCGCGCTCGGCTTCCGCTTCGCCATGCGGGAATTCTCGCACACCTCTTTCGGTTGCTAAGATTTCGATATCGAACTATTCGACGCCGAAGCCGATGTGAGGTCGCGCCGGCGTCGCCATCGTCGCGGCCGCGGGCCGCGACCTCCGTCGACTCCGCGATCAACGTGAAAGGGGTGCGCCCATGCGCGCGATGCTGCTCGTCCTCGCCTCGAGCATCGGTTCACTGGGATGGGGCGGCGTGCTGCCCTACCAGTACGCCTATGCCGCCGACACGAGGGACTGGGGCGCCCTCGTCGCCGCGGGTGCGGCGTCGCTCTTCTCCGTCGGCGCGCTCGTCGCGGCACCCATCGCCGGCCGGCTCAGCGACCGGTACCCGCCGGTGCGCGTCGCCGTCGTCGCGCAGCTGATCGGTGCGGCCGGTGCGGCCTCGTTGATCCTCGCCGACGATCCCGCGGCGTTCCTCGCGGGCATGCTCGTCTTCGGGATGGGCCTGTCGGCCGCCGCACCCGCCAAGCAGGTGCTCGCCCTGCAGTGGTCGTCGAGCGACGATCGCCGCAAGGTGTTCGCGTACAAGTTCACGGGCGAGGCGCTCGGCATGGCCGCGGGCGCGTTCATCGCCGGGCACCTCGTCGACCTCGACCGGCCCGACGGGCTGCACGTCGGCTTCCTCATGGCCGCGGGCGGCTTCGTCGTCTCCTCGGCCATCATCGCCCTCGCCGGCCGCGGCGCCCCCGTGCCGACCGAGTTCGCGGCCGACCCGACCGGCGCGATCTCGGCCGTCGAGGCGCGCTCGCGCGGCATCCTGCGCGTCATCTTCGCAAACCCGGCGCTGCGCTGGACCGCGATCGTCACGATCACGCTCGCGCTCGGCTTCTACGCGCAGTTCGAGTCGGGGCTGCCGGCATACGGCATCACCGTGCTCGGGGTCGATCCCACCGCGATCGGCACCGCGGCGGCGGTCAACTGCATCGTGATCGTCGCGATCCAGGTCGTCGTGGTCCGTCTGACGGCGAAGCGCAGCGCCCCGGTGCTGCTCATGGCGGTCGGCACGATCTGGGTGATCGCGTGGATCGGCCTCTCGGCCGCGCAGCTCGCGCCCGGCGTCGCGTCGGCGCTGTTCGTGATGATGTACGGCGTGTTCGCGGTCGGCGAGACGATCTACAGCCCGGTGCTCAACCCGCTCACCGCGTCGCTCGCGCCCAAGGGCATGGTCGGCCAGACGCTCGGCGCGATGGCCGCGCTGCAGACCGCGTTCACGGCGGCCGGGCCGCTCGTCGCGGGCGTGCTGCTCGGGGCGGGCCTCGCCGACGGCTTCCTGCTCATGCACCTCGGCGTGAGCCTGCTCGCGGTGTTCGCCGCGTGGCGGGTGAAGCGTGCGCTCGCTCCGGCCCGCGCGGGCGCGGCGCCCGAGCCGCCGCTCACCCGCCCCATCCCGGTCGCGGGCTGAACACGAGCGAGCGGCTCAGTGGGCGTCGTCCATGCCCGTGACGTGGACGGCGTACCCGACGCAGCCGGCGTCCTCCCATCGATACTCGGGGGCGACGGCGGGGTCGTCGGGACCGAACTCGGGAACGCCGTGGAGCGCTTCGAACTCGGCCGTCCCGCCCGCGGGGCCACTGAACGCAGCCAGTCGCTGCTCGACCGACGCCTCCGGCGGGATGAGCCAGTAGACCGTGAACCGGTAGTCGAAGCCCTTCTCGAGCATGCAGTCGGCGATGATGCCGTGCTGGGTGAGCCAGGTCTCGGTGCTCGCCGGATCGGGGTCATCCGCCGGCCGGGGGATGGTCGCGATGTCGGTGGACGCGTCGAAGAACGGGATGCCGGACTCGTCCACCGCCGGCTGCGCCCCCGCCGCCGCCGGGGGCGCGGTCGGGGTCGGGGTCGGGATCGGGGTCGGCTCGACGGCGTCCGCGTCGGGCTCGATCGTCGGCGACGACGACGCCCGCCCGGTCGGGCTCGGCACTGCGACGGGGCTGGATCCGGCCTCGTGCTGCATCAGCGAGGTCACCGCGGTCGCCGCCAGCGTCGCCCCCGTCCCGAGCGCGACGACGGTCGCGGCGACCGCGACGATCAGCGCCACGCGGGTACGGGTGACGACGGGTCGCCGCCGGTTGCGTTCGGCCTCGAGCAGGTCGTCGACCTCAGCCACGTTCGTCTCCTTCGCTGTCGAGCACGGCCGGACGCCCGGGCCGTGCGGCCGTCGGTATCCGAGCCCAGTGGATGGCGGCGGCGACGCACGCGAGCGCGAGCGCGGCACCGATCGCGAACGTCGCAGGCTCCCACCACGGGACCCGGTTCACGAGGACGACGGCGCTCGCACTGAGCACGTAGAGCGCCCGGCCGGCCTCGACGAGGATGAGCCCGGTCGGGACGGCCAGGGCGAGGGTCGCCAACGCACGCTGTCGTGCATCGACCATGGCGAGCAACGCCAGCAGGGCGATGAGACCGAGGATCACCGCTCCGAGCGCGGGGCTCGGGATGCTCGAGACATCGCCGATCACGAGCGCGCGCACGAGCCGGAACGCCACGAACCCGCCCAGCGCGACGTCGAGCACGCCGATCGTCACGACCACCGCGAGCATCGCCGCGTCGGCTCGGAGCGCCAGGCGGACGCCGGGATCGGCCCGCCGGAGCACGGCGGACCGCCAGGTCAGGTCGGCCGGCACGCCGCGAAGGGCCCGCAGCCGGATCGACCACGCGAGGCGCCGAGGACCGACGCCGGCCTCGGCGGCCCACATCGCGTGCTCATGCAGGTCGGAGGCGATCTCGTCCTGCCGGCTCGCGGCGACGCCCGCATCCATCCCACGGGTGTACGTCATCGTCCAACGCAGGACGCCGCGCGCCGCCCGGTGGAAGTGGCCGCTGCGCTCGACGCTCATGCGATCGCCGGCCTGGTCGACCCGCTCGGCGTCGAGGCGGCGCGGATCGACAAACGCAGTGCCGCCTCACCCGCGCCCGTCACCCGGTAGAGCCGGCGGCGCGGGCGCCCCTCCGCCTCCGCCGCCTCGGCCGCCTCCCACTCGGATTCCAGCAGCCCGGCCTCGGACATCCGGCTCAGGGCCTTGTAGAGCGTGCCGTGCGCGAGCAGGGCCGACCCGTCGTGATCGGCCAGCGCCCGGGCCAGGCCGAAGCCGAAGAACGACCCGTCGGCGGCCTGCAGGGTCGATCCCGCATCGAGGATCGCCACCTCCAGCGGGAGGAGGACTCCTGGTCGTCGTCGCGGCATACCCGAACTATAGGAAGATATCTGCCGATAGCGCAAGGATGTGCCTATGCTTCGAGACATGGGACCTGCGCCATCCACACTCCTGACCGGCCTGCTCGCGATCGGGGCCGGCCTGTCACTGACCGCGTGCACGCCGTCCGCGTCGCCGCCACCAGAGGCCGCGCCGTCCGTCACGCCCGGCCCGCCGACTCCGACCCCATCCGACGACGTTCGATGCCAGGACGACTTCACCGCGCAGATCGAGTGGGGAACCGATCCGGCCGCGCCGAGCACCGCCTACCTTGCACTCGCCAACTCCGGCACCGCGGCGTGCCCGCTGTCCGGGTTCCCGAGCGAGGCGGCGTTCCTCAGCGCGTCGGGTCCCATCGAGACGGTGGGCTACGGCCTCGACGGCTCGCCGACGATCGACGAGTTCGGCCGGGCCGGAGAGGTCGTGACGGTCGCCCCCGGCGGGCGCGCCTACATCTGGGCCCGGATCGCGCAGACGGCCGACCGTGCGAGCGATGACCGCTGCCAGTTCCCCGCGGCGGCGACGGGCGTCACCCTGGTGCTGCCCGGCGCGTCCGCTCCGATCGTCGCGCCCGCCGATATCGAGGTCTGCATGGATGCCGACGGAGACGACCTGCAGCTCGGGCCGGTCGATTCGGAGCCCCGCCCCGCCTCGTCCGCGGGGTGACGACGATCGCGCCGACCTGATTCGGAGCTGCGGCCGCGCTCGACGGTGGACCCGCCGCCCCGATCGTGGTTCAGTGGTCCCGTGGCCCACGTGGTCGACACGGACTACCTCGTCGTGGGCGCCGGCGCCACCGGGATGGCGTTCGCCGACGCCCTGATCGACCACGCCGACGGAATCACCGTGACGCTCGTGGACCGTCGCCACGGCGTGGGCGGGCACTGGCTCGAGGCGTACCCGTTCGTGCGCCTGCACCAGGCGTCGGCCTTCTACGGCGTGGCGTCGACGCTGCTCGGCGGCGGCCGCCTGCAGCACCGCGGACCCGAGGCGGGACTCCAGGAGCGTGCCACGCGCGCCGAGATCTGCGCGTACTACGAGCGCATCCTCGCCGAACGGCTGCTGGAGTCGGGCCGCGTGGAGTTCTTCCCCGGATGCGAGGTCGACGAGGACGGTCGACGGTTCGTCTCGCGGGTGTCGGGCGAGGAGCACCTCGTGTCCGACCGGTGCCGCGTGGTCGACGCCCACCACCTCTCACCGCGGATCCCGGCCGAGATGGCGCCGCCGTTCGTCGTCGCCGACGGCGTGAAGGTGGTCCCGGTCAACGAGCTCGCCCACCTCCACGAACCGCCGGGCGAGTACGTGATCGTCGGATCGGGCAAGACCGCCACCGACGCGTGCGTGTGGCTCCTGTCGCGCGGGGTCGATCCGGAGGCGATCTGCTGGGTGCGGCCACGTGACCCGTGGATGCTGAACCGCGCCGTCGTGCAGCCCGAGCCCGCGGTCTTCCTCGGCATGGTCGCCGACACCATGCAGGCGGCCGAGGCGGCGTCCTCGCCGGCCGAGATGTTCGGCAGGCTCGAGGACGCCGGCGTGATGCTGCGCATCGACCCGACGGTCGCGCCGACCATGGCCCGCACCCCGACCCTCGCGGCCTGGGAGCTCGACCTGCTGCGCTCCATCCCGAACGTGCTGCGCCACGGCCATCTCGCGGCCGTGGCGCCCGGCCGCCTCGAGTTCGCCGACGGCACGGTCGCGGCCCTCGCCGACGACGCCCTGGTGGTGCACTGCGCCGGAGAGGGGTTGCGGATGGCGCCGCTCGTGCCCGTCTGGACGCCGGAGGCGATCACGCTGCAGCCGATCCGCACGGGGTTCCCCTGCTTCGGCGCCGCGCTCGTCGGCTACGTCGAGGCCACCCGCGACGACGACGCCGAGCGGAACCGGCTGTGCCCGCCGTCGCCCTATGCGAACTCGATGACGGAGTGGGCCCGGATGACCGTGCTGGGCGCCCGGTCGGCCGCCGCGTTCGGCTCCGAGCCCGACATCGCGGCCTGGGCCGACACGGTGGCGCTCAATCCGGCCCGCATCCCGCCGGATCACCCGCGCACCGCCGAGCTCGACGACGCGCTCGACCGGTTGCAGGCGCATCGGACGCCGGGTCTCGCGCGGCTGGCCGAGTTCGCCGGACTGACGTGATCGGGCGCCCGGCGCCCGATCGCGAGGGGACGGCCTGCCGCGCCGTCAGGCCGCCGGCGGCGCGGTGCTCTCGCGCACGACGAGGCTCGTCGCGAGGTCCATGCGGGGCGTCGGCGCACCTGGCTCCAGCGGTTCGTCGGCCAGCCGGATGGCGAGCCTCGCCGCCTCCTCGCCCATGCGCCGCAGCGGCTGATGGACCGTCGTGAGCTTGGGCGTGAGCCAGGCCGCGAGCGGGATGTCGTCGTAGCCGACGACCGAGAGGTCCTCGGGCACGCGGATGCCGCGCTCGCGCGCCGCCTCCAGCACGCCGAGCGCCTGCATGTCGCTGCCGGCGAAGATCGCCGTCGGCCGCTCGTCCGCGGGCGCGTCGAGCAGCTCCCGCGCCCGGTCGCGCCCGCCCGACACGTGGAAGTCCCCGAAGCGGATCCACGACTCGTCGATGGGCAGGCCCGCCGAGTTCATCGCCGAGCGCAGGCCGTCGATCCGAGCGAGCGAGCACATCATGTCGGCCGGACCGGTGATCGCCGCGATGCGCCGGTGGCCGAGCTCGATGAGGTGCCGGGTCGCGGCGAGCCCGCCCGACCAGTTCGCCGAGCCCACCGACGGCGCGTCGGCCGACGGGTCGCCCGCCGGGTCGACGATCACGAACGGGATGGCGCGCGCGTGCAGCTGCTCCCGGTACTCGGGCACCAGGTCGCTGAACACGAGCACGACGCCGACGGGCCGGCGGCGCATGACCCCCTCGATCCAGTCGGGATCGGGCGAGTGCCGGCTGCCGCTGACCGTCAGCACGACCGAGAGCCCGTTCTGCTTCGCGACCGACTCGACGCCGTCGATGAGCTCCATCGACCAGATCGGGTCGAGCTCGTGGAACACGAGCTCGATGAGCTCGGCGCGCGATTCCGAGCGGCCGCCGCCGCGCCGGCGGTAGCCTCGCTCGGCGAGCACCTGCTCGACGCGTGCGCGCGTCGCCGCCGCGACATCCGCCCGGCCGTTCAGGACCTTCGAGATCGTCGAGAGCGACACGCCCGCCTCGTCGGCGATCTCGGCGAGCGTGACGCGGTCGGTCGCGGCATCCGTTGACATGTTTCGAATCCTAGCCCCGAAACTTGCGCGACCGAATGCCACGACACGACGTGCGCCGGCGGGTCAGCCGCGCACCTCGCCGGCGACTCCGTCGACATCGACCACGGGGATGACGGCGCCGCCGCGGATCCACAGCGGCACCGTGTCGAATCCGTGCTGCTCGCGACGCCAGACGCCGCCCTCGACGGTCTCGCGCGTGAACCAGTTCGTCCACGTCCCCGACGGCAGGTAGTACTCGACCGCTCCCGACGCCGAGAACACCGGCGCGACCAGCAGGTCGGGACCGAGCAGGTATTGCCGGTCGAGGTAGGCCACGGCCGGGTCGCCGGGGAACGCCAGCTGCATGGGCCGCATCACGGGCGTGCCCGTGCGATGCGCCTCCGCGCCGGCCGCGACGAGGTACGGCCGCAGCGACGCCTTGAGCTTCGCGAACGTGCGCGCGACCTCGACCGCCGACTGCCCCGGCGCCTCGTCGCCCGTGTCGAACGCCCACGGCACGCGGTAGCTCGTCGACCCGTGCAGGCGCGAGTGGCTCGAGAGCAGCCCGAACGCGAGCCAGCGCTTGAACACCGCCGGGTCGGGGTCGCCCTCGAAGCCGCCGATGTCGTGGCTCCAGTAGCCGAAGCCGCTGAGCGCGAGCGAGAGCCCGCCGCGCAGGCTCTCGGCCATCGACGTGAACGTCGACGAGTTGTCGCCGCCCCAGTGCACCGGCATCGACTGCCCGCCGGCCGTCGCCGACCGCGCGAAGAGCACTGCCTCGCCCGGCCCGCGCTCGGCCTCGAGCACGTCGAACACCGCGCGGTTGTACAACTGCGTGTAGCGGTGGTGCATCGCCTCGGGGTCGCTGCCGTCGTGCCAGACCACGTCGACCGGGATCCGCTCGCCGAAGTCGGTCTTGATCGCGTCGACGCCCTGGTCGATGAGCCCGCGCAGATGCGCCTGGAACCAGCGCGTCGCCTCCGGGTTGGTGAAGTCGACGAGTGCCATGCCGGCCTGCCAGAGATCCCACTGCCACACCGAGCCATCCGCCCGCTTCACGAGGTAGTCGTGCTCGACGCCATCGCGGAACAGCTGCGACCGCTGCGCGATGTACGGATTCAACCACGCGCTCACGCGCAGGCCGCGATCGTGCAGCCGCGCCAGCATGCCCTCCGGGTCGGGGAAGACCGCCGGGTCCCATTGGAAGTCGGTCCAGTGGAACTCGCGCATCCAGAAGCAGTCGAAGTGGAACACCTCGAGCGGGATGTCGCGCTCGGCCATGCCGTCGATGAAGGCGTTCACCGTCGCCTCGTCGTAGTCGGTCGTGAAGCTCGTCGAGAGCCACAGGCCGTACGACCAGTCGGGGACGTGCGCCGGGCGGCCGGTGAGCTTCGTGTAGCGGTCGAGCACCTCGGCGGGCGTGGGGCCCGCGATCACGAGGTACTCGAGGCACTCCCCCGCGACCGAGAACTGCACCTGCTCGACGGCCTCGGAGCCGACCTCGAACGACACGTGCCCGGCGTGGTTCACGAGCACGCCGTAGCCGCGGTTCGTCAGGTAGAACGGCACGTTCTTGTACGACTGCTCGCTCGACGTGCCGCCGTCGGCGTTCCAGATGTCGACCGTCTGGCCGTTCTTGACGAGCGGCCCGAAGCGCTCGCCGAGCCCGTACACGAACTCGCCGACGCCCAGCGAGAGCTGGGTGTGCAGGTACGCGGATGCCTCGGCGAGGCCGGTCGTCGTGATGCCGGTGACGCCCGTCGGCTCGGCGGCCACGGGTGCGCCGGGCGCGAGCCGCATGTACCCGACCGACTTGTGGCCGCTCGTCGTGAGCGCGGCGCCGGAGGCGTCCTCGAACGTCAGTTCCCACGGCGCCCCGCGCCGGACGCGGGCGCGCACCGAGCCCGCGTCGACCACGCCGCCCTCGTCGTCGACCGAGATCGACGCGCGGTACGCGTCATCCGCCGCGATCTCGAAACCCACGTCGCGCGGAGTGCCGCAGTGGTGCTCGACGCGCACCCGGATGACGCCCTCGGCCGGGCTCGCGAGCGAGACCGTGAGCATCGGCCGGTTCAGCGTGTCACCGCGCGCCGCGATCACGCGCGTCGGCGCCCAGACGACCAGCTCGTCACGGCCGCCCGCCGCCTCGCCCTCGATCGCGAGGTCGCGCGCCTCCTGCGCGTACAGCGCCTCGACGCCGGGGCGGGCGTGCCAGAACCCATCGGTGAACTTCATTACTTGACCGCTCCTGCCGTGATGCCCCTGGTGAGGGTGCGCTGGAAGATGAGGAAGAAGACGAGCGTCGGGATCAGGCCCAGCAGGGCCGACGCGCTCGTGGTCGTGACATCCATCAGCCGGTCGCCCTGCAGCACCGTGATCGCCACCGGCACCGTCTGCGTCGCGTTCGACACGAGGAAGGTCAGCGGGATCAGGAACTCGTTCCACGTCCAGATGAAGAAGAAGATGAGCAGGACCGACAGCGTCGGCCGCGAGATCGGGAACACCACGCGCCAGAGGATCTGCCAGCGCGACGCCCCATCGAGCGACGCCGCCTCGAGCAGCTCCTTCGGGAACGTCGAGTACACCGACGCGAGCAGGTACGTGCCGAAGGCCGACTGGATGACGGTGAAGATGATGATGACCGCCCACTGGCTGTCGTACAGCCCGACCTCCTTGAACATGAAGTACAGCGGGTAGAGCAGCACCTCCTGCGGCAGCATGTTCGCCAGCAGGATGATCACGACGATCCAGAGGCGGCCCTTCACGCGCCCGATGCCGAGCGCGAACGCGTTGAACATCGAGATCAGCACGGCGAACACCGCGACCAGCCCCGAGATGAACACGCTGTTCCAGAGCTTCTCGGGGAAGTTCACGCGCTCCCAGAACGCCACGATGCCGTCGAAGTAGAACTCGGTCGGCAGCGTCAGCGGGCCCGACGTGTTGTAGTCGGCCGGCGACTTGAACGAGTTGATGAGGATGAGCAGGAACGGCACGGCGATGAAGAAGCCGAGCAGGACGGCGACGACCAGCACGACCCAGTCGCCGGGCGTGCGGCGGGCCGGTCCGCCCGAGCGGCGGCGCGAGCCGGTGCTGCGGACGTCGCGGCGCAGGCCACGCGGGCGGCGCGCGGGCGTGCCACCCGTCGGCAGCTCGATGTCACGGCGCTCGGGGTCGAGCTCCTCGACGATGGCGGTCATCGACCCGCCTCCTTCTTCTCCATGCGGTGCTGGGCGAGGATGAACAGCACGCTCACCGCGGCGATCACGACCGTCAGCGCGGTCGCGATGGTCGCGCCGTAGCCGACCTGCTGCGACTGGAAGAACTCGCTGTACGCGTAGTACGCGGGCACGATCGTCGAGGTGCCGGGCCCGCCGCCGGTCAGCGCGTAGACGGGGCCGAACACCTTGAGCGCCGCGATCGTGCACGTGAGCGTGACGACGAAGATCTCGGGGCGGATCATGCCCATCGTGATCGCGCGGAACCGCTGGAACCAGTTCGCGCCGTCGAGCTCGGCCGCCTCGTACAGCTCGGGGTCGACCCGCTGCAGCGCGGCCATGAAGATCACGATCGGGTAGCCGAGCTGCACCCAGACCATGATCACCATGAGGCTCGCCAGGGCCGTGTCGGGGCTGCCGAGCCAGTTGTGCGCGAGGTGGCCGAGGCCGATCGCCTCCAGCACCTGGTTGAGCGCGCCGTTCTGCGGGCGGAGGATCCAGCCGATCACGATCGCGGCGATCACCGCGGGCAGGATCTGCGGCAGGTAGTACGTCGCGCGCAGGAAGCTCGCGAGCTTGCCGCCGAACTTGCGGCCGATGAGGTCGAACAGCATCGCGGCGAGCAGCAGGCCCAGTAGCGTCGGCACGATCACCATCGCGAGGATCATCGCGATCGAGTTGGCGAAGCTGGTCCAGAACACCTCGTCGCCCATGAGCTCGACCCAGTTCTCGAGGCCGATCCACTGGGGCGGGCGGATGCCGCGGTACTCGGTGAACGTGAGGTAGATGTTCCAGAGCAGCGGCACCACCACGATGAGGGCGAGCAGCGCGAGCCCGGGCACGAGGTAGAGCCAGTAGGTGCCGCGACGGGCGCCGGGGATGAGCCCCTCCTCGGGCCCGCGCGGGCGGCGACGCGACACGCGGCCGGCGCCCGTGGCATCCGCGGCCTCGATCGTCGTCGCGGCCCTGGTGTCGAGGGCAGTCATGGTGGTTCCTTCCGGTGGTCCGTCCGGGTCGTGCGGGGTTGGTCGGGGCGTGGCCCCGAGGGGCGGATGCCGCGGCGCACGCACTTCGCCGCGGCATCCGTTCTGTGGTTCCTGAGCCCGTCGAAGGGTCAGCCGATGATGTCGTCGACGCCCGACTGGTACTGCTCGCCGAGCTGCTCCTGCACCTCGGCCGGCGTCTTCGTGCCGTTCACGAGCTCCTGGAGCCCGGCGTTCAGCTCGTCGTAGAACGTCGGCGTGGGCCAGTCGGGGTAGAACGAGATGCCGTCCTTGTCGTTCAGCGCGTTGAAGTTCGCGATGAGCTCCTTCGACTTCTCGTCGGTGATGTCGGCCTCGTCGGCCGCGACGGGCACGCCGCCGTTGTTGCCGAGCAGCGCCTGGATCTCGGGGCGCATCGTGATGTCGATGAACTCGTACGCGAGCTCTTTGTTCTTCGCGCGCTCGGGCACGACCCACATGTTGCCCGCGGAGCCCGGCGAGAGCTGGGCCTCGGGGAAGAGGAACGTGCCCCATTCGAAGTCGGTGATCTCGCTCGCGAAGCGGCCGTACCACCAGCTGCCCGAGTAGAAGATCGGCGCGTCGCCGCTGATGAACGCGACGCCGGCGTCCTCGGCCTTCAGGCCGGAGGCATCCGTCGAGATGTAGCCGGCGTCGACCCAGTCCGTCACGGTCTCGGTCGCGTAGGTGATCTCGTCGCCCGACCAGTCGACCGGGTTCTCGTACAGCTGGTAGTCGTTCACGAACTGGCGGTCGGCCTCGCTCAGCGCGAGCTGGTACCAGAGCTGGCCGAGCGGGTACTCGGCGGCCGAGGTGGTGAGCGGCGTGGTGCCCTGGTCGGCGAAGGTCTGCAGCACGGCCTCGAACTCGGCGAGCGTGGTCGGCACCTCGACGCCGGCGGCCGCGAACGCGTCCTTGTTGTAGTAGACCTGCACGAACTCGCCGTAGTTGGGCACGCCGTACCAGCTGCCCGAGCCCATGATGCCGTTCTCGTCGTACTTCGCCGTGGTCTGCAGCGCCGGCGCGAGCAGGTCGCCCCAGCCGTACTCGTCGACGACGTCGTCGAGCGGGGTCAGCAGGCCCTCGCTCGAGAGCAGGCCCGCGGTCGCGTTGCCCTTGTTGTACTCGAGGATGTCGGGCGCCTCGTCGGAGTTCAGCACCTGGCTGGCCGTCGAGCGGATCTGCTCGAAGCTCTTCTCCTCGAACTCGACCGTCGCGCCGGTCTCCTCCTCGAAGATCTCGATCGCGCGGTCCCACGCGATGCCCATGGCGGAGTCGGCGCCCTCGTAGTGCCAGAGGCGGAGGGTGTTCTCGTCGCCGCCCGCGTCGCCGCCGGAGCAGCCGGTGAGGACGAGGGCCGCGGCCGCGACCGAGGCCGCGACGGCGAGGGTTCTGGTGTGCTTCATTGCTACCTCCTGGTGTGGGTGGTGCGGGGTGTCCACCCGGTGGGGCGGATGGTGGTGGGTGGGTGAGTGGGGTGTCGGGTCGAGATTGTCGAAGCGCTTCGATTACGGGCGAACGGATGCCGCGGGGCGGCCGGTTCCCGTCAGGCCGAGGCGCGGGGCGGCGGCGCGGTCGAGCCGTGCTCGCGGTACTCGGGGGCGATCAGGCGGACGCCGGGCGGCACTTCGACACCGTCGACCAAGCGCATGGCGAGCTCGACCGCGAGCTCGCACGACGCGCTCGGCACGAGCGGGACGGAGTCGATCGGCGGGATGAAGGCGGACGTGTCGAAGGTCGCCCCCACGGAGACGACCGACACGTCCTCGGGCACGCGGCGGCCGAGCGCCGCGAGCTCGTCGAGCGCGACGGCGTGACTCGTGTCGTCGCAGTGCAGTACGAGCGCGGTGGCGCCGCCGTCGAGGAGCTCGCGGACCGCCGCGCGCACCGGAGTGCGCCGCGGGCCGTCGCTCTCGGGGAGGGCGACCGCGCACGCGAGACCGAGTGCGGCCGCGCGCTCCTCGAGCCCGCGCTTGACGCGGGGCGGGAAGTTCGACTTCTCGTACGACGTCGGCGGGTGGCCGATGAAGCCGATCGAGCGGTGGCCGAGCTCCGCGAGCCGGTCGACGGCGAGGGCCGACGCCGCCTCGAAGTCGAGGTCGACGCAGACGAGCCCTTCGTGGTCGTCGGGCACGCCGATGAACACGGTGGGCAGCGAGATGCGCCGCGCCAGGGCGACGCGCTCGTCGTCGGGCGCGACATCGAGCACGAGCACGCCGTCGGCGAGCCCGCTCGAGGCGACCCGGCGCATGCCGGCCGACGCCTCCTCCTCGGTGAGGAGCAGGATGTCGTACTCGTACCGGCGTGCGGCGATCGAGGTCGCGAGCACGAACGCCATGTGGGCCGGCGCGTGCGTGTCGGCCCGGAACGGCTCGGTCAGCGCGAAGATCTGCGTGCGACGACCGGCGAGCATGCGGGCACCGGCGTTCGGCCGGTAGTCGAGCTCGCGTGCCGCCTCCTCGATGCGCCGCCGGGTGTCGGCGGAGATCGAGCGCTTGCCGCTCAGCGCGTACGACACGGTGCTGATGGACACGCCGGCGGCCTTGGCCACCTCGTGGATCTTCGCCATGCCGACTCCATCGTCTAAACGCTTCGATTGGGACTGACCGGCACTCTACGCAGATGTCGAAGCGTTTCGCAAGTGTTTGTGGAAATTGAGAACAAATGGCACCGGACGACACGACGTCGAGTTGCGCGCGGCCGTGCCATCCGGTTATGTTTGATCCGCCAACAAATCACCGATGACGCTGAAAGGCGGATCTCCATGGCCACCGCGCCCACTCGCGACGACAAGTTCTCCTTCGGCCTGTGGACCGTGGGCTACAACGGCACCGACCCCTTCGGCGGTCCGACCCGCAACGCGCTCGACGTCGTGCACGCGGTCGAGAAGCTCTCCGAGCTCGGTGCCTACGGCCTCACCTTCCACGACGACGACCTGTTCGCCTTCGGCTCCACCGACGCCGAGCGGCAGACGCAGATCGACCGCCTGAAGGGCGCGCTCGCCGACACCGGCGTAATCGTGCCGATGGTGACGACCAACCTGTTCAGCGCGCCCGTCTTCAAGGACGGCGGATTCACCTCCAACGACCGCGCCGTGCGCCGCTTCGCGCTCCGCAAGGTGCTGCGCAACATCGACCTCGCCGCAGAGCTCGGCGCGAAGACCTTCGTCATGTGGGGCGGCCGCGAGGGCGCCGAGTACGACGCCGCGAAGGACATCCGCTCGGCGCTCGAGCGCTACCGCGAGGCCGTCAACCTGCTCGGCGACTACGTGACCGACAAGGGCTACGACATCCGCTTCGCCATCGAGCCCAAGCCGAACGAGCCCCGCGGCGACATCCTGCTCCCCACCGTCGGCCACGCGCTCGCCTTCATCGAGTCGCTCGAGCGCCCCGAGCTCGTCGGCCTGAACCCCGAGGTCGGGCACGAGCAGATGGCGGGCCTCAACTTCGCCGCCGGCATCGCCCAGGCGCTGTACCACGGCAAGCTCTTCCACATCGACCTCAACGGCCAGCGCGGCATCAAGTACGACCAGGACCTCGTGTTCGGCCACGGCGACCTGCACAACGCGTTCGCGCTCGTCGACCTGCTCGAATTCGGCGGCCCCAACGGCGGCCCGGCCTACGAGGGCCCGCGCCACTTCGACTACAAGCCGTCGCGCACCGAGGACGAGACCGGCGTCTGGGACTCGGCCGCCGCGAACATGCGCACCTACCTGCTGCTCAAGGAGCGCGCCGCGGCGTTCCGCGCCGACCCCGAGGTGCAGGAGGCGCTCGAGGCGGCGCGAGTGCTCGAGCTCGCGCAGCCGACGCTCGGCGAGGGCGAGTCGTACGACGACCTGCTCGCAGACCGATCGGCGTACGAGGACTTCGACGCGTCGGCGTACCTCGGCGGAAAGGGCTTCGGCTTCGTCCGCCTGCAGCAGCTCGCGACCGAGCACCTGCTCGGCGCCCGCGGCTGAGCCCACCCGCGCCGGCACCCCGCAGTCACCCCAGCCAGCCCCGCCCCGCCCCACCCCACCCCACCCCACCCCACCCCACCGAATGTTGCCGTTCGACGCGAGTGTTGCCGTTCCAGCGGCATCACTCGGCGCGAACGGCAACACTCGACCCATGACCCTCACCAGGAGGACCGCATGACGCTCGTCGCCGGCGTCGACTCGTCGACGCAGTCGTGCAAGGTCGTGATCCGGGATGTCGCGACGGGCGCGCTCGTGCGCTCGGGCCGCGCCGCCCACCCCGACGGCACGGAGGTGGATCCCGCCGCGTGGTGGGACGCCCTCCGGGCGGCGATCGCCGACGCCGGCGGGCTCGACGACGTCGCCGCCGTCGCGGTCGCCGGGCAGCAGCACGGCATGGTCGTGCTCGACGACGCGGGTCGCGTCATCCGCCCCGCCCTGCTCTGGAACGACACCCGCTCGGCCGGTGCCGCGCGCGAGCTGATCGCCGAGGTCGGCGCGCCCGCGTACGCCGAGCGCACGGGCGTCGTGCCCGTCGCCTCGTTCACGGCGACGAAGCTGCGCTGGCTGCGCGATGCCGAGCCGGATGCCGCGGCGCGCGTCGCGGCCGTGGCGCTCCCTCACGACTGGCTGTCGTGGCGGCTGCGCGGCTACGGCCCGGCGGAGGCCGCGGACGCTCCGCGCGGCCCGGTGCTCGACGAGCTCACGACCGACCGGTCGGACGCGTCGGGCACCGCGTACTGGGGCGCCGATGGGTACGACCGCGACCTGCTCGTGCGCGCGCTCGGGCACGACGCCCTGCTGCCCCGGGTGCTGGCGCCGACGGATGCCGCGGGCCACACGCCCGCGGGCGCGCTCGTCGGCGCGGGCGCGGGCGACAACGCGGGTGCCGCGCTCGGGCTCGACGCGCGCCCCGGTGACGTCGTCGTCTCGATCGGCACGAGCGGCACGGTGTTCGCCGTGACCGACTCCCCCGTCGCCGACGCCTCGGGCACGGTCGCCGGGTTCGCCGACGCGACCGGCGCGTGGCTGCCGCTCATCGCGACGCTCAACGCGGCCCAGGTGCTCGACGTGGTCGCGCGCCTGCTCGGCGTCGACCACGACGAACTCGGGCGGCTCGCGCTCGAGGCCGACCCCGGGGCATCCGGTGCCGTGCTCGTGCCGTACTTCGCGGGCGAGCGCACCCCCAACCTGCCGGACGCCACGGCGTCCCTCGCCGGCCTCACCCTCGCGAACACGACCCGCGCCAACCTCGCACGCGCCGCGGTCGAGGGCCTGCTCTGCGGACTCTCCGACGGGCTCGACGCGGTGCGGTCGCAGGGCGTCGAGGCGCGACGCATCCTGCTCATCGGCGGGGCCGCGCAGAACCCTGCCGTGCGGCGCATCGCCGCGCAGGTGTTCGACGTGCCGATCGTGGTGCCCGCGCCCGGTGAGTACGTGGCGGATGGCGCCGCTCGCCAGGCCGCGTGGGCGCTCACGGGTTCGCGGCCGACCTGGCCGGTCGACGTCGCCGACGAGCTCGCGCCCGACACCCGCCCGGTGATCCGCGAGCAGTACGCGGCGCGCGCGGCTGCGGCCGCATCCGCCACGGGCGACCGGGGCGCGTAGCCCGGGTCGCCCGAATGTTTCCGTTCGGCGCGAGCGCGCCCCGTTCATCGGCCGCGCTCGCGCCGAACGGGAACACTCGGCGAGTTCAGCCTCCCTCGCCGCCGGCGGCGAGGGCGGCGCCCGCCGCCTCGAGCCAGCGCAGCGGGTCGGCCATCGCGGCGGCGCTGCTGCCCGCGAGGTCGGTGAGCGAGGCGGATGCCGCGAAGGCGGACGCATCCGCGTCGATGACTCCGGCGACGAGCGCGACGGGCACGCCCCACGCCGCGGCCCGAGCGGCCACCTCGCTCGGCACCTTGCCGGCGGCGGACTGGCCGTCGAACCGGCCCTCGCCCGTCACGACGAGGTCGGCGCCGCGCAGCGCCTCCGAGAGGCCGATCGCGTCGGCGACCGCACCGGAGCCGCCGGCCATCTGCGCGCCCCACGCCAGCAGGCCGAATCCGGCGCCGCCGGCGGCTCCGGCACCCGGCTCCTCGCACAGCCCGGCGCCACCGGGCACCGCGCGCACCAGCCGCGCGAGGTTCTGGTCCATCGCCTCGACGAGCTCGGGCGTCGCCCCCTTCTGCGGGCCGAAGATCGCGGCGGCGCCGAACGGGCCGAGGAGCGGATTCGTGACGTCGGAGAGGATGAGCGCGCCATCCGCCGGCAGGGGCCGCAGGCCCGACAGGTCGACCCGGGCCAGCGCACCCACGCCGCGATTGCCGAGCCGCACCGGGCGGCGTTGCGCGTCGAGGAAGACGCCGCCGAGCGCGGCGAGCGCGCCCAGGCCGCCATCGGTCGACGAGCTGCCGCCGAGCGCGAGCAGCAGCCGGGTCGCGCCCGCGTCGAGCGCGGCGACGATCGCCTTCCCGAAGCCGTACGAGTGCGCGTCGAGCGGGCGGAGCGGGTCGAGCAGCGTGATGCCGCTCGTCGACGCGAGCTCGACGACCGCCGAGCCATCGGGCAGGCGCAGCCACGCGGCATCCACCGGGCGATCGTCGGGGCCCTGCACGGTGACGGGCACGCGCTCGGCGCCCGGCACGGCCGTGGCGAACGCGTCGAGCGTGCCCTCGCCGCCGTCGGCCATGGGCTTCTCGACGATGACGTCGGACGGCGCGACCGACCGCCAGCCGCGCGCGAGCGCGTCGGCGGCCTCGGCGGCGGTCGCGGTGCCCTTGAACGAGTCGGGCGCGAGGATGACGCGACGGCTCACGTGCCGCCCGCCCCGCCTGAGCCGGCCGCCGTGGGCGCCGGCACGTGCGACAGCCACTCGATCGCCCGCGCGATCAGCGCGCGGTGCCCCGCCGAGTCGTACGACCGGGCGTCGTGCCCGAGCGCGTCGTACACGAGCCGCGAGCGCCCGAACTCGCGAGCCCAGATGAACGGATGGCGCACCCCGCCCTCCTCGTGCTCGCCGATGGGTTCGATCACGTCGTACAGGCGCAGCGCGGTGTAGCGCTCGTCCTCGACCGTGAAGTCATCGAGCCCCTCGCGCACGGGATGGTTGCCGACGACGTGCACGCGCGCCTCGCCGAGCGGCGGATGCCACGAGACATCTGGTTCCCAGCCCCCGCCGACGGCGAGACCGTACGCGCCGTAGTCGCGCAGGCTCGACGCGGCCGAATGCATCGCAAGGATGCCGATGCCGCGGTCGATCGCCGTCTCGAACGCGGCATCGTCGACGCGATCGCCGGCGCCGGCGTCGACCTCGACGCCGTCGGGAACCGGCCCGTCGGGATCGCCCGCGTTCACCACGAGCAGCGCGACGTCGTCGCCGAGCGTCGCGAGCGCGGCATCCACGTCGTCGCGGACCTCGACGTCGAACCCGGCCTCGGCCACGAGCTCGGCCAGCCGCGCGCTCGTCTCGGCATACGGATGCCACGGGTCGGCGTACCGCCCGCCCCCACTCAGGATGATCGCGCGCATCGGAACCTCCTCGGTCGGCTGAATCGTACGTCGCTCACTCGGTGAGCACCATGGCCCAGTCGTACGCGGCGAGCTCGACGCGGTCGACTCGCGCGCCGGTCACGGCATCGGTGCCGGCGACGTCGACGGATGTCGCTGGGCCGCCGTGGTTGACCATGGTGAGCAGTCGTCCGCGGCGGGCGGCCTCGACGTGCTCGGGAAGCCCCGCGACGACCGGCTCCACCCCGGTCGCCGCGAGGAGCCGATCGACGACGGACTGCACGCCGCGCTCGTCGGGGATCGTCGCGAGGTAGCGGGCCGTCCCGGCGCCGACCGCACGAACGGTCAGGGCGGGGTCGCCCGCGCGACGGCCCGCGGTGAACGAGGCCTCGACGCGGGCGTCGTCGGCGACCACGTGCAGTTCCTCGGCCAGGAGCGTGCCGATGCCCGCGAGCCCGGCCTCGCCCGCGAAGGGCGCCTCCCGCTCCCCCGGCGCGCCGGGCGCGGCATCGGGCGCGACGAGCGCTCCGAAGTCCTCGATCCGGATGCCGCAGAGTGGGCCGAGCTGGGTCGCGAACCCGCCGTCGCGGAACCGGTCGCACTCGTCGACCACGTCGGCGAACGGTCCGGCGAGCAGCTGCCCGCCGCCCTCGACGAACGAGGTCAGCGCCGCGGCATCCGTCTCGCGCACGAGGTACAGCAGCGGCGCGATGGCGACGTCGTAGCCCTCGCCCGCGCGCGCGGCCGGCACGATGTCGACCTGCACGTGCCGACGGTGCAGCGCGCGGTACCAGCGCTGCACGACCGCGAGGTAGTCGAGCGCGTTCTGCGGGTGGTCGGAGGCCTCGACGGCCCACCAGTTCTCCCAGTCGAAGACGAGCGCGACCCGGGCGTCGCGGGCGGTCGCATCGCCGGCGGGCAGCTCGGGCAGCGCCGCGAGGTCGGCGCCGAGGGCGACCACCTCGCGCCAGGTGCGCGTGTCGGTGCCCGCGTGCGGCAGCATCGCCGAGTGGAACTTCTCGGCGCCCGCCCGCGACTGCCGCCACTGGAAGAACAGGATGCCGTCGGCCCCGCGCCCCACGGCCTGCGCGCTGAGCGCCGCCATCTGCCCCGGCGCCTTCGGCGCGTTCGCCGGCCGCCAGTTCAGCGCGTTCGTCGCCTGCTCCATGAGGATCCACGGCACCTCGGGCTTCAGCGATCGGATCAGGTCGCGCTGGAACGCGGCCGCCCGGAACGACTCCGGATCGTTCGGGTCGGGGTAGCAGTCGTCGCTGACGACGTCGACGTGCTCGGCCCATCGGGCGTAGTCCGCGGGCTTGAACGCGCCCATGAAGTTGGTCGTGATCGGCTGCGTCGCGCCCGCGGCGCGGATGATCTCGCGCTCCATCAGGTGACACTCGAGCAGCATGTCGCTCGTGAAGCGGCGGAAGTCGAGCTCCTGCCCGGGATTGCGCGAGTACGGCGCCTTGCGCGGCGGGAACACCTCGTCGAACGAGCCGTACCGCTGCGACCAGAAGTCGGTGCCCCACGCCTCGTTCAGCGCCTGGACGTCGCCGTAGCGATCGGCGAGCCAGCGCCGGAACGCGTCGCGCGCGGCATCCGAGTAGTCGGCGTTCAGGTGGCAGCCGTACTCGTTGTTCACGTGCCACATCACGACCGCGGGGTGGTTCGCGTACCGCTCGGCGAGGGCGGTGACGAGTTCAGCGGCGAGGCGCCGGTACACCGGCGAGGATGGCGCGAACTGCTGCCGGCTGCCGGGCCAGTAGGTGGCACCGTCCTCGTCCTGCGGCAGCATCTCGGGGTATGCTGCGGTCGCCCACGGCGGCGGCGACGCGGTCGCGGTCGCGAGGTCGACCGCGATGCCGCCCTCGTGGAGCAGGTCGATCACCCGGTCGAGCCATCCGAAGTCGAACTCGCCCTCACGCGGCTGGATGCGCGACCACGAGAAGATGCCGAGGCTCACCATCGTGACCCCCGCCTCGCGCATGCGCGCGACATCCTCGGGCCAGACCTCCTCGGGCCACTGCTCGGGGTTGTAGTCGGCGCCGTAGTGCACGGGGTTCTCCTCCGTCGTCGCAGGTTCGCGAGCGTTTCCGTTCGTCGCGAGTCGCACCATCCGACCCGGAACACTCGGGACGAACGGAAACGCTGGTCATGGGAACGTGCCGAGTGGGCGATCTTGGCGGCGCATCCGGGACGGATGCCGCCAAGATCGCCCACTCGAGCGCAGCACGAACCGGGGTCCGTGCCGCACGGGGTCGGGGTCAGCCGAGGATCACGCCCGCCTCGGTGAAGAACTGGTCCACCGCGTCATCCACCGTGATCGCGCCGAGGCCGATCGACTTGCCGAGGTCCCAGAAGGTCTGCTCGAGCGAGCCGTAGCCGACGACCGGAACAGGCGGGGCGTCGCCGAGCCGATCGGCGACCGACTCGAGGTAATCGGCGACCTGCGCGTCGGCACCCTCGAGGGTCGCGCCCGCGAGCTTCGTCTCGGAGGCCGGGAAGCCGAGCGTGGTGCCGAAGATCTCGCCGGCCTCCTCGCTATTGACGACGAAGTCGAGCCACATCGCGGCGGCCTCGGGGTGCTCGGTGTCGGCCGAGATCGCGACCTGCAGGCCGGCCTGGCGGTAGAGGTCCTGGCCGTCGGGCTCGTCGGTCGGGGGTGCGACCATCGTGATCGACGCGGCGCCCGAGTCGGCGAGGTAGCCGCCGAGGAAGTTCGACCAGCTGCCCTCGCTCGCGGTGAGGTTGGCGCCGAAGCCAGAGATCGGCGAGATCTCCTCGAGCTTCTGCTGCGGGATGGTGACCCCGTCGCGGGCGTCGGCACCGGACTCCCAGAAGTCGCGCAGCTGGTCCTCGGTGAAGCCGAGCTCGCCGTCCTCGGTGTAGAGGTTCTCGCCCTGGGCGCGCAGCACGTTCTCGAAGGTCTGGATGCGCTGGGTGACGTCGGTGCCGCCGTAGACCGCGCCGCCCGTGGCCTCGGTGACCGACGCCATCCACTCGGTGTACTCCTCGTACGAGGTGCCGCCCTCGTAGGGCTCGACGCCGGCCTGCTCGATCAGGGCGTCGTTGAGGAAGATCGCCCACGCGCTGTAGCCGGTCGGCAGCGAGTACTGCGTGCCCTCGAGCTGGCCGGTCTGCTTGAGGCCGTCGTCGAACGCGTCGAAGTCGACGTACTCGCCGACCTGCTCGAGGTCGAGCAGCAGGCCCGGCTCGGCGTACTCGCGGAGGTACGAGTCGGAGAACTGCCACACGTCGGGCAGGCCGCCGCCGGCCGCCTCGGTCTTGCGCTTCTCCCAGTACGAGGGGAAGTCGGTGAAGGTGCCGTCGATCGTGATGTTCGGGTGCTCGGCCTCGAACGCGTCGATGAGCTGCTGGTAGCGCTGCGCGCGGTCGTCGTTGCCCCACCAGGTGAAGTTGAGCGTCACCTCCTCCTCGGGGTCGTACCCGGATGCCTCGCTGCCGCCGCCGCTCGCGCACCCGGTGAGCGCGAGGGCCGCTGCCCCCGTGATCGCCGCTGCGGCGAGCATGCGCCGCCTGCCGTTCCTCGTGAACATCTGTCCTCCGTCGTCGTCGTCGGGTTGTCGCGCCCTGGGGTTCGGGGAAAGCGCTTCCCGAACTGTAGCGTGCATCGTTGTAGAGCGTCAACAGCCGCGATTCCCCGCGTTCTCGGGCCCGCCCCGATCCCCTGTTCAGGAGGTCCCGCGCGACACGCCGCCGGAGCACGCCCCCAAGCTCGGCGCGTCGCCGATTCGTCCTGAACAACCGAGCGGATGGCGCGCCCGCGCCATCCTCGCCCTCACCCCTTGCGCTGCTCGCGGTACGCCGTCGGGCTGAGCCCGTGCATGCGGCTGAACTGGCGTGAGAAGTAGAACTGGTCGGCGTAGCCGACCTCGCGCGCGACCTCCGCGACGTTGAGGTGGGTCGTGTCGAGCAGGCCGCGGGCGCGCGCCATCTTGAGCGCCGTGTGGTGCGCCAGCACCCCGCCCCCGGTGGCTTCGCGGAACAGCGCGCCGAGGTGCGACGCCGAGACGCCGACGAGGCGGGCGAGCTCGCCGACGCGGATGGTGCCGTCGACGCGCTCCTCGAGGTAGCGCATCGCGCGTTCGAGCGGCTCGCCCTGCTCGGGCAGGCGGCGGTCGACGGCGAGCTGCGTCATCAGGCGCCAGGCGATGCCGGCGGTCGCGAGCAGCCGCGCGGGCGACTGGTCGCGCTCGAGCCCCGAGACGATCTCGTCGAGGAGCGCCGTCACGCGGTCGACGGCGCGGAGCGAGACGATCGGCCGCTCGATCGACGCGCCGACCGCCTCCCAGAGGTCGCCGAGGTCGCTGCCGCGCAGGTGGCACCACCAGATGGTCCACGGCCGGTCGGCGTCGGCGCCGTACGCGTGCGGCGCGCCGGCGGGGATCAGGGCGGCGGTTCCGGCGGCGACGCGTGTGCGCGCGCCGGCGAGCTCGATCCATCCGCCGCCGTCGACGCACACGATCACGATGGCCTCGGCCGCGCCGCGGGGTCGCCGCCGCAGGTGCTCCTCGGCCGCGGGGAACAGCCCCGCGTCGGTGACCGTGAGCCGCCGCGTGACGGGCCGCGCGAGCGCCTGCTCGACGAGCGGGCGCGGCACGACGCAGAGCCGTTGGCGCTCGAACCCCTCCCTGCGTTCCATCCGTCCATCTTCCCATCGCGAGGCGAGGCGGCGAGCGGATGTCGCGGCGCGCGCCATCATCGGAACGTCCATGCCGGTGCCGCGATCGCCCATGGGCGACGCACAGGCCCGCGCGTACGCTCGATCGCGTGAGTTCCCTGCACCGTCGCATCCAGCTGCCCGACCCGCCGCCCGCCGAGCGCGCCCGTCTCGACGCGGGCGGGGTCGCATGCTGGGAGGAGCCGCTCGTCATCGACACGTACGAGCCGGCCGAGCCCGACCGCTACCCGCTATTCCTCGACCGGCGCGTGTACCAGGGTTCGAGCGGGCGCGTGTACCCGATCCCGTTCACCGACCGCATCGAGGCCGAGGCTCGGCCTCGCGCCTGGCGCGCGATCCACCTCGAGAACCGGTGGGTGCGTCTCGTGCTGCTGCCCGAGCTCGGCGGCCGCATCCACATCGGGTACGACAAGACCCGCGATTACGACTTCTTCTACCGCAACAACGTCATCAAACCCGCGCTCGTGGGGCTGGCCGGCCCGTGGGTGTCGGGCGGCGTCGAGTTCAACTGGCCGCAGCACCACCGGCCTGCGACCTTCCTCCCTGTCGAGACCCGCATCGACCGCGCCTCCGACGGCGAGGTCGTCGTCTGGCACTCCGACCTCGATCCCCTGCAGCGCATGCGCGGCACGCATGGCATCCGGCTGCGCGGCGACTCGGCGCTGATCGAGCTCGAGGCCTCGCTCGTGAACCGCACCGACGTGCCGCAGACGTTCCTGTGGTGGGCGAACGTCGCGGCGCGGTCGCACGAGCGCTACCAGTCGTTCTTCCCGACCGACGTACGGTACGTCGCCGACCACGCCCGGCGCGCGATCACCGCGTTCCCGGCCGCCGACCGGCCGTACTACGGCGTCGACTACCCGGCGCTCGCCGCCGAGCGGCCCGGCGCCGACCGCATCGACGTGTACTCGAACATCCCCGTGCCGACCTCGTACATGATCACCGACACCGCCGACGACTTCTTCGGCGGATACGACCACGACGCGGGCGCCGGGTTCGTGCACTGGGCCGACCGCGCGATCTCACCCGGCAAGAAGCAGTGGACGTGGGGCGACGGCGAGGTCGGCCACGCCTGGGACCGGCACCTCACCGACGGCGACGGCCCGTACGTCGAGCTCATGGCCGGCGTCTTCACCGACAACCAGCCCGACTTCAGCTGGCTCGCGCCCGGCGAGACCCGGCGCTTCCGCCAGTCCTGGTATCCGATCCAGGACATCGGCCCGGCGGTGCAGGCGACCCTCGACGCGGCGATCGGCCTCCGGGCGGATGGACCGTTCGCGCGCCTCGGCGTCGCGACCACGGCCGAGCACGATGCCGTGCAGGTCGTGCTCCGGCGCCGCGACGACGGCGCGGTGCTCGGCGACTGGACGGTCCGGATCGCGCCGGGTGAGCCGTTCGTCGTCACCGTCGAGAAGGTCGAATCGGATGGCGTGCCCGCCCGCCGAGACGACCTCGAGGTCGACGTGGTCGCCGACGCCCGCATGCTCGTCGCCTGGCGCGCTCACGCGGTCGGCGCGGGCGAGCCGTGGGTCGCGACCGAACCGCCCGCCCCCGACGAGATCGCGGGCACCGACGAGCTCGTGCTCACCGGGCTGCACCTCGTGCAGTACCGCCACCCGACGCGCTCCCCCGAGCCGTACTTCGCCGAGGCGATCCGCCGTGACCCCGGCGACTCGCGCGCCCGCGTGCAGCTCGCGCGGCTCGCGTTCGCGCGCGGCGAGCTCGACGCCGCCCTCGATCACGTCGACCGGGCGCTCGAGCGCCTGACGCGGCGCAACCTCAACCCCGAGCACGGCGATGCGCACCTGCTCCGTGCGCTCGTGCTCGAGCGACTCGGGCGGGCGGATGCCGCGGCCGACGCGTTCGGGAAGGCCGCGTGGGATGGCCGGCTGGTGCTGCCGGCCGCGCTGGGCCGAGCGCGCCTCGCGCTCGCCACGGGCGACGCAGAGCTCTCGCTCGCATTCGCGGAGACCGCGCTTCGGGCGGATGCGTCCAGCACGGCGGCCGTCGCGAGCCGCGTCGTCGCTCTCCGCGCGCTGGGCCGCGACCAGGCCGCGGATCGGGACCTGGCCGCGGCGCGCTCGGCCGACCCCCTCGACCCGCTGCTCGCCGCGCTCTCCGACGACCTCGATCCGATCGACCCGCGTACGCTCCTCACCATGGCGCACGAGCTGTTCCGCCTGGGCGACCGCGCGCGCGGCATCGGGCTCGCCGAGCGGGCCGCGGCGACGGGCCCCGGCCCGTTCGGCAACCCCGCACCGCTCGCCGCCTACGCGCTCGCGGGATTCCTCGACGAGATCGGCCGAGCGGATGACGCGTCCCGCGCCCGGAAGGGCGCCCGCGCCGCCGACCCCCGGCTCGCATTCCCGCACGGGCTCGACGACCTGGGCGCGCTCGAGTCCGCCCTCGACGCCGACCCCGCCGACGCCCGCGCCCGCGCGTACCTCGGCTGCTGGCTGCTCGACGCCGGCCGCACCGCCGACGCCCTCGCGGCGCTCGACGCCGCGATCGGAGGGGGCACCGACCCCATCGCCGACCCCGTCGCGTGGCGGAACGCCGCCGTCGCGCTCGTGAACTCGGGCGGCGACCTCGACGAGGCCGACCGGCGCTACCGCGTCGCGCTCGAGCTGAGCCCCGCCGACGCGCGCCTGGTCTTCGAGCGCGACCAGCTCGCGGCGATCCGCGGGGTCGCGGCGGAGGCGCGGATCTCGGCGATCGTCACCGCCGGCCCTGAGGCGCTCGTCCGCGACGACCTCGCGATCTCGTACGCGAACCTGCTCGTCGACGTCGGACGCGCCGGCGACGCGCTCGCGTTCCTCGACGGGCGCGAGTTCCAGCCGTTCGAGGGCGGCGAGGGGCAGGTGATCCGGGTGTTCGATCGTGCGAGCGCCGCCGTGGCGCGCGACCTGCTCGAGCGCGGTGACGCGCGAGCGGCCGCCGACCTGCTTCGCCGGGGCATCCGCGTGCCGGAGCATCTCGGCGAGGGACGGCACCCGGCCGAGCCCGGCGCGGAACGACACGTCCTGCTCGGCGACGCGGAGGACGCGCTCGGCGACCGCGCTGCCGCTGAGGCCGCGTGGCGGCGTGCGATCGGCGGCGGTCCGCTCGCCGTCGGCGAGCGCACGGTCGACGAGCGCGACGCGTGGATCGGCGCGGCACACCTGCGCCTCGGCGATCCGGCGGCAGCCGAACGAGTCTGGACCGCCCTCGGGGCACGTGCGGACGAGCTCGACGCGGCATCCGACCGGGTCGACTACTTCGCCACCTCGCTGCCCGAGCTCCTGCTGTTCTCCGTCGACACCGCCGAGCGGCGCCACGCGCTGGCCGCACGGCTGCGCGAGCACGCCGCGGCGGGGCGACGCGACGCCGCGATGGTGACGGCATGAGCGACGGAACCGTCCGCTACCTCGGTACCCCGCTCGGCGGCGCACCCGACCCGAGCCTCACCGGTCCGGTGCCCGAGCACCTGCCGGAACGACTCGCCATCTGCCTGTGGGACTTCTCGTGGGTCACCCGGGCCGGATCAGGCGAGCCCTACGAGGACCTCGACCGCGCCATGGCCGAGACGGTCGAGCGCGGGTACGACGCGATCCGGATCTGCGCCGCGCCGCTGCTCGTCGCCGGCGGGCCCGAACTCGGGCTCGACGCGCTCGCGCGCGACCTCGAGGTCGAGGGCCTCGGCGCGGCGCCGACCGGCGGGTACTACGGCGAACGCACGCGCTGGTACGACGCCCCTGGCGGCTACCGCCTCGATGTGCGTGCGCGCCTGTTCGAGCTGGTCGAGGCCGCGAAGCGGCACGGCGTCGTCGTGATCCTCGCGAGCTGGGAGTACCAGCAGTCGCCGTCGTTCGCGGCCGACGCCGCGTGGTTCCGCGCGATCGACGCGGTGCCGCTCGGCGAGCGGCACCGCGTGCTCGCCGAGGCGTTCGACCGGATCCTCACCGAGCTCGAGCACGCCGGCCTCGCCGACGCCATCGCGTTCACCGAGCTGCACAACGAGGTCGACTTCTCGATGCTGCCGCCGATCGAGCAGGGCGGCGAGGCCGCCATCGCCTGGCTGCGCGAGCGGCATCCGGCGCAGCTCGTCACCGCGAGCTACGGCAAGCCGCCGCACCTGGCGATGCACCGCGTGTCGCCGGCGCTCGGGGTCGCCCAGTTCCACGTCTACTCGTACGGCGTGCTCGACGCGCTCCAGCGGCGCATCGACATCCGCTCGGAGGGCACCGAGGGTTTCCCCAACGCCGAGCTGCGGGCGCTGCTGCGCACGGACGCGCCATCCTTCGCCGAGTGCGGCCGCCCCGCCCACTGGAAGCTGGAGGCGACCGTGATCACCGACCAGATGCTCTACGGGTACGACTGGATCGACCCCGCGAAGTGGGATGCCTGGCTCGACGCGCACCTCGACCCGTACCGCGAGGTGATGCTCCGCGAGGTCGAGTCGAGGGTCGTCGCGGTCGCCGAGTGGGCGCGATGGCGCGGCGTGCCCGCCGCGATCGGCGAGGGATGGGTCGGCTACACGCCGCGCGACGGCCGCTTCGAGGAGACCGGGTTCGGGCTCGAGCTCGCCGAGCACGGCATCCGCACGGCGCTCGCGCACGGGGTGTGGGGCGTGGTCGCCTGCTCGAACGCGGCGCCGCACCATCCGATGTGGGCCGACCTCGAGTGGCAGCAGCGCATGACGGCGCTGGTCGGGGCAGGATCGGACGCATGAACGAGCGGATGCCGCTGCGCCTCGCCCCCGCGGAGCAGCGCGTGCCGCTCGCCCGCCCCGCCATGTCGAACGACCGCGACCGCCACGACCGCCTGGCCCTGACGAACCGGTACGTCGAGCTCGAAGGCCGGCCCGCGATCCCCGTGTCGGGCGAGCTGCACTACTCCCGCGTGCCGCGCACCGCCTGGCGCGAGAGACTGCAGCTCATGCGGTCGGGCGGCGTGACGGTCGTGTCGACCTACGCGATCTGGATCCACCACGAGCGCGAGCGCGGCGACCTCCGCTTCGACGACGGCCTCGACGTCGCGGCGTTCGTGCGAGTCGCGGCCGAGGTCGGGCTCGACGTCGTCGTGCGCATCGGTCCGTGGTGCCACGGGGAGGTGCGCAACGGCGGATTCCCCGACTGGGTCGCCGCGGCATCCGTCGCCCATCGCACCGACGACCCGGCGTATCTCGAACTGGTGCGCGGATGGTTCGCCGCGATCAGTCGCGAGCTCGCACCGCTGTGCGGGCCGGACTCCCCGATCATCGGCATCCAGGTCGAGAACGAGCTCATCGACCAGCCCCGGCATCTCGCGACGCTCGTCGGGCTCGCCCGCGACGCGGGCCTGGCGGCGCCGATCTGGACCGCGACCGCGTGGGACGGCGCCGACCTGCCGCCCGACGTCGTGATGCCCGTGTTCGGCGGGTACGCCGACGGGTTCTGGGTCGACGCCCACGTGCCGTGGCCGTCGAGCTTCCGCGCGCACTTCCGCTTCTCGCACGACTGGGACGACCCGGGCATCGGGGCCGACCTGCGTGGCACGCCGGCCGAGGCTGACGGCGCGCCGGCGCGCGCCCGCGCCGCGGCCTCCCCCGACTTCCCGGTCGCGACGTGCGAGCTCGGCGGCGGCATGGCGTCGGCCTACCACCGGCGCCCGCTGCCGAGCGCGCTCGACCTCGCCGCCGTCGCGAACGCGAAGCTCGGCTCGGGCTCGAACTGGCAGGGCTACTACATGTACGCCGGCGGCCTGAACCCGGCCGACGGCCTCCAGGAGTCGCTCGCGACCGGCTACCCCAACGACCTGCCGCGCTTCGACTACGACTTCCACGCGCCGATCGGCGCCGCCGGCGAGCTCGCGCCGAGCCACGCCTCGCTCCGGACCCAGCACGCGTTCCTGGCCGCCTTCGGCGAGCGCCTCGCACCCATGGCCTCGCGGCTTCCCGAGCGGATGCCGCGGGGCGACGACGATCGCGACACCCTCCGCTGGGCCGTCCGCTCCGAGGGCGACGCGGGGTTCCTCTTCATCGGGCACCACCAGGCCGTCGAGCAGGTGCGGCCGGCGGAGAGGGTGCGGTTCGAGGTCGCGCTCGCGTCGGGGCCCGTGCTCGTGCCATCCGCCGACCGGCCGCCCCTGACGATCCCGCCCGGCACGGTCGCACGCTGGCCGCTCGGCCTCGCGCTCGGCGGCGCGGTCATCGACTGGGCGACCGCGTCGGCGCTGACGGTGCTGGAGGGCGAGGTGCCGACGCTCGTGCTCCTCGCCGAGCCGGGTGTCCACGCGACGGTCGCGGTTCGCACGGCGGCCGCCACCGAGGCGGTGCTCCTCGAAGCGCGCGGCACCGAGGAGACGGTCCACCGCGTCCGCGACGGCGTCGCCGCGCTCGACGTGCTCCTTCTCCCGGCCGCGTGGGCGCCCGACGTGTGGGTGCTCGAGGGCTCGGCCGGCGAGCGGATGCTGCTGCGCTCGCGTTCCCCGCTGTGGATCGACGGCGACGCGCTCGCCGCGCGGGCCGGCCGAACGCCCGACGTGCGCCGCTACGACCCCGCGGTGGGCATGTTCGAGTCCGTGCCGCTCACGGGCGATGAGACCCCTCCGCTGCCGGTGCGGGCGGCCGCCGCCCCCCGGTGGGAGCCCGGCCGCGCCCGCGCCGTGTTCGGCGGCACGCCCGCGCGCCGCGCCGCGCCCTCGGCCGACGACCTCGAGCGGCTCGCCGTCCGGATCCCGCTCACGGGGTGCGGCGGCCCGGCCGACGGCGTCATGCGCACGCTCGTCGTGGAGTGGGCCGGCGACGTCGCGACCCTCGAGGTCGACGGACGCACCGTCGACGACCGCTTCTGGGACGGCACGCCCTGGTTCGTCGACCTCGACGCGGCCGGGGTCGGCGCCGACTCCGAGGTCGCGCTGCGCATCCTGCCGCTGCACCCCGACAGCGAGGTCCACCTGCCGGAGGCCGCGGCGGCCCGCCGCCGGGCCCACGACGGGCCGCTCGGCTCGCTCGACCGGCTCGTCGGCCGGCGCTCGACGGTCTGGCGCGCCATCCTCTGATCGCATCGACCCCGAGGCTCGCCGGCGGCGTCCCGCCCGGCACGGCCCACGCGCGCCACCACGCGGCATCCGTCGCCTCGATCTCGCCGTCGGCGAGCATCGATCGCCCGACCGTGTGCGGCCTGGTCCCGGTGAGCCACGGCGCGACGTCGCGCCCCGCGCCCACTGCGGGAGCGGCCGGCCCGACGCGTTCACGCCTGGCGGTCGTGGGCGGAGCTCGCGCGACCGTCGTCGGCGCGGCCGTCGTCGGCATGCCCGCGACCGCGGCGCGGCCGCTCGGGCACCGCGACGATCGCGAGCGCGACGCAGCCGAGTGCGGGCACGACGAGCGGGAGCAGCTGCCACGTCACGACCGACGCGAACACGGCCGTCGCGACGAGGTACGCGGCGCCGATCGGGTCGGCGGCGACCGCGGCCGGAACCGAGCGGATGGCACCGAGCCAGCCGTGACCGGGCGTCCAGAGCCCCACCGCCGTGAACAGCGCGAGCGCGAGCCCTGCGAGTCCGAGCCATCCGACCGCCGCGACCACCGGGCCGCCGGGCAGCACGCCGCTGCTCGCGAGGTCGATGTCGAGCAGCAGCACGAGCACGAGCACGAGCGCGCCGAATCCGATGCCGAGGCCGCCGACGAGAGCCGCCCGGACATCCGCCCAGAACTGCCCCATCGACGACGACTCCGCCTTGAGGAACCGGCGCAGGTGCCGGACTCCCGCCGCGAGCCCCGCGGGCAGCGTCACGACCGGGATCGACACGAGCGCGACCAGCACGCCGATGAGGAGCACCTCGCCGAGCAGCCCGAAGGCGCTCGTCGCGCCCGGGAAGCGGGCGGGCGCCGCGCCCGAGCGGACCGGGCCGCTGCCCGACCGCTCGGCGTGACGCGCCGCGCGCTCGCTCGCCCGTGACATCCGCTCGCCCTAGCCCTTCAGGCCCTGCGTGGCGACGCCGTCGACGAGGAAGCGCTGGAACACGATGAAGAAGATCAGGATCGGCAGGAGCGCCAGGAACGAGACCGCGACGGTCGCGCCGTAGTCGGACGAGGAGGTCTGGTCGTTGTAGAGGCGCAGCGCGATCGGCAGCGGGTAGAGCTCTGGTGAGTTCACGTAGAGCAGCGGGCCGAGGAAGTCGTTCCAGGTCCAGATGAACGTGAAGATCGCGCTGGTGATCAGGGCGGGCTTGATCAGCGGCAGGATGATCGCGGTGAAGATCCGGAAGTGGCCGGCGCCGTCGATCTTGGCCGCCTCGTCCATGTCGCGCGGGATGTTGCGGATGAACTGCACGATCAGGAACACGAAGAACGCCTCGGTCGCGAGGAACTTCGGCAGGATCAGCGGCCAGTACGTGTCGACCAGTTCGAGCTTCTGGAACATGATGTACTGCGGGATGATCACGACGTGGAACGGCAGCAGCAGCGTGCCGATCATCGCGGCGAAGAGGATCCCGACGCCCTTGAACTGCACCCGGGCGAACGCGTACGCGGCCAGCGCGGAGGAGGCCACGGTGCCGACCACGGCGGCGATCGCGATGATCAGCGAGTTCGCGAAGAACCGCCACAGCGGCACGCCGCCGATGCCCTCGAGGACCTTGAAGTAGTTGTCGATCGTGGGCTGGTCGGGCAGCAGGCCCGGGTTCTGGCCGAACTCGCTCGAGGGCTTGAACGTGGCGAACGTGAGCCAGACCAGCGGGTAGAGCACGATCGCGGTCAGCAGCAGCAGCGCCACGAACCAGATGATCGTGTTGACCGTCTTGCGCTTGACCCGGCGGCGGCCGGTGGGCGCGCCCTGGAGCTCGACCTCGAGGAACTCGGGGCGGGCGATCTCGGAGGTTGAGGTGGTCATCGGTTCTCTCCCGCGTAGTGCACCCACGACTTCTGGGTCTTGAAGAGGATGGCGGCGATGATGGCGACGACGATCACGAGGACCCACGCCATCGCAGCGGCGTAGCCCATCTGCAGGTCGGCGAAGCCGCGCTTGTAGAGGTAGACGGTGTAGAAGTTCGTCATGCCGGCCGGGCCGCCGGAGCCGTTGGAGATGATGTACGCCGACGCGAACACCTGGAACGCGTTGATCAGCTCGAGCAGCAGGTTGAAGAAGATCACCGAGGAGAGCATCGGGAAGGTCACCGACCGGAACTTGCGGATCGGGCCCGCGCCGTCGACCTCGGCGGCCTCGTAGAGCTCCTTGGGCACCTGCTTCAGGCCGGCGAGGAAGATCACCATCGGCGCGCCGAACTGCCACACGGCCAGCAGGATCATCATCGGCAGCACGAGGGCGACGTTGCCCACCCAGCCGCCGAGCTCGATGCCGAAGAACGAGAGGGTGTTGTCGACCGGACCGTCGGTGGAGAACATCGCGCGCCACACGATCGCGACCGAGACGCTCGCCCCGATCAGCGAGGGCGCGTAGAACGAGGAGCGGAAGAACGCCGATCCCCGGTCGCGGTAGTTCAGCATCATCGCCACGGCCAGCGCGGCGGCCAGCTTGATCGGCGTGCCGATCAGCACGTAGACCAGCGTGATCTGCACCGACTGCAGGTACACCGGGTCCTCGGTGAACATCCGGACGAAGTTGTCGAGTCCGACCCACTCCGGCTCGGTGAACAGGTTGTACTTCGTGAACGCGAGGTACAGCGAGTAGAGCATCGGACCGAGCGTGAGGCCGATGAAGCCGATCATCCACGGCAGGAGGAAGGTGTAGCCGGTCGCCGTCTCGCGACGGTTCCGGGCCTTGATGCCCGCACGAGCGGGGACATCGGGGCCGCGACGGCCGGGACGCTTGGCGCCCTCGTCGGCCGTGACGATCGCTCTCGTCAGGGTGGTGCTCACAGTGTCTCTCCCGGTTCGATCCTGAGGCTACTCCGGGTCCGGGCCGCCGTGCGGGGCCCGGACCCGGATGGCCGCTACTGGTTCAGGACGACGTCCATCTCGGCGAAGAACTGCTCCACGGCCTCGTCGACGGTCATGGTGCCGTAGCCGAGCTCCTGGCCGATCTGGCGGAACTTCTCCTCGAGGGTGCCGTAGCCGACGATCGGCACGGGCGGGGCGTCGCCGAGGCGGTCGGCGATGGACTCCTCGTACGCGGCGATCTGCTCGCCGAGCGGGTCGAGCTCAGCGCCCTCGAGCTGGGTCTCCGAGGCGGGCAGGCCACGGTTGGTGCCGAACGCGGCGCCGACCTCGGGTGAGTTGACGAGGAAGTCCACGAGCGTGGCCGCGGCCTCGGGGTGCTCGGTCGTCGAGGCGATCGAGTGCAGCATGGACGGCTTGAGGTACAGGTCCTGCGCACCCTCCTCGGTCACGGGCGGGGCGACCAGGCCGAGCTCGGTGTAGCCCTCGCCGAGGTTGCCGAGGTAGCCGGCGCCGAAGTTGTCCCACGTCAGTTCGCTCGCGGTGAGGGCCGCGTCGAAGCCGGAGAGGGGGAAGACCTCCTCGAGGCGCTGCTGGCCGATGACGGAGCCGTCGGTGCGGATCTCGTCGCCCTGCTCCCAGAACGCCGCGAGGTCCTCCTCGGTGAAGTTCGGCTCGCCGTCTTCGGTGAACAGGTCCTCACCGGCGGCGCGCTGCTGGATCTCGAAGTTCTGGATGCGGCCCGTCCAGTCGGTGCCGCCCCAGAGCTCCACGCCCTGCGCGGCGGCCGCGTCGGTGACCTCGGCCATCCAGGCGTTGTAGTCCTCCCAGTCGCCGCCCTCGAAGTCCTCGACGCCGACCTGCTCGAGCAGCTTGGGGTTGGTGTACATGCCCCACGCGTTGGTCGAGGTCGGGATGCCCGTGGTCTCGTCGCCGACGACGCCGATCTGGAGGATGTTCTCGCTCAGCGGCTCGGTGTCGATGATGTTGCCGAGGTACGGAGTGAGGTCGAGCAGCAGCCCGTTCTCGGAGTACTGGCGGAGGTAGGAGTAGTCGAACTGCATGACGTCGGGGAGGCCGCCACCGGCCGCCTCGGTCTGACGCTTCTCCCAGAACTCGGGGAAGGTGAGGAATGAGGTGTTCACCGTGATGTTCGGGTACTCCTCGTTGAACGCGGCGAGCGCCTCGTCGTACATCGCGGCGCGGACGTCGTTGCCCCAGAACGCGAAGTCGAGCGTGACCTCCTCGTCGGGGTCGTAGGTGGCGGCCGGCTCGGAATCGCCGCCCCCGCCGCAGCCCGTGAGCACGAGCGCTGCGCTGGCCGTGACCGCGGCGGCGGCGAGTGCCGCGCGACGCGTGCGAATGTTGAACATCGTTGTCCTCCCGGAAAAACGTCTCTGTCTGCCTGGTGCGGGTGCGCTGCTGGGAAAGCGCTTCCCCAAACTGTAGCCCCTTGCTGCCCATCGGTCAATCGAATCCACAAAATCGTTTCAACCGATACGCGATCGTGACGGATGTCGCGCATCCGGCGGCGGCGTCCGGGTCAGCCGCCGAGCGGCGCGACCGGGGCGTCGCGGTCGCACACGAGGACGCCGTCGACCACCGCGAGCGGTGCGGCGAACACCGCGCTCAGGCGCGCGGCCGCGGCATCCGTCGACCCGAGCTCGGAGCCGTCCCAGTGAGGGTGCGTGAAGTAGTAGAAGACGGCGCGGTCGCCCTCGACCACGACGTCGCCGTGCCGTCCGAACGTCTCGTCGCCGCGGCGACGGCCCGGTGCGCCGAGGATCACGTCGTCGGGCCCGCCCTGCCGCTCCCACGTCACCGCGTCGGGCGAGCGGTGCACGCCCATGCCGCGCCATTCGTCGACGAGCATCCACCACCAGCCGCCGAGCTCGAACACGTTCGGGCCCTCGTGCGGCCGGCCGCCGATCGCGCGTCTCTCCACGTGCCAGGACCCCGGCGCGAGGTCGGGGCTCGACGCGACCCAGGTGGTCGAGCCATCCGCCTCGTCCTTGTACCAGAGGCGCCAGAGGCCGTCGGGGCAGCGCGCGACGCAGGCGTCGATCACGCGATCGCTCGAGAGCGGGATGTCGCCGACGACGCGCCAGCGCTCGAGGTCGTCGCTGACGTACTCGACGATCCGGCGCGCGAGCCCCTCCCACCGGTCGGGGATGCCGTCGATGACCGTGAGGTACATCCGGTACCGGCGCCCGTCGAAGATCACCTCGGGCGCCCAGTGCGTCTCGGCCCAGTCCGACTCGGGGCCGCCGCCGAGCCGCAGGTCGTCGAGCGTGCCGGCGTACCGCCAGCGCCGGCCGTCGGCCGAGCGCGCGACGCCGATGCGGCTGCCGTGCACCCACGCGACGCCGGGCTCGTCGACCGACGCGCGACGCTGGGTGTACAGCATCCACCACTCCCCCGTCGCGTGATGGCGGATCACCGTCGGATCGGTGGCGCCGTCGTGCACGGGGTCGTGGAAGAGGGCGTCGTCGTCGGGCAGCTCGATCGGGGCGACGGATGCCGCGGCGCGGCCGCTCATCGACGCAGGTCGGTGATCGGGCTCTCGAGGCTGCGCAGGCGGTCGTCGTCGTCGCGAAGCGTTTCGCGCGTGACCGTGCGCGCGTTCGCGGCCGAGGAGTAGATCGCCGTCACGATCTCGAACGAGCGCGCCGGATCGGTGGCCGTCGACGGCAGCGGCTCGCCCGCCACGAGCGCGCGGTAGATGTCGCGCACGAGCGGGTCGTGGCCGCTCGGCTCCTCGACCTCGGGCAGCGCCCAGCGGGCGACGGTCTCCTCGTCGACCCCCGGCGCGGGCGTGATGCGCCAATGCTCGTGCCCGTGCCCGTAGAGGTGGTCGACGGTGATCGTGGCGAGTTCGGTGTCGATGCGGATCGAGCTGGTCTCGCGCGGCGAGAGCGCGCTGGTGATGACGGAGGCCACGACGCCGTTGTCGAACGCGATGGTCGCCGTCGAGACGTCCTCCATCTGGGTCTCGCGCGCGAGCCGCCACAGCTGTCCGTTCACGCTCGCCCAATCGCCGAGCAGCCACGCCATGAGGTCGATCTGGTGGATGCCGAGTCCGAGCGTGGGCCCGCCGCCCTCGGTGGCCCACTTGCCGCGCCACGGCACCGCGAAGTACTCGGGAGCGCGGTACCAGAGCGTCTGGCAGGTGGCGACGAGCGGACGCCCGAGGGCACCGGAGTCGAGCAGCGCCTTCGCGTGCGCGGCGGCGGTGCCGGTGCGCTGCTGGAACACCACGGCCAGGCGCCGGTCGTTGCGCCGTGCGGCCTCCGTCATCGCGTCGAGCTCATCGAGCGCGAGCGCAGCGGGCTTCTCGCAGATCACGTGCACGCCGGCGTCGACCGCGGCGATCGCCTGCTCGGCGTGCACGCCGGGCGGGGTGCAGATGTGCAGCACGTCGATGCCGCCGCCGGCGAGCAGGGCGCCGAGGTCGTCGGCGACCGCAGGACCGCCCGACCGCTCGGCGAACGCGCGGGCGCGGTCGAGGTCGCGGTCGACGACGGCGACGAGCTCGGCGTCGGGCGTCGCGGCGATGGCCTGCACGTGCGCGTCAGCGATGGCGCCGGTGCCGACGATCGCGGCACGGAGCGGGGCGGTCGGGGTGGTCATCGGTCTCCTCCGGTGGGCTCGATGGGTGCGTCGACGAGCTCGACGTCGGCGTCGGCGTTCGTGTCGGCGTTCGTGTCGTAGCGCCGCAGCCGCCCGCACATCCCGAATGCGGGGGCGACGGATGCCTCGGCCACGCGCGCCTCGGCCAGGCCGGGATCGGAGCCGCCCGCCAGCGCGTCGAGGCGGTCGCCGGTCTCGCGCGCGACGGCGAGTGCTCCCGCCTCCCAGCGTCCTCGCCACTCCGCGACGCGGGGCCGCACGAGCGCGGCAGCGCGCCCGTGGAGGTGCGCGAGCCGATCGGGGTCGACCGTGCCGTCCTCGCGGAACAACGCGACGTAGCCCTCGACGGCGAGGTCGCGGCGGCCGTGCGCGGCGGCGAGCCGATCGGCGTCGGATGCCTCGGGGCCGACCAGCGCCGCGGCATCCGCGTATCGCACGGGGTCGGCCAGGATCTCGCCGGGGAAGGTCATGACGGCGTCGCCCGCCTCGGGGAGGCCGGCGTTCTGCATGATGACGCGCACGTCGAGCCCGCCGTCGTTGATTGCTCGGTGGATCACGCCGGGCGCGAACCAGACGAGGTCGCCGGGTTCGAGCGGGCGCTCGGCGAACGCACCGGCGCCGTCGATGGTGTGGAGGCGACCGCGGCCGCCGACCACGAGGTACGCCTCGGCCGACACGGTGTGCAGGTGCGGGGTGCCGCCCGCGAGGCCGTCGGGCGCGACGGCGTCGTACACCTCGAGCGCGCTGACCGAGGTCGCGCCGGGGAATTCCGGCGCGGTCACGAGGCACCCGAGGTCGCGCCGCCGGAGGTCGCGGTCGCAGGCCCGAGCAGGTCGGGCAGCCGCTCGGCGGCCAGTGCGGCGAGGCCGGCCGCGCGCTCGGGGTCGGCTGCGCCATCCGCGATCACGACCCCGTACCGGAGGGTCATCGTCGCGCCCGGCTCGATCACGTGCTCCTCGCTGAAGAACGGCGCCGGGCAGAGGCAGGCGAACTCCTCGCTGCGCGCGAACCACTGCGTCGGGTGCTGCACGTTCGCGGGGTCGTCGACCATCACGACGGTCGAGGCGGCGTCGGCCTCGTCGTGCCGGCCGGTGAACCCCATCCAGGGCGAGCGGATGCCGCGCAGCTCGTCGCCGCCGGCGACACCCGGCGCGAGCACCTGCCCGCCGGTGAACGAGCGCGGTCCGCGCCAGAAGAGGCCGCCGTAGCCGGCGTTCTCGCGGCCGCGGGTCGTGGGCGACCCGATCGGGATGGCACGGTCGGTGCGGTTCGTCATGCGGGTCGCGAATCCGAGCATCCACGCGTCATCGGAGAGCACGGATGCCGCGAGCGTGCGCTCCTCGTCGAAGATCCGCTCGCCGTGCTGGGTGATCCACTCGAGACGCTCGACGCAGCGCGCGGTGCCGCGACCGCGTGCCGCGGCATCCGTCGACTCGAAGCCGACATGCCGCTGCTCGCCGTTGTTCGGCAGCTGCACGTAGCCCTCGCCACGGACGAACGTGGGGCCGCCCCAGAAGTTCGCGTCGCCGACGACGGGCAGCGACCAGGCGATCCCCTTGTGCCAGACGTGGTCGTGCGGGCGGTAGAGCGTGACGGTCTCGCCGCCGAGGGTGCGGATCGGGCTGACGTAGGGCCGCGGCGACTCGTAGGTCGGGTGCTCGGGGCGGAAGACGTACTCGGCGAGGACCTCGCCGTCGGCGTGGATCATGATGCGGTCGTCGTCGCGGGCGATGCGGAGGTCGGGCATCGGTCTCCTCGTGGTCGTCGTCGATCCGTGGGGCGCTCGCCGCGAGCCGTCTGACGACCCGAATCAAGGAAAGCGCTATCCCGATACTACAGGCATGCGGCCGCACTCACTCCGGCGGCTCCTCGATCAGGGTGAGCAGGTTGCCGTCCGGGTCGACGAGGTGCCCCGCGCGCAGACCCCAGTCCTGCAGGCGCACCTCATGGAGGCGCGGGAAGCCGGCGTCGCGGACCGGCACGTCGGCAGCGGCGATCGCCGCGGCCAGTTCGTCGACGTCGGCGACGCGAAGCGTGCAGCGCGACGCGCTTGCGGCGGGATCGAGGTCGGCGAACGGGAAGAACTCCAGCTGGAGGTCGCCCCGGCGCAGAATCATCCAGCCGTCGTCGCGGAAGGCTCGTTCGAACCCGAATCCGCCGTAGAACGACTCGGTGGCGTCGAGGTCGCGTGAGGGCAGGTTGGGCACGGCGCGATCGCGCGGCGCGGGGTCGGCAGGGCCGGCAGGGTCGGTCATGACTCGCATCATGCCGTGGAACATCCGGTGCGGCCAGTGCCGCCGCGTCAGCCTCGCAGCGATGCGGGACCGCGCAGGCGCGCATCGAGGAGGCGCATCAGCTCGCCGACCCGTCCGCCGCCGTCCGCCACGGGCGGATACCGGCGGAGCACGTCGACGACGACGTCGGGGACCTCGGGGAGCTCCTCATCGTGCGGAGGTCGCTCGTGCGATCGAGGTCGATGGCAGCGGAGTCCCTCATGGCGTGATCCTCCTCCTCGACCGGCTCGAACGCACGGGGCGCCTCGTCGGATCAGCGTTCACACGGCGACGGGCTCCCGCGCCGCGACCGGCGCGGCCTCGTCTTCGACGCCGTGCGCACCGAGCCGAAGGCCCGGCGTGCTGTTCGCGGCGATCATCATCCGCTCGGCTCGTCGACGATCGATGGGCGACTCGGCGCCGGGCGTGTGCCGCGCGACGACGGTCGAGTTCGGCTGGACCCACGCCTGCATCGCACTGCCGACGCGGTCGGTCCAGGAGACGAGCAGGGGTTCGTTGCGACGCAGCTTGGAGAATACGACGAGCGCGACGTGCGCCAGCAGTTCGTCGTCCAGTTCGATGCGCATCCACCCGTCGATCTCGAGGGCGGGGGGCGCGGTCATGGTCTGGTCGCTCTCATGTCGTTGCATCCGCGCCACGGTTGCAGGGCGAGCGTCATGCGGCAAGCCGGCGGCGGCGATTCACAGGCTCGCAGGATTCACAGCCGACTCGGATCAGGGGACCACGCGCGGTCGGAGCGGGTCATCCGGCCAGTCTTCCACTCCCGGCGGGACCATCGGCCCGCGCGATCGGCAGGGAGGTCGCCAGACTCCTCGCATGCCCTCCGCCCGCACCGTCGCGCTGGCCGTGTCCATCCCGCTCGCCGCTGCCGCGGCCGCCCTCCAGTGGCTGGGCCGCACCTACGGCTCGACGGCGGCGGAGCGGCGCGAGTCGATGCCCGGCGACGAACTCGTCGACGGCCCGCAGATCGTCGCGACGCACGCGGCGACGCTGCCCGCTCCGCCCGAGCGGATCTGGCCGTGGCTCGTGCAGGTCGGATGGCATCGCGGCGGGTGGTACACGCCTCGCTGGGTCGACGTGCTGCTGTTCCCCGACAACTGGCCGAGCGCGGGCCGCATCCATGCGGAGTTCCAGGACCTCGAGGTCGGCGACGTGATCCCGGACGGCCCGCCGGAGACGATGTGCGGGTTCACCGTCCGCGAGGTCGCGCCATCCGCTCGGCTGGTGCTCGAGTCGACGACGCACCTGCCGCTGTCCTGGCGGGAGCGGGACCTCGCCCGACTGCACTGGACGTGGAGCTTCCGCCTCACGCCGGTCGACGGCGGTGCCGCCACCCGGCTGGTGTTCCGCTGGCGCGCACGCACCGCGCCGTGGTGGCTCACCGCCGGCGCCCACCTGTTCATCGTGCCCGCCGACTTCATCATGTCGCGCGGCATGCTGCGCGGGCTCGGCGAGCGGGTGTCGGAGACATCCGAGAAGCCCTGAGGACGGATGCCGCGGCTCGAGCTGAATGGTCAGCAGTCGCTGTATAGTCAGCGCATGCTGACCATTTCGACCGGCCTCGACGTCATGAACCGGCTCGGCCGCGCGATGGCCGACCCGACCCGATCCCGGATCCTGATGAACCTGCTCGACGGCCCGAGCTACCCGGCGGTGCTCGCCCGCGAGCTCGACCTGACCCGCCCGAACGTGTCGAACCACCTCGCGTGCCTCCGCGACTGCGGCATCGTGATCCCCGAGCCCGAGGGCCGTCAGACGCGCTACGAGATCGCCGACCCGCACCTCGCCCGAGCGCTCACGACGCTCCTCGAGGTCACCCTCGCGGTCGACGAGGACGCGCCGTGCATCGACCCCGCGTGCACGGTCGCCGGGTGCTGCGGGATGGCGCCCGAGTGAGCGCGCCGCGCTTGACCGCGAGCCGGCGCCGCGTGCTGCATCGCCGCGTGCGCCTCATCGTCGCGTTCACGATCGGGTACAACCTGCTCGAGGGCATCATCGCGATCACGGCCGGCGCCGCGGCATCCTCTGCGGCCCTCATCGGGTTCGGCCTCGACTCGTTCGTCGAGGTGGCCTCCGCCGCTGCCGTCGCGTGGCAGTTCACGCGGCGCGACCCCGAGCGCTGGGAGAAGCCGACCGTTCGCGCGATCGGCATCGCCTTCTTCGCCCTCGCGGCGTACGTGACGGTCGACGCGATCCTCGCGCTCACCGGCGTCGAGCGCGTCGAGCACAGCCCGCTCGGCATCGCGATCACCGTCGCGAGCCTCATCGTGATGCCGCTCCTCGCCTGGATCGAGTTCCGGACCGGCCGGGAGCTCGGCTCGAAGAGCGTGCAGGCGGATGCCACGCAGCTGCTGCTCTGCGTGTACCTCTCGGGCACGGTCCTCGTCGGGCTGCTGCTCAACTCGCTGTTCTTCTGGTGGTGGGCCGACTCGGTCGCGGCGCTCGTCGTCGCCGCGCTCGCGGTGCGCGAGGGCGTCGAGGCGTGGCGCGGCGAGGTGGAGTCGCCGTTGGAGGTGCTCGAGGAACTGGAGGGCGAGCAGGTCGAGGCGGACTGATCGCCCCCGCCCCGCTCCTCGACCGCAGGGACGCGATGGCTCTCCGCACAGTATCGGTACCGAAGTACCGAAAGTACCGGAGTACCGGAGTGGGCGCGAGGGAATGCCCCCTCCATTGCCGTGCCGGTCAGACGATCGCGCGCGCGAGTTCGACCGGCCGGTTGCGGCCCGCGACGCGGACCGTCGGCCAGCGCGGATCCACCGTGAGCACCTCGATCCCTTCGGGCCCGACCAACACGGTGTCCTCGACCTTCGCGCCGGGCGCGGTCGGATTCCACGCGAACGCCTGGCCGGCTTGCACGACGTCGGCGATGCCGGGCACGGCGCGCGGGTCGCGGCCGGCGTAGCCGGCGGCGCCGCCCTGGTGGTGGCGCGTCCACTCGTCGGGGTCGAAGTCGTGCGCGCCGTACGCGGCGATGCCGGCGGCGAACGCGTCGCCGAGCGTCGCGCCGGGCATGGTCGCGTCGAGGAACGTCGCCTCGACGTCGAGGATGCGGCGCGTGGCATCCGCTTCGGCCGGGTCGTCGCGGCCGAAGCGTACCCAGCGTGTCGCGTTCGCGATGAGGCCGTGACGACGTCCGCAGACGACGAGCATCGCGCGGTCGCCGAGCGATGAGCCGGTGGGCAGCGGATGGCGGTGGCCGAGGCGGGCGCGTCCGGCGACGAGCGTGACGAGCGGGTCGATGCCGCGCGCCACGAGGTCGCCCGCGAGCCGCGCGGCCACCGTCCGCTCGGAGTCGGCCGGCGCCGCGGCGAGCGCGGCATTCGTCAGCACTACGGCGACCTCGCGGCAGAGGACGCGGTAGCGGGCGAGCTCGCCGGGGAGCAACGAGGCGCGGGCGAAGCGAAGGTCGGCCGCGACCTCCATCTCGTCGAGGGCGTCGAGTCCCGCGGGGACGAGCGGCTCATGCCACGGGACGCGCGCGACCTCGAGGTCGGCGGCGTCGCCGAGTTCCTCGGCGAGCAGCCGATCGGCCTCGTTCGCGAAGACGCGCAGCTCGTCGCCATCCGGCCGCACCACGACCGCGACGACGGGGTCGCCGGCCAGCGACACGTGCGTGCGCGCCCCGTCGAGGACCCACGCGACGGCCGCGTGCGAGCGCAGCACGAGTGCCGGCGCACCCCGGCGCTCGAGCAATTCGAGCACGCGCGCACGCTTGGTCGGACGGTCGACGCCCGGATGGGCCGGCGCCGGCGCGAACGCGCTCACGCGCGCGTGCCGATCGCGCCGGGCGCCGTCGTGCTCTCGCGGGCCTCGAGCCGCGGGCGGTAGAGCACGGTGTGCTCGACCGGTCCGCCGCCGATGAGGGTGCGCAGCCGCGCCCACACCTGCGCGCCGATCTCGGTGCGCGGCACCGACATGCTCGTGAGGCGGGGCGTCGCGTAGCGCGCCATGGGCACGTCGTCGAAGCCCGCGACCGACAGCTCGCCGGGCACGTCGACGCCGAGCTCGCGCAGCCGGGCGAGCAGGCCGAGCGCGACGAGGTCGTTGAACGCGATGACCGCGGTGACGCCGCCGCGGTGCGCGTCGAGGACGGCGATGGCGACCGTCTCACCGTCCTCGGGGCGTGAGCCGCCCGGGATCTTGTCGATGCGCACGCCGGGGTGCATCGCGAGTGCCTCGTCGACGCCGCGAAGGCGTTCGGCGTTCGACGAGCTCGTCTCCGGGCCGGTCACGTACGCGAGGTGCCGGTGACCGAGACCGACGAGATGGTCGACGAGGTCGCGGATGCCGCGGACGTAGTCGACCCCGACGATCGGCACGTCGAGGTCGGGCAGCGGGCGGTTCACGACGACCACCGGCGCGACCCGTTCGACGAGTCGGCGCAGCTTCGCCTCGGGCATGCGCGGTGCGCACAGCACGAGCGCGTCGCAGCGTTGGCGCGCCTCGATCGCGGTGGTCTCCTCGTCGTCGACCCGCTCGGCGGTGTCGGCGACGAGCACGCGGTATCCGTCGTCGGCGGCCGCGAGGCTCAGCCCCTTGAGGATGCCCTGGAACAGCGGGTTCTCGAGGTCGGGCACCACCATGGCGACGGTCGTGTTGCGCCCGTGCACGAGGCTGCGCGCGACGAGACTCGGCGCATAGCCGAGCGTCGCGATCGACGCCTGCACGCGGCGCACGATGTCGGGGTCGACGCTCTGCCGCCCGTTGAGGACGCGCGAGACCGACGCCGGCGAGACACCGGCGTGCGCGGCGACGTCGGAGATCGTCACGCCCCTGCTGCGCTCGCCCATGCGTCCCCTTCCGGATGGCGCGGCGCGCCGGATGCGCGCCGGGAAATCGGTTCCTCAGTGTAGCGCCCGGCTTGCCGGCGTGCCCGCATCTCGCCTAGGCTTCCGCCGAGAAAGCGATTTCTCTCGCGTTGACAGACAGGAGCATCGATGCGCGTCGTCGTCACCGGGTCGTCCGGACGGCTCGGGCGCTCGCTCGCAAGCGGACTCGCGGCGGCCGGCCACGAGGTGATCGGCCTCGACCGCGCCCCGACCGGGCTCGACGGCGTCGAGGAGCGCGCGGTCGATCTCGCCGAGCCGGGCGCCGCCGCCCACGTGCTCGGCGCGCTGCGGCCCGACGCGCTCGTGCACCTCGCCGGCATCGCCGTGCCGTTCAGCGCGCCCGAACGCGACATCCTGCTCACCAACACCGCGCTCGCGCACGATGTGCTCTCGGCCGCGGCATCCGCCGGTGCCGGCCGCGTGCTCGCCGCGTCGAGCCCGACGCCGATCGGATACTCCTCCCCCGCGTGGCGCGCCGCCGCGGTGCCGATCGACGAGACGCATCCGCTCGAGCCGGCGAACGCGTACGCCCTGTCGAAGGTCGTCATCGAGGAGACCGTGCGCATGTTCGGGCGCACGGCGCCCGGCGCGTTCGGGTTCTTCCGGCCCTGCTACGTGATCTCGCCCGAGGAGTGGGCGGGGGCGCCGACCCAGCAGGGCCACACCGTCGCCGAGCGGCTGGCCGACCCCGCGCTCGCGGCCGTGAGCCTGTTCAACTACGTCGACGCGCGCGATGTCGCCGGCTTCGTCGACGCCTGGCTCGCCGCACCCGTCGACGCGATCGACGGCGAGGGGTTCTTCGTCGGCGCCGCCGACGCGCTCGCGACCCGGTCCGTCGCCGAGCTGTGGCGCGAGTTCGCGCCATCTCTCGGCCCCGCGGCCGACACGCTCGTGGGCACCGCGCCGGTGTTCTCGATCGCCAAGGCGCGCGACCGCCTCGGCTGGACGCCGGCGCGTGACTGGCGGGCCGAGCTCGCCGCCGCCGCGGCCGCGGCCGACACGGCATCCGCCTTGCATCTGCCGAGTGTTTCCGTTCGAGCCGAGCGTGACCGTTCCAGCAGCAACACTCGGCCCGAACGGAAACACTGGTCGGCGACATCCGCCAGCGCGCCAGTCGCCCCAGCCGCAGGGCCGGCATCAACGAGTGTGTCCGTTCGGGCCGAGTCGGCCCGTTCGGACGGGCACACTCGCGCCGAACGGAAACCCTCGACCGAACCGCATCCCACCGAGACGAGGACCGCATGACCACGCCCGCGCCCGCCGCCCGCCTCGACTTCGACGGCGTGCTGTTCTTCCCCGTCACCCCGTTCGACGCCGACGACCGCGTCGACCTCGGCGTGCTCGCCGAGCACCTCGAGACCCGGCTGCCGTTCGGCCCGGGCGGCGTATTCCCCGCGTGCGGCACGGGCGAGTTCCACGCGCTGTCGGCGGGCGAGGCGATCGACGTCGTTCGCGCGAGCGTCGACGTGGTCGCCGGCCGCGTGCCGGTGATCGCCGGTGCGGGCGGCCCGCTCGGCCACGCGATCGAGCTCGCGCGCGGCGCGGCCGAGGCCGGCGCCGACGGCCTGCTGCTGCTCCCGCCGTACCTCGTCTCGGGCACCACGGCCGGGCTCGTCGCGTGGGTCGAGGCGGTCGCCGCGGCATCCGACCTGCCCGTCATCGTCTACCACCGCGGCACGGCCCGGTACACGGCCGACGCCGTCACGCGCCTCGCCGCCAACCCGAAGGTCGTCGGCTTCAAGGACGGCACGGGCGACGTCGGCCTCGCGCAGGAGATCGTGCTCGCCGCCGAGGCCGCGGGCCGCGACGACTGGGCGTTCTTCAACGGCCTGCTCACCGCCGAGCTCAGCCAGGGCGCGTACCGGGGCATCGGCATCCCGCTGTACTCGTCGGCCGCGTTCGCGATGATCCCCGAGCTCGCCGCGCTGCACTACCGGGCGTACGTCGACGGCGACGAGACGACGCGGATGGCGCTGCTGCGCGACTTCTACACGCCCCTCGTGCGCCTGCGCGACGAGACGCCCGGCTTCGGGGTGTCGCTCATCAAGGCCGGCCTGCGGCTGCGCGGGCTCGCGGTCGGGTCGGTGCGGCCGCCGCTCGTCGACCCGACGCCCGAGCAGGAGGCGCGGCTGCGCGACATCCTGGATCGGGGGCTCGACCTCGCCGCCGCGCTCGCCGCCCGGTTCGCCGCCGCGGAGGCCTCCGCACGGTGACCGCCACGATCGCCCGCCTCGCCACCAGGCCGATCCGCATCCCGCTGCTCCGGCCGTGGGGGCCCGACGTGCGCGACCTCTCGGTCGTCGAGGTCGCGGTGGAGGACTCCGACGGCGCCGTCGGGTACGGGTTCTCGTGGACGCCGACGATCGGCGCGGCGGCGGTGCGGGCCCACCTCGACCACGACATCGCGGCGTTCGCGATCGGGCGCGACGCCGAGGCATCCGCCCTCTGGGAACCGCTCTGGACACACCTGCACGAGGGCGGGGGCGGCGGCATCACGACCATCGCCATGGCCGGGCTCGACCTCGCGTTGTGGGATCTCGCGGGGCGCCGCGCGGGCGTCGGCATCACCGACCTGATCGGCCGCCGCCACGACACCGCGACCGTGTACGGCAGCGGCGTGAACCTGCACTACCCGCTCGACGAGCTCGTCGAGCAGGCCGAGCGCTGGATGGCGGCGGGATTCGACGCCGTGAAGGTCAAGGTCGGCAGCCCCGACCTCGCGCGCGACCTCGAGCGCATCGCCGCCGTCCGCGAGGTGATCGGCCCCGACCGGCGGCTCATGATCGACGCGAACCAGCGCTGGAACCTCGACCAGGCCGAACGCGCGATCGGGGAGCTCGCCACGTTCGACCCTGCCTGGATCGAGGAGCCGCTGCGCGCCGACGACCTCGCCGCCCACGTCGAGCTGCGGCGCCGCATCGAGGTGCCCGTCGCGCTCGGCGAGAACGTGTACACGCACTACCGCTTCGCGGAGTTCATCGACGCCGGCGCCGTCGACGTCGTGCAGCCGAACGTCGTGCGCGTGGGCGGCATCTCGCCGTTCTTGCGCATCGCCGAGCTGGCCGCCGAGCGCGGCACCGACCTCGCCCCGCATCTGCTGCTCGAGCTCTCGGCGCAGCTCGCGCTCGCCCTGCCGGGCGAGCACCCCGTCGAGTCGGTGGAGGATGCCTCGTTCGAGACGCTCGGCGCACTCGCCGAGCCGTCGCCCGTCGCCGTGTCGGGCGCCACGGTGTCCACCACGGGGCGTCAGGGACTCGGCATACGATTCACGAGCGCGCACGCGGATGCCGCGGCATCCGCTCGACCCACGGAGGAAGCATGACCGAGACCGCCGCCATCGAGACGACGCCCGCCGCGACGACCGCGGCCGAGCTCGACGAGGTCGCCGCCGCCGCGCGCCGCGCCTTCGCGGTGACCGTCGCGTCGACCGCGGCCGAGCGCGCCGCGTGGCTGCGCGCCGCCGCCGACGCCCTCGACGCCGCACGCGACGAGCTCGTCGCGATCGCCGAGAAGGAGACGCACCTCGGCACGGTCCGGCTGAACGGCGAGGTCGCCCGCACCACCGCGCAGCTGCGGCTGTTCGCCGACGCCGTGCTCGATGGCTCCTACCTCGAGGCGACGATCGACCACCCCGACCCGACCACCATCCCGCCGCGTCCCGACCTGCGCCGCATGCTCCGCCCGCTCGGCCCGGTCGCGGTGTTCGGCGCGTCGAACTTCCCGTTCGCGTTCTCGGTCGCGGGCGGCGACACCGCCTCGGCGCTCGCGGCGGGCTGCCCGGTCATCGTCAAGGGCCACCCGGCGCACATCCGGCTTTCCCGCCGCACGGCCGAGGTCGTCACCGACGCACTGCTCGCCGCCGGCGCGCCCGACGGCGTCTTCGGCCACGTCGAGGGCCACGAGACCGGCGTGGCGCTCGTGCAGCACCCCGAGATCCGCGCGGTCGGCTTCACGGGGTCGCTGCACGGCGGCCGGGCGCTGTTCGACCTCGCGCAGCGGCGCCCCGACCCCATCCCGTTCTACGGCGAGCTCAGCGCCGTGAACCCCGTGCTCATCACCGCGGCCGCGCTCGAGGCACGGGCCGATGAGCTCGCCGCCGGGCTCGCCGGCTCGTTCACGCTGGGCGCCGGGCAGTTCTGCACGAACCCCGGCGTCGTGCTCGTGCCCGTCCGGTCGGGCTTCGCCGAGCGCGTCGGTGCGGCGGTCGCCGAGGTATCCGCCGTGCCCATGCTGACCGACGGCATCGCCGCGGCCTTCGCGACGGGCGTCGGCGGGCTCGCACGCCGCGCCGACGTCGAGGTGGTCGCCGGCGACCCGGCGCAGCAGCCCGGCACAGGTGCGCCCGTCGTGCTGCGCACCACCACCGCGGCCGTGCTCGCAGACCCCGGCGCCCTGTTCCACGAGTGCTTCGGACCGTCGACCCTCATCGTCGAGTACGCGGATGTCGCGGACGCCCTCGCGGCCGTCCGCGCCGTGGGCGGCAGCCTCACCGCGACCGTGCACGCCCAGCCCGGAGAGGAGCTCGCGCCGATCGTCGAGGTGCTGGCCGAGATCGCCGGCCGCGTGCTCTTCGCGGGCTGGCCCACCGGCGTCGCCGTCAGCTGGGCGCAGCAGCACGGCGGCCCGTGGCCGTCGACCACGACCATCCACACCTCGGTGGGCGTCACCGCCCTGCGCCGGTTCCTGCGGCCGATCGCGTTCCAGGACGCACCGGATGCCGCGCTGCCGGCCGAGCTGCGGGATGCGAACCCGCTCGGCATCCCGCGCCGGATGGACGGCGTGCTCGAACTGCCGACCGCCACCCCGCCGGTCGCCTGAGTGGGCGTCGCGAGCTACCTGGTCGCCGCCACCCCGCCGCGGCTCGCCGTCGGCGGGATCACGGTCGCGCTGCCGGTGCTCGCGGTCGAGCAGCTCGGCGACGTCGCCGTCGGCGGGTTGCTCGCCGCCGCGGCGCTCGGGCCGAGCATCGTCTCGGCGCCCATCGCCGGCGCGATGCTCGACCGCAGCCGCCGGCCCGGGGCGCTCGTCGCCGGGGCCGGCCTGGCCACGGCCGCGGCGTTCACGATCGCGGCCTTCCTCGGGCCCGTGCCGGCGTGGGTCGTCGCGCTCGCGCTCGTGCTGGCCGGGGCGACCACGCCGTTCGTGTTCGGCGGCCTCTCGAGCTTCGTCACCGAGGGCATCCCCGAGGAGCGACGCGCCTACGCGATCGACGCGCTCGCCTACAACCTCGGGGCCGTCATCGGGCCCGCCGCGGTCGCCGCGGCCACCGCGCTCGGCTCCGCCCGCGGCGCGACGCTGCTGATGGCGGGCTTCGCGCTGCTCGGCGCCGCCGGCACGCTCCCGCTGCGACTGCACCCGCTCACGCACGCGCACGAACGTCGCTCGATGCTCGCCACCATCGCCGCGGGCTTCCGCCACATCACGACCCACCGCCCGCTCGCCGTCATCACCGCGAGCGGCACGCTCAGCCAGTTCGGCGCCGGAGGGCTCGCCATCGCGGCGGTCGCCCTCGCGGTCTCGCGCGCCGGCGACCCCGCCGACGGGCCGATCATCGTCACGGCGTTCGCCGTGGGCGGGCTCCTCGGGGCGCTGTGGAACTCGCGCCGCCCGTCCCACCGGGCGCCGGAGTTCATCATGGGCGCCGGGTTCGCCGCGACCGGCGTCTTCACGGTGCTCGCCGCGATCGATCTCGGCACGGCCTGGGCGATCGTCACGATCGGCATCTCCGGCCTCTTCACGGCGGCGAGCTCGGCCGCGATGCTGCTCATCCGCAAGCAGCAGAGCCCGCCCGCGCTCCGCTCGCAGGTCTTCACGGTCGGCGCGGGGCTGCGCGCGGCGGCCGCGGCGGCCGGAGCCGCCGTCGCCGGCCTCGCGGCCGGGGTCGGCGCCGAGGTGCTCCTCGTCGCGATCGGCGCCACCTGGATCGCGTCGGGCGCGATGCTGCTCGCCTACCCGAAGGGCGCGCCCGAGATCGACGGCGAGGGCTGAGCCGCCGCACTCGCCGAGTTGCCCGACACGAGCCAGGGGTCGGGGCCGAAGGCCTCGTCGCGGACCTGCGCGCCGGAACCCCCGGCGCGATCGCCCCCGAACGGAGCCTCAGTCGAGCTCGTGGATGAGGTCGACCAGTTCGTCGATGCGGTATCCCTGCTCCCGCGCGAACTCGACGAGCTCGCGCGCCTTCAGCACGACGGCCCCTCGCGCCGGCGTGCCGGCCACCGAGATGCCTCGGCCGCGGCGGAACTCGAGCAGGCCCTCCTGTCGCAGCAGACGGAGCGCACGCAGCACCGTGTTCGTGTTGACCTCGAGTACGGCCGCCAGGTCCTTGGCGGGGGGCAGGCGCGCACCCGGCTTCGCCTCGCCGTCCGCGATCGCGCGACGGATCGCCGCGGCGACCTGTTCGTAGAGATCGCTCGGTTCGGCTCTATCGACCTTGACGGAGAACATGGTGCTAGCGATAATAGCATCACAAAGAAGGTGACGACATGGTCTCCGACACTGTGATCCGCCGGCTCGCATCCGTTCCGTCCGACGAGGAGGCGATCACGCACGACGCGCTCGACCCGCCGACCGGCGAGCCCGGCTCTCCCCGAGCCATCGAGGAACCCCCGATCCCAGACCCCGTCGAGTTGCTCATCAAGGAGGCAAGGAGGCGAGCCCGCCGGCGGCGGCTCGTCGTCGGCGGGCTCGCGGTCGCGACGGTCGCGGTCGCGGCGATCGCCGGCACGGCGTCGCTCGACGAGGCAGTCCCGACGCAGGGACAGGGCACGGCGCTCGACGCGCCGGGCGGAACCACCGCCCTCGGGGTCTTCGAGCCCATGCGGGGACGCATCGTGTACGTCGCAGGGCGCGAGCTGCGCGCCGTCGACCCCGACGAACCGACCTCCGTCCATGAGCTGGCGCTGCCGGATGAGGTGCGGGGCGCCTTCCTCATGGCAGCCGGATGGTCCGCCGACGGCACGCGGCTCGCGCTGAGCTCCGAGCACTCCGGACGGAGCTACGTGATGGCCGCCGATGGCGAGGTCACCGCCGTCGAGGGCGGCGGGGGCTGCTGCTGGTTCGTGGTCGACCCCTGGCTCTCCCCCGACGGCACCTCCGTTCTCGACCTCGTCGCGGGCGATCAGCTTCGCGTCAGCGAGTTCGGGAGCGGCGAGGTCTCGCGCATGGTGCGGCTCCAGCCTCCCGTCGGAGACCTCGACACCGGGATCGTGCCGATCGAAGCATGGTCGCCGGACGGCGCCCGGGTCGCCTACACCGCGTACGAGCAGGTGGGCGCGGCCCTTCTCCCGTCCGTCCACGTCGTCGATCTCGATACCGGAGCCACGTGGCAGGTGGTTCGCCCGGGATTCGGACACGTCCGGCACATGACCTGGTCGCCGGACGGCTCCCGCCTGCTCGTCATCGCCGGTCCATGGCGACTGACGACCGAGGCGACGACCCTCAACCCGTTGGTGCACCCCCACGAGACGGCCCTGTACCTGGTCGACCCGCAGGTCGCGACGACGCGGACGCCGGACCCGATCGCCTCAGGCCATTTCATCGCTGCGACGTGGTCGCCCGACGGCGGTCGCATCGCCGCGATCGAGTACGACGGATCGAGCCGCCGGATGATCGTGCTCGGCGCCGACGGCTCGGCGTACCGAGAGCTCCTCAGCCTGCCGCATGGCGGCCTGTTCAGCGGCCTGGCGTGGCATCCGGCTCCCGACGCGGGCTGAGCCCTCCGCTCGCCCATCGGGCTATCGGACGTTCGTGAACACCGCGTCCTCGTAGACGAACGACGGCGACGTGCGCATCGTCAGCGAGCCGTCATCGGCGACGGACCACGCCTCCCGCCACGTCACCGACTCCCCCGGCTGGATCGGCGTGGTCGGCGGGATGCCGACCTGGCCGCCCTCGGCGCCGACGTCGATGATGCGCGTCGCCTCGGTGCCGTCGGACTCGAGCCGCGAGACCACGATCGGCTGCACCGGCTCGGACGAGTCGTTCGCGATGGTCAGCGTGAACACCAGGTCGACCGCCTGGTCGGATCCACCCGCGAGGTTCGACGGGGTGAACGGCTCGGGCACCGAGACCGTCATCGAGACGTCGTCGCTCCACAGCATCGTCTCGCCGAACGCCAGGTCGCCCACCACCCCGGAATCGGTCTCGTCCGGCGCCGCGGACTCGTTCGGCACCGGGGTGCCGAACCCCTCCTCGATGCCCTCGCGGATCTCCTCCTCGATCACGCCGGAGTCGACGAGCTGGCCGAAGATGCCGAACGCGACGACGGCGGCCACGATGGCGCCGACGATCGCGCCGACGATGGAGACGATCAGCGCGACGATCGCGGGCCACTTCCGGCCCTTCAGGAACAGCGCCACGATCGAGAGCACGAACGCGATCGGGAGCAGGATCCATCCGACGACCTGCACGAACGGGATGCAGGCGAAGACGAAGCCGACGGCCGCGACGACGAGCGCCACGATGCCGAGCACGTTCGGGCCGGAGGGCTCCGGGGCAGGCGCGGGCGCCTGCGGGCCGCCGGGCACGGTCGCGGTGCCGTAGCCCGCGGTGCCGTAGCCGGTCGAACCGTACGGGGCGGTGCCGTACGGCTGCGCGCCGTACTGCTGGGTGCCGTACTGCTGGGTCGCGGACTGGTCCACGGGCGGGACCGAGCCGTACGGCGCGGTCGCGGTGAGGTCGTCCGGGGTCGCGGGATACGCGGCGGTGGCGCCCTGGTCTGCGGCGGGCGCGAGCGGGGCGGTGTGCTCCGTCCACTGCGTCCCGTCCCAGTAGCGCAGCGCGCCGCGGCCGTCGTCGTACCAGCCGGCGGGAGGGTTCGTGGGATCGGTCATGCCCGCGATGCTGCCATCGGGCGTGTCGCGCCGTGGGGCCGAAAGGCCCTCCGCGACGGGCGGCGGATGGCGCGACATCCGCGCCCGCGGTCAGACGCCGAGGTCGAGGTCGGCGATCCGCACCGGCTCGCCCGTCTTGAGCGATCGGTTGCCGGCGATGCCGACGGATACGGCGCGCACGCCGTCGGCGTATCCGGCGACGCGGCCGAGGGGCGCGTCATCCGTCACCCGGTCGAAGACGTGACGCAGCAGGTAGGCGTCGCCGCCGCCGTGGCTGCCGATGCCCTCGGGGATCTCGACGACCTGCGCACCCTCCCAGTGCCGCTGGAGCACGAGGCGCTCGATGTCGGGGCGCACCTCGTCGACGGGCGAGTGGTCGGGGTGCATGCTCGGGTCGACGACCACGCGGCCGTCGTCGCCGATGAGCACGGCGCCGCGCTCGACGACCTCGAGCTCGGCGCGGCCCTCCGTGCCGTTCACGGTGACGCGGTAGCCCTCCCATGGCGCGTGCGCATTGAGCGAGTAGCTGAGCGTCGCGCCGCTGTCGTAGTCGACGAGCGCGGCGAGGTTGTCCTCGATGGTGATGCCCGGGTCGAACACGTCGCGGTCGCGCAGGTAGCCGTCGTGGTGCTCCTGGTCGAGGTAGAGCTCCTTGAGGCGCGCGTCGCCGGCGAGGTCGAGCGCGAACGGGTCGCCTGTCGCACCGGTGCCGCGTGCGGGCCGCTCGCCGAGCCCCCGCGCCGCGGCGTTCTCGGCGCCGTAGAAGCGCAGGCCGCCGCTCGCGAAGACGCGCACGGGCGCGGCGGCGATCCACCAGTTGACGAGGTCGAAGTGGTGCGAGGCCTTGTGGATGAACAGGCCGCCGGAGTTCCGCTTGTCGCGGTGCCAGCGGCGGAAGTAGTCGGCGCCGTGCACGGTGTCGAGCGCCCACTCGAAGTGCACGCTCGTGACCCGGCCGATGCGACCGTCGGCGATCACGCGGCGGAGCGTCGAGTTGCGCGGGCTGTAGCGGTAGTTGAACGTCGTGATGACCTCGCGGCCGGTCTCCTCGATCGCCGCGCCGATGCGGCGCACGCTCTCGGCGTCGATCGTGAGCGGCTTCTCGACGACCACGTCGGCGCCGGCGCGCAGCGACCGCACGATGTAGTCGGCGTGCGTGAAGTCGGGCGTCGTGATGATCACCCGGTCGAGGCGCTCGTCGGCGATCATGCGTTCGAGGTCGTCGGTCGCGTAGCGGGCCGGGGCCGGATGTCCCGCCGCGACGACCTCGCGCTCGTACACGTCGAGCCGCCCCGGGTTCACGTCGCTCCACGCGACGAGCTCCGCGATGCCCGGCACGTGCTCGGCGCCGAGCACCGTGCCCGAGAGCGCTCCGACGTACATGCCCGCGCGGCTGCCCGTGCCGATGAGTCCGTACCGTTCGCGCTGCGCCATCGCCTGCTCCACTCGAGTCGTCGCGGTCGTCATGCAGAGAAAACGATTTCCCACCACCCGGCGGCGACGCGCGCCATCCGTGCCGGTGCGCTGGGAAAGCGCTATCTCGTTGCGATACCATTTCTACCATCCGGACGGCGGGCGGCGAAACATCCCGGGCACCCGACGACCCGCGGAGTAGCATCGGACCGCCCACGCGGGCGTGACTGACCACGGAGGACGCATGAGCGGCGACGCAGCCCCCACCACGCGGAGCGCCCCGGCGACCCTGCACGACGTCGCCCGCGAGGCCGGCGTCTCGCTCGCGACCGCCTCCCGCTCGCTCAACGGCAGCACCCGCAAGGTGAACGAGGAGTACCGCCAGCGCGTGCTCGCCGCCGCAGCGAAGCTCAACTATTCCCCCAACCTGTCGGCCCAGGCCGTCGCGCGCGGCACCACCACGACCGTCGCGCTGCTCGTCGCCGACATCGCCGACCCCTACTTCTCGCAGATCGCCGCGGGCGTCGTGCGCGAGGCCGACCGCGAACGGCTCATCGTCACGATGGCCGCCACCGAGCGCGACACCGAGCGCGAGCTCGAGCTCGTGCGCACGCTCCGCGGCCAGCGCCCGCGGGTCATGATCCTCGCCGCATCGCGCCGCGAGGGCGACCCGAACAACGCGGCGCTCGAGGCCGAGCTGCGCGCGTTCGAGTCCAACGGCGGACAGGTCGCGTTCGTCAGCAGCACCGAACTGCCGTTCCGCGCCGTCCAGCTCGACAACCGCGCCGGCGCCGAGGCGCTCGCGCGTGAACTCACCGGCCTGGGCTACCGCCGCTTCGCGGCCATCACGGGAACCGAGGGGATCCGCACCGCCGACGAGCGCCTCGACGGGTTCCGTGCCGGACTCGAGGCGACGGGCGGCGCGCTCGAGCGCGTCGTGCGCCCGGCGTTCACGCGCGACGGCGGCTACGCCGGCATGAAGGAGCTCATCGACGGCGGCATCGACGACATCGAACTCGTCTTCGCCGCCAACGACGTCATGGCCGTCGGCGCGATGTCGGCCATCCGCGACGCGGGCCTGACCCCGGGCACGGATGTCGCGGTCGCCGGCTTCGACGACGTGCCCACCGTGCGCGACGTCACGCCGCCGCTCACGACCGTGCGGATCCCCCTCGAGGACGTCGGCCGCCGCGCCCTCCGCCTCGCGCTCGGCGAAGCGACCGCCGACGATGAGGCGCCCGTGCACACCGAGGTCGTGCTGCGCGACTCCACCCCGCGCCGCGGCTGACGCGCGCGGCGCACTCGCCCCGCGCCGCCGGACATCTCCGCGCCGCACACCCTCCTCGCACCGACTCCCGCCTTCGCGCGGGTCGACCCGCAACAACCCGGGACTCGATCGGCGAACCGCCTGCCCGGGGCGCGACATCCGACCGCCGCGTGCGCCGATTCCCGCCTTCGTGCGAGTCGACCCGCAACAACCCGGAACTCGATCGGCGACCGCCACAGCGCGAGTCGCGACATCCGCCCACGCACCATCCGCACCGCCCCCGCGCCGAGCGCCGACTACGACGAATCCGCGAGAGGTGTTGCGCGATGCGCGCCCCGTGTCCTACACTCGGGTAAACGCTTTCCCGCAGCGATGCGGCGGCCGGTCCGTCGCCCGCTCCCGGCTCGAAGAGGAACATCACCGTGGCAGACGCGACGACCCCGAAGTCCATCGGCATCATCATGAACGGCGTGTCCGGCCGCATGGGCTACCGCCAGCACCTCGTGCGCTCGATCCTCGCAATCCGCGAGGAGGGTGGCGTGCTCCTCAGCGACGGCATCACGCGCGTCCAGGTCGAGCCGCTGCTCGTCGGCCGCAGCGAGGCCAAGCTCGCCGAGCTCGCCGCGAAGCACGGCCTCGAGCACTGGACCACCGACCTCGACGCCGCACTCGCCGACGACCGCTGGCAGATCTACTCCGACTTCCTCGTCACCAAGGCGCGCGCCGCTGCGCTGAAGAAGGCGATCGCGGCCGGCAAGGCGATCTACACCGAGAAGCCGACGGCCGAGAGCTTCGAGGAGGCCCTCGAGCTCGCGAAGCTCGCCGAGGCCGCCGGCATCAAGAACGGCGTCGTGCACGACAAGCTCTACCTGCCGGGCCTGCAGAAGCTCAAGCGCCTCATCGACTCGGGCTTCTTCGGCCGCATCCTCAGCGTCCGCGGCGAGTTCGGCTACTGGGTGTTCGAGGGCGACTGGCAGCCTGCGCAGCGTCCGAGCTGGAACTACCGGGCGGAGGACGGCGGCGGCATCATCGTCGACATGTTCCCGCACTGGAACTACGTGCTCGAGAACCTGTTCGGCCGCGTCGAGTCGGTGTACGCCAAGGCGGTCACCGAGATCCCCGAGCGCGTCGACGAGCACGGCGACACCTACCGGGCGACGGCCGATGACGCGGCCTACGCGATCTTCGAGCTCGAGGGCGGCATCACCGCGCAGCTGAACTCGAGCTGGACCACGCGCGTGAACCGCGACGAGCTGGTCGAGTTCCAGGTCGACGGCACGCACGGCTCGGCCGTGGTGGGCCTGTTCGGCTGCAAGATCCAGCCGCGCAACGCGACGCCGAAGCCCGTGTGGAACCCCGACCTCGCCGACGAGCACGACTACGCGACCGACTGGATCGAGAGCCCCGGCAACCGCGAGTTCCAGAACGGCTTCAAGGAGCAGTGGGAGGAGTTCATCCGCCACGTCGTCGAGGACGCTCCGAACCACTACGACTTCCTCGCCGGCGCGCGCGGCGTGCTCCTCGCCGAGGAGGGCCTGCGCTCGAACGCCGAGGGCCGCCGCATCGAGATCCCGGTCGTGTCGCTCGACGCGCCCGTCGAGACGGTCGCGGTCCCGGGCGACGCGTCCGAGCTCACGGGGGCCCGCTGACCATGACCTCGCTCACCCTGCTGGGGGCGGATGGCGCGACTCGCGCCGTCGCACTGGCTCCCGCGCCATCCTTCGCCAGGCCTCGCCGCCCGCTGCAGTCGCGCGTCGCGTACGCCGCGGCCCACGTGGTGCCGAAGGCGCACGCCGACAACACGCCGGGGCAGCCGGCCGAGATCGACTGGGACGCGACCCTCGCCTTCCGCCACCACGTGTGGTCGTGGGGCCTGGGCGTCGCCGACGCCATGGACACGGCGCAGCGCAACATGGGCCTCGATGCGGCCGCGACGCGCGAACTCATCTCCCGCAGCGCCGCCGAGGCGGCGTCGGCGGGCGGACGCCTCGTCGTCGGCGTGAATACGGACCACGTCGGCGACGAGTCCATCTCGCTCGAGCAGGTGATCGACGCCTACGTCGATCAGCTGCACCACGCCGAGGATGCCGGCGCCGGCGCCGTGCTCATGGCGAGCCGGCACCTCGCGCGGGCGGCGCAGAACGCCGACGACTACCGTCGCGTCTACCGCGAGGTGCTGGCGAAGGCGAGCGCTCCGGTCGTGCTGCACTGGCTCGGCCCCGCGTTCGATCCCGCCCTCGAGGGCTACTTCGGGTCGACCGACACGGATGCCGCGGCCGGCACGCTCCTGCAGATCATCGAGGCGAACCGCGACAAGGTCCAGGGCGTGAAGATGAGCCTGCTCGACGCCGACGCCGAGATCTCGGTGCGGCGCCGACTGCCGGAGTCGGCGCGGATGTTCACGGGCGACGACTTCCATTACGTCGGCCTCATCGAGGGCGACTCCGAGGGGCACTCCGACGCGCTGCTCGGCGCGTTCGCGGCCCTCGCGCCGAACGCCTCGGCGGCGATCCAGGCGCTCGACGCCGACGACGTCGAGGCCTACCGCGCCATCCTCGGCCCCACCGAGGAGCTCTCGCGCCAGGTGTTCGCCGCGCCGACCTACTACTACAAGACCGGGGTCGCGTTCCTGTCGTGGCTGAACGGCCACCAGGCCGCGTTCCAGATGGTGGGCGGCCTGCACGCCGCCCGCAGCCTGCCCCACCTGTCGCGCATCGTCGAGCTCGCGAACGGCTCGGGTGCGCTCGAGCGCCCCGAGCTCGCCGCGGCCCGCTGGCACGAACTGCTCACGATCAACGGCATCGACACGACGGTGACGGATGTCGCGTCCGCGCCCTCCGCGGAGGACGCCGCCGTCGCCGCCGCCCCCACCGAGGCGGTCCCGGCATGAGCGCGCACCCCCGTCTCTCGCTGAACCAGGCGACGATCAAGCACGCGTCGCTGCAGGAGGCGCTCGACGTCACGGCCGCCGGCGGCTACCAGGGCATCGGCCTGTGGCGCGAGCCCGTCCACGAAGTCGGCCTCGCCGAGGCATCCGCTCGACTGGCCGACTCGGGGCTGCGCTTCACGAGCCTCTGCCGCGGCGGCTTCTTCACGATGGCCGAGGGGCCCGAGCGGCGCGTATCGATCGACGACAACCGCCGCGCGATCGAGGAGACCGCGACGCTCGCGGCCGCGGGCGCTGACGGGTCGACCGCCGTGCTCGTGCTCGTCGCGGGCGGGATCCCCGAGGGCTCGACCGACCTCGTCGGCGCGCGCGCTCGCGTGGCCGATGCGCTGGCCGAACTCGCGCCCGAGGCCGAGGCGGCCGGCGTGCAACTCTCGATCGAGCCGCTGCACCCGATGTACGTCTCCGACCGGGCCGTCGTGTCGACCCTGAAGCAGGCGCTCGACCTCGCTGCGCCGTTCGCGCCCGAGGTCGTCGGCGTCGAGGTCGACACGTTCCACGTCTGGTGGGACCCCGAGTCGCTCGACCAGATCGCCCGCGCCGGGCGCGAGGGCCGCATCGCGAGCTACCAGGTCTGCGACTGGAAGGCGCCGCTGCCGGCCGACGTGCTGCTCGCGCGGCACTACCCCGGCGACGGCGTGATCGACTTCGCGACATTCACGCAGGCCGTCGAGGCGACGGGATACGACCGCGACATCGAGGTCGAGCTCTTCAACGCCGACATCTGGGCGACGCCGTTCGCCGACGTGGTGGCCCGCACCGCGGCATCCTTCGACGCCGTCGTCGCCCCGCACCTCGCCGCCGCGCCCGCCCGCACCGCCGCCGAGGTCCCCGCGCGCTGACGCGCACCCGCCCGCACACCCCGCCGACTCACGCGAAACCGCCCTTCCAAGGGCGGATTCGCGTGAGTCGGTTCAGGGGCTCAGCCGACTCACGCGAAACGGCCCTTCCAGGGGCCGTTTCGCGTGAGTCGGTGAACGGGCGGGCGGCGGACACGGAGGCGGCGCGCTCAGGCGACGCGCCTGATCGCCGGCATCCGGAAGGTGCCGTCGAGCACCGACGCCCGGGGTTGGTAGATCCGGACCATGGGCCGGAAGTCGCCCTCGGGCGTCGGCAGCCAGTTCGCGGCCGCCGCGTCGTCGTCGGGCCGGTCGCGCTGCATCCGGATCACGAGCGACCCGTCGCCGTCGCGCACGAGGCCCGGCGTGCGGTCGCCGATCGAGTACCGGTCGATCGCGTTGTCGACGAGCAGGAAGTCGGGCATCGAGTACATGGTGACCGACCAGAACGCGTCGGCCGGAGGTTCCTCGTCGAGGCGCAGCTCGTAGGCGGCAGCACCGTTCAGCTGCCGGCCGTCGGCGTCGACGAACACCTCGCCGTACACGGCCTCGTACCCGTGGTTCCCCCAGAGTCCGTTGCGCGCCGACCGCGCGCGGGTCTCGTACGCCCGCTCGCGATCGGCGATCCGCCACTCGGGCGCGTCGATCGTGCCGATGCCGAAGTGGTCGAGGTTGTAGTCGAACGCGTGCACGAGCAGGTTCCAGCCGTTCATGGCCGCCGTCGGGTCGGGCTTCGAGAGCTCCTCGATGCGGTTGCGGCCCTCGGCGGTCGCGTGCGCGAGGTGGGCGTCGAGCTCGCGCGAGACGATGCCGAACGGGTTCCCCCGATCGGCGAGCCCGTAGGCCGCGTAGCGCCGGAGGTACTCGCGGTCGCCCGCGGCCGGTGGGAACGCCTGGCTCCAGACGCGCATGAGCTCCCACGGTCGCAGGTGCTCGGGCAGTCCGGCGAGGTGGCCGCGCGGGATGCCGCGGAGCGGACCGTTTTCGGGCAGCGGCTCGAGCGTCAGCCCGTCCTGGATGCGTCGCACCCTCGGCAGGTCGTCCTCGCCGTCGACCGCGAGCCGGCCGACGATCGCCGCGACCTCGGTCGGAGCCTCGATCACCCGCACGCCGTCGGGCGGCGCGCCGCGCCATCCGGGGGGCACGATCAGGAACTCGGCCTCGGCGGTGCCGGTCGCGCGTCGCCCGACGTACGCGAAGTTGTTCGTCCATGCGTCGACGAACTGCAGCACGTAGTAGGCGCCGTCGGTGTCGGGCACGTGGAGCCGAAGCGGACCGCCCGAGAGGTCGAGGAACGCGATGGCGTACAGCGTGTCGTTGTTGACGCTCACGAACGCGTCCCCGGGCCGGGCGAGGCGGGACGCGAACGCGAACCTGTTCCAGCCGGGGGCGGGAAGGGCGGCGCCCATGCCGTGCTCGGCGATGGACGCGATCGAGGAGAGGTTGTAGACCAGCGGGTAGCCGACGACGTAGCCGTCCACCAGCACTCGATCGGTCCAGTCCATTCGGCACCCCCGGCGGCGGGCTCCCCCTGAGCCCTCTGCGGTCAGGCTACCGGCACCACCGGGCTCACGCCGATTGCACCCGGTGCAGTTCGGCGTAGCGTCCGCCCGCGGCGACGAGCTCGTCGTGCGAGCCCGTCTCGACGATGCGTCCGCGTTCGAGCACGACGATGCGGTCGGCCGAGCGGATGGTGCTGAGCCGGTGCGCCACGACGAGCGTCGTCCGTCCGCGCATGAGGTGGGCCAGCGCCTCCTTCACTTTCGCCTCGGACGACGGGTCGAGCGCGCTCGTGGCCTCGTCGAGCAGGAGCACGCGCGGGTCGCGCACGAGGGCGCGGGCGATCGAGAGCCGCTGGCGCTGCCCGCCCGAGAGCCGCGCGCCGCGTTCGCCGACGACGGTGTCCCAGCCCTGCGGCTGCGCCTCGACGATCTCGAGCGCGTTCGCGTCGCGCAGGGCGCGCAGCACCCGCTCATCGCCGACCTCGCCGAGCCCATAGACGACGTTCTCGCGGATGGTCCCCTCGAAGAGCACCGACTCCTGCGGCACGACCGACACGAACCGCCGGAACGTGCGCAGGTCGAGCTCCTCCATGTCGACGCCGTCGAGCAGCACGCGCCCGCGCGTCGGTCGCACGAAACCCAGCACGAGGTTCAGCAACGTCGACTTGCCGGAACCCGACGATCCGACGAACGCGACCGTCTCGCCGGGCCGGATCTCGAGGTCGACGTCGTCGAGCGCGGGCGGTTCGCCGAACTCGTACCGCAGTTCGGCGCCGTCGAGCCGGATGCCGCCTGCGACCGCGTCGACCGGCCGCTTGCCCGCGTTGAACTCGAGGTCGGGCTCCTGCAGCACCTCGGCGATCGAGCGGACCGACTCGGTGCCGCGCGCGACGATCGGCAGCAGCATGAGCAGGCCGGTCGCGGCCTGCGTGAGCAGCGCGAAGTACGAGCTGAGCAGCACCACCTGGCCTGCGGTGATGGGCAGCCAGCCGCTGACCGCGATCCACGCGGCGAGCACGAGGCACCCGACGCCGAGCAGCTGCAGCGAGACCCACGACAGCGAGGCGAACCGCCCGTTCAGCAGGTCGAGCTGGAATCCGGCCTGTCGCACGCCGTCGGCGCCGCGCGCGACGCGGCCGACGGCGACGTGCTCGAGCCCGTGCGCGCGCGTGATCGGCAGCAGGGTCGCCATCTCGCCGACGCGCGCCGAGAACTGCTCGACCTCGCGCCGGAACGACTCGTTGCGCTGCCGGCTGCGGCGGTTCAGGATGGCGCGCAGCACGACCGCGAGCGGGATCGCGAGCGCGTACACGGGCAGGAACTGCGGCACGTTGATCGCGGTCATCACGATCGCGCCGACGAGCACCATGGTCGCCGAGAGCAGGGGATGCGCGGTCTGCTGCAGCATGACCTCGACGTTCTCGACGTCGCGGACGACCTTGGTCTGCACGATCGCGGAGTTGGCGCGCGTGTGGAAGCCGATCGAGAGCGCCTGCAGCCGGGCGGCGAGCGCGTTGCGCAGGTCGCGGCCGATGTCGCGCACGACACCCATGAAGAGCCGGGTGTAGGCGACGTGATTCGGGTAGTTCTGCAGCAGCGCGATCACGGCGATGCCGGCCCAGAGCGCGAGCGAGCCGACCGGCCCCCCGGCGACGACGACGTCGATGATCTCGGCGGTCACGACCGGCATGAGCCAGAGCGGGGTGTCCTTCAGGGCGAAGAAGGCGACGGATGCGGCGACGCGGCCGCGGCGCATGGCGAGCAGCCGAAGCACCGACCTGGCCGGTCGTCGGCCGTCGACGGCCCGGTCGATGTGGGAAAGCGCTTGCCCGGTCACTCGTCCATTGTGCCGTGAACCGTCTCGCATCGCTAGGCTGGATCGATGTCGTTCGAACCGCGCTCCCTCCCGATCGACCCCGATGCGAAGGCCGCGCTGGCCGCCAAGAGCCTCGACTACCGCCTCATCGACCCCGGTGACCTCGACGCGCTCGACGCGTGGATCGAGGCCGACCACCGCGGGTTCCACCACGCCCGCCCGCGCGACGTGGGCCGCGACTACGACCGTCGCGTCATGTCCGAACGCCGCGTCCACGGCGTCTACGACGACACGATCCCCGACCCCGCCGTTCCCGTCGGCACCGTCTCGAGCTGGCCCGCCGGGCTCAGCGTCCCCGGCGGCCGGAGCGTCGACGGCTGGGCCGTGAGCTCCGTCACGGTCTCGCCCACCCACCGCCGCCGCGGCATCGCCCGGGCGCTCATGGAGGCCGAGATCGCGACCGCGAAGCGCGCGGGCGCCGCCGTCGCGATGCTCACCGCCACCGAGGCGACGATCTACGGCCGCTTCGGCTACGCTCCCGCGGCCAAGGCCGCGACGGTCGAGGTCGAGCGACGCCGTGCGCACTGGGTCGGGCCCGAGGCGCCGGGCCGCGTCCACTTCGTCGACGCGAGCGTGCTCCGCGAGCAGGCGGCGGCGATCTCACGACGGGCGGTCGCGCGCACGCCGGGCGAGATCGACCGCTGGCCCGGTGCCCTCGACCGCATGCTCGGGCTCGTCGACGCCGAGTCCGACGCGTCGCGCTCGCTCCGCGCGCTCCGGTACGACGACGAGCACGGCCAGCCCCAGGGCTTCGCCACCTTCCGCGTCACGCGCGAGCCGAACCAGCCCGGCTGGGCCGAGTTCGACGTGCTCGCCGCGGCGACCGACGACGCCGAGCGGGCGCTCTGGCGGGTGCTCGTCGAGCAGGACTTCGTCACGGGCGTGCGTGGGCTGCTCCGCTCGGTCGACGAGCCGCTGGAGTGGCTGCTCGAAGACCCGCGCGCGGTGACGGTGAAGGACGTCACCGACCACCTCTGGGTGCGCATCGTCGACGCGGCAGCCGCGCTCGGCGCGCGCCGCTACGGCGCCGCGGGCGAACTCGTGCTCGACATCGACGACCCGCTCGGCTACGCCAGGGGCCGCTTCACGTTGCTCGTCTCGGCCGACGGCCGCGCGGTGGTGCACTCGCCGCGCCCCGACGGCGAGGCCGCCGACCCCGCACCCAAGCGCGAGCGATCACGCGCCCGCGCCTCCGACGGCGAGGCGACCGGTTCGCGGTCGGCGTCGCGCGCCGCGGCGCCGCGCTCGATCCGCCTGCACGTGCGCGACCTCGCGTCGATCTACCTCGGCGGCGTGCGTCCATCGGTGCTCGCCCGCGCGGGCCGGATCACCGAGGCGTCGGCCGGCGCGCTCGACCTGGCCGACCGGATGTTCGCGTCGCCGCGCACCCCGCATCTCAGCATCTGGTTCTGACGCGCCATCCGCCGCCCCGGCCCCCGACGCCCGGCGACGGACCCGGCTCACGCGACGTCCTGCCGGGGGAAGATCACCTTCTCCACGATGATGATGAGCGACGCGGCGACCGGGATGGCGACCAGCGCGCCGAGCACGCCGCCGAGCGTGCCGCCGGCCACAGCCGCGATCACGACGAGCGCACCGGGTACCGAGACCGCGCGGCTCATGATGCGCGGGCTGAGGACGTAGGCCTCGACCTGCATGTAGATCAGGTAGTAGATCGCGGCCGCGACGCCGGTCGCGGGCGACGCGGCGAACGCGAAGATCGTGATGATCACGGCGCCCGTGAGGGTACCGATCAGCGGCACCAGCGAACCGAGGAAGGCGATGAAGGCGAGCAGGATCGGCGCCGGCGCCCCGATGATCGTCAGGTAGATGAGGCTCAGCACGCCGTTGATGGATGCGAGGCTGACCTGGCCGATGACGTAGCGACCGACCGAACCGGTGATCTCCTGCGACACGTCGACGAAGCCGTTGCGCGAGGACGCGGGCACGAAGCGCGCCGCATAGCGCTTCATCGAGTCGAGCGACGCGAGGAAGTACAGCGTCAGGATGAGCACGATGGTCGCCCCCGTGAGCCCGCCCGCGATGCCCGCGCCCACGGCGAGGATGCCGCCGGTCAGCGCGCCGATGTTCTGCGGATCGCCCAGCCAGTCGCCGATCGAGGCGATGCCGTCCTCGATCCACGTGGTGCCGCCGGCGATCCCGCTGATCCACGCCACGACGTCGCTGTTCGCGGCATCCTCGACGATCTGGTCCCAGTTCTGGACGATCGTGGTCACCTGATCGACCACGAGCGGGACGATGGTCGCGATCAGCGCGACGAACAGGCCGATGACGAAGAGGAAGACGATGAGGATGGCGACCCACCGCGCCATCCCGCGACGCTGCAGCCAGCTCACGACGGGGTCGAGGCCGAGCGCGAGGAACAGCGCGAGCGCGATGTAGAGGATGACGGTGCTGAGCTGGCCGATGATGCCGCCGAGGAACACGGCGAGCAGCACGCCGACCGCCCCGACGAAGCCCATCCGGAACGCGCGCACGCGGACCTCGGGGGCGTTCGGGTTCGCCTCGGCGGTGACCTCCGCCTGCACGGTCGGTTCGGGCTGCCGGACCGCTCCGGCGACGCGTCTCCACATGGTCGTGACGCTACGCGGGAGGCGTGTCGCGGAGCGGTCGGCGCGCCGCGGCACCCGCCAACGTGCGCTGCGACGGCATCTGCGCGGCCGTGCCCGGCCGGCGCGCGAGGAGCCGCATCAGGCGAGGACCCCGCTGACGGCGAGGCCGACCAGCACGGCGATGCCGACGCCGAGGGCGCCGATGATCATGCCGCCGATGCCGATGAGCACGCGCTTCCGCCCGGCGTTCGGGTCCTCGGTGCGCGCCCACGTCGGTACGCGGCCCTTGCGGGCGTGCGTCTCGACGATCATCGTGCGGATGATGTCGCGCATGGTGCTCGCCACGTCGTGGGCGTTCGGGCGCACGGCCGGGTCGTCGGCGGTCATGGCGCCGAGCAGGGCGCGCCATTCCGCGGAGAGCGCCTCGGGAACCTCGGGCGGGCGATGCAGGCGGGCCAGCGCGGCTTCGATGGGGGTGCCGACGTACTCCCGCTCCCCCTTGAGCGACTCGAGCAGCACGAGCCCGAGCGAGTAGATGTCGGTCGCGGCGGTGACGTCCTCGCCGCGCGCCTGCTCGGGCGAGATGTAGGCGGCGGTGCCCATGATCGTGCCGTGGCCCGTCAGGCGAGTGCCGTCGACGAACTGGGCGACGCCGAAGTCGGCGAGCCGCGTCATGAGCGTGTAGCCGAAGGTGGGCGTCTCGTCGATGAGGATGTTCTCGGGCTTGACGTCGCGGTGGATGACGCCGCGACCGTGCACGTAGCTCAGGACGTCGGCCACCTGGGCGCCGATGTCGGCGACCTGGCGAGGCTTCAGCGGGCCCTCCTGGATCCGGTGCGCGAGCGAGAGGCCCTCGACGAGCTCCATGACGAGGTATCGGCGCTCGACCCCCGCGTGCACCAGGCGCCCGGCATCGTAGACCGGCACGAGCCCGACGTGCGTGAGGCCGCTCAGGAGGTTGATCTCGCGCTCGCGCCGCTGGCGGTCGGAGACCGACTCCTCGGCGTCGCGGAACAGCTTGACGGCCACGTGCCGACCGAGCTCGTTGTCGCGCGCACGATAGACGTCGGCCATGCCGCCCGAACCGATGTGCTCGAGGAACTCGTACCGTGGCGGCGGGTCCTGGAGCGGCTCGCCCGTCGGTGCCGGATCGGCCGACGCGGCCTGGGCCGGCTCGACCGGCGCGGGCACCACCGGCATCGCGCTCGGATCGGTGCGGACGCTCGGGTCGGTGCGCACGGCGGGATCGCTCATCGCACCGGCGCCACTCGGGCCGGTGCGGCGCGACGGATCGGTTCGGAACGTGGGATCCGTGCTGACTCCGACGCCGGCGACGCCAGGCAACCCGAAGGGGCCGGGCCGGCCCTCGGGGGACGACGACTCGCGCATGGCGGCCTCTTCTCTACGGTCGGGGGAGACCGGTTCCGCGCACCCGCATCAGGCGTGGGTGCGACATTTCGCTAGTCTATCTAGTAAGTATTCTGAAACATCTCTCACTGCGAGCAGTCTTCCGAAAGCGGATATCTGCAGCAACACCGACCCGAGGGGTTGACAGCGGGCCGATCTCCTGATCAGGCCCCTCGTCGGCGTTCGCACGCCGACGGCATGCGGTCAGGAGACCGACCGCGCCCGCTCGATCGCGGAGACGCGTGCGGCGGGCCGGGCATCGTGATCGGCTTCGCTGACGCTGTCGACGGCATCGCGCATGCGCTCGAGGAAGTCGAGCACGGCGACGGCCTCGTCGGCCTCGAGATCCTCGGCGACGTCGATCATCCGCCGGTGCATCTCGCCGAGCGTCGCGCGCACCTCGTCGTCGCTGGCGATGGTCGGTGCGATCACCAGGGCGCGCCGATCGGTCGGGTGCGGTCGCCGCTCGACGTGACCGCTGCGGACGAGGCGATCGATGAGCACGGTCGTCGAGGCCGAGGAGATGCCGAGGTGGGCCGCGAGGTCCTTGGGGCTGACGGAGGACCCCTCGCCCTCCCGCTTCAGCAGGAAGCGGATCGCCAGCAGGTCGGTCTCGCCCATGCGCATGGCCGACCTGGTGCGCCGCCGCATCGCCGCCTCGGCGGCGCGATAGTCGCGCAGAGCATTGAGGACCGCCACACCGCGACGCGTACGATCGGCGGAATACCAGTACCCCGAGGATCGCTCGCCAGTCATCTCAGTGATACTACACGACCTCGTTACTAGACGATCTAGGGATAGTTCACGGAACGGCCGTTCGCTGAACGATCTGCGCCGGGCGCTCAGAAGGCGCGCAGGTAGACCCACGGCAGCCGGTGCATCAGCAGCCGGTGGCGCGGACCGGCGGCTTCGACCCGGCCGACGGCCGCCGTCTCGGCCTCGCCCTCCGGCACGGGCGCGAAGTGCTCGTCCTCCTGCCAGTAGAGCGTGGCGCGATCCGCGCTGAACCGACCGACGTACGCCCGCGCCTCCGCCGCGCGCAGGGCGTCGAGCGCCTCGGCGACGGATGCCGCGCCCACCAGGCCGTGCAGCGTCACCCACGTCGGCGGGAAGAGGGTCATCGCGCCGCCGGCATGCCGCTCGAGCGCCTCCGCCGGACGCAGCCACTCGACGGCCACGAGCTCGTCGACCGCGGCCACCGGCTCCGCCTCTGGCGCGCGGGCGGCGAAGAACCACGTGCGCATCCGCTTGGGCACGCCCTCCGGCGGGCTCCACAGCGCGAACTCCACGAGGGCGCCGGCCTCGACCGCGAGGCCCACCTCCTCGAGCGTCTCGCGCACCGCGGCCCGCCGCGCGGCCGCAGCGGATTCGAGGGGCTCGCCCGCGGCATCCTCATCGTCGACCGCCCCGCCGGGGAACACCCACGCGCCCGCGAACGACCCGCGGTCGTGCGGCCGCTCACCCAGCAGCACCTCGACCCCGCCGTCGCCGTCGCGCAGCAGCACGACCGTCGCGGCCGATCCGACGGAGGAGGGGGCGGCGTCGCGATCCATGCCGCCAGCCTATGCCGGTCGGTACACTGCCGAGGTGGCCGAGACCGCCGACGCTCCCCCGCTGCCAGACGGCGTGACGCTCATGCGTGCGCCGAACCCCGGGCCGATGACCCTCGACGGCACGAACTCGTGGCTGCTCCGGGCGTCGGGTGCGAGCGCGTCGGTCGTGATCGACCCGGGACCCACGGATGCCGGGCACCTCGCCCGCCTGGCCGAGGGCGGCGTCGAGCTCGTGCTCATCACCCATCGCCATCCCGACCACACCGACGCGGTCGATGCGTTCGCCGCGCTCACGGGAGCGCCGGTGCGCGCCGTGGATCCCGCGTGGTGCCGCGGCGCCGGCCCGCTCGTCGACGGCGAGCGCATCACGGCGGGCGGCATGACGCTCCAGGTGCTCGCGACCCCGGGCCACACCGCCGACTCGGCGTGCTTCGCCCTCGCGGGCCCGGATGGCGCGCCCGCCGGCGCGTCGCCCGTCGCCGTCCTCACCGGCGACACCGTGCTCGGTCGCGGCACGACGATCATCGCCCACCCCGACGGCGCGCTCGGCCCCTACCTCGACGCGCTCGAACGCCTGCGGGCGATCGGCGCCCGACACCCGGTCACCGTCCTTCCCGGGCACGGCCCGGTGCTGCCCGACCTCGCCGCGATCTGCGACGCCTACCTCGCGCACCGCGCCGAGCGGCTCGACCAGATCCGCGACGCCCTCACGCGACTCGGCGCCGACGCGACCGCCGAGGCGGTGACCGACGACGTCTACGCCGACGTCGACCCGTCGGTGCGGGGCGCGGCCGAGGCATCCGTGCGCGCGCAGCTCGAGTACCTGCGCGCGCGCTGACCCGCACTGGCCGGGCCGCGCTCGCCGGGCCGCGCGCCGAAGAGACCGCGAAGGGCGGATGGCACGCGCCATCCGCCCCGGGAGAACCGGCCGTCACTCGATCGGCTGGACCTCCTTGACCGTGCCGGTGTCGTCGACGTACTGCTGGTGCAGGTGCACCGGCTCGACGGGCTTGGCGGCGGCGCGCTTGCGCTTGCGCGCGGCGGCGGCGAGGTTCAGCAGCTCGACGAAGATCGCGAACGCCATCGGCACGTAGATGAGCGCCTTGTCGATCTTGAACCCGAAGCCGTCGGCGATCAGGAACACGCCGATGAGCAGGAGGAACGACAGCGCGAGCATCTTCACCGTGGGGTGCGCGTTGACGAACGCGAAGATGTAGCGCGCCGCGAACAGCATGATGGCGAACGAGAGCACGACGACCGTGATGATCACGATCATGTTCTCGGTCATGCCGACGGCCGTGATGACGGAGTCGAGCGAGAACACGATGTCGAGCACGAGGATCTGCGCGATCACGGCGCCGAACGTCGCCGTGCCGGCTCCGGTCGTGTGCTCCTCGGCCCCCTCGAGCTTGTGGTGGATCTCGGTGACCGCCTTGTAGACGAGGAAGAGCCCGCCGGCGATGAGGATCAGGTCGCGACCCGAGAAGCCCATGCCCCACAGCACGAACAGCTCGGTCTTCAGACTGATGACCCATCCGGCCGCGAAGACGAGACCGACGCGCATGAGCATCGCGAGCGTGAGGCCGAGGTTGCGCGCCCTCGCCTGCTGCTCGACGGGCAGCTTCGCGGCGAGGATCGAGATGAAGATGACATTGTCGACGCCGAGCACGACCTCGAGCACGAACAGGGTGAGGAACACGGCCAGGAGGTCGGGCGTGAACTCGAGAGAGAAGTCCATGCCGTCCATTCTCGCGGAGGAATCCCGACCATCCGTCCACGAGCATGCGTCGGGCGGGGCCGCGGCCTCCGAACGCCGCTAGTCGCGCGACGACGTCGGGGCGAGCATGATCGGCGGGATGGCGATGCCGAGCGGATGGCGCATCCACACGTTCCCGGTGCGACGGTGCTCCTCGCGGGTCGCGAACGTGTACAGCTCGGTCCGCGCGCGGACGGCCGCAGGGCGCTCGCCGTCGAACGGGTCCCGGGCGAGCAGCTTCAGCGTCGCGGCATCCGCTTCGAGGAGGTGCTCGAGGAATCGCATGAACCACTCCTCGTGGATGCGCCCGAGCGGCAGGAACCACATCAGCCAGTCGAGGCGCAGGTGGTACGGCGCGTACTGCCGCGGGATGCGCTTCGCGTTCCAGGGCTTGCCCTTGAAGCCGTACTCGCGCCACTCGGCACCGGGATCGCGCGGATCGTCAGCGGTGCCCTCGACGACCACCTCGACCCGCTGCCGGGTGACCGTGCCGAAGGCGCCGTACGCGTTCACGAGCATGTAGCGGTCGAACGACGCGTTCATGAGCTGCCGCTTCGAGACGAGGTTCATGAGCGGATGGCGGCTGAGCCAGAGGATCAGCGCCGTGACGAGGAGCACGATCGCGATCCACCACGGCGGGCTCGCGGCATCCGACGGCGCCTCGATCGCCTCGATCGGCAGCCACGGGAGCAGCCACTCGACGGCCGAGTCGCCGACCGCGCCGAACGCGAGGACGATCGTGATCCAGTTCAGCCATGCGAAGTTGCCCGTGATCACGAGCCACAGCTGCGTGGCGATGATGACCGCGGCCGCGATGGTGCGCACGGGCTGCGGCGCGAACAACAGGAACGGCACGATCAGCTGCGCGACGTGGTTGCCGATCACCTCGATGCGGTGGAACCACTTCGGCAGCAGGTGCGCCTGGCGGCTGAGCGGCCCGGGCATGGGCTGGGTCTCGTGGTGGTAGTACAGCGCCGTCAGGTCGCGCCACTCGCGACCGCCGCGGATCTTGATCATGCCGGCCCCGAACTCGAGCCGGAAGACCAGCCACCAGACGAGCACGACGATCGGCAGCGGCGGCGGCACCTCGCGCGAGCCGAGGAACGCCACGAGGAACCCCGCCTCGCACAGCAGCATCTCCCAGCCGAAGCCGTAGAAGGTCTGCCCGACGCTCGCGATCGACAGGTACAGCCCCCAGAGGGCGAGGAAGGCGAGCATCGGCACCCACGGCGGGCCCAGCTGCGGCAGGCCGACCACGACGGATGCCGCGAGCACGAGCCCGGTGACGCAGACGCCGACCAGCTTCGCGTCGCTGTACCCCCACCGCCGGAAGACCGTCGGGCCGAGGTACCCGCGGCGACGGGTGCGCCGCCACAGGCCGACCTTCTCGTCGGTGCGCTCCCGGCGTTCGCGCAGTCGGTCCTCGGCGGCCCGGACCGCGTCGAGCAGGTCGGGGACCGGCAGCAGGCCCCGCTCCCCGAGCAGGGGCCGGAACTGGTTCAGGGTCGACAGGAAGGCGACGACGAACAGTGCGGCGATGCCGCGCTGCAGCACCTCGCGCGCGAGATCGGAATCGCGGGCGTCGAACCACGAGAACCAGGCGGCCCAGTCCACGTGGTCACGCTAACCCCGGCGCACGCCGCGGGCGCGGGCCGAACGGCCCGCGCGCGCGGCCGGGAGCGCCGAGCGCGGTCAGGCCGGCGGGTTCGCCGGATCGACGGTCTCGATGGTCTCCTGCTCGACCGCGTTGTCGGCCTCGAGGTCGTTCGCGTCGGGCGCCGGATCGGTGTCGGCGCTGCCGCCGGGCGCGGGCGCAGGTCCGGTGTCGCCGGCGCCGCCCGCCGCGGCCTGCTTCGCATCGGCGGCTTCACGGTCGGCCGTGTCCGGGCTCAGCACGGCGTCGCCGTGGCCGCCGGCGCCGAGCCCGCCGCTGACCGTGTTGATCGTGCCCGTCAGGTCGGGAGTGTCCGGGTTGAGGTCGCCGGCAGGCTGGAGCCGGTCCTCCTCCTCCCACGGGTTCAGCGGGTCGCTCATTGCTGGTCTTCCTCCTCCGTCGGACGCCGCTCGCCGGATCTCGGCGCCGATCGCCCGGGTGATCTCCACGTTGCTCCGCGGCGCCGCGAACGTCAACGGGTTGACGGGGCCGAACCGGACGCACCGATGCGTGGACGCGCCGACGCGCCCCGGGCCTGGGGCCGCGGGGCGCGTCGTGGTGGGGGCGGGCGGTGGCTCGGCTCAGGCGACGAGCGCGACGCCGGCGTTCCAGCCGACCTTCTCCTGCACCGCGAGCGTCAGCTGGAGGAAGCCGATCGACTCGAGCTCGCGGGCACGGGCGAGCTTGCCCGCGTCGACGGCGTCGACGCCGCCGGCGCGCACGACGTCGACGAGGGCCTGCTTGGCCAGCTCGTCGTCGCCGGCGACGAGCACCGTCGTGGGCTGCGCGCCGCCGACGTTCTTCGAGGCGAGCGTGGCGGCGAAGTTGGTGTTGAAGGCCTTCAGCACGCGCGACTCGGGGAGCTTCGCGGCGAGCTCGGCGGCCGACGACGCGTCGGCGGGCACGACCAGCGAGTCGAAGGTCTCGAAGTTCAGCGGGTTGGTGATGTCGACGACGATCTTGCCCGCGAGCTGGTCGCGGCGCGCCTCGACGATCTCGGCCACCGACGGGTACGGCACGGCGAGGATCACGATATCGCCCGTGACCTGCTCCGCGGCGTCGCGGCCGACGAACTCGACGGTGTTGCCACCCGCTGCCACGATGCCGCCAATGGCGGTGCCCATGTTGCCGTTTCCGATGATGCTGACGGTCGTCATGATGTCCTCTCCGCGCCCCTCGGCGCGATTACTTGTAGCGACAACTAACACCATAGCGGCTTTCAGTTGTCGCGTCAACCAAGTGTGCGAGAATATGACGCATGACGGATGACACGCGCTGGCTGAACACCGAGGAATCGGCGGCCTGGGTGCGGCTCGTCGCGCTCACGGAACTCCTGCCGGGTGCGCTCGACGCACAGCTGCTGCGCGACGCGCAGCTCACGCACTTCGAGTACGGCGCGCTCATGGCGCTCGCGGCCGCGCCCGATCGCACGATGCGCATGACCGCGCTCGCGTCGCGCACGAACGCCACGCTCCCCCGCCTCTCGCACGTCGCCCGGCGCCTCGAGGAGCGCGGCCTGATCCACCGCTTCCCATGCCCCGAAGACCGGCGCGCAACGAACGCGACCATCACCGACGCCGGCCTCCTCCTCATCGACGAGGCGGCGCCCGGCCACGTCGAGGCGGTGCGGCAGAACGTGCTCGACGCCCTCACGCCCGAGCAGCTCGAGCAGCTGTACGCCATCGCCGGCGCCGTGCTCGCGCGCCTCGATCCCGAGCAGCGGCTCTCCGCGACGTCGTGCCAGTTCAGCGAGGGTCCCGCGATCGCGCGCGCCGGCTGACGTCCCACTCGAGTCCGCCCGACACGGTCGGGGAGATCGGCGTCACCCCTGTTGGTGGGTCGTGGCCGCGGCGGAGCGCGACTAGCATGAGGCGATTCGTGACCCGCGGGTCGGCATCCAGCCTGCCCGGATCACCGGTGCTCCTTGGAGGCCAGGATGAACGTCGCTCGATCGATCGGAACGCTCGCGGCGGTGACCGCCGCACTCGCACTCGGCGTGGGGGTGACCGCGTTGAGCGCCACCGGCACGGGCGACGAGACGCTGCGGCTGCACCTCGGCAGCGACGGGACGAACTTCGTCTACAGCAACGGGGGCGATCCGATCACGCAGACCATCGGCACGCCGAAGAACTGCCAGATCACGGTGGACGGCCCACTGGCGGGCATCGACGGCAGCGACCGCGGACCGGGCCTGAAGGACGGCTCGATCGGCATCAAGACCGGCGGTTCCACGGGCGTTCCATGCTCGCGCGTCGACAGCACCGAATACCTGACCATCGACCTGCAGGGCGTCCCCGACGCCGTCCGGGCCTCGCTCGACCTCGAGCTCAAGGGCAGCGTCCGGGTCGACATCGTCGTGTCCCACGGCGACACAGAGGTCGACACCTTCCAGATCCGCGCCGGCAGCGGCATCGTCCCCGGCCAGGGCGTCGACGGGAGCGCGACCGAGCCCTTCACCGCGACCGCGACGGCGGCCCAGCCGATCGCCAACTGCCGGAACGCCTCCGACGCCGGGCCCGACGCCGGGCCCGCCGACAACTGCTACGTGACCATCGAACCGTCGGGTTCGTTCGACACCGTGGAGTTCCGGCCGGTGAGCGGCGAGGTCTCGCTCGAGGGCAGCTCCGACTTCGGCAACGACCCCGCGTTCGACACCGTGTTCACCCTCACCGGGTTCGACGGCGAGCTGGGCTGCACCGAGGCCGACAACACGGCCACGATCGAGGTGGGGACCCTCTTCGGCAGCTTCACCCGGCTGACGAACCCCGACGGCTCCGACTGCGTGCTCAAGCCGTACACGCTCGAGGTGGACATCGCGGCCGAGACGATCAGCTTCGTGCCGGTCGACAACGCCGGCGCCCCGCAGCAGGCGGCCTACCAGGGCACCGTGAAGTTCGCTCCGAAGGACTCCGCGAACCCGTTCACCAGCAAGCTCGAGTACGACCAGGACGATGACGGGCCGCTCGGGTTCGAGTACATGCCGTGGTGCGCCGGTGATCCGTTCACCACGCCCGACGCACCCGGCTCGATCGACACCTCGGTGATCCCGGCCGGCCACACCTGGTGCATCGTCCAGGAGAGCACCGGCATCTACTCTGCGACGCAGACGCGCACCGCGTGGGACGTGGTCGGGATCGGGGACCCGAAGATGCGCTGATCGTCAGCTCCGGGAGCCCGCCGTCGTGTCCACGACGCCGAGCTCCCGGAGCAGGCCCTCCGCCTCTGTCCGCGCGTGCCATGCTGCCGACCGGTCCTCCGAGAGTTCGGCCTCGATGAGCCGGAGCTGCGCCTCCTCGAAGACGAGCCCCTGCTCGCGCGCCTGGGCGAGCCCGGCCGCCACTGCATCCCTGGCCTCCCCGGCACGACCCAGCGCGACGAGCGCCTGCGCCCTCGTCCGTAGGATCGTGCTGCCGTAGACCTCCGCCTCGCCGCCCGAGCCGCGCTCCGTCTCGGCCAGGGTGTCCATCGCCTCCCGAGGCCTGCCCTCCAGGACGAGCCCATGGGCGAACAGGATCGCCGCCTCGATCGCCGACTGCACCTGACCGGTCCGGGTCGCCTCGCGTCTGAGGGCCGAGAGGCGGTCCATCGCGCCCTCGTCGCCGCGGAGCAATCGCAGCCGCGCCAGCTGGATCTCGGCGAAGATCGCGGCATCGACCAGTCCGTGCGCCCGGAGCACGCGCACCGCGGGGACGAGCACGCGCTCCGCCTCCTCCAGCCGTCCCTGGCTGACCAGCACCTCGCCGATGTTCGCGCCGCACGTCGCCGCCTCGGACTCGTTGCCGGCACGCAGGAAGGCGTCCTGGGCCCGCGCGTAGAAGGTCACGGCGGCCTCCCATTCGCCCTTCCAATAGGCCTGCCCGCCCAGGTTGTTGGTCACGACGGCGGTGCCCGTCAGGTCTCCGAGCTCGTCGTAGATGGCGAGCGCGCGCTCGCCGTAAACGGCCTTCGCGGACTGGCCCAGCATCACGTAGGCGGCGTCGAGCACCTGGTACGAGCGCGCCAGGGCCTCCCGCTCGCCTGAGGCCTCGGCCTCGGCCATCGCCTGCTGGGCGAGCCGCACCGCAGCGGGCATGTGCTCCTGCAGCTGCCGGATCTGCGCGTTCAGGGCGTCGAGCCGGGCGGTCGCGCGAAGCGCCTCGACGCGTCCGAGCTCGGCCACGAGGCGACGACCGATCGTCAGGTCGCGGTACGCCGCGGCGTACGCGCCGGTGCGCGCCCGAGCCCGGGCTCGCTTGCGCAGGATGTCGGCGGAGCGGATCGGGTCGTCCCGGACGAGGCGACCGGCCTGGCGGAATGCGCCCACCGACTCCTCGAAGAGGCCCGCCTGCTCGAGGACGTCGCCGAGGGCCTCGGCGACATCCGCGACGTCCGACGGCGACAGCCCGGGGAGGGAGCGCGAGGCGATCATGGCGCGGCGGTAGAACGTGGCCGCCTCGAGGTTGGCGTAGAGCTCCTTCGCGCGGTCGCCCGCCTGCCGTGAGAACTCCCACGCCTCCGCCCAGCGGTGCGCCTCGAAGTAGTGGACCGACAGGAGCTCGACCCGTCCGGCGGCGGATTCGGACGAGGTGTTGAGGATCCCGTCGCCCACGCGGGCGTGCAACTCGCGACGGGTCCGGAACGGGAGCCCCTCGTACGCGACGTCGCGGATCAGGCTGTGCCGGAAGCGGATCCAGCCGCCCTCGTCCGTGAGGAGGAAGTCGGTCAGGCGGCGCAGGGTCTGCCTCAGCCAGTGGAGGTCGCCGGCGACCTCGTCGAGCACCGCCGCGGTGTACTCCGGCCGGAATGCGGCCCCGAGCACGGCGAATCGTCGGAGCAGGTTGCGGTCGGCGGGCGGGAGCGTGTCGACCCGCGCCGCGATGAGGCCCTCCACGGACTGGGGCAGGAAGTCGACCGCGGCGCCCTGGCGCAGGGCATGGAGCAGCTCGAGCAGGAAGAGCGGGTTGCCCTCGGCGCGGGCGGCGAGGAGGTCGACCTGGCTGGGCAGCAGCGGCGTGCCGGTCTCGGCGCGCTGCAGCAGGTCCTTGGCATGGGCCGCGTCGAGGGGCTCGAGCTCGACGCGCGTGATGACGTCGCTTCCGTCGACGACGATCCCGTCACCCGGCTGGCGACTCAGGACGAACAACCACGGCAGCGACTCGACCGCCGCGACGAGGGTGGTCAGCAGGTCGCGCGACGCCTCGTCCATCCACTGCCCGCCGTCGATGAGGAACAGGGTCGGCTCGGCGTTCGTGGCCCGCAGCAACGCCGACACCGCCGCGTGCGTGCGCGCCGGGCGGAACTGGTCGTCGAGCTCGGCGACCTCGGGCGACTCGGGGAAGGCGAGGCCGAGGGGCAGGCCGATGAGCGCGAGCCACGGCTCGAGCTCAGGCACCCGGGCGCGGACCAGGTCGGCGAGCGCCGCCTCGGTCGCGCGGGGGTCGGGGTCGGGCAGGTCCCAGGCCGTCCGCAGGAGCGTGCGGAACGGGAAGTAGGGCGTCGCGGTCTGGTAGAGGCGGCACTCCGCCGCCACGACGCGCTCCGGCCGCGCGGTCGCGAGCAGTTCCTGCACGAGCCGGGACTTGCCCATCCCGGGACCGGCGACGATCTCGACGACCCCGCCATGCCGTTTCCGCGCCCTCGCCCAGGCCCGCGTGAGGATCTCGAGCTCCTCGTCACGGCCGATGAGCGGGGTGGCGGAGACGGGCGCCGAGGCGCGGCTGCCCTCGGGCTCGCCCACCGACATGGCGTGGACCGGCTGCTGCTTGCCCTTGACGAGGAACGGCTCGGGCGCGCTGACCTCGAACGTGGTCCGCGAGGCGTCGAGGACCTCCTGCGTCGCGTAGACCTCGCCCGCCGGGGCCTTGTCCATGATGCGGGCGGCGAGGTTCACGGCGTCGCCCATGATCGTGTACGTCCTCCGGTACGCCGGACCGACGGCACCCGCGAACACCGAGCCGGCCGTGATCCCGATGTGCAACGGGAGGTCGTCCGGTGCACGGTTCCGGATGTCGCGCGCGGCCAGCAGCATCTGCTCCTCGTTGTTGCCGGCCGTGTCGGGAACGCCCGCGGTGAGGATGATCTTGCCGCCGTCCTGGGCGATGTCGGTGCCGAGGAAGGCGACCCCGTGCGCCTCGGCGCAGCCCTGGACCGTCGTGACCAGCTCGTCGAGCGCCGCGGCGGCGCGCGTCGGATCCTGCGCGACCATCCGGTCGAACCCGGAGTAGCGGAGGAAGGCGATGGCCGCGGGGCGGTGCTCCGCGTCGACGGCCGCGCCCGACAGCGTCGCGCGCAGTCCGAGCGGGATGAACTGCCGGAGGTCGACCTCCGGGCTCTGGGCGGCACGGAAGCCGGACTGCTCGACCTGCGGGGCCCGGGTCAGCAGGAAGCCCGGGCCGGACGGGGCCCCGACGGCCTCGCGCGGCAGCAGCCGTGCGTTCTCGGGGCTGAGCAGCACCTGGGCGGCGACGGCCGCCGACTCCATCTGCACCGTCCGGGTGGCGCCGGGACCCGCCACGATCAGCTCGCGATGCGACCGGCCGACGAGGAAGAAGTCGAACGTGCCGCTGTGCACGCCGACCGACATCCGGAGGGCCACCTTGCCGGCGCTGGTCGTGAAGCCGTCGAGCCGTCGCAGCTCGGCTCGCATCGCATGGGCGGCGGCGGCCGCCCGCGTCTCGTGGTCCTCGCCGGTGAAGAGCATGAGCTGCGCGTCGCCGCCGAACTTGAGCAGGTTGGCACCGAAGGCGTACGCGGCGGGCAGCAGCCGATCGAAGGTGCCGTCGATGACCTCGGTGACCTCCTCGGCGCCGACGTTGCCGTGCCGCGCCAGGCGCTCGGACATCCGCGTGAAGCCCGAGATGTCGATGAGCGCCATGCTGCCCTCGACCGGCCGGTGCAGCGCGCCGGGCGCCTCCTCGTCCCAGAAGCGCACGAGGCGGGGCACGTACGGCTGCAGGAGATCCGGCGCGGCGGCGTCGGAGCGGACCCGGCCGGCGGTGGTCATCGCGCGTGCTCGGAGGGTCCCACCGGCACGGAACCGACCGCGCCGTGGATCTCGGGCAACACGATGCCTCCTTCGCGTCGGGACCTCGGCGGGAGCCGATCTCGCACCACGGCGCGAGATGGGATCCCGTGATCCCACCCTGCCACACCATCCCGCGCGCGCGGCAGAACCGCGCGCAGGGCGGGCCGGCGCGCGGCGGAGGTCAGCGCGACGGACGGATCAGCGCGCGGCGTAGGTCAGGCAATCGGCGTCGTCGATCCCCGGCCCGATGCGCACGGCGCTCGCGTGGCACTCGAGCGCGTCGTTGTGCACGCACTCGGCACGCTGGCACGCGCCGACGTGGGTGACGACCTTGTCGAGACCGCCCTTGGTGCCGAGGGGGATGAACGTCACGCACTCGGCATCGCCCACCGATCCCGCGATCGTGACCGCGGCGGCATGGCAGTGCGAGTGGTCGTTGTACGAGCACCCGGTCACCGAGCATTCGGCGACGGCGGGCAGTTCGTCGAGGGTCATGCTCACGGTGACCTCCAGGAGCGGTGTCGGGCCGGCAGGTGCGGGCGATGCTACTCCCGCGCGCGGTCCGCGGCCAGACCCGCCGCGCGAGTCGTCCCCGGCGGGCGTCGGCGACACGGCGTCAGAGGAGCCACGGGTCGAGACCGAGGTCGTCGGCACGCGGCGGCGCCGCGATCGCGGGCGGCGGTGCCATCCGTCTCCGGGCGGGCGCCGCAGCCCGCCCTCGCATCCGGCCGAGCACCCCCGTCGCCCCCGCACCCAGCCGTGCCAGCTCACGGGCACGCGGCCCGGTCGGGATGTCGCGCGGCAGGGCCGTCGACGCGACGATCCACCGCGGCATCCCCAGCAGCTCGAGCACGCGGGCCAGGCGCTCGGACTCGAACACGCTGTCGACCTCGAGTTCCTCGGCGAGCACCTCCACCAGAGCCTCGGCCGAGTCGGGCTTCCCCGCCACCGAGGCGAAGGCGTCGGCGAGCTCCGCGCCGTACGGCTCGGCGAGCACCAGATCATCGGCGCCCGGCTCGCGGGACGGGTCGCTCGAGTAGCGGCCGAGCTCCTCGGATCCGCGCCACGCGGCGAGCACGAGCTGGCGGTCCTCGCGCACGCGCACGGCGAACGCCGTGGTGGCGAGCCGGCCGGCGAGCGCGGCGGCGACCTCGAGCACCCCGCGGCGATCCGCCGCGACCGTGCCGCCCCCGGGATCGGCGATCGCGACGACCCAGCCGCCGTCGGGCGGCGCGATCCAGCCGGTGAACCGGATGTCGCGGAGCACGGCGACGACGGCGTCGCGCGTCGCACCGTCCGCCGTCGAGGCGACCACCGCGCCGTACGTCTCGCCGGCGGCGCCGGCGGCGTCGGGCGTCGAGCCGGGCAGCGGGAGGGTCATGCCCCATCATCCCGCACGCGTGGCACCCGGGCGCGCGAGGGCCGCGGGTGTCGACCGATCGATCGACCCCCGCGGCCCGGGAACGCTGCTCCGTGGAGGCTAGCCGGCGACCGGGATCGACTGCGCCTCGAGCGCGTCGATGGTCGACTGCTGGCCCTTCTCGAGCGCCTCGACCAGCGTGCCGCTGCCGGATGCCGCGGCCTTGAACCCGTCGGAGACGTCGGCGTAGGTCTGCGTCATGGTCGGACCCCACACGAAGTCGGGGCTGACCTGCGCGGACGCCTCGGCGAACACGTCGTAGATCGCCTGGCCGCCGTAGAACTCGACGCCCTCGGTGAGGGTCGGCAGCTCGAGGCCGGCCTCGGTGGCCGGGTAGATCGCCGCTTCCGTGTTGAGGATGGTGAGCGCCTCATCGGAGGTGTTCAGCCAGAGCGCGAACTTCGCCGACTCGTACAGGTGGTCGGTGCCCTTGAAGACCGCGATCGACGAGCCGCCCCAGTTGCCGGCGGCGTCGCCGCCGGCCTCCCACTGCGGCGCGAGCGCGACCGACCAGTTGCCCGCCGTGTCGGGCGCACCCGACGCGATCGAGTTGGCGCCCCAGACGGCCGAGTTCCAGGTCCATACCTCACCCGAGTTGTAGGCGTTGTTCCACTCGTCGGTCCACGCCGGGTAGGTCGAGACGAGGCCGTTCTCGATGAGGTCCTGCCAGTACTCGGCGACCTTGGTCGACTCGTCGCTCGTGAGCTCGACGGTCCACTCGTCGCCGTCGTTGGCGAACCACTGGCCGCCGGCCTGCCACACGAAGCCCGCGAACTGGTTGATGTCGGTCTGCGAGAAGTTGGTGATGTACCCGCCGGCCTCGCGCACCTTCACGGCCGCCGCACGGTACTCCTCCCACGTGGTGGGCACCGCGATGCCGTTCTGCTCGAACAGGTCGCTGCGGTAGAACAGCGCCATCGGGCCCTGGTCCTGCGGGACGCCGTAGACCTCGTCCTCGGTGCCGAGCGAGACCTGGCCCCACGTCCAGTCGAGGAACTGGTCCTCGGCGGCGACGACGTCCTCGCACGCGGCGAGGTTCTCGAGGCCGTCCTGCACGCGGAAGTTCGGCAGCGCGTCGTACTCGATCTGGCCGAGGTCGGGGGCGTTCCCGGCCTCGAGCTGGTTGAAGAAGTTCTGGTACGTGCCGGAGTTGCCGTTGGGGCCGGTCTGCACCTCGACCTGGATCTCGGGGTTCTGCTCGTTCCAGACCGCGACGGCGTCCTCGATGCCGGGGATCCAGCTGGTGAACTCGAGCGTGACGTCCTCGCCGGCGGGCTCGCACGATGCGGCGGCGTCGCCGCCCGACGAGGCGTCGCCGGCGGCGCACCCGGTCAGGGCGAGCGCGGCGGAGGTGAGCAGGGCTGCGGTGACCGCTCGTTTCGTGTGACGCATGGTTTCCTCTTCTCGGTGGGGGTGTTTCGACCCGGATGCCCCCGGGCGGGGTGTCTACTTCAGTGAGCCGGCGCCGAGGCCGGTGCGCCAGTAGCGCTGAAGCAGCAGGAACGTGATGATCAGCGGGATGATCGAGAGCAGCGAGCCGACGAGCACGTAGGTGCGCAGCTCGGGGAACTGGTTGATCGTGGAGTTCCAGGCGTAGAGGCCGTAGGTGACCGGGAACAGCTCCTCGCTGCGCAGCATGATGAGCGGCAGGAAGAAGTTGTTCCAGATGGTCACGAACTGGAACAGGAACACGGTGACGAGCGCGGGGAACATCAACCGGATCGAGACGGTGAAGAACGTGCGGATCTCGCCCGCGCCATCCAGCCGGCTCGCCTCGAGCAGTTCGTCGGGCACGGATGCCTCGGCGAACACGCGCGAGAGGTACACGCCGAACGGACTCACGACGCTGGGGAGGAACACCGCCCAGAACGTGTCGGTGAGCTGGACGCGGCTGAACAGCAGGAACAGCGGCAGCGCGAGCGCGGTGGCGGGCACGAGCACGCCGCCGAGCACGACGTTGAAGATCGTCTCGCGGCCGGGGAAGCGGTACTTCGCGAGCGCGTACCCGCACATCGCCGCGAGGATCGTCGCCACGACGGCGCCGAACCCGGCGTAGAGCACGCTGTTGAGGATCCACTTGAGGTAGACGCCGTCCCGGTACGCGAAGAGGTCGCCGATGTTCTCGAACAGCGCGAAGTCGGCGAACCACAGCGGGTTCGTGCTGAACAGGTCGCCGCGCTCCTTCGTGGAGGCCACGAGCAGCCACCAGATCGGCACGAGGAAGTACAGCGTGAAGACGGCCATGACGAGCATCGCGCCCGTCCGCGAGAGGATCCCCTCGCGCGGTCCGCGCCCGCGGCCGGACGTGCCGCGCCGCTCGGTGGACTCCTCCGCGGCCTCGAGGGCCGCGGCATCGGTCGGCGTGACGATGCTCATGCGTCCGCCCCCTTCCGTCGGGTGAGTCGCAGGAACGCGAACGACAGGATGAACGTGGCGAGGGCCAGCACGACCGAGAACGCCGCCGCGAGCGACACGTTCGGGACCGCACTGGTCGCGTAGATCGTCATGTTCGGCGTGTACGTGCTCGTGACCGCCGAGCTGAACGAGCGGAACGTCTGCGGCTCGGCGAGCAGCTGCAGCGTGCCGATGATCGAGAGCACCGCCGTGAGGGTGAGCGCGGGCCGCACGAGCGGGATCTTGATCGACCAGGCGATGCGCGCCTGGCCGGCGCCGTCGATGCGGGCCGCCTCGTAGATCTCCTGCGGGATGGCGAGCAGGGTCGAGTAGATGATGAGCATGTTGTAGCCGACGAACACCCAGGTCACGACGTTCGCGATCGCCCACAGGACGAAGTCGGCCGAGAGCAGGTCCACCTGGCTCGTCAGCGCCTCGAACGGCGACAGGTTCGGCGAGTAGAGGAAGCCCCACATGATGGCGGCGATCACGCCCGGCACCGCGTAGGGGGCGAAGAAGGCGAGCCGGAAGAACTTCTTGCCGCGGATGAGCGGCGAGTCGAGCAGCAGCGCGAAGAGCAGGGCGAGGGCCAGCATGACCGGTACCTGCACGATGCCGAACACCAGCACGCGGCCCACCGAGGTCCAGAACGCCTCGTTCTGGAACACGAGCGCGTACTGCTGGAACCCGCCGAAGACCTCGGTCGCGGCGCCGTACGTGCCCTCGCGCTCGACGACGAGCATCGACTGCCAGATCGCCACGCCGATGGGGATCAGGTAGAAGAGCAGGAACAGCACGCCGAACGGAGCGACGAACGCGATGATCGCGCCGGGGTGGTGCACAGGCCGTCGGGCCCGCCTGGTTCGCCCGCCTCCGCCGCGCGCTGCGGTGCGCGCGGGGGTCGGGGTGGTCACGGGTGCGGTCATTGCGCGCCCTCCTCTCTGATCACGCGGACCGCGCCGCCGGGCACCGCGAGGCGCCCGTCGACGACGGATCCGGTCACGAGCTCGGTGCCCCGGACGTCGACCTCGACGTCGGCGGCGCCGTGGTTCACGACGAAGGTGTACGCCCGCCCGTCGCCGCGGCGACGGGTGATCTCGACCTCGGCCGAGGCGCCGGGCACGGATTCCACGCCCGCGCCCTCGAGCGCGCGGCCCACGACGGCGCGCAGGGCGTCGCGCTCGAGCAGCGTGCCGAGGTACCACGCGTCGCCCGCGCCGTCGGCGCCGGCTCGGCGGGTCAGGGCGGGCCGGCCGATGGCGGGGCCGTCGGCGAAGCGGTCGAGCACCGCGGCATCCGTCGCGTCGAGCCGGTCGGTCCAGAGCGACGCGCCCGCCCCCGATTCGAGCGTGATGGGCTCGCCCGGCAGGACCGGCGCGAACTCCTCGATGCGGATGCCGAGCAGATCGCGCCACGCGCCCGGGTAGCCGCCTGGTCGCACCCGGTCGTGCTCGTCGACGACGCCGCTGTAGAAGGTGACGAGCGCGTGGGCGCCGGATGCCACGGCCTCATCGAGCGCGGCCGCGTCGACGTCGGAGACGAGGTACAGCCCGGGCACCACGACGAGGCGGTAGCGCGTCAGGTCGTCGCCGGGCCGGACGACGTCGACGGTCACGCCGAGGTCGTGCAGGGCGCCGTACAGGGCGTGCACCTGGTCGAGGTACTCGATCGCGTGGGTCGGCCGGGTCTCCGCGTCGGACGCCCACCACGACTCCCACGAGAAGAGCAGGGCGACGTCGGCGTGGACGCGGGTGCCCGCGACCTCGTCGAGCGCGCCCACAATGCGGCCGAGTTCCACGGCCTCGCGCCAGAGGGCCGAGTCGGTGCCGGCGTGCGGCACGAGCGAGGAGTGGAACTTCTCGGAGCCCTGCAGCGACGCGCGCCACTGGAAGAAGCACACCGCATCGGCGCCCCGCGCGACGTGCGCGAGCGAGTTGCGCAGCATCTGGCCGGGCTCCTTGGCGAGGTTCACGGGCTGCCAGTTGACCGACCCGGTCGAGTGCTCCATGAGCAGCCACGGCGCGCCCGCGGCGAGGCCGCGCGTGAGGTCGGCCGCGAACGCGAGCTCGGTGCGCGGCTCGCCGAGGCGGTGGTCGAGGTAGTGGTCGTTGGCGATCACGTCCACCTCGGGCGCCCACGACCAGTAGTCGAGGTTGCGGATGTGGGCGGTGACCATGAAGTTCGTCGTGATCGGCAGTGCGCTGTGCCGGCGGATGACCTCGGCCTCGGCGCGGTAGTACCCGAGCAACTCGTCGGAGGCGAACCGCTGGAAGTCGAGCACCTGCCCCGGGTTGCGGCTCGAGAGTGTCAGCTTCGGGGTGAGGATCTCGTCCCAGTCGGTGTAGCGCTGGCTCCAGAAGCTCGTGCCCCAGGCCCGATTCAGCTCGTCGATCGTGCCGTGGCGCTCGCGGAGCCACCGGCGGAACGCGCGCGTGCTCTCGTCGCAGTGGCAGAGCGCGTTGTGGCAGCCGAGCTCGTTCGATACGTGCCACAGCGATACGGCGGGGTGCTCGCCGTACCGCTCGGCCACGGCGCCGACGAGCGCGAGCGCGTAGCGGCGGAAGGTGGGCGAGCTCGGGCACCAGGCCTGCCGACCGCCGGGGAACCGCGTGGTGCCGTCCTCGACGACGGGGAGGATCTCGGGGTGCCGGGTCGTGAGCCACGGCGGCGGCGACGAGGTGCCCGTACCGAGGTTCACGCGGATGCCGGCGTCGTGCAGGAGCCCGATCACCTCGTCGAGCGCCGCGAAGTCGTACCCGCCGTGCGGGCCCTGGAGGGCTGCCCAGCCGAAGATGTTGACGGCCACGAGGTCGACGCCGGCCTCGCGCATGAGCGCGACGTCCTCGCGCCAGACGGCCGGGTCCCACTGCTCGGGGTTGTAGTCGCACCCGAAGGCGATGCCCTGGTGCTGGAAGCGGGGGCGGGCGGCGGCGGGCGCAGGCTCGGGCTGCCGCGGCGGGATCGGCGCCAGTGTCGTCGCGTGGTGGTCCACGGTGCTCCCGGATGATCGTCATTGATTCTGTGAACGTGCACAGATTGCTCCGAGCGATTCGCCCGCGCAATTTCTGTGAACGTACACAGAATGGCACTGCGCGGCGGCCGTGTCAACACCTGCGCGGCACTACAGTGAGTCCCATGACGACCAGGCCGGCCCGCTCCAAGCGTGCGACCGTGCACGACGTGGCCCTCGAGGCCGGGGTCTCGCGCGGCACCGTGAGCCGCTACGTCAACGGAGAGCCGTACGTCTCGGCGGCGGCGCGCGACGCGATCGAGGCCGCGATCGAGAAGGTCGGCTACGTGCCGAACACAGCGGCGCGCAACCTGGTCATGCAGCGCACCCAGGCGGTCGGCTTCATCGTGCACGAGCCGCACTCGCTGTTCGTGGAGGACCCGAACATCGGCGAGATCCTGCTCGGCGCGAACACCGAGCTCTCCGAGGCCGACCACCAGATGGCCGTGCTCATCGTCGACACCGAGCGCGACACCGACCGCGTCGCCCGATACCTCTCGGGCGGGCTCGTCGACGGCGTCATCATCGTCTCGGCGCGCGCCGACGACCCCATCACCCGCGTGGTCGAGCGATTGCAGCTGCCGGCCGCGTACGTCGGGCACCCGCCCGGCGCCGCCAGCAGCGCGGCCTTCGTCGTGATCGACAACCGGGGCGCGGCGCGCGCCATCACCGAGCGGCTGGCCGCAACCGGGCGCCGACGGATCGGCATGATCGCGGCGGCCCTCGACCGCGACTCGGGGGCCGACCGCCTCGCCGGATTCACCGAGGCGCTGGGCGACGCGTTCGACGACACCCTGGTCGAGCCGGTGCCGTTCTACTCGTACTCCGCCGGACGCGACGGCATGCGCCGGCTGCTCGAACGTGCCCCCGACCTCGACGGCGTATTCGCCGCGTCCGACGCCGTCGCGGCGGGCGCTATCGAGGCACTTCGCGCCGCCGGACGACGCGTGCCCGAGGACGTCGGCGTCGTCGGCTTCGACGACAGCGCCTGGGCCCGCCGGACCACCCCGCAACTGTCGACCGTGCGGCAGCCCGCGGCCGGCCTCGGCGCCGAGGCGGCCCGGCTCGTCCTCGCGCGGCTGGCCGACGAGGAGACGCCCGCGGAGCGGCGCCTCGACTGCGAGATCGTCTGGCGCGGGTCGGCCTGAGCCGCCGCCGGTGCGATCAGGCCCGCAGCGCCTCGGCGATCGGGGTCGAGCCGCGGTTGAACCGGATGGTACGGCCGATTGTGCCCGGGTCGGCGAGCGCCGCCGCGGCGACCGCGGCGACATCCGCCCGGTCGACGTCGCCGCTCGACTCGCCCGTCGCGTCGATCGCGCCGGTGCCCGGCCCGTCGGCGAGCGCCGAGGGCCCGAGGATCGTGTAGTCGAGGGCGGACGCGCGCAGGTGCTCGTCGGCGTCGGCCTTCGCGTCGGCGTAGTGCCGGAAGGCGCTGTCGGCGGGCACCCGGTGGTCGGTGCGCGAGCCGAAGTAGGAGATCATCACGTACCGGCGCACGCCCGCCTGCTCCGCGGCATCCATCGAGCGGACCGCCGCGTCGTGGTCGACCGCGCGCGTGCGCGTGGGGTCGCCGCCGCCGGCGCCGGCCGACCAGACGACCGCGTCATGGCCGGCGATGACCTCGGCGAGGCCGTCGACGTCGAGCGTCTCGACATCGGCGACGACCGGGTTCGCGCCGGTCGCCGCCACCTCCGCCGCGTGGTCGGGATTGCGGATGACCGCCTCGACGTCGTCACCCCGTTCCGCGAGGATCCGCTCGAGCTGCAGCGCCACCCTGCCGTGGCCCCCGATGATCAGCACCTTCGCCATCGCCGTCCCCTTTCGCGTACTCCCACCGTAGTGACGGATGCCGCGCCGGCAACCCCCGCGAGCGGTCCCCCGCCACCGATGCCGGCGCACGATGCCCGCGCAGGATGGCGGCGCGGCATGCTGGCGCGCCGGCATCCCCCGCGGGCAGAATGAGGCCAGGTGTCACACGGAGGTGCGCATGTCGATCGAAACGGTGCTCTGGGGAGCCATCTTCGCGATCATGGCGGTGGGCGGGGTCGGCCTCGCCGTCTGCCTCTGGGTGTTCGCCCGCTCGCCACGACCGTGATCGCCGCCGCGCGCGGCGCGGCTCGGGCGGTTCGCCGATGCCGGTGACGAGCGCCGGCGTGCTGCTCTACCGGCGCGCTCCCGGGCTGCAGGTGCTCGTCGCCCACATGGGCGGCCCGTTCTGGGCGCGCAAGCACGAGCACGCGTGGTCGATCCCGAAGGGCGAGCTCGACGCCGACGAGGCGCCGCGCGACGCGGCGCTGCGCGAGTTCGCTGAGGAGCTCGGGCTGCCCGCGCCCGACGTCGAGTACGCCGACCTGGGCACGGTGCGCTACGCGTCGGGGAAGCTGCTGCACGTGTTCGCGGGCGAGGCGCCCGGCTTCGAGCTGGAGGGGTTCCGGCCGGGCACGTTCGAGCTGGAGTGGCCGCCGCGTTCGGGCCGCACCGCCGAGTTCCCCGAGGTCGACGAGGTGCGGTGGGTGGATGTCGCGGACGCGTGGATGCTGCTCGTGAAGGGCCAGCTCGGCGCGCTCGACGCACTGGAGCGGCACCTCGCCGCCCGCCCCTGACGCTCAGGCGACCGTGGACCCGTCGGCCGGGGCGGCGGGGACCTCCTTCACGCGTCTCCTGCGGAACCGCAGGTGCTTGCGTTCGTCGATCGAGGGGTCCTCGCCCTCCCAGACCTTGATGATGGCCCAGCCGACCGCGGTCAGGGGCACGGCCAGCACGGCGCCGACGATGCCGCCGACGATGGTGCCCGCGGTCAGGGCGATGAGGATCACGAGCGGGTGCAGCTTGAGCGATTGCGCCATGACGACCGGCTGGAGCAGGTCGCCCTCGAGCTGGTTCACGACGATGACGATCGCGACCACGATGAGCGCCACGATCGGACCGTTGGCGACCAGCGCGACGAGCGCGGCGAGGATCCCGGCGAGCGTGGCGCCGACGAGCGGGATGAAGGACGTCAGGAACACGATGACCGCGAGCGGCAGCGCCAGCGGCACCTGCAGGATCACGAGGCCGAGGCCGATGAAGAACGCGTCGACGAACGCCACGATGGCCGTGCCGCGGACGTACCCGCCGAGGACCTTGACGCTCGTGGTGCCGACGCGGCGTCCGCGCTCGAGCCGCTCGCCGCGGAACGGCCGCATGAAGAACGCCCAGATGCGGTCGCCGTCCTTGAGGAAGAAGAACAGCACGACGACCATGAGGAGGAGCCCCGTGACGAACTCGGTCGCGCGGGAGACGCCCGTGAGCGCGGTCTGGCCGAACTCGGCGCTCGTGACGAAGTCGACGATGGCATTGCGGGCGTCGTCGATCTGCTGCTGGTCGATCGGGATCGGCAGGTCCTGCACCCAGCCGAGCAGGTCGTCGAATCCCTCGGTGGCGGACTCGACGAGGCTGGCCCACTGGCCGCGCACCGCGAAGACGACGGCCGTCACGATCCCGCCGAGCACGAGGATGCCGCCGAGCAGCGTCGTCCACGCGGCGAGCATCGGCGACCACCCCATGCGGCGCAGCCAGACGACGAGCGGCGCGGCCGCGGCGGCGAGGATCAGCGCGATCAGCACCGGGATGACGAGCACCCGCACCTGCAGGAGGCCCCAGACCGCCACAGCGCCGAGCGCCGCGACGAGGAGCATCTGCAGGCTGCGGATCGACCACCTGCCCAGCCGGTCGTTCCAGATCGGACCGCCGGTGCCGCGGCGAGCGCCGTCGCCCTCGCCGTCATCGTCGGTCGAGGCCTCGACCTCGACGCGTGCCCTGCCGAAGATCATGGCTCGACCCTAGGGCCCGCCGGGGTCGCGGCGCAGCCCCCCTCGCGGGCACTCGCGCATGCGCTAGGCTGACCCGCTCCACGGCGCGGGCACGAGCACCCACACGACCTCGGCGGGCTGGTCGTCCTCGGCGGTCCAGGTGTGCGGCTCGCGACCGGGGAAGGTGAGCGCGTCGCCGGCGTCGAGCCGCACCATGCGATCGGCGAACCGCACGGCCACCGCGCCCGTGACGACGTGCATGACCTCGACGTCGCAGTTGACGGTGTAGAGCTCCCTCCCGCCGTGCGCGCCGGCCTCGAGCGACGAACGCAGGAGCTGCACGCGCGACTCGCCGCGCGGCGACATGAGGTGTTCCTCGACGTGCACGCCGCCGAGGTTGATGCGCGGCGCGTCGGCGCGCGTGACCTTCTGGATCTCGGGTTCGGCGAACAACGCGCCGACGGGCAGCGAGAGCACCTGGCAGAGCTGCACGAGGGTCGCGACGCTCGGCGAGGTCTCGTCGCGTTCGAGGCGGCTGAGGAAGCCCTTGCTGAGGCCGCTCGACTCGGCGACCTGCGCGAGCGTGAGGCCCTGCGCCATCCGGGTACTGCGGAGCTTGGCGCCGATGGGCGGCCCGTCGGCGTCGGCTGAGGGATGGATGGGACGCAACGCCGGCTCCTTCGCTGGGGATCGGTACGGCCCGTCGGCCCGGTCTCGACCTCGGTGGTTGACGCGGGCGGGGTGCCGGGCGTACCGTGTGGCTGAGTTTCCTCAACAGTACTGGAAGTTTCGTAATATGCAACCCACTCCCGAGCACGCGCCGCGCGGACCGGTCGACGCCAGCGTCGTGCCACGCTTCGCCGGCATCGCCACGTTCGCGCGCCTGCCCCGCCTCGACGAGGTCGAGCGGGCGGATGTCGCGATCGTCGGCGTTCCGTTCGACTCGGGCGTGAGCTACCGCCCCGGCGCACGCTTCGGTCCCGCGCACGTGCGCGAGGCGTCGCGCCTGCTGCGCCCGTACAACCCCGCGCAGGACGTCTTCCCGTTCGGCGCCCAGCAGGTCGCCGACGCCGGCGACATCGCCGTGAACCCGTTCGACATCGCCGAGGCCGTGCGCCAGGTCGAGGCCGGCGCGCGCGAGCTGCAGTCGGCCGCGCGCAGGACCGTGGCCATCGGCGGCGACCACACGATCGCACTCCCCCTGCTCCGCGCCGTCCACGCCCAGCACGGCCCGGTCGCGGTGCTCCACTTCGACGCCCACCTCGACACGTGGGACACCTACTTCGGCGCGCCGACCACGCACGGCACGCCGTTCCGCCGCGCGAGCGAGGAGGGCCTCATCGACCTCACCGCGAGCATGCACGTCGGCATCCGCGGCCCCCTCTACGCCAAGAGCGACCTCGAGGACGACGAGCGGCTCGGCTTCTCGATCGTCTCGAGCGAGTACCTCGAGGAGCACGGCGTCGCGGCCGCGATCGACCGCATGCGCGCCCGCATCGGCGACGCGCCGCTGTACATCTCGATCGACATCGACGTGCTCGACCCGGCCCATGCACCCGGCACGGGAACCCCCGAGGCCGGCGGGCTCACCAGCCGCGAACTGCTGCGGATGCTGCGCGCCCTCGCCGACCGGAACATCGTCGGCGCCGACATCGTCGAGGTCGCCCCCGCGTACGACCACGCCCAGCTCACGGCCGTCGCCGCGAGCCACGTCGCATACGAGCTCCTCAGTGCCATGGCGCCCAAGGGAACGGAGGCCACGAGATGACCGAGCAACGCACCCCCGCCGTCGAGGAGGTCGAGGCCGCGGCATCCGCCATCGTCGAGGCCTTCGCCGCGACCGACGGACCCCGCTACTTCGCGACGTTCGCGCCCGACGCGACCTTCGTGTTCCACACCGAGCCCGCACGACTCGACGACCGGGCCGCGTACGAGCGCCTCTGGGCCGAATGGGTGGCCAGCGGATGGCGCGTCGCCTCGTGCACGTCGAGTGACCGCCGCGTGCAGCCGTTCCCGGGCGGCGCGGTGTTCACCCATTCGGTCGAGACCGCCGTCGAGACGCCCGACGGTCCCGACGCCTACCGGGAGCGCGAGACCATCGTGTTCCGCACCGACCCCACCCGCGGCCTCGTCGCCGTGCACGAGCACCTCTCCCCCATGCCCGCCGACGACGCGGCCTGACCCCCCCAACCCGAGGAGAACAGCAATGTCGCTCTACACCCGCCTCGAACAACGCCTCGAACGCAACTCCGACGACGCCGGCCCCGTCAAGGGCGAGTTCTCGCTGGTGCGCATCGGCCTGATCTGGCTCGCCGCGAACCTCGTCGTCACGACCCTGCTCACCGGCACGCTCTTCGTGCCTGAGGTGGACTACGGCCTGGTCATCCTGCTCATCATCGTCGGCACCCTGATCGGCGCCGTGGTGCTGGTACTGGTCGGCAACATCGGCACGCGCACCGGGCTGCCGACCATGGCGCTCACACGCGGACCGTTCGGCACGCGGGGCAGCCTGCTGCCCGTCACGGCCAACGTCGTGATCCTGATGGGCTGGAGCTGGGTGCAGGCCATGCTCGCCGGCATCGCGCTCGACTTCATCGTCGCCTCGTTCACGGGGGTCTCGCTGCCCGTCCTGTGGGCGGTCGTCTGCCAGACGATCGTCGTGATCCTCGCGATCTTCGGCCACGAGGGCATCGCCCGCATCGAGCCGTGGCTGGCCGCGGTCATGCTCGCGATCATGGCGTACATCTTCATCGCCGCGTTCACCACGTTCACGCCGGCCGAGTACGTCGCCATCGAGCCGGCACCGACCATCTACACGCCGATCCTGGTGCTCGACGTCGTCATCGCCACCGCGATCTCGTGGACGGTGCTCTCGGCCGACTTCAACCGCTTCGCGAAGACCAGCCGCGACGGGATCGTCGGCGCGGGCGTGGGCTACAGCCTCTCGACGATCATCTCGATGTCGCTCGGCGCCACGGCGATCGCGTACGTCGTGCTCTCGGGCGGCGAGGCCGTGCCGTTCGACCCGGTGACGATCATCGACCCGTTCGGCTGGCCGCTCGCGATCGTGATCTTCGTCTCGGTCATGGCCACCAACACCATGGTCGTGTACGGCATGGTGACGTCGGTGGTGAACGCCGTCCCGGGCACCCGGGTGAAGTTCCTGCCGACCGCGCTGGTCCTCGGCCTCATCTCGATCATCGGCGCGACGTTCTTCGGCCTGCTGAACCAGTTCACGACGTTCCTGGTGCTGATCGGCGCGCTGTTCGCCCCGGTCTTCGCGATCATGATCGCCGATTACTACATCGTCAAGCGCGGCGCCTACACGCCCGACATCCTGCACCCGCGCGGCGGGCGGTACTGGTACCTCGCGGGCGTGAACTGGGCGGCGATCGCGTCCTGGGCGGTCGGCGCGGTCGCGGTCTACCTCTGGACGTACGTCTGGCCCACGCCGATCGGCGCGACGATCCCGGGCTTCGCGCTCACGTTCGTGCTCTACCTGCTGCTCTCGCTGCGTGAGCGGGCCGCGCACCCGGCGGAGCCGAGCCACCACCTCAGCCGCGTGCCGCTCGGCACGGGCTCGGGTGCCGGCGGCACCGGCGCGTGACCGGGGCGACCGGGCGGATGCGCGACCTCAGCCACCCGATCTCCGACGGCATGATGGTGTACCCCGGCGACCCCGGGGTGCACCTCGCGCCCGCGCTCGAACTCGAGCGCGACGGCGCCGCGGTGACGGCGGTGCGGATGGGATCGCACACGGGCACCCACGTCGACGCGCCGTCGCACACGGTCGCCGGCGGGCGGTCGATGGCGGAGGTCGCGCTCGACGAGCTCGTCGGCGAGGCGCTCGTGGTGCGCGTCGCGGGCCTGGGCGACGGCGCGACGATCGGCCTCGACGAGCTCGGCGACCTGCCCGACGCGATGCCGCCGATCGTGGTGGTCGACACGGGCTGGTGGCGGCACTTCGGAAGCGAGCGCGCGCTGCGGCACCCGGCGCTGGATGCCGCGGCCGCGCGTGCGCTCGTCGAACGCGGCATGCGCGTGCTCGCGGTCGACACGCTGAGCCCCGACCCGACGGATGCCGCGGGCACGACGTCGTTCCCCGTGCACGAGATCGTGCTCGGGGCCGACGGGCTCATCGTCGAGAACGTGACGAACCTCGAGGGGCTGCCCGAGCGCATGCGCGTCGGCTTCTTCCCACTGCGCCTCGCCGGCGACGGCGCGCCGGTGCGCGCGGTCGCCTTCGACGTGCGCCCGTCGGTCGAGTAGGCGCGCAGCGCCGTATCGAGACCCGCCGTCCGGTCTCGATACGCGCCTTCGGTGCTACTCGACCCCCAGAACGTTCGCGTGCAGACTGGGGCGATGGACCCGGTGCAGGCGCTCGAGGAGATCGCGACGCTGCTCGAGGTGCAGCTCGCCTCGCCGTTCAAGGCGAAGGCGTTCCGGCGCGCGGCCGCCGCGATCGCCCCGCTGTCGGTCGACGAGCTGCGTGCCCGCTCGTCCGACGGGCGGTTGAAGCGCACGCCCGGCATCGGCGACTCGAGCCTCGGCGTCATCGTCGAGGCGCTCGCCGGCGATGTGCCCTCCTACCTCGCCGACCTCCGCGAGAAGGCGGGCGCCGAGTCCCGCACCGGCCTGCGCGCACTGCTGAAGGGCGACCTGCACGCGCACTCTGAGTGGTCGGACGGCACGACGAGTATCGCCGCAATGGCGCGCGCCGCGACATCCGCCGGGCTCGAGTACTTCGCCCTGACCGACCACTCGCCGAACCTGCGCGTCGCGAACGGGCTCTCGCCCGAGCGTCTCGAATCGCAGCTCGAGATCGTCACCGCGCTGAACGCCGGGCTCGGCGAGGGCGACGGCGACCCCGATGCGCGCGACCGCGGCGACCTCGGCGTTCGGATCCTCACGGGCATCGAGGTCGACATCCTCGAGGACGGCGTGCTCGACCAGCGTCGCGACCTGCTCGACCGGCTCGACGTCGTCGTCGCGAGCGTGCACTCGAAGCTGCGGGCCCCGTCCCGCGAGATGACGCCGCGGATGCTGCGTGCCATCCGCGATCCCCGCACCAACGTGCTCGGCCACTGCACGGGCCGGCTCGTGCAGGGCTCGCGCGGAACCCGTCCCCAGTCCGAGTTCGACGCCGACGCGGTGTTCGCGGCGTGCGCCGAACACGACGTCGCGGTCGAGATCAACTCGCGCCCGGAACGCCAGGACCCTCCCGACGACCTCATCGCGCTCGCCCTCGGCCACGGATGCCGGTTCGCGATCGACACCGACGGGCACGCGCCCGGCCACTTCGGCTTCCTCGCGCTCGGGGCGGCGCGTGCGGAGGCCGCGAGGATCCCGCCCGAGCGGATCGTCACCACGTGGGACGCCGACCGGCTCGTGGAGTGGGCGGCATCGAAGAAGCGACGGAAGGGGTCGTGATGGAACTCGGCGCATTCTCGGTGAGCCTCGCGGTGAAGGACCTCGCCGCGTCACGCGCCTTCTACGAGCAGCTCGGATTCGAGGCCTTCATGGGCGAGGTCGAGCAGGGCTGGCTCGTGCTGCGCAACGCCGACCACGTGATCGGACTGTTCGAGGGCATGTTCGAGCGCAACCTGCTCACGTTCAACCCGGGGTGGGACCAGCGGGCGCAGGAGGTCGAGGCCTTCACCGACGTGCGCGAGCTTCAGCGGACCCTCCGCGAGCGCGGCATCGAGGTCGTGAGCGAGGTCGACGAGTCGGGATCGGGTCCGGGCAGCTTCATCGTCGTCGATCCCGACGGCAACCCGATCCTCTTCGACCAGCACCGCTGAGCGGGTCAGGAGCGTTCGCGGACCCAGTCGAGCACGCCGCCGAGCGCCGTCAGCACGGCGACGTGACCCGCGTCGAGACGCATCCAGAGGCGCGCCTCGGGCACGGCCGCGAGGAGCCGGACCGCGTGCGCTCGCGGGATCAGGCGGTCGAGTTCGCCGTGCACGAGCAGGGTCGGCACGTGCACCGCGGCGAGGTCGAACCCCCACGGGCGCGTGAACGCCACGTCGTCGTCGACGAGGCCGGCGGGGCCCGCCTCCTCCGCTCGCTGCACATCTCGTCCGAGGTCGGCCCAGTCTCCGCCGAGCGCGGCCCGGTCGGCCGCGACGAACTGCTCCGGATCGAACTCGTCGGTCTCCGCGAAGCGCGCGCGCTCGGCCCGCGACGCGGCCGCGGCGCGCAGCGCCGCAGGCGCCTGCATCCCGTCGAACCAGGCGTCGTCGCCCGTGTACGGGGCGACGCTCGCGAAGGTGGCCGCCGCGGTCACCCGATCGGCGAGCATCGCCGCGCAGGCCAGCGCGTGCGGCCCGCCGCCCGAGTACCCGACCACGCCGAAGCGGTCGACGCCGAACGCGTCGGCGACGGCCTCCACCTCGACGGCGGCGGCGGCGACGTCGCGCCCCGGGTTCGCGGCGGACCCGCCGTAGCCGGGCCGGGCGTACGTCAGCAGCCGGATGCCGCGCTCCCGCGTCGCGTCGACGAGCGGGCCGATCGGCTCGCCGGTGTGCGGCGACCCGTGGTGCCACACCACGACGGGCGCGTCCGGCGCGGTCGAACCGGCCTCGAACGCACGGACGGTCCGCCCGTCGGGCACCGCGACGTCGAGCATGCGCGGCATGCGCGCCCCGCGCGTCAGCGCTCGACCTGCCGGCGGTCCCCCGCCCGGCCGAGCCACGCGCGCAGCGCGAAGAACACCCCGACCGCGACCACCGCGACCACCGCGAGCTTGACGATGAACCACAGCACGCTGAACACGAGGTCGACGAGGAACCACGCGATCACGACGGAGGCGATGACGCCGAGGACGATCCAGATGGTGCGGCTCATCGTTCGAGCCTATCGAGCCGCAGGCTCCCCGCAGCATCCGTCGACCGGGCCGTCACCCAGGAGCCGTCAGCCCTGCACGCGCCCCGACGGCGCGGCGATGCGCTTCAGCCGCGGCGGCGTGGCGAGCACCCACGCCGCGACCATGACGACGACCGACAGGGCGAACACGGCGAAGCCGAGCCAGTCGTCGGTGTCGCGGGCCGTGTACATCTGGTTGAGCTTGCGGAGCGCGCCGGTGGTGAACACGAGCACGACGTGCACGAACGTGAACGCCAGGAAGAAGAGCATCACCGGGTAGTGGACGGCACGGGCCCACTTCTCGGTCGCCGGGTTCGCGAGCGACCCCTCCGCGGGCCAGATCGACGAGAGCCGGAGCCCCGTGAGCAGCGCGAGGGGCGCCGCCACGAACACGACGGTGAAGTACGCCAACTGCTGCAGCGCGTTGTAGACGACCCACGAATCCTCGGTCGGCCACTCGAGCGAGGCGTACTGCAGGGCCGCCGAGAGCGCGTTCGGCACGACGGCCCAGTCGGTCGGCACGATGCGCAGCCATTGCCCGGTCGCGAAGAGCAGCACGACGTAGGTGACGCCCGTGAGCACCCAGAGCGCATCGAGCCACAGGTGGAACCACAGCCAGATGCCGAGGCGGCGCGGCGCGCGCTTCGTGCGGGGCCAGCGGGTGTTGTCGCGCGTCCAGAACCCCGGCGGGCGGCGCTTGCCGCGCAGCTCGAGCCCGGTCTTGACGAGCAGCGCGAGGAAGAAGGCGTTGAGGAAATGCTGCCAGCCGAGCCACGCGGGGATCCCGACGGGCGTTCCCTCCGGCGGCGGCACGATGCCCGGGTACTCGGCGACGAACGCATCGACGGCCGGGATCTCGCGGAGCAGCCGCGCGACCACGACCGCGACGACGAACGCCACGAGCGCGATGCCGGCGCCCCACAGCACGCGCCGACGCTGCGCCTTCCACCATTCGGCGGCGCGCGAGGGCTTCGTTGAGGTCACGGTCATCTCCGGGTCGGTTCCTTCTCCGGTCGGGTTCGGCCGGCGGTGCCGGACTGAGCGTATCGACGATAGCGCCGACGGCTGGGAACCCGTGACCCGCGTGACGCTCCGCGACGCAGCCGGGCGAGCTCGTCGCACCTGCCTATGCTGGGCCGATGCTGAAGGAACTCGCGACCGGTGCGCGCATGCTGCTGCGCGGCTTCGGCTTCTGGCGGCGGGATCCCGGGGTGATGCTGCTGGGGCTCGTGCCCGCCGCGATCGTGTTCGCCGCCCTGGTGTGGGGACTGGTCGCGCTGGGGATCGGGCTGCCCGGGCTCGTCGACTGGGCGACGCCGTTCGCCGACGGATGGCAGGAGTTCTGGCGCTCGGCGTTCCGCGCGCTCGTCGCGGTCGTCGTCTTCGCGGGCGCGGCCGTGCTCGCGTTCGTCACGTTCACCGCGCTGACGCTCATCGTCGGCGACCCGTTCTACGAGCGCATCTGGAAGGCCGTCGAGGCCGACCTCGGCGGGGCCGTGCCATCCGAGGGTCCGAGCTTCTGGAGCGGGGTCGGCGGCGCGCTCGTGCTCGTGCTGCAGGGCCTCATCTCGGCCGCGGTCGTCGCGGTCGCCGGGTTCATCCCCGTGGTCGGCGGCGTGCTCGCGGCCGTGCTCGGCGCGATCCTGACGGGGCGCCTGCTCGCGCGCGAACTCGCCGCCCGGGCCTTCGACGCCCGGCATCTCGACCCCGATGTACGCCGCGCCCTCCTCCGCACCAACCGCTGGCGGTTCCTCGGCTTCGGCGTCGCGACGCAGCTGTGCTTCCTCGTGCCGCTCGGCGCGGTGGTCACGATGCCGGCCGCGGTCGCCGGTGCGACGATGCTCGCACGGTCCGCGCTCGAACCCGTGCATCCGATCGGGCCCGACGACCGGAAGTAGGTGGTGAGGGGCAGCGGATGCCGCGGGGCCCGTCGATTCTCCCGCGGCATCCGCCTGTCTCGGGCCGGCGGGGCCGGCGTGCTTGACACCGGCACCGGGCCCGCGACAGGCTCGCCGCGAGGGGGCGGCCGATGGGGCGCGAGCGCGGGACCGATCGCGGCGCGGGAGCACGCCGCGCCCGCCGCGCGGCGCGCGACCCCGCCCACGCGTCTCGCTGGGTGATCGCGGCGCTCTGCACGGGCACGATCCTGAGCGCCCTGAACTCGGGCATGATCGCGGTGTCGCTCAGCACGCTGCGCCGCGAGTTCGCGGTCGACGTCGCCACGGTGACGTGGGTGATCTCGGTGTTCTACCTCACGTCGGCCGTACTGCAGCCACTCATGGGCCGGCTCGCCGACCGGTACGGGCCGCGGCGCGTGTTCGCGACCGGCATGTGGACGATCATGCTCGCCGGGGCGCTCGGGCCGTTCGCGCCCGACCTCGTGTGGCTGTGCGCCGTGCGCGTGCTGCTCGCGATCGGGACCGCGACGGCGTTCCCCTCGGCGGCGGCGATGCTCCGCGCGGTCGCGGCGACGAGCGGCGCCAGCGCACCGAAGATGATCGCGCGCATCCAGCTCGTCGACACGAGCTCGGCCGCGGTCGGGCCGGTGCTGGGCGGGCTGCTCATCGTCGCGTTCGGCTGGGAGGCCATCTTCTGGATCAACGTTCCGCTCGCCGCGGTCGCGCTGGTCAGCACGGCGCTGGTCGCACCGCGCGATCCGCCGCGCGAGCGCGTGCCGATCAGGCAGTCCCTCCGTGAATCGGATGTGCCGGGCATCCTGCTCTTCGTCGTCACCGTCGCGACCCTGCTGGTCTTCCTGCTCGAACTGCCGAGCGGACCGATCTGGCTGCTCGTGCCGGCGACGCTCGGGGCCGGTGCGCTCTTCGCCTGGCGCGAGCTGCGCACCCCGGCGCCCTTCATCGACCTGCGCCTGCTCGCCCGGAACATGGCGCTCGTCCGCGTGTACGCGCTGTTCGTGCTCGCGAACCTCGTGTTCTACAGCGCCCTGTTCGGCATCCCGCAGTACCTCGAGGACCACGCCGGCTACCGCACCGACCTCGTCGGCGCCCTGCTGCTGCCGCTCGCGGCCTTCAACGTCGTGATGACGCCGGTCGTCGAGCGCCTGATCGACCGGCGGGGGGCGCAGCGCACGCTCGTGATCGGGTCGGCGGCCCTCGCGGTCGCGACCCTCGCGCTGCCGCTGCTCGGCGCCTCGACGGCGGTGCCGGTCGTGCTCGCGGTCACCGCGGCGGTGGGCGTCCCGTACGTGTTCGTGCTGATCTCGATCACCCAGTCGCTGTACGTCGCCGCTCCGCCCGAGCACGTCGGCCAGGCGGCCGGCATCTTCCAGACCGCGCGCTCGCTCGGGTGCATCGCGGCGAGCGTCGTCGTCGGCCTCGCGTTCACGGGCGGCACCGGCCCGGCCGACTGGGTGCTGCTCGCGACCATCGCGGCGGGGCTCGCATCCGCGACGCTCGTGGTCGTGGTGCTCTGGCGGATCCCGCGGGCCCCCGTCGCGGCCCCGGCCCCGCACCCGGCGACGCCGTCCTCGCCCGCACGGCCGGACGACTAGCCTCGCGACATCCGGCCCGCGAGCACCTCGTCGACCCAGCGCGGCACGAGTTCGCTCGCGGGCCCGAGCCGGCTCTCGTCGAAGAACGGCGTGATCTCGCTCTCGGCGAGGTTGAGCTCCAGCGTCGCCGCGCCGAACGCCGCCGCGGTGAGCACGAAGCCGGCGGCCGGGTGCACGGCGCCGGACGTGCCGATGGCGACGAACTGCTCGCACGCGACCAGGGCGAGGTCGATGTCATCGAGCCAGTACGGCATCTCGCCGAACCAGACGACGTCGGGGCGCAGCATCCGCTCGCCGCACCGCGGGCACGGCGGCGCGTCGGCGAGATCGCCGGTGACGTCGACGCGCGCCTCGCAGGCCAGGCATCGTGCGCGGCCGATCTCGCCGTGCATGTGCCGCACCCGACCCGACCCGGCGCGCTCGTGCAGGTCGTCGATGTTCTGCGTGATGAGCAGGAAGTCGCCGCCGAGGGCCGCCTCCAGCCGTGCGAGCGCCGCATGCGCGGGGTTGGGGGCGACGGATGCCACGGCACGGCGCCGCGCGTCGTAGAACCGCTGCACGGTGTCGGGGTCGCGTTCGAAGGCCTCGGGCGTCGCGACCTCCTCGACCCGGTGCCCCTCCCACAGGCCGCCCGCGTCGCGGAACGTGGGCACGCCGCTCTCGGCGGAGATGCCCGCGCCGGTGAGCACCACGATGCGCGGCGCCGCGCCCGGGGTCACGCGGGCGCCTCCGCGGCGACGTGCCCGCTGAACAGCAGCACGCGCGTCGGCCCGAACGGGAACGACGGCACGCGCACCAGCTGTACGTCGTCGCCCGTGAAGCCCGCGGCGACGAGGGCGGCGCCGGTGTCGCGGTCCCAGTGGCAGCCGTGGCAGAAGCGCGTCGAGAACGGCGTGACCACGCGCTGCACCGCGCGCTTGAGCGTGCGCGGCGGAGCGATGACGTGGTCGACGAACACGACCCGCCCGCCCGGCCTGAGCACGCGCCGCACCTCGGCGAGCGCCGCGCCCTGGTCGCGCACCGAGCAGAGCACGTAGGTGCCGACGACCGCGTCGACCGACGCGTCGGGCAGCGGGATGGCCTCGGCGACCGCGTCGAGCGGCGTCGACCGGTGGCCCCACTCCCGTGCGCGCGTCGCGAGCTCGCTCCGGCGCTCGGCGTCGGGTTCGAGGCCGACCCAGTCGACGTCCTCGTGCAGCGCGCCGAAGTTCTCGCCCTCTCCCGCGCCGATCTCGAGCACACGGCCGCGCACGCGTCCGACGGCCTCGCGCTCGAGGTCGTCGAGCGCGTCGTCGGTGATCAGCTCGGGCCGCGCGCCATCCATGCCGTCATGCGACCACGGCTGCGCGCGTCCGTCAAGCGGTCCGCGCGGGCCCCGGGATTCGAACCGGCCGGAACCCGCGCGGAGTCGCTCACCGTCGCAGCCAGACGGTGGTCTCGCCGGGCAGGCTCCCGTGGTCGAGACGACCGCTCGCCACGAGCGGAACCCCGTCGGGGAGGTCGACGGGCTCGGTGCCGAAGTTCATCACGACCTCCCACCCGTACGGGCGCCGGAAGTGCACGACGTCGGGTCGGGCGGATGGCACCCACTCGAGCTCCTCGGGCGCCTGCAGGTCGCCGCGCAGCACGAGCGCGCGCCGGTACATCCAGAGCGTCGACGCCGCGTCGTCGGCCTGCACGTCGGCGGCGAGCTCGCCGAACCACTCCGGCTGCGGCAGGTGCGCGCCGTCGGGCCCGAAGCCGAACGACGAGCCGGCGCTGGTCCACGGCAGCGGCACGCGGCATCCGTCCCTGCCGATGTCGACGCCCGGGTTGCGCAGGTACGACGGGTCCTGGCGCTCCGAGGCGGGGATGTCGGCGACCTCGTGGAGGCCGAGCTCCTCACCCTGGTAGAGGTAGGCGGAGCCGGGCAGGCCCAGCATGAACAGGCTCGCCGCGCGCGCCCGCCGCAGGCCGCGTTCCCGGTCGAGCTCGGGCTCGGTGCCCCCCGAGAGCAGCCAGGCCGCGCCGTGCTTCTCCCCCGGCTCGGATGGCTCGGGCAGCCCGTAACGCGTCGCATGCCGGACCACGTCGTGGTTGGAGAGCACCCACGTGGTCGACGAGCCCGACTGGGCCGCGAGGGCGAGGTTCGCGTCGACGACGCGGCGGAACGCGTCGGCGTCGAACGGCGCCTCGAGCAGGTCGAAGTTGAACGCCTGGCCGAGGCCCTCGACGCTCGCGTAGCGGGGGCGGCGGTGCGACTCGACCCATGCCTCGGCGACGCCGATGCGCGGCGGCGAGTACTCGTCGAAGAGGCGACGCCACTCCGCGTAGATCTCGTGCACCTCGTCGCGGTCCCACAGGGGGTGCGCGCCGTCGCGCGGCAGCGCGTCGAGCGTGGCCTGGTCGGGCAGCTCGTCCTCGAGCCGCTTCGCGAGCCCGTGCGCCACGTCGATGCGGAACCCGTCGACGCCGCGGTCGGACCAGAAGCGCAGGGTGCGCAGGAAGTCGTCGCGGACCTCGCGGTTGTCCCAGTTCAGGTCGGGCTGCTCGGTCGCGAAGGTGTGGAAGTACCATTGGCCGTCGCCCACGGGCTCCCAGGCGCTCCCGCCGAAGATGCTGGTCCAGTCGGCGGGCGGCAGCGCGCCATCCGGCCCCAGCCCATCGCGGAAGACGTACCGGGCGCGAGCCGCCGAACCGCGGGGCGACGCGAGCGCCTCGCGGAACCACTCGTGCCGGTTCGACGTGTGGTTCGGCACGATGTCGATGATCACGCGGATCCCGACCTCGTGCAGCGCCGCGACGAGGTCGTCGAAGTCCTCGAGCGTGCCGAGGCGCGGGTCGACGTCGCGGTAGTCGTCGACGTCGTAGCCGCCGTCGGCGAGGGCCGACGGGTAGAACGGGCTGAGCCAGACGGCGTGGATGCCGAGCCGCCGCAGGTAGGGCACACGGGAGGCGATGCCGCGCAGGTCGCCGACGCCGTCGCCGTCGGCGTCGGCGAAGCTGCGCGGGTACACCTGGTAGACGACGGCTTGGCGCCACCAGTCGGCGTCGTGGCGGGTTCGGTCGAGGTCGGGGCAGGCGAGCACGTCGCTCATGGCGTGCGGTCCTTTCGGGGTCGGTTGCGAGTGGCGGAGGATGCGGACGGGCGGGCGGGCCCGGCCCCTGAGGGGCGGCCGGCCCCGCGGCTCCTACCCCTTCACCGCACCCTGCGTCACGCCCTCCATCACCCAGCGCTGGGTGAAGAGGTAGACGATGATCGCCGGCGCCATGGCCATCAGGTACGACGCGAACGACACGTTGTAGTTGTTGCTGAACTGCGTCTGGAAGATCGACTGCACGACGGGCAGCGTCTGCTGCGCGGAGTCGGCGATGATCAGCGACGGCATCATGAAGTCGTTCCACGAGGCGAGGAACGCGAAGATCGCGACCGTCGCGCTCATCGGCGCGAGCAGCGGGAAGATCAGCCGCCGGAACGTCTGCCACGTGGTGGCCCCGTCGATGCGGGCGCTCTCCTCGAGCTCGAGCGGGATCGAGCGCAGGAACGCCGTGAACAGCAGGATGCTGAACGACAGCTCGAACATGATCTTCAGGATGATGACGCCGAACGGGTTCGCGAGACCGACGAGCCCCGTGAGCTGGATCTGCGGGAGCGCCACCACCGGGAACGGCAGGAACAGCGCCGTGAGCAGGTAGAAGAACGACCAACGGAACAGCCGGTGATCCCAGTTCCGCACGATCGCGTACGACGCGAGGGCCCCGAGGATGACGGTGCCGACCACGGTTCCGGCGGTGATGAGCAGCGAGATCATGAAGGCGACGGGGAAGTTGGTCAGCTCCCACGCCTGTGCGAAGCCGGAGAAGTCGATCGGGTTCGGCAGGGAGAACGCGTTGCCGTCGACCGCCTGGGATGTCGACTTCAGCGACATCGAGATCGTGACGTAGAGCGGGAGGAGCACGGTCAGGGCGCAGAGGAGCAGGATGACCAGGGTCGTCCAGTTCGTCCGCTCCTGGCCGACGCGGCCCCGCCGGCGCGGCGCTCGCGTGGCGACGGCCTCGTCGCGCGAGCGCGTGGTCGAGACGGAAGCGGGGATCCGCTTCGCTGCTGTCTGGGTCATCAGATCGCCGCCCTTCCGCGGGAGATTCGGAGTTGGAGGACCGAGATGGCGACGGCGATGATGAAGAAGATCGTCGCGTTGGCCATCTGGTAGGCGTAGTCGCCGCCGGTGAAGCCGGTGAAGATCGTCATCGCGATGCTGCGCGTGGAGGTGCCCGGACCGCCGTTCGTCAGGCCGACGATGACTTCGTACACGTTCAGGTAGTTCTTGAAGCCGATGATGATGTTGATCACGACGTACCCCGCGACGAGCGGGAGCGTGACCGACCAGAGTCGGCGGGCCGCGCCCGCCCCGTCGATGTCGGCGGCCTCGTACACTTCGCCGGGGATCGAGAGCAGTCCGGCGATGTAGATCAGCAGGGTGGCCGGGATGGACTGCCAGGCGGTCACGATCACGATCGAGAGCCAGGCGAGGTCGGGGTTCGCGAGGATCGACTCCGACAGCCAGGGGATGCCGGCGGCCGTGCCGAATGCCGGCAGCGAGTTCGAGAACAGGAAGTTGAAGACGTAGGCGATCACGATGCCCGAGATCACCATCGGGATCACGAACACCGCGCGGAGCGGCGTCTTCAGCTTGATGCGCGACGTGAGCCCCACCGCGAGCAGGAACGCGATGACGTTCACGAGCAGCACCGTCACGATCGCGAAGCCGAACGTGAAGCCGTAGCTGGCGAGGATCGCCGGGTCGGAGAACACCGCGATGTAGTTGGTGAGCCCGATGAACTGCCAGTCGCCGAAGCCGATGAAGTTCGTGAACGAGTAGAAGATGCCGAGGACTGCCGGGACCGTGATCGCGACGGTGAACAGCACGAGCGTCGGGATCAGGAACCAGTAGTAGACCGGGTCGACCCGGGGCCGGCCCCGCTTGTCGTGGGCGGTCCCCGCGAGGTGGTCGACCTGGCCGTGCTCGGCCTCTTCGACCAGCGCGCCGGCGGAGGCCGCGGCGGGGGTGATGGGTGTCGTCATGGCGTTCGTCCTCTCGATTCGCCGGGTCAGCCGCGCAGGGCCAGTCGTGCCCAGTCGGCGTCGATCTTGGCGAGCGTGTCGGGGATGTCCGCGCCGGTCGCCATGGCCTGGATGTAGTTGTCGATCGGGATGGTCAGCGGGATGGAGCGCGACAGGCCCTGGTAGAAGGCGCCGTCGTCGTAGTACTCCTGCATCGGGATGATGCGCTCGTCCGTGACATCCGCCGCATCGGTCGTCGTGCCGAAGCCCAGGAACGCCGCGTTGTACTCGTCCATGACCTCCTGCTGCATGAGGTACGACACGAACTCGCGTGCGGCCTCCTGCTCGGTGCTGGCCTCGGGGATCCACAGGGCGAGGTCGAGGTTGACCCGCACCTTGAGGTCGTCGGGGTCGTCCGACGAGGGGAGCGGGAACGTGGCGAGCTCGAGGTCGGGGTTCGTCTTCGCGATCTCGCCGAGCGCCCACGGGCCCTGCATGTACATGGCGGCCTCGCCGTTCGCGAAGGCGACGTTGCCGTCGCCGTAGCCGCGGCTCTCGGCGTCGTCGTTCGAGTAGTCGGCGAGCTGCTTCATCTTCTCGGAGGGCTCGAGGATCGTCTTCTGGAAGGACACCTCCGAGTCGGGACCGACCTCGGTGCCGAGCTCCTCCATCTGGTCGAGGAACTCGGGGACATCGATCAGGCCGCCGACGGAGTAGTCGAAGAGGCCCTGGCCGAGCGTCCACGGGTCCTTGAACGTGCTGTAGATCGGCGTGATGCCCGCGGCCTCGAGCTCGTCGCAGACCGCGATCAGCTCGTCCCAGGTCGTCGGGACCTCGAGGCCGTTCTCCTCGAACATCTCGACGTTGTAGATGACGGATGCCGCGGCGACCGAGTACGGCAGCACGCTCGTGCGGCCGGGGTACGTGGCGTACTGGTCGACGAGCTCCTGCACCTCCGGGCGGATGCGGTCGGCCTCGGGCATGTCGGAGAGGTCGGAGAGCGCCCCGCGCTCCATGAACCGCGCCATCTCGTAGTTGTAGTTGAGCAGCCCGACGTCGGGCGGGTTGCCGCGGAGGAACCCGGCCGAGAGGTTCGAGGCGGTGTCGAGCGTGACCTGCACGTCGTCCTGCTCGGCGTTGAACTGCTCGACGAGATCGCGGAAGTACGGGATCGCCTCGGGCTTCGACATGTGGAAGGTGATCTCGGCGGGGCCGCCGCTGCCGACGCCGGCGCAGCCGGACAGGGCGAGCGTGGCGCCGAGCAGGCCCGCGGTCGCGAGCGCGAGCGTGACCGGCATCGGCCGGCGTCCCATGGCGCGGGAGGTGGGGCGGTCTGGGCGGTGAGGCACCTCGTCGTCTCCTCTGGTTCCGGATCGCGCGTGCCGTTCCCGGCCCGTCGACCCTGACGGAAGTAAATTTAGAGTGTAGATTTACTTGTTGTCGTAAATAATGACTGAGGAAGACGGAAAGGTCAAGGGGTGGACAGGATCGAAGCCGCGACATCGCCGCAGGTGCTTCGCCGCGTGAATGCTCGACGCGTGCTCGACCACGCCTGGCGCGCCGGTCCGTTCACCGCGACCGATGCGATGGCGGCCACAGGGCTCACGCGTTCGACCGTCATCGGGGTGTGCGACGAACTGCTGCGGCAGGGATGGCTGGAGGAGCTCGACGACGCGCGCGCCGTCGGCGCCTACACGAAGGGCCGGCCGGCGCGCCGATACGCGCTTCGCGAGCGCGCCGCGGTCATCATCGGCGTCGACGCCGGCTACGACCGCGTCTCGGCCACCGTCGCCGACCTGCGCGGGACCCCCCTCGGCCGGCACGGCGTCGTCATCCCCTCGCCCGGACCCGGTGACGTCGAGCGGCTCGCCGATGCCGACGCACGTCGCTCGCTCGCCCGCACCGCCGTCGGTGGCGCACTCGCGGACGCCGGCGTCTCGCCCGCGGAGGTTCTGGCGATCACCGTCGCGGTGCCCGCGCCGGTCGACCGCGACGGCGTCTCGCCCGCCGAGGACTGGTTCTGGAGCCTCACCAACCCGGGGTACGCCGCGGTGTTCGACCGCGACGCCGATCTCGTCACCGTCGAGAACGACGCGAACCTCGCCGCGATCGCGGAACGATCGGCCACGACGGGCGGAGGCCGCGACGTCGACTCCTACATCGCGCTCATCGTGGGCGAGGGCATGGGCGCCGGCCTCATGATCGACGGGCGACTCGTGCGCGGACGCCGCGGCGGTGCCGGCGAACTGCGCTTCCTCGAGCATGTCGAGGGCGTGGGCTCCCCCGAGGGTCTCGCCCTGCTCGCGCGCCGGTGGGCGGTCGAGGCGATCCGCGCCGGCCTTCCCGCCGACAGCCCGCTCGGCCGGCTCGACCCCGACACGCTCGACGAGTCCGACGTCGGCGACGCGGCGCGGGCGGGCGATCCCGTCGCGATCGGGATCGTCGACCGCCTCGCCGACCGCCTCGCCCGCATCTGCCTCGTGCTCGGCGACCTGCTCGACGTCGACCGCATCATCGTCAGCGGCGCCGCGGCCGAGTCGCTCCCGATGATGATCGACCGTGCGGCGGCCATCCTCGACGGCAGCGGCGATCCGACGGCTCCCGAACTGCGGAGGTCGGAGCTCGGCGAGCACTGCGTCACGATCGGTGCGATCGAGCACGCACTCGAACTCGTGCGCGATCGCGCGCTCGACCTCTCGCCTCGGGCCCGCGGCGCGGCCTGAGGCCTGGCCCGCGGCGCGCCCGAGGCGCAATCCGACCCCGGGGAGTTCGAGGGGGAACGCCATGGCCCGACCGATCGAGGGAGTCGGCACGGCGGTCGCAGCGTTCGTCGGCCTCGCCGACGCCGGCCCGATCGGCACCCCGGAGACCGTCGACGCATGGAGTGGCTTCGAGGCCGAGTACCGCGGCCGCGCGGGGCCCGGCACGATGGGTCACCAGGTGTGGGACTTCTTCGAGAACGGCGGCCGCTCGGCCGTGGTAGTCCGGGTCGCGGACGCCCGCCTCGAGTCGGTGCGGCGAGGGCTCGCCGCGCTCGACGGTGTGGACCTCGTGAACCTGCTTGTGCTCCCGGCGGAGTCGGCCGCGGATCCCGATGCGCACGCGATCGTCGCCGAGGGCGTCGCGTTCTGCGAGCGTCGGCGCGCGATGCTGCTCGTCGACCCGCCGCCGTCGTGGACGAGCACGGCGGCGATCGATTCCTCGAGGAGAGCATCGAGCGGGGCCTCCGGTGGGCGACGTTCGAGCCGAACGCCCGCGCATCCGCGAACGCTGCCGGAATGCTGCATCCGCGCCGACATCGGTGCGACGCTGGACGCATGACCTCGACGATCGAACGCCGGATCGACATCGCGGCCCCGGCCGATATGGTGTTCGAGCTCGTCTGCGATCTGCACGGCTACGGTCGCTGGCTGCCGTCGGCCGGCGACTACGAGGGCACGTCCGAGATCTCGCCGCCGCCCGTCGTTGTCGGCACGACATACGCCGAGCACAGCCGCCGCGGCGTTCGCCATGGACGGATCGTGGTGCTCGACCGGCCGCTGCGTGTCGTGTTCGTGCAGCCCATGACGCTGCGTCCGCGCATGGCGGGCACGATCGAGAGCACCGTGACCATGTCGGTGGCCGCCGCTGCCGGCGGCGCGCGCGTCACGCGGACCGTCGAGCTCGGCATACCCGGCCGGCTCGCCCTCGCGCGCTCCCTCATCATCAGCCGCTACTCGCGCGAGAGCGAACGCATGCTGCAGGCGCTGAAGCGCTTCGCAGAACGCTGAACCGAGTCCCCAGCCGATCGCCTCTGCGTCCCCGAGTATCGGCCGACGCGGTCTGAACGTCCCGGCGCGACCGGCGCGGTGTGCTCCGCTCTCGTGCGATCCGTGTAGCTTCGATCGCGCTCGCGTCATGGTTCGATCCCATCCGCACGCCTCTCATGCCGCGACGGCGCATGCCGTTGATGTCGCGACGGCGCATCCCGCAGCGGCTCATGCTGCGAGGTCGGGCAGTTGCAGTTCGAAGCGTGCGCGGCCGCCGAGTCGTGGGGTTTGGTCGGGGTCGATGTGCGGGGGTGGGATGAACCAGGCCTCGCGCGCGGTCGCGCGGATCTGCCATCCATCGCGGTGGATGAGGTGGTGGCAGAAGCTGCACAAGAGCACGCCGTTCGCCAGGTCGGTGGGGCCGGTGTCGCGCTCCCACCAGTCAATGTGGTGGGCTTGGACGTAGCCGATGTTCTGCCCGCAGCAGGCGCAGCCGCCGTCGCGTTCGCCGAGCGCGAGGCGTTGCGCTTTCGTGAACAGTCGTGCGGCGCGGCCGAGGTCGAGTGGCAGGCTGTCGCCGCCGAGCACGGCGGGGATCAGGTTGGCGTCGGCGGCCAGGCGGCGGGCGCTCGCCGCGGAGATCGGCTGGTCGATGCCGTCGATGCTCGCGTGGCCGAGGCCGGTGCGCAGCGTGTCGAGGTCGATGCGGACGATGACGGTGGTCTTGGCCAGCGGGGTGGGCGCGTCCTGACAGCCGAGTGCGTGTCGGGCGAGGTCGGCGAGCGCGTCGGCCCGGATCTGCAGGATGGACCGCGGGTCGTCGATGACCGGGACACCGGGCTCGCCGTCGCCGTCGCCGTCGGCGTGAGCGGTGGCGGTGGCGGTGCGGTCCGGCACGCGCGCGCCGGGCGCGGGGTCGCGACGGCGGAGCACGTCGCTGACGAGCGCGTCGATCGCGGCTTTCACGGGTGCGGCGGTGACCGGGTCGAGTCGGGCGTGCAGGTGCAGCATGCCGGTGCCGTCTTCCCGCATGCTCAGCGACCGCTGCGTGCGCAGCTGCTCTTCGCGGGGTTCGACCCCGTCGGCGTCGAGGCGTGCTTCGGCCTCGCGCACGCCGCGCAGCAGGAGCTCGAGCGGCACCTGGCCGGCGAGGCGGACCAGGGCGGCCTCGGCGGTGTCGGCCAGGGCGGGGTCGGCGCGCAGCGCGACCCGGTCGAGCATGCCCGCGATCGCGGCCGCCGCATCGACGCTGATCGCCGCCGCACCCAGCGCCGCGGCCAGGTGCGGGTGACGGGCCGGCGCCCGACCACCGGTGAGACCCGCCCGCTCGGCGGTCGCCGTGCCGACCGCGATCAGCTTCGCCGCCTCACTGCGCGACCCCCCCGTGGCCGCCGCGAGCAGCCGCACCGGGCTGTGGAACCCGTGCGTCTTCGCCAACCCGGTGTCACCGAACTCGGGCCCGGACCGGCGGGCGACCTCGCCCGCGACCCGCACCAGCAGCCCATCGACCTCGCGCCGCAACCGCGCCAGCACATCGGTCACCTCGACCAGGTCGGCATCACTCATCCGCTCCACCTCGAGCTGCGCATCACCGACCCGCGCATCACCGGCCCACGCATCACCGGAAGGCGCATCACCGGCAGGCGCATCGGCGCCGATCACCCCGAACGCCGGCAGCGCACCGGCCCAGGCCGTGCGCAGCGTCGCGAGCTGCCGCTCGAGCGATGCCAGCGCTGATTCCATGCTTCGATCCTGCACCCACCCACCGACATTCCGATCCGACCCGAAACATGACCTGATCAGCACAAACCGCCTGTGGGGAATCCGCGCGCCGGTCGACCTGTGGAGGACGAGTCGCGCCACGCCGCGCTGGTCCTGCATGCGACATCCGGTCACCTACGACATCCCGTCACCTGTGGCATCGGGTCACCCGCGACATCGCGTCACCCGCGACATCCCGTCACCCGCGACATCCCGTCACCCGCGACATCCCGTCACCCGCGACATCCGGTCACGTCGGGTTCTTCCGGTCGACACCCGACGCGCCTAGCGTGGGGTGCAGTCGCACACCGCCGATGTCGTCGATGAAGGAGAAGGGCATGTCCACGAGACGCCGCCGCACCACCGCCGCACTGACCGCCACTGCCACGCTGATCGGCGCCGCCGCCGTCACGGCGATCGCAGGCCCCGCGGCCGCCGCACCGCCCGAGGGCGCCGGGCCGACCGACCTGCGCGTCGCCACGTACAACCTCTCGCTCAACCGCAACTTCGAGGGCCAACTCGTCGCCGACCTGTCGACGCCCGACAACGCGCAGGCGAAGACGGTGGCCGAGGTCATCCAGCGGACCAATCCCGACATCGTGCTGCTCAACGAGTTCGACTTCGTCGAGGGCGGCGTGGCCGCCGACCTGTTCCGCGAGAACTACCTCGAGGTCCCCCAGGGCGGCGCCGACCCCGTCGAGTACCCGTACGCGTTCGTGGCACCGTCGAACACCGGCATCCCGAGCGGCTTCGACCTCAACAACAACGGCACGGTCGGAGGGCCCGACGACGCGCTCGGCTTCGGCTTCTTCCCGGGCCAGTTCGGGATGGCGGTGCTCTCGAAGTATCCGATCGACGCCGATGCGGTGCGCACGTTCCAGCACTTCCTCTGGAAGGACATGCCGGGAGCGCTGCTCCCCGATGACCCGAACACCGCGGCACCCGCCGATTGGTACTCGCCCGCCGAGCTCGACGTGTTCCGCCTCTCGAGCAAGTCGCACTGGGATCTGCCCGTCGACGTGAACGGGCGCATCGTGCACGTGCTGGCCTCGCACCCGACCCCGCCCGTCTTCGACGGTCCGGAGGACCGCAACGGCCTCCGCAACCACGACGAGATCCGATTCTGGGCCGACTACGTCACCCCGGGTACGGCCGCGCGGTACATCTACGACGACGAGGGCGGCATCGGCGGGCTGAAGCCCGGCGAGTCGTTCGTGATCCTCGGCGACCAGAACGCCGACCCGCTCGACGGCGACTCGGTCGAGGCGGCGGTGGACCAGCTCCTCGCACACTCGCGCATCACCGACCCGCTTCCCACGTCGGAGGGTGCGGTCGAGGCGTCCGAGCTGCAGGGCGGCGCCAACCTCGCGCACGAGGGCGACCCGGCGCTCGACACCGCCGACTTCGCCGACACGACGCCCGGCAACCTGCGCGCCGATTACGTGCTGCCGTCGCGCGACCTGCGCGTGACCGACGCGGGCGTGTTCTGGCCGGTGCAGGCCGATCCGCTCTCGGCGCTCACGGGCGTGTTCCCGTTCCCGTCGAGCGACCACCGGCTCGTGTGGGTCGACGTGCGCGTGCACGGCTGACCGCGTCGGTGACCGAGTCGCCGCGAGACGGCGTGTCGAGGCCTCGCACCGACGGGTGCGGGGTTTCGGCGCACGCCTGAGGCGCTACCCGGCGTCCGGCACCTCCGGGGGCACGCCAGCGACGCGTCGAGCGGATGACACGAACGCGGGCCGCACGCGCTCCCACCCGTCGAGGTAACCGCCGACCATCGCGGCGTCGCGCAGCAGCACCAGCTCGGCGGCGGCCTGGGCGGGGTCGTCGGCGCCGGCGGCGCCGAGCACGCGCTCGAGCTCGGATCGAAACCACTCGCGGTGCCGCGCGACCGCCGTGCGCACGCCGCTCGCGGCATCCGGGTACTCGGCGGCCGCGTTGATGAACGGGCACCCGCGCGTGTGGTGGCGCGCGACATCGTCGGCGAGTCCCTCGATGACGAGCCCGACGAGCGGCGCGGGCTCGGCGCCCGACGCCTCTGCGGCCTCGAGGGCGCCGCGGATGTTCGCATCCTCCACGCCGAGGTAGGCCTCGACGAGCGATTCCTTGCTCGGGAAGTGCCGGTAGAACGTCGCTCGCGTGACCCCCGCCCCGGCGATGATGCGGTCGACCCCGACGGAGTGGATCCCCTCGCGGTAGAAGAGCTCGCTCGCCGTCGTGAGCAGTCGCTCGCGCGCTGCGGAGGTACCGCTCGGCGTCGTCCGTGTTGCCATGACGTAAATGATAGAACGATCTTTCTCTTTTTGCTTGACATGGATGTCGCGACCGGCGTATCTTCTGGGAATAACAAGACAGAACGATCGTTCTACTTCACTGAACGACACGGACCGCGCAGAGCAGGCAGAGCAGACCAGAAGGAGCACCACCCATGACCACCACCGACAAGGCCCCCATCGTCCTCATCCACGGACTCTGGATGACCCCGACCAGCTGGGACACCTGGGCGGAGCGCTTCCGCGCCGCCGGCCACGAGGTCATCGTGCCGGGATGGCCCGGCATCGACGACCGCTCGGTCGCCGACATCCGCTCGAACCCCGAATCCCTCAAGGGCATCGGCCTGAAGCAGATCGCCGACCACTACGAGGCGATCATCCTGGCCCTGCCGCAGAAGCCCATCATCATGGGGCACTCGTTCGGCGGCGTCATCACCCAGATGCTCGCCGACCGCGGCCTCGGCGCCGCCTACGTCGGCGTCACGCCCGGCCAGACCGCGGGCATCACCACACTGCCGCCGTCGACGCTCCGCACGGGCTTCCCGATCCTGTCGAACCCGTTCGACCGCAACGGCGCGAAGCCCATCTCGAAGTCGCACTTCCACTTCACCTTCGGCAACGACCTCAGCCGCGAGGCATCCGACCGCATCTGGGAGCAATACGCCGTGAACTCCTACAACCGGGTCTTCTTCGAGGGCGTCGCGTCGACGATCAACGAGAAGGGCGGCGTGACCCACGTCGACTACGGCCGCACCGACCGCGCTCCCCTGCTCGTGATCACAGGCGAGATCGACCACGTCGTGCCGCCCGCCATCGGCCGGGCCGTCGTGAAGAAGTACCGCGCGACGGGCAGCCCCGCCGTCGTGGACTACCGGGAGTTCGCCGGGCGCACGCACCGCATCGTCAGCCAGGACGGCTGGGAGGAGGTCGCCGACTTCGCGCTCGCGTGGGCGCTCGAGCATGCGCAGGTTCCGGCTGCGGAGTGACGGACCCGGTCGATGGGCCGCGCCGCGCAGCGGCAGCGTCTACGCGGCGACCGGCGGCAGGCCCGGTCCGACGCGGTCGGGGACGGCCCGCACGACCGTCGGCAGCCAGTCGCGCACCTCGGGCCACGCCCGTGCGGTCGGCAACCGGCGGATGAGCGCGGCGAGCGGCGCCTCGCCCGGCGCCCACGGGATCACCCGGCTCGGCGACGCCGACGCGAGCACGCCGAGCCACCAGTGCATCCACGTGCCCTGCAGCGACTCGGGCTCGAGCACCACGTAGTAGTCGGGCACACGGAGCCGGTGCTGCGCGACCTGGCCGATCACCTGCTCGATCTCGAGCTGCAGCACCCCGAGCGTCGAGCGCTCGTCGTAGAACTCGACCCACGCCGAGGCGACGTGCCCGAGCGGGTCGCGGTCGTGCACCACGAAGGGCGCCTGCGACGTGGCCGACCACGTCACGACCTCGGCGTCGGTGGCCTCCGTCATGTCGGCGAAGCTCGCACTCTCGACGTTCGCGAGCCCGGCGAGCGAGCCGATCGCGCTCGTCGCCTCGTCGCCCACGACGACCAGGGTGGTGCTGCCCGGAGCCTCCATTTCCGGATTGTACGTCCGGCGGGGGCACGTTCGGGAGGGTCGAAGGGCGGGTCTCGATACGCGCCTGCGGTGCTACTCGACCAGCAGGGATCACGCCGCGAGCTCGACGCGCACGAGCGACGACCGCACGTCGGCGAACGGCGCGCCGCCGACGGTCAGCACGCGCCACGCGGCATCCGCCCGCTCGACCTGCGAGACCGCGAGGTTGTCGAGCTTGGGGTAGCTGCGGGCGTCGTGCCCGGTGAGCTCGCCGAGCACGTGCCGGATCAGCGTGCCGTGCGCGACGGCGAGCACGCGGGCGCCGGCGTGCTCGACCGCGATCCGCTCGAGCGCGCGGACCCCGCGGGGTCCGACCTCGCTCTCGGGCTCCTTGCCCTCGAAGGCGCGGCCGGGCCAGCGCACGTCGATCTCGGACACCGGCGTACCCTCGGCGGCGCCGAAGTCCTGCTCGACGAGGTCGTCGTACTCGCCAGCGACCGGCAGCCCGAGCCCGCGCGCGAGGATCGCGGCGGTCTCGCGGGCGCGGCCGAGCGTCGAGCTCACGACGAGGTCCCACCCGGCGGGGTCGATGAGGGCGGCGGCGGCCTCGGCCTGGGCACGACCGGTGTCGTTCAGCGGGATGTCGGTGCGCCCCTGCATCAGGCCCCGGAGGTTCCAGTCGGTCTGTCCGTGGCGGATGAGGGCGAGCTGCATGGGCTCCAGCCTACGCGGCGCGGGCTGAGCGGATGCCGCGTGCGGACGCCGTGGGTCACGGGCCGGGCTCGCCGAGCGGCCCGGTGCCCGTGCCGTCCGGCACCGTGCGGACGTCGACGAGCTCCTCGCGGCCGGCGCCGCCCGCGACGTCGAGGGCGAGCAACGGCCCGAGATTGCGCGCGTAGAACTTGTACTCGACGACCTCCGGTTCGAGCGCGTTGGTGTCGCGGGTGACGAGCACGTCCTCGAACGCGCCGTAGGGCGCCTCCGCGCGCTCGCCGACGCGCAGCACCTCGCCCTCGTCCTCCGCCTCGCCCGCGAGGTACTCCTGCCGATACGCCTGGCCCGGCTCGGGGTCGCCGGGCAGCAGCACGCCGGGCAACGCGCCGTCGACGCCGGCCTCGAACGACCCCTCGGTCGAGGCGATCTCGCCGTCCTCGAACTCGGCGGTGTCCTCGCCGAGGTACCAGACCGTGCCGTCCTCGTGCTGCGCGTACCAGTCGAACGTGTCCTCGACGATCTCGTCGCCGCGGTAGACGGTGTCGCGCACGATTCGGGCGACCACCCCGTTCGCGATCTCGCGCGTCTCGGTCGTCGCGGTGACGACCACGCGCAACTGATCGCCGCCGCCGTCGAGCTCGTGGTACTCCCACTGGGTGCCGGGCGTCATCGGCCAGTACGGGTGGTCGATGTCGGCGGTGAACTCGGCGGGGTCGAGGGAGACCGGCTCGTCGGCCTGCGGCAGGGCGGATGCCGCGGTCGTCGGTTCGTCGGTCGCCGGGGCGCCGGTGCACGCGGCGAGCACGAACGCACCCGCGAACAGGACGCCTGCGGCGCACGCCGCTCGGCGCCGGTTGCCCGACCGATCGTCGTGCTGTGATCGCATGAGCCGCCTCCTGGCGACGCCCGCGGCGGTCCGAGCGGACGCCGCGGCCCGGCCGGGCCGGTCGCTCGTCCGGACGATGCGACTCTACGCCGGTGGCCCGCCGGCGGGAATCCCGGGCGCGGACGGATCGGGACCCGTGTCCCGTGACACCGGGACATCCCGCCTGCGACGATGAGCGGATGACGCTCGCCTCCAGCCGCATCGCGACCGTCGTCGCGCTGTGCGTGTCGGCCGTCGCAGCGGTCGGGGCGATCGCGATCGACCTCGTGGTGCTGCCGTCGCATCCGGAGCCGCCGCTGTCGTCGGGCTGGTCGGGCGTGCTGCCGGGCGTCGCGATGCTCGTGCCCGGGTGCCTGCTGCTCTGGCGACTGCCGTGGCATCCGATCGCCGTCGTGCTGATGGGGTTCGGCACGCTCTGGGTGCTCGACGGCCTCGCCTCGGCCGCGGTGAACCTCGCCTGGTACATCGATCGCGACGCGTGGTGGGCGGTGCCCGCGATGTGGTTCTTCGGGCGGCTCGGGTCGGTCCTGATCCTCCCGATCCAGCTGCTGCTCCTGCTTTTCCCCGACGGGCGGCTTCGGGCGGGCGGATGGCGCGTGGTGTCGGTCGTCGCGATCGCGCTGGGGCTCGTGATGCCGTTCGCGTTCCTGTTCGCGCCGGCCGAGGCGCTCGTCGCCGACGATCCGACGCGGGCCGGCCTGCTCGCCGAGTTCGAGCCGGCGCTGCCGACGCTCGGCTTGCCGGATGCCGCGTGGGCGCTGATCCTCGGCCTCGCGCTGCCGTGCCTGGCGGCGAGCCTCGTGCTCTCGCTCGTCGTGTGCGTGAGCCGCCGGTTCGACGCCGACCCCGAGGAGCGCGCGCAACTGCGGTGGCTCGTCTGGTCGGGCGTCGTGTTCGTCGGTGCGCTCGCGATCTACCCGCTCGTGCCGACCGTCGTCGTCGACGTGCTGCTCGCCGGCACGATCGGGCTGATCAGCGCTTCGGTCGTGATCGCGGTCACCCGCTACCGGCTCTACGCGATCGACCGGCTGCTGTCGTGGACGCTCGTCTACGCGGTGCTCATCGTCGCGATCATCGCGGTCGACGTCGTGGTGGTGCTGCTCGTCGGCAGCGCGATCGACGACCGGGTCGCGATGCTGCTCGCGGTCGTCGCCGTGACGGTGGCGTACGCCCCGCTGCGCGGACGGCTGTTCGCGGTCGCGAACCGGCTGGTGAGCGGCCGGCGGGGCGATCCGTACGGCGTGGTCTCGTCGCTCGGCGACCGGCTGGAACGCGCGGCCGGCACCTCCGAGCAGTTGGGCGACCTCGCGGCCGCGATCGCCGAGGCGTTCGGATCGCGGTACGTGCGCGTCGAGCTCGACCGGCCCGACGGCGAACGGCTCGCCGCGTCGGTCGGGGTGCCGGCACCGAGCCTCGTCGAGGTGCCGATCGACCACGCGGGCGCCGTGATCGGCCGCATCCTCATGGAGCAGGGGCGGCGCCCCGTGGTCTCCACGCGCGACCAGCGGCTGCTCGGCGACCTCGTGCGCCTCGCCGCGGCCGCGATCCTGAACGGCGAGCTGCGCCGCGAGCTGCAGTCGATCCGCGAGCGGCTGGTGCTCGCGCGCGAGGAGGAGCGGTCGCGGCTGCGCCGCGAGCTGCACGACGGGCTCGGGCCGCTGCTCGGCGGCGTGAAGCTCCGCCTCGAGACCGCGCGCAACGTCGCGGGCCACGACCCCGAGCGCTCGCTCGCCCTCGTCGACGCGGCGGTCGACGACCAGGCCGAGGTGATGTCCGAGATCCGCCGCATCGTGCACGACCTCCGCCCGCCGGCGCTCGACGATCTCGGGCTCGTGCGCGCACTCGCCCAGCAGGCGGAGCGGCTGACGGGCGGCGGACTCGTCGTCGAGGTGTCGGGCGACGTGCCCACCGCCCTGCCGCCCGCCGTCGAGGTGGCCGCGTACCGCATCGCATCCGAGGCGCTCGCGAACGTGCGGCGCCATTCGGGGGCGTCGCACGCCTCGGTGCGACTCGAGCACGACGAGCGGATGCTGCGCCTGGAGGTGCGCGACGACGGCACCGGGATCCCGGCCGACGCGGTCGGCGGGGTGGGTCTCAGGTCGCTCCGCGAGCGGGCGCAGGAGCTCGGCGGCACGCTCGAGATCTCCGACGCCGACGGCGGCGGGACCGTCATCCGGGCCGCGCTGCCCTTGACCCACACCCCCGCCGCCTCGCCCGCCCCCGTGCCGGACCCCGAACCGGGTCCCGAACGCGACCGTGACCGCGACCCCGACCCCGACCCCGTGGAGGCCACCGCCGATGCCTGAGGACCCGATCCGCGTCGTGCTCGTCGACGACCACCCCGTCTACCGCGACGGGCTGTCGATGCTGCTCGAGTCCCTCGACGGCGTCGACGTCGTCGCGACCGCCGCCGACGGCGAAGTCGCGCAGGAGGTCATCGACGCCGCCGAGCCCGACGTGGTCGTGATGGACGTGCAGATGCCGCGGCTCGACGGCATCGCCGCGACGCGCGAGGCCGTGGCGCGGCATCCGCATCTCGCCGTCGTCGTGCTCACCATGTCGGAGGACGACGAGACGGTCTTCGCGGCCATGCGCGCCGGCGCCCGGGGGTACCTCGTCAAGGGCGCGAGCCAGCACGAGATCCGGTCGGCGATCGACGCCGCCGCCCGCGGCGAGCTCGTCTTCGGCGCGGCGATCGCGCGGCGCGTGGCCGAGTTCTTCGCGGCCGGGCCGGCATCGGCACCCGTCGCCGAGGTGTTCCCCCAGCTCACCGCGCGCGAGCGCGAGATCCTCGACCTGCTCGCCGCCGGACGCTCCAACCCGCAGATCGCGCAGGCGCTGTTCCTCTCTCCGAAGACCGTGCGGAACAACGTGTCGAACATCTTCGCGAAGCTCCAGGTCGCCGACCGCGCCGAGGCGATCGTGCGGGCCCGCGACGCGGGCCTCGGCCGCGCCTGAGCACGCCCTCCCTGCGCGCGGGGTGGCGGAGCAGCGCGCGGCCCCTCGAGAACCCTGACACGGATGTCCCGGACGCGGGTCGGGACATCCGCGGGACGCCGCACCCTGTGGGCCCGGGTCGCCCGCCCGGGAATCTGGGAACACCAACCCAGAACCGCCCGGAAAGGCAGCACACGACCATGGACCTCTTCGCACCCGCGACGACCACTCCCGCCTCGCCCGTCGAGGATTCGACCACTGGTTCCGCCGCGCCCGCCGCGACCGCCGCGACCGCCGCGACCGCGCCATCCGCCCACCCCGCCGGCCGCGGCCGGACCACCGCCGCCGACCTCGGCCCGGTGCGTCCGAACCGCCTGCAGCGCCTCGGAGGCGCGTTCCTGATCGCCGGGCCGATCCTGCTCACCGGCGGCATGCTCACCTCGCCCGAGCAGACGGCGCCCGGCAACGCCGGGTACATCGAGTCGCTCGCGGCCGACCCGGCGCTCAGCCTCTGGTCGGCGAACCTGCTGCACTACGGCTGGGTCGCCCTCGCGCTCGGCGCGCTCGCGACGCTCGGCCTGCTGCGCGGGCCGCGCGGCCGGGTGTTCCTGCCGATCGCCGCGGTGATCCTCATGTTCGGCGCCATCCAGATGTCGGGCCTGCTGCTCTCGGACTGGTTCCTCGTCAGCGCCGGCAACACGCTCGCGATCGAGGATGCCGTGCTCATGGACTCCACCGCCAAGGAGTGGAGCGTCGCGATCTGGCAGTACTCCGGCATGGCCGCCGGACTCATCGGCATCGGGCTGCTCTCGCTCGCGCTGGCCCGTGCGAAGGCGATCTCGTGGTGGATCGCGCCCCTCGGCTTCCTGCCCTGGGTCGTGCCGGCCTTCGGCCTCGGCCCGGTCGGCGCCATCCTCGGGTTCGTCTGCTACCTGCCGCTGCTCGTCGCGGGCGTGCGCCTGGTGGCCGCCCGCTGACGACGACGGATGCCTCGGGGCCCGCGGTGCGCGATGCGCCGCGGGCCCCGTCGCCGTGTCGGCATACCCCGGTACTCCGGTACCCCGGTACCCCGGTACCCCGGTACTCCGGTACCCCGGTACTCCGGTACTCCGGTACTCCGGTACTCCGGTACTCCGGTACCGAAGCTCGAGGGGGAAACCGTGCCTCCGCGCACGCGCGTCCACCCCCTCGACGCGGACGGGCCCCGTGGCTAACGTGGCGCCGGGAAGGAGCACACCATGGGAATCATCGCGGTCGACCTGTTCATCACGCTCGACGGGGTCTACCAGGCGCCCGGTGGGCCCGAGGAGGACCCGTCGGACGGATTCGAGTACGGCGGATGGCAGGCGCCCTACCTCGACGACGAGTCGGGCGCGATGATCGGCGCGGGCATCGACCGTCTCGACGCGCTCCTGCTCGGCCGGAAGACCTACGACATCTTCGCCGACTACTGGCCGAGGCACGCCGACACCCCCATCGGGGCGAAGTTCGAGGCGGTCCCGAAGTTCGTCGCCTCGCGCACGCTGACCGACCCGTCGTGGGCGGGCACCACGGTGGTGACGGATGTCGCGGCCGAGCTTCCGGCCATCAAGGAGCGCTTCGACGAGATCCACGTGATCGGCAGCGGCGCGCTCGCCCGCTCGCTGCTCGCCGCCGACCTCGTCGACCGGCTCAACCTGTACCTCTACCCGATCGCCTTCGGCACCGGCAAGCGCCTCTTCGACACCGGGACGATCCCGGCCGCGTTCGCGCTCGCCCAGCAGCCCGTCGCGTTCCCGAAGGGCGCCGTGGGCCTCGTGTACGAGCGCGCGGGCGTGCCCGTCACGGGCATCGACATGTCGACCCTCGACGAGGCGTAGCCGGCCGGAGGCCTGCGCAGCGTCGAATCCCGGGTTCGTGCGGGATCACCCGCACGAACCCGGGACTCGCGCGGACGCGCCGCCCCGAGGGCGTCCCCAGCGGATGGCGCGGGGCCGCGCCATCCTCAGATCTCGGTGTGCCCCAGGTCGGGCCCGGCGACGAAGCGCGCCTCGGGCTCGGCGAACGCCTCCAACTCGAGCACCGCGACCTCGTTGCGTCCCCCGCGTACGACCGGCGCGGGCACGATGAGCGTGCGCTGCGGTCCGCGCCGCCAGTACCGACCGAGCAGGAACCCGTTCACCCACACGAGGCCCTTGCCCCAGTGCAGGGTGTCGAGGAACAGGTCGGCCGGCGACTCGAGCTCGAACTCGCCGTACGCGAGCACCGGGCCGGCCGCGAACTCCGACGGCCCGAGCTTCGCCGCCGCCGGCACCCGGTCGAGGTCGAGCGGGCGCGCCGCCCACCCCGTGAGCGGCTCGCCGTCGAGCGCGACGCCGCCGATGAGGCCCTTGTGCTCGCCGATGCGCGCGCCGTAGTTCACTCGCCCCTGGTCCTCGACGACGATCACGAGCTCGCCGCGCGCGTCGGCTAGGGCGACCGCGCGCTCGTGCGCGTCGCGGCCGAGCACGCCGACGGGAGCGCCGTCGACGAGCACCCAGGCCCGGTCGCGCACCTCCTCGCCGACGGTGAGCACGCCGGGCCCGCCGCGCGCGAGTCGCGTCGCGAACAGCACGATGCCGCGGTCGTGACCGAGCGCATCGAAGGTCGGCACGTGCTCATGGCGCGTCTCGTCGCCGAGGCGCGGCGCCGCCTCGAGCAGCGACGGGCCGACCGCGAGCGGCGCCGTGAGCACCGGCGCCGGCTCGCGTGTCGCGGGCACCTCGTCGGGCACCGGCGCGTACTTCGCGATGACCTCGCGGAACGCCCAGAACTTCTCGGTCGGATGCCCTGCCTCGTCGAGCGGCGCGTCGTAGTCGTAGCTCGTTGTGATGGGCGCGTAGCGTCCCTTGTCGTTGGCGCCGCTCGTGAGCCCGAAGTTGGTGCCGCCGTGGAACATGTAGACGTTGACGGACCCGCCGGCCGCGAGCAGCGTGTCGAGCTCGGCGGCGGAGGCCGCGGCATCCGTCGTGTGGTGATGCGAGCCCCAGTCGTCGAACCAGCCGCACCAGAACTCCATGCACATGAGCGGTCCGGTGGGCTGGAATTCGCGCAGGGTCGCCAGCCGCTCGGCCGTGCGCGAGCCGAACGAACCGGTCAGGTGCAGCCCGGGCAGGCTGCCGTCGGCGAGCATCTGCGGCGTCGGCTGGTCGATCGTCGTGAGCGGCACGGTGATGCCGGCCTCGCGCGTGACGCGCACGAGCTCGGCGAGGTACGCCTTGTCGGCCCCGTACGCGCCGTACTCGTTCTCGATCTGCACGAGGATCACGGAGCCGCCCGTGTCGACCTGGCGCGGCGCGACGACCTCGTACACGTTGCGGAGGAAGTCGCCGACCGCGCCGAGGTAGTGCGGCTCCGAGCGCCGAACCCCGACCTCGGGGTCGCGGAACAGCCAGGCCGGCAGCCCGCCGTTGTCCCACTCGGCGCAGATGTACGGCCCCGGACGCACGATCGCGTGCATGCCCTCGGCCGCGACGAGGTCGAGGAACCGGCCGAGGTCGAGCCCGCCGTCGGTGCGCCACTCGCCCGGGTGCGGGGCGTGCGCGTTCCAGGCGACGTAGGTCTCGATCGTGTTGAGGCCCATGAGCCGGGCCTTGCGGATGCGGTCGGCCCACAGGTCGGGGTGCACGCGGAAGTAGTGCAGGGCGCCCGAGAGGATCCGGTACGGCTGCCCGTCAAGCTCGAAATCGGTCGTGCCGATCGCGAAGCGGCTCTCGGGGGTGGTGCTCATCGGGGGTATCCAATCGTGCTGGGTGGGAATGCTCTGCGGGTTGAGGAGGCGCGGAGCGCCGTCTCGAAACCGCCGGGTGGGCGTGGTTTCGAGACGCCGACTCCGTCGGCTCCTCAACCCGCAGTGTGGCGACGAGGCCGGGCGGCTACTCGTTGACCGAGAAGCCCTGCTCGTTGCCGTAGGTCACGAGCTGCTCCTGCCAGTCTGCGAGGCCGTCGTTCAGGTCGGCCGTGTTCGCGTAGGACTGGCCGACGGTGTCGCCGAAGATGCTGTTGGCGTACACCTGGTAGGGCAGGTACGACCACCCGGAGGCGACATCCTTCGACGCCTGGGTCAGGACCTCGTTGATCTTCTGGCCGCCGAAGTACTCGGACTCGAGGCCGACGAACTCCGGGTCCTCGAGGTCGGCCGTCGTCGACGGGAAGCCGCCGCTCTCGAGGAAGACCTCGATCGAGGCCGGGTCGCTGTTCAGCCAGCGGAGGAACGCCGCGGCGAGCGCCGGGTTCTCCGACTGCTTCGTGACCGACTGGCCGCCGCCGCCGTTCTCGGCCGCGACGGGCGTGCCGTCGTACGTCGGCATGGGCGCGACGCGCCAGTCGCCGGCGCCGTCGGGCACGCTCGACTCGAGCACGCCGGGCATCCACGCGCCGATCACGAGCGAGGCGATCGAGCCGTCGGCGAGGCCCTTGAACCACTCGTCGCTCCAGCCGGGCGTGGTCGCGAGCAGCTCCTCCTCGACGAGCTGGTTCCAGACGCCGGTCCACTTCTGCGTGCCCTCGTCGGCCAGGTCGACGGTGATGTCGGTGCCGTCGATGCCGAACGGGCGGCCGCCGGCCTGCCAGATCATGCTCGTCGTGAAGCCCGCGTCGCCGGTGTCGCTCGTGAGGTACTTCGTCGGGTCGGCGGCGTGGAGGTCGCGCGCGGCCTGCACGTACTCGTCCCACGTGGTGGGCACCGCGATGCCGTACTGCTCGAACACGCTCGCGTTGTAGAACAGCGCCATGGGGCCGGAGTCCTGCGGGAGCCCGACGAGCTTGCCGTCGACATTCACGGCGCCCCACGTCGAGGCGGAGTACTGGTCCTCGAGCTCGTCGAGGCCGTACGCGCTGAGGTCGACCAGCGCGTCGGAGAGCGCGAACTGCGGGATCGCGTAGTACTCGATCTGCACGACATCCGGAGCACCCGAGCCCGCCTTGATGGCGTTCTGCAGCTTGGTGTACTCCTCGGTGTTCGTGCCGGCGTTCACGAGCTCGACGTCGACGTTCGGGTACGCCTCCTCGAACGCGGCGACCTGCGCCTCGGCGCTCGGCGTCCAGCTCCAGTAGGTGAGCTTCCCGCCGGCCTCGAGCGCGGCGTCGAGGTCGTCGGCGGAGCCGGTGCCGGCCTCGGAGCCGCCGGCCGCGCAGGCGGCGAGCGAGCCGACCAGGGCGGCGGCCGCCACGACCGACAGGGTCCGCCGTGCGGCGGATCGGGTGATGCGCATGGGATGTGTCCCTTCACTTCGTTGTGCCATGTGTTCCGGGGCAGGACGCTCCGGTCGAGCGGGCTGGGGGTGCTCCGCCGCGCAGTGCCGCTCGGTCACTGCTTGACGCTTCCGGCGCTGAGCCCCGACTGCCAGAACCGCTGCAGGCCGAGGAACGCGACGACGATGGGGATGATCGTGAGGAGCGAGCCCGTGATCACCAGGTTGTAGATGGGCTGCGCGCCGACGCCGGTCGCCTGCGCGTTCCACTGGTTGAGGCCGACCGTGAGCGGGTACCAGGTGGGGTCGCTCAGCATGATCAGCGGGAGGAAGTAGTTGTTCCAGGTCGCGACGACCGTGAAGAGCAGCACCGTGACGATGCCCGGGGCGAGCAGCTTGATCGAGATCGTGAAGAACGTGCGGAGCTCGCCCGCGCCGTCCATCCGCGCCGCCTCCAGGATCTCGGTCGGCACCGAGTCGACCGCGTAGACCCAGATCAGGTAGAGGCCGAACGGGCTGATCAGCGACGGGATGATGATCGCCCACGGGGTGTTCGTGAGGCCGAGCTGGCTGAACATCAGGAACGTCGGCACCGCGAGCGCGGTGCCGGGCACGGCGATCGCGCCGAGCACGACCGCGAACACCGCGCGCCGGCCGGCGAAGCGGAACTTCGCGAGGCCGTAGCCCGCGAGCGTCGCGAGCAGCGTCGCCCCGCCCGCACCGATGACGACGTAGAGCAGCGTGTTGCCGAACCATCGCAGGAAGATGCCGTCGCGGTACGTCAGCGTCTCCCAGATGTTCTGGAACAGCACGAACTCGTCGTCGAACCAGAGGCCGAAGCTCGAGAACAGGCCTGCCTGCGTCTTCGTCGCGTTGGTCACGAGCCAGAGCAGCGGCACGAGGCTGTAGACCACGAAGATGCCCATGAGCAGGGTGAAGGCGACCGACTTGCGGGGCTGCAGGGGCGAGAAGCGCCGACGGCGGCGCGCTGCGCCATCCGTCGCCGTGTGCTCGTCGTGGGCCGGTGCGGGGCGGGTGTCGCGGACGGCGGTGACGCTCATCGGTCCTCCTTGCGCGAGCCGCGCAGCTGCACGACGTACGCGATGACGGCGGTGATGACGCCCATGACGATCGCGACGGTGGCCGAGTAGTTGTACTGCTGGCCGGCGAACGAGAGGTTGTAGGCGTACATGTTCGGGGTGAAGTACGTGGTGATGATGTTCGGCGCGAGTGTGCGCAGGATGTTCGGCTCGTTGAAGAGCTGGAAGCTGCCGATGATCGAGAAGATCGTGGCGATCACGATCGCGCCGCGGATGGCCGGGAGCTTGATGCCGGTGACCACGCGCATCGGCCCGGCGCCGTCGAGCTCGGCGGCCTCGTAGAGGTCGGTCGGGATGACCCGCAGCGCCGAGTAGAAGATCAGCATGTTGTAGCCCACGAACTCCCAGGTCACGATGTTGCCGATCGACACGAGGATCCACTCGCGGGCGAACGGCGTGATCACGGTCGAGCCGAGCCAGTCGTTGAGGTTGGCGGCGAGGCCGAAGTTGTCGCCGTACATGAAGCCCCACATGAGCACCGCGACGACCGCCGGCACCGCGTAGGGCAGGAAGATCACGATGCGGAAGAAGCCCGACGCGTGCAGGCGGGCGCTGTCGATCGCGAGGGCCGCGACGAGTGCCAGGGCGAGCATGATCGGCACCTGCACGAGGAGGAACAGCGTCACCCGGCCGAAGGACTCCCAGAACTGCGGGTCCTGCAGGAGGGCGACGTAGTTGTCGAGGCCGACGAACGCGTTGCCGCCGACCAGCTGCTCGCGGAAGAGGCTGAGGTAGACCGAGTACACGACCGGTGCGATGAACACCAGCAGGAACACGACCAGGAACGGCGCGACGAAGGCCAGGCCCTTCCATTCGCTGCGGCCGCGTGCGGCGCGGCTGCGGCGACGGCGCGGTGGGGGCGCCGTCACGGTCGCGCCGATGACCGGCGCGGCGGGGGACGTCGTTGTCATGTGATTCTTTCCGATCGCGGCCATGTTCACGTCAACATGGCGTGCGGACACCGTAGCATGTTGACGTGAACATGCGCCAGTCTGGGCGTAACGGAACACGAGGAGCGTCATGACGACCGTCACCACCCCCGGCGCGGCCGCCGGCCGCCGCCGCGGCCCGTCGATGGCCGACGTCGCCCGCCTCGCCGGCGTCTCGGGCCAGACCGTGTCGCGCGTCTCGAACGGGCGCACGAACGTCGACGCCGAGACCCGCGCCCGCGTGCTCGCCGCCATGGAGCAGCTCGGCTACCGCCCCAACAGCGCGGCACGCGCCCTGCGCACCGGGCGCTTCCGCAGCCTCGGCGTGATCATGTTCACGCTCTCGAGCTTCGGCAACATGCGCACGCTCGACGCGATCGCCTCGGCAGCCGAGGAGGCGGGGTACTCGCTCACGCTCATCCCGGTGCCGCACCCGACGCGCGGCGAGGTCTCCGACGCGTTCCAGAGCCTCGCCGATGCTGCGGTCGACGGCGTGATCATCGTCATCGAGGCGCACCTGCTCGACGAGAGCGACGTCGAACTGCCGCCCGGCCTGCCCGTCGTGATCGTCGACTCCGCCGGCGACGACCGCTTCACCTGGGTCGACACCGACCAGGCCCTCGGCGCGCGCCTCGCCACCGAGCACCTGCTCGGACTCGGGCACGCGACCGTGCGACACGTCGCCGGTCCCGAGCGCTCCTACTCGGCCACCCGTCGTCGCGAATCGTGGGAGGCCACGCTGCGCGCGCACGGCGCGATCGTGCACCCACCGCTCGTCGGCGACTGGTCGGCCGAGTCGGGGCACGAGCTCGGCCTCGAGCTCGCCGGCGACCCCTCGGTCACCGCGATCTTCGCCTCGAACGACCAGATGGCGCTCGGCGTGCTTCGCGCCCTGCACGAGTCGGGCCGGGCCGTTCCCGCCGAGGTCAGCGTCGTCGGCTTCGACGACATGGAGGAGGCTGCGAGCTTCTGGCCGCCCCTGACGACCGTCCGTCAGTTCTTCGGCGAGGTCGGCCGCCGCTCGGTCGAGGCGCTTCTGCACGAGGTCGAGTCCGGCGACCGGCGGGCGCCGTCGGTCGTCGCGACCGAGCTGGTCGTGCGCGCGAGCACGGCGCCGCCGGCCGCGCGCTGAGCCGCGCGCTGAGCCGCGCGCTCACCGCGCCCGGCCACCCGGCCACCCGGCACGCGGCCGCCACGCGCTGCCCACCCCGCCACCCGGCTACGCGGCCGCCACGCGCTGCCCACCCCGCCACCCGGCGCTGCCCACCCGGCCACCCGGCCACCTCGCGCCGCCCCCCCCCCCATTTCGCTTGCTCAGGACTCGCGCGCGACACGCCGTGCCTGGCACGGCGATATGCCGGCGCGCCCTCGTTCCGTCCTGAGCAAGCGTTCGGTGCAGGGCGGGAACGGGCAGGGCGGGAACGCGCTGGCCGGGAATGGGCGGACGGGCACGGCAGCGCCGCACGCGAACGACCGAGCGCCCGGCCCCACGAGGGGACCGGGCGCTCGTTTCGTCCGGCGAGCGACGGATCAGGGCTGGCGCGAGTTCGCCGCCACGATCCGCCCGCCGTCCGCCTCCGCGGACGCCGGCTCGATGCCGTCGGCCCCGACGGTCACGTGCACGGTGAGCAGCTTGCCCGCGCCGTTCGTCTCGGGCGTGAAGGACTGCTCGGTCGCGCCGGGCACCGGCTCACCGTTCAGGTACCACTGCCACGAGATCTCTCCGTCGCCCGGATCGAGCGTCGCGGTCGCGACCGCAGGCGTGCCGACGCGCGACCGGTCGACGACCTGCAGGTCGGCGATCACGGCGTGGCGGTGGACCGTGACGGTGTACACCGTCTGCGACGTGCCGTCGGCCGAGGTCACCGTGACCGTGCCCGCTCCCCCGTTCTCCGTGGTGGGCTGCGCGATGCGCACCGTTGCCGCTGAGTCGACCGCGCCCGCGTCGAGCACCGGCAGGCGCCCTCCGTCGACGTCGACCTCGTAGTCGGCGCGCGACGGGTCGAACCCGTCGACGCCCTCGCCGTCCAGTCGCAGTACGGCGAGGTCGCTGACCGACGCGGCTGCCGGCACCGACTCGAAGACCTGCACCTCCGAGACGATCAGGTGCGTGTTCGGGTACGCGTTCATGATCACGCGCACGCCCGTCGCCGCGGTCGGCGCGAACTCGGCGGTCACGATCGGCGCCGTGCCATCCGTCGGCGATGCGACCGGCTGGGACTGCTCCCACCCGGGCGCCGGCGACCATGCGCCATCCGCACCGCGCAGTTGCACCTGCATGGTCTGCGCCCAGCTGTTCGTGCCGTCGCGCCAGAAGTGCACCGTGACCTGCTCGACCTGGCGCGCGCCGAACTCGTACGTCAGCGTGCTCTGCGCCGGCTTGTTGGTCGACACCCAGTTCGACCAGCCCTTGTCGCCGACCACGCCGTTGCGCGTGCGGTCGACCGGGTAGCCCGACTCGGTCGAGCTCGCCGACGCGGTCACGCCGGCGTCGGGCGCGAAGTTGCGCAGCGTGCCCTCGGTCACGAGCACCGACAGCCGCGCGGGCAGTTCGGCGCCGTCGGCCGTGGCGGTGCCGGCGATGCGGATGACGCCGACCTCGGCGAATGCGTCGGCCGCGACGGCCGACCAGTCCCACGTGACCGGCACGTCGAACGCCTGCTCCGACGCCCCGACCCGCGCGGGCACCGTCGTCGGCGCCGCCGCCTGGACGCCCGCGAGGCTCGCGCCGCGCGCGACCGTCACCGAGACGGGGTCGGTGGCGGTCAGCCCGCCGACGTCGACGTGCGCGGTGACGTCGAACGCCTGCCCGAACACGTCGGTCGCGGTGCCCGGCACGGCGATGCGTCCGCGCTCTGCCCACGCCGAGTCATCCGGCAGCGCCCACTCGACGGGCACGGCGACCCCGGCGCCCCACGCGTAGCGCGGCGCGACGGTCGTCGGCAGCACGGGTGCGACGCCCACGAGCGTGCGGGCGGCGACCGATTGCTCGGCGAGCGGTGCGAGGTCGAGCGGATGCCACGACTGGTTCGCGCCGCCGTTCGATCCGTACACCCCGACCGTCGCGTTCTCGGCGGAGGACTGCCCGCCGACGTCGAGCGAGAGCCCGAGCGCCTCGTTGACGAGCGTGTAGGCGCGGCCGTCGGTGGTGTTCACGATCCAGCGGGTCGCGGCCGTCGCCGCCGCGGTATCCGTGCCGATGGCCCGCAGGTCGGTGCCTGTGCTCGTCGCGCCGAGCACCCGACCGTCGGATGCCTCGAGGACCACGCGTCGCGTGGCCTCGCGCTCGCCCGGCTCGACCTCGTGCACGGTCCACGCCTGGCGCGCGGCGAGCGCCGGCTCGGCGGCGAGGGTCGTGATGGTCGTCGCGGCGCCACCCGCCGCGCCGGCCGTCAGCGCCTTCGCACTCTGCGATCCGACCAGCTGGTACCGGTGCCCGTCGCGGAGCGCGGGCGCGTCGTCGGCGACGCCGGTGACGCCGTCGATCACGAACGTCGTGACCGACTTCGCCGGCACGGTCAGCGTCGCGGTGCGCGCCTCCCGGTCGATCGCGATGGGGGCGCCCTCGACGAGCGCGTTCGCGGTCGGCTCGTCGGCCGACGGCGCCTGCGTGGTCATGTACGGCGTGACGGTCGCGCCATCCGCGACCTCGCCGAAGTTCGACAGGTCGAGCGTGACCTGCCGGTCGGCGGCGGCGGTGTTGCGGTGCACCACGGTCGCGCCGCTGCTGTCGGCCTGGAGCGCTGCGGTGCTCGAGAGGTCGTCGACCGCCATCAGGCGGTCGCCCTCCTGGATGAACTTCGTGAAGTTGCGGAGGGTGTTGAACTTCGAGTTCACCTCGATGCCGCACGGCTCGACGGCCGTCGAGTCGCCGCCGGCCGCCGCCACGCGACGCGCGGACTTCCACACCTCGACGCCGTCCTCGACATACGGGCGGCAGTCGAGGTCGATGAAGATCGAGCCCCAGTTCAGGTTCTCGCCCTGCGGCTGCATGTTGTAGAGGTCCTCGACGGGCTGCCAGAGCACCCACGCGTTCGGCTCGAGCTCACGCAGGTCGTCCATGATGCGACCGGCGATCCCGAGGCCGTTCTCGATGCTCACCGGGTTGTAGCCGTTGACCCAGCTGCCCTCGATCTCGCTCATCCACAGGTCGGTGTCGGCCTGCTTCGCGAGGTCGCGCACGACGAGCCGGCCGCTCGTGCCGTAGGTGTGCACGTTCATGCGGTCGACGGCCTCACGGGTCGTGGCGGGGTACGCCGCCCAGTTCGTGGCGAAGATGCCGGGGTTGGTCTCGTCCATCGCCGCCACGAACGCGTCGGTGGTCGTCGCGTCGCTGTCGAGCTCGGCGCGCAGGGCGTCGATGAGCTGCGCCTGCCGCGCGGGGCCGACGTGCATGCCCTCCTGGCGCCCGCCGACCGGCACGCCGTTCTGCAGGGTCGTGCCCCAGTAGTTCGTGTTCGGCTCGTTCAACGGGTCGATGCTCTCGACGTCGATGCCGTACTCGCCCTCGAGGTGCTCGGTGACGCGCACGAGGTACTCGGCGAACGCCGGGATCGCGGCCGGCTTCAGCTGCTCGGCCGACGTGTTGAAGCCGCCCGACACGTAGCCGCTCTCGGTCATGAAGTACGGCGCCGAGTTCGCGAACGTCTCCCAGTGGGTGATGCGACCGTCGGCGGCGAGCCGCTCGACCCACCACCGCTGCGTCGCGTCGGCGCTCCAGTCGTAAGACGCCGCGTCGCCGGCGTCGAACGCCGCGAGCACGTCGTTCCGCTCGGCGTAGGTCGTCGCGGCGCCGTCGTGGACGCCCGCCTCGCCGTCGGGGTCGGGCGCCCACCATCCCTCGACGGCGCCGCCCGCGCGCAGGTAGTCGCGCACGTCGGACGCGTTGCCGCCGCCGATGTTGTACCGCGCGATGTTCAGGTCGAGGCCGTCCTCGCCGAACACCGCCTGGTAGAGCTCCTCGCGGAGCGCCTCGGGGTAGCCGCCCGTCGCGTTGCCGAACCAGACGAGGCTCGTGCCCCAGCCCTCGAACTCCTCACCCGCGTAGGCCGGGTTCGGCGTGATCGTGAGCGCGTCGGCGGCGTGCGCCGGTTCGGTCGTGCCGATCGGGGCCACCGCCAGGGCGCCCGCCGCGAGCGCGGCGCCCGTCATGAGCGCCGCGATGCGTCTGCCGTGCATCGTCATCGATGTCGTCCTCTTTCACCGTCGAAGTGGATGTGCCGCCGAGCGTGTTGACGTCAACACGCCCGGATCTCGACCCTATATGTTGACGTCAACACGCGGAAGGGCGAGTTCGCCCGCCGCGGCTTACAGGAGATCGAACGATCTACAGGAGCCCAGCCGCAATCCGTCCTGCACATCGGCCGATCTCCCGGCCCAGCTGATGGCGCAGTGAGCCGTGCGAGCGGATGGCGCGGTCCCGCGCCATCCGCTGAGGGCGGCGAGCGATCAGTCGAGCTCCTGGAAGATCGTGAGTTGCAGTCCGGCGGGGCCGCGGAGGCGGGCGTTCACGGAACGCCACGGGGTCTCGCGCGGCGCGGCCTCGAGCTCGGCGCCCGCGTCGACGAGTTCGCCGGTGACCGCGACGGAGTCGTCGACCTCGAGGGCGACCCGCAGGCGATCGCTGCGCTCGCCGTCGGTCTCGACGCGATCGATGTAGCGCACCTGCGCGGGATTGGACAGCTCGAGCGTCGCCCGGCCCGCGTCGAGGATCCGCACCTCCGCGCCATCGTCGCCGCTGTAGGCCTCCTGCTCGGGCATGCCGAGCACGTCGCGGTAGAACGCGAGCGCCGCCTCGAAGTCCTCGGCCTCGACGACGAGCCGCAACTGCCGCACGCGACCGCGGCCCTGGCCCCGACCCTCGCCCGGGATGTCATCCCCCATCGGTCTCCCCCTCCGCCCCGCCGCCGCGCAGCAGCCCGCGCAGCGCCTGGATCGTGTCGGCCTCGTCGGGCCGCTTGTCGTCTCGGTACCGCTTCACGCGCGCGAAGCGCAGCGCGATGCCGCCCGGGTACCGGCTCGACCGCTGCACTCCGTCGATCGCGATCTCGACCACGGTGACCGGCTCGAGCCACACCGTGTTCGTGGTGCGGCGCGTCTCGATGGTCGGGAAGTGCTCGGTCTGCCAGCGCAGCAGGTCGTCGGTGAGGCCCTTGAAGGTCTTGCCGACCATGACGAACCCACCGGGCTCGCCGAACTCGCCGGCCGGGTCGATCGCACCGAGGTGCAGGTTCGACAACCAGCCCGTGCGGCGGCCCGACCCCCACTCGGCGGCGAGCACGACGAGGTCGTAGGTGTGCACGGGCTTGACCTTGAGCCAGCTCGCGCCGCGCCTGCCGGCGGCGTACGGCGCGTCGATGCCCTTGACGACGACGCCCTCGTGCCCGGCGGCGAGGGCCTCGCGCGCGATGCGTTCGGCGACGTCGGGATCGTCGGTGACCTCACCGGGGATCCGGTGCGCGCCGGCGACGCGCTCGAGCTCGCGCCGGCGCATGGCGAGCGGCTCGTCGAGCAGGTCGCGGCCGTCGACGTGCAGCACGTCGAAGAACCACGGATGCAGCAGCACCTCGCGCGCGGCCTCGGCACCGAAGCGCGACATCGTGTCCTGGAAGGGTCGTGGCGCGCCATCCTCGTCGAGCGACAGGGTCTCGCCGTCGAGGATCACGTCGCGGGCGGGCATGCGCCGCACGACCTCGACCACCTCGGGCACGCGGTGCGTGATGTCGGCGAGGTTGCGCGTGAACACCCGCACCTCGTCGCCCGCGCGGTGCACCTGGATGCGGGCGCCGTCGAGCTTGTACTCGACCGACGACTCGCCGGCCTGCTCGAGCGCGGCGGCGGCGGATGGCGCGGTGCCCGCGAGCATCGGCAGCACGGGCCGCCCGACCACGAGCCCGATCGCCTCCAGGTCGCCCGGCGCCCCGGTCAGCGCGACGCGCGCCGTCTCGCCCAGGTCGCCGGAGAGCATGGCCGCTCGACGGACGACCTCGCCCGGCCGGTCGGCGGCGCGCGCGATCGCGTCGGTGAGCACCCCCTCGAGCGCACCGGTGCGGAGCTCGCCCAGGATGACGCGGCTCACGAAGTCCTGTTCGCGCGCCGTCGCGCGCGAACCGAGGTCGCCGAGGATTCCCGCGCGCTCGGCTGAGGACCCGGCACCGGATGCCGCGGCGAGCCGGTCGAGCGCATCGTCGACGTCGTGGATCGTGAGCGTCGCCGTCGCGGTCGGGTCGCCCATCGCGCCGGCGAGGCCACGCCAGCCGACGCCGACCCGCCCCTGCCGCGGCTTCGCGGTCAAGAACCCGATCGCGGGCAGGATCTCGTCGGGCGCGAGCCCGCCGAGAAGGCCCGCGAGCGCATCGACCTTGGCGAGGCGCGACCGTGTGGACGCGACCCGTTCGGCGGTGGCGACCAGCTCGTCGAGCAGCACCGCCCCAGTCTGGCACCGCCCTCCGACACCGCGGCGCACGCTACCGCGGACGCGGCGACGCCCACCGACGCGACTCCGCGGACACCGGCCCGGCAGACGCCGCGACCGGGCGCGCCGACGACGGCGCGCCCGGTCGCTGCGCCGGCGGGGTCAGCAGAACGTCGCGTCGTTGCCGTCGATCGAGGCGAGCAGCGTGCCGAGGCCGCCCGGGCCGTCGACCCCGAAGAGCCGCGCGACGTTGCCGAGCCCGAGGCGGGGCTCGTCGAACGAGCTGGAGTGCGCGCCGAGCCCGCCGTCGGAGCGGGCCGCCTGCGCCGAGACGACGCCCCAGCAGTTGCTTCCGTCCGCGGCGACCGCGGGCGTGGCCAGCGCGAGACTGGCCGTGATGCCGAGCACTCCGGCGACGGCGAGCGTGCGAGTGCGAGTGCGCATGAGAACCTCCTGATCGAAGGACGGTCGGATGGCCGCCGAATGGTGTTCGTGGCCAGCCGCGCGGCGGATTGGCCCGAGCGGAGCGACTGGGGTCGCTCAGTCGGTGGGCGGCAGTTCCATGCTCACCTTCGTGCCGTCGGAGAGCGTGTCGGAGATGAGACCGAGGAGGTTGCCGTCGGGATCGAGCAGGTAGCCGAGTCGGCCGAGGCCGGGCGAATCCTCGGCCGCCATCGACACCGTCGCGCCGAGTTCGACGGCGCGGCGCATGACGTCGTCGATGTTCCCGTCGAGGCCGATCACGATATCGCAGCCGTTGACGGGCGCGCCGGGTTCGGGTCGCGGCCCCTCGCGCTGGGTGAGGCCGCCGTTGATGCCCATGCCGGGCTCCCCGGCCACGTTGCCGATCGAGCCGTCGCCGGTCGCGATGACCCAGTACGGCGTGTCGCCGTACTGCGTGAACTTCCAGCCGAACAGTTCGGAGTAGAAGTCGATGAGCCGCTGGGGCTCGGACGCGTGGATCTCGAAGTGCACGACGAGGTTGGCCATGATGCCTCCTTGGATCGGGTGCCCGCGGCCGCGCCCCGTCGGCGCCGCCGCGCTCGGATGCGCCACACGCTACGCCGACGGCGGGACATCGTGAACCCCGGGGCCCGTTCGACAGGAGAGAATCGTCCGGTGGCCCTCTTCTCGCGACGCGCGATGCCGTCCGCGCGGGCATCCGCGCGGGCGACGCCGATCGGCGACGCCGAGCGGGACTGGATCGACGCGCACGTCGCCCTGGTGACCGACGCCGGCGTCGACCTCGCCGACCCCGAGGCCCTGCGGCGCTGCTACGAGCACTGGGCCGGCGCATGGCGCCGCATCAACCCGCCCGAGCGCGACGACCCGGCCGTGATGGTCAACGCGCTCGGTGCCGCGTTCGGCGAGCACCTCGCGCGAGGCGCGGCGCTCGCGTGGGGGCTCGTCGAGGACGAGGCGGGCGTCGACCTCGCGCTCTACCGCGGCCGCGACGAGGTCGTGATCCGGCCGGTCAGCCTCGTCGCGTCGCGCTGGTCGGCCGAGGAACCCTCCGGCGAGTTCCTCACCGCGACGTCGTCGCAGCTGGTGGCGGCGCTGTCGGGCCCGCGGCGCGGGAGGCGGGCACGAGCGGGCGAGGCGTCCGGGCGACGCTGAACCGACCGCACCGGCCGGCCTGAACGGGGATCTTGTCCGCCGATCCTGGCGCCGGTATCGTCGCGCTCGAGTGGGCTCCGCGCACATCCACGTGCGCACGATCGTCTGGGGGATGGTCCGATGTCCGATTTCTTCACCATGCACGAGGGCGAGACCGCCGCGCCCGTTCCCGACGGACCCGTGCTGTGCCCGGCGACGCCGGCGATGCGTCGCATCCATCGGGTCTTCCTCTGGGCGTACGACGAGGCGCCGGGGCTCGCGCGCTCCGCCGACGGTGACGTCGAGCGATCGCGTTACGTCGGCGACGTGCTCGGCAACTTCGACAAGCTCCTGCACGTGCACCACGAGGGAGAAGACCTGTACATGTACCCGCAGCTGGGAGAACGCGCTCCCGGGTGCGCACTGCACATCTCGCAGATGCTGGCGCAGCACGAGCAGGTCAAGGCGGTGCTCGACGAGCTCGCCCCGATCCGGGAGCGGTGGCGCGACAGCGCCGACGCCGCCGTCGGCGAGGAGCTCGCGACCGGGTACGAGCGACTCTCGGCGATGCTGAAGGTGCACCTGCGCCGAGAGGTGACCGAGGTGACGCCGGCGGTCGAGAAGGTGCTCACGCAGGAGGAGTTCGACAAGCTCTCGAGCCACGGCGTCGACGCCTTCGAGAAGAAGGTGGTCCTCGCCTACCTCGGCATGATCCTCGCGACGAACCCGCCCGATGAGCAGAAGGAGTTCATCATGGACGTCCCGCTGCCGATCCGCCTGGCGTACCGGCTCGTCGGCAAGCGGCTGTACCGCAAGCAGTACGCGACGCTGTTCCCCGGCCGCGAGATCCCGCAGACGCTGTAGGCACGAAGGTCGAGCTTGACGGATGGCGCGCCATGCGCTGCAATATATTGCATGCCGCTGACTGATCGGGGGCGCGCCGAGCGCCCCAAGTCGCTGCGCGACCACGCCTACGCGCACCTGCGCGACGCGATCGTCTCCGGCGAGCTCGCACCCGGCGAGCGCCTGCGCGACCCCGAGCTCGAGGCGTGGCTCGGCGTCAGCCGCACTCCCATCCGCGAGGCGATCGCCCGGCTCGAGACCGCGGGCCTCGTGCAGACGCGCCGTGCGAAGCAGACCGTCGTCGCCCCACTCGACACGCGCACGGCCCTCGCCGCCCAGCGCATCGCCGCGTCGTTGCACGAGCTCGCCGTGCGCGAGGCCGTGCCGCAGCTCACTGGGTCCGACCTCGAGGCGATGCGCGAGGCCAACGCGCGCTTCGCCGCGGCGCTCGGCGCCGATGACGTCGACGCGGCGATCGCAGCCGACGACGACTTCCACGCCGTCGCCGTGCAGGCAAGCGCGAACCCGCTCCTGCCGGGCCTGCTCGAGCAGGTCACCCCGCTGCTGCGCCGGCTCGAGCGCGCACGATTCGCCTCGCTCGCGGGCCGCGATTCCGTGGCCGACCACCACCGCATCGTGGCGCTCTGCGCCGAGGGGCGAGCGGATGACGCGGCGCGGGCCACGCACGACAACTGGTCGACCCTCGGCCGGTTGCTCCACCTCGACGACGACGACGAGGCCCACTCCCCCACCACATCGCACCAAGGAGCACCATGGCCCTCGCCGACTTCCCCCGCCACCAGCTGACGTTCGGGCCGAGCCCGATCCATCCGGTCGACCGCCTCAGCGCCCACCTCGGCGGCGCACGCGTCTGGATGAAGCGCGAGGACGTGAACTCCGGCCTCGCCTTCGGCGGCAACAAGACCCGCAAGCTCGAGTACCTCGTGCCCGACGCGCTCGCGAAGGGTGCCGACACGCTCGTCTCGATCGGCGGCGTGCAGTCCAACCACACCCGCCAGGTCGCCGCGGTCGCCGCGCACCTCGGCATGAGGGCCGTGCTCGTGCAGGAGCACTGGGTCGACTGGCCCGACTCGGTCAACGACCGCGTCGGCAACATCCTGCTCTCACGGCTCATGGGCGCCGACGTGCGCCTCTCGCCGGCGGGCTTCAGCATCGGGTTCCGCGAGTCGTGGAAGCAGGCGATCGCGGATGTCGAGGCCGCGGGCGGCACGCCGTACGCGATCCCCGCCGGCGCGTCCGACCACCCGCTCGGCGGGCTCGGCTTCGCGAACTGGGCGCACGAGGTCGCCGCGCAGGAGGAGGCGCTCGGCGTCTTCTTCGACACGATCGTCGTGTGCTCGGTCACGGGATCGACGCACGCGGGCATGATCGCCGGCTTCGCCGACCTCGAGCAGAACTTCGGCGGCCGGCCGCGCCGCGTGATCGGCATCGACGCGTCGGCGAAGATCGACGAGACCCGCGACCAGGTCGCGCGCATCGCGCGCAACACGTCCGCGCTCATCGAGCTCGGCCGCGACGTGCGCGACGACGAGATCACGGTGCTCGAGGGCTGGGCGGGCGACTACTACGGCATCCCCGTCGAGTCGACCGACGAGGCGATGCGGCTCACGGGCAGCCTCGAGGGCGTCATCCTCGATCCCGTCTACGAGGGCAAGTCGATGGCGGGCCTCATCGAGCTCGTCTCGCGCGGCGACATCCCGAAGGACTCGAACGTGCTCTACGCGCACCTCGGCGGCCAGCCGGCACTCAACGCCTACAGCGGCCGCTACCACTGAGCGGATGCCACTGGGCACGCGCCCGGCGCCCACCCCGCCTCGCACCTGTATCCGCACCGCACGGCGCGGGCTGGCAGGATGAGCCGGTGACCCGCGGCATCCGTTTCTCCTCCGATCCGGCCGAGCTCGACCGTGCCCTCGTGCATCGCTGGCTGTCCGAGCACGCGTACTGGGCGCTCGGCCGGCCGCGTGCGGTGCAGGATGCCGCGATCGACGCGTCGCGGAACTACGGCGCGTACGACGAGGCGTCGGGTGAGCAGCTCGGCTACGCGCGGGTCGTGACCGATGGAGCGACGTTCGCCTGGCTGTGCGACGTGATCGTCGACCCGGACGCCCGCGCACGCGGCGTCGGCGTGGGACTCGTCGGGTTCGTGCTCGCCGACCTCGAGCCGATGGGCCTCAAGCGCATCGCCCTCGCGACCGGCGATGCGCACGGGCTCTACGAGCGGTTCGGCTTCACACTGCTGCCGAACCCCGAGCAGTGGATGGTGCGATCCAGCGACGCCCACCGATGATGCCGTTCCTTCCGTGATGCCGGTGGAAAGGTATCCGCCGGATACCGCGCCACCGCGTCCAAGCAAGGGAACCTCCGCCGCGCTTGGCGCGAGCTGCTCGCGGGTGCCAGCATCAGCGCATGCTGCGGCTCGTGGGGGCGATCGGACTGGTGCGGCTCGTGCTCGGCGTGCTCGGACTCGGGAAGGCGTACCGTGAGGGCCCGCCCCGGCGAAGTGCCGGCCGCGCCGCATATCCTCGTCGGGTGACTCCGACCGCTACGACGACCGCGACCGGTGCACCCGCCCGGATGCTCGCCGCGGGCGAGTGGCGCGCCCGCGAGGCGGCGCACGCCGAGCGCGCCGATGCGCTGACGGCTGCGCACCGCGAACGGCGCGCGCGGGCCGAGGCGCACCCGATCGAGGACTTCCTCTTCACGTACTACTCGTACTCCCCCGCCCTACTGCGGCGGTGGCACCCCGGCGCGGGCGTCGAGCTGTCGGATGCCGCGGGCACGCCGCGCACGGAGTGGCGCTGGTACACGGGAGGCGCGACGTCCGGAAGCCTGGTCGTCGACGTCGACGGCCTGCACCGCGAGAAGGGTCCGATGCTGCGAACGGTCGAGCGGATGCTGCGGCTCACCGCGTCGCGTCCGGGGCAGTTCGGCTGCTTCGGCCTGCACGAGTGGGCGATGGTGTACCGGCAGCGCGAGCATCGCCATCCGGTGCCGCTTCGACTCGGCCAGGACGCGACCGACGAGGTCGTCGAGGCCAACGACATCCGTTGCACCCACTTCGACGCGTTCCGGTTCTTCACGCCCGGCGCGGTGCCGCGCAACCGCTTCGCGCCGACGCGCGAGGACCAGCCCGAGCTCGAGCAGCCGGGCTGCCTGCACGCCGGCATGGACGTCTACAAGTGGGCCGTGAAGCTCGGCCCGCTCGTGCCGGGCGAACTGCTGCTCGACGCGTTCGAGCTGGCACGCGACATCCGGTACCTCGACATGCAGGCGTCGCCGTACGACATGGCGCCCTGGGGCGGGAAGCCCGTGCGCATCGAGACGCCCGACGGGAAGGCCGAGTACGTGCGCCGGCAGCGCCGCTTCGCCGATCGGGGCAACGCGCTGCGCGCGCGGATCCTCGAGGCGCTGCCCGGAGCCTGACGCCGCACCCCGGTCGGGGTCCTGTCCCGTCGCGGTGGCCGGTGTTAGCATCGCGCACGTCGGCATCCGCCTCGCCGCGGCGAGGCGCGCGTGCCGAGGCACCCGACAGGAGGCGCGAATGCCAGGACCCGATGACCTCGTCGCCGGCGCGCCGGCGTGGGTCGACGTGACCACGACCGACCTCGACCGCACCGTCGCGTTCTACGAATCGCTCTTCGGCTGGACCGCGGAGCGCGGCGACGAGCGGTACGGCGGCTACGTCACGTTCCGGCACGAGGGCAGGCGGGTCGCGGGCGCCGCCGCGCGTCAGGAGACCGACCCCGCGCCGCCGCACTGGACGGTGTACCTGCTCACCTACAACGCCGCGGCGACGAGCGAGCGCATCGCCGAAGCCGGCGGCACCGTGCTGTTCGAGCCGATCGACATCCCCGAGATGGGCGTCATGGGGCTCGCGATCGACGCGACCGGCGCCGTCGTCGGCTACTGGCAGCCCGGCGGGCTCCCCGGCTTCGACGCGTTCGACGAGCTCGACACCGCCGTGCGGTTCGAGCTCGCGGCCAGCGACTTCGACGCGGCCGAGCGGTTCTACGCGCACGCGTTCCACTGGAGCATCGACCACGGGGCGGGCGAGCCGCGGTACGGGGTGTACCGGCACGCGCGCCACGACTACGCCGGCATCCTCGACGCGAGCGGCCTGCTCGGCGCCGACCTGCCGCCGTCCTGGAGCGTCGCGTTCGGGGTCGAGGATGTCGAGCAGGCCGTCGAGCGCGCGGTCGCCGCAGGTGCGACGCTCGTGGTCCCGCCGTGGGACCTTCCCTCGGGGCGCCGCGCCGGGCTCACGGACCCGGCGGGGGCGTACTTCGTCGTCGCGTCGATGGCGGATCCGGACGCCGAGTCGCCGTCCGAGGAGGTCGAGTAGATGGGCGACTGGGACGTCGTCATCGTCGGCGGCGGCAGTGCCGGGCTGAGCGCCGCCCTCATGCTGGGCCGGTCGCGTCGCCGCGTGCTGGTGGTCGACGGCGGGGCGCCGCGCAACCGCGTCGCCGGGCACATGCACGGGGTGCTGGGCCGCGACCACACCTCCCCGCTCGACCTGCTCGCCGCGGGCCGCGCCGAGCTGACGCGCTACGACGATGTCGCCGTCGAGTCGGCCGAGGTCGTCTCGGCCGCGCAGCTCGACACCGATGCGATCACGTTCGAGGTCGTGCTCGCGTCGGGCGAACGGCACACGACACGTCGCATCCTCGTCGCGACCGGGCTCACCGACCGGCTCCCCGACATTCCCGGCCTCGCCGACCAGTGGGGGTCCGGCGTGGTCTCGTGCCCGTACTGCGACGGGTGGGAGGTCCGCGACCGCCGCCTCGCCGTGATCCCCACGTCGGCGGCGAACGCGCACCAGGCGCAGCTGCTCAGGCAGCTCTCGCCCGACGTGGCGTTCCACGCGAACGGCCTCGCGCTCCCGGCCACCACGCGCGCACCCCTCGAGGCACGCGGCATCGAGATCGAGGACCGGCCGATCGCGGAGGTCGCGGCCGACGCGAACGGGGCGCTCCGCGCCATCCGGTACCAGGACGGAACCGAGCGCGAGGTCGACGCGATCTTCGTCGCGCCGCGGCCCGAGCCGAACGACCGGGTGCTCCGCGAGCTCGGCGCGCGGCGCATGCGCAACGACGGCGTCGACTGGGTGCTCGTCGACGAGGACGGCCGCACGAGCGTGCGCGGCGTCTGGGCGGCCGGCAACGTGGCGTCGGCGCGCGCGACGGTGCCGATGGCGATGGCGGCCGGCAACGCCGCGGGCACCGCGATCAACGGCGAGCTCATCGACGAGGACATCCGCGCGGCCGTCGCCGCGATCGGCTGACGCGGCGAGCCACCCTCCCGATCCGGGGGTTGGCCGCATGCCGGCGGCGACCCGGCCGTCGGTACCGTCGGCCCATGACCGCGACCTCCGCACCCGCCGCCGCGACCCACGCACCGCCCGACGCGCCGCGCTCCGCGCCATCCGACCACCCGAAGCTCGCGACGCGCATCGGCTGGACCTGGGTGCTGCTCACCTCGCTCGCGATCGCCGCGTTCGCGGTCGTGCCCTACCTCACCGCGCCGCTGGCGGAGTCGAGCGGCGGACTCGCCGACTGGTACGACGGACGCCCCTGGCCCGTCCTCGTCGCCTTCTTCACGCACGTGATCGGCGGCGGCATCGCGCTCGTGCTCGGACCGCTGCAGTTCTGGCACGGCCTCCGCACGCGGCATCCGCGCGCCCACCGCTGGGTCGGCCGCACGTACCTCGTCGCGGTCGGGGCTGCGGCCGTCGCGGGCATCGCGCTCGCACCCGTCAACCAGGCGGGGCTCGTGGGCCTGTTCGGGTTCGGCGCGCTCGGCGTGCTCTGGCTCGTCACCGGATGGCGCGGCTACCGGGCGATCAGGTCGCGGGATGTCGCGAACCACCGCGCCTGGATGATGCGCAACTTCGCACTCACCTACGCCGCGGTCACGCTGCGGATCTGGCTGCCGCTGCTGATCTTCGCGCAGGTGCCGTTCGCGGGACCGGCCGGGTTCGACGGGGATGCCGCGTTCGCGAACGCGTACGCCGTGGTGCCGTTCCTGGCCTGGCTGCCGAACCTCGTCGTGGCCGAGTGGCTCATCCGGCGGCGCGGGCTCCCGTCGTACCGCCTCGCGCGGGAGGCACGGCCGGCGGTCGGGTAGCCGGGACCCGACGCGTCGCACTCGCCCGCGACCGCGACGGGCGCCCGACGTCCCGAGGGCGAGCGTGCGCGTGTCAGGGCACCGTGTACCCCGCGGCCTGCACCAGCTCGTACCACTCGGACCGCGTGAGCGGGATGTCGGATCCCTGCGCGGCGGCCGCCACCCGCGAGGGCGTCGTCGTCCCGAGCACGACCTGCATGTCGGCCGGGTGACGCGTGATCCAGGCGGTCGCGATCGCGATCGGCGGCACGTCGTACTTCGCCGCGAGCCGGTCGATCACGGCGTTCAGCTCGGGGTAGTCGGGCGAGTCGAGGAACACGCCGGTGAAGAACCCGGCCTGGAAGGGCGACCACGCCTGGAGGGTGATGTCGTGCAGGCGGCAGTAGTCGACGATGCCGAGGTCGAGGCTCGCCGACTGCGCGACGCCCTGCATGTTCGCGGCGAGGCCCTGCGCGACGATCGGCGAGTGCGTGATCGACAGCTGCACCTGGTTCGCCACGATCGGCTGGGTCACCGACTTCTTCAGCAGCTCGATCTGCCCCGGCGTGTGGTTCGAGACGCCGAAGTGTCGCACCTTGCCGGATGCCGCGAGCTCGTCGAACGCGCGGGCGACCTCGTCGGGCTCGACGAGGGCGTCGGGCCGGTGCAGGAGGAGCACGTCGATTCGGTCGGTGTCGAGCGCCTGGAGCGAGCCCTCGACCGACGACATGATGTGGTCGTACGAGAAGTCGAAGCCCCACGGCTCCTTCACGATGCCGCACTTGGTCTGGATGGTGATCTCGTCGCGCTGCGACGGCGTGAGCTGGAGCGCCTCGGCGAAGCGGCGCTCGCAGCCGTGCAGCGGTTCGCCGTAGATGTCGGCGTGGTCGAAGAAGTCGATGCCGGCATCGCGGGCGGTGCGCACGAGCTCGCGCACCGCGTCATCCGTCATCTCCTGGATGCGCATGACGCCGAGCACGACGTTGGGGGCGGCGACGTCGGTGCCGCCGAGCGAGATGGTCTTCATGGGTCCGTGACTCCTCGGGTGGTGGGTGCGGATTCACCCTAGGCAGCCGCGATTGAGAAGTCCAACGACTTCTGCTCATGCGATTCAGAAGTACTCTTGATGGATGGATCTTCGCCAGATGGAGTACCTGGTCACGCTCGCCGACGAGCAGCAGTTCACGCGCGCCGCCGCGATCTGCGGTGTCTCGCAGTCCGGGCTGTCGGCGGCGATCCGCAGCCTCGAGGACGAGCTGGGCACGACGCTCTTCGAGCGCACCACCCGCCGCGTCGAGCCCACCGAGTCGGGGCGCGCTCTCCTCCCCCACGCGCGCACCATGCTCGCGCAGGCGAGCGCCGCGCGCGATGCGGTACTCCGCGCCACGCACGAGCTCTCCGGCAGCCTGCGCGTCGGCGCCGAGCAGTGCCTCGGGTTCGTGGATGTCTCGGGGTTGCTCGAGCGCATCCGTCGGCGGTACCCGCTCGTCGACCTCGACTTCACCCAGACCGGCTCGCACGACCTCGTCGCCGCGGTCCGCGACGGCAGCATCGACCTGGCGTTCGTCGCCGGCACCGACCTGCCCCCGCGGATGTCGCGCACCGAGCTGGGGCGACGGCCGCTGGTGCTGCTCGCCCCGCCGCAGCATCCGCTCGCCGCCCTCGACGCGGTCGACTGGGCCGACCTGCGCGACACCGACTTCGTCGACTTCCAGGGCTCGTGGGCCGTCCGTTCGGTCAACGACGCGACGTGCGCCGCGCACGGCGTGGCCCGCCGCGTGCGGTGCACGGTCGACGACGTGCACACCCTGCTCGACCTCGTGCAGCGCGGCCTGGGCGTCGCGCTCGTGCCGCAGCACATCGCCGCGAAGCCGCAGGCGGCGGGGCTCGCGGTGCGGCCGCTGCCGGCGTCGGCGCCGCCGTGGGTCGTCTCGGTCATCACGGCCGAGTCGTCGCCGGCCTCGGCGTCGCTGCTGCTCGAACTGCTCGACACCGAGCTCGCGCTCAGCGCGTGAGCACCGTTCCCGGCGCGGAGCCCACGATCCGTTCGGCCGCTCTCAGGAAGATCGGTCATGCTCGAAGGATGCGCCCTACCGCTCCGCGCCGCCTCCGCCTGATCGCCGTCGCCGCGTCGGTCGTCGTCGCACTCTCCGCGTGCGCGACCCCCGCCGAGGAGGAGCCCCCGGCCGACCCCGAGGCGCAGCTGAAGGCCGAGCTGGCCGGGCTTCCGGGCGTGGAGTCCGTCGAGATCGGCGGCATGGAGCCCGCCGACGAGAACCCGCGGTACACGACCGTCACGATCGAGTCCGACGCCGACCGCGACGACGTGCTCGCCACGGCGGAGCGCACGCCCGAGATCGCGGCCGGCCTCGACTGGGCCGACCCGATCACGCTCACCGCCGATGCGCCCGAGTCGAGCACCGGTGCCACCGCGGCCGACACGTTCGTCGAGCCGTGGTGGTCGTTCGAGGTCACCCCCGAGACGGATGCCGCGACCTCGCGCGCCACGGTCGACGGCCTGCTCGACGCGGCCGAGGTCGAGGGCGTCGTCGGGCTCGCCTTCGTCGACGGCTGGCCGTACGCGGCCTTGCTCGAACCAGACCGGGTCGCCGACCGGTTCGAGGCGCTCATGGAAACCCCGCTGTTCGTGCAGGGCGGTTCGTTCGCGCTGCGCTCCGACCAGCCGCTGCTGCGCTTCTCGCACATCGAGGGCATCACGTCGCCGAACCTGATCGCCGAGCTCATCGCGATCGCGGGCGAGCACCCGCACGCCGAGGTGCTGCTCGAGGGGCCGCAGTTCCCCAAGCTGTACATCGCGCGCGTCACGACCGCGGAGGCCGAGTCGATCGCGGCGCGGCTCGCCGATCCGGCGCTGCTCGAGGGTGTCGACGCGGGCACGGGTGCGCTCTCGTGGCAGATCACCTCACCCGACGCAGACGGCCCGGGCTACTGGGAGGGCCAGGTCGGCACCGGCTGAGCGGCGGGCGCGATCTGCGGGCGCGCGCCGCGCCCATCGCGCCGCTGGCCTACCCGGATCCGGGCTGGTCGACGACCTGTTCCAGCACGCGTTCGAACGCGCCCGCGTCGATCGCGATCGACCCCGCGTACGGGTGGTCCATGTCGGCGGTGACGAAGATCACGAGGCCGATGAACAGCGAGAGCAGCCCGGCCATGAGCAGGTGGAGCCGCCGGCTCGAGACGGCGATGAACGCGATGAGCACGGCGTTGACGATCGCGCCCACCCAGATGACCGCCCAGAGGAGCGGCGGCAGCTGGAGCGAGGTGGCGTCGATGCGCGCGCGACGCGCCTCGACGAGCGAGTCGAACGTCTCGAGCGCCTGCTTGTACTGGGCCTGCTCGGTGAGCGTCTCCGCCTCCACGCTGTCGAGGATCGCCTCGAGCTCGTCGGTCTGCGCGTCGCTGGCGGTCGGCAGCACCTGACGCTGCTGCGAGGGGAAGTCCTCGTCGATCACGGCGTGGAGGTAGTCGTCGAGCGCCTGGTGCACCCGGTCGCCGCTGTCGTCGGGCAGCGCCGAGCTCGCGCGATAGAGCGCGCCGACGCGGCTGGCCTCCTCGATCGCGACCTCGCGGGTGTGGGCGAGGTTCTCGTACACCGACACGGCGACGAGGGCGAGCAGGATGCCGAAGAAGACGCCGAACGTGCCGATCACGTGCGCGAGCGCGCGATCCCATTCTTTCGGGTCGGCGACGAGCCGGGCGACGACGGGCCGCAACGCGAGCACGATGCCGCACGACCCCGCGACGAACAGGATCAGGAACACCGGCAGCGTGATCCAGACGCTGGTCTCGTAGAACCAGTTCACGGATGGCCCCTTCCCCCCGGATGGCGCACACGGCTGCCGCACGCACCCGTGCGGACCACCCTAGGGAACGCGGGCGACCGTGCGCCATCCCTCGAACGGGCCCGGACGGACGGCCGGCTCAGTCGCCGGCGGCGGCCTCGAGCCGGGCGATGCGCAGGCGTGCGTGCCGCTCGCTGGGCGACATCCGACCTAGGACTCGCTCCCCCGTGCGAAGCACGATGCGCGTGAGCGTGATCGCCGGCCACCACGGCCGGCGCAGGCCGAGCAGGCGCCGGTACGCGGGGTCGAGCGAGGCGACCGCGCCGCCGAAGAGGATCGGGTAGAGCCATCCGGTCAGGCCCGGCAGCCCCGGCCGGCGGATGAAGCGCACCGCGCCCGCGACGCGCTCGTCGACCTTCGCGCCCCGCACGAACTCGGCGAGTTCGGCGTGCAGTTCGGCGACGCTCGTCGGCGGCTGCTCGACCCCCATGAGCCGCCCGGCCTGCGCCCACTCGCGCACGTAGGCGTCGGGGCCGCCCGGGATGGGGCGCCCCCAGACGGCGTGCGCGCCGAGGAACGCCTCGGTGAACGCGTCGTGCACCCAGCGGAGAAGGTCTTGGTCGTCGGCCGAGTACGTGCGGCCGGCGCCAGCGGCATCGGTGTAGGTGCCCCGCACCTTCTCGTGCAGGCGGCTCACGAACGCCGACGCCTCGGTCGCCTGGCGGCGGTCGCCGAACGTGGTCGTCGCGACCCAGCGGATGGTGCCGTCGAGGCGCCCGAGCGGATCCTCACGGTAGCGCGAGTGGTCGTGCACCCCGGCCATCGCACCCGGGTGCAGCGTCTGGAGCAGCAGGGCGCGGATGCCGGCGACCAGCGTCGGCAGGGCCCCGTTGACGGCCCACACGGCACTGCCCGGGCCGAAGAACCCGGCGTCGTCGCCGTCGGCGAGCCGGCGCGTCCAGCCGGGGAGCTCGTCGTCGGGCTGCGTCGAGCGCCCGCGCACGCGGAAGCGCGGCCGCGGCGTGACGCGCGGCGTCGCACTCGCGGTCGGGCTCGACGAGGCCATGCCTCCGACCGTAACCCGCCGTGCCGCGTCCTGGCTGACGATCTGCCGCGAACGCGCGCCGCCGGCTACGCGGGAGTCGGCTCCAGCTCGAGCGTCATGAAGACGCTGTGCGGATCGAGCGCGTAGTCGCCGAAGGGCGGGCACTCGCGGAAGCCGTACCGCGCGTAGAGCGTCCGCGCGGGCCGGAAGAATTCCTCGGTGCCCGTCTCGAGGCTGACGCGCCGGTACCCGCGGCGGGCGGCCTCGGCGAGCACGTGCTCGAGGAGGCGCGCACCCAACCCGCGGCCGCGGGCGGCGGCATCCGTTCGCATCGACTTCAGCTCGCCGTGCCCGGGGTCGAGCTCCTTCAGCGCCACGCAGCCGACGAGGTCGTCGCCGTCGGCGATGGTCCAGAACGTGACCTCGGGGACGGCGAGCCCTGACACGTCGAGCGCGTGCACGCTCTCGGGCGGCGAGGTCGCGAACATGTCGTCGAGGTGGTCGCCGAGCAGCTTGAGGACGCGCTCGTCGGCGAGGTCGCCGCGATCGATGGTGATGGGGGCGGGGGTCGTCACACGACCATTCTCCACGGGCGCCCCGGTCAGGCCGGCCGCACGGGTTGGCGCAGGATGGTGCGCAGCTTCTCGGGCGCGGTCCGGCGGGCGTCGCTCAGGTAGATCTCGTGGTGGTCGCCCGCGAAGGTGAGCCCGTGCTGCGGCATCCACTCGTCGTGGAGGCGCGCGAGGGTCGGCGCCTCGTCGTCATACGAGCCGACGTGCAGGATCTGCACGCACGGCCCCTCGTGCAGCTCGCGAAGGTGCACGAGCTCGAGCGCGGGCCGGTCGCCCTTCGCGCGCACGGCCGCGACGGCCTCGGCGACGAGCGCCTCGTCGACCCAGTCGGGCTGGGCGATCAGCATGGTCCAGCTCCACGCGGCCTTGTCGCGGGCGACGAAGGCGGCAGGGTCGTCGGCGCGCCAGAGACCCTCGAGCGGAGCGACCGCGAAGTCCCGGCCGGCCTTCTTGCTCCGGAACTTCACCGCGTAGGCGACCGGGAACAGCGCTTCGAGGGCCTCGGCGTACGCCGGGGCCGTGTTCGGGTCGCCGTGCCCGTCGACGGCGAGGTATCGCATCAGCGGCACGTCGACCATCGCGAAATCGCGAGCGGATGGCGCGTAGAGCTCGCGGTACGCGCGCTTCACGTCGTACTTCTCGCCGGTCATGCCCGCAGGCTACGCCGTCGCGCGGCTCGGGGTCACCCCAGCGCCGCGATGGCGTCCTCGACGAGCTGCACGACCGACGGTTCCTCGTCGATCTCGGGCGTGAAGCCCATCCGCACCACGACGAGGTCCTCCGACGGCACGATCAGCACCTTCTGGCCGTCGTGGCCCGCCGCGTAGAACGTGTCCTCGGGCAGCTCGGGCCAGCGCGGCTCGCCACCGGGCAGCACGTTCCCGCGCCAGCTCATGCCGTTGCCCGGGTCGTCGGTCTCCTCGACGTCGAGGACGGTCAGGCTCCGCGCCATCCAGTCGTCGGGAAGGAGCTGCTCGCCGCCCCACTCGCCGCCCTGCATCGCGAACTGCCCGATCGCGGCCCAATCTCGTGGAGTCGCCCAGAGGTAGGAGGAGCACACCGGCGTGCCCGCGGCATCGGGCTCGAAGATCGCCGAGGTGAGCCCCAGCGGCTCGAGCAGCGTTTGTCGCGGCAGGTCGGCGCCGAGCCCGGTGCGCTCGGCGAGCACCGAGCAGAGCAGGGTCGTGTTGCCGCTGGAGTACTCCTGGACGGTCCCGGGCTCGTGCTCGAGCGGGAGGCTTGCGACGTACGCGGCCATGTCGGACTCGAGGTAGAGCATGCGGGTGATCGGCGTGCCGAGGTCGTAGGTCTCGTCCCATTCGAGGCCGCTGGTCTGGCGCAGCAGCTGCTCGACGGTGATGTCGGCGCGCTCGTCGGTCCACTCGGGGCGGAGCCGGTCGTCGTCGAGCGCGACCACGCCCTGCTCGACGAGCACTCCGGTGATGAGGTTCGCGACGCTCTTCGACATCGACCAGCCCAGCTGCGCGGTCTCGGCGTCGAAGCCGTCGGCGTAGCGTTCGCCGACGAGCTCGCCGTCCTTGACGATGACCACGGCGCGGGTGCCGAGCGCGTCGGCGTCGGCGTCGTCGAGGTCGGCGCCGAACGCACGGTCGATGGCCGCCTCGATCGCCGGGTCGGTCGCCGCGGCATCGGGTGCCGGCGCGTCGGTGAACGGGTTGGCGCCGGCGGCGATCGGCGTCGCCGCGCCGAGCTCGGGCCGGTCGTCGGCGAGCGTGCAGCCGAAGCCCTCGGCGTACCAGGTGCGCTGGCGCGCGAGCGCGCCGAGCAGCGAGCCCGTCGTCGGATCGCCCGCACCGGTGACCTCGAGGTACGGCACGAGCGGGTTCGGCGGCAGGTCGGCCTCGGGGTCGCCGCGCCCGGCGACCTCGCCCACCGCGCACGCGTTGTGCGCCGCATACCCCGTGCCGGTCAGCAGGATGGGCTGCTGCCACAGGTACACGCCCGTGAAGGCGGCGATGACGAGGAGGGCGAGGACGGCGACGACGACGACCACGCGGCGGAGGATGCGCACCAGCGGATGCTAGCAGCGGGCGCCGACGTCGCGCGGCCTCCGATCGCGCGAACGCAGCGCTGTCCTTCGATTCAGGAGCAGGCGCGAGCCCCTGCGCATGTCACCGGCCGAGAAGCGCGTTGAGCCAGCCCGGCCCGACCGCGTCCGCGTCGGGCAGGCGCGCCCGCAGCCCGCGGTCGGCCGTCACGACGAGCACCCGGCCACCGGCGCCGACGAGCACGCGGACGGCGTCGGCGATCGCGTCGTCGCCCTCGCCGAGCGCCCGCACGACCTCGACGCCCGAAGGGGCGGCGGCCGTCCTCGCCTGCCCCTCGAGCACGGCCACGATGCGCCCGATGCGCATCGAGTCCCCGTCGGGGCCGTCGACGTCGTTGCCCACGAGCGCCGGCATGCCGGCGAGCAGCCGGACCGCCGCGCCCTCCCGGTCGCGCCACCAGCCGTCGGGTCGCGAGCCCATGAGGTTCGCCACGTCGACGACCACGGTCACGGTCACGGGCACGGTCGGCTCCGCGTCATCCCCCATTCGGCGATCATCCCACGTGGGCCGCTACGCGTCCTTGAGCGGCAGCACCTCGCCGTGCGTCTGGCACGTCGGGCAGTACTGCGCGGTCGTGCTCGCGAACGAGAAGTCGCGGATCGTGTCGCCGCACCTCGGGCACGGCTCGCCGGCCCGACCATGCACGCGCATGGCCTCGACCTTCGCCGCCTTCTGGCGGTCGATCGGGATGCCGCGGCGCGCGTCGATCGCCGAGCGGATCGTGTCAACCGTCGCCCCGAAGAGGCGGTCGAGCTCGTCGTCGGCGAGCGTCGACGCGTGCGCGACCGGCGAGACCCTCGCCGCGTGCAGGATCTCGTCGGAGTAGGCGTTGCCGATGCCGGCGAGCGACTCCTGCTCCTGCAGCACGGCCTTCGCCTGCTTGCGGCGGCCGACCATCGCGCGGTCGAAGTCGGCCCGCGTGAACTCGGGCGAGGCGGGGTCTGGCCCGAGCTTCGCGATCGCCGACACCTCGGCGGGGTCGTCGACCACCGAGCAGCCGAGCGAGACCCAGTCGCCGGCGTCGGTCAGTTCGAGCGCGGGGCCGTCGTCGAACGCGATCGCGACGAGAGTCGGGGCGGGCGCGACCTCCGCGTCACCGGGCGACGGCTCGGGCGCCGCGCCATCCGCCCATCGGGCCCAGCCGTGCCGGCCGAGTGAGATCACGAGGTGCTCCGACCCGTCGAACGCGAGCGAGACGTGCTTGCCGTGACGCGTCGCGCCGAGCACGCGTTCGCCGGTGAGCGTGGTGAGCGGGCGCGCGCGCGTCTTCGTGACGCGGAACTCGATGACGTCGACGTCACGGATGGCGCGGCCCGCGAGCCGCGCGTCGAGCTCGTCGGCGAGCGCCTGCACCTCCGGTGATTCCGGCATGAGGCCAGCATCCCACTTCGGGGAAGGTCGCGCGCCGGTCGACGCGACGATTGTGCACGACGCCGAGTCGGGCCATCCTGAACCCATGAGTGACCACGGGGAGTTCCTGGTTTGGGTGAACAGCACGCTCGTCGAGGCCGAGCGGGCCCAGTTCGACGGGGACGACCGCCCCCGCCGGGCGATCTGGTCGCGCACGGAACCCGTGAGCGTGCTCGGCGCATGGCGCAGCGGAGTCGGCCGTCCCGACGTCGTGGGGGCCTTCGAGGTGCTCGCCTCGAACTTCTCGAACTGCACCGACTACCGGCTCGAACTGATCTCGTCGGATGTCGTCGGCGACATGGCGTACACGGTCGGGTACGAGCGCGTCACCGCGACGATGGACGGCGCGCCGCGCACCTTCACCATCCGCGCCACGCAGGTGTACCGGCGCGAGGACGGCGAGTGGCGCGTGGTGCACCGGCACGCCGACGCGGTGGCGTGACCGGCTCAGTGCGTGGCGGCCCAGTTCTTCAGGGTCGTGAGCGTGATGCCGTTCTGCGAGTCGGTCTTGCGCAGCCCGAGCGACGCGGCGATCTGCGCGGCCGAGCATCCGCCCGCGTCGACCACCGTGAGGCCCGAGGAGGCGCCGGTGCCGTCGACGAACCGCCCCGTCGAGAGCGCGTAGTAGCGGCCGGCGGTCTTGCGCTTGACGCTGTCGGGCAGGGTCGTGCGGCTGCATGCGTCGGCGCTGTCGGCCACGCCGTCGCGGTCGGCGTCGGAGGTGGTGCCGGTCGAGCCCGATCCGGAACCCGACGAGCACGTGAACGACCAGGTGAGGCTCGAGGGTCGCGTTCCGGATGCCTCGAGGGACCAGCCGAGCCCGAAGGTGCCGTCGTACGGGGCCTTGTAGGTCAGGCCCGAGGTGGCGGGCGCCTCGTTGAACGAGATCATGCCGCCCGATCCGACGGTGAGGATGATCGCGTCGCCCACGCGCGCCGGTGACACGGTGACGCCGATGGTCTCGCCGGCCTTGAGCGCGACGGTGCGGCTGACCGTGTCGGCCGTCACCGTCAGCCCGCTGAAGGAGGCGCACGTGTACGACGCCGTGGACGTGGCCTGCATCGTGCCGGCCTGCGGCTTCGCGGCGATCGCGGGCGCCGCGATCACGGTGGTCAGGGCCAGCCCGATGGCCGCGCCGATGGCGGCCAGGCCGGTGGTGCGTGCGCGTGCTCGCATGGATGTCTCCTCGCTTCCAGGTCGCGGTGTCGTCGACGACACCGTGCCCGACGAGCGGGCGCGACACCTTCCCTGACTATCAGAGAATTCCTCATCGCGCCACTCAAGCGGATGCGGGGGTCCGCATTCACCGCGGTGTCTCGGCGGCCTCGCGGTGGTCTCCCAGACGGCGCGTCGGCTCGTCGGCTGCCTCGGCCGATCGGCCGAGGCAGGTCCGGCCGGACGGCCGATGTGCGCGGCGCCGTGCGCGGCGAGCATCGAGGAATGACCGTCACCGCGACATCCCGCACGCCGCGCCGACCCGCGCCCTCGCCCCGCCGCCGCTCAGGGTGGCTGCCGGTCGCCGGCCTCCTCGTCCTCAGCCTCGTGCCGATCGGCGCCGGCGCGTCCCGTTTCACCGAGCTCGCGAGCGCCGCGCCCGTGACGCCCGAGAACGCGCGATTCTTCGAGGCGCCCGTGCCGATCCTGGTGCACATCGTCGGCTCGAGCCTGTTCCTCGTGCTCGGCGCGCTGCAGTTCGCGCCGCCCCTGCGCCGCCGTCGCTGGCACCGCCTCGCGGGGCGCGTGCTCGTGCCGGCGGGGCTCGCCTCCGCGATGTCGGGCGTCTGGATGGCGGTCGGCGATGACCTGCCCGCGAGCAACGGCATCGTGCTCCTCGTACTGCGGGTCGTCTTCGGCACGGCGATGACCGCGGGCCTCGTCGTCGCATTCGTCGCGATCCGGCGGGGCGACGTGCCCACGCATCGCGCGTGGATGATGCGCTCCTACGCGATCGGCATGGGTGCCGGCACGCAGGTGCTCACGTTCCTGCCGTGGACGATCGTCTTCGGCGCCCCGTCCGTCGGCGTGCACGCGGTGCTCATGGGCGCGGGCTGGGTGATCAACCTCGTCGTCGCCGAGATCGTGATCAGGCGGATGGCGCGTCGAGCACGCCGCCGCACGGGCGCGGATGCGACCTGGTCGACGACCCCGCCGACCGCCCCGTCCGCTGCCGCGCGTGCGCCCCTATCCTGAGGGCATGACGAGCCCCGCCAGGGCGCTGTGGGACGCGCCACCCGCCTCCCCCGCCCCGCCGCGGCGCGTGTGGCGCGACTGGGTGCTCGTCGCAGTGCTGCCGCCGCTGATCCTCGTCGAGGCGGCGCTGCGAACGGATGTGCCGTGGCGCTGGCTCTGGGCGGTCGTGCTCGTGGTGCTCGTTCCGACGCTGCTGTGGCGTCGCATCCGCCCGCTGACGATGCTCGCGATCGCGTTCGCCGTCGGCACGGTCGGCGGCGTCGCGACCGGCGGCGACCCGCAGTTCTTCGCGACGGCGTACTTCCTGATCCTCGTCTACGCCCTGATGCGCTGGGGGGACGGCCGCGCGATGATCGTGGGCGCCGCCGTCCTCGTCGCGGGCACGGTGCTGTCGCTCCCGATCGGCTCGGCGACGGCCGGCGACCTCATCGGCGGCCTCGCCGTGCTGGTCGCGACGACGGCGCTCGGCGTCGCGTTCCGCTGGCGCGCAGGCGCCCGGGCTCGCGAGCTCGATCGCGCGCGCCTGCTCGAGCGCGAGCACCTGGCGCGCGACCTGCACGACACGGTCGCGCACCACGTGTCGGCGATCGCGATCCAGGCGCAGGCGGGCACGGCGGTCGCCGCGCACGACCCGGCGGCCGCGGTCGAGGCGCTGCGCGCGATCGAGGGCGAGGCGTCGCGCACGCTCGACGAGATGCGGTCGATGGTGCGGGTGCTCCGGCGTGAGGATGCCGCCGCGCTCGCGCCGGCGGCGGGCCTGGCCGACCTGGCGCGGCTCGCGCGAGGCTCGCGCGCCGTGCCCGACGCGGCGGCGCCGGGCGCGCCCGGCGCCGCGGGCCCGTTGGTCGAGGTGCACGTCGAGGGCGACGTCGACGCCGTGCCGACCGTCATCGGCGCCGCGGTCTACCGGATCGCGCAGGAGGCGGTCACCAACGCGCGCCGGCACGCGCGGCACGCGTCGCGTGTCGACGTGCACGTACGGGCGGATGGCACGGGCGTCCGCCTCGACGTCCGTGACGACGGCGAGCCCGCGCCATCCGCTGCCCCCGGCTACGGCCTCACCGGGATGGCGGAGCGCGCCGCGCTGCTCGGCGGGTCGTGCTCGGCGGGGCCGGCGCCGGGCGGCGGTTGGGTGGTGACGGCGGTGCTGCCGCGGGCAGGATGGTCGACGTGAGCGTGCGCGTGCTGATCGCCGACGACCAGCAGCTGGTGCGGTCGGGGCTGCGCATGATCCTCGACGCGCAGCCCGGCATCGAGGTGGTCGGCGAGGCGGCCGACGGCGCCGAGGCGGTGGCGCTCGCCGGCTCTCTGCGCCCCGACGTGTGCCTCCTCGACATCCGGATGCCCGTGATGGACGGCCTCGAGGCGACGCGCCTGCTGGCCGGGCCGGATGTCACGGAGCCGATCCCGGTCGTCGTGATCACGACGTTCGACCTCGACGAGTACGTGTACGCGGCGCTGCGCTCGGGCGCTCGTGGGTTCCTCCTCAAGAACGCCGGACCGGTGCTGCTCGCCGAGGCGGTGCACGCCGCCGCGCGGGGCGACGCTCTCATCGACCCGAACGTGACGGTGCGGCTCATCGAGGCGTTCGCGGGGGCCGCGGGCGCGACCTCAGCTGGGCCCGCGCCGTCGCAGCCGTCGTCGCCGCTCACCGACCGCGAGGAGGACGTGCTCGCCGCCGTCGCCCGCGGTCTCGGCAATGACGAGATCGGCCGCGAGCTGCACATCTCGCTCAGCACGGTGAAGACGCACATCGCGAGCCTCATGACCAAGCTCGACGCCCGCAACCGCGTCGAGCTCGCGATCTGGGCGCACGAGCGCGGGCAGGCGACCCGCTGAATCGCAGGGTGGACGCACGCTGTACGCTCTGACAGAATCCTGTACATGCGTACAGCCCTGGTCGTCGACGGCGACCTGACCGCTCGCGCGCGCATCCTCGCAAGCGCGTTCGACCGGTTCGCCGCCCGCGGGTACGACGCCGCGACGATGCGCGACATCGCCGCGCACGCAGGCGTCAGCACCGCGCTCGTGACCCACCACTTCGGCACCAAGCTCGCGCTCCGCGAGGAGTGCGACGCCCGCGTGGCGCGATTCATTGCCGAGAAGCACGGCGGCGCGACCAGCGCCTCCGACGTGCTCGGCGAGGTGCTCGGCACCTACGGCCCGTACCTCGCGCGCATGCTCGGCGATGGCGGCGAGGCCTCCGACGCCCTGTTCGCGCGCCTGCTCGACGTCGCCCGGGCGATGATCGCCGACGGCTCGGCGAGCGGATGGCTCCGCACCTCGCGCGACCCCGACGCGCAGGCGGCCACGCTCGTGATGCTCGGCGTCGCGCCCTTCCTGATGCTCGGCCCGCTGGCCTCGTGGGCGGGCGGCCCCGACGACGCACTGCGCCGCATCTCCGTGCCGCTCGCCGAGCTGTACACGCACGGTCTCACGACCGACGACCGGCTCCTCGCCGCCGCCGCGCTCACGCCGGAGGAGGCAGAATGAGGATCCTGCTGGTCAGCGCCGGATCACGCGGCGACGTGGAGCCGTTCGCAGCGCTCGCTCGGCGCGCCGCGACATCCGATCACGAGGTTCGCCTGGCGATGCCGGATCGGTCGGGCGCCGACCTCAGCGGGCTCGACGTGCAGAGCCTGGGCGTCGACTTCACGGCGATGATCGAGTCGCAGGGCGTGTCGCCGGTCGCGGCGATGCGCAACCTTCGCGACGTGGTGCGGCCGGTGATGCGCGGCGTCCTCGTCGGCGCGGTCGAGGCGGCGCGCGAGTTCCGGCCCGACGTGATCGCCTGGCACCCGAAGGTGCTCTCGGCGCCGATCGCCGCCGACGCGCTCGGCATCCCGCACGTGCTCGTCGAGATGGTGCCCGCGGTGACGCCAACGCGCGAGTTCCCCGCGGCGGGCACGGTCACCCGTTCCCTGGGTCCGCTGAATCCGCTCACGTATCGGGCTGCGTCGGCAGCGTCGGCGATGTTCCGTCGCGAACTCGACGAGGCGGCCGCCGCGATCGGAGTGCGGCGGTCGCGGCGGGCCTCGGCGCCGTCGGCGACGCTGCTGCCGATCAGCCCGGCGATCCTGCCGCGGCCGGCAGATTGGCCCGAGTCGGTGCAGCTGACGGGCGCGTGGCGGTCGGTGGCGGCGGATGACGCGGGGCCGTCGGCCGACCGAGCCGTCGAGGCATTCATGCGCGGCGGTCCGTTCCTGTACGCGGGGTTCGGATCGATGGCGGCGGGCGACCCGGCGGCGCGCGGACGCGCGGTCGTCGAGGCGGCGAGATCGCGGGGGCTGCGCCTGCTCGTCGCAACGGGTCTCGGCGGTCTCGCGATCTCCGACGATCTGCGCGGGCACGACGTGCTCGTGACCCGCTCCGTCGACCACGCGGCCGTGCTGCCACACGCCGTGGCCGCGGTGCATCACGGCGGCATCGGCACCGTGCAGGCCGCGACGGCGGCCGGAACGGTGTCGATCATCGTGCCGTTCATCGCCGACCAGCCGTTCTGGGGCGCCACGCTCCATCGCACCGGGTTGGCGCCCGCGCCCATCCCGCAGCGCCGCCTCACCGCCGCGCGTCTGACCGACGCCATCGCGTCGGCACCCGAGCACGCCGCCACCGTCCGGTCGGCGGCGGACCGTATGGCCGACGAGGACGGCACCGGGGCGGCCGTTCGCAGGCTCGAGCGGCTGGTGCGCCACCCCGCCTGACCGCGCGCGCCGGGTTGGCGCGCCGCAGCCCGGAGTGACCTTGGTCCGCGGCGACGCCCGGCATGCGGCGTGACGTGCGAGGCCTGAGAGGCGCGTATCGCAACGAAGGAGGACGGCGATGAGAGTGCTGGTCGCCTACGCGAGCAAGGACGCACATCGCGAGCCTCATGACCAAGCTCGATGCCCGGAACCGCGTCGAACTCGCGATCTGGGCGCACGAGCGGGGGCGCGCGCGCCGATGGCTGGGGCGCGCGTCGATTCGTTCCTCTCCGCCCGCTGATCCCGCGATCGCGGGACGGTCTTCCGCACGCGATCCTCCGGTACTCCGGTACTCCGGTACTCCGGCACTCCGGCACTCCGGCACTCCGGTCGTCCGGTACTGCGGTACTCCGGTACTCCGGTACTCAGTCACGACAGCTCGGGCCGTCCCCGACGCGGTCGCTCTCAGTGCGCACCCGGGGGCGAACCTCGGCGCGCCGCCCCTACGCTCCGGCCATGGACACTCGTCGCTCCGAGGATGACCGTCCGACCCCGCCCGGGGTGACCGCCTTCGTGCTCTGCGCAATCGCCGCCGTTCCCGCCCTGCTGTTCGGACTCGTGCTGAACATGTTCGGCGCCTGGGTCGGGCACGCCCAGTTCTGGTTCGGCGGTCCGATCCTCACCGTGGTGGGCGTCGGCCTCAGCATCGGCGCCGGCGTCTACGCCATGTCGCTCGGATCGATCTGGGGCGCCCTGCTCACGGCGAGCCCCGCCGCGCTGATCGGGCTGGCGTTCTTCATCGATTCCGGCGGGCCGCTGTTCGGCCTGATGTTCACGCCGATGGCGATCCTGCTCGGGATCCTGCTCGTGCTCACGACCGAGCACCGGCGACGCGCCGACGGTGAGGCCGACGCGGTCGACGCGCTGCTGCGGCTTCAGGAGCAGCGTCCGGTCGCCGCGCCGACCGCCGCGACCGCGGCCGCAGCGGCGGCGGCCGTGCCGGTGACGATCGAGTCGGTCGACGAGGGCCACGCCGACCCGGCGTCGCCCCGTCTCATGCCGTGAGCAAGGGCGCTGCACGGCGCCGCAGCGACGGGCAGCTGAGGTCGGGGCCTGCCCGGATGTCGCGACGCCCCACCGCGGCCGTGCCCGACATCCTGCTGCAGCCGGGCGAGCTCGGCTGCGGCCCCGACACGGCACTGCGGCCGGGCGACCAGCTGCGGTCGCCGCACTGATCGCGCGGGTCTCGGGTCGCGTCGCCTTCGGCGTCGCGACGCGATCACCGGTGCGTGCGGGGCTCCGCGATTCCGCTCGGGTCGGGGTCGTTCCCGTCGGCGTCGGCATCGAGGTCGGGCTCGGGGGCGACCTCCGGCTCGGCGTACTCGGCGATCTCGAGGAGCTCGGCCCGCATCGCGCGCCACCGAACGATCGCGGTCGCGACGCCTCCGACGGCGATCAGGCCGCCGACGAGCGAGCCGTTCGCGAACGCGACCAGGCCGAAGATCGCCGCGATCACCCCGGCGGCGATCGGAGCGTAGTAGTGGACGGCGATCACGACGGCATCTCGAGCGGCACCCGCTCAGTATTGCCCAACGCGCGGTCGCAGGTCCGTGTGATGGCGCAGTGGAGAGCATGCGCGCACGGCATCACTCCTCGCAGCCCGGAGTGACCTTGGTCCGCGGCGCCGCCCGGCATGCGGCGTAGCGTGCGAGGCCTGAGAGGCGCAGGCAGCGACGAAGGAGGACGGCGATGAGAGTGCTGGTCGCCTACGCGAGCAAGTACGGCGCGACCGAGGGGATCGCGCAACGCATCGGCGAGGCGCTGACCGGGCGCGGGCTCGAGGTCCACGTCATGAGATGCAAGGACGTGGCCGAGGCATCCGGCTACGACGCCTACGTGGTCGGCTCCGCGACCTACGAGTTCAACTGGCGCAAGGCCGCGAGGAAGTTGGTCGAGCGCAACGTCGAGGTGCTCGCCGCGAAGCCGACCTGGCTGTTCGCGAGCGGCCCGCTCGGCACCGAGGAGGTGGATGAGGAGGGCAAGGACGTGCTGAAGGGCGCCGAGCCCAAGCAGTTCGCGAAGTACGAGGACCTCGTGCACCCGCGCGGAACGCAGGTGTTCCGGGGCGCGTACGACCACGACAAGATCCACGGCGCCGACCGCGTCATCGTCTGGATGCCCGCGATCCGCGACATCATGCCCGAGGGCGACTTCCGCGAGTGGGACGCGATCGACGCGTGGGCGTCGACGATCGCCGACGAGCTGCTGGGAGCGGCCGCTCGCCCGTGAGGCCGGCGGCCGCGGCGACCCCGACGCCCCTGCGCCACCTGCGCGGCCTCCGCGCCGGTACGACTGGCGCGCGGCATGCCGAAGTGGCGCAACCGTGGCGGGACATGCGCGAACCCGGGACTCGCGATGAGGTGGCGGTGCACTACGCCGCGAGGCGCTCACCGGCGCCGGAACGGCCCTCCGCAGAGCGCGGCGGCTCGTCTGCGGCGAGCTCGGCCTTCGTCGGCGCGAAGACGCTGCGGATCACGAGGTCGAAGAGCCGGTCGGGCAGCAGACGACGCAGTCCGACGATGAACTTCGCGCTGAACGGCGTCGCGTAGCGGGTGCGCGGGCGCCGCGCGGTCGCGGCATCCGCGATCGTGGCCGCGACGACGTGCGGCTCGGTCGACGCCGCCGACCGGTCGGCCGCTTCGAGGGTGCGCGCGAGCGCGCGCGCCTGCGCGGCATACGCCGTCTCGCCCGAGCGCTCGAGCGCGCTGCGACGAGAGATGCCGTTCCATTCGGTGCGGACTCCGCCCGGCTGAATGACGACGACGCGGATGCCATGCGGCTCGAGCTCGACGCGGAGCGAGTCGCTGAGGCCCTCGACGGCGAACTTCGTTGCGTGGTACCAGCTGCCGAGCGGTTCGTAGATGCGCCCGCCGATCGAGGAGATGTTCACGATCGTGCCCGAGCGGCGCTCGCGCATTCCGGGCAGAACGAGCTGGGTGATGCGGGCGAGGCCGAAGACGTTGACCTCGAACTGGCGCCGCGCCTCGTCGATCGGCACGTCCTCGAGCGCGCCGTACGAGCCGTACCCGGCGTTGTTGACGAGCACGTCGATACGGCCCTGCTCGGCGATGATGCGGTCGACCGCGGCGCGAACCGACGCGTCATCCGTCACGTCCATCGCGATGGCGTGCCCGCCGGCGTCGATGAGTCCCGACATCCGCTCGGCTCGCCGTGCCGCGCCGTAGACCGTGACGCCGCGACGCAGCAGTTCCAGTGCGGTCTGCTCGCCGATGCCCGACGAGGCACCGGTCACCAGGGCGACCTGTCGTTCCATGAGCTTGTTCCTAACCGGTTGGTTACTTCGGATGCTCCGAGTGAAGCACGTTTCCGCACCGTTTGCAACTAAACGGTTATATACTCGCAGGATGGCACGCAATGCTGACCTCACCCGCGCCCGCATCCTCGAGGCGGCGACCGCCGAGTTCTCGGCACGCGGCATCGCGGGCGCCCGGGTCGATCGCATCGCCGACGCCGCCGCCTGCAACAAGGCACTGCTCTACTCGTACTTCGGCAACAAGGAGCAGCTGTTCGACGCCGTCTTCGCCGCGCTCGTGGCACGCTTGGTCGCCGAGAACCCCATCGACCCCGAGCACCTCGACGCCTACGCGGGCGAGCTCGTCGACTCGTACGTCGCCCGCCCCGAACTCGTGCGCCTCGCACTGTGGGACCGCCTCGAGCGCGGTGGCGCCGGCATGCGCTCCCCCGAGCTGCTGGCGACGGATGCCGCGAAACTCGCGTCGATCGCCGACGCCCAGGCCTCAGGCGCGGTCTCGTCTCGGTACTCCCCCGCCGAGGCCCTCGCGATCGTGACCGTGCTCGCCTCGATCTTGCCGGTCCTGCTCGAGGGCGACTCCGACGCGCGGGTGCGCGAGGTGGTGACGACCGCGGTCGCCCGCCTCCTGAGCTGAACGGGAACGACCGCTACAGCAGGATCGACAGCGGGTGCTCGATCCGGTGCACGAAGGCCGCCAGCCACTGCGCCGCGAGTGCGCCGTCGAGCACGCGATGGTCGGCCGAGAGCGTCACGGTCATCACCATGCTGACCGTGAGCGCGCCGTCCTCGACGACGGGCAGCTGGCGTGCGGCCCCGACGGCGAGGATGCCCGCGTGCGGCGGGTTGATGATGGCCGAGAACTCGGTCGTTCCGTACATGCCGAGGTTCGACACGCTGAAGCTCCCGCCCTCGAGCTCTTCCTGCCTGAGCCGGCCGGAACGGCCACGATCGGCGAGGTCGGCGACCGCGGCCGCGACCTCCCCGAGTCCCATGCGGTCGATGCCCCGCACCACGGGGGTGAGAAGGCCGCCGTCGATGGCGATCGGGACCCCGATGTCGACGGACCGGTGACGTTGGATCGCCGTCTCTCCCCAGGTCGCGTTCGCCTCCGGAACGTCGGCGAACGCGCCGGCGCAGGCCTTCAGCACGAAGTCGTTCACCGAGACGCGGACCGACGACGCCTCGTTCACCCGGCGACGGAGCTCCAGCAGCTCGTCGACGCGGCAGTCGGCCGTCAGGAAGAAGTGCGGAACGGTCGTGGCGCTCTCGGTGACGCGCCGCGCGATGGCCCGCCGCATCGGAGTGAGCGGCACCTCCTCGACGGATGGCTCGGGGGCCGCCGCGCGCGCCCCGAGAAGGAGATCCTCAGCAACCCCTATCAGTACCGGCGCAGCGACGCGGCGCAGACGAGCTGACGGCGCGGCCGATACGCGAACGCCTGGTCCCGGCCCCCCAGGGGCCGGGCTTTCGTCATGTCGGGCGCGCCCCTTGCCCTCACACGCTCCATGTGGCATGTTCGCAGTCGGATGTTGACGTAAACATCCGATCTCGCGGCGGCGCAGCGACGCGCCGGAATCGATTGGAGCTTGCATGAGACGAACACTCGCCATCGCCCTCGGGGCGGCCCTCCTGATGCCGGCGGCGCTGTCGACGCCGGCATGGGCGAACCCCGCGATCGGACCGACCGGAACCGGCGAGTTCCGCGGCGTGAACTGGGCCGACCCCCGCGACAACTACGCCGACGACGAGGTCGTGCCCTCCGGACTGAGCACTCACGACGACTACGCCACGACGTTCGCGAAGGCATCCGGCATCATCCTGGAGTTCCGTCGTGAGGTGCGCGCCAACACCGTTCGACTCCCGATCAACCCGTCGAGCGTCGGCACCGGCTGGTGGGACTCGTACCAGGGTGCGATCGACGCGGCGGTCGACAACGGGTTCAAGGTCATCCTCAGCTACTGGGAAGCCGACGACGCCAAGGACGGCCGGGTCGACGACCCGGCCGCATTCGATGCGATGTGGGACACCGTGGTCGCCGAGTACGGATCGAACCCGCGGGTCTACTTCGAGCCGATGAACGAGCCGTTCGGCTACTCGCTCGACGAGTGGGTCTCACTGACCTCGGGCTGGCTCGACGACCACGCCGACGTTCCGAGGAAGCGCGTGATCATCTCCGGCACCGGGTACAACGACGACGTCACGGGCGTCGGCGCCGCCGAGGAGCTCGACGGCACGTTGCTCTCGCTGCACTTCTACGGGTTCTGGGCCGACCACACCACCGAGGACGAGTGGAAGCAGAACCTCCTCCCCCGCATCGGCGAGTACGGCTGGCGGACGGTCGTGTCCGAGGCGGGCTCGCCCATGACGACCGGGCTGAACTACGGCAACCATGAGGGCGACGTGTACACGTCGTACCTCGGCGCCCTCACCGAGGTGGCACGCGACCAGGGCATCGGCATCGTCTACTGGCCGGGCCTGCGCACGAACGACGCCTACACCCTCACGGAGATGGTCGGCGACGGGGACCTCGAGGTCACGAACGAGTCCGGCCTCGCGCAGCTGCAGTGGGGCTGGGGCCTCCTGAAGGAGGAGCAGCTCAACGACCTGCCGCCCGCCCCGCCGGGCGAGCCCATCGTGAGCGTGCAGCACGGCGTCTGCGTCGACGTGCCCGGCTTCTCCACGACCGCCGGCACGAAGCTCGGCCTCTGGTACTGCAACGGCGGCGGAAACCAGTCGTTCGACTGGACCGCGGAGAAGGAGCTCACGGTCTACGGCGACATGTGCGTCGAGGTGGCGGGTGACGTCGCCGCCGGCAGCGGGCTGATGATCGCCGACTGCACGGGAGCAGCCGACCAGCAGTGGGAGCTGAACGCCGACCTGACGATCAGCAGCGTCGCGGACGCGGGACTGTGCCTGGCCGCGCCCGAATCGGAGTGGGGAATCGCGCTCGCTGCGTGCGACGCCACGGCGACGACCCAGCAGTGGACTCGCGGATAGCGGAACCCGACGAGGGAGCGTTGCGGACGCCCGGCCTGCGCGGCAGGTCGGGCGTCCGCCGTGTGCGACCAGGTGGCGCGTGGGCGGGCCCGGTGTCACCTCACCGGGGCATCCCACTCGAAGCCGTCGGGGTCGACGACCGCGCCGCCGTCCCCGTTGATCCGGATGCGGTGCGAGCCGGAGCCGTCGGGCGAGACACCGGCCGACTTGGCGAGCGCACGTCGCCGGTAGAGCCCGAGGCCGATGGGGCTGCCAGGCAGGTCGAAGTCGACGTAGCTGCCGAAGCTCTTGCCGACGGCGAGGCCGCGCTCCGTGTAGAAGCGCTTGCTGGCCGGCACGTCTTCGACGCCGAGCAGGAGCACGACATGGTCGAACGCGCGGCTCGCCGGCGCCGAGTCCTTCTTGGTCGACGTGGCGAGGTTCCAGATCGCGCCATCCGGGGCCTGCACCACGCCGCCGAAGCCCCAGAGCGACTTCGCGAGCGGCTTCAGGATGTCGGCGCCGGCGGCGACCGCCGCGTCGAACAGGGCAGTCACGTTCGCCGGTTGCGGCGCGACCAGCGACATGGTGTACCCGCGGAAGCCGTCGGTCGCGGCAGCCGTCGCCGCGGTGCGCACCCGGCCATCGAGGTCGAAGGCGTCGCGATAGAAGCGGGCGGATGCCTCGGGGTCGGGGGCGCCGAGGGTGATCGAGTCGATGCGGGCGAGGGTCGTGGTCTCTGTGGTCATGTCGGCGACGCTACGCGGGGCGCTCGGGGCCCGCTTCTCGATTCCTGATGGATGTCGCGGCGCGCCGTTCACGCCGGTTCGCTCCCGTCTTCGACGAGCGGTCCGGGCAACCGCTCGAACCCGCGTCGCCGCAACCCACGATCGGGTACCGCTCCCCTCGAGTGCGCCGGGCCAAACGTCCCTGCCGAGTCGGCGGGCCCGGGCTAGCCTCGCGCCATGACTGCTGCCGCAACCCCGCAGACCGATCGCTGGAACGTCTGGGCGATCGTCGCCATCATCACGGTGTGGTTCACCGTGATCCTCGGCCTGATCTTCGGCCACGTCGCGCTGTCGCAGATCAAGCGCACGGGCGAGCGCGGCCGCGGCCTCGCCCTCACCGCCGTGATCGTGGGCTGGCTCGCCGTGGTGGCGGGCGCGCTCCTCGCGATGTTCCTGCTCATCTTCGGCGGCCTGGCCATCTCGAGCAACGGCGGCTAACAGCCGGGCCCGACGCGGCGAATGCGCGAGTCCCGGGTTCTTGCGGGTCCGCGCCGTCGGACCCCTCAGCGCTGCGCGCTCCCGGAGACCGCGACACCGAGGGCGTCGACCGCTTGGGCGAGCTGCTCAGCGGTGATGGACCGGCCCAGGTACTGCAACACCAGCCCGTCGATCGCGGCGAACATTGCTCGATCGAGGGCTTCGCTGCCCGGCAACCCGAGCATCGACCGCCCCTGCGCGAGCTCGCTGACGTACCGCTGGTACAGCGTGCGGACCGCCGGCTGGAGGTCGGGACGTCGACTCGCCTCGAGGACCATCTCGAACTGGAACACCTGCAACGCGGGCTCGGAGAGGACGTTGTCGACCAGGGCCGAGCGGAACGACTCGGCGTCGCTCGCATAGTCGGCGAGGTTCGCCAGCCCGATCGAGCGCTCCATCGACCATTCGAGCGCCGCGGCGAGCAGCCGGTCGCGCGTGCCGAAGTGGTGGGCGATGAGGGTGTTGTTGACGCCGGCCTCGTCGGCGACGGCGCGGAACGTCATGCCGCGCATGCCCTTCGCGGCCACGACGTGCACGGTCGCGGCGAGCAGGGCCTCCCGGCCGTCGCCGTGGTTGAGCGGTCGGCGCCGGGGTTCGGTCATGCGCACCAGTGTAGGCACGCGGACGGGTTCGCCCGCGGCATCCGTTGACATCGAACTAAGCATGTGCTTAGCTTACCCGCATCGAAGCTCAGCACTTGCTTAGTTTGGTCGAGGACGACCGGCGGTGCTCCCCATCCGAAGGAAACGACGATGTCTCCAGATCCCAACCCACACGCCGACCCCGACGGGTCGGAGGTCGACGTGGTCGTGCTCGGTGCCGGCTTCGCCGGCCTGACCGCCGCCCGCGAGCTCACGCAGCGCGGCCTCTCGGTTCGGATCCTCGAAGCCCGCGACCGGATCGGCGGCCGCACCTGGTACGCCGAGGGGCTCGGGCGCGGTCTCGAACTCGGCGGCACCTGGGTCCACTGGACGCAGCCGCACGTCTGGGCCGAGCTCGCCCGTTACGGCATCGGCACGGTGCCGAGCCCGACACCGGTGATCGCGCACTGGTGGGAGGACGGCGCGCCGCGATCGGGCGACCCCGACGAGCTGCTCGCCCGGCTCGACGAGCCGAACCGCCGCCTGACCGCCGACTCGCGGCACGTCTTCCCGCGCCCCTTCCAGCCGCTCGATCAGCGCGACCTCGTCGCATCCGTCGACCATGAGACGATCGCGGATCGCATCGCCGCGCTCGACCTGAATCCGGCGGACCGCGCCCTCCTCGAGACGTTCTGGACCCTCAACGTCAACGGCTCGATCGAGCAGGCTGCGTACACGCAGGCGCTGCGCTGGGTCGCGCTCACCAACGGCGACTGGGCCGTGAACTTCGAGGCGTGCGCCTCGTACAAAGTCGAGGGCGGCACGGGCCGCCTCGCGCACGCCATCGCGGATGACTCCGACGCCGAGCTGCGCTTCGGCACCGTCGTCGAGGCGATCGAGCACGACGACGACACGGTCTCGGTGACGACCGCCGACGGGCACGTCCACACCGCCCGATACGCCATCGCGACGTTCCCGCTCGCCACGCTCGCCAGGGTGCGAGTCGCTCCCGAACTCCCTCAGCCCCTGCGGACCGCGGCGAGCGGCGGCCAGACCGGCCTCGGCACCAAGGTCTGGTTCCGCCTCGAGGGCGTGACCGAGCCGTTCGTCGCGTTCGGCGAGAAGGACTGGCCGCTGAACTTCTTCCAGGGCGAGTACCCCGACGGCGACGGGATCATCGTCATCGGCTTCGGCTCCGACGCATCCGCCATCGACCCGACGGATGCCTCGGCGATCGAGCAGGTCATCGGCCGGCTCATCCCCGGCGCACGGGTCACCGCGGTGGAGGCGCACGACTGGGTCGCCGACGAGTACGCCGGCGAGACCTGGCCGATGCACCGGCCCGGGTACCTGTCGGGCGCGCTGCCCGGGTTCCATGCCGGACAGGGCCGCCTGCGATTCGCGGGCGCCGACTACGCCCACGGCTGGGGCGGCTTCATCGACGGCGCCATCGAGAGCGGACTGATCGAAGCCCGCCGCATCCTCGCCGAGTACACCGACGTCGACGTCGACGATCGGCTCCTGGCCGCCCGCGCCTGAGCGCCACGGCCCGCCCCATCCCCTGATCAACCGCACCACGTGAAGTCCAAAGGAGGACATCATGAGCATCGACACCCAACCGAAGCTGACCGCGTCGGATGTGGCGCACGGCACCGCGCTGAAGCCGAACAGCCTCGGCTTCGTCGGCATCGCCTTCTTCGTCATCGCCGCTGCGGCGCCCATGGCCGCGTTCGTCGGCGCCGGGCCCGTGCTGTTCTCGATCATGGGGCCGGGCGTTCCGCTCGTCTACCTCATGGTCGCGGTCGTCATCGCGCTCTTCGCCGTCGGCTACCTCAAGATGAGCCGGCACATCGTGCACGCCGGCGGCTTCGTCGCCTACATCGCGCGCGGGCTCGGCCGCCACGCCGCGACGGGGGCCGCGGGCATCGTGATCGTCACCTACATCGCGCTACAGGTGGGCTTCTGGGCCCAGTTCGGCGTGTTCGCCCAGCAGCTGGTCGCCGGATGGCTCGGCCTCGACCTTCCCGTCTGGGTCTGGGCGCTCGGCTTCATCGCCGTGACCACGGTGCTCGCGATGCGGGGGGTCGACCTGAACCTCAGGGTGCTCGGCATCCTGCTCGTGCTCGAGATCGCCGTGGTGGCCATCCTGGTCGGCGGCATCGTCCTCGGCTCCGGGGGCAACGCGCCATCCCTCGAGAGCTTCAGCCCGTCGCAGCTCGCCAACCCCGGCTTCGGCGTGGCCGTGCTGTTCGTCTTCGCGTGCTTCACCACGTTCGAGGCCACCACCGTCTTCAGCGAGGAGGCGCGCAACCCGCGCCGTACCATCCCGCTGGCGCTGTACGCCGTGATCCTCTTCGTCGCGATCTTCTACACGGTCGCCACGTGGGCGGTCAGCTTCGCCGTGGGCCCCGACAACGTGCAGCAGGCGGCCTCCGACGACCTGGCGGGCGTCATCTTCGGCCTCGCCGCGACGTACGTCGGTCCGTGGCTGGATGTCACGATGCAGGTGCTCGTCGTGTCGAGCTTCATTGCGATGCTCATCGGCATGCAGAACATGTTCGCCCGGTACGGGTTCGCCCTGGCTCGCGCGGGCGTGCTGCCCAAGCCGCTCGCCCGCGTCGGCCGGCGCTCGCACGCGCCCGCCGCTGCGGCGCTCGCCAACGGCGTGATCGTCGCGATCATCGTGACCGGCTTCCTGCTCGCCGGCGCCGACGCGATCGAGGTCGTCTACGCATGGTTCGTCGCGCTCGGCACGGTGGGCTTCATCGTGATGATGGCGCTGGCCTCGCTGGCGATCGTGGTGTTCTTCCTTCGCGAGAAGTCCGAGCGCGGGTTCTGGACGACGAAGGCCGCGCCCGCCGTGTCGCTCGTGCTCGTCGTCGCGGTCCTCGTGATCGCGCTGCAGAACTACGACGCGATGCTCTTCAGCGAGGGCGCGACCGCGAAGCTCCTGCTCTGGCTCATCCCCATCGCCTTCGCCGTCGGCGCGGTCCTCCCGCGCCTCAAGAAGGACATCGACTACGACACCGTCACGTCGGCCGCCAGCTGACTCCGCTTTCCCGTTCCACGAAAGGACCCACGATCATGACCGACACCACGCAGGCCCCCGGCCGGACCGCTCACGACTACGTTCCCGTCGAGGACTGGCCCGACGTCACCGCGATGCTCGACGGCTTCGGCGCGCCATCGCTCGACGCCACCGACGACCTCGACGGCGTAGAGTTCGACATCGCCTTCGACAACGGATGGACCATCGCGCACCGCTTCGCGGGCGGCGCCGTCACCTGGACCATCGTCGGCGGCGACGGAGTCGGCATGACGGGCACCCACCCGTACCGGGCCGTCGAGGCACGACCCGGGCTCTACTTCGTCGACTTCATCAAGGGCGAGGGCGCGCACGCGAGCGACGTCTCGATGGTCGTCGACCGCACCGACGGTCGCGTGACGGTCGCCGACTCGAGCTTCGTCGACCGGGATGGCGCGGTGCGCATGCACACCGAGATCCTCACGGGTCGCATCGCCGGCACCGGCCCGGTCGAACCGCTCCGCCGGTCGAACGAGCTCGTCGGCAAGCGCATCTTCTACCGCTACAGCCCGACCGAGCACTACGAGCACATCTACCTCAACGCCGGCACGTTCGTCTGGTACTGCGTCCGCGGCGCCGAGCAGGGCCTCGGCGACGTCGACGCCGCCAGCGCGTACGAGCTCGGCGACGGCATCGTGATGCTGCACTGGAGCGAGTCGGTCATGCCGGTCGAGTCGTTCCTGGTGATCGACCTCGTGAACGAGCGCTCGATCGGCCGGATGTTCTGCTGGGACGGCCCCACGCTCGCACCCGTGCACCTGCCGTTCGACAGCCGCCTCACGGTGCTCAGCGACACCGCGTACCCCACCGACTGATTCCACGGTCGACCGACTGATCCATGGAGGACACCATGCCCACCACCGAATCCACGACGATCCTCGAGACGATCACCGCTCCGCCCGAGATCGGCCGTCCCATTCCGGATGCCGCGACGCGCGAGATCATCGGCCACGCGCCGGTGCACGGCGTCGCCGACCTCGATGCCGCAGTCTCCGCCGCCCGGTCGGCGCAACCCGCGTGGGCCGCGCTCGGACACGGCGAGCGCAGCCGCATCCTGCACGCCATCGCCGACGAGATCGAGGCGAACGCCGAGGAGCTAGCCGTGCTGCTCTCACGCGAGCAGGGCAAGCCACTGAACGGGCCGAACGCCCGCTTCGAGGTCGGCGCCTGCGCCGCATGGGTGCGGAACGCGGCCGACACCGCGATCGAGCCCGAGGTCGTCTTCGAGGACGGCCCGGCTCGCGCCGAACTGCACTACGAGCCGCTCGGCGTCGTCGGCGCGATCGGCCCGTGGAACTGGCCGATGATGATCACGGTCTGGCAGATCGCGCCGGCGCTGCGAATGGGCAACGCGGTCGTCGTGAAGCCGAGCGAGTTCACGCCGCTGTCGGTGCTCGCGATGGTGGAGGTCGTCAACCGGCGCCTCCCCCAGGGCGTGCTCACGGCGATCGCCGGCGACCGCGAGGTCGGGGCCGCCATCGCCGCGCACCCGGACATCGACAAGATCATGTTCACGGGCTCGACCGCGACCGGCCGGAAGATCGTCGAGTCGTCGGCGCACAACCTCGCCCGGCTCACGCTCGAGCTCGGCGGCAACGACCCCGGCATCGTGCTTCCCGGTACGGATGTCGCGGCGCTCGCCGAGAACCTCTTCTGGGGCTGTTTCATCAACACCGGTCAGACGTGCGCGGCGCTGAAGCGACTCTACGTGCACGAGTCGGTCTACGACGAGGTCGTCGAGGCGCTCGCCGAGCTGGCCAGGGTCATGCCCATGGGTCGCGGGCTCGACGAGGGCAACGTGCTGGGTCCGCTCCAGAACGAGCCGCAGTTCGACATCGTCAGCCGGCTCGTCGACGACGCGCGGGCGCGCGGCGCCCGAATCGTCGCGGGCGGCGAGCCGGCGCCGGAGCTCGGTCCGCTGTTCTACCGCGCGACCGTGGTGGCCGACATCGAGGATGGCGCGGCGCTCGTCGACGAGGAACAGTTCGGTCCCGTCATCCCGGTCGTGAAGTACACGGATGTCGACGACGCGATCGCGCGCGCGAATGCCTCCGAGCAGGGTCTCGGCGCGTCCGTGTGGTCGAACGACCCGGAGGCGGCCGTCGAGGTCGCCCGTCGGATCCAGGCCGGTACCGTGTGGATCAACCAGCACGGCGCGGTGAACCCGAACGTGCCGTTCGGCGGCACCAAAGCGTCGGGCTACGGCCACGAGTTCGGCATCCACGGTCTCAAGGCGGTGTCGTCGCCGAAGGTGATCTCGCGCTGATCGCCGCGCGACCCGCCCGCCGCCTGCGCCACTTCGGCGTGCTGCGCGCCATCCCGACCGGCGCAGAGCGTGCCGAACTGGCGCAGGCATGGGCGGCGAGCGGATGGCGCGGGCCAGTTCGCATGCCGCGCCCCCGGCTCCGCGCCGCCGGCGTTACGCCGCCGAGGTCGCCCCCGCGCGCCCTGACCGCTCGAGCTCGTGCAGCCACGCCAGCGTCGAGGCTTCCAGCCGCTCGGCGAGTGCGGGGTCGTAGTCGGCGCTCGCCGGGTCGGCGAAGAGGTGCGCCGACCCCGGATAGCGCTCGAGCGTCCCATGCGCTTCGGACACCAAGGCGTCGGCGATGTCGAGATCGACCCAGGGATCGTGCTCGGTCGTGTGCACGGCGAGCGCGACATCCGTCGGCCAGGGGGTCTCGAAGACCGCCGACGGGAGGCAGCCCGAGATGAGGAGGGCACCGCGGGCTCCTGGTCGGGTCTGGGCGAGCAGCTGCGCCGGACCGGTGCCGAGCGAGAAGCCGGCGTAGACGAGGTCGGTCGGCAGCGACTGGGCCGCCGCGACCGCGCGATTCGCGAGCTCGGGGATGCCGATCTCGTCGCGGTAGGCGACGCCCTCGTGGAGCGTCGCGAACACCTTGCCGTCGTAGTAGTCGGGCGTGTGCACGATGTGCCCCGCCGTGCGCAGCGCCTCGGCGAACGCGAGGACTCCGTCGGTGAGTCCCTGGCCATGGTGGAAGAGGAGGATCTCGTTCATATTGGACAGTGTACAACTCAATTGATCGCCGTACAATAGCTGCATGGCACGGACCGCCGGACAACGCGCAGGCCTGACTCGGCAGCAGGTCACGGATGCCGCGATGGAACTGCTCCGCGAGGGCGGGCTCGACGCTGTGTCGATGCGACGCGTGGCCGATCGGCTCGGAGTCGCACCGAACAGCATCTACGCGCACATCGCCGACAAGGCCGCTCTCGTCGACGAGCTGATCGATGCGATGCTCGGCGGCGTCCCGACGCCGACCGACGACGGATGGCGCGCCCGGATCGAGCGCGTCATGCGGGACAGCCGGCGGGAGCTGCTCGCGCATCCCGACCTCGTGCCATTCGCGCTCGTGCGCCAGTCGGTGGGGCCGAATGCACTGCGACTCGGCGAGGTGACGCTGGGCGCGCTCCGCGAGGCCGGCCTCGACGGTCCGGCCGCCGTGACCGGCCTCCAGGTGCTGCTGGTGCACACCATCGGATCGGCGGCGTTCGAGACCGGACGCGCGCAGGACCCGGAGCCCGCGGCACGCCGTCGGCGCGGGCAGGAACGGGCGGCGGACTTCGGCGGCCTGACCGCGGAGCTCAGTGAACCCATCTCCCGCTGGAGCGGCGACGAGATCTTCGAACGCGGCCTCGGCTGGCTGCTCGACGGACTGGTGTCCGACGCCGCGCCCGACGCCTGGTGACACCGCAGCCCGCCGGATCCACCTCGAGGATGACTTCGCGTCGATGAGGGCGTGCGCGGCGGCGAGTGCAGCGAGGATGGCACGGTGACCGATTCCACCCTCGAGCCCGCGACCCGATTCCGTGTGAGGCTCGCACCCCAGGCGGCGCGTGTCCTCCTCGTCGGGATCGTCGCCGTCGCGCTGGGCGGGGCGACCTCGCTCGGCCAGACGTTCCTGCCGGAGGAGGCCGCATCGCTCGCCAATTCCGTGACGGGATGGACGCTGCCGACGGTCGCGCTCGTCTTCGTCGTGGCGCGGTCGTTCCCCGAGGCCGCCGTGACCGGCGCGGTGTCGTTCGTCGCGCTCACCGTCGGCTACGCCGTGGTGTCGACGCTGCGCGGCTTCCCGTTCGACCCCATCTCGTGGGCGGTCATCGGCCTGATCGCCGGACCCGTGGTCGGCGCGGCGACCTTCGCGCTGCGGAGATCTCCGAGCGAAGCGGCCGTCGGCGGCGGGCTGCTGGCCGGGACCCTGATCGGCGAGGGCATCTACGGGCTGACGGCGATCGCCGCGACGACCAGCCCGGTGTTCTGGTGGGCGGCCATCGCGGTCGGATGCGCGATCCTCGTGGCCGTGGCGGCGCTGCGGCTCCGCGACATCCGCTCGACGCTGGTGATGGTGTCGGTCGCCGTACTGGTCGCGGCGCTTTTCGTGGCCGCCTACCTGGCGCTGCCCACCGTGTTCCTCGTGCTCTGATCGCCGTTGGTACGCGCACCGAAGTACCGGCGGACGCTGGTCAGGAGGTCGGCCACCATCCGCTCGGAACCGTGATGTCGAGACGGGGGATGCGCAGCAGGGGGAGTTCCGAGCCCGCGGAATCGGCGAACGAGAGCACCGAGACGTGGAGCAGCGCGTCATGCGTGACCGGTCGATAGTAGTCGTACCAGGCGCGGCAGTTCACCTCGATCTCACGGCAGACGGCCGGGAAGTCCCGGCCCTCGTCCACCGAGTCGACTTCCGGCTTCCGCGCCGTCGGATTCGCGAGGGCGATCCGGTCGGCGAGGAGAATCGCATTCCGTGCGCGCAGGGAGCCGGTGCCCGCGAGCGCGAAGCTGTAGTCGACGCCGATCGTGAGCAGTCGCCGGGCGCCCGCGCCCTCGCCCAATTGCACGATCGGTTCGAGCACCTCCTGCAGCGTCGCGGCCAGCGAGGCGCCGGCAGTGACCGGGCCGACCGGTGGCACGGAGATGCTCGGGATCACCGGGGTCGTGAACCCGACCAGCGGCGTGCCGAAGACGAATCGCGCATTCGTCCGTGCCGGCTGGTCCTCGGTCGCCCCCTCGGCGAGCGACGCGTTGCGGATCACCTGGCAGTCCAGCCTGGCGGTCTGGCGTGTGAGCACATCGAGATCCGGCCAGTCCACGTTCAGTGCGCACCCCTCACGGGGCATCGCGTCAGCGAACTCGTACACTGCCTCTCGGGCACTCTGCGGGGTCGCGACCACGTCGTTGATGAGTGGCCAGACGACGTCACCGGTGCCCGGTGCCCGGACACGCAGACGCGCGGGCGCGACGAACGCGTCGGCGAAGTCGACGTCCAGGTCGATCGACGACCCGACACCGGGCGCGGGCGCACCATGCGGCTTCCCGGCCACTCCGTCGGCCCACGGCACCGGAACACCGAGTCGGCGCGCCCACGCGCCGGCCACGTCCTGGACCTCCCTCAGGTAGAGCCCGAGCACGTCGGCGGGTTCCGGCGTCTCAGAGCCGGCGACGATGCCGTTCCACCACGCGCGGATCGTCGGCCACGCGGTCGTGAACGATGCGAGTGCCTCGAAGAGGGTCGGCGCCGCGGCGGCACTCCGTTCGACCGCCTGGATCGGGAGGTTGACGTGGACGCGCAGTCGCAGCGTGTCCTGGGCCTCGACCGACGGCAGCGACAGCCTCGTCCGGTAGTCCCAGCGCAGGTATCGCGCCAGCGGGTTCTCCCCGTCACGGTCGGTGACCGCGCCCGATGACGGCGCGGCCTGTACCGCGGCCTGCGACTCCACGGCGGGAGTGGCGGGGTACCGGCGCTGCGGGATCGGCACGGTGAGTCGGCCGAGGGCGAAGCGCAGCGGATCGCCCGGTCGGTCGAGCACGACTCGCAGCCACTCGGAGGGCTCGTACCCGTCGGTCTCCTCCGATGCCAGGTGCTCGAGGAACCGCGCGCTCCACTCGAGCTCGAGTGGCAGGCTGGCGTGCGCGCCCGGGTCCCCGGCCGAGATCGTGAAGGTGAGGTACGCCGGGTGCGATCCCGTGGTCGGCGCCAGCGCGACCCGGGCGCTCGACACGGTCGGCGCTCCGGTCGTGTTCGCCCCCGCCGCGGAGCCCCCCGCTGGGCGTATTCCGCCGAAGAGGCGCGCCGGGCCGCCCTCACCCTCACCCTCGCGCTCGCCCTCGACCTCGATGTCCACCGGCACCTGCGCGATGGTCGCATTGCCGAACGCGGCGCCGAGCGAGGCGAGCGCCGTCTGCTCGAGATGATCGCGAGCGGTCTCGAGATCGCCCGTGGGCGACCCTGCCGGCGCCGGGTCGTACACCGGCACCACCCCCTCCGCGAGGCACTGCGCCAGGGTCGCCTTCACCTGCATCAGGTGGGCATACGTGGCAGGATCGAACGCCGCGATCGCGCCTGCCGAGGCGGGGCGGAGCATCTCGTCGAACGCGAGCAGGAACCGCTCCGCCCATACGTCGAGATCCACGCCTTCGAAAGTCCGCCCGACGTACGTCGGCGACGGTCCGGCGCTCAGATCGGGCACCCTCGCGGTCGCGCTCTCGAGGTGCAGCGACAGCGGCGCGAGCGCGAAGTACGCAGCGCCCCCACCCACCTGGACATGCACCCCCGACGTCCGGCTCCAGCGAAGCACCCAGAGGAAGGCACTGTCAGCGTCGGCGCGCATCGCGTCGGGACGGACGGCGAGGCGCGCCATCCCGTCGCCGCCGTCGAACCCGGCGAACACGGCCTCGAAGTCGGTCGCGAACTCGGTGAGCGCGACGTCGGACTGCACCGGCTCGCCGGTCGCGATCGCGCGCGCCTGGGCCTTGGCGGTGCCCGCCGAAGGCGGTTCGAGGTCGGCGACGAGGGATGCCGCGTTCCGCGCCGACTTCACCACGGAACGCCCGTCCGGGCTGACGTAGACGAGATCCTCGGGGCGGCACATCGTGAGCGTCACCGACAGGGGCAGGACGTCCTCACCCGCGGACCGGAGTGCGGTCGGGTCGATCGGGAGCGTGATGGTCGCGTCGGCAGTCTGCCGCCCATCGGTCCCGAGCACCGCGATGATCCGGCGCGCGTAGTCCAGCAGCTCGACGCGCAGCTCGTTGGATTGCCATGCCGGAAGCACCGACGTCGTGACGACAGCGCTCGTCCGCGGATCCGCGAGCTGCCAGACCACCGTCGTCAGCTGACGCTCGGCGTCCGCGCGACCGGTGACGGCATCCGAGTCGAACCGCAGCCGGAGCGAGAGCGTCGGACCCTCGCTCGGATCCGTCACGAACCGGTACGCGATGCTCGTGCCCGGCCATTCTCCGGGACTCCACAACGGGTCGTTGTACCGCACGTCCAGGCCGACGCGATGGGTGCCCCCGTCGAGCGTGTTGCCGAAGACATCGAGCACGCGGAGCTCGAGCGGCACCGTCGACCCGACGGCCGCATACGGGTCGGTCGTTCCGTCCCCGAGGTCGGCCGTTCGCTGGGTGACGAATCTCGACACGGGGACGACCTGCCGGTAGGTCTGCACGTCGGTTCCCGCACGGGCCGAGACCTCGTCGTCGACGACGGGACCGAGCGCGAGGCTCCAGAGCGAGGAGGCGAACGTCGCTGCTCCGGCATCGGCGACCACGCGGAACTGGAGCAGGTGGTAGAGCTGGGCGACCCAGTCCGCCTCGTACAGCCCGGGCGCCACCTCGGCGCGGATCACCTGCTCGACTCCCCACCGGGCGCCGAACGCGACACACCCCGGCGGGTAGGCGGGCGCGAGGCTGGTCAGTGCGGCGCCGTCCCGAACCATCTCGAGGTGGAGGGTGCCTGCGTACTCCGGGTCGATCCGTGCGGCGAACGCGTTGTGCCATCCGCTGAAGTCGACGCCGGCCGGGAACTGCACCGCGATCGTGAGCGTCGCGGTGTCGCCGGACGGCACACCCTCGACCGGCGGGACCGTCGGGGGCGAGAAGATCTCGGCCGGCAGCCCCTGCCCGTCGACGGTCACGTACTGGAGGGTCGTGCCGGCCGTCCGGACGACGCTCACCTCCCAGAGCAACCGGAGGAATCCGTTCACGTCGTCGATCCTCGCGGTGCTCGGCCCGAGGAGGTCGTCGTGGGCCGACAACGCCAGCGCAGCGCCGGCCAGGGCCGGCTGGCTGGTCGTGGAGAGGTTGGTCTTCGCGAGGAGCACCCGACCAGGTTCCAGGGCGTCGGAGCGGTAGCCGCTGCCCGGGGCGTCGTAGAGCACGTGCACCGTCGCCCCGGCGAGAACGTCGGCATGCGCTTCGGCCCCGGCCAGGAGTGCTTGGATGCGGCCACGGGTCTCGTCGTCGGTGCCGTCGACCCGATACACGAACGGCGCATACGGAGAGACGGGACGTCCTGCGTCGGACTCGAACTGCGCGTCGCGTGCTCGGGCGACGAGGTGCACCGTGACCGGGATCAGGAGCACCGGTCGCGGAATGATCTCCGGCGGCGTGGCATCCGGACCCCCGGGGTCGTCTTGCGAGACCCGCAGCTCGAGCGAGCCGGATGCGGCCTCGGCGAGCACGTCCGGCGGCAGCGGCACCACGAACGTGTCGTCCTGCCCAGGAGCCGACCAGAAGAGCCGGGTGCGCGCGGCGATCCTGCGGACGTTCGCCTGCGCTGCCGGGATCGCGTCGACCGCGATCGTCCCGCCGTCCTCCGGTGCGGTCGCGAGCAGACCGAGGTCGCCGGCCCCCAGCGTCGACCAGGTCGGCACCGGCGCGGGAGGCAGCTCCGCCACCGGCATCGTCGAGGTGACGCTGTCCGCTCCGCCCGCGAACTTGATGCACGCGCTCAGGCGCCCGGGTGCGGCGCCCAGGCGCAACGTCGCCGAGATCGTGGCATCCGCTGAGTCGACGACGAACTGCTGGCCCGTCAGAGCGACGCCCGCGGCGATGCGGAACGATGCCGGGTCGAATGGACCGGTTGCCGGGACGCTGCTGGGTTCGGGGAGCCGGAGCCCGCTGAGGAGGTATCGCGAGGCAATGCCGCCGATCTCCGCGGCGATCTCGGCCGGGTCGGCGGCCGCCGGAGCCGAGCTGTCGTGCAGGTGGGCGAGCTGGCGCGCAACCGTGAGCAGGTAGTCCTGCAGCACGATGTCGGCCAGCGGCGGGCCGGCATCGTCCGTCGCCGCGCGGTCCTCGGTGCGCGCGGCCGCCGAGCCGAGCGCGAGTTCGGCGAAGTAGTCCGCGACGGCCTCCGGATAGTCCCCGGGCGTCAGCGCCTGCTCCGCGAAGTCGGTCGTCGTGCCCCGGTACGTCATGCAGAGTTCGCTGAACATGGGGAAGAACGACAACGACTGCTCGGGCGGTGCGTCGCCGTCGCCTCCGACGCCCAGCTCCACGGCGTCCAGGACGAACCGGATCTCGTCCTCGAGGAATCGGCTGAGCGCCGACCACCAGTCCTCGGGAGCTGCCGCGGTTCCCTGGCCCAGGGCGAGCACGACGTCGCTCCACCCGCCCCCTGGGGCATAGGTGCGGAGCAGCCAGTCGCCGAGCGCGTCGAGCAGCACCTCGAGCGGCGTCGGCGCCTCGTCACCGGGTGGCGTGGCGGCGCCGGACGGCGAGGCGGCGGGGCATCCGATCCCCAGACCGGCAACCGCGTGGAGCGTTCCCGGCGCGTCAGCGGGGTAGACCGCCGACGGCTGGAGCAGGAACCGCAGCGGGACCTCCCGCAGGCGCGGCGGCGCGGGATCCATGCGCGGTGGTGCGGACGCGTCGATCGCGGCGGCGGCGGCGATCAGCCGGGTCTCCAGTCGATCCGGGCCGATGGCCACCCATTCATTCATGCCGGCGAAGGCGGGATTCCGGGGCCCGTCGATGGTCGCTCCGGGCGTCACCCCGGGCGAGATCTCGAACGTCTCGGTGATGGTGGTCTTGAAGCCGACCGAGATCGTGACGAACGCGATGCGAAGACTCGCCTCGACCCGCACGGAAGCGGAGACCCGAACGGAGCTCGCGTACCCCGTCTCCAGTGCGAGGCCGGCCGAGACCGACAACCGCACGAGGACCGAGAGCTTGACGACCTTCAGGTCGACCCTGCCCTGCAGCACGCCCGTCAGGCTCGCCGTCGCCGCGAACCAGAAGTAATCGGGAGGTCGCGACAGGCTCGCGCCGGACCCGTCGAGCGCCGATCCCGTCGGCTGCGGCGGGGCCTTCCATGCGAGAAGGCCTTGGAACGTGGCCTGGAGCGTGAGCGTCAACTCCGCCGAGAACGGCCCGCTCGCTATCGAACGCCCGAGCCCGAACCAGGCCCCGAGGCCGAACTCGAGGATCGGGTTGTACGACTCGGATGCGGCGACGAGCGCGGATCCACGTTCCCGAAGCGCCCTCCCTCCGCTGGCGGGGTCGTCGCCGCTGCGAAGCTTGGCGAACATGAATCCGCCGCCGCCGGTGAAGATCGCGAACTGCACGCCGATGGAGTTCTCCCCCAGCGGCCATCCCACGCTGACCTTGAAGTCGCCGTTCGTGTAGATCCAGATCTTGAACGAGGGCACGGTCACCGAGACCGCCCCGAGCTGGATCGTGCGGAACTTCTCGGGCAGCGTCAGCGCGCCGTAGTAGACGCCCAGCCCGTCGCCGAGCTTCTGGTAGAGGATCTCGAGCATGAGCCCTGCGAACGCGTCGGCAGTGCAGGTGATCTCCATGCCGTAGAGCGCCGGATCGTTGAACACTGCGCGGACGCACCACCCCCGTACGTCGACGTCGGCCGCGATGAACCAGTTGCGCTCGGGGTCGTAGTACGTCTTCGCAAGCTCGATGACCTTCGCGGGGTCGTTGGTGGTGAAAGCCTGTTCGAGTTCGTCGAACATCTGGGTCAGCGGGTCGTCGGCGTGCACGTCGACCTCGGGTCCGAACCGCTGGCCGAGCCCCAGGTAGTGCACGCGGAAGTTCGGCGCCTCGGCTGGTGGCGCCGGGAACGGGAACGCGACGATCTCGCGCTTGCCGGCCGGCGCCGGCTCACCTCGTCTGCGCGCCTCATCCACGAGCGCCGGCTGCGCGTCGAAGGTCACGACGGCGCGCAGGTCGAGACCGGACTTCCCCGGGTCGTACGTGACGATCAGGCTGTGCACGGTGAACTGCGGCTCGATCGTGATCCAGCCCGGGATGTCGCCTCCGGGGAGGTGCACGCCTGCAGAACCGTTCGAGAAGAGTTCGATCACGAACTCGACGGCCGGCTCGTGCGCGAGCTCGACGGTCAGGTACGGCGCGATGTCGACGTCGAAGACCTTGCTCCAGAGCGCACTCGACTGGAGCGTCGCGACACCCTCGAGTGCGTCGATGCCGATCATCCGAGCGATCGCCGCGACCATCGCGCCCAGGTTCAGCCGCGTGGGCTTCTGCTCGTCCGCCGTGTAGGGCCCGAATGTGACCACGGTCGGGCCGGCACCGAGCGCGACCTCGAGAAGTAGCGGGTAGTCGTGCTCACCCACCTCTAACTGCGCCACGACGCCGAGCGTGAGCCGCGGGCCCGGCCTGGCCGACGTTCCGTCGTCCGCGACCGGCGCGGCCGGATCCGGTCGCGGCTCGAGCGCAGAGCCGGGACCAGGCTCGGGCCCGGATTCGTCGTCGGTATCGTCTGCGTCAGGAGTCATGCGGGTTCTTCGGACTTCTCATTCGTCACGCCGACGACGCCACCCCTGATACCGATCACGTCGTCGATGATCCAGAGTGGATCATCGGGCCACTCCGCCGAGATGATGATCGTGTAGAGCTTGGGGTCATTCGGCTTCTCCGTGCCCGGCACCTTCAGGTGGGCCTTATTGACGGTCCATTCGAGCTGCTCGAGCTTCTCGAAGGCCTTGTCGAGCGGTGGAGGGAAGTCCACGGCCGCCGGCAGCGATACGTGCAGGTTCTTGTCAACCCATTCAGTCAATTGCTTGATCGTTCCGAGCTTCATCGGTCCGGGTAAGGCGAGGTCGATTCCTTTCTTCTTCATTTCAGTGATGTCGGAGGTCGACACGGGAATCGCGTAGCCCCCGACTTGAAACGTGACGCCGACCACCACTTCGCGATCCGGCTGGGTTCCGGCGTCAAGCGGAACAGGCCGTGGGGTCTGGTGGTACTCGATATCGGACATGTGCGGTGCTCCGTTTCTTGACTTGTGCCGTTGGCGTTACTCAGGCTCGGTAGGGCCCGCCGGAGGCTTCGGTCGGCGTCACGCGCACGAACGCGACTCCGTTCGGCGCGGGCGCGAACGAGAGCGGGGCCGTACCCGTCGCCGTGTAGACGCCGTCCTGGAGCACGACGCCGATGCCGGAACGCCAGATCGTGCCCAGCACGGTGCCGTCGGGAAAGGTGACCGGCAGGCCGAGGTGGAACCGGGCATCGACGGCGGCCATCAAGGCGCTGATGGTCTTCGCGTCGAGGATGGGGTCGGTGTCATCCATCGGGCACCCCGACATTGCTGGACGTGCCCAGAGCCGCGGTCTGCGTCCGCTGCGTCCGCTGCGTCCGCTGCGTCGCGGCGAGGTTCCAGCCGAGGCTGCCGGGCGTGGGACCGGCGAACAGGATCAGGTCGCAGATCACCCCTGGCGGGAACTTCAGACCGAGGAAGCTGAGGGCGACGTTGTTGAACATCAGCACATAGAACGGCTCGAGTGCGGATGTCATCGAGTGTGCGAGGTTCGCGTCGCCGAACGTGGTGGAGAGCAGCCCCTCGAGGTTGAAGCCGAGCGCACCGGCTGAGAGGGCGGGGAGCTGCACGAACACTCCTGCGGCATCGTCGTCGGGCGTGGTCCGGCTCGGCCCCCATCCGACGACCAGCGAGGCCTCGATCGAGGCGTGCGCGTCGGAGAGCGACCCGAGAGAGCCGAGCGGCATACGGAACCGCAGTGCGTACTGGGGTGCATCGGTGACGCGCGCTGCACCTCCGGGTGACGTGTCGTCTGGAGCGAGCTCGGCGACGTGGACGACGGCTCCACCGAGTTCGGTCGCCGAGAGCCCATCGGCGTGCTGGAGGAAGCCGCCCAACGTGAGCGGGAGGCCAGCGACCAGGGATCCCTCGCGCACCGCAGCGGGCGTGTCCGTGGCGCTCAGCCCGCTGAAGTCGGGCGTGATCACGGGCGGCCCCATGCGTTTGCCGGTCGCGTCCAGCGCGCAGGAGATGTCGAGGGCGATCCCGCTGACCTCGAGTCCTTTGCCGTTGGCGCCGTAGGAAAAGAGGTCGAGTCCATCACGGACTCCCGGGAACGGATTCCTGGCGAACGCGAGCGCGCCGCTCAGTGTCACCCTCGAGCGGATCTCGGCCGTCTCGTCTGTCCTGGCTGACGGCTGAGTCTCCTGTGCCGGAGCGAGTCCCGCCGAGGTGAGCTCGAACGCATCGAGCACCCGCACGGCGCCGCCGGCATCGGTGAAATCGAAGACGGTGGGGTCCGACAGGCGGAAGTCGAGTGAGCCGATCGCGCCATGCTCCTCGTACGTCCCGTGCAGCACGACCGTGTTCGTCGGATCCGCGCCGAGCCGGACTCGGCGGCCGAACAGCACGTCGATACCGATGGCGACCTCGGCGGTGAGGCCGGTGAGCGTCGAGTTGGCGATCGAGGCGGTCAATCGCCGCACGCCGAACCGGTAGTCGCCACCCGCATTCGCCCCCGGCTCCGTCGACGTGTGATCGATGACGCCGAACAGCGAGCTCGACGCGATCTCGGGCCCGCCCTCGCCGTGGCCGAGGCGGTTCACGTCGATCCCGAAGTGGTGCGCCGTCAGCTGCCCCTCGATTCCGGCGAAGAGCGCCTGCAGGTCGGCGGGCATCCCGTTGCCGTCGATGGCGGCGTTGAAGGCGAGCACCCCCGTCCAGTCGGGCCGCGCGGCGAGCGCGCGGAACGCGACGAACGGATCGCCGGGCTTCCCCGCGCTCGCCTCAGCCTCATCGATGGCCGCCTGGAGGGCCCGCCGAGCCGCGGCGACCTGCTCCGAGCCGCCCACGAACACCTCAGGGTGGGCCCAGCCGTCGCCCGCGATGAGCGTCTTCAGTGCGACGCCGGTCGCGAACTTGAACACCAGGATCGTCGGCGCCGCATCCGGATCGCCGGAACCGGCGAAGGACACGTTGAAGCGGGCCACGTCCAGCGCACGCCTCGCCATGGGGAATCGATGCCAGTCGGCGAGCACCAGGAACACCTCGTCCTGCAGTAGCGCGGTCGCGAGCCATGGCGCGACCGTTCCCGATGCATCCGGTTCGAAGGCCAGCATGCCCGAGCCGCTCACGGCGAGGGTCAGCTGCCCCCACGTGCCGGCGAGGCCTTTCGTGCCGTCGTGAAGGTCGACGAGGAAGCCCTGGGTGGTGCTCGTGCGGCCCGCCAATGGCGTCCCCACGGCGTCGCAGAACACCGGCGGCGCCGGCGGCGGCGGCTCCGCCCCAGCCGCCGCGACCTCCGGCGCCCCCGCGAGGATCTCCCCGCGGATGCGCGCCAGCACCTCCATCTCGAATGCCTGCACCACAGCGGCGGTCTCGCCGGACAGCTCCGGCAGACCTCCGTAGAACGCCATGGGCACGGCGACGGGCGCACGCAGGTCGCGCACCTTGGTGGAGACCGCTGCCGGCAGCGTCATCCCCCCGCTCTTCGCTCCCGCCGGGATGACGGATGGCCCGTAGTTGACGGATGCTCCCGGCTGCGCGAAGTAGTCGCCGTTCGGTCCGCTCGGGTCGACCCACGACGTGGTATCGGAGTGGGCGAAGCCGCCACCCGCGGCGTCGTTCCACCTCGCGGGGCGTGATGGAACGAATGCGATCCGCCGACCTGCGGAGGCCACGACGTACTCGAGGCCACTGAGCCCGCACATCACGCGCGACGGCTCGGACACGTGCAGCGCGAACTGTCCCAGCGGTGCGAGGGAGACCACCGCCCGTCCGCTTGCGGTCGTTCGACGTGCGAACCAGAGACCGGCACGGGCCTGGTCTGCGTCGGTGCACGGGGTGAGGAGCACCCGGTCGCCACCTGTCGTCGTCGCGACCTCTGCGGCGAGCGCGGTGACGTCGCTGTCCTCGGCGAACCGGAGGCGGGTGCGACGCCCGTCGAACGGGGCTGCAGGATCGAGGTCGACGTCGAGTGCGAGGCGCAGGTCGCTGCCGCCGGGGAGGTCCGCCATCGTGGGGAACACCAGGTCGATCGCGTCATCGGAGTGCTGTCGGACGTAGCGGAGGTCACCTGCGCGGGCCGGCCCCGTCGACTCCGGGTCATCCTGGACGAGGCGGAAGAGCTCCTCGGCACCCCATTCGACCGAGAACGAGAGCACGCCGGCGGTCGCGCCGTCGAACGGGACCGACACGGGCGTGCCCTGCGGCAGCGGCAGGCCGGCGACTTCGACCCCCGGCCGAGCAAGCTCCATGTTCGTCGCGCTCGGGCTGGAGAGTTCGAGTCCGTCCTCCGACACCGAGATCCACGTCGAGGGTGGCACCTCGAACGCGAGGTCCCCGAACGACAGCGGGTACCAGCGCGACTGATCGTTCCGAACCTTGCCGTTCTTGCGGCCCTGCGCCGTCGCGAGCAGCACAGAGGGTGCGTCCGCCGCCCCGCGTGGGAGCCATGCCAGGGCGATCCCGACCTGCGAGCCGGTCGGCAGGTCGAGCCGCTGGACGAGGCCGGCGGCGGACTCCTCGACCGGGGCACTCGTCCAGATGAACGCCCCGTAGTGCTGCCACGCGGCGGTCGCGGTGAGGTGCTCCTCAGGCGCCGCCGGAGCCCGTTGCATGACGAAGTAGACGTTCGCGCCGCTGGTCGTTCGGTACCGGGCGCAGCCGTCCCCATGCTGTTCCAGGCGTAGTTCGATCGCGATCCCCCCGATCGCTCGAAACGCGTGGGCGCACCGCGCCCATCCCCCAGTCGCAAGCTAGCGCCTCGCCCATAGCGGAGTCAATGCTCCGGTCGGATTCGCAACAAGCCGGCCGGTTCGCGGTTCACAGCCCTGAAATGAGTTCCACGATCGGCGCGGAGGTCTCATCTGGATTCGCGAACTGCAGGTCATGGGGGCCGTCGACCTCCACCTGCTCGGAGACAGGAGAGATCGCGAGCCAGTGGGCTTGGTTCTCGACGCCGCCTTCGTCCGCCTGCGTCGCGCTGATGACGAGCACCGGGAACTCGCCGAACGGCATCGCGTAGGCGTCCTGCTCGACCGAGGCCTGCACCCAGTCCATGTGCTCGGGGTTGTCCTCCCAGGTGAATCCCTCCTGAGCCTGGTACTCGGTCATCATCGCGGGGTCGTCGTGGTAGGCGTCGATCGTGACGAGCGCGGCGACCCGGTCGGGGTGCGCCTGGGCGTACGCGATCGCGATGTTGCCGCCACCCGACTGGCCGCCGACCACGACGGGCGCCTCCAGTTCGAGCGCCGCGATCACGCCGTCGAGGACGCCGACGAGGTCGGCGAGACCTCGGGGTCGGTCGGGTGGATCGTCGCTCGCGGCGCTGGTACCGAGGCGGTCGTAGGTGCACACCGTCGTGACCTCGGCGATCGGAGCGACGAAGGACGACGGGAACGACCCCGTGCCGGCCGAATCGGTGCCGGCTTCGAGGAGCAATGCCGGGCTGCCCTCGCCGCGGCATGTGTACCCCACGGTGATCCCGTCGAACTCCACCGTGCCCTGACGGGCGTTCGAGTCCGTGGCCGGCGTCGACGGGGACGTCGACTCCGACGTCGGAGATCCGGGGCCGCATCCGGTGAGCCCCACCATGACCGCGACGGTCAGGCCCAGGACCACGGGTCGACGTCGGTCAGGCCTCTGCACACACACGTCCTGCTTCATCGCCGTCCCCCGAATCGAGCACGCCCACAGACCACCGAACGTGAATGTATCTCATATTCGGCTCGCCTGTCGGCCCCGATACGGGGGCGGAATCGGGTGAGTCGCTCGTCGCGGGTGCAGACTGGCTCGTCGGCGTCGGCGTCGGCGTGACCTGGTGCGACCCTGCCCGTCGGTCAGCCGCCCGTCGTCGAGCACCTGCAGCAGCAGGTTGAACACGTCGGGGTGAGCCTTCTCGATCTCGTCGAACTCAGCGAGTTCGTCGACGGCCCCGCCCGAACCGTGCGGCGTCGAAGTCACGTCTCATCGGGTCGAGAGGGACTTCGCGTCGATGTAGTCGCAGATCGGTCGCACCGGTGAGCGCGGCCGCGGCCTCGCGCTCACCGCCGTGATCTTCGGCTGGATCGCCGTGGTGAGCCTGGCGCTCTTCGCGATGTTCTTCCTGATCTGGGGCGGGCTCAACATGTCGAGCACCGGCTGAGTCCCGCGCTCGGGCACACGTGGGGGTCAACCGGTGGGGCGCATGCCCCGTCGGTGCACGAGATGGCGGCGTCGACCCGTGTCGCGCTCACCCCGTCGGGTCGCGCCGAGCCTCGCGCCACCGCACGGCGATGAGCGTGCGGCTGTCGCATCCAAGGGCGACGAAGAGGTCGGCGACGTGCTTGCGCACGGTCCGCTCGGTGAGGCCGAGGCGCCCGCCGATCTGCCGGTTGGTGAGGCCCAGCTCGACGAGCGCCGCGACCTGGCGCTGGCGCGGGGTGAGGCGGTCGGGGTCGCGGTCGGGGTCGCGACCGAAGCCGACGCCTGCGGCCAGGACCTCCATCGCGACGATCGCGCGCCGGAACTCGAGACCCGCCGACAGCGTGGCGCGGAACCGCTCGAGCCGGTCGAGGTCGGCATCGGTGAAATCGCGGTCATCGCGCCAGGCGGAGAGCAGGAGGAACCGGTCGGGCGTCCGGAGCAGCGGCATCGCCGCCTGGTAGCGGCTGCCGCGCGGGTGCAGGAGCACCTCGTAGACCTCGGTGCGCTCGAACTGGCCCAGATCGACGACATCCGTGAGTCGCGACGCCGCCGCCGGCCCGCTGACGACATGGGCGAAGTAGGGGTGGGTGCCGATCAGACGCTGCCACTCGCCGTACTCGCGCTCGCTGATGGGGGCGCCGCCACGAAGTGCGACCTCGGCGCTGACCTGCTCGTCGAGTCGGAGGGACGACACGCTGAAGGTCGAGCCGCCGACGTGCGCATCCAGGACTGCGAGCGCATCGGCCATGACGTCGGCGCCTTCGGCGGCGGCTCGTGCGAGGGCGACCGTGTCGGCAGCGAATCGCTCGCTGGTCATATGTCTACGATCGGGTTCCGAGCGGCGGTGCGCTACCCCCGAATTGGGCTGAAAGTGGCTGAAGCGCCACCATGACGCATCCCGCCTGCGGCATTACCGTGCGCTCATGGGGACCATGGGGACTATGGGGACACGAACAGGATTGCTCGCCACGATCGGCTTCGTGCTGCTCGCGACCACGGCCTGCGCGCAGTCGGGCGCGGGCGAGGAGGCCGACCCGACGACCGACACGTCGGCTTCGCCATCCGCCGAGGCGACGGAGGGCGCGGATGCCGCCGGGCCGGCGACGGTCGGCGACACCTTCGAGTTCGCCGACGGCACGACGATCGGCATGCTCGCCGCGCCGTGGACCACCACCGACCGGGTGGACAGCGTGCTGTTCCACCAGCTCCCGGACAAGCCCGGCGTGCCAGTCGACGACGCCGTGTGGGCCGACATCATCGTCTACGTGCCCGATGCGGCATACGGTCCTGGCGCGACCGAGCCGGAGCCGGTGCCGGCCGATCCCGTTGCGTGGACGCTGTCGCATCCCGACCTGGAGATCCTCGACCAGCGGGAGATCACGGTCGATGGCGTGGCTGCGACGCAGATCGACGCCCGAGCGGTGAATGAGACGAAGTGGCTGGCCGTCGAGGGCACACCGTTCGGTTGGGGCGGCGCCGAACGCGTCGTGCTCATCCCGCTCGACGGCTCGTGGTTGGTCCTGCGTGGCAGCACCTTCGATCCGGATGTCTCGTTCGCCGAGGATCTCCCGCCGGGCGACGGCCTCAGCGAGCTGCTCGACTCGGTCGACATCGCCGACTGACGCCCTGACGACGACGGCCCGGCCTCCGGGGGAAGGCCGGGCCGTCGTGGCGGGTTCGGTGCCGCATCGGGGGTCATCCGGCGGGCTGAGTGCCCCGTTCGTGCACGGTTCCGGCCCCCATGACGACACGGAGCTCGGGTGGGGTCAGGCGGCGTCCGGCAGCGACACCGTGGCGTTCGGCACGGATGCCACGACGAACTCGCCGTCGGCGGCATCCACCCGCACCGCCTCGCCGTCGCCGAGCGCGCCGGTGACGAAGAGGTCGGCGATGCGGTCGTCGATCTCGCGCTGGATCAGGCGACGCAGCGGACGGGCACCGTACTCGGGCTCGTAGCCGCGCTCCGCGAGGAGCGCCACCGCGGCATCCGTCACCTCGAACGCGATCTCGCGAGCGGCCAGCCGGCGCTCGGTCGCGCCGAGCATCAGGCGCACGATCTGCGCGATCTCGTCAGACGAGAGCTTCTGGAACAGCACGATCTCGTCGATGCGGTTCAGGAACTCCGGCCGCATGGCCTCGCGCACCTTGCCCATCACTCGAGCACGCACGTCGTCCTGCGACGAGAACCCCGAGCCATCCGTCGACGCCACGAAGCCGAGCGCACCCGACCGCGACGCGAGGAACTCCGAGCCGAGGTTCGAGGTCATGATGATCACCGTGTTGCGGAAGTCGACCGTGCGACCCTGGCCGTCGGTCAGGCGACCGTCGTCGAGCACCTGCAGCAGCAGGTTGAACACGTCGGGGTGCGCCTTCTCGATCTCGTCGAACAGCACGATCGAGTACGGGTTGCGCCGCACCCGCTCGGTGAGCTGGCCGGCCTCGTCGTAGCCGACGTAGCCGGGAGGGGCGCCGACGAGCCGCGACACGGTGTGCCGCTCGCCGAACTCGCTCATGTCGAAGCGGATGATCGCGCCCTCGTCGTCGAACAGCGACGACGCGAGCGCCCGCGCCAGCTCGGTCTTGCCGACGCCGGTCGGTCCGAGGAACAGGAACGAGCCGACGGGCCGGCGCGCATCGCCCATGCCGGTGCGGTTGCGGCGCACCGAGCGGGCGACGGCGGTGACCGCGTCATCCTGCCCGATGACCCGGGCGTGCAACTCGCCCTCGAGGTTCGCGAGACGCTCGCGCTCGCCCTCGGTAACCCGATTCACCGGGATGCCGGTGGCCCGCGAGATCACGGCGGCGATCTGCGGCTCGTCGACCGTGTGCTGGTTGAGGAGGCCGTCCGCGGCCGTCTCGAAACCAGCCTGCGCAACCGTCCCCTGCGCCTTCGCCTTCTCCGTCGCCTCGTCGAGCCGCTCCTGCACCTTCGAGATCTCATCCCGAATCCGCGACGCCTCCTCATAGTGCTCAGCCCGCACGGCCGCGTTCTTGTCGGCCTCGAGCTCCGCCAGCCGCGAGATCAGCCCCGAGACATCCACCTTCACGCCCAGCTTGAGGCGCAGGCGCGCGCCGGCCTGGTCGATGAGGTCGATGGCCTTGTCGGGCAGCACGCGGTCGGTGAGGTACCGGGCGCTGAGCTCGACGGCGGCGCGGAGGGCGTCGTCGGTGTAGGTGACGCCGTGGTGCTCCTCGTACGCGGGGCGCAGGCCCTGCAGGATGAGCACGGAGTCCTCGATCGAGGGCTCCCCCACGCGAACCGGCTGGAACCGGCGCTCGAGCGCGGGGTCCTTCTCGATGGTGCGGTACTCCTTGAGCGTGGTCGCACCCACGAGGTGCAGCTCGCCGCGGGCGAGGCGGGGCTTCAGGATGTTGCCCGCGTCCATGCCGCCCTCACCGGCACCACCGGCGCCGACGACGGTGTGCACCTCGTCGATGAACACGATGAGCTCGCCCCGGTGCTCGGCGATCTCCTCCATGGTCTTGGTGAGGCGCTCCTCGAAGTCGCCGCGGTAGCGGGTGCCGGCGAGCATGCCGGGCAGGTCGAGCGCGACGACGCGCTTGCCGAGCAGCGCCTCGGGCACGTTCTCCTCGACGATCGCGCGGGCCAGGTCCTCGACGATCGCGGTCTTGCCGACGCCGGCCTCGCCGATCAGCACTGGGTTGTTCTTCGTGCGGCGGCTGAGGATCTCGATGGTCTGCTCGATCTCGTCGGCGCGGCCGATCACGGGGTCGAGCTCGCCGTTCATGGCGCGCTCGGTGAGGTCCATGGCGAACTTGTCGAGCATGGGGGTGGCGGATGCCGCGGCATCCGTCTGCTCGCCATAACCGTCGTTCGCGGTGTCGGTGCCCTCGCCCTGAGCGGATGCCACGTGCTCGCCGAGCCCGGCCGCGAGCGCGTCGGCGGTCACGCCGGCGCGTGCGAGCACCTGCCCGGCGGGGGCGTCCTGCCCCAGCACGAGCGCGAAGAAGAGGTGCTCGGGGTCGATGTACGTCGACCCGCTCGAGCGTGCGACCTGGTACGCGTGGAACAGCGCGCGGCTCGCGCTCGGGGTGATCATGGCCGAGTTGACGTCGGCGGTGTCGGATGCCGCGGGCAGCCGCGCCTCGGTCGCCGTGATGATGCGCTCGGGGCTCGCGCCGACGCGCGTGATCGCCTGCGCGACGGACTCGTCCTCGACGATGACGCGCAGGATGTGCAGTGCGTCGAGCTCGGTCTGCCCGCGCTCGAGCGCGAAGCGTCCGGCGCGCTGCAGGATGCTCTGGGTGCGCGAGGTCAGGAACCGGCTGAGGTCGATCGACCGCGCCTGCCTGGCCTGCTCACCCGCGAGATACCGGGCGAGGAACTCGTCGAACGAGCTCGCGCCGGCCTCGTTGAAGTCGTCTGGCACCTAGGTCCTCCTGGGAACTTGAGTTGGGTACGCTCAAGTTCAACGCATTGAAGGCGAGGGTATTCCTTCTGCGCAACGACGTCTGGGAACGATCGCAGCTCGGCGGCCGCCGTTGGAGATCGGGCGCAAGCTTTCGAAGGGCAGTCGCGGGGCGAGGGTCCTCGGCACCGGCCCGGAGCGCCTGCGCACGTCGACCGGTCAATTCCAAGAAGAGGCTGTTCAAACCGCAGGCTTGCCCTTCACCGCCATCCATGCAACCAACCGGACTTCGCCGAGCGAAACCGTAGGCAGCGGTCTGACCGGCGGAGGTGCCTGGATGCCTGCCGCGTCGAGTACCGTGCGCACCAACTCGATGCGCTCGCTCGCCGTGCGCCCCTCGTTGAGTGCACGTCGTACGCCACGCTCTACCTTCTTTGTCGGGACTGCACGCAGCCGCAGCAAGAGTTCCCGTTGATCTCCACCAAGAGCCCCGCCCTCGGCTCGCACAAGATCGAACGCGTCGCGGAATGACTTCGGGGCATCGGGTTGCAGGTTGTTCGGGTCGGTCAACTCTTGCCAGCGCGCGTGGATGCTTTCCTGAGCGACAGCCCACGCGTCATACGCGCGGTCATACACGAGGTCAGTCATCCAACGCGCGGTGTTCGGGCCCCCGGGATCGGCCGCGATGAGCGCACGCAGCGTGTCCGCGTTGGTAAGCGGCCCGTTGTCGCTCTCGATCGGCTCCCAGTTCTCGGTAACGGGAACGAGGCGGAACCACGGTTGTGGGTGGCCCGCGATCTTGACGCAGAAGACGTAGGCGTTCCCCGCAAGCCGCGATGCCTCATACCCGCTGCCGGACCCGTACGGCAGGTCCTTCGCATCGCGCGCCAGCACGGGATCCTGATCGAACGCGTTATAGAGGCGGCGGCGGTACTCCTCACCCGAGAGCGCAGCGGAGGATCCCCGGGTTTCGACCAGTTCCTCGATCTGCTCGACAATCTCGTCGGCGTCGGCGGCGTCGACAAGCAGGACCTCGCGACCTTTGCGTCCCGGAAGCACCTCCCCCGCTCCCACTGCCGCCTCTGCCTGTGCAAGCTTCCGTTTGAGCGTCCGCTCGAGTCCGAGCAGCGCATCGAGCCGGTCAGATGGAAAGAAGAGGCCAAGGTCGACCGCCTCGTGCTGGCTCCCGATTCGATCGACACGCCCGTGGCGCTGCACGATCCTCATCGGATTCCAAGGGAGGTCGTAGTTGATGATCTGCGCGGCCTGCTGGAGGTTCACACCTTCGGCGAGAACGTCCGTGGTGATGAGGATGTCGAACTGGTCCTCGTGTAGCGGCTCGCCCCCATCGTTCAGCGCCCCGGCGGTCCTGGGTGCGAACCCGGCGATTGTCGCAGCGCGGCCGCCTTGATCGACACCCCCGGTCTCGCCTCGCTTCTGGGTCGATGCGTAAGCGCCTAGGATCGGCGGGGCTATACGGGCGCGATAGTCGGCGAGCGGCGAGTCGCCGGGCACCTCGGCAATGATCTGCGAGAGGTACTCGTGGAGCGCGATGACCGTGTCGGAGTATGTAGAGAAGACGATCACCTTGCGGCGGTCGCCAGAGGACACGCCCCGCGGATCGACCGCACGCGCCTTGGCAGCGATTGCGGTGAGTTCTTCGGCAAGCTGCGCGGTCTTAGGTTCTCCGTCTGCGATGGTCGCGTCGGCCAAGTCGCGCAGCCGACCGAGCAGTGCCAGGTCGCTCTCAACATCGGCTCGGAGGTCATCCACGCGGTAGAACGATGCGGGCTGAGCCTGATCTCGTTCGTCCATGTCGAGGGCCCGCACGAACTCGTCGAGGTCGTCGGACTCGGCGGAGCCCCAGTCGCGAAGCGCCTCGCCGATGAGCACGTACCCCCCCATTAGCGCATCGAGGAATGCGCGGTGCGCGGCAATCAGGGTGTCCAGCGTCGCACGCAGGGCCTGCGGAGATGACTCCAGCCGCTTTAGGAGCGCAGACCGCAACAGGCCGGCGTTCGAGAGTTGGTATGCCTGGAGACCGTCTCCAAGAAGGTAGGCGCTCGTGACATACCGCGAGAGCAGCAGGCGGCCCGGGTCGTCGCTTCGCTCTTGATACAGCTTGTGCGGGTCATCAAGGTGCGGTTGGTCGAGCGCGTAAATCATCGCGTCCACAAGTGCGAGGTCCGAGTCATCTAGGTCGTAGTCGATCCGCCGCACCTTCGCTTGTGGGAAGCGGATGAGCATTGGGCGCCCGTCCGGCCCGATTATCTCCTCGTGGGGGTACAACTCCTTGACGAACTTTCGCGTGCGGCGAACCGCCACTTGATCCATGAGGTCGAAGAGGTGCTCAGGCGTGAGATTCTCGGGGTCGATCGCGCGTGCGGCCTGGATGTACTTCCGAATCGACGGGATTCCGATAGGCGCAAACCGCGCGTCATCACGAACGAAGTACCTGATGAGCGTTTCCAGATCGGTGAGTGAGTTGTTGACGGGTGTCGCCGTGAGTAGGAGCACTTTCTTCGGGTACTTGCCCCCAAGGATGACAAGGTCTACCGCCTCTGAGCGTGCCGTTCCTGCGTTGCGCAGGTTGTGGGCCTCGTCCACGACGATGAGCGAGTAATCCTCGGCCTGCTTGACGAACTGCGGGTCGTGACCGCTCGAGTCAGGATCGACCTTGTTGCGAATCTCCTCGTAGGACATGACGTCTACGCGGTAGCTGAAGCCATGTTTGCGGAGGAATGGAAGCCACATTGAGTTTCGCAACGCGGCAGGTGCCACGATGAGCACACGTTGACGGTTCTGCTCCGAGACTTGCTGAATCACCTCGGCAGCGAGAAAGGTCTTGCCGAGACCCACCTCGTCTGCAACGAGGACGCCGCCGAGCTCATCGAGCAGCCGCTCCATGCGAGCGACGCCATCTGCCTGGAATCGGGTAAGGCTGAAAGCCGTGCTCTTGGGCATGGCCTCTTCGTCGAAGTGCGCCCCGTACAGCTCCCATAGCATCCGAAGGAAAACCGACCACGGCGTGTGCGGTGCCCACTGCTGCTCGTAGTGTGCGGCGAGGTCATATGTCTCGCTCACGTCCCAGAGCTCATTGAACCAGTCCCGAACATTCTTGACGTAGTTCGGGTCGCCTGCGGGGTAGCCGAGGTTCAGCTCGGCGTTGCGCGAGAGCCCGGCGAGGGTCATGTTTGAGGAGCCCGCGAGCACGGCCGCGAGCATGGAGTCGTCGCTGATATACGCTTTGCCGTGTAGAAAGCCCTCGGTGTATCGGCGGACTTCGACGCGCGGTGTCCCACGATTGGACTCACTTCGCAGCCACTCGACCATGCGCTGCGCGTTTTGACTCGCGCGACGCGCGAAGCCCATCGTGTCGCGTTCAGCCTTCATCCACTCGCCGTGTGCTTTAAGCGCGGCCACCACCCGCTTCTCTGCTCCCTCGTCCGCGGCAGCAAGCGCCCGTACGATGTCCTCCTGCGGCTCCGCGCCTAGCAGTAGACGGACGTAAGGCACTTCGTTCAACTCGTCAGCGAGGAGCGCGAATCCCGACGGGTTGACGTACGCCGTGGCGATTGCCGCCGCGGGTGTGACCGCGAGCTTCTCACGGATGATTCGGTACATCTTGTTGATCTCGGACGCGACTGTCATCACCGGATTGTTCGTCGCGAACGCAGGCAGCTGATCTTCGGTCACGCTCTCTCCTTCCAATGGAAGTAGTGAACCAGCACGGCGTCGAGCCTCTCCTGATAGTCCCACCCACGATGGAATGTGGCGAAAACATGGCGCACCTGCGCGGGGGTCAGACCGTAGAGCAAGAACACCAGAGCGTCGAGCTCGGCTATTAGGGACTCCTTCACGCGGTCGTCCTTCCCCGTGCCAGTGTCGACGCCGACCGCCTTGGCCCAGTCGTGATAGCGGCCGTCAACCGCACCAATGGCAGCAGCGATCGAGACAACCCTCCGCGCGAGCGCTGCATCCGGATCGTAGTAAGGCACTGGGAGCGACTTCATCACATAGAAGTTGAAATTGATCTCCACCCACCGCCGCGCGGCCCAGTCGAACGGCAAGCTGCTCAGCACGCCTAGGAGAAACGCCTCAGCCTTCTCATCGCCGTCTGCCCGTAGCACAACCTGGCATCCCTCAGTCGCGGAAATGCCGCCCGGAATGAGCGCAGCAATCGTTGTGCGCTGGTTTGTGTTGCTCGTGATCTTCCGGAATGCGATACGTGGCCGATCCATCGGCAACTTCGTCCCGAAATCGAGCCCGTGGTACGGGGAGCGCGCCTGACGAGTCTGCGCCGCCAGCTTCTGACTGAGGTGATGTCGTAGCGATCCCGCATCGGCACGCGCGTAGTAGATGCCTGTGTCCGGATCCCAGAGATTGAACGACTCGCCTTTGTAGATCGGAATCTTCGCCGACGGTGTGAGGTCAAAATCGTACAGATCCGCGTCGTTCGACGAGTGCAACTCGTTAGTCAGCCGGAAGTCCCAACCCGGCCTACTAGCCGCGAAGACGGGGCTCCGGTGCATCACGCGGAAGATTGTCGCCGACTCGGGGTCGGGAATGAGCGGGAACGCTGCAACGTCGGACCAGGTCTCGAATTCACCTGCTGGCACTTCCGCAAGCCGGTCCGCGCCCCGGAGGAAGTCCGGCTCTGATGCGAACGGCCCAGCGAACCGTACGACGCGGTCACCGTCACGCTCTACCACCGTGAAAGCGAACTCCTTGCTCGCGTGGACGGGACTCTCGAAGACCCAGTGGCCGTTGTTGATCGCCAGGCAGACGGAGGCAAAGGATCCAGAGCGGAAGATTTCACGGCGCCACGCCTCGAGTGGGGCACCCGACACAGCAGGACGAGGTAGCACGATTGCGCTGCGACCACGCGAACGCAACAACTGCCACACCCTCCACGCGAACGCCTGATAAAGATCCGTGTCCCCGGATCCGAGATCGAACGGGCCAGTCCTAATGGCCTTTCCGTACTTGGCGACGTTAGCCACCTCGGCCTCATACTCGCGCACGAGATCAGGACGCCGCTTCTTAAGGTCGGCTATTACCGCATTTTGCTGCTTCTTCGCCATTCGACGCAGACCGAGCCCCGGGAATCGAAGCCACCACCACTTCTGCTCCTCGACCTTGACGGTCTCCCACGGCGGATTCCCTAGCAGGACGTCGAAGCCCGGGTTGTCCCGAAGAAAGACCTCGGGAAAGAGCGCAGGCAGGTGCGCTGGGTCCAACACGCGAACGATCTCGGTGGGCTGTGACGACTCGACGAGTCGCGTGACATGCTCTTCCCGAGTGATCTCCGCTCGCCACTCGCCCAGTCGCGCAGCAACGGCGGCGTCGAAGATCCTCGCTGCCGGTGCGGCTGCCTCCTTAGCCCTGGCGAGCAGGTCTGTCGCCCGCGCGACCTCGGCCTTACCCGCCTCGGAGGCGTTCGCAACGTCCGCGAGGAGCGGGAGCGATTGGTTGAGATATTCCGTGACCGCGCCACGAACCATGCGTTGATAGCCCGACTCATGCCGGTCGTCTGCCAGATCGAGAACGAAGCCACCGTCAGGTGCCGTCACGGGCTGCCTCGCACCACGCCTTTTATCCACCCCGACAAGTGCATCAATCGCCTCGTCGATTGTGCCGATGCCGGTAAGGCTGTTCGCGCACACGAGGCCGTGGTCAAGATTCGACATCGGCAGACCGGGGACGAACGTGTGAATCCACAAGGCGAGGCGAGCGAGCTCGACAGCTAGCGGATTGATGTCGAGCCCATAGATACACCGGCGGGCGACCTGCCGGCGAAGCAGCCCGATTTCCTCAACCTCCGTCTTGGCGACCTCATCGGTGCCGAGCGCATCCCGGGCCACACCCGCGATCGTGAGCAACTCCTGCCGAACGTCGGGAATATCGTGATCGGTAAGGAAGGTTCGCATGAGCGCTTCGATCTTGTCGACGGCGGCAACGAGAAAGTGGCCGGAGCCCATCGCGAGGTCGGCGACGCGGAAGTCAAAGAACTCCATCCGCGACACGGTCATGCCCTTCGCGAGGGCGGCGGCGATGCCGTCGAGATGCGCCGTGAGCGCAGGCACAATCGACCGCTCGATAAGATGATCGACAACAACCTTGGGCGTGAAGTACGAGCCCGTCGCCTTACGCTCGCCTGAGGCGCCGTGGAAGTACACGGTTCCCTTCGCCGCCTCGACTTCGGTTCCATCGGTTGCTGGCACCCACGCGCCATTCCGATCCGTCGCGAGGTCGGAGTCGGCGATCGCCAGGCTGGACTCGAGCAGTCCCTCGTAAATCGTGCCGAACTCGCGGACGCTGAGCGCGCGGAAGTCCACCGGTCCGCGTACGCCCTCGTATGTGGCATCCACGAGCAGGTGCTGCAGTGCAGGCCCGAGCACGGAGTCCGGCAGAACCAGCCGTGCGAGCAGCGCTCCTTCCTCGCTTCGTGCGGCGTCAGCGGCGAATAGCCCGCCATTGTAAGCGGGCACTTGCCACTGCTTGTTGCCTTGGTCGATGGCGTTCCATACCTGGACGAGATCGAACCAGATCGACGATGATTCGCCGAAGTCCGCCTCGTCAATGTCGAGGTTCCGGCGGGCGATCGTCTTCAGGCTGTTGGCGTCGTAGCCCTCATTGCGGCCCGAAGGAAGCAGGCCCCGGTCCTCCGCGTAAGCCTGGAAGAGGAGTCGGAAGAGAATGCGGAGCGTGAGCTTGTATGCCGTCTTGAGCCCGTCTGCCTCGACCTTGAGGTCGACATCCGGTAGTCGCTCGGCGACGGCCTTGGCGATCGGCGGGACGACCTCCTCATAAATGCGCTGCCGCAGGCGCACGCCCAGACCCGTTGCGTAACGGGCGCTGTCGCGCAGCAGTTCGTCCGTCGTGCCCCCTTCGGCAAGCGCCGACGCGGAGAACACAAGGCCAAGCAGGGCTGCCTGAATGTCGTCGATCGCCGAGAGGTCGATCTCGAAGAAGGTCTCTACCTGCCCCTTCTGCCCGACACCGACACCATCCTTGCCCGGGTAGAGGCGGATCTGGTCCTTACGCAAACCGATCACCCACGGCAGCCCACGGCGCTGCGCGACGGCAAGACCGAAAGCGATCGGCGTGAGCTGGTAGCGGGAAGATCTCGCGTCGAAGTGCTCCGTCTCGTCGAGGAGAACCGCAACGGCGCGGGGGGCGTCGGAAGGGCCCGCCGCGTTCGCGAGGATCAGAGTGCCGCCGGTTCCGGGCCCCGTCCGGAACCCGAGCGCCTCAATTAAGCGCAGCCCACGCAGCGCGAGGAACGACCTCGCCTCGGCACCCCGCGATGCCCAATCGGCGCGCGCCGGCACGTTGTGCTCCAGGTGGTACTTGGCGAACAGGCCATTGTTCGTCCAACCGACGCCACCTGAGTCAACCTGCTTTCGCAGGGATGCCATGCGATTGAAGGCCGCCGTCGAGTCAGGTTCGTCCAGCACCGACTGGAGTTGGCGTGCAGCTTGGTCCGCGGCCAGTTCGACCGTGGCCGCCTGCGAGTCCGGCCCGTAAAGCCAGGTGGTGGCGCCGTCGGTGGCGGCAATGACGAGTGTGATCGCGCGGCTGCCCTTACGGAGTGTGAAGAGCTTGTCGAGCAACGCACGGGTAGGCGGTGACGCCACAGTCGCCGTCGCCACCTGGACTCCGCCGAGCCCATCAGGGTCAGGTCCGATAAAGACCTTCCCAAGAGCTGCCCCCGCGGGCGCGGAGCCTGTCCATGAGACCACGTGCGGCGCGCGCAACTCGACCTGGGCCGGGTCCTTGCTCACTCGGCAACTCCTTTGCTCGGTGACCCTTCGACCGCAATCCTTCCATTGAATTCAGACGGACGTGGGGCACAGGGGTGGTTCGCCCGCAGTCTTTCTCTACTAGGCTCCCCGCCCGGCGGTCCCGGGCGAACAGCCGATAAGGACCGGAAACCAACGGGAGCTGATAGGTGAATCTGTCACAGCGAAATCGCCCGCCTGGATGGGCAGCTGGCAAGATGCCCTCGTTCCGAAGCCCCGTTGCTGCACGGGTGTGTGACAGTCGGGTCGATGGCCAGAAGTGACTCCTGAAACCTCCGCCTCGGAATGTCCACCGACGTCTGGACGGGCTGCAATTGTCCGCTTCGCAAGATGGGCATCGACTGGCACCCGATTCAGCAGGATCGGGCCCCCGGTCAAGCCGTGATCCCGGTCTGAACCTCTCGGCCGGCCGGCGATGCAGGAGCGCAAGCGTTTCGCGTTACGAATCAGCTCTCGGTAATGACCAGAGCGAACCGCGGTAGAGACGGATCTTCCGGGAGGTGCGCTGCTTCTAATAGTTGGCCCTTCTCAACGTACTCCGGAAGTCCCTTGCTTAGCTGCTGACGGTTGCGGTGGCTAAACCTAGCGAGGAGCGCCTCAAGCCCGCCTTGCGAAAGGGAAGCAGCTGGACCTGTTCCGCGTGGTGACGGAGGAGCGGAACCACCGCCCGGCGCTCCGCCACCCGGCGGCGGAGGCGGGTTCAGACGGAATAACTCGGACCACGGAAGTGTAGCGTCGGCAAACGCGGATACTTTGTTCGTTCGTCGCTTACCGGCTTCCCTGATTTGTTTGAGATCAGAAGTGTGAATGGCGGCACAGCCATATAGCGTCGGTGCAGGTCGGCGGGCATGCACCGCACCGGGTCGCGACAGATCCCAGCCGTTGTACAACAAGTGGAACGGCATTGCTTCAACGTCTCGCGCGTGCCTAAGTAGCGTATCGTACTGAAGTTCGCCCTGCAGTTGTCCTGGATGGCCAAGCTCGCCGTACGTGTGGTGCCGCTTGTTGTGTGTGACGCGCTTCGCTTGAATCGTGTAGCCGAGCGAAGCTCCCGACTTGAGCAAGATCCAGAACTCAAAATCGGCGCCCACACGTCGCTCGACATTTTGACTTATTGGAACGATGGTGACGGCCGCGTTCAGTCGTGCGAGGTCGAAGAGATTGAGCTGGGTAATCGTCACCTCACCCCAGCTCATTTTCGTTCTGCGGGCTTCCTGGATTGTCCACCAGGTTCGTCCTGCTGCGCGGTCCATCACGCGCGTGAAGTAGTCCAGCTTCAACTGCTTGCCCCTCGACACTCGTTCAGCGCAGCCTAGTGCAAGAGAGAGATTGCAAGAGTTCGATATTGGCGCCGACCACCGAGGTTCCTTGCACCCAATGGCCCACACTTCTTGCCACGGTCGCTCGACCATTTGTTTGCCGATGCTGGATGCGCGGGTTGGTAAGCGGGAAATCGGGACTAGTGAGAGTGCCGCCTTATGACGCGTGCGCCCGACAAACCCGGGCCTGAGTCGGCAACGGAGGGGTACACATCCGCTGGCCCCACGCCCTACGCGCCCCTCGGCACTTGAGGCAGTGGCACGGGCGGGCGCAACTTCGGCCGGGGCAGGACGCTTGGGGTTCTGGGTTCGAGATCACCCAGGCGGCTGCGTAGCTCGGCAGCAGCGAATCATGCGAGCGGTATGGGAAGCGGTCGAGGTTCTCGACGAGGCGCGACGTCGCCGCTACTCGGCTCCACCCCACGAACGAATCAGCTCTCGAGCTCCCCATCCTCGCCGCCGGCGTCGGCGACGAGTGCCGCATGCCAAGGTGGCTGCGCGGTCGGGACTGTCGCACTCGATACGCGAGGGACGACATCCGCGCGGAGGCAGATCACTGGAACTTGCGGGATGGTGGTCGACCGGTGCCTGATGGGTATGCACCATCGGATGAACGCGACGCGGTCGAAGGGTAGACGCACATGCGTGGCGGTGTCTCGCCTCGCCCTGCGAGGCGATGAATCGGGAGCGGAGCCGTGCCATCACGTCTTCCTCGCAGGCAGGCCCTACGATCGACGACTAGGTGATCAAGGGGAATCGATGCAAGGCAGTCCGACGGGCGTTGATGAAGAACTGGCCGCGCAGTTTGCGCATTTCCTAGACCTGCAAGCGAATCTCCGCGATGCGCACGCACGCGAACAGCGGTCGCGGGCAGACGCATCCTCGATACTCGACTTGGATGACACGGCGACGAACCCTGTTCAGATCAGCCATTTCGTGAGTTACTGCCTCATGCAAGCAGTCGACATAGCGGACTCCATGCGCGCCATGGTGCGGCGCGAGGACGGCTCGCTTGAGGTCCCAGTGGTGGCACTCTACCCACTGCTGAGAGCGCAGATCGAGAGCGCCAGCATTGCGGCGTGGGTTTTGGCTCCGCCAGACAGACGAACACGGATCCTCAGGCGATTACAGGCGGGGCACGACGAGCTCGCCCACGACGCGGCATTCGTGCGGAGCTCAGTGGTAGGCAAGACCGCCACAGAGCAGAACCGTGTCCTGCGACTGGACGCACAGCGGACGAAGGCTCATAGACAGCATCTGCGGGTCGTTGCGGCGGCCCAAGGCATTGACCGAACAGAGTACGAGAACTCGCGCCCGGCATGGGAGACGATCGTGCAAGAAGCCGGCAAGGCAGTCGAAATTGCAGACTCGAAGCTTGTCATGATGTGGAGGCTCGCGAGCGGCTTCACACATCCGTCGCTGCGGCGAGGTTCAATCGGTCTCGCGTACTCGGTTTCCGAAACGGACAGTGGCATCGTTCGCGGCGTGCTGTCGCCCCGCATCGATTGGATGCTTACCCTTATCGCCATCAGCTACCGAGCTACCGAAGGCGCACTCAAGCTTTGGCGCGCCGCGAAAGTAGCGCATTCTATGAAGCCGCCGACCTAATCGGACTGCGCCAGGTTATGACACCCGCTCCGAAGGCGTGAAGACCAGTTCTAGGCAGAAAGCCGAGGCATCGGCTGATTGACAGGCTCCGCCGCACTCGAACGCAATCGGCGGAGGGTCGTGTCTCGCCAAGTCAGCGCCCGGAACGAAACAGCATCGGGTTTCGCATGCAACGGCCCGGTTGCCGCCGACGACCGATTTGATGCACGGAAGCGCACCGCCCTCTCCCGGCTCGCGCCTGAAGATGCCGGACTTGTCTGTCATGCGCGCGAGATCCGCTGTACTATAAACGTAGTAAATTGCACCGACGAAGGAGTCGTCATGCGTGCACCAGAACCTCACCATCAGCCGATCGCCGCACCGGCGGATCTCGCGCCGCCGCTGCCCGAGGCATCCGGGTTCGATCACCTCATCGTCGAGACCCCGGGCGTGCGCACCCACGTCGCCACCGTCGGCGACGGTGAACCCGTCGTCATGCTCCACGGCTTCCCGCTGCATTGGTGGCAGTGGCATCAGGTCGCGCCGCTGATCGCCGAGCAGGGCTACCGCGTGATCTGTCCCGACCTTCGCGGTGCCGGCTGGACCGAAGCCGACGACCCCGGCATCGAACGCGAGACGCGACTGCATGACCTGCTCGCGCTCTTCGAGGCGCTCGGCGTCGAACGTGCGCACGTCGTCAGTCACGACATGGGGGCGATCACCGCGATGCAGCTCGCCTACGCTCACCCGGAACGCGCGGGGAGGGCGGTCCAGCTCTCGGTGCCGCCCGGATTCATCTCGTTCAGCCCCAGGCTCGTCGCCGCCTTCCGGCACATGCCGAAGCTGCTCTGGCATCGGCCCGGGAGCTCGCTCCGGGGAGTGTGGGCCGATCAGTACAACGCGAGGCGGACGCCGGAGGCGGAGATCGACGCCCACCTCGCGCCCATGCAGCGCCCCGCCATCGACCAGGCGGTTCGCGCGCTCTACCGAGGCATGGTGATCCCCGAGTCGATGCGGCTGAGCCGCGGCGTGTACAAGCGGATGCGCCTGACCGTCCCGACGCTCTTCACCTTCGGCCGGGTCGACACCAGGTTCGACGAGGAGCTCATCCGCCGCCTCTGCGCGAACCCCGAGCGATTCGCCGACGACGTCGAGTTCGCGTTCGTCGACGACGGCGGCAAGCTCCTCCCCGCCGAGGCTCCCGACGCGGTCGCGAACCTCACGCTCGACTGGATCCGGCGAGCCGACTGAGTTCGGCTCGGCCATTTCGAACTGCAAGTGCGGGGGCGCGGATGCCACGGCGCCACGCGTGCGCGTGCGAAACTCGTCGACGTACGCGACGTGAGAGGCGCCGATGGCTGCAGCAACCAGGGAGCGAGCCCTCGAGGCGGCGGTCGAGGTCCTCGGCACCGACGGAGTGCGGGCCCTCAGCCATGCGCGCGTCGATCAGCGGGCCGGGCTGCCGGCAGGGTCGACCTCGAACTGGTTCCGCACCCGGCGGGCCCTGCTGGCCGGCATCATCGACTGGATGGCGGAACTCGAGCGTGCGGACTTCACGCCCGAGCTGCTCGAGCAGCCGACGCCCGACTCTCTCGCCGAGGGGCTCTGCGCCGTGCTGCTCGTGCAGACCGGCCCCGCCGCGACCCGCACCCGGGCGCGCTACGCGCTCTTCGTCGAACTCGCTGCCGACCCCGAGCTCCTCGAACCGCTGCGCCGTCAACGTCGCGAGTTCGAGCAGTGGACGGACCGGCTCGTCGCTGCGGCCGGCATCCCCGACTCCGTGCCGGCCGCACGCGCCCTCATGGCCCTCGGCGACGGCCTGGCCCTGCACCGGCTCACAGTCGACCCCGAACTCGACGTGCGTCCGGCGGTCGAGCGCGCCGTGCGCGCGCTCGCGGCGACGGCGTGAGCCGGCGTCGGCGCGAACTGAAGTGGGCCCGCCGTCGTAGAGCCGTTGTGGCCGTGGGTCGGGCTCTGCCATAGTGAGCACCATCAGGCCAAGGCCCGCTGTTCTCAGGGATCGAGGTACGGATATGACCTCTCATCCACCCAGTCGCACGAGGGAAGCGCCGCGCGTTCGGCTCGTGTTCATCGATCCCGCTCGGGCCCGGTCGATGCGAGGGGCAGGAGCATGAGCCGCGCGTACTTCTGGGTCGCCACCATCCTCGCGGTGTACTGCTGGCTGATCCCACTCGCCTGGCTCCTCGCGCCGTCGGTGCCGTTGACGTCGTGGGGTTTGGAGATCGAGCCGGTGGCAGCTTGGTTCGGTCTCCGCGCAAGCGTGGGGACCGCCGGCTTCGGCGTTGCACTCTTCCTGGTGCGCCGCGAGCCTCCGTCGCGCGGGCGCCTCGCGGTCAGCGTCGCATTCATCGCTGCCTGGCTCACCTGGGCGGCCTACGGTGTGTACTCGGTGATCACGGGCGCAGCGGGCGTCGGGCTGCTGGCGACGGTGGGCGTCGAGATCGTCGCGGCCGCCGTGCTCGCGTGGGCGGAGTTCGGGACACGGCGCCGTGCCGAGCGGAACGCGCCAGCTGTGGACGGGCTCGGGCACACCGCAGATCGGTGACCTGCCGAGACTGGATGCTCAGGCCGAACCGGATCGGACCTGCGGGCGCGGTGCTCGACGAGTCCCGTCGACGCGACGACGACTCCGGCGCCGACGTGTGGTCGCTGGGGTCCGTCGGGTTCACTGCATCCGAATCGTCGGCGGCGCGCTCGCATTCCGCTGCTTCGATCGTCCACGGTCGAGTGCGCGTCGCCACTACTACGAAATCGTAGTCAGTAGCGTAGATTACGAAAACGTAGTCGTCTATGGTGACTACGAATTCGTAGTGAACGGAGCCCTGCCCATGAGCTACCGCGGCCGCGTCCCAAACGCGGAGACCCTCGGCCTGATGTTGCAGCAGGGGCGGCTCGCTCGCGGGCTGAGCCAGCGTGAGCTCGCTGCCGAGCTCGGGCTCACGCAGCGATGGGTCTCCGAGATGGAGGCGGGCAAGCCGGGCAAGCTCACGGAGCGACTGTTCGCGATGCTCGAGGCGACCGGCGTGCGGCTGTACGCCGAGCTCGACGCGCCGAGCCGCGACCGCGGTGACACGCGCGACACCGAGGAGCCGCGCGATGCCTGAGCTTGCCGTGGAGCTGTACGGCGAGGAGGTGGGGCGCCTGACCGGCACCGACTGGCGCCGGTTCGACTTCGAGGCATCCCGCACCGCGATCGAACGGTTCGGGCTGGGCAGCACCCAGCTTTCGACATCCGTGCCGCTGGTGCCGTTTTCGTCAGCGGCCTGAGGCGCGGCATCCCGCCCGCACATGGCCGGCCGCACCGTCACGCGAGCGGACGGATGCAGGCGCGAACCCACGCGGCGACCGCCTCGAGATCGACCGCACTCGCTGCGACCTCGCGGAGGAACCGGTCGGCCTCGGCCACGTCATCGGCCACGAGGTCGAGTTCGCTGAGTTCGAGGAACGCGACGGTCGCGAACCACGCCAGCCGCTTGTTCCCGTCGGCGAGCGGATGGTTGCGCATCAGCGCGATCAGGAGCGCCGCGGCCTTCTCGTCGAGCGTCGGGTGCACCTCCTCGCCGAACACGGGCATCGGTGCGGCAAGAGCCGAGAGCAGCACGTTGCGCCCGCGGGCGCCGTCCTTGAAGTGAAATCCCTCGTCGTCGAGCAGTGCCTCGACGTCGTCGGGGTCGAGGTACTCAACCTCGCGCCCCGCCGTCACCGGGCGAGACGCTCGAGCAGTTCGGCGTCGCGGGAACGGACGCGATCGAAGGCCGCACGCGTGCGGGCGGACTTGTCGACACGAGCCGCGAGTTCGTCGAGCGTCGCCCGCCCGCGTGCGCGTGGCGGCGATGAGCACGACCAGGTGCTCCGATAATCTCGCAGAATGAGTCGGCTTGAGTCGGTTCCACCTCCTTCGGAGAAGAAGGCACGCGACGCCCGGACTGGACGACGGTTGTTCTATTGGGCCGCAGGGTTGTTCGGCGCGCACCTGCTCTTTCTGGCATTCGGCCTCCTTGAGGCACTCGACGCAGTCGATTGGTCGCCCGAGTTCCAGTTGATTACCGGCTGGCTCGGCTACATCGTCCTGGTGTGGCCGGTGCTTGCGATCATTGCGGCCGTGGTCTGCGGCATCGCACTCAAGGGTCCTTTGCCGGACGACGTCCAGCGAGCCACGACGATCAGTCTCATCGGATCTCTCGCGTTGATCGTGATCGGACCCGTGATCATCTTCGTGATCATCAGGTTGTCCTACGCATTGGCCGGGTGGTGATCTTGTCCGGGTATTCGAGGTCGAAGTTTGAGCGCGCGTTCTCGTCGTTCGAGCCGACACGTACCTGACTGTCACCGCCGAAACTCCCGTCGAGAACGGGGATGCGAGGTCGGTGAGGTCGAGCAATAGTTACCTCGTGCCATGCCCCTCGACCGCGGCCTCGCCGTCAGCGCGCAGGCGGCGCCGTCGACGCCCGCGGGATGACGGTCGGCAGGGCCGTACGGATGCCACGATCCCCCTCCCCCGGCCCAGCCTTGCGGGCGGGGGCGTCGGCTTCGAGGAGGCGTTGGACGCTCGCGCGGCACGAGCGGGCTCGCATCAGTGCGCGGGCACCCGCTCGAGCTCCTCGATCAGCGGCGACGCCTCGACATCCCGCATGATCGCCCGCCCCATCGCCGCGGCCGACTCGCGGTAGCCCGCATCCCCGAGCACCTCGGCGACGGCGCGGGCGATGCGCGCGCTCGGGGCCCTGCGCGGCACGGCGACCCCGGCGCCGCGCTCGGTGACGCGCACCGCGTTGTCGGCCTGGTCCCGTCCGTGGTGCAGGATCACGAGCGGCAGGCCGGCGGCGAGCGCCTTGACGACCGTGCCGTGGCCGCCGTGGGTGACGACGAGATCGGCGTGCGGCAGCACCTCGCGGTGCGGGGCCGATGCCACGACCGTGACGTTCGCCGATGCCCGGATCGCGCCCGGCTCGACGGCCGGCCCGGTGGTCACGAGTCCGCGCACGGGCAGCTCCCCCAGCGCATCGGCGATGCGCTGCAGGCAGTCGACGTGGTTCTGGAACGTCGAGGACATCGCGACGAGCACGAGCGGCCCGTCGCCGTCGGGCGGCGTCCAGCCCGAGCCATCCGCCCAGTCGGGGTCGTCGAGGATCGGGCCGACGTAGCGAGCGTTCGGCGGCAGCGTCGCGGGGAAATCGAAGGCCGCGGACGTCAGCACGAGCTGCATCCGGGCATGCTGCATCTGCGCCCACAGCGTGGGGAGGGGGTCGAGCCCGTGCCGGTCCCGGAGCTCGTTGAGCTCGCGCAGCGTGTACCGGTCGATGAGGCGAGCGGACACCGCGCGCATGGCGCGGTCGCGGGCGCGTCCGAGCGGGCCGTGCGCCGGCGCGAGCCCGGCTCCGAACGGCGGCATGCCGTCGGCGGGCAGCACGTAGACGTTGGGCATGAGCAGGTCGAACGGCACGCCCCGCGATTCGGCGGCGATCATCGCGCCGAGCGCGAAGCCCGAGGTCACCACGAGGTCGGGCTCGATCTCGTCGATCGCGGCGCCCGCGTCATCCGCCTGCCCTGAAGCCGGGCCGACGAGCATGTGGTCGGCCATGCCGCGTGCTTGCGCGAGCGGCGTCCGGAGCTCCCAATCGCGGAACTCCGCGAAGGGGCGCCGCCAGATCAGCACCGCCGCGCCCGCACGCTCGACGTCGGCGGCCATCGTCTCGTCGGCGAGCACGGTCACCCGGTGCCCGCGATCGACGACCCGGCGCACGACGCCGACCTCGGGCGGCACGGTGCCGCCCGCGTCGGTCAGCGCGAACAGGTAGGTGCGAGGGTTCGGATGCGTCATCGGTGATCACCGTCCCGACCGGCTCCGATCCGGTCGGACCGGGCCGCGATGCGGCGAGCGTAGCAACGCGCGGCGAGCGGATGCCTCAGGGCTGGCCCTGCCCGCTCGACCCCGCGGCCGAGGGCGACCTCCGAGCGCGACGACGCAGAGATCGCCAAGCTCGTGGTGATCTGCGGCACCCGCGCGATCGACGCCGACGGTCGCCCCGGAACCTCGTCAGCGCTCGCCGTCGGCGAGGATCGCCTCGAGCCGTGCCTGGCGATCCACTCGCGCTCCTTGCGGAGCGAGCCGACGCCGCCGGGCGTCCGCGGCATCCGCACCAGCAGTTCATCGCGGAGGCGGAACATGACGTTGTCGGTGCCGCCACCGGCACGCACGAGCGGGAGGCCGGCCCACTCGGGGCGTTCGAGTCGAATGACGGATGTCGCGAGGTCGGCGTCGATCGGGATCTCGTCGTGGTGCAGGGCCATCGGGGTCAGTCTGGCAGGCGGCAGAGGTTCTCCGCGGCGTCGGCTCCGCACGGGCCGGGTCAACCTGGCCCGGCCGGTCGGCGGTGCGGCTGAGCCCGAGACGGACTCAGTCCGGCTCGCGGAAGCTCGGGCTGAGATCGGGCCGAGGCGGGGCCGGTGGCGGCTCGGGAAGCCCGGCCGCGAAGATGTCCTCGAGCATCAGGTACGCGGCATCCTTCGGCAGTTCGCCCGGGTAGTAGCGCTCGTACAGCGCCTCGGCCTCGTCGACCGAGCGGATGCCGGTGAGTGAGAGCAGCACGGCGATGTCGGCGTCGTCGCGGGTCGGCCGGCTCGCGCGGATCTTCATCGCCAGCAACGCCTCGGGCGAGATGACCCACACCGACACGTCATCGTCGTCGTAGAGGGGCTCCCACCCGACATCGATCGCGATCGGGATGAAGCTGGCCGCCTTGGCGTTCAACCAGTCGTCGTCCCATCCGCGTCGTCGCGCGATCTCAGCCGCGATCTCGAGGGTCGGGCCCGCGGGATGGAGCTTGGCGTCGATGTCGGGTGTGACACGGCGCTCACCGTAGTAGCGGAGCAGCATGGCCGCACCGCCGACGATGCTCACGCCGCCGCGCTCGTCCCTGGCGTGCAGCTGGCGGACGAGCTCGCGGAGCCCGTCGATCATGTCGTCGCGCGTGAGGTCGGTCATGCGCTCTGCAGCGTCGACTCGTCGACGAGGATCCGGCGACGGCGGAATGCGGGAGGCACGTCGCGGATGGCCCGCGTCGAGGTCCAGCGGTTCACGGTGAGCGGCGTCTCTTCGGGAAGCGTGCGCGCGGGATCGTCGACCCAGCCGGGCTTCGGGAGCGCATCGCGATCGAGCCAGTACTCGGTGACCGCGGCCAGAGCGGCATCCCAGACCGGCGAGCCAGTGGGCGGCGGTTCGGTCGCGGCCAGGACGACGCGATCGACGCCTTCGGTCGCGGCGAGGTTGTCGCTGTACCGCAGGAAGGTGCGGAGCGCGGCCTCGGGGTCGCCATCGGCGAGCCAGTCGGCGATGGCGTCGCCCGCCTCGATCGAGCCGCTGCGGGAGGTCGGATAGACGCCGACCCGGCGCCCCGTTGCTCGCAGCAGGTGGTCGAGCTTCTCGATCGAGGGGTTGCGCAGGCCGGCTTCGATCAGCGACACCGTCGACTTATCGATGCCGGAACGGCGCACGAGTTCGGCCTGCGACAGGCCCGCGGTCTTTCGCGCGGCCCGGAGGAGGGTGCTGGCCGGAGCCATTCGAGGCCTCCAATCTGTTTGCGGATACGCAAACATTGTACGCTCTCCTCATCGCCCGCGAAAGCTCGGATGCGGCGCTCGAAAAGGCGTCGCTCGCGCGGCCGCTGCCGCGACCCTGGCCGCACCCCTACCGAGGGCGGCACGACGCGGGTATGTACACGACACGTGGTGGGATCAGGCGAAGACCGGCGTCGGCAGCGGCTGCAGCTCGAGCTCCTGCCGCATGCGGGCGACGCGTCGATCGAGTTCGGCGCGGAAGGCAGCGTCGTCGGCCACGAGTACCGCAAGCCGGCGAGCGTCAGCCGCCTCGTCACGTTGCCAGTCGATGCCGAGATCCATCGCCTCGGCGTGCTGGAGCAGCGTGGCGCGCGCACGATCAGCGTCGCCGATGAGGGCGCGGGCGAGCGCGATGTCGATCCGCGGCACGATGCCGTCGTCGTTCCCCGAGGCGAGCCGGCGCAGGTGCCGGTCGCGGTCGGCGAACCGGTCGTCCCACTCCACCACCGCCTCGCGGGCCGTCGCCGCGATCCGCTCCGCCTCCGCGCGCACGGCCTCCCGGCCGGTGAGGTCTGCGGAGACACCCGCCACCCTGCCCCCGAGATCGAAGGCCCGTCCCTCGAAGTACGTCCAGAGGTGCTGCACGCCGACGTTGAGCATCGCGGTGTTCGCGACCCAGCTCGCCTGGAACTCGACGTTGATCACCCACCATCCGCGATCGCCGATCCACTGGCGAGGGCTCGAGCTCGCCAGGCGCACGTCGAGGTCCGCGAAGGCCGCGCGGGCGGCGCGACGGAGCTCCGTCATCGCGCGCGTGCGCGAGTCATCCGTCGTCATCGCCGGCGCCCCTCGTCGCGGCCCATCTCAACTGAGCCAGACGAGCGCGCCTCATCCGCCTCGGCTCGCTCGACCAGCCCGCGGTTGGCGCGCGCGGCCCGGATCGCTCCGGCGTTCGCGACGAGCGTCCCGCCGACCATGCCCGCGATCGCGGCCCAGCCGATCCCGGCGCCGGCGAACACCAGAAGCGCGACTCCGGCGACGAAGCCCGCTGTCTGGATCAGCCGGAGCCGTGGGGACATCGGGTGGCCTGCGACCCACCGGCGCATCATCGGCACGGCCACGGCCACGGCGTACGCGAACGCCCCCGCGAAGACGCCGGCCACCGCCAGCGCGGCGACCGGACCGTCGTCGACGGCCGTGACGGCCAGCCAGGCGCCTGCCGCGACCGCCACGGCGGTCAGGACCACCGAGAACGTCAGGGACCCCCTCGGCCAGGCCCGATCGTCCCGAGGGACGACGTCGACGGATGACGCATCCGCGCCCTGCCGGGCCACCTGTGACATCACACGCCTCCTCGCGAGTCGTCGCCGCGACGGATGGCGCGACGCGCCGGACACGTGCGACGGTCGCGCCCCGAGCCGATCGAGGAGCAACCATGCCCAGCATGGTCTCCGGCACATGCTGCTCCACGGGGCGGCAGCGGGGCAGTCCTTGCGTCGAGCGGCGACGGTGCGCTATCCGCTCGCCGATGACCCATCCCAGCCCCTTGCAACCGGTACTCAGGTACGGGTTTACCGTGGGGTCATGAACGATTCGCCAGCCGCCTCGTGGGCCCCGGAGTCGTGCGCGCTGCCCACCGTGGAGCGCCCGCTGCGCGAGGAGGAGTTCGCAACGTTCTTCCGCGACCACCTGAGACGCGTGCGTCGGCCGGGGTCGACCGTCGTCGAGTTCGAACTCGAGCGCGGGAGTCTCGAGCGCGCCCGCGAGCTCGCGGCGCTCGAGACATCCTGCTGCTCGTTCTTCTCGTTCGAAGTGCGAGAGCGGGAACCCGACGGGCGCGTGCTGATGACCATCGGGGTCTCCCCCGCACATGCGCTGATCCTCGAGGCCCTGGTCGACTCGGCGGTCGCGGCATCCGGAGCCGAGGTGGTCGCATGAGCGGCACGCTGCGCGCGGGCGAGGTCGCCGAGCGGGTGGGCGTCAACCTGCAGACGCTCCGGTACTACGAACGTCGCGGACTCCTGCCCGAACCCGATCGCAGCCTCGGCGGCCATCGCCTCTACGACGACGACGCGGTGCTGCTGCTCCGCGTGATCAAGGCCGCCCAGTCGCTCGGCTTCACGCTCGACGAGGTCGCCGCGCTCATCGACGCCGGATCGCACGCGCACCGCCGCCGGGAGAACCTGCACGACCTCGCCGAGGCGAAGCTCGAGCAGGTGCGCGAGAAGATCGCCGCGCTGCAGCTCATCGAGCAGACCCTCGTCGACGTGCTCGACGCCGGATGCGACGACCTCACCGCGTGCGCCCTCGAGGAGCACTGCCCGATCCCGTTCGGCGGCATCGAGCGTCTCTCCTGAAAGCGGGCGCCGGGATCCGGAGCGCGCCGCGGAGGTCGGGCGCGGCGGCGGGGTGCGTGTCTGCGGCTCGACAGAGTACGTCGGCCGGCGAGGCACTCCTCCTCCACAGGGGCGACTCTTGGTGGTTTATCCACATGCAGAATCCCTGATCGCATCCAATTTCACGGGCCAGCGGATGTCAGTGGGTGCCTGCAGGATGGAGTCATGGAACAGCCGCCGCGACTCGCGCCCGACGCCCGGCCGGCGTCATCAACGTCGCGTGCGCTGATCGCGCTCGAGCGCGAGGTTGCGGCGCTCCGCGAGGCATGGGTCGGCGCGATGCCGGCGTGGGGCGCCATCCGCGGTTCGGCGCAGGTCGAGGCGGAGCAGATGAGCGATGCCGGGCTCATGCAGGTCATCGACGGGCTCGCGAACGTGCGGCGCGATGTCGACGCCCTGTTCGCGAGACTCGCCGCCGAGGTCGCCAAGCGGTCCGGGCCCGAGTTCGGGGAGCTCGGGTTCGCGAAGGCGCAGGGCTTCCACAATCCGGCACGACTCCTCGCCGCGGCCACCGGCGGGTCGCGCGCCGACGCGCAACGACTCGTCGCCGTCGGCGCCGCAACGGCCGAGCGGCAGACGTTCAGCGGTGAGCGGATGCCGGCGCGGCATCCGCACGTGGCGACCGCCCTGCGGTCGGCGACGATCAGCGTCGAGGCGGCATCCGCGATCACGATCATGCTCGAGCGAGCGTCGATGCGCGCCGAGGCGGGCCGGGCGCAGGTCGTCGAGCACGCCCTCGTCGAGCTTGCCGCGCGAGTGCCGCTCGAGACGCTCATGCGCGGGGTGCGCGAGGCCGAGGCACGGCTCGACCCCGACGGGGTCGAGCCACGCGAAGACGAACTCCGGATGGCGCGCTCGCTCACGATCCGCGAAGACCACCGCGGATTGGTGCACCTACATGCCCGGCTCGACCCCGACAGCGCGGCGCCAGTGAAGGCGGCGATCGAGGCGCTGGTCAGCGACGCACTGCGACGACGTCAGCCGGGCGAGCCCACGCCGGTCGTCGACGACCGACGTTCGATTCCGCAGATCCAGGCCGATGCGCTCGCCGCGCTCGCCCGCCACACGCTCGGCTGCACCCAGACGACCACACCGCTCGCGAAGACCACCGTCGTCGTGCGCGTCGACCTCGACGCCCTCGTCAGCGGGCTCGGGCATGCCCGCATCGACGGACTCGACCAGCCCATCTCGGCCGCGACGGCCCGCCGCATGGCCGCCGACGCCGAACTCGTCCCCGCCGTGCTCGGCGGCGAGAGCCTGCCGCTCGACCTCGGCAGGGCGGCACGCCTGTTCACGAAGGCGCAGCGTCTCGCCCTCGGCGAGCGCGACGGCGGCTGCGCCTCCTGCGGGCAGAACATCGGCTACGTCGAGGCTCACCACATCGACTGGTGGGAACGCGATGCGGGCCCGACCGACCTCGCGAATGGGGTGATGCTGTGCAGCTTCTGCCACCACATGATCCACCGCGACGGCTGGCAGATCCGGCCCGGCCCGCGGGAGATCTGGTTCATCCCACCCCCGCACATCGACCCCGCCCAGGTGCCCCGCCTCGGCGGCCGGGCACGGTTCGAGTTGCGCGAAGCCGAGGCGGCGTGACCTGCCTCAGCGTCAACCGCCGGCGCCGGGCACCGAACCGACCGGTGCAACGAAGGTCCGGACGCGGCGCGCGCGGACCCGCGCGCGCCGCCCGAAGCGAACCGGGATCAGGCTGGACGCAGCGCGGGCTCCCCCGCATGCGCCAGCGCCCACTCGAGCGCGTGATCGGCGACTTCCTCCCAGCCGGGTTCGGCGCAGATCCAGTGCGACCGGCCCGGGAACTCGACGTACTCGGTGATCGCGGGCGACTTGGCGTAGTGCTTCGCGTTCGACTTGTTCACCGACGGCGGCATGATGTGGTCCTTCTCACCGCCGATGAAGAGGAGCGGTGCGCGATCTTTCGTGTAGTCCACCCAGGTCTCCTGGTGGCCGGGCTGGAAGTTCGCGATCAGGCCGTACGCCCACACCCAGTTGCCGGGCGCGGCGATCGCGTACTTCTCCCAGACGGCGTCCGACTCCTCGCGCGTGAGCGTGTTGGCGAACGCGTAGTGGAACTCCTCGGGCGTGAACCCGACCGCCTTGTGCCGGTTCGCCGGGTTCTTCAGCGCCGGGAACAGCGACTTCGCCTGCGAGAGCGGCGTCACCCGCACGCCCTCGGTGGGCGCCGAGTCGACGACGACGGCCGCCGCCCCCAGGCCGCGGGCCAGCAGCAGCTGCGTGAGCGTGCCGCCGAACGAGTGGCCCATGATGATCGGCGGCGTCGGCAGCGCCTCGATGACGCCGGCGAGGTGGTCGACGGTCTGCGGCACGGTGAGGTTCGCGATGAGGTCGGGGTTCTCGCGCAGCCCCTCGACCTCGATCTCGAACCCGGGGTACCCGGGCGTGAGCACGGTGAAGCCCTTCGCCTCGAAGCGCTCCTTCCAGCCCTCCCAACTGCGCGGGGTCATCCAGAGGCCGTGCACCAGCACGATCGTGTCGGGTGCGGCGGGGTCGGTGGTCCGGTCGGTCATGATCAGTGTCCTTTCGGTGGGGCGGATGCCGCGGCATCCGTTTTCAGGAATCGATGAAGGCGAGCAGGTCGGCGTGCAGCCGATCCCGCTCGGTGTCGGGCAGGCCGTGAGCGCCGTTCTCGTACACGAGCAACTGCGCGCCCGCGACCATGGCGGCGGAGCGCTTGCCGCCGACCTCGAACGGCACGATCTGGTCGTCGTCGCCGTGGATCACGAGGGTCGGCACGTCGACCTTCGCGAGGTCGTCGCGAAAGTCGGTCGCCGAGAACGCGGCGATGCACTCGTACGCCGCGCGGTGGCCGCATTCCATGCCCTGCAGCCAGAACGCGTCGCGCGTGCCGGGTGAGACGTCGTTGTTGCGGTTGTTGCCGAAGAACGGCCCGTCGGCGAGGTCGCGGTACAACTGCGACCGGTCGGATGCCTCCCCAGCGCGCAGTCCGTCGAACACGTCGATCGGCAGGCCCTCGGGGTTCTCGTCGGTGCGCAGCATGAGCGGCGGCACCGCCGAGACGAGCACGAGCCTCGCCACCCGCCCGCTGCCATGACGGCCGAGGTAGCGCACGAGTTCGCCGCCCCCGGCCGAGTGGCCGACGAGCGCGAGGTCGGTGAGGTCGAGGTGGTCGATGAGCACGGCGAGGTCGTCGGCGTACGTGTCCATCTCGTTGCCGTCCCACGTGCGTGTCGATCGGCCGTGCCCGCGGCGGTCGTGCGCGATGGCGCGATGCCCGTGCTCGGCGAGGAACCGTGCGCCGGCAGCCCACGCGTCGGAGTTGAGCGGCCAGGCGTGGCTCAGGATCACGGGCGAGCCGCGGGCGCCCCAGTCGGTGTAGAAGAGCCGGGCGCCGTCGTCGGCCGTGACGTAGGGCATGTCGGCCTCCTCATGGCGTGAACGGATGCCACGATCGTGCCGCCGCGCGCCGGGTCGCCGAACCACGTGGCGTGCGTAGTCGCGACCCGGGCGCGGCGCTACCGGCACCGGCCGCGCCGCGGGTCAGCGGTCGCCGAGTCGCTCGGTGAGCTGCTTGCGCGAGGTCACGCCGAACTTCCGGAACACCTTGCGCAGGTGATAGTCGACGGTGTTGACGCTGATGAAGAGGGTCGCGCCGATCTCGGCGTTCGTCTTGCCCTCCGCGGCCATGCGGGCGATCGTGCCCTCCTGCGGTGTGAGCGGCTCGACGCCGTCATCGCCGGGAACGAGGTGCGGCACGTGCTCGCCGGTCGCCTCGAGCTCGCGGCGGGCGCGGGCCGCGAAGGCCGGCGCCTCGACCCGGGTGAAGATCGCGAGCGCCTGCTTCAGGTGGTCGCGAGCCTCCCGTCGGCGCTTCAAGCGCCGCAGCCACTCGCCGTAGACGAGATGTGCGCGGCCGAGGTCGGCCGGAGCCGTGGCCGCCTCGAGGTGCTCGATCGCCTCCACGTACTTCGATTCGGCGTCCGCGTCATCCGCCATCAGCGCCGCCGACTTGGCCGCCTGGCCTCGTACCCACGGCGTCCCGCTGGCCGCGGCGATCCCCTGCAGCCGAGTCAGCTCGTCGCCGACCTCCGCGGCCCGGCCGCTGCGCACCGCGGCTTCGATGTAGTCCGGGAGCTGCTGCATGGTCACCTGCAGGAAGTTCCGCTCGACCATCGGCCGGAACCGTTCGAACGCGTCACGGTAGTACCCGTCGGCGAGCTCCCTGATGCCCAGTCCGGTCATCGCGATCGTCCACGCACCGGCGAACCCGGTCGCGAGCACGCCCTCGGCGACCTGCTCGACGAGCTCGACGGGGGCGCCCGCCCAGGCGAGGGCCGCGGCGTTGACCACCTGCTCGGCGTCGTAGCCGATCGCCCGGCGCAGCTCGCGCACCTGCTCGATGTACCGAGCGGATGCCGCGGGGTCGCCGCGCACGAGCTCGAGGTGGCCCAGCAGCCACAGGTTGGTGTCCACGACGCGGAGCACCCCGGCATCGCGCGCCACCCGGAGCGTGCGCTCGAGGAGCTCGATGCACACGCGCTCCTCCCACAACGCCATGGTCAGCGCGACGCCGAGCGAGCCGACATCGAGCAGTTGCGCGTCGTCGGCATCGCGGATCGTGGCCACCGCCTCGCGCATGAGCGGCACCGCCACGTCGTAGGGCTCGAGGATGTGCGCGGCGACGGCGCGAAGCTGCACCGACCTCGGACCGTCGGCCACGGCGGCGCCGTCGGCGAGTCGGCGCCCCAGTTCGGGGAGGCTCACGCCCTCGGCCGCCCACTCGGCGGTCAGGGTGTAGTCGAACGCACGCAGCAGCGCCCGCTGCTCGAGCTCCGGAGCGAGACCGTGGAACAGCGTCGCGGCACGCAGCATCATGGCCGCGCCGCCGACGACGCCGTCGTGGTCGGCGATGAACAGCGCGAGCAGCGCGCGCAACGTCAGCACGCGGCCGAGCCCGACCGGGCCGAGGCGGTCCTCGTCGAGACGCGCGAGCAGCTCGAGCGCGAGGCCTACGGCGCCGGCCACCGAAGCCGCCTCGGCGGCCTCGAGGATCCGCCGGTCGTGCTCCGGCCCGTCCGAGGTCAGGTCGGCGGCGCGGGTGAGCAGCTGCGCGCGCGACACCGAGGCGCCGCGCACGCCGGCGGCGTCGGCCATACGTTCCATGCGGGCGGCCAATGCGTCGTCGGCACCGACCGACGCCGCCGCACTGTGCCAGACCGCGAGGTCGGCGCGACCGCGCTCGTCGGCGACCGCCGCGAGCGCCTCGTGCGCGCGCCGTCGGTCGTCGGCGGGCATGCCGTTGTAGACGGCCGAGCGAACGAGCGGATGTCGGAAGTCGACCGTTCGCCGGATGGCGACCAGCCCGGCGCGTTCGGCCGGCCCCGAGGCATCCGTCGCCAGGCCGAGCCGTTCGGCCGCCGTCGCGATGAGCTCGCGATCGCCCGTCGACTCGGCCGCCGCGACGAGCAGCCAGCGCTGCGCCTCCGGCGCGATCGCGTCGACCTGCGCCGAGTAGTGCGCCTCGAGTCGCTCGCCGACCGGCACGGGCGTCGGGGCCAGCGTGGAGTCCGTGAGCTGCTCGGCGGTGAACTCGCGGCCCAGGTCGATGAGGGCGAGCGGGTTGCCGCCGATCTCCTCGGCGATGCGCGTCGCGAGCAGCGGATCGACGGCCCCGCGCACCGATCGGTTCAGGAGCTGCACCGCCGCACGCTGATCGAGTCCGCCGAGTTCCAGCGCGGGAACGCCGGCGGTGACGAGCTGCACGCGCGGGTCGGGGCGCGACGCCAGCAGCAGCGCGACCGGCTCCGCAGCCAACCGGCGGGCGACGAAGGCGAGCACCTCGAGGGACTCCGCATCGACCAGGTGCGCGTCGTCGACGACCCACGCGATCGGCTCGACCTCGCCGGCCGCCGCGAGCAGCGACAGCAGCCCGAGCCCGACGAGGTACCGGTCGGGCGGAGGCCCGTCGTCGACGCCGGCGGCGATCCGCAGCGCCGCGGCCTGCCGCGCGGGCACGTGGTCCAGGTGATCGGCGAGCGGGGCGCCGAGGCGCTGCACCGCGGCGTACGGCATCGCGGATTCGGCTTCGTACCCGTCGGACCGCAGTACCCGGATGCCGCGAGCCCGCCCCACGGCGGCGTCGAGCAGCGCCGTCTTGCCGATGCCCGGTTCGCCGACCAACGACAGGGCGCCGCCGGTGCCGTTCCTGGCATTGCTCAGCATCGCACCGAGGCGGTCGAGCTCGCCGGTGCGTCCGAGGATCGCGGGGGGTGCGGGTTCGATGAGTCACCGTACCCCGGCTACGGCGGTGCGGTCCAGCGTCCTGCTCGTCCTCCCGGTCGGGCGCGGCGGCGTCGAGGTGTCCTTGGCTTCAGGAGTTCCGAGCGGACCACGCCGGAGCCCATCAGGTGGGCGACCCGGCCGCGAGCCGCTCCCCCAGCCAGGCCCGCGCCCGAGCGTGGAAGGCCCGCGTCACCTCGGCGCCCCGAGCGATCGACTCGAAGCCGTGCGGCGCGCCCGGCACGACGTCGACCGTGCACTCGACGCCCGCGTCGCGCAGCGCGGCGGCGTAGGCGAGGTCCTCGTCGTGGAACAGGTCGATGTCGCCGACCCCGATCCACGCCGGCGGCAGCCCGGTCAGGTCGGCGCGGCGGGCGGGCACGGCGAAGTCGGGCACGGCGTCCTCGCCCGGCGACGCCTGCAGGTACGACGACCAGCCGACGAGGTTGTCGCGGTTGGTCCAGGCGAAGTGCCGCACCGCGTCGAGTTCCCGACGCGCGGCGGTGCGGTCGTCGAGCATCGGGCAGTACAGCAGCTGCGCCGCCGGCTTCGGGCCACCGGCGTCGAGCAGTCGCTGCGCGAGCGCGGCCGCGAGCCCGCCGCCCGCGCTCTCCCCGCCGACCGCGACCCGCGCGGGGTCGATGCCACGAGCGGACGCGGCATCCTGCAGCCACTGCCACGCTGCGACGCAGTCGTCGAGCGGAACCGGGAACGGATGCTGCGGCGCGAGCCGGTACTCGACCGAGACGACCACGATGCCGAGTCGCTCGGCCAGGTCGGCGCAGAACCGATCGTCGGCCGCGGCGGCGCCGATCACCAGCCCGCCGCCGTGCATCCACAGCAGCGCGCCGCGCGTCACCGACCCGGTTCCGCGAGCGGGCGTGAACACCCGCACCCCGGGGCCGCGGGCACCGAAGTCCACGCGTTCGAATCGCACGCCCTCGGCCTGCCTCGGCGGCGGGATGAGCGCGAGCATCGACTGCGTCATCCGCCGCTGCCAGCCGTGCTGGACCCGCGGGCGCGGGAACCACCGGTAGGCCCCACGCAACTCCGGGTGCAGGTCGGCGACACGCATGCGTGTCAGGGAGGAGGGCGCGTCATCCGCTCGGGTGCTCGTCATGGTGCCCACGATTCTGACGCATGCGAATCCTCCCAGCAGATTCCCGACCACCGGTTCGCGTGGGCGATATATCGTTGACATATCGTCGAGACCCGATCAGGGCCCGGTTCCAGGGAGGTCATCATGAGCGATTCATTCGGCAGCGGCTTCGGCGGCTCCTCAAGCGGATGGGGCGGCAAGGGCGCCAATCCCGGCCAGGGCATCTGGGATGCCATGGAGCAGCTCCGCGGGATGTTCGAGCAGAAGGTCGCCCCGCGCATGGGCAAGGGCGACGTCCGCGCGGCGGTGCTCGCGCTGCTCGCCGAGAAGCCGATGCACGGCTACCAGATCATCAGCGAGATCGCCGAGCGCAGCGGCGGAGCCTGGAAGCCGAGCGCGGGCTCGGTCTACCCGACGCTGCAACTCCTCGCCGACGAGGGACTCGTCACCGCCGAGGAATCCAACGGGCGCAAGACGTACTCGCTGACCGAGATGGGCAGGGCCGAGGCCGCGACATCCGCTGACCGCGCCCCGTGGCCGACCGCGAGCGGCGGCGGCAGCAGCAGCGGTCGCCGAGACTTCGGCAGCGCCGGGCCCATCGCGAAGGCAGGGTTCGAACTCGCCCAGGCCGCGGCGCAGATCGGACGCACCGGGACGCCCGAGCAGGTCGAGCAAGCCGTCGAGCTGTTGAACGACGCGCGCCGCCGCATCTACTCGATCCTCGCGCAGGACTGACCGGGTGCCCTCGACACATCGGCATCCGGAAGGCAGGATGCCCGATGTGGGGAACCTGCGCGCCCGGTACCGGCGGATCCTGCGGTTCGCCGCGCGGTACATCATCCAGACGTGGTGGTTCGAACTCGTGCTGCCGCGCTTCGGCCTCGCCGGGGTCGCGGCGCGCGGGCGCACCGCGCGGCTGACCCGCATCGCACAGCGCTTCCACGACCTCGCGGTCGACCTCGGCGGGCTCATGATCAAGGTCGGCCAGTACATGTCGTCACGACTCGACGTGCTGCCGCCCGAGATCACGCGCGAACTCGCCGGCCTGCAGGACGAGGTGCCGCCGGTGCCGTTCGACCAGATCCGCCGCCTCGCGGAGGCCGAGCTGGGACTGCCGCTCGAGCGCGCGTACGCGGAGTTCGACCCGACGCCGCTCGCCGCGGCATCCCTCGGCCAGGCCCACCGCGCCCGGCTCGCAGCCCTCGACGCCGCCGACATGGGCTACGACGAGGCCGTCGTCAAGGTGCAGCGGCCGGGCATCGACAAGATCGTCGACGTCGACCTGGCGGCATTGCGACGCGTCGCCGGATGGCTCAGCCGCGTGCAGTTCGTCGCGAAGCGCGTCGACCTGCCCGCGCTCGTCGAGGAGTTCGCCACCACGAGCCTCGAAGAGATCGACTACCTGCACGAGGCCGGCAACGCCGAGCGATTCGCCGCGAGCTTCGCCGACGACCCGCGCGTCGCCGCACCCGAGGTCGTCTGGGAGCGCAGCACCCGCCGCGTGCTCACCCTCGCCGACGTCACGGCGATCAAGGTCAACGACCGTTCCGCGCTGCTGGCCGCCGGCATCGACCCGAAGGACGTCGCGCAGCAGTTCGCGGCCGTCATGTTCGACCAACTCTTCCGCGACGGGTACTTCCACGCCGACCCGCACCCGGGCAACATCTTCGTGACGCCGGTCGCGGCTCGTACGCCGTCGTCCTCGCGTTCAGGAACGCCGGATGCCGCCGCATCCTCCCCCGCGTACCAGCTGACCTTCATCGACTTCGGCATGATGGGCGAGGTGCCCGACGGCCTCCGCCGCGGCCTGCAGCAACTGCTGCTCGCGGTCGCCGCGCGCGACGGCAAGCGGATGGTCGACGCCATCCGCGGGGTCGGCTTCCTGCTGCCGACGGCCGACACGGCCGAGCTCGAACGCGCGATGTCCGAGCTGTTCGCGCGCTTCGGCGGCATGGGCTTCGCCGAGCTGCAACAGGTCGACGAGCGCGAACTGCGCCGATTCGCGATCGAGTTCGGCGAGGTCGTGCGCACCCTGCCGTTCCAACTGCCCGAGAACTTCCTCCTCATCATCCGGTCGATGTCGCTGACCTCCGGCCTGTGCAGCTCGCTCGACCCCGAGTTCAACATCTGGGACGCCGTCGAGCCCTACGCCGCCCAGCTGCTGCGCGCCGAGCGTGGCGGCATCGTGCAGGCGGTCGGCCGCGAGGCGGTGTCGGTGGTCGGCACCGCGTGGCGGTTGCCGGGGCGGCTCGACGCGGTCGCGGACCGGATCGAGGCGGGGCGGCTGGTCGCGCAGTCGCCGCGAATCGAGCAGCGGATGGCACGCCTCGAGCGCGCGGCCCAGCGCATCGTGTCGGCGGTGCTGTTCGTGGGTCTCTTCGTCGGCGGCATCCTGCTGCGGGTCGACGAGCCGGCGTGGGGCGTGACGCTGATGGTCGTGTCGGTGGTGCCACTGCTGCACGCGGTGTTCGCGGGGCTGTTCGGGCGGCGCGGGCCGGGGTGATCCGGGCTCCCTGGCGCGCCTGCACCCGGTTCCGCCACCGAGGGCAACCGCGCATTGACGCACCGCCGGCTCGGGCGTAGACCTGAGGCATCCGAAAGGAGGTGCGCCATGGCGAAGGATCTCCTGGTGAACCTCGACGACATGCCGGGCGAAGGCGCGCGAGTCGGCGAAGCCCTCGGCCGAGCGGGCGTCAACATCGAGGGCCTCTGCGCCGTATCCAGCGGAGGGAGGAGCGCTGTCCACATCCTGGTCGATGACGCTGCCGGCGCGAGGACCGCACTCGAGGGTGCAGGCATGACGGTCGATGCCGAGACCGACGTACTCGTCTCCCCCGCCCTGTCCGAACCCGACCTGGACACGCCGGGCCGGTTCGGCGCGATGGCACGGGCGCTCGCCGACGCCGGCATCAACATCTCCCTCGTCTATGTGGCCTCGAGGAACCGCGTCGTCCTCGCCACGAGCGACAACCAACGAGCCACGCAGCTGCTCCAATCGATGATGTGAGCTGACCGGCGCGCAGGCTGCGGGAATGGGCGACGTCCCGTGGCCCGTCCGCCGTGGACGCGACTGCCGGCCCGCGGGCAGCTCAGCCGTCGGCGGCCCGCCGGTAGCGGTCGGCGTAGACGCGGAGCAGGTCGCGCAGCTCCGAGGGCGACTCGACCATGAAGTCCATGCCGAGCATGCCGATGTACGCGGCGATCGTGTCGAGGCTGTCGGCGCCCGCGAGCAGCATGGACTCATCCGCCGAGATCTCCTCGACGATGCCGACGGCGGGGTGGATGCGGTCCAGCACCGCGGATGCCGATGCGGCGACGCGCACGCGGGCGTGCACGTTCCATCCGCTCACCGCGACCTGGCGCATCGTGAACGCGGTGTAGTCGCCGCCGGGCACGAGCCGCGGTTCGAACCGCCGCCGCGTCGGCATGCGCGGGCGCACGCGGTCGGCGCGGAACACGTCCCACTCCCCTGACTCCGGATCGCGTGCGACGAGGTACCAGCGCCGCAGCCACGCGAGCAGCCGATAGGGCTCGACGAGCCGCGGCACCTCGTCGTAGTCGAAGCGCAGCCATTCGACCGAGCGGATGGCGGTGGCGATCGCCCGCAGCACCTCGGGGTCGACCTCGGGGTCGGGGGCATCCGTGTCGTTGTTCTCGGGGGCACGGTCGATGACGGTCGCAACGGCCTCGACCGTCGGCCGCAGGCGCGGCGGCAGCACCTGTTCGAGCTTCGCGAGCGCGCGCCGGCTGGACTCGCCGACGCCCGCGACGCCGGTCGCCGCGCGCAGACCGATGGCGACGGCGACCGCCTCCTCGTCGTCGAGGAGCAGCGGCGGGAGTCGCCCGCCCGCGCCGAGCCGGTACCCGCCGATCGACCCGCGCCTCGCCTCGACGGGATAGTCGAGGGCGCGCAGGCGTTCGACGTCGTTCCGGATGGTGCGGGTCGTGACGCCGAGCCGCTCGGCGAGCTCGGGACCCGACCACGTCGGGCGCGACTGCAGCAGGCCGAGGAGGGCGAGCAGGCGGCCCGCGGTGTCCGTCACGAGTGCCTCCGACGAGTTCGGTTCATCAGGAACGATCCTTTCCGCTCTCGACCGTACCGTCGGAGACATGAACACCACCACCGCATCGCAGACCGACATCCGCCCCTTCACCGTCGCCGTGCCGCAGGCCGACCTCGACGACCTGGCCGACCGCCTCGCCCGCACCCGCCTGCCCCAGGCGGCGCCCGCCGACGACTGGACCACCGGCACCCCGAACCACTACCTGCGCGACGCCGTCGAGCAGTGGGCATCCTTCGACTGGCGCGCCGTCGAGGCGCGTATCAACGCCCTGCCGAACTTCATCACCGAGATCGACGGACAGCCGATCCACTTCATCCACGTCGTCTCCCCGCATCCCGGGGCGACCCCGCTCCTGCTGGCCCACACCTACCCCGGGTCGTCCGCCGACTACCTCGACCTCGTCGACCGACTCGTCGACCCGGTCGCGCACGGCGGCCGCGCCGAGGACGCGTTCACCCTCGTGATCCCGGATGCCCCGGGCTTCGGCTTCTCGAACCCGGTGCGCGAATCGGGTTGGACCACCCGACGCGTCGCCCGCGCGTACGACACCCTCATGCGCCGCCTCGGCTACGAGCGGTACGGCGTGCACGGCTCCGACAACGGCGCGATGGTCGCGCGGGAGCTCGGCCTGCTCGAGCCCGAGGGCTTCCTGGGCCTGCACGTGCTGCAGCTCTTCTCGTTCCCCTCGGGCGACCCGAGCGAGTTCGAGCGGCTCGAGCCGGCCGACTACGCCGGCCTCGAGCACATGCAGTGGTTCCAGAAGGTCGGCGGATACAACACCATGAACGCGTCGCGCCCGCAGACGATCGCGGCCGCGCTCAGCGACTCGCCCGTCGGACTGCTGGCCTACAGCGAGCTGTTCGAGTCGTTCGGCAACGGCACGTCGAAGGTGCCGCTCGACGCCATCCTCACTGCCGTGAGCATCGCCTGGTTCACCAACTCGGCGGCGGGCATGAGCCGGGCGTACTACGAGAACGCGCAGGACGAGCCCGAGCCGGCCGTCAACCACGCGCCGACGGGCGTCGCCGTGTTCGCCGACGACTTCCAGACCATCCGGGTCTTCGCCGAGCGCGACAACGACGCGATCGTGCACTGGAGCCGGTTCCCCGAGGGCGGGCACTTCGCCGTCCTCGAGGTGCCCGACGTGCTGGCGGGCGACATCGCGGCGTTCTTCGCGTCGCGGCGCTGAGGCATCCGCCAACCGCGCCTGCCTCACCCGAGGACGCGCCCGCCCGGTCGATCCGGGCGGGCGCCGCTGCGTCGCGCACCATCGAGCGCGCTACAACTCCTCCGCGATCCGCTTGATGTCGGCCAGGCGGCGGTCCCACTGGGCGCCGATGGCGTCGAGCCGACGGGCGGTCTCGCTGAGCGACGACCCGACCACCCGGTAGCGCACCTCGCGGCCGACGCGTACCGGTTCGACGAGACCGACCTCGGCCAGCACGGCGAGGTGCTTCGCGATCGCCTGACGGGTCACGGGCAGGCGCCCGGCGAGGGCCGACGCCGAGGCGTCGCCCTCGCCGAGCGCGGCCAGGATGCTCCACCGCGTCTCGTCGCCGAGCGCCGCGAACACGGGAACCAGGGCTGCGGTCACGAGCCGCCCTCGAGGAGCGCGACGAGCTTGTCGAGTTCGCCGTTCCATCCACCACGGTGGTCCTCGAGGTGCGCGGCCGGGTCGGCGAGATGCTCGAACCCCGTCTCGACGACGGTGAGCCAGGTGCCATCCGGTACCGGCTCGAGCGTCATCGTGAAGACGGTCGAGTGCTCGGGCGCGAGCTCGGCGGCGCGGTCCGCCGGGGCGTCGCCGCTGGCCCAGCGGTACGACACCGAGCGTTGCGGGTCGATCGCCTCGACGCGGATCGGGACGACGTGGTCGCCCGGGAAGGTCAGCGTCCCGCGCGCGCCGGCGCCGGCGCCGTCGAACACGGCCTGCCCGAACCACTGCGAGATGTGCGCGGGGTCGGTGACGGCGGCCCATACCTTCTCGACGGGGGCGTCGATGTGCACGCTGCGGCGCACGGTGAACTCGCGCTCGTCGATCACGGCGGCGGGGTTGTCGGTCATGCGGTCCATGTTGGTTCCTTTCGTCAGGTGGTGCAATAGCGAGGTTGCAGGAGGTGGTTCAGTCGACGAGCGCGCCCGCCGTGAGGTTCGAGATCACGCCCGTCATCGATCCGGCGCGGTCGGATGCCGCGAACGCGAGATACTCGGCGACGTCATCGAGGGTCGGCAGCCGGCCGAGCAGCGTCATGCCGACGAGGCCGTCCATCCACTCGTCGAAGTCGATGCCGGAGTCAGCGGCGATCCGCCCGAACATCTCGCGCGTGTACGACGTCTCGAGCGCGTCGCGCATCGCGTGCGGCCGCACGCACACCACCCGCACGCCGGCCGGCCCGAGCTCTCCGGCGAGGGCCCGCGAGAACCCCTCCAGCCCGGCACTCTGCGCCGCGTTGCCGATGAGCCCGCGGCCCGTCAGTCGCGCGCCCGGCGTCGAGACCGTGAGGATCACGCCGCTGCCCTGCGCGATCATCGGCCGTGAGACCGCCTTCGCCGTCACGAAGTTCGTCTGCAGGTAGCCCGTGACGGGGTGCAGGTAGTCGGCGAGCGACGTGTCGCCGATCGCGAGGCCCTGCACGTGGTCGAAACCCACGGCGTTCAGGGCGATGTCGACGCGCCCCGCGGCATCCGTCACCGCGTCGACATGCCGGTCGACGGCGACCTGGTCCATCGCGTCGACCACGTCGACCTCGACGGTGCCCCCGAACGAGCGAGCAGCGGATGCCGCGGACTCGAGCCGTGGCAGGCTGCGCCCCGCGAGGAACACCCTCGCTCCCTCTCGGGCGAAGGCCCGCGCCGCGGCGGCGCCGATCGATCCCCCGCCGCCGTGGATCACGGCGACCTTGTCCTCGAGCAACATGACGGTTCCCTTCTTCCGGTCCTGCGGTTCTGTCCTTCGGTCATCGAGTGGCGACGGATGCCGCGACGCCGGGTTGCAGCGCGCTGGTCGCCCAGGCCGCGGCGATCGCCGCGATCCCGATGGCGGATGCCACGACCACGGCGAGGTGCACCCCGCCGATGCCGATCGCCGCGCCGCCGGCGGAGGCGCCGAGCGCGATGCCGAGGTTCACCGCCGACGCGGGAAGCGCCGAGGCGAGCGGCGCACCGGGGCCGGCGAGCGCGACCACGCGGTGCTGGATCGACGGGCCCGTGGCCATGCCGAAGAGCCCCACCCCGAACACGGCGATGGCCACGAGCCACGGCTGGGCTCCCACGATGAGCAGCGCGAGGAGCGAGATGGTCACGCCGATCGCGCCCACGATGAGCATGCGAGGCGCGTTCGCGTCGGCGAAGCGTCCGCCGGCGAACGAGCCGATCGCCGTCGCGGCGCCGTAGACGAGGAGGAATGCCGACACGGCCGGGCCCGCGACATCCGTCACCTCGCCGAGGAACGGCACCAGGTACGTGATCGCCGTCAGCATCGCCGCGAACGTCAGGATGCTCACCGCCAGGACCGCGAGCACGCGAGGCGCGAAGGCGTGCCGCGCCTGCCCGAGCGCGCCGACGTCGCGCGGCGTCGATACGGAGGGGAGGACGGCGCCCGCGAGGATCCGCACCACGATGCCGACCACGACCACGGCGACGAAGGCGCCGCGCCATCCGATCGCTTGCCCGAGCAGCGTGCCCAGCGGGACGCCGAGCGCGCTCGACAACGCGAAGCCGGAGATGATGACGGCCATCGCGCGGCCGGCGCGATCGGCCGGGACCACCGAGGTGGCGGTGGTCATCGCGGCGGCGATGAACAGTCCCTGCACCGCGCCGATCGCGACCCGCGCGACGAGGAAGACCGGGTAGTCGGCGCCGAGCAGCGCCGGCAGCACGTTGGCGATGACGAACGCCGTCGTCGCGGCGAGCAGCACCCGGCGCCGGTCGAATCGCGTCGTCAGGAACGTGAGCAGTGGGCCACCGATCGCCAAACCCATCGCGTTCGCGGTGACCAGCGCGCCCGCGGCGGGCACGGAGACGGCCAGGTCGTCGGCGATCAGGTCGATCATGCCGACCACGAGCATCTCGGCGCAGCCCATCAGGATTGCGCCGGCGAACAGCACGGCGAGCACGGTGCGCGCGGTGGCGGTGGCGGTCCGGGTCGGAATGCGGGTCGTGTTCGGGGTCATGTGGCGTCCTCTCTCATGCAACTCGATGGTTGCATTAAATGGGATGACGCGCAACCCCTGAGTTGCAGTCAGCCGCGCCTACGCGCCTCCGCGCCCCACCGCGCTCTCCCGCACCGCATCGAGCACCGCCTGCAGCGCGGGCGAGTCCGCCTGGCTGCGGCGGTGCACGGCCGCGATGTCGCGCGTCGACGCGGGGCGCACGGTCGGGATCGCCACGAGCTCAGGGTGCAGCGGCGGCCGGCCGAGGCGCGGCACGAGCGCGACCCCGAGGCCGGCGCGCACGAGCTCGAGGTGGTTCTCGAACTCCATCGACTCGTGCACGATGCGCGGCGCGTTCGCGACGCCGTCGAACAGGCGGCGCAGCCACTGCCGGCAGATGGTCGAGTCGAAGGTCGCGATCCAGCGCTCGTCGGCGAGATCGGCGGGAGTCAGCTCGGTGCGGTCGGCGAGCGGGTGCTCGCGTCGGAGGATCACGTCCGCGACATCCGTGAACAGGGGCGTCTCGACGAGGTGCTCGGGCATCGCGAGCGCCACGCCGCCCCAGCGGTGCACGATGCCGAGGTCGCGCTGGCCGGATGCCACGAGGGCGACGGTCTCCCACGGCTCGCTCTCGCGCAGCGGCACCCGCAGCTCCGGGTGCTCGCGCTGCAGGCCCGCGAGCACGCCGGTGAGCAGGCCGCGCACGGCGGTCGAGAACGCGCCGACGCGCACCTCGCCCGTGATGCGGCGGGGTGCCGTGGCATCCGCACCCGGGGTGATGCCCGTGAGCTGCAGGTCGGCCTCGATGCGCTCGAGGTCGGCGAGCACGCTCGCGGATGACGTGACGAGGTGGCGCCCGGCATCCGTCAGCACGACGCCGCGCCCGGCGCGCTCGAGCAGGGACACGCGCGTGCCGCGCTCGAGGCGCTTGATCTGCTGCGACACCGCCGAGGGCGTGAACCCGAGCGCGTCGGCCGCCGCCGCGACGCTGCCGTTCGTGGCCACCGCACGCAGCGCGACCACGGCTTCGAGATCAATCATGCAGCAATGCTACCGATTCGCGCGAAGAAATGATCGCTGGTGTTTCCGGATGGCACGCGCTGGAGTGGGAGCATGACGAGACGCGACATGCTGCTGGCCGCCGCCGTGGCGACGATGTGGGGCTTCAACTTCGTCGTGATCGACTGGGGCATGGATGGCATCCCGCCGCTGTTCTTCGTCGCCGTGCGGTTCGCCGTCGTCGCCCTCGCGGTGGTCGTCGTGCCGCGCCCGCTCGCGAGCTGGCGGACCGTCGTGGGCGTCGGAATCTTCATGAGCCTCGGGCAGTTCGCGCTGCTCTACACCTCGATCGCGCTCGGGCTGCAGCCCGGCATCGCGGCGCTGCTGCTGCAGGCGCAGGTCGTGCTGACGATCGTGGTCGCCGCGCTCGCGCTGCGCGAGCGGCCTTCGCGCCTGCAGGTGGCGGGGGTCGGTCTCGGGACCGTCGGGCTCGGCGTGGTGGCGCTGGGGCGCGGCGGCGACGCACCCGCGCTCGCGGTCGTGCTGTGCCTGCTCGCCGCGCTGTCCTGGGCGGTCGGGAACGTCGTGGCGCGCCGGGCCGGGCCGGTCGCGCCCGCGCGCCGCTTCGGCGCGCTCTCGCTCACGGTGTGGTCGTCGCTGGTCGTGCCGCTGCCGGCGCTCGGCCTGTCGGCGCTCATCGAGGGGCCCGACGCGATCGGGGCCGGCATCGAGGCGTTCGGGTGGCGGCCTGCGCTGTCGACGCTCTACACGGCGGGCCTCTGCACGCTCGTCGGCTACGCGATCTTCAACGGGCTGCTCGCCCGCAACCGCTCGGCGTCGGTCGTGCCGTGGGTGCTGCTCGCGCCCGTCGTGGCCATGGCATCCGCTGCCCTGCTGCTCGGCCAGGTGCCGAACGTGTGGGAGACCGTCGGCGGGGCGGTGCTCGTGGCCGGGGTGTTCGTTGCGAACGCGCCGGGGCGGCGCCGACGCGGCGAGACCGTCGCGGTCGTCGACGTGGGCGGCGCGCTGGCGCGCTAGTTTGGTGCAATGGACCCCGGTGAGGTCGGAATCGAGATCACCCCGATCCTGGCGGCCGGCTCGCTCGAACCGGAGCTCGCCGCCCGGCTCGACGCGGTTCTGCGCCGCACCTGCCACATCGCCCGCGCGCTGACCGGTGCCGAATTGGCGGCCGCCAAGCTCTGGATCGGCGACGACAGGTCGCAGGCACGCAAGTACTTCAGCATGAGTGAGAAGTACGCAGCGTTCCGTGACTTCCGAGTCGACCCGAAGGGCGACGGCCTGCACGGGATGAGGATCCCACCCGGCGAGGTCATCCGCCTGAGCGACGCCGAGGTGGTGTCGCATCCGCTCTACCGGGGCTTCGGTGCGTTCGCCGACGCCCACCCGCCGATGCGCGGATGGCTGGCCACGAGTGTCTGCAGCGACGACGGTCGAAAGCACGGCATGCTGCAACTGAGCGACAAGAGCGGTGGGCGCGACTTCGACGAATCCGACGAGGCGAACATCCGCGAACTCGCTGCGCTCATCGGCGAAACGCTCGACGCCCTTCGACTGGCCGCCCAGCGGTCGACCTAACGCTCGCGGCGTCGGCGAGGCGTTGACGCGTCCAGTGCGCGGGCGAAGACCTGAGACATCCGAGAAGGAGGTGCCGCCATGGCGAAGAATCTCAAGGTCACCCTCACGGACCGGCCAGGCGAAGGGGCTCGACTCGGCGAGGCGCTCGGGAACGCGGGGGTCAACATCGAGGGCCTCTGCGCGACGATGGACGGCGGGACGGCCAACGTCCATGTCCTCGTCGAGGATGTCGCGGGAGCACGAGCCGCGCTCGAGGGCGCGGGGATCGCGGTCCAGGCAGAGACCGACGTGATCGTCAGTCCGGCGCTCCCCGAGCCCGACCTCGACACACCGGGGAGGTTCGGTGAGATGGCGCGCGCGATCGCCGACGCCGGGATCAACATCAGCCTCGTCTACGTGGCCTCCAGGAACCGCGTCGTCCTCGCGACGAGCGACAACCAGCGGGCCACGCAGCTGTTGCAGTCGATGATGTAGCGCCCCGCTGCCCGTCGACGACTCTCGCGAGCGTCGCGGGTCAACCCTTCGACGCGACAGACCTCGAGGTGCACAATGGGCCGATGGCCGAGGTACTGCTCTTCCATCACGCACTGGGGTTGACCGAGGGGGTTGATGCCTTCGCGGATGAGCTGCGCCAGGCGGACCACACGGTCCACACGCCCGACCTGTTCGACGGGCGCACCTTCGACTCGATCGAGGCGGGCGTCGGATACGCCGGCGAGGTCGGTTGGGGCGAGATCATGGCCCGCGGCGAACGCGCGGCCGCGTCGCTGCCGAACGCACTCGTCTACGTGGGGATGTCGCTCGGCGTCGTCCCCGCGCAGATGCTCGCGCAGACCCGCGCCGGCGCGAGGGGCGCCGTGCTCCTCTACTCCTGCGTGCCCGTCTCGGAGTTCGGGACGTGGCCGGATGGCGTCGCGGTCCAGATCCACGGAATGGATGCCGATCCGATCTTCGTCGGCGAGGGCGACGTCGACGCCGCCCGCGAGCTCGTCGCGGCGGCGGACGACGCCGAACTCTTCCTCTACCCCGGCGACCGGCACTACTTCGCCGACTCGACCCTGCCGAGCTACGACCACGGCGCCGCGACGCTCCTCACGCGACGCGTGCTCGACCTCCTCGCCCGAGTGAGCTGACACGTCATGACCATCCAGCGCCTGGACAACGTCGCCATCGTCGTCGACGACCTCGACGCGGCGATCGCGTTCTTCGCCGAGCTCGGCATGGAACTCGAAGGGCGCGCGCACATCGAGGGCGCCTTCGCCGACCAGACCGTCGGGCTCGACGGCATCCGCAGCGAGATCGCGATGATGCGCACGCCCGACGGCCACGGCCGACTCGAGCTGACGAAGTACCTGCACCCCGAGGCATCCGCCCCCACGCCCCCGGCGCTGCCGCCCAACACGCTGGGCCTGCACCGCGTGATGTTCGCCGTCGACGACCTCGACGACACCCTCGCCCGGCTGCGCCCGCACGGTGCCGAGCTGCTGCGCGAGGTCGCGAACTACGAGGACGTCTACCGGCTCTGCTACCTGCGCGGGCCGGCGGGGATCATCGTCGCGCTGGCCGAACAGATCGGCTGAGCAGGGGGCGGAGCAGGTCGGGCGCGCACCTCACCGCCGCCGCACGCGCCGGGGCACCCGCACCCCCGGTAACCTTCGGGCATGGAAACCCTCCGCGGCATCGTCCTGCTCATCCACCTCGTCGGCTTCGCCGTGTTGTTCGGCGCGTGGGTCGTCGAACTGGTCAACGGCAAGCGGGGCATCACGCGCGTCATGAATTGGGGCCTCGCGATCGCGGCGGTCGCGGGGCTCGCACTCGCGGCGCCGTGGGGCATCGAGTACGACCTGAACTACGCCAAGATCGCCACGAAGCTCGTGATCCTGATCGTCATCGGCGCGCTCCTCGGCATCGGCGCCGGCCGCCAGCGCAAGAGCGGCTCGGTGCCGCCGGCGATCTTCTGGGGGATCGGCATCCTGACCCTCGTCAACGCGGGAATCGCGGTGCTCTGGCGCTGAGCCGTCGAAGTCGCCTGCGGGCGGATGGCTCGCCCCACCGTGTCATCCGTCTCGCAGCGCCTCCGCGATCGCCGCGCCGAGCACTCGCGCACCCTCCTCGGACGGGTGCAGTCCGTCGAGCGACATGCCCGGGCGGAACCGGCCGTCGTCGGTTCGCAGGCCCGCGGAGGCGTCGACGAACCGCCATCCGCGGGTGTCCGCCAGCTGCTCGAGCCGCTCGTTGAGCTCCACCGCGCCCGAGGGGAGAGCGTCCATCGGCGGGACGGAAGCGACGACGACCTCCTCGATGCCGACCGTCTCGACGATCCGGTCGAGGTTCGCGGAGGTCTCGGCGAACGGCACGCCGAACGCGACGTCGTTCGTGCCCGCGAGCAGCACGAGCGTGCCGGCGTCGACAGGCGCCACCGCATCCGCCATGCGGGCCGTGGTGGCACCCCACTCCGCCCAGCCGCCGGCGAACCCGAACCCGGCCTCGCGCACGTACGTCGCCCAGGACGACGGCCCGAGGTCGCCGGCGGCGAAGTCGGGGCTGTCCGCGTCGGTGATCGAGTCGCCGACGGCGGCGAAGGCGGTTCCGTTCGCGGTCGAATCGGATGGCGCGGGCGCCTCCGCCGCAGAGCGGGGCGCGCCCGGCGCGCCCGGCGCCGAGGCCGGCGCGCAGCCGAGCAGCACGACGCACGCCGTCGCGACGAGCGCGAGCCCGGCGACCCGGACTCCCGAGCGAAGCGTCGCTACCGCGCCATCCATTCGCCTCGACGCTCCTACGCCCAGCCGAGCTCTCGGAGCCGAGCGTCGTCGAGCCCGAAGTAGTGGCCGATCTCGTGCACGAGCGTGACCCGGACCCGCGCCCGCAGCGCGTCGAGATCGGCGCTGTGCTCCTGCAGGTTGTTCTTGTAGAGCGTGATCCGGTCGGGCAGCTCCCCGAAGCCGTACACCCCTCGCTTGGTCAGCGGATGCCCGCGGTACTGCCCGAACAGCCGCGGCCGCTCCCCCACCGGCTGGTTCTCGACGACGATCGCGATGTTCTCGAGCCCGCGGACCATGTCGTCGGGGAGGGCGTCGAACTCCTCGACGACCATCCGCTCGAAGTCGTCGTCGCTGATCTCGACCATGTGCCCATTGTGCGCGCTCGCCGGCGCCGACGCGCTCGGGGGCGCGGGCGCCCGCGCGCGCAGGGGCGCGGGCGCTCCCGCCCGCGCCCCCGCTACCGCACGCTTTCGAGGAAGTTCCGCGTGCGCTGGCGCTGCGGCGTGTCGATCACCGCCGCGGCCGTGCCCGACTCGACGACCACGCCGCCGTCCATGAACACGACCTGGTCGGCGACGCCGCGCGCGAAGCCGATCTCGTGCGTCACCACGATCATGGTCATGCCGTCATCGGCGAGCTCGCGCATGACGTCGAGCACGTCGCCGACCAGTTCGGGGTCGAGGGCCGAGGTCGGCTCGTCGAAGAGCATCAGCTTCGGGCTCATCGCGAGCGCGCGGGCGATCGCGACGCGCTGCTGCTGGCCGCCGGAGAGCTGCGACGGGTAGTGGCCCGCGAAGTCGGCGAGGCCGACGCGATCGAGCAGTTCGCGGGCACGCGCCTTGGCCTTCGCGCTCGGCATCTTGGCGATGCCCACCGGGGCCTCGGTGATGTTCTCGAGCGCGGTCATGTGCGGGAACAGGTTGAACCGCTGGAACACCATGCCGATGCCGCGCCGTTGGCGGGCGATCTGGCGCGGGCTCATCTCATGCGTCGCGTGGCCGGCCTGGCGATAGCCGATGAGCTCGCCGTCGACGATGATGCGTCCGCCATCGATCGTCTCGAGGTGGTTGATGCACCGCAGGAGGGTCGACTTGCCCGACCCGGACGGCCCGAGCAGCACGGTCACCGTGCCCTCGGGCACCTCGAGCGAGATGTCGCGGAGCACCTGGTGGGCGCCGAAGCTCTTGCGCACGCGGCGGATCTCGACGAGCGGCCGGGTCGCGGCGGCGCCGGCGGCAGGGCCGCCCGGCGCGGTGGCGATGGTGGTCATACGACTCGGACCTCCTTGGTCACGGGCGCCGGAGCCGGCCCCGGTCGACGGGAATCGATCGCGCGGCGGAGCCGCTGCAGCGGGGTGGGCGGAAGGGAGCGGCTCGAACCGCGCCCGAACCGGCGCTCGAGGTAGTACTGCGGGATGGAGAGGATGCTCGTGAGGATCAGGTACCAGAGGCTCGCGACGATGAGCAGCTCGACCTGCTTGAGGTTCTGCGACGAGATGACCGTCGCCGCGGTGTAGAGCTCGAGCACCGCGATGACCGAGAGCAGCGACGTGTTCTTCAGCATCGAGATGGTCTCGTTGCCCATCGGCGGGATGATCACGCGCATGGCCTGCGGCAGCAGCACGCGACGGAACGTGTACAGCGGCGACATCCCGAGCGACGCAGCCGCCTCGCGCTGGCCTTCGTCGACCGAGAGCATGCCGGCGCGCACGATCTCGGACGAGTACGCCGCCTGGTTGAGGGTCAGCGCGAGCAGGCCCGCGGTGAACGCGCTGATCAGCGCGTTCGTGTCGGCCTGCCAGAAGGCGATGTCGGTGAACGGGATGCCGACGGTGATGCTCTCGTACAGGAGGCCGAGGTAGCCCCAGAGCACGATCTGCACGAGCAGCGGCGTGCCGCGGAACACCCAGACGTAGAACCAGGCGACCGCGACGAGCACCGGGTTCGACGAGAGCCGCATCCCGGCGACCACGATCGCGAGCAGCGTCGACACGACCATCGCGATGAGCGTGATCAGCAGCGTCAGGCCGACGCCGTCGATGATGCGCGGGTCGAACAGGAACGAGCCGATGGCCTCGAAGTCGATGTTCGGGTTCGTGAGGACGGATGCCGCGAACGAGGCGGCGAGCACGAGCACCGCCGCTCCGCCGATCCAGCGCCACGGCCGGCGCAGCGGGATCGCGACGATGTCGTCGTCGGTCGCGTCGAGCGCGGGCGGAGGGACCGAAGCCGGCGCCGCCGACGGACGGAGGGCCGTCACGACTCGGCCCCCTGGTTCACCTCGGCCGACTCGACCGCGTAGGCGCCGATGTTGTTGCGCTCGAGCACCTCCTGGTAGGCGCCCTCGTCGATGAGGGCCTGGAGCGCCTGCCGGATCGCCTCGGTGAGCTCCGCGTCACCCTTCAGGATGCCGATGCCGCTGTAGACGGGCGAGAAGCCGGCCGGGTTCTCGGGGTCGCGCACGACGTCGAACGCCTCGCCGTCGTCCGTGGTCGCGGCCGCGTACTCGGCCACGACGGCATCGGCGACGTACGCGTCGCTCTTGCCGGCCCGCAGTGCGGTCTGCGCGTCGAGGTCGGAGGGCAGCTCGGTCACCTGCACCGGGCTCGACCCGCAGTCCATGGCCCGCAGCAGGTCGCCCTGCACGGTCGCCTTCTGCACCGAGACGGTCTTGCCGCAGAGGTCGGACTGGGTGGTGATGTCCGCCTCGTTGCCGGCATTCACGAGGATGGCGAACCCACCGTGCGTGTAGTCGACGAAGTTCAGCGTCTCCTGCCGCTCCGGGGTGTCGTTCATGCCGCTCATGATGAGGTCGTTCTTGCCGGCCTGCAGCGACGGGATCACCGAGTCGAACGCCTGCTTGTTGATCGAGACGTCGATGTCGAGCTTCTGGCCGATGAGCCGGCCGAGCTCGGGGTCGAAGCCGATCTCGCGGTTCGTGTCGTCGTACATCGCCATGGGCGGGAAGGGGATGTCGACGGCGATGTCGAGGCGCCCCTTCTCGACGATCGCGTCGGGCAGCAGCGCCGCCAGCTCGGGGTCGGCGGTCGTCGAGACCTCGTCGCCCATCGGAACGTCGGCGCCGCCGCCGGCCGTGCCGGTGCCGGCGGTCCCGGCCGAGGCCGTGAGTCCGGAGCATCCGGTGAGTGCGAGTGCCGCGACGACGGCGGTCGCGCCGAGCGCGGGGATGAAGCGGGTGATCATGAGTGACTCCTTCGTCAGTCGAGGTGAGCGGGGTGATCGAGGTGATCGAGGTGATCGGGCTGAGCGGATGTCGCGCTCAGACCAGCGCGCCGGCCAGGGCGGGCGCGTGGGTGGCGAGCAGGTCGTCGTAGGTCTCGCGTCGCGTGACGAGGCGGGCCGCGCCATCCGCCACGAAGACGATCGCGGGCTTGAGCGCGCCGTTGTAGTTGTTCGACATCGTGTAGGCGTACGCGCCCGTCGCGGCCATCACGACGAGGTCGCCCACGCGGGCGGGCGGCATGGGTGCGCCGTCGACGAGCAGGTCGCCCGACTCGCACTGGCGGCCGACGAGCTGCACCGTCTCGGTCCACGGTTCGAGGAGCCGGTCGGCGAGCACCGCCTCGTAGCGCTGGTGCGTGAGCGCGATGTCCATCTGGTCGGCGAGGCCGCCGTCGACGGCGACGAAGGTGCGTCCGGTGCGCTTGACGGTCGTCGCGCGGTAGAGCGTTACGCCGGCGCGCGCGACGATCGAGCGGCCCGGCTCGATCAGCAGCCGAGCGCCGGCCGGGAGGTGCGCGCGAGCGGCGGCGACGATCGCGTCGAGGTACGCCTCGACGCTCGGCGACTGCTCGTCGTAGGTGTAGCGGATGCCGAGTCCGCCGCCGACGTCGTAGGTGCCGAAGGTGCCGACCGTCGAGATCTTGGCGACCGCCTCGGCGAACTGGGCGGTGTCGAGGATCTGCGATCCGATGTGCAGGTGCACGCCCTCGAATCGCATGAGCCGATGCGACTGCATCCGGCGGATGGCACGACCCGCCTGGTCCATCGGCAGGCCGAACTTCGAGTTCGCGCCGCCGGTCGCCTGCGAGGCGTGCGTCTTCGCGTCCACGCCGGGGATGACGCGCAGCAGGAGCTTCTGCGGGCGGTCGAGCAGCCGCTCGAGCCGGTCGAGCTCGTCGTCGTTGTCGACGATGATCGTGTCGACGCCGGCGTCGAGCGCCATCCGGAGCTCGGCATCGGTCTTCGCGTTGCCGTGGAAGTGCAGCCGCGCCGGGTCGACACCTGCGGCGAGTGCGAGCCGGAGTTCCCCGCCGCCGGCGATGTCCACCGACAGCCCCTCCTCCTGCGCGAGGCGGTACATGCCGACGGCGGGGAGCGACTTCGACGCGAAGAGCACCTCGGAGTCGGGCCAGCGCCCCCGCAGCCCGTCGATGAACCGGCGCACCTGGCGCCGCAGCCCGACCTCGTCGTAGACGTGCAGCGGGGTGCCGAACCGCTCGGCGAGCTCGGTGACGGCGACGCCGCCGATCTCGAGGACCCCGTCCGGGGTCGCGGTCGCCTCCTCCGGCAGGATGTGCCAGAGCTCGTCGAGGCGGGTCCCCTCAGGGGCCGGGCGGTTCGCGGTCATTCGTTCCTCCTCAGCGGCGTCATCGCCGTCGCGGTGGCCAGCTTAGGAAGATCGCGCTCGCCGATGGTTGGAGATCCGGGATAGCTTTGCGGCATGGATGAAGCGATTCCTCCAATGGCGACCACGGCGGCCCCGCCGCCGATCCCTCGGGTCACGCTCGCCGAGCTGGTCGACCAATTGGGCCCGAGCACGATCACGGTGATCGGCGCGGCGGGCGTTGGGGTGCCCGTGACGGGCACCGAGTTCCTCGACATCGCCGACGAGATCCCGGATGCGGCGGGCACGCTGCTGCTCGCCCCCTCGACCACGTCGCTCAGCACGGCCCGGCTCGCGGCCGTCGCGGCGAGCGCGGCGGAGGCCGGCGCGTCGGGCCTCGCGCTGAAGTGCAGCACCGATCGCGTCGCCGCGATGGCCGCGATCGCCGAGTCGACGGGGCTCACGATGCTCCGCGTCGCCGACCGGATCAGGTGGCGCCTCCTCGACGCGCAGCTCACGCACCTGCTCGGCGAGTCGGATGCGACCCTCTCGACGCCGCAGGACCGCGGCGCCGAACCGCTGTTCGCGGTGGCGAACGAGCTGGCCGAGCACTTCGGCGGGTCGGTCGCGATCGAGGACCTGAGCCGCAACATCCTCGCCTACTCGTCGGTGCCGGGGCAGCTCATCGACGAGTTGCGCACGCACGGCATCCTCGCGCGCCGGGTGCCGGCGTCGCCCTACAACGATGACCAGTACCGCACGGTGCTGCGGTCGGACCATCCGATCAAGTACCCGCGCCTCGGCGACGAGGAGCCGCGCGTCGCCTTCGCGATCCGCGCCGGTGCGCTGCCGCTCGGCACGATCTGGGCGATCGACGCGTCCGGCGACGGCCCGGTGACCGACGAGCAGGCCGAGCGGATGCGGCGTGCCAGCGCGCTCGCGGGCGCCCACCTGCTCGACGACCTGCGCACCCACGCGACGAACCAGCGCCCGCGCGAGGATCGCCTGCGCACGCTGCTCACGGGCATCGACCTGACGGGCACCGAGTTCGCCGAACTCGGGATCCCGGAGGAGCGCGGGGCGGCGCTGCTCGCGTTCCACGTGCCGAGCGCCGGGCCGACCGCGATCGCCCAGCTCCGCTCCACGGTGATCCGCCACCTGGTGCTGCACCGGCCCGACACGGTGGCGGTCGCGCACCGCGGTCGCGTGTACGCGCTCCTCGCCGCGGGCGGCGTCGACGAGGCGGTCCGGGCGGCCGAACCCCTGCTCCCCCTGCTCGACCGCCTGGTCGGCGACGGCACCCGGATCGCCGTCGCCGGGCCCGTGCACCGTTCAGGCGAGGTGGCCGCAGCTCGCGAACTCGCGGATCGACTCCTCGACGCGGCGGCGAGCGATCCCGACCCGGCGAGCGGAAGGATCGTCACGACCTCGACCGTTCGGCCGAGACTCGTGATCGAGCGCGTCGCCGAGCTGTTCGCGGCATCCGACGAACTGCGCGACCCGGCCCTCGACGAGCTGCGCGCACGCCCGGCCACCCGCCTGATCGCCGACACCCTGCTCGTCTGGCTCGAGTCGTTCGGCAACATCGCGCAGACCGCGGAGCGGCTCGGCGTGCACCAGAACACCGTCCGCCACCGGCTGCACCGCGCGAGCGCCGCGCACGGCATCCGCGTGGAGCGCGCCGACGAGCGGCTGGCCGCCTGGCTGCAGCTGCGGGCCGGCGCCGATGCGGAGCGGAATGGAGTGGGCCGGTGAGCTCGCCATGACGCGCGGAAGACGCCGCGCCCCGATCGCGTTGAACACGGCATGAGAGCGATCGCGTACTCGTCGACCGGCCCGTCGTCCGTCCTGCAGCTCGTCGAGCGCGACATCCCGGGGCCCGGGCCCGGGGAGGTGCGCGTGCGCATCGTCGTCTCGGGCGTGAACCCCACCGACTGGAAGGCGCGCGCCGGCGCGCGGGCGGGCCGGCCGACGCCGTTCGACGAGGTCGTGCCGAACCAGGATGGCGCGGGCGTCGTCGACGCCGTCGGCGACGACGTGACCGGCCTCAGGGTCGGCGACCGGGTGTGGGTGTTCCTCGCCGCGCACGAGCGCCCCATGGGCACCGCGCAGGAGTTCACGGTGGTGCCCGCCGGCCGCGTCGTGCACCTGCCCGACGGCGCGGGCTTCGACCTCGGCGCCTCCCTCGGCGTCCCCGCGATGACCGCGCACCGTGCCCTCACCATCCACGAGGACGGGCCGACCCGCCTCGCCCCGGCAGCGCTCGCCGGCCGCACCGTGCTCGTCGCCGGCGGCGCCGGCGCGGTCGGGCACGCCGCCATCCAGCTCGCCCGCTGGGCGGGCGCCCGGGTGATCACCACCGTCAGCTCACCCGGGAAGGCCGCCCTGGCCACGGCGGCGGGCGCCCACCACGTCGTGGACTACCGGACGGATGACGCGGCCGCCGTCATCCGTGCGATCGCCCCCGACGGCGTCGACCAGGTCGTCGAGGTCTCCCCCGCCCGCAACGCCGCCCTCAACGCGCAGGTGCTCGCGAACCACGGATCGGTCGCGGTCTACGCGACCGACGGCGGCGCCGAGGTCACGCTCGACGTGCGCCACCACTTCGCGCTCAACGTGCGATACCAGTTCCTGCTGCTCTACACCGTCGGCGAGGCGGCGCTCGCGGCCGCCGCCGAGGACGTCACCCGCGCGGTCGAGGACGGCGCGCTCCCCGTCGGCGAGCAGGCGGGGCTGCCGCTCACGCGCTTCCCGGTCGAGCGCACCGCGGACGCGCATGACGCGGTCGAGGCCGGCACGGTCGGCAAGGTGCTCATCGACGTCGGTGCGGAGGGTGCGGGCCCGGCCGCCTGACCGTCACCGCGCGGCGGCGCCGAGCAACTCGTGCGCTCCGGTGAACGTCGCATCCAGCGCCGCCTCGAGGTCCGCGAGCAGGTCGCCGGCATCCTCGATCCCGACCGAGAGCCGCAGGTGCCCGTGGGTGCGGAACTCCTCCGGGTACGTCGCGACGCGCCCACCGTCGGTGCCGACGTGCACGATCAGCGAGTCGTCGTGACCGAGCGAGAACGCCGACGTGATGAGCCGCAGGTTCGACACGAAGCGGTTCTGCGCGTCGGGCCCGCCCTTGACCGCGAAGGCGATGGTGCCGCCGAAGCCGCGGCCGCCGAACTGCCGGCGGGCGAGCTCGTGCCCCGGATGCGAGGCCAGGCCCGGGTACGCGACGTACTCGACCCGCGGGTCGGCCTCGAGGAACTCGGCGAGCGCCGCCGCCGACGCGAACGACTGGCGGAGGCGCAGCGGCAGCGTGACCGACCCGCGCTGGATCTGCGCGGCGTTGAACGGCGAGATGATCCCGCCGACGTCGACCATCGCGTCGGCCTTGATGGGCTCGATGAGCTCGTGCCGACCGATCACGGCGCCGCCCATCGCGTCGCCGTGTCCGTTGATGTACTTGGTGAGCGAATGGACGATCAGGTCGGCACCGTCGTCGAGCGGTCGGTAGAACGGCGGCGGCGTGAACGTCGAGTCGACCATGACGATCGCCCCGTGCTCGTGGGCGATCTCGGCGATCGCGGCGATATCGGCGACCTTCGTCGTGGGGTTCGCGATCGCCTCGACGCAGACGAGCCTGGTCTCGGGTCGCATGGCCGCCCGCACCGCGTCGAGGTCGGTGATGTCGACGAACGTGGCGTCGATGCCGTAGCGGCCGGGAAGCAGCTCCGTCCAGAGTCGCCAGGTCGCCTCGTACGTGACATCGGAGACGAGCACGTGGTCGCCCAGGCGGACGTGCGTGAAGAACACGGCGTGCAGGGCCGCCACGCCGCTCGCGAGCGCGACCGCCGCCTCGGCGCCCTCGAGCGCGGCGAGCTTGGCCTCGAGCGCGGCCTGGTTCACGCCGGTGTTCCGCGTGTACAGGCCGGGCGCCGTCGCCGACCAGCTGATCGCGCTCGGATCGTCGGGCAGCTCGTACGAGTTCGCCATCACGATGGGAACCCGGAGGGCGCCGTGCCCGCCATCGGGCAGGTTGCCCGCGTGAACCGCCATGCTCAGGTCCGAGAGCGTGGTCGGCATCCGTCGGTCGGGTCGCGGCGTGCCCATGGCTCCTCCAAGTACGTGCATCATTGACATCCTCTATTGCTAGTATTGCACGCAATGGCAGCGGTGCCGAAGACCCGGATGAAAGGAGTCACCGTGATCGCATCCCGACTCGACGAGATCGACCGGCGGATCCTCGCCGAACTCGCCGACGACGCCCGGCTCCCCCTTGCCACCCTGGCCGTCCGCGTCCACCTCTCGCGCAATGCGGTGCGGCAGCGCATCGAGCGGATGGAGCGCGACGGGGTCATCGCCGGCTACACCGTCGTGCGGGGGCGCCCCCAGGGCGAGCCGCGCCAGGTCTCCGCGATCGTGTTCGTGTACCGCTCCGACCGCATGCGCGGCGGACAGGTGATCGCGGAGCTGACCGCGATCCCCGAGGTGGTGCGCTGCGATGTGCTCGCCGGGCAGTTCGACCTGCTGGTCACCCTCCAGGCGGAGTCGATGGACCGCGTCGGCGAGATCTGGGAGCGCATCGCCGCGATCCCCGGCGTGGCCGACACCGTGACCTCCGTCGCCCTCACCACGGTGATCGACCGCACGGCACCCTGAGCACGCCGCAGGACGCGACCCAGGGGCCGGGCGGATGCCGCGACTCACCGGGCGAGCAGGCGCTCCGCATCCTCGGCGCTGAGCTCGGCGAACCGCGCCACCGACTCCGCCACCGACACGCCGGTGGCGAGCGCGTGCTTGGCGGCCGACGTCGCCGCGTCGTATCCGATGACCGGGACCAGGGCGGTCACGGCCCCGACGGAGCGCGCGACGCGGTCCGCGAGGAGCGACGCGTTCGCCTCGATGCCCTCCACGCAGTACTCGCGGAGGACGCGCGCGCCCCGCGTGAGCCATCCGGCCGACTGCAGCAGCGAGTGCGCGATGACCGGCTCGAACGCGTTCAGCTGCAGCTGCCCGCCCTCGGCGGCGACCGCGATCGTCACGTCCGCGCCGATGACGGCGAAGGCGATCTGGTTCACCACCTCCGGGATCACCGGATTGACCTTGCCCGGCATGATCGACGAGCCCGCCTGCCGCGCCGGCAACCGGATCTCCGAGAGACCCGCCTGCGGACCGCTCGAGAGCAGCCGCAGGTCGTTGCAGATCTTCGAGAGCTTCACCGCCGTGCGACGCAGCATCGCCGATGCGTGGAGGAACCCGCCGGCATCCCATGTCGCCTCGAAGAGGTGCGCGGCCGGCGTGACCGGGAGCCCGGCGAGACGACCCAACTCTGCGACGACGTCCTCGCGGAACCCGGGCGGCGCGGTGACGCCCGATCCGATCGCGGTCGCGCCGAGGCTGCACTCGAGCAGGAGCGGGACGGCCTCCTCCAGGCGCTGCACGTCCTCGCGCACGGCCACGGCGAACGCCGCGAACTCATCGCCGAGGGTCATCGGCACCGCGTCCTGCAGCTGCGTGCGTCCGACCTTGCGGATCTCGGAGAACTCCCCCGCGCGCTCGGTGAACGCATCCGCGAGCCGCGACAGTTCCGGCGCCAGCTCGAGGAGCACCTCCACGACCGCCAGGCGGATCGCCGTGGGATACACGTCGTTCGTCGACTGACTGCGGTTCACGTCATCGATCGGGTGGATGACGTCGTAGCGCCCGCGCTCGTGGCCCAGCCGCTCCAGCGCCGCGTTGGCGATCACCTCGTTGGCGTTCATGTTCGTGCTCGTCCCGGCGCCGCCCTGCACGACGTCGACGCAGAACTCCTCGTGCAGTTCCCCGCCGCGGATCCGCTCGCACGCGGACTCGATCGCCTCGGCCTGCTCGGCCGTGAGCAGCCCGAGGCCGCGGTTGGCGCGCGCCGCGGCCTGCTTCACGGTCGCGAGCGAGCGGACGAGCGCCGGGTGCCGGCCGATCGGCGTCCCGCTGATCGGAAAGTTCTCCCGCGCCCGGAACGTGTGCACTCCCCAGTACGCGTCGCTGGGCACCTCGACGGTGCCCAACGAGTCGGCCTCGCGGCGGACCGCTCCCATCGCGCTCATGTGCTGATGCAGACGACCTTGGGCTGGGTCATCTCCTCGAACGAGAACCGCACGCCCTCGCGGCCCATGCTGCCGTACTTCGCCCCACCGAACGGCATGCCGTCGACCCGGTAGTCGGACGAGTCGTTGATCATCACGCCGCCCGCCTCGAGCGACTCCGCCACGCGCAGCGCGCGATCGAGGTCGCGCGTGAAGACCGCGGCATGCAGCCCGTACTCGACGTCGTTCGCGAGGGCGACCGCGTCGTCCTCGGCGTCGAAGGGCTGCAGCATCACGATCGGGGCGAACGCCTCGTCGGCCCAGACCTCGCACGAGATCGGCACGCCCTCGAGGACCGTCGGCCAGAACACCGAGCCCTCGCGCCGATCGCCCGCGAGCACGACGGCGCCGGCCGCCACCGCGTCCGCGACGAGCCGCTCGGCGCGTTCGGCCGCGGCCGTCGAGATCATCGGCCCGACATCGGTCGCCTCCGACGCCGGGTCGCCGGCGATCAGCGAAGCGGATGACGCGGCGAACCGTTCGCGGAACGCCTCGTAGGCTCCGCGCTGCACGAGGATCCGCTGGACGCCCACGCAGTTCTGCCCCGCCGCCCAGAACGCGCCCGACACGCAGGCCTCGACCGCCGACGGAACGTCGGCGTCGTCGAAGACGATCACCGGGGCGTTGCCGCCGAGCTCCATCGCGAGCCGCTTGAGCCCCGCGCCGCGCGCGATCGCCTCGCCCGTCGCGAAGCCGCCGGTGAACGACACCATCCGGATCTCGCGGACGGCGAGGAGCGCCTGGGCGAGGTGTCGGTCGCCGTGCACCACCGTCACCATCTCGTCGGGCACGCCCGCGTCGATGAGCACGTCCACGAGGAACTGCGCGGTCAGCGGCGTGGACTGCGACGGCTTGAGGATGACCGCATTGCCGGCGGCGACCGCGGGCCCGAGCTTGTGGGCCACGAGGTTGAGCGCGTCGTTGTAGGGGGTGATCGCGAGGATGATGCCGAGCGGCTCCCTCGTGAACCAGCCCCTGCGACGCTCCGAGCCCTCGAAGGCGTCGAAGGGGATGACCTCGCCCGCATTCGAGCGGGCCGCCTCGGCCGAGAGCGACAGCGTGGTGACGGCGCGCCGCACCTCCTTGCGCGCCTGGCGGACGGTCTTGCCCGCCTCGCGGACGATGAGGTCGGCCGCCGCATCGGCACGCTCGGCGAGCAACGCGGAGGCCCGCTCGAGGGCCGCGTGACGCTGGTACCGCGACATCCGGGTCGAGAGCGCGAAGCCGACGCGCGCCCGCGCCATGATCCGGTCCACGTCGGCGGGCGCATGCTGCGGGACGCGGCCGATCTCGGAGCCGTCGTACTTGTCCACGACGGGGGCGAAGCGCGGTGACATGCCGGTCGCGACCGGGGCGATGAGGATCTCGGTCACCGTGCCGCCTCCCCCACGAGTGCCCCACGCGCGGCCTGGATCACGATGAGGTCGGACAGGAGCGCGTAGGCGGTCTCCGTGCGGCCGGCGCCGGGCCCCGACATCGTCACGGTCCCCAGCAGGTCGGTGTCGAAGGCGACGGCGTTGGTCGCGCCCGAGATGCCGGCGAGCGGATGGTCCAGCGGCAGCGCGACGGGCTCGACGCTCGCGGTGACGGTGCCGTCGGGATTGCGCCGGGCCGAGCCGATGAGCTTCCATCGGCGGCCGTTCGCGGCCGCGTCGGCCACGTCCGCCGGCGAGAGCGAAGAGAGCCCGCGACGCTCGACGTCGGCGGTGGTGATCCCGGCGCCGAGCACCTCGTTCGCGAGGATCACGACCTTCAGCTGCACGTCGGAGCCCTCGAGGTCGGCGGTGGGGTCGGCTTCGGCGAAGCCGAGCTGCTGCGCCTCGGCCACCGCCGCGTCGAGCGCCATCCCGTCCTCCATCCGCCCGAGCACGTAGTTGCTGGTGCCGTTGAGGATGCCTTGGACCGCGCTGATCCGCAGGCCCGCGAACACCCGCTCCGCCAGGCGCAGCACGGGCGTGCCGCTCATCACGGCGCCCTCGTGCTCGAACCGGACCCCGTTCGCCTCGGCGAGCGACCGGAGCTCGGCACCCGCGAGCGCCACAGGCCCCTTGTTCGTGGTCGTGACGTTCCGGCCCGATTCGATCGCCCAGCGCACGTGGGACACCGCCGGTTCGCCGTCGACCGGATTGGTGAAGGTCGCCTCGACGATCGTGTCGGCCGTCGTGTTGCGGATCACGTACTCGTTCCGCGGCTCAGCGTGCCCGCCGGGGAAGCCGGCGAAGTCGGCGCCCGCCGGAAGCGCGAGCACCGCGGCCACGTCGATGCCGTCGGCCTGCATGAGGGAGCCGAGCCGGAGGTCGGTGATCGCGACCACCCGCAGTTCGAAGCCGAGCTCGACGGCCAGCTCGTCGCCGCGCTCGTAGATGAGCTGGGCGAGTGCTCGGTTCACGCCCCCGAAGCCGATGAGGGCCAGGTCATGTCGCTCCACGTGAGTTCCTCCTTGGTCGAAGCGGATGGGAGATCATCCTGTTCGGCCCCGGTGTCCGCCGGCGCTGTCGAATCGACCGCCCGGTTGGTCGGATCGCCCGTCGCTCGGGCGATACGGTCGGTCGTGCTCCGCGAGGCGGCACGCGCGCACTCGCGACTTGCGGCGAGCGGCGTCGAGTTGTAACGTCCTCGAAACCGAGGATCGTGCAATATCGACACGTTGATGTGCTCATATTGCAAGTACTCAACGTCGAGTCCCTCACCACAGACCGGAGGAATTCCCCCCATGACCGGATCAGCCCGCAGCACCGAGCTGCCCAACGCACTTCCGCACACGACGGCGACCCAAGTGCCGTACCGACGATTGCAGCGCTCCATGGACGCGCGCCACCTCATCATGATCGCGCTGGGCGGGGTGATCGGCTCCGGCCTGTTCCTCAGCTCCGGCTACACCATCAACCAGGCCGGCCCGCTCGGCGCGGTCATCGCCTACGGCATCGGCGCGGTCGTGGTCTACCTCGTCATGGCCTGCCTCGGCGAACTCGCGCTCGCCTACCCCGTCTCGGGCGCGTTCCACATCTACGCGGCACGGGCGATCAACCCCGCGACGGGCTTCACCACCGCGTGGCTGTACTGGCTCTGCTGGGTCGTCGCACTCGGCTCGGAGTTCACCGCCGCCGGAATCCTGATGCAGCGGTGGTTCCCCACGGTCGACGTCTGGATCTGGTGCCTCGTGTTCGCGGCACTGCTGTTCACCCTCAATGCGATCTCGGCCCGCGTGTTCGGCGAGACCGAGTTCTGGTTCTCGCTGATCAAGGTCTCGGCCATCATCGGCCTCATCGTGCTCGGCGGGGCGGCCATCTTCGGCATCACCCCCCTCTCGCCCGAGAACCCCGGTGCGGTGCTCTTCAGCAACTTCATGACGCCTGAGGGGCTCTTCCCGACGGGCATCGGCGGCGTGCTCATGACGGCGCTCGTGGTGTTCTACGCGTTCAGCGGTTCCGAGCTCATCGGCGTCGCCGCAGGCGAGACGAAGGACCCGGCCCGCAACATCCCCAAGGCCCTGCGCTCGACCGTGCTGCGGCTCGTCATCTTCTTCATCGGCTCGATCACCGTCATCGCCGCGATCGTGCCCTACGAGCAGACCGGCGTGACCGACAGCCCGTTCGTGACGGTCTTCGAGTACGTCGGCATCCCCTACGCCCCCGACATCATGAACTTCGTCATCATCACCGCACTGCTGTCCGCCGGTAACAGCGGCCTGTTCTCCTGCGCCCGCATGCTCTTCTCGCTCGCCGAGGAGGGGCACGCGCCGCGCGCCTTCACGCGCCTGACCCGCCGTGGCATCCCCATCGTCGCGCTCAGCGTGAGCCTCCTGATCGGCCTGGCGTCGCTCCTCTCGAGCGTCATCGCGCCGGAGACGGTGTACCTCGTGCTCGTGTCGATCGCCGGCTTCGCGGTCGTGGCCGTCTGGATGTCGATCGTCGCGGCGCAGTTCTTCCACCGTCGCGCCTTCGTCCGCTCCGGCGGCGACGTGTCGAAGCTCGCCTACCGGACCCCGCTGTACCCGGTCGTGCCGATCGTCGCCTTCGTGCTGCTCGGCATCTCGATCGTCGCGATCGCGTTCGACCCGAACCAGGTCGCCGCGCTCTACTTCGGCATCCCGTTCGTCGCCGGCTGCTACCTGTTCTTCTGGTTCCGCTACGGCCGGCGCGGGGCGAAGGCCGTGACGCCGATCTCGGAGGAGGCTCCTGTGGACGCGATCGACGGACCTGGTGACCGCGCTGCGCAGTCGGCGAAGGACGACGTGATCGGATGACGCCGACACCCGGGTGGATCGAGATCGATCTCGACGCGATCGAGCACAACCTCGACACCGTACTCCAGCGCTTCGGCACGACGACCGAGGTCTGCACGGTCGTGAAGGCCGACGCCTACGGTCACGGGATCGAGCACGTGCTTCCGCTGATCATCGCCCGGGGCATCCGCACGATCGGCATCACGAGCACCGAGGAAGCGGTCGCCGCCCGCTTCCTCGGCTTCACCGGGCGGATCCTCAGGATCCGCCCGGCGCTCGCCGCCGAGATCGAGGACGGCGTGGCGCACGGCGTCGAGGAATGGGTCGGGGGTGCGGAGCATGCCGAGGTCGTCGCGCAGGTCGCGCGCGATCGCGGCATCCGCATCGCCGTGCACGTCTCCGTCAACGCGACCGGACTGAGCCGGGACGGCATCGAGCTCACCCGACCCGGCGGAACAGACGAGCTGCGCCGCGTGCTCTCGCATCGCGAACTGGACGTCGCCGGCGTGTGCTCGCACTTCCCGAGCGAGGACCGGGCGGATGTCGCGCAGGGAGCCGCGGCGTTCCAGGTCCAGTCCGCCGCAGTCCTCCGCTCCCTGGGCGCCGAGCCCGGCCGGGCGCAACGGCACTGCGCGACCTCCTACGCGGCGCTCACGGTTCCGGATGCCGCGTTCGACATGGTGCGGATCGGCGCCGCGATCTACGGCGACACGGTCGCGCCGGGCACGGCGTTCCGCCCGGCCTTCACGCTCAAGTCCCGCGTCGCCGCGATGAACCGCTACCCGCGCGGCAACACGGTCGGCTACGACCGGACGCATCGGCTCGACCGCGACGCCGTGCTCGCGACCGTCCCCATCGGCTACGCCGACGGCATCCAGCGCTCGCTGGGCGGCCGCGGGTCCGTCCTCATCCGGGGCCGTCGCGTTCCGATCGTGGATCGCCACGCGATGAACACCATCACGGTCGACGTGACCTCGATCGGCGGCGCCGAACTCGGCGACGAGGTCGTGTTCTACGGGGTGCAGGGCGACGAGCGCATCTCGTCCGCCGACCTCGAGCACGCCAACGCGCACATCGCGGCCGACCTCTACTCGGTCTGGGGCCGGCTGCACCCCCGAGTCCCCGTCCGGTCGGCGGCCCCCGCCGCGTCGGCCACGAGGTAGCGCACGCCACTGCGGTGTAATGGAGTCCGACGCCCACCGGTGAAGGAGACGAGACCGTGCAGATCCCCTCATCGCTCGCGCAGGGCCTCCGCCTGGTCGAGACCGCGGTGGAGCGCGAGCGGACCGGCCGACCGGGGCACACGGCGTCGCGTCTCGCCGACGCCGCCGGGATCGAGCGCAGCCGCACCTCGCGGCTGACCCGCGAGCTCCGCCAACTGGACTACCTCGAGCGCGACGAGGCGCAGTCCTACCGAGCCGGCGGTCGGTTCTTCGCCATCGCCGCCGCGCTGCAGGCGCCGCTGCTCGGCGCGTCCCGCGCGCGTCTCCGCGCGATCGCGGCGCGCTTCCCGGTGACCGCTCGCATCACCGGCCGCGACGGTGTCCGCGCCGTACTGCTCCGCCACGAGACGGGGGTGGGCGCATCCGAGTCATCGATCCGTCCCGGCATGGCGACCCCGACGTGGTCGACCGGACCGGGTCGAGCGCTGCTCTGGGACCACGGCCGCGAGGATCTCGAATCGCTGCTCGCCGACGTGCAGTTCGTCGGCGTCGGCGGACCCGGGGCGGCCCGCTCGGCGCCGGAGGTCGTCGCGCTCATGGAGCGGGACCGCGAGCGCGGGATGATCTGGGCGGAAGAGGAATACGACGACGACGTGCTCGAACTCGCGCTTCCGATCAGGGAGGCGGACGGAACGATCATCGCGGCCGTCAGCGTCAGCGCGTCGCTGCGCGAGCGCGCCCGTGCGGGCGATCTCGCCGCGGCCGTCGCGGACGCCGCTGCGGACCTGACCGAGCTGGCGTCACGGCACTGAGCCGTCGGTTCGTTCGGAACGCGGCGCGCCGACCATCCCCGTAGGAGCACCGATGCTGCGCGAGAGGGTGTCGGCCGCCTCCGTGCAGAGCGCCCCGAGCTCCGAGGTGCGCCCGACGAGCGACGTACGCGTGCCCACGATCTGCACGGCAGCCACCACCTCGCCCCGGAAGTCGCGGACCGGCGCCGACACCGAGTAGAGGCCCGGCTCGGCCTCCTCGTCGACGATCACGAAGCCCCGCTCGCGCGCCGCATCGAGCCGCGCGACGAAGTCGTCGATCGAGTGCGGAGCATTCGGCCCCGCACTGCGGAACTCCGTCCGCGCGAAGACGGCACCGATCTCGTCGTCGCTCGCATCCCAGAGCACCGCCTGGCCGGCGTCGCTGCAGAACGCGGGATAGGCCCGGCCCAGCCACGATCCGATCATCCGGGAGGACGGCGGGATGCTCTCGACGATGGTGACGGTGCTGTCGCCGACGAGCACCCCGAGGAAGCACGCCTCGTCGGATGCCTCGCTGAGGTGCTCGAGCACGCCGAGCCCGTCGACCCGCAGCCGCCGGTCGGTGAGCTCCTGGGCGGCCGCGTACCAGTTCCAGCTCAAGCGGTACGCCCGATCGTCGCCACGGACGACGAAGCCGAGCGCCTCGAGCGAGGCGAGCGCTCGAGACACCTGTGAGCGATCGCGGCCCAGGTGCGCTGCGACGACCGACACCGTCGCGCGGTATGGTGGCGTGCGCGTCACCTCGGCGAGCGCGGAGATCACCTCGAACCCGCGCCCCATGCTCGACGACACGTCACCCTCACCCGGCATGGGTCTACGGTACCGATCAGCGCTGCTGCGGGCCGTGCGCCGCCACGTCGGCGGCGCGCTTCGCCAGCTCGCGGCTCACCTCGGTGGTCCATCCGCAGTTCGCGCAGATCATGACGTAGCGGCGCGCGAACGTGAACAGCGGGATGAAGAACAGCCACAGCCGGCTCCCGCTCTCGACGAAATGCTGCGCGGCCTCCTCATGGCAGTGGTCGCAGCGGAGGCGCGCCACCGCGATCTCCCGCTCGCGCGGGAACACTCCGATGAAGAGGAACATGCTCCGATGCTACGGAGCAGGGCGGGCGCCCGACATCCCCTCCACGGCGTCCTCGATCCCGACCGGTTCCCGTTCGACATCCTCCACGTAGAGCGTGCCGGCGACGATGAGGCCGTCGCGGATCCGGAAGAGCGTGACCCCACGCACCTCGAACGGCTGCCGATCCGAGCGGGTGCCGTGCCAGACCCATTCGCACCAGTTCAGGTCGCCGTCCTGCACGGAGCGGACGACCTCCGCCCGGAAGTCCGGGATGCCGCGCAGCATCGCGCCCCAGTTCGCGCGAACCTGCTCGCGTCCGACGAAGGCACGACCCGGGTGAGCCGGCTGCCGGCTGTCGTAGTCGGGGTGGAAGAGCCCGACCATCCGATCCAGGTCGTGATCGTTCATCGCCCGCACCAGCTGGTCGATCACGAGGCCCGGATCGGGTCGCTCGTCCGGCGTCACCTCTCCCATGGGCCCAGCATCCTCTCCCCGTCGCCGGATGTCACCGGCAGCCGCGAGACGTGCGCTACAGTCGCCGCATGCAATGCCGGTGAGCCGCCTCCACCCCTCGTACCTGCGCGCCCCGCGCCACCGAAAGGCCCACCCATGCACGAATCCCTCCCGCTGGCCGGCACGACCGCCCTCGTCACCGGCGTGTCCCGCCGCCGCGGCATCGGCTACGCCGTCGCCGAGAAGCTCGCCGCCCTCGGCGCGAGCGTGTTCCTCCACCACTACCGGCCGCACGACCTCGCGCAGCCGTGGGGCGGTGACGATCTCGACGCGGTTCGCGCCGGCATCCGCTCGTCGCTGACCGCCGGCGCCCGGTTCGGCGACCTGAGTGCCGACCTGACGGATGCCACGCAGATCGAGCCGCTCATCGCGGCGGCGAGCGGCCTCGCGGGCGGGCTCGACATCCTGGTCTGCAACCACGCCCGGAGCGGCGACGACGGCGGGATCCTCGACATGACGCCCGAGCGCCTCGACGGGTTCTGGGACGTGAACGCCCGCTCCACGATCCTGCTCACGGCGGCCTTCGCGCGCACGAAGGCCCGTCGGCCCGATGCGGCGCCGCGGCGCCCGGGCGAGCGGATGGCACGTCCGGCACCGTTCCCCCAACCGCAGGGCCGGGTGTTCTGGATGACGTCGGGGCAACTGCACGGGCCGATGCGCGGCGAGGTGGCCTACGCGGCGAGCAAGGCCGCGCTCGCCGGCGTCACCGCGACGGCCGCCGCCGAACTGCTCGACCTCGGGATCGTCCTGAACACGATCAACCCCGGCCCGGTCAACACCGGGTACATGGACCCGGGCACCGCGGATCGCCCGCTCGAGGGGCTCGAGCAGCACCTCGCGACCACGCCGTTCGGCCGGTACGGCAGGCCCGAGGATGCCGCCGAGCTCATCGGATGGCTCGCGACGCCGAGCGGCGCGTGGGTCGTCGGGCAGGTGCTGACCAGTGATGGCGGGTTCGCACTCGGGTGAGCTGCGGAGGGCGAGATGTCGGCGGCGTGCGAGAGCATACGGGGATGGACGATGGAGTCATCGACTGGCTGCTCCGCGCCGACCCGGCGATCACCTGGCAGGTGCGACGCGACCTGCTCGACGAGCCGCCCGAACGGGTGGCCGCCGAACGCGCGCGGGTGGCAGGCGAAGGCTGGGGCGCCGACCTCCTCGCGCTGCAGGATGCGAACGGCTACTGGGGCAGTGCCGTCTACGGCGAGCGCCGCGAGCGCGACTCGGTGATGTGGACGCTCCAGGTGCTGCTCCGGTTCGGCATCGACCCCGAGGCGCCCGCGGTGCGGCGCGCGATCGAGCGCGTCCACGACCACGTCCGGTGGGCCGACGACGTGGGCGGCCGACCGTTCTTCGAGGGCGAGGTCGAGGAGTGCGTGAACGGCGGCGTGCTGAGCTACGCCGCGTACTTCGGCGTGCTCGACGGGGCCGACCGCCTCGTCGACCGCCTGCTCGGCCAGCGCCGCGTCGACGGCGGATGGAACTGCGCCGAACCACGGCCGACGCCCCGCTCGTCGTTCGACAGCACGCTGTGCGTGCTCGAGGGGCTCCGCGCGTACCAGCGCGTCACCGGGTCGACCGATGCCGCCCTCGCCGAGGCCGTCGAGGGCGGCGAGGAGTACCTGCTCGAACGCCACCTCTTCCTCCGCAAGTCGACCGGCGAGGTCGCGAACGACCGGTACGTCGAATTCTCCTTCCCGATGTACTGGTTCTACGACGTGCTGCGCGCGCTCGAGCACTTCCGCGCCGACGGCGGGCGTCCCGATCCGCGACTCGCGCCCGCCCTCGACCTGCTCCGGTCGCGTCGCGGCGGCGACGGGCGGTGGCCTGCCGGACCGCAACGCTCCGCGCTGCGCGCCTACGTCCTCGAGAAACCGAAGGGCGAACCGAGCCGCTGGAACACGTTGCGCGCGCTCCGCGTGCTGAAGTGGGCGGCGCCCGATTCGGCCTGAGGCCCTCCCGAACGTCAGCCCGGCCTCAGCGACGCGTCGAAGCGTGGCACATCCGGTCGCGCACCCACCCCGCGGCATCCGCCTGCGAGAGCTCGCCCGAACGGACCAGCCGCACGAAGGCGATGGCCTCCTCGCTGAGCCGCCAGTCCTCGCTGCCGGGCGCATCGCGCAGCACGTGGACGACGAGCCAGCGCGTGATCACCCCGCCGAGACGGGCGGCGACGGCGACCGTGCCCGCGAAGTGCCGCGCCTGCCCGTCGGTGTCGTCGTCCATCGGCGCGCGGAAGCCGCGACCGCGGATCCGATTGCGACCACCCGATGCCGCGTCGAACAGCCAGACCGGACCGCGACGCACCCCGGCCACCCGCCCGAGCTCCCGCAGGAACCGCCCGTTCGGGTACCCGCGCTCGGCGAGCCGGTCGATCGATTCGGCGAGCGCGGCGCAGGCATCCATCACGTCAGGCTATGCCGAGATGGGCCCCGCGACCCGCGCCGCTCAGCTGGGAAGCTCGACAGTGTACGAGACGATCTCGGTGATGCGCCCGTCGTCGGCGAAGTCGAAGATGTCGCACGCCGCGACGATCGAGACGTCGCCCTCGCCGTCGGTGTACCTGGCCAGGCTGTCGACGACCACGCTCTCCTCGCCGACGACCGAGCGGAAGCGCTGGAACTCGGTGGTGACGCTCGCGAGGTCGGCCGCAGTGCGATCGAGCGCCTTCTTCACGGCCTTCCGCCCGACCATGGGAGGTCCGCCGACGACCGTCCACACGATGTCGTCGGCGAGGTGCGGGAGCGCGACATCGAACCGGTGGCTCGAGAACGCTCGCGCGATCTTCTCGGTCGTGATGTCGGTCGTGACGTTCATGCGGCTGACCCCCTCGCGCGGCATCCCGCGCCTTCGCGGATGACGGATGCGATCAGCCTGTTCCGAGCCGCGGACGCCGTCAAGAGGCAACCCGCGACTCACCTCGCCGGCACCACCGCCTCGACGACCTGATCGACCACGCGCCTCACCGAGTCATCGCCGAGCAGCCCCGGCAGGGTGAGGTGCTCGAGGAGAAGCCCGCTCATCGCGAGGTACAGCACCAGCGCGGTGGCGCGGTCGCCGGGGAACCCGCCGTCGACGTGGTCGGCGGTCGCGCCCGCCAGGTTCGCCGCGAAGTGGCGCGTGACGGCGGTCGTCAGCCGCTCGTTCCGGGTCGCCTCGAGCCGCAGTTCGAGCAGCGCGAGGTGGGCGGCGCGGTCGGCCATCGCCCGCTCGACGAGCCACAGCATGAGGTCGCGCTCGGTCTCGCGCGTGTGCGCCGGAGCCATCCGCTTCGCCACCTCGACCGGGTCGGGCGCGAGCCGCTCGAACACGTGCGCCGCGAGCTCGTCGACGAGCTGGTCGCGGGTCGCGAAGTAGTTCGACGCGGTGCCTGCGGGCACGCCGGCCGCGCGGTCGACGGCGCCGAACGTCAGGCCACGGCTGCCCTGACCGGCCATGACCTCGACCGCGGCATCCAGCAGCTGTCGTCGTCGCTCGGCATTCCGCACCATCCGCTCGCTCCTCCCGTCGACCCCTCGGCCCATTCGATCACCGACTTGGTGCCATCCTAACCACTCTGGTTATAGTGGTTGAGCCCGCGACACACCAGGCCGCCGCCACGCACGAGACCCTGAGGACGCATGCGAAAGCTCACGTACTACATCTCCCTCTCGATCGACGGCGTCATCGCCGGCCCCGACGACGAGGTCGACTTCTTCCCCGGCTCCGACGAGTACATGGGATGGATGGTCGCCGACTACGGCGACGCCCTGCCCTCGCACGTCCGCGACCGGTTCGGCATCTCGGAGGCCCCGCTCACCCGTTTCGACACGATCGTCATGGGCCGGCGCACGTACGATCCCGCGTTGCAGCTCGGCATCACGTCGCCCTACTCGCACCTGCGCCAGTACGTGGTCTCCGCCGGCCTCGAACCGACGGACCCGGCGGTCACGATGATCACGGACGACCCGGTCGACGCCGTGCGCGCCCTGAAGGCCGAGGACTCGTCGCTCGACATCTACCTCGCCGGCGGCGGCCGCCTGGCCGGCCAGCTGCTCGGCGAGATCGACGAGCTCGTCATCAAGCGGTACCCGGTCGTCGCGGGAGCCGGGCTGCCGGCGTTCGGCCCGGGGTTCTCGCCGACCGTCTTCGAGCTCGACGCCGTGCGCTCGTTCGAGGGAGGCAACCTCGTCGAGTGGTACTCGCGCCGGCCGACCGCAGGGACGAGCCCGCCGTCCCCCAGCCTGCACCGAACCCGGGCGGAGGTCACGGGTCGGCGTGCCCGCGCGTGATTCACCCGCCGAGGAGGTGCCCCGCCTGCTCGACGACGAGCACGACCGCGAGCACGATCATCGCCCCGCCCGAGATCCGCGAGACGAGCCGCATCGCCGAGGGCCGCAGGCGCAGCACGGTCCGCGCGCCGAAGCCGACGGCCGTGTACACCAGCGCGCACGCGGCGACGAAGATCAGGCCGAGCACCGCGAGCTGCACCGGGATCGGCCAGGCGCCCGCGGCATCCGTGAACTGCGGCAGCAATACCACGAGCACCAGCAGGCCCTTCGGGTTCAGCCCGCTCACACCGGCGCCCTGCAGCAGTTGCAGCCGGGGCCGAGCGGATGGCGCGGGCGACCCGCCGCCACCCGCGACGACGGTTCCCCCAGCTGCCGCCACCACCACGACCGGCGGCTCGCGCAGCACCCGCACGCCGAGGTACGTCAGGTAGATCGCCGCGGCGAACGTGAGCGCGACGATGAACCAGGGCAGCGCGGCGACGGCCGCGCCGACGCCGATCGCGACCGCGGCGACCGTGACGAGGTACCCGACGAGGATGCCCGCGAGCGACGGCGCGATGCTGCGCTCGCGCATGCTCGCGCCGATGAGGTATGCCCAGTCGGGGCCGGGCAGCAGCACCATAAGCACCATCATCACCGAGCAGGCGAGCAGCAGTTGGGCGTCCATGAGAAGAACGGTACGGATGTCGCGATGGAAGCCGCTTCCGAGTTCCGCCCTGCCACGAGGCATCCGTGGAAGAATTCACCACATGGACGCCATCGACCGGAGGATCCTTGCCGAGCTGCAGCACGACGGCCGGCTGAGCCTCACCGAGCTCGCCGAGCGCGTGAACCTGAGCATGTCGCCGACGCACCGCCGGCTGCGCGCGCTCGAGGCATCCGGCGCCATCACGGGGTACCGCGCGGTCATCGACCCCGACGCGGTCGGCATGGGCTTCGGTGCGCTCGTGTTCGTCACCATGGCCCAGGCCAACCGCGACACCGTGCCCGCGTTCGACGCCGCGGTCGCCGAGATCCCCGAGGTCACCCAGGCGCTGCGCCTCTTCGGCGACCCCGACTACCTCCTGCAGGTCGCCGTCGCCGACCTGCGCGCCTACGAGAAGCTGTGGGACGAGAAGCTGTCAGCGCTGCCGGGCGTGGCGCGGGTGCAGTCGACGCTGGTCATGAAGACCGTCGTCGATGATCGGGCGTTGCCGCTCTAGCGACGATCCGGCGAGCGCGGCGCAGGCATCCGCCAGGTCACTGCACGGCGGTCGAGCGAGGGCGCTCCAGCCGCAGCGCGGCCGCGCCCTGCCGCGCCACCCCCGGCGTCACGCCGTAGTGGCGCTTGAAGGCGCGGCTGAACGCCGCCTCCGACGTGTAGCCGACGCGGCTCGAGATCGCGGCGATCGGGTCCGTGGTGCGGCCCAGCTCGTCGCGAGCCTGCTCGAGGCGCCAGCCCGCCAGGTAGCGCATGGGCGGTTCGCCGACGAGCGTCGTGAACCGCTCCGCGAAGGCCGACCTCGACATGTTCGACTCGCGCGCGAGGCGGACGAGGCTCCAGTCCTCATCGGGCCGCGCGTGCATGAGGCCGAGGGCCCGGCCCACGTGCGGGTCGCGCAGCGCCGCGAGCCATCCGGTCGCCGGATCGGTCGCGCGCAGCCACCGCCGCAGCACCTGGATGACGAGCACGTCGGCCAGCCGCGTCATCACCGCCTCGCCGCCGGGTTCGATCGACTCGGCCTCGCGCGCCATGAGCCGCAGCACCGCCTGGAAGGCGCCCGCCTCGCCGTCGTCCCACGCGTCGACGCGGATCACCTCCGGCAGCTCGGCGAGCAGGCGCGCGGTCAGCGGCGCGTCGATCCGCATCGCGGCGTAGGCGATCTGCACGCGCTCCCCGCCGCCGCCGAAGCGCATGTGCTCGTACGTGTCGGTCAGCCGCTCGGCGGGGATGTCGAACAGCGGGGTCGACGCGGCATCCGCGGTGCTCAGCATGCGGTGCGGTCGCCCGCGCGTGATGAGCGCGGCGCTGCCGGCCTCGAGCTGATGGCGCTCGCCGCCGATCTCGAGCACGCACCGACCGGCGAGCACGACCGGCAGCATCATGTAGCCGTCGAGCTGGGGGAACTCCACGCCCCACGGCGCGGTGAGCTCGGCGCGGCAGTACAACGCGCCGGTGAAGCGGAGCAGGTGCAGCCCGTCGCCGAGCCGATCGACCGGGGCGCTCGACGCATTCGCGGTGCGGGGATTGACCATGCGTCCACGCTGGCATGCCGGGCGACCGGATGTCCCGACTCGCGGACGAACGGCATATGAAACCGGATCCTCGGCGATTGTCCGTCCACCGTGCCGGGGCGAAGGTGGACGGACACCCACCAGGAAGGACACCGAGATGAACACCGCGACCACCACCACGTACGGCGTCATCGGCGCCACCGGAAAGACCGGCCACCGCATCGCCGACCGCCTCGAGGCGCGCGGGGAGATCGTCCGCCGACTCGCCCGCGGCACCGCCCCCTCCTTCGACTGGGACCGGCCGGACGGCTGGCCCGAGGCCCTGCGCGGAGTCGACCGCCTCTACGTCGCCTACGTGCCCGACCTCGCCGTGCCGGGAGCGGATGCCGCGATCTCGCATCTTGCGCAGGTCGCCCGCGACGCCGGCGTGCACCGCATCGTCCTGCTGTCGGGGCGCGGCGAGGACGGGGCCCGGCGCGCCGAGGACGTGCTCTTCGCGTCGGGGGTCTCGGCGACGGTCGTGCGCTCGAGCTGGTTCGCGCAGAACTTCACCGAGGGGATGCTGCGCGACGCCGTCTCGACCGGCGTGCTCGCCATGCCCGCCGGCGAGGTGCGCGAGCCGTTCATCGACGTCGAGGACCTCGCCGACGTCGCCGTCGAGGCGCTCACCGCGGACGGGCACGAGGGCCGGGTCTTCGAGGTGACGGGGCCCGAGTCGCTCTCGTTCGCCGAGGTCGCCGCCATGCTGACGGAGGCCGGCGGACGCGACATCCGGTACCTGCCCGTCGGGTTCGACGAGTTCCACGCCGCAGTCGCCGCCGAGGCAGGCGCCGAGGTGGCGACCATGCTCACCGAGCTCTGCCGCGAGGTGTTCGACGGGCGCAACGAGCGGACGGCGTCCGGCGTGCAGGAGGCGCTCGGGAGGGACCCGCGCGACCTGCGCGCGGTGCTGCGATCTGGGGGCCTTGCGGCGTAGATTGGCGCTGAACGAGGAGGTTCGCGTGAGCGCCACCGGTTCCACCGGGTCCACCGTCTCCGAGGTCGGCGGGCCTGCGAGCGCAGGCCGGCCCGACCCGGCCCACGTCGACGAGCAGCAGTCACGGGCCGTCGCCGAGGCCGCCCGCGAACAGGAGTGGCGCAAGCCGAGCTTCGCCAAGGGCGTCTACCTCGGGCAGTTCGACCTGTCGCTGATCCATCCGCACCCGAGGCCCGCGCGCGAGCGCGTCGAACGAGGTGAGCGATTCCTCGCCGAGCTCGAGGCGTACCTCCGCACCGTCGACGCCGCGCAGATCGAGCGCGAGGCGCGGATCCCCGACGAGGTCTACCAGAAGCTCGCCGAGCTCGGCTGCTTCGGCATGAAGATTCCCGTCGAGTACGGCGGCCTCGGGCTCGGGCAGTACTACTACAACCACGCGCTCGCGATGATCGGCACCGTGAACCCGGCGATGGTCGCGCTGCTCTCGGCGCACCAGTCCGTCGGCCTGCCCGAACCGCTCGTGCTCGCAGGCACCGAGGAGCAGAGGCGCCGGTACCTGCCGCGCTGCGCGACGGGAGCCATCAGCGCGTTCCTGCTGACGGAGCCCGAGGTCGGTTCCGACCCGGCGCGACTGCAGGCGACCGCGGTGCCGAGCGACGACGGCTCCGAGTACGTGCTCGACGGCACGAAGCTCTGGACCACCAACGGCGTCGTCGCCGAACTGCTCGTCGTGATGGCGCGGGTGCCACGGTCACCCGACGAGCAGGCCGACGGCCACCGCGGAGGCATCAGCGCCTTCATCGTCGAAGCGGATGCCCCGGGCATCACCGTGCACCGTCGAAACGCGTTCATGGGGCTGCGCGGCCTCGAGAACGGGCTGACGACCCTGCGCGGTGTGCGCGTGCCGCGCGAGAACCTCATCGGCAACGAGGGTGAAGGGCTCAAGATCGCGCTGACCACCCTCAACGCCGGTCGGCTGGCGATCCCCGCGATCTGCGCCGGTGCCGGCAAGTGGGGCCTCAAGATCGCGCGCGAGTGGTCGAACGCCCGGGTGCAGTGGGGCAAGCCGATCGGCGAGCACGCCGCCGTGGCGCACAAGATCGCGTTCATCGCCGCGACGACGTTCGCACTGGAGGCGGTCGTCGACCTCTCGGGCGTCCTGGCCGACGAGGGTCGCAAGGACATCCGCATCGAGGCGGCGCTGGCCAAGCTGTGGGCGTCGGAGATGGGCTGGCGGATCGCCGACGAGCTCGTGCAGATCCGAGGCGGCCGCGGGTTCGAGACGGCCGAGTCGCTCGCGGCCCGCGGCGAGCGCGCGGTGCCGGTCGAGCAGATGCTCCGCGACCTGCGGATCAACCGCATCTTCGAGGGCTCGAGCGAGATCATGCGCCTGCTCATCGCGCGCGAGGCGGTCGACGCCCACCTCAAGGTCGCGGGCGACCTGATCGACCCGCACCAGGACCTCGCCGGCAAGCTCAAGGCGGCCGTCTCGGCGAGCGGGTTCTACGCGCGCTGGCTGCCGCAGCTCGTCGCCGGCAAGGGCGACTTGCCCACCTCGTATGACGAGTTCGGTGCGCTCGCGCCGCACCTGCGCTACGTCGAGCGCACGAGCCGCAAGCTCGCGCGCGAGACGTTCTACGGGATGGCGCGCTGGCAGGGCGGCCTCGAGAAGAAGCAGGGCTTCCTCGCCCGCGTCGTCGACATCGGCGCGGAGCTCTTCGCCGTGTCGGCGTCGTGCGTCCGCGCCGCGATGATCGCCGCCGACACCCCGGAGCATGGGAAGGCCGCCTACCAGCTCGCCGACACGTTCGCCGAGCAGTCGCGTCACCGCACCGAGCGGTTGCTCGACGAGCTCTGGCGCAACACGGATGTCGCCGACGAACGCCTCGCCGCGCGCGTGCTCGAGGGCCACTACGCCTGGCTCGAACAGGGGATCATGGACGTGAGCGAGGGCACCGGGCCGTGGATCACGGAGGAGGTGCCCGCCGACGCGGCCGAGAACGTCGCGCGCCGCGTCATCCGCCCGACCGAAGGCTCGTAGCCGATCCGGCCGACGCTGCCACGCGCGACCCGAGAGCGCGGGCCTCAGTGCGGCGCCACCCCTTCACCTCGGCGTCCACGGCGCGGGGTCTCGACCCTTCGATCCGCTACACCTCGGCGAGTTCGACGCGCGGTTCGAGGCCGAGGAAGTCGCCGTAGCGGGCGGCGGCCTCGCGGATCGACGCGAGCTCGCGCGCGTTCAGGTCGCGGAGCGGCCGGATCTCGAACACCACCGCGGTCGCGGTGACCGAGCGACGCATGCCGGCCAGCAATTGGGCGTCGACGAGGGCCATGCCGATGGCGGATTCGCGTCCGCCCGGGACGAGCCCCTCGGAGTCGATCACCAGCCGGGAGTCCTGGTAGCCGCGGTACATCTCGTCGAGCAGCTGCAGCAGGTGGCCCGACGGCGATGCCGCGGAAGGGATGTCGCCGGGCGCACGCCAGAACGTGCGCCCGTCGTGCTCGAACGACTCGAGTCGGTCGCCGGCGACCGCGGCGAGCCCGCGCCGCACGTCGGTCAGGGTGAGCGTGGCCCAGTACGCGAGATCGCGCTCGGTGGCCGGGCCGTGCGAGGTGAAGTACCGGAGAGCGAGTTCGGCGAGCGCCTCGTCGCGGTCGAGGCGTCTTGGCGCGGGCACCCGGTCGGCGAACAGGGCGTACGTGTGCTCGCCGTCGCGCGGCGCGCCGCTGCACACGAGGGCGTGGAGCTCGAGGTGCCCGAACAGCAGCATCGGCTGCGGGCCGCCGAGCTCCTCGCCGCGCTCGGCCAGCGCGTCGACGAGCTCGCGTCGCGTGCGGTCGGGGGTCTCGGCGAGGATCGAGGTCACGGCGTCGGTGAGCCGCGACATCCGCTCGGCCAACGGCCGCAACTGCTGGTCGATGACGGGCAGCACCCGCGGCGCGGTGAGCTCGAGCAGCCACTGCGCATCGTCGGCGTGCACGTAGTGCCAGGTCGGTCGCAGCACGTGCGTCCGCAGCACGCGACCGCTCGCGATCGCGCCCGCGAGGTCGTGCGGGTCGGGCGACCCGGTCCGGGTCGCGACCGCCCACGCCGACTGCGACGGGTTCTCGGCCTGCACGCCCAGCAGCGAGGAGACGACCTGCTCTGCACCCGCGACCGGCGCCGCGAGGTGCTGGGAGTGCAGCCGCCAGCGGGCGAGGTCGCGGTCGGATGTCACGCCCGCGCGTCCTCCAGGTGCGGCGCGCCGTGGCTCAGCACCTTGACCACGAGGTTGTGCTTGCGGAGCGTGCGGATGGTGCGCGCGACCTCGTCGGGCGTGCGCCCGAGCGCGAGCTCGTTCACGACGACGAGCACGTCGCCGGCCCTGAGCGTGTCGAATAGTCGGCCGAGTCGCTGCTCCCACGACTCGGGCGCCTCGGGAGTCGGGTAGCGGAAGTCGAGGATCTGCACGCCGAAGCGGGCCAGGTCGGTGCGCTGCTCGAGGATCGGCGGCATGTCGTCGCGCGGCACCACGAGGCCGACGAGCCGCGAGCCCTCGGGACGCGCCTTCCACCAGTCGTGGTTGCGCTGCAGCTCGACGAAGCACTCGGGGCAGCCGAGCGCGTGGTGGCCCGGCTCGTGCGCGATGCCCGCGGCATCCGTCGTCGAACCGGTCGTCTGCTCAGCCATGTCGGAACCCCTTCGTCTCAGGTTCCATTCTCGCCGAGGCCGGGCGAGGTTCACCGCATCCGCAACACCACGCTGCCGCGCTTGCGGCCGGTGTCGACGTAGCGATGCGCCTCGACGATGTCGTCGAGGTCGAAGGTGCGGTCGATGACCGGGCGCAGCGCGCCGGATTCGGCGAGCGCGGCGAGGCGTGCCATCCCCTCGGAGCCCATCTCGCCGCCCTGGTGGTCGACGCGGATGCCGCTGCGGCGCGCCTGCCGACCTGCGGCGAGCATGCCGCGCAGGTCGGTGATGACGAGCAGGAGCGCGCCGCCGGGACGGATGAGGTGCGCGACCCGCGCGAACGGCGCGTTGCCGACGCCGTCGACGATGACGTCGTAGCGGGCGTCGGTGCCCGGCGCGGCGAAGTCCTCGCGGGTGTAGTCGATGACGTGCGAGGCGCCGAGCGAACGCACGAGGTCGGCGTTGCGGCCGCTCGTGACCGCGGTCACGGTCGCGCCGCGGCGGGCGGCGAGCTGGACGACGGCCGAGCCGACCGCGCCCGACGCGCCGTTGACGAGCACCTGGCTGCCCGGGCCGATCTCGACCCGGTCGAGGAAGCGGATGGCGGTGTGCCCGCCGAAGACGACGGCGGCGGCCTCCTCGAACGAGAGGTTCGCGGGGGCGTGGGCGACCTCGCCCGACTCGGCGACGGTGACGTACTCGGCGTGGCCGCCGAAGGCCGCGCCGCGCATGAGGATCACCCGGTCGCCGGGTGCGAAGCGCGTGACCTCCGCCCCCACCGCCTCGACGATGCCCGCCGCCTCCATGCCGAGCACACGCTTCCGCGGCCGGAAGAAGCCGATCGTCGGTCCGACGACCAGCGACAGGCCGCGCGGCACCTCACGTGTGCGGAGACGGTGGTCGGCGATGCTCACGGTCGACGCGTGCACGCGGATCAGCAGTTCGTCGGCGACGGGCGTCGGCACCGGAAGGTCACCGACGCGCACGACCTCCGGGCCGCCGAAGCGGTCGACGATCGCGGCGCGCATCGCGGTCGCCTGCGGGGTGGATGTCGCGGACACCCGTGCTGCGTTGGTCATGGCCTACTCCCTTACGCTGTAAGATTTACTACGTAAGATACGCCTCGGGCGCGACGATGTCCAGAGCTCCTCCGCAATCGCCTGACGGCGTAAGGTGGAGGCATGCCGGCCTCGAAGCACGCCACGCGAGCGCGACTCAGTCGCGACAGCGTGCTGCACACCGCGATGCAGCTCGCCGACCGCCGCGGCCTCGAGGCGCTCACCATGCGCGCCCTCGCCGAGGAGCTGGGCGTCGAGGCGATGTCGATCTACTACCACCTGCCCAACAAGGACGCGATCCTCGACGGCGTCGTCGAGGAGGTCTTCGCCGAGATCGAGTCCGAGGTCGGCGGCTTCGCGGTACCCGCGGCGACGGATGCTGCGGACTGGGCACCCGCACTCCGCGCGCGCATCCTCGGTGCCAGGCGCGTGCTGCTGCGCCATCCGTGGGCCCCATGGATCATGAACCCGCGCGGCGCCTCCGGGCCGAACGCGATGCGCCACGTCGACGGCATCGTCGGCATCATGCGCACGGGCGGCATGTCGTACGAGCTCATCCACCACGCACTGCACGCGATCGGCAGCCGCGTGTACGGGTACGTGCAGGAGCTCAGCGACGACACCGCCGCACCCGCGCCGGTCGAACTCGAGCAGCTCGCGACGTTCGCGCCGAACCTCGCCGGGATGCTCGGCGAGGTCGCGCACGACGACCCCGGCTCGACGCTCGGCTGGTGCGACGACCAGACGGAGTTCGAGTTCGGCCTCGACCTCCTGCTCGAGGGGCTCGAGCGCCGGCGCGCGGCCGAGGCCGAGGCCGCCATCAGCGGGTGAGCGCGGCCTCGGAGTCGAGGCGGGCGAGCTTGTCGGGGTTGGCGACCGAGTAGATCCGGGTGACCAAGCCGTCCTCGACGGTCAGGCTGACCACCCCGAACAGCACGCCGTCGACCTCGACGCGCATCGCCGGCGCGCCGTTGACCAGCACACGCGACGCGACGGGGTGCACGCCGAACTTCTCGAGCCCGCCGCGCAGGTACGCGACGATCTTCGCCGCACTGACGATCGGGCGGCGGGCGGCGCCGCGCACCTTGCCGCCGCCGTCGGCGATCGCGACGGCGTCGGGGGCGAGCACGTCCATCAGCGCCTGCAGCTCGCCCGTGTTGAACGCGGCGATGAACCGCTCGAGCACCTGCTCCTGCTCGCTCGGTTCGACGTGCATGCGCGGACGCCTCGCCGCGACGTGCTCCTTCGCCCGGTGTGCGATCTGCCGTACCGCGGCGGGAGACTTGTCGACCGCGACCGCGATCTCGTCGTACGGCACGTCGAACACCTCGCGCAGCACGAAGACCGCCCGTTCGGCGGGGCCGAGGGTCTCGAGCACCGTGAGGGTGGCCATCGACAGGCTCTCGGCGAGCTCGACGTCGTCCGCGACATCGGGGCTCGTCAGCACCGGCTCGGGCAGCCACTCCCCCACGTACTCCTCGCGACGGCGCGACACCGTTCGCAGGTGGTTCAGCGCCTGCCGGGTCACGATGCGCACGAGGTATGCGCGCGCATCGCGCACCTCGCCCCGGTCGACGGACGCCCAGCGCAGCCAGGTCTCCTGCAGCACGTCTTCCGCATCGGCGGCCGAGCCGAGCAGCTCGTACGCGACCGTGAACAGCAGGCCGCGGTGGATGACGAACGGGTCGTCGCTCATGGCGCTCACCCTACGCGAGGCCGGCGACGGTCGATCGGGTCCGGCAGCGGGCCGGGCCGGCGAGCGCGGCGGTGAGATGCGTTCGGTGGTCATGCCTCCTCCACGTCTCGGAACGGTGCGTCGACATGGAGACACCGGCAGGGCGGTCGGTGTGACACTCCGAGCGGCGACAGCTCCTCACCGCGCGTCAGCCGTGCGCACCGGCTTCGCGTGGGGTGCATGCCTCCTGTCTCGCAGATCACGCCGGCGCGACATCCGCACCATTCGCCCCGCCGTTCGTCGCAACGATCGCCCGCTCGTCGCACCGATGCGCCGTCGACCGCGCCCGCCCGTCCACGAGGCCGGCGCCCTCCGTAGCGTGACGTCGTCCCGCGCAACGACGCGACCCCCGAGGAGGAGCACAATGACGTCGCAGCCCCCACAGCCGACACTCGACGCCGAATCCGGCGACGAGCTCCGGCCCGATCCCGACCTGCCGCCCACCGCCGTCTCCGAGGCCGAGCTCGAGCGCGAGCGCAAGTGGACCCTGCCGAAGATCCTGCTCTGGGGCGCCATCGCCCTGCTCGGCGGGGTCGCCTGGACGATGATCGCGATCGTCCGGGGCGAGACCGTGAACGCGGTGTGGTTCGTGTTCGCCGCCGTGGCGACCTACCTCATCGGCTACCGCTTCTACTCGAAGGTCATCGAGCGGTACATCGCCCGCCCCGACGACCGCCGGGCCACGCCCGCCGAGACGCGCGCCGACGGCAAGGACTACCACGCGACCGATCGCCGGGTGCTGTTCGGCCACCACTTCGCCGCGATCGCCGGCGCCGGCCCGCTCGTCGGCCCGGTGCTCGCCGCGCAGATGGGCTACCTGCCCGGCACGATCTGGATCATCGTCGGCGTCATCCTCGCCGGTGCCGTGCAGGACTACCTCGTGCTCTTCTTCTCGATGCGCCGCGGCGGCCGCACCATCGGCCAGATGGCCCGTGACGAGCTCGGCAGGATCGGCGGCACGGCCGCGATCGTCGCCTCACTGCTCATCATGCTGATCATCATCGCGATCCTCGCGCTCGTCGTCGTCAACGCGCTCGGCGAGAGCCCCTGGGGCGTCTTCAGCGTCTCGATGACCATCCCGATCGCGCTGCTCATGGGCGTGTACCTCCGGTACCTCCGCCCCGGCCGCATCACCGAGGTGTCGATCATCGGCTTCGTGCTCCTCATCGCCGCGATCGTCGCGGGCGGATGGGTCGCCTCGACGCCGTGGGGCGCCGAGATGTTCCACCTCGACCGCACCACGATCGCGTGGGGCATCATCGTCTACGGCTTCATCGCCGCCGTGCTCCCCGTGTGGCTGCTGCTCGCCCCGCGCGACTACCTGTCGACGTTCATGAAGATCGGCGTGATCGTCGTGCTCGCCGGTGCGATCGTGCTCGTGCGCCCCGAGATCACGGTGCCCGCGATCAGCGAGTTCGCCGGCGGCGAGCTCGGCCCGGTCTTCTCGGGCTCGCTGTTCCCGTTCCTCTTCGTGACGATCGCGTGCGGCGCGCTCTCGGGTTTCCACGCCCTGATCGCGTCGGGCACCACGCCGAAGCTCATCGAGAAGGAGCGCCAGACGCGCTTCATCGGCTACGGCGGCATGCTCATGGAGTCGTTCGTCGCGATCATGGCGCTCGTCGCCGCGATCTCGCTCGACCGCGGCATCTACTTCGCCATGAACTCGTCGGCCGCCGCGACCGGCGGCACGATCGAGGGTGCGGTCGCGTTCGTGAACTCGCTCGGCCTCACGGGCGTGAACCTCACGCCCGACATGCTGTCCTCCACGGCGGCGGCGGTCGGCGAGGAGTCGATCGTCTCCCGCACGGGCGGGGCGCCCACGCTGGCGCTCGGCCTGGCGAACATCATGCAGCAGGCGTTCGGCGGGGCCGCGATGGCGGGCTTCTGGTACCACTTCGCGATCATGTTCGAGGCGCTGTTCATCCTCACCGCGGTCGACGCCGGCACGCGCGTGGCGCGCTTCATGCTGCAGGACTCGATCGGCAACGTGTTCCCGAAGTTCAAGGACACCGGATGGCGCCCCGGCGTGTGGATCACCACCGCGATCATGGTCGCCGGGTGGGGCTACATCCTGATCCTCGGCGTGACCGACCCGCTCGGCGGCATCAACACCTTCTTCCCGCTGTTCGGCATCGCCAACCAGTTGCTCGCGGTCATCGCGCTCGCGGTCGTGCTCGCGATCGTCGCGAAGCGCGGGCGGAGCTACTTCACGTGGCTCTGGATCGTCGCGCTGCCCCTGGCGTTCGCTGCGGTCGTGACGATCACGGCGTCGATGTTCAAGATCTTCTCGCCGGTGCCGCAGGTGGGCTACTGGGCCAACCACATCGCCTTCCGCAACGCACTCGACGCGGGCGAGACCTCGTTCGGCACGGCCGGCACGGTCGAGGCGATGGAGGCGGTCGTCCGCAACACGTTCGTGCAGGGCACCCTGTCGATCGTCTTCGTGACGCTCGCGATCACGGTGCTCATCACGTCGATCGTGACGACGGTGCGGGCGCTGTGGAACGGCGGCGGCGAGAACCACGAAGACGCGCCCGTGGCATCCCGCCGTTTCGCACCCGCCGGGATCATCGCGACCCCGGCCGAGAAGGCGCTCGAGCGCGAGTGGGCCCAACTGCCCGCCGACCGGCAGCCGGAGTCGGTGCGCCACTGATGGCCGGCGCCTGCGAGCGGCGACCCGCCCGGACCTCCGCGGTCCGGGCGGGCGCCGCGCCCACCGCCCCCGCCGCCCCCGTCCCCGCCGTCGCGTTCGGGCTCGTGCGACGCGGATGGCGCGCCCTCGCGTGGTACACGCGCGACCTCATGGGCGACAATGCCTACCGGGTCTACCTCGAGCACCACCACCGGCACCACGGGCCGGATCATCCCACGCTGACCGAGCGCGAGTTCTGGCGGCAGAGAATGGATGAGCAGGACCGCAACCCGGGGGCCCGCTGCTGCTGACGTGACGAGGGAGCGCACATGATCGACGCCGTGTGGCTGCCCGTCGCCGTGGTCGCCGGCGTCGCACTCACGCTCCTCGCGCAGTTCGGCTGGCGGATGGCCCGGGGCTCGCGCGACCTCGGCAGCGACGCCGAACGGGCGACGTTCCGCACGCTCTCGCTCGCCTCGCGCGCTGCCGTGCACCTGCGCGGCGGCCTCGAGACGGGCGACGTGCAGCGCGCGGCGCGCTCGCTCCGGGCGCTCCTCGGCAGCGAGGCGATCGCGATCGCCGATCGGAAGGGCGTGGTGTCGATCGACGGCCGGCTCGACCTCGGCCCCGCAGCGTGGCAGGTCGCGGCGAGCGTCATCGAGACCGGACAGCGCCAGCTGCTGCGCACCACGATGGACGCGGTCGGCGCCCCGATCGTCGCCGGCGGGCAGGTGGTCGGAGTGATCGTCGCGTTCGCGCCGAAGGTGCGCCCGCCGCTCGTCCGCGCCGCGACCGAGGTGGCCAAGTGGTGCGGCGCGCAGATCGAGCTCGGCGGGCTCGAGACATCCCGCACCGCGCTCGCCGAGGCCGAGCTCCGTGCGCTGCGGGCGCAGATCAGCCCGCACTTCGTCTACAACGCGCTCAGCGTGATCGCCTCGTACATCAGCACCGACCCCGAGCGGGCGCGCGACCTGCTGCTCGACTTCGCCGACTTCATCCGGTACTCCTTCCGCCGCCAGGGCGAGTTCACGACCCTCGCCGACGAGCTGCAGAGCGTGCACTCCTACGTCGAGCTCGAGCGCGCCCGATTCGAGGAGCGGCTGAGCGTGACGCTGCGCATCGAGCCCGAGACGCTCGCGACCGTCATCCCGTTCCTCAGCCTGCAGCCGCTCGTCGAGAACGCGATCCGGCACGGGCTCGAACCGCGCGAGCAGGGCGGTACCGTCGTCATCTCGTCGCACGACGACGGCACGCACACCGAGATCACGGTCGACGACGACGGCGTCGGCATGGACCCGGCCGAGCTCCGCGCACTGCTCACCGCCGGCGAACCCGTCGACCGCGTCGGCCACATCGGCCTCCGCAACGTCGACTCGCGCGTGCGCGGCATCTACGGCGACGACCATGCGCTCGTCGTCGAGACGAACCCCGGCGCGGGCACGATGGTGCGCATGCGCATCCCGAAGTCGCAGCCGTTCAACGAGACCGAGCGGGCGGTGAGCCGATGACGGATGCCGCGTCCCGCATGATCGACGTGCTCATCGCCGACGACGAGCGCCCGGTGCTCGACGAGCTCGAGGCGCTGCTGCGCCGCGACGAGCGCGTCCGCGACATCCGCCGAGCCGCATCCGGGTCGGAGGCGATCCGCCTGCTGTCGGAGCATCGGGTCGACGCCGCGTTCCTCGACATCCACATGCCCGGCCTGTCGGGCTTCGACCTGGCACGGGCGCTCTCGCGGTTCGGCGATGCGCCCGCGATCGTGTTCGTGACGGCCGACGAGGCCGGCGCGGTTCAGGCGTTCGACTTCCAGGCGCTCGACTTCATCCTGAAGCCGATCCGGCGCGAGCGGCTGCAGCGCGCCGTCGGGCGGATCCTGGCCTACCGTGAGGCGGCGACGGGCGGTGCCGCCGGCGCGCAGGGCACCGAGGCTCCGCCCGACGAGACGATCCCGGTGCGCGTCGGCAACGTGGTGCGCGCCGTGCGCCGCAGCGACGTGCGGTGGGTGCAGGCCCAGGGCGACTACTCGCGCCTCGTCACCGACACCGAGAGCCACCTGATCCGCGAGCCGATCTCCGACCTCGAGGAGCGGTGGGCGGCCGCGGGCTTCATCCGGGTGCACCGGTCGTACCTCGTCGACCGTGCGGCGATCACGACCGCCCGGCTCGTCGGGCCGCATCCGACGCTCGTCGTCGCCGGCGAGGAGATCCCGGTCAGCCGGCGGTCGATCGCGATCGTGCGCGAGGCGATCCTGCGGCCGCCGGAGGCGGATCGGTGAGCGGGCGCGCGGGCGGTGGCCGACCGGCGCGCGAGCGCGTGACCTCCGTCGACCGCACCGCGACGCGGGTCGAGCCGCCCGCCCGCACCGGGAGCACGCGGGTGAGCGAGGCCGAGACGCTGTTCACGCGCGGGCTCATGCGTGCGCAGGGGCGGCTGGGGCTGGCGTTCGTGCTCGCGTTCGTCGCGGTCGTCGCGGGCGTGACGTTCGTGATCAGCCAGGTGCCGTGGTTGCACGAGATCGACCTCTGGGGCGTGCCGCTCCCCTGGCTCGTGCAGGCGTACGGCTTCTACCCGATCATCGTGGTGTTCGCGGCGACCTACGCGATCGCCACCGCGCGCGTCGAGCGCCGGTTCCGCGACCTGGTGGAGCACGAGTGAGCCCGCTGCTCGTCGTCGGCGCGATCGCGCTCGTGGTGGTCGTGACGTCGGCGATCAGCATCTACGGGCTTCGGATCTCGCGCACCACGAGCGACTTCTTCGTCGCCTCGCGCACGGTGCGGCCCATCTGGAACGCGTCGGCGATCAGCGGTGAGTACCTGTCGGCCGGCACCTTCCTCGGGCTGTCGGGCCTCGTGCTGCTGTCGGGCTCCGACGCGTTCTGGTTCCCCATCGGGTACGCGGCGGGCTACTTCCTCGTGCTCGTGTTCGTCGCTGCGCCGCTGCGCCGCAGCGGCGCGTACACGATCCCCGACTTCATCCACGCCCGGCTCGACTCGCTCGCCGCGCGACGCCTCACCAGCGTCCTGGTGGTGGTCATCGGATGGCTCTACATCGTGCCGCAGTTCCAGGGCGCGGCCCTCGCGCTCAACGTCGTGTCCGGCATCCCGCCGTGGGTCGGCGCGGTCACCGTCGCGATCGTGGTGAGCGGCTCGGTCGCCGCCGGCGGCATGCGGTCGATCACGTTCGTGCAGGCGTTCCTGTTCTGGCTGAAGCTCGCCGCACTCGCCGTGCCGGTGCTCTTCTTCCTGATCACGCTCGGCCCCCACGAGCCCTCGATCGACCCCGACCTCGTCTTCCCGGCCGAGCGCGGTCCCGGCGGGCTCGACACGTACGCCACGGCGTCGCTGCTGCTCGCGCTGCTGCTCGGCACGATCGGGCTGCCGCACGTGCTCGTGCGGTTCTACACGAGCCCCACGGGCACGTCGGCGCGCTGGACGACCGTGATCGTGATCGTCCTGATCAGCGTCTTCTACATGGTCTCGGGCACGATCGGCCTCATCGCCCGCGCGACGGCGCCCGACCTCGCGCAGCCCGGGGTCGCCGACACCGTGGCGCTGCTCCTGCCCTCGAGGCTGATCCCCGGCGCCGCCGGCGACCTGCTCACGGCGCTCGTGATCGCCGGGGCGCTCGCAGCGTTCCTCGGCACGTCATCGGGGCTGGTCGTGTCGCTGTCGAGCGTGGTCAGCCAGGACCTCTTCCATGGAACCGTCCGCTCGTTCCGGTGGGCGGCGGTGTTCACCGCGGCGATCCCGCTGCTCGTCGCGCTCGCGACCGTGCCGCAGGCGCTCGTCACCTCGGTCGGCAACGTGTTCGTGTTCGCCGCGTCGGCACTCTCGCCGGTGATCGTGCTCGGCATATGGTGGCGGCGACTCACCGCGCGCGGAGCGGTCGCGGGGATGCTGGTCGGCTCGATCCTCTGCGCCGGCGCCCTGATCGGCTCATCCGCGCTGGGCCGGGGTGCCGAGGCGGATCCCATCGGCGCCCTGCTCGAGCAGCCCGGGGCGTGGACCATCCCCGCCGCGACGCTCGCGTGCGTCGTCGTGTCGCTTCTCGACCGGCGCACGCCCGTGAACACCGATCGGGTGCTCAGCCGGCTGCACACACCGGAGCAGCCTCGATCGACGGCGGACTGAGCCCGCGCAGCCGACGTGTCGTGCGCGGCGTCGGTGGTGGCGCGTAACGTGACCCTCGAAGCGCCGCGCCGAGCGCACGAGGAGGTCACCGATGGCGCGCAGCCCCGACATCCCCGAGGCGTTCGACGTCTACACGGTGGTGGTGCTGCGGCGTCCGGCCGACGCGCCCGCGATGGCCGACGACGAGCTCGACGCGCTCCAGGCGCGGCACCTCGCCTACCGGGCCGAGCTGCGCCAGCGGGGCATCCTCGTCGCCAACGGGCCGTTCGACGCGCAGAGCGATCCGTCGTACCGCGGCATGTCGATCTTCTCGTGCGACCCCGCCGAGGCGGCGCGGCGGTCGGAGGCGGACCCGCTGGTCGTCGCCGGACGTCTCGCATACGACGTCATGGAGTGGTGGGTCGCCGCCGACTCCCTCGCCTTCCCCCACGCCGAACACCCGGTCGGCGATCGCAGGTCCATGTCCGACGACTGAACCGAACGCACCCCACCGAAACGAGGTCACCATGAACGCCGCCGAGATCACGCTCGCGCCCACGATGCACGCGCCCGCCGGGATCGCGATCGTCTCCGCCGAGTCCCTGCGCATCGGCACCGGGCGCACCCGCCGTTTCGTCGGCCGCGAGCACGGAGCGGGCATCTCGTACTTCTTCGTCGACAACGACCCGGGGCAGGGGCCCGGGCTGCACTGGCATCCGTACCCCGAGACCTGGGTCGTGCTCGAGGGCACCGCCGAGATCACGATGGGCGAGCGCCGACTGGTCGCGACCGTCGGCGACACGGCGACCGTGCCGACCGGCGTCTGGCACCGCTTCGAGAACGTCGGCGACGGGCCGCTGCGCATGCTGTGCATCCACGCCTCCGACGTGATCATCCAGACGTGGGCCGAGGAGGACTGAGCCGTGTCGTTCCAGGGGTACCTCGACACCATCGAAGCCAAGACCGGCCTGACGCCGCGGCAGTTCGTCGACCTCGCGGCCGAACGCGGGCTCGGCCCGGGCACGAAGGCGACGCCGATCGTGCAGTGGCTGGCCGACGACCACGGCCTCGGCCGCGGTCACGCCATGGCGCTCGTGCACGTGATCACCAAGGGTCCCCAGATCGACACGAAGCACGTCGGCACCGACGGCACCCACCGCGACGCCACCGACGCACTCTGGCTCGACGGGGCGGCGTCGAATCCGCACCGATGAGCCAGACTGGTCGGCAGGGGAACGAGGAGGTTCCTCCATCTCGTTCATCGTGTCGTGTGCCGACCAGGACGAGATCGACCACTACTGGTCGAGGCTCTCGCACGTGCCCGATGCCGAGCAGTGCGGGTGGTGCAAGGACAGGTTCGGTGTCAGCTGGCAGGTCATCCCCGCGAACATGGGCGAGCTCACCCGACGCCCCGAGCAGATCCAGGTCATGATGCGCCAGAAGAAGATCGTCATCGCCGAGCTCGAGCAGGCCTGATCCCAGCGGCGCCCGTTCTGGGGCTTTCGCGCCCGGCGCACCGGACTAGCATGCGGTGCGTGGAGCGAAGCGGATGGTTCGCCCGCGTGCCGCTCTGGGCGCGCATCGCGGTGCCCGTGCTGCTCGTGGTCGTGATCGTGGCTGCGGTGATGGCCGCGATCACCGCATCGTCCGGCGGCGATGACGATCCGGTCGCCGCCGCCCGGGAACTCTGCCGCGACGCCGCGCTCGAGGAGCTCGCCTCGTTCGACCGCGAGGAGGGCGACGTGTCGGAGTCCCTCGAGGTCACCCAGCTCACCGACGACGAGTACCGGGTGCAGGGCACCGCGAGCTACCAGGACGAGGACGACGAGATGCAGTACGGCCTGGTGCGATGCGTGGTGCGCGACGTCGACGGCGAGCTGGTGCTGCGGAGCGTGCGGTTCGGGTTCTGAGCCGGATGCCGCGTGCACCTCGCTCCCGGCTGGACGCCGTAGTCTCGTCTCACCGCCCCTTCCCGAGAGGAGACCGCCTGCCATGAGCAGCGCCACCGCGAGCAGTGCCACCGACCTCGGCGTCTTCGACCGCCGCGAGTCCGAGGTCCGCGGGTACGTCCGCGCCTTCCCGACCGTCTTCGACCGCGCGGTCGGCTCGACGCTGGTCGACGCCGACGGCCGCGAGTACCTCGACTTCTTCGCCGGTGCCGGCGTGCTCAACTACGGGCACAACAACCCCGCCTTCACCCGGGCACTCATCGAGTACCTCGAGCGCGACGGCATCATCCACGGCCTCGACATGGCCACGTCGGCCAAGCGGGCGTTCATCGAGGCGTTCGAGCGCCTCGTGCTCGAGCCGCGCGGCCTCGACCACAAGCTCCAGTTCACCGGCCCGACCGGTGCGAACGCCGTCGAGGCGGCGCTCAAGGTCGCCCGCCAGGCGACCGGCCGTTCGACGGTCGTCGCGTTCACGAACGCCTTCCACGGCCTGAGCCTGGGTTCGCTGGCCGCGACGGGCAACAGCCACTACCGGGAGGCGGCCGGCGTCGGCCTCGACGACATCGCGCGCCTGCCGTACGACGGTTACCTGGGACCCGATGTCGACACCCTCGACCTGTTCGAGAAGATGCTCGACGACCCGGGCTCGGGTCTCGACCTGCCCGCCGCGGTCATCGTCGAGGCCGTGCAGGGCGAGGGCGGCATCAACGTCGCCCGCGTGGCGTGGCTGCAGCGCCTGCGCGCGATGACGGAGGCCCGCGGCATCCTGCTCATCCTCGACGAGATCCAGGCCGGCGTCGGTCGCACGGGCCGCTTCTTCGCGTTCGAGCACGCCGGCATCGTGCCCGACATCGTGACGGTGTCGAAGTCGATCTCGGGCTCGGGACTGCCGATGTCGCTCGTGCTGCTGCGCCCCGAGGTGGATGTCTGGAAGCCGGGCGCGCACACGGGCACCTTCCGCGGCAACAACCTCGCGTTCGTGTCGGCACGTGTGGCGCTCGAGACCTACTGGGCCGACTCGGTGTTCACCGACGGAGTCGTGGCGAAGGGCGAGCTGCTGCGCGCCGAGCTCGAGGGGATCGCCGCGGAGCACCCGGAGCTGGGCTTCGTGGTCCGCGGCCGCGGCCTCATGATGGGTATCGCGTGCGACGCCGACCGCACGCTGGCCGGGCGCGTCTCGAAGGCCGCGTTCGAGCGCGGGCTCGTCATCGAGACCTCGGGCGCGTTCGACGAGGTGCTGAAGTTCCTGCCCGCGCTCACGATCACCGAGGACGAGCTGCGGCGCGGCCTCGACATCGTGCGCGAGAGCCTCGCGGCGGTGCTCGCGGGCTGACCTGTCCGGCCCGAGTCGCGCGCCGCGCGTGGCGCCGGAGACGAGGACGGGCTCACGACCATGACTTCGGGTCGGGTCGTGAGCCCACTTCGTTTCGCGGTAGGGGCGCGCCTCGAATGCAGCGATTCTAGGTCGGCTTCCTCGCTCCGGGGAAGACCTCTCGACTCCAGAACCGGAGATCGTTATCCGGTCGTGTCCGGACCCGTCCGGACACGACCGGACATCCGGCGGGGCGGACCGCAGCCCGCCCCGCCGCTCGGTCGCGGTCTACTTCCTGCGCACCTGCACCTCCTCCGACGGGGCCGATGCCGCCGAGGATCCGACCTCGTTGTGCGCCACGATCGTCGCCCGGTACTTGGCGCCGACCTGCAGGTCGCCGAAGGTCACCATCACCGACGCGCCCGAGACCTCCTTCACCACGACCGGATGGTCGGTGCCGCGCGGGGTGAGCGTCACGGTGTAGCCCGTGATCGGCCGACCCCCGTCGTCGGGTGCGGTCCAGTGCACCGTGAGCGATGACGCGCCTCGGGTGAGCGTCGGCGCATCCGGTTGCACGGGGGCGGTGGGCTCCGCGGCGACCGGGCCGACCTGGGCCGTCGCCGAGGCCGGGCTCCAGAGCGGCTTCGACGCGGTCACCTCGACCGCGACGGTCGCGCCCACGTCGGACTCGGTCAGCGCGTACTCCGCGCCATCCGCCCCCTCGATCGGCTCGCCGTCACGCAGCCACCGGTACGACGTCGCCGTCCACGGCTCCGAGACCGCTGCCGCGAGCGTCTGGCCGACCTCGGCGAGTCCGCCGATGGCGACGCCGAGCGGTTCCGAGTCCGCCACGGCCTGCCGGTCGACGCTCTCGAGCGTCGGCGTCACCGATTGCATCAGGCCGTCAGCGCCGAACTCGAGCCGGTCGATCGTCGTCTCGCGGTGCGTGCCGTCGCCGCCCGGCATCCCGAACCGGTGGTACGCGATCACCCAGTCGTCGGTGCCGGGGATGTTGAGCACCGAGTTGTGGCCCGTTCCCTTGATGCCGAGCGACAGGTCCTTCTGCAGGATGACGCCGCGGTAGGTCCACGGACCGTCGACGCTCGTCGCGGTCGCGTAGCCGACGCGGTAGTTCTCCGAGCCGGTGTCGTCGATCGAGTACGTGAGGTGGTACATCCCGTCGCGGTAGTTCACGAACGTGCCCTCGCGGTACGACGTGAGCCCGGCGATGGTCGTGATCGTCTCGGGCTTGATCGAGACCATGTCGTCGTTCAACTCGGCGTAGACCGGGCTGCCGTTGCCCCAGAAGAGATAGTGCTTGCCGGTCACGGGGTCGCGGAAGGCAGCCGGGTCGATGGCCTGGCCCGACTTCACCGCCTCGCCGTTCGTGATCATCGCCGTCGGCTGCGCGGTGAACGGCCCGGCCGGATGGTCCGCCACGGCGACGCCGATGGTCTTGCGGTTCAGCGCCGCGTTGTGTCCCGAGAAGTAGAAGTAGTACTTCCCGTCGCGTTCGATGATCGTCGGCGCCCACGCGTTGCCGGTCGCCCACGGCACGTCGCCGTTCGCGCCGTCGAGCGTGAGGATCGGCCCGGCCGAGCGCTCCCAGTCGACGAGGTCCTTCGACGTCCAGGCGTAGAAGTCCTTGCCGCCCCAGCCGGGGTACCCGTCGGTGGTCGCGTAGAGGTAGTACGTGTCGCCGAACACCGCGATGTTCGGATCGGCGTACAGGCCGGGCAGCACGGGGCTCGCCATGACGCGCGCCTCGAACGTCCAGGTCGTGGCGGGGCCGTCGGGTGCCGTGAGCACGACCTCGACGGGCTCCGCGAGGTCGACCGTGGTGCCCGACGCCGGCGAGGCGGTGACCCCATCGGCGGTGTCGAAGACCGGGGCGAGCGCCGAGACATCCGTGCCCGGCACGACCGGGAACACCACGGTGCGGGCCGACGCGTTCACGATCGGGTCGATCTTGAGCGCGTCGGGCTCGGCGAGGCTCACGCCGGCGAGCGCCGCCGTGTTGCCCGACCGGGTGAGCACCTCGCTCGGCGAGAGCGCCCGGTCGTACAGCGCGAACTCGCGGAACTCGCCGCGGAAGCGGCCGTCGGCGTTGTACAGCGAGCGGCCGAGGGAGTTGGCGAACGTGCTGCCGCCGCCGATCTCGCCGGGGTCGAGCGTCACGTTCGCGTTGCGCGCGACCTGCACGCCGTCGAGGTACAGCGTCGCCGTCGTGCCCTGGAGCGTCCAGGTGAGGTGCACCCAGCGGTCGCGCGGCAGCGCCGCCCCCGAGTTCGCCGTCTGCTCGGTCGACCAGTTGCCCGACGCGAGGCTCGTGCGGTACGCCGAGTCACCGGTCGTGAACAGGTAGCCGTTGCCGACACCGGATGCGTCGGTGTTGCCGAGTCCGTAGATGAAGTAGTTGCCCGACTGCGCGGGGTCGATCTTCACCTCGGCCTCGATCGTGGCATCCTCGACGCCCGTCAGCAGGTGGTCGGGCAGGTCGACGTAGTCGTCGGAGCCGTCGAGGCGGAGCACTCCGCCGTCCTGCCAGGTCGCGCCGCCGACGATGGCGGCGTCCTTGCCGTTGCCGGAGCGGTCGGCGAGGACCGTGCCCGAGCCGTCGGTGAAGTCGTAGCGGACGATCTCGCCGTCCTCGTTGGACTCGACGGGCGGCGGACCGGAATGGAGCCGCTCGAGCTCGGCCGCGGTGACCGGGAGCACGGTGCCGTGGCGAGGGCTCGCTGGCAGGTCGTACTGCGGCGAGACCTTCCAGTCGGGCTGGGCGATGTCGGCGGTCTCGAGCGGGATGTAGCCGCGCCCGCCGTACTCGTCGACGAACAGGTACGTCTTCTCGCCGTTGACGTCGCCGGGGTTGGACTGGAACACCGTCGGGCCCTCGACCGCGCTCGTGCCGGCGTCGCGGCCGATGCAGGAGTCGATCATGGTCCACTCCGTCAGCGGAGCGCGGAGCTCGGTCGAGGTCTCCTGGATGATGTCGCTGCAGCCCGTGGTGCCCGCGCCCTCGTCCTTGGTGAACCGGTGGTAGGTGTCGCCCGCCTTGATCACGGTCGAGTCGATGCGCGAGATGCCGTCCTGCCAGATCTGCGGCTCGCTGAAGGTGACGAAGTCGCGGGTCGTGGCGTAGAGCATGCGGTTGTAGGTGTTGCCCGTGTGGCCAGGGTCATCCTCGGCGTAGAGCTTCGACGCCCAGAACACCACGTACGCGTTGATCGACTCGTCGTAGTACGCCTCGGGCGCCCACGTGTTGCCGGCCGTGTCGGGTGAGACCTTCACGTGCCGCTGCTCCGACCAGTTCACGAGGTCGTGCGACTCCCACACCTCGATGTACTGCGAGCCCTGGCGCTGCGAGGAGTCCCAGCTCGTGCCGCTGCCGATCGAGAGGTCGGTCGCGATGAGGTAGAACGTGTCGCCCTCGGGCGAGCGGATGAGGAACGGGTCGCGCAGGCCCTTCGTGCCGTACTTCGACGTGAGCACCGGCTGGCCGCCGTTGAGCTCGGTCCAGTCGAGCGCGTTGTTGCCCTCGCTCGCGGCGAAGTAGATGTTCTCGCCCGCGAGCGAGTTGCCCGTGAAGTAGGCGAACGCGTACCCCTCGAGCGGGACGAGGTCGACGGCCGCGCGCACGGTCGCGGCGAACTCGCGGGTGGCGGATGCCGCGTTGCGGGTCACCGTCGCGATGAGCCTGACCTCGGTGTCGGCCGCGGGTCGCTGCACGACGCCGTCGGTCCCGATGATCGAGGGGTCGGACGAGGCCCAGGCGATCTCGGTGCCGGCGGAGACGCCGGGGAGCGTGAGGTTGCCGCGCACGTCGTCGACGTTCGCGATCGCGAGTGCCGCGGCGGCCTCGTCGACGATGCTCTGGTCGTCGGCCTCGGCCGGCACGGTCGCCTCGAAGGCCTTGGTCGCGGTCGCGTCGCCCGACGAGAGCGTCGCGGTGAGCGTCACGGTCGCGTCGCCGGCGGATGCAGCGGGGCGGGTCACCGCGCCCGTCGCCGAGATCACCGCGGGGTCGCTCGACTGCCACGAGACAGCGGACCCGTTGACGCCGGTCGTCGGCAGCGCGACATCCGACTCGACCGCCGACAGGTCGCCGAGGTCGAGCGCCGCGAGGTCGCGGTCGACCCGGGTCTGCGCGCTCGGAGAAAGCGCCGCGACCTCTGCCGCGGAGAGCGCCGTGTCGTAGATGCGGAAGTCGCGGAGGCTGCCGGCGAGGGTCCGGTCGGCGGTGTACACCGAGCGGCCCAGGTAGTTGGCGGTCGTCGTGCCGTTGCCGATCGCGCCCGGCGTGATCGTCACGTTCGTGTTCTGCGCGACCTGCACGCCGTCGAGGTAGATGCGCGCCGTGTTCGTCGCGTCGTCGAGCGTGTAGGTGATGGTCTTCCAGACGCCGCGCGCGAGGTTGGCGCCGCTGTTGACGGTCTGCTCGGTCGACCAGTTGCCGGTCGCGATCGAGGAGCGGTACGCGTTGCCCGTCGAGAACAGGTAGCCGTTGCCGGCGCCCGACGTCGTGTTGCCCATGCCGTAGATGAAGTACGGGGTCGCCTGGTCGGGGCGGATGAGGACCTCGGTGCTCACGGTGATCGAGGTCAGCCCGGCCAGCAGGTTGTTCGGCAGGCGCACGTGGTCGTCGACGCCGTCGAGCCGCACGCCCTCACCGCCGGTGAGCGCCGCGCCGCCGATGAACGTCGCGTCGCGGCCGTTGCCGGAGAGGTCGGCTGCGACGGTGCCCGAGGTCTCGTCGAGGGCGTAGTGGGCGACCAGGCGGTCGTCGGCCGCGGCGAGCGCCGGCGGGGTGGAGGTGAGGACGACCGAGGCGCCGACCAGCGCCGCGGTCACCCCCGCGAGTGTTCGTCGAGCGATGGTGGGCTTCATTGCGGCATCCTTCGGACGGTCCCGGCATCGCGGCCGGGTCGCAGACAGTGTCAAGCCGTGATGTTATCGCTCACAATTCGACCGCACAACATGTTTCAGCGCGAGCATGATGCAATGGGAGCGGACAACGTCGCCCGCTTCGGCATGCTGATGTGAACCCTCACAATCGCTGCGGCGTCCAGCCGGCGCGGCCGCGCATCGCCCCCGGCCCTCGGCGCGCGTGCCGCCCGCGATTCCCGTCTTCCGGCGGGTAGCACCCGCACGAAGACGGGAGTCGCGAGGGGGCGCCGATCAGTCGGCGGGCCCGCCGCTGCCGCCGCCGTCCTGCAGGAACGCCAGCACCGCGGCGACACGCCGGTGCACGCCGGTCTCGGGCAGCCGCAGCTTCGTGAAGATCGCGTTGACGTGCTTCTCGACGGTCGACGACGACAGGAACAGTGCCTGCTCGATCCCCGCGTTCGTGCGGCCGCGCGCCATTTCGCGCAGCACCTCGAGTTCCCGGGGCGAGAGCGCGGCGAGCGGACTCGACGCCGAGGCGCTGCGTCGTCGCACGAGCGTGTCGACGATCTGCGGGTCGATCACGGACCCGCCGGCGCGCACCTCGCGCAGCGCGTGCACCAGGTCCTCGAGGTCGCCGATGCGGTCCTTCAGGAGGTACCCGAGCCCGGCCGAGCCGTCGGCGAACAGCGCGAGCGCGTAGCTCTCGTCGGCGTGCTGCGAGAGCACGACGACACCCGTGTCGGGGTGCGCGGCGCGAATGGCACGTGCCGCCTCGATGCCCTCCATGTGGTGGCCGGGCGGCATCCGGATGTCGGTGAGCACCGCATCGGGCGACATCCGGCGCACGGCGTCCAGCAGTTCCGTCGCGTCCCCGGTCCCGGCGATCACCTCGACCTCGCCCGAATCCTCGAGGAGCCGCCGGACTCCCTCGCGGACGAGGTAATTGTCCTCGGCGATGACGACGCGCAGCATGCCCGGGTCAGCCATCGCGCTCCCCCACGGGCAGGTCGACGAGGACGGTCGTCCCGGCGCCCGACGGGTCGGCCGGCGTCACCTGCACGGTGCCGCGCAATGCGGCGACCCGGTCGCGGATGTTCGCGAGGCCGCCGTGCGATGCCGCCGTGGCCACGGCGGGCGCGGCGAACCCCCGCCCGTCATCGGTGATCGCGATCACGAGGTGGCCGTTCGACCGGGAGAGCCCGACCGACGCATGCGTCGCACCCGCGTGCTTCGCGGTGTTCGCGAGCGCCTCGCGCACGACGTAGTAGGCGGTGGTCTCGACGTCGTCGGGGTATCGCTCGGCGCGCACCGCGGCATCCGCCTCGACCGTCAGCGGGATCGGGAACCGCGCGACGCCCGACTCGACCGCCGCCACGAGCCCGTTGTCGCTCAGCACCGGCGGGTGGATGCCGCGCGCGAGCTCGCGCAGGTCGGTCAACGTCTCGCGGGCCTGGTCCTGCAGCTCGGCGAGCTCCTCGGGCGTCAGTTCGCCGCGCTCCAGCCGATTGCGCGCGAGCCGGAGCCCGGCGATCTGCGCGACCACGTTCTGCTGGATCCCGTCGTGCAGGTCGCGCTCGAGGCGCCGCCGCTCGTCGTCCTGCGCGGCGACGAGGCGCTCGCGCGACGCCGTCAGCTCCTCCAGCTGCTCGGCGAGTCGTGCCGTGAGTCGCACATTGGCGACGGATGCCGCGGCCTGCCCTGCGACCGTGCGCAGCAGCGTGCGCTCGGCCTCGCTGTACTCCCCGAGGCGGCGGCGCCCCACGTCGATCCGGCCGAGGGTCTCGTCGGCGTGGACCAGGTCGACCGAGAGCGATGGCGCCCCGGCCACGTCGCCGGCCGACGCCGCCGACGACGCGGCGAGCGCGCCATCCGGCCCGGCCTGGCTGATGCGGACCCACGACGCGTCGAGCCCGTCGCGGACGGCACCCGCCAGGTGGGCGAGCAGCTCGCGCGGTTCGCCCGCCTGCTCGAGACGCTCGCCGAGCTCGCTGAGCATGCCGAACTGGCGCTCGCGGTCGCCGAAGAGCGCACGGTGCAGGCGCTGCTGCGCCCAGCCGCGCACTGGAAGCAGGAGCACGGCGACGAGCGTCGTGATGAGGACCGCGGCCACGGTCCTGAGCGGGGGCGCGAGCAGGATCGCGGGGGTGGCCACGGCGGCGGCGTAGAGCACGGTGATGAGGAGGTTCGACGAGCGCTCCACTCGGACGTTGCGATCGCCGCCCCGGATGTCGAACGCGCCGTAGCGGAGGATTCCGTGGATCGCGGCGACGGGGATGGCGAGCATCGAGGCGTAGACCAGCAGCTCGACGCCCCACAGGCCCGGCACGAACGTCCACAGCAGGAACGCCACGATGGCGCCGCCGACCGCAAGGGCCATGACCCGGGTGCGGGCGCGCACCTCCGGCGCGCCGAACAGTGCGCGAGAGGCGAGCACCGTGAGGCCGAGCGCGACGGCCAGCCATGCCTGGACGAACAGCGCGTGCACCAGCGGCGCCGCCCACTCGAGCCACGGCACGACGAAGGGATTCGGGATCGCCTCGCCGCTGACGCCGGCGTACGGCGACATGACGACGTAGGGCGTCGTGAGCAGGGTCAGCGGCCCCGAGAGCACCGGGAGCCAGAGGAAGGCGACCGCCACGCGCTGCCAGCGCCGCTCCGGCACCCCGTCGGGGAACGTGGCGAACACGATCAGGAGCGTCGAGGTCGCCACCGCGTCGGCGGTGAGGCCGACCACGTTGACGAGCGGGAACCACGGCTCGACGAGCACCTCCGGGTTGACCTGGATGAACGTCTCGTAGGCCGAGCCGACGAGCATCGCGGTCGCGCCGAGCGCGATGAACAGGGCGATCCGTGCCGAGGACACGGTGAGCAGCCACATGCCGAAGACGAAGAGCGGCAGCGCACCGAGGAGGGGCCAGGCGAGCCCGTGGTCGGCGGAGCCGCCCACGAGGAATCCGAGGACGACGACGACGTAGACCAGGCTCGCGACCCCGATCGGGCCGAGCGTCGCCAGGCACACCCACCTGCGCTCCACGGTCCCCATCGTCCTCCTGTCGAGCGGCTCAGCCAATGCCGGCCTCCTCCGATTCGGCGATCGTCCCGCGCCGGGGATCGATCGGCAGCATGACGACGACGCGCGTCCCCGACGGCCGGTTCGCCCCGACCGTCATCGTGCCGCGCAGCGCGGCGACCCGGTCGCGGATGTTCACGAGCCCCCCGTGGGACGCCGAGCCCGCCCCGACCGGATCGATGCCCCGCCCGTCGTCGGCGATCGCGATGCGGAGGTGCCCGTCGTCGCGCGAGAGCCCCACCGACGCATGGGTCGCGCCGGCGTGCTTCGCCGTGTTCGCGAGCGCCTCGCGCACCACGTAGTACGCGGTGGCCTCGACATCCTCGCCGTACCGTTCGGCCCGCACCGCGTCGTCGGCCTCGACGGCGAGCGGGATGGGATAGCGCGTGACGCCCGACTCGACGGCCGCGACGAGGCCGTTGTCGCTGAGCACGGGCGGGTGGATGCCGCGGGCGACCTCCCGCAGGTCGGTCAGGGTCTCGCGAGCCTGGTCCTGCAGCTCGGCGAGGTCGTCGGTCGTGAGCTCGCCGCGTTCCAGCCGGTTCCGAGCGAGCCGGAGCCCGGCGATCTGCGCGACCACCGTCTGCTGGACGCCGTCGTGCAGGTCGCGCTCGAGGCGGCGACGCTCGTCGTCCTGCGCGGCGACGAGGCGCTCGCGCGACGCGGTCAGCTCGTCGAGCTGCTCGGCCAGCCGGGCGGTGAGACGCAGGTTGGCGACGGATGCCGCGGCCTGCCCCGCGACCGTGCGCAGGACCGTGCGCTCGGCGTCGCTGTACTCGCCGCGGCGTCGCGGCCCGATCTCGATGCGTCCGAGCGCATCGTCGGCGTGCACGAGGTCGACCGTCTCGACGGGGTCGCCGCGTGCGTCGGCCGCCGCGCCCGCGGACGACTCGGCGACCGGTCCGTCGGGCCCGGCCAGGACGATGCGCACCCACGACGCGTCGAGCCCGCCGCGCACAGCCGCCGCCAGCCGCGACAGCAGCTCGCGCGGCTCCCCGGCCTGCTCGAGGCGCACGCCGAGCTCGCTCAGCATCCCGAACTGCCGTTCGCGGTCGCCGAAGACGAGGCGGCGGATGCGTCGCTGCAGCCAGGCGCGGAACGGCAGGAGGACGACGGCGACGATCGTCGTGAGCAGCACGGCGCCGATCACGGTCAGCCGGTCCACGAGCAGCAGTGCCGGGGCGGCGACGGCGATCCCGTAGAGGACGGTGATGAGCACGGTGGAGGACCGCGCGACGAACTGGGCCCGGGCGCCCGGGGCGAGGTCGAAGGCGCCGTAGCGCAGGATGCCGTGGACCGCCGCGATCGGGATGGCGGCCAGGCTCGCGAACACCGCGATCTCGAGCAGCGGGTTCGGCACCGCGTTCCAGAGCGGCCAGATGACGACGAGCACGAGCACGACCCAGGTCATGAGGCGGAGTCCCGCCCGCAGGGCCGGCTCCCCGAAGAAGGCCCGTGAGATCAGCACCGCCAACCCCACGAACACCGCCGGCCACCGGACGAGGACCCACTCGACGGCGGGTGCCGCCCATGCGAGCGCGGGCACCGCGAACGGGTTCGGGATCTCGTTCGCGGGCACCTCGTGGAACGCCGGGATGAGCATGCTCGGGCTGACGATCAGCGAGAGCGGGGCGACCACGACGGGCACCCAGATGAACCAGACGGCGACGCGCTGCCACCGTGCCTCGGGGATGCCCGTCGGGAACGTCGCGAACATGCTGATGAACGCGGCGGAGGCGACGGCGTCGATCGTCAGCCGGATGCCCGTGACCACCGCGAACCAGTCCTCCGGCAGGGCGTCCCCACCGGAGGCCATGAACGTGTCGATCGCCGTGCCGACGGCGATCGCGGTCCCGGTCCACGCGATGTACAGCGCCGAGCGCGAGGTCGACACGGTGAGCAGCCAGATCCCGAAGACGAACAGCGGCAGGATGCCGAGCAGCGGCCACACGAGGCCCTGGACGGTGTCGCCGGCGACGAATCCGCGGACGACCACGACGTACGCCACCGACGCCGCCCCGATCGGCGCCAGGGTCGCGAACCATCCCCATCTGCGGAGCACACTCCCATGGTCCTCCCCCCGATCGGGACCGCGGGAGAGGGATGTCCCCGGCATCCCTTAGCGGTTTCCCTCCATGCGATGTGCGGCACGCCGCCACGCGGCATCCGGTTCGCTGGGTTCCGGCCTCTGCCGCCGTCGGCGAACGTGAGGGTCGAGCGGATGCCGCCGACCGGCGCCGCACGAAGGAGAAGGCATCATGCGCACGCTCTACACCGGTCTCGCGTGGACCGTCGCCGGAGCCGTCGTCGTCCAGGCCGCCGCGATCGCGTTCGCGTTCGGCGGCATGCTGAACCTGGTCTCGGAGGGCGGCGTCGTCGACAAGGCCCTGCTCGAGAGCTTCCAGGCCGCCGGCGTGGGCGAGGTCGGGTTCCTGATCCACGGCGTCGTCGGCGGCGTGCTCATCCCGCTGGTCGCGCTCGCGCTCCTCGTGGTGTCGTTCCTCGTGCGCGTCCGCGGCGCCACGCTCTGGGCGGCGATCGTGCTCGGGCTCGTCGCGCTGCAGGTGACCCTCGGCTTCTCGATCACCGACGTGCCGTACCTCGGGCTGATCCACGGGGCGAACGCCCTGGCCGTCGTCGCCGCCGCGTCGTTCGCGGCCCTTCGGATGCGACGCGCGACGGAGCGCACCGTCGCCCCCGAGGAGGCGAGCACCGATGCCGTCGCGGCGTGAGTTCCTGCGGCGCGTCGTCGTCGGCGTCGCGGTCGCGACCGCGATGGGGGCCGGCGCGCTCGCGTGGAGCTCCACGCTCCTCGGCGAGTACTCGGTGATGGACATGGGCGCCGGCGATGCGCACGGGCACGGCGGCCACGGGCAGCCCGGCCCCGTCGCGGCGGGCGCGGGCGCGGGCGCGCCATCCGGTGTCGCGAGTTCGTCGGCGGCGGTCGACGTGACCTCGCTCGCCGCCGATCCCGACCGCCCCGCCGACGTGCGCGTCGAGCTCGTCGTGCGGCAGGAGCCGATCGACGTGACCGGTGGCCGCCGCATCGACGGGTACACCGTGAACGGCACGTCGCCCGGCCCCGAGATCCGCGCGACGCAGGGCGACCTCGTCGAGGTGACGCTCGTGAACGAGTCGGTGGCGGATGGCGCGACGCTGCACTGGCACGGCATCGACGTGCCGAACGCGGCCGACGGCGTCGCCGGCATCACGCAGGATGCTGTACCCGTCGGCGGCCGTCACGTCTACCGGTTCGTGGCCGACGACGCGGGAACGTACTGGTACCACTCGCACCAGATGTCGCACGACCAGGTGCTGCGGGGCCTCCTCGGCGCGATCGTGATCGACCCGGCGTCGTCGCCGGCGGATGCCGCGGCCGACGTCGACGTCACCGCACTGCTGCACGTGTACGGCGGGCGGCACACGCTGAACGGCCGCGTCGCCGACGAGCGCGTCGACGCCGCCCCGGGCGAGACGGTGCGCGTGCGTGTCGTCAACACCGACCAGGGCACGGCCGCCGTCTGGTCGGCCGCGCCCTACCGCGTGCTCGCGATCGACGGCCGCGACGTGCACGAGCCCGGCGAGGTCCGCGATCAGCGCCTGCTCGTCCCCGCCGGCGGGCGAGCGGATGTCGCGGTGCAGGCGCCCGCGACCGGCGATGCCGTGCGCCTGCACGTCGGCGGCGCGCGCAGCGTGCTCGTCGTCGACGCGGCCTCCCCCGAGGCATCCGTCCCGCCCGCACGCCAGCCGGCGGACACCCTCGACCTGCTCGCCTACGGCAGCCCCGCCCCGCTCGACTTCGACCCGACCGCACCCGAGCTCACCTACGACTACGTGATCGCGCGCCGCTTCGGGATCATCGACGGCCGCCCCGGCAACTTCTGGACGATCAACGGGCGCATGTTCCCCGACGTGCCGATGTTCCACGTGCGCGAAGACGACGTGGTCGCCATGCGCATCGAGAACCACTCGGGCGACGTGCATCCCATGCACCTGCACGGGCACCATGTCGTGGTGCTCTCACGCGACGGCGTCCCGGCATCCGGCAGCCCCTGGATCGTCGACTCGCTCGACGTGCACCCCGGCGAGACGTACGACATCGCATTCGTCGCCGACAACCCGGGCATCTGGAGCGACCACTGCCACACGCTGCCGCACGCCGTCGACGGCCTCGTCGCTCACGTCATGTACGAGGGCGTCACGACGCGATTCACGATCGATGGGGCGGCGGGAAACCGGCCCGAGTGAGGGGATGGCCGCGGTCGCGACGAGACGTCGCGGGTGCACGGCTCAGCCGAGCACCCGCGACGTTCGAGCGGGTTCCGAGTCACGGTCCCTTCGGGACGAGTTCGATCTGGATCGCCTCCACCCGCCGGGACTGCCCGGTGGTTCCGGCCGTCTGCCCGTCGGCGACGAACGACTGCCAGCCGATGTCCTGGACATGGGCGCGGTATCGGATCGAGTACTGCTCCGCGAGCTCGCCCGTGAGCCTGATCTGCACCGCTTCGAGGCGCCTGGACTGCCCGACCGTCCCGATGTAGTCGTCGGAATCCGTCCACGGCATCCAGCCGATCATCTGCACGTGACCGCGGTACTCGAGGTCACCCGAGAGCCCCGTGTCGACGACCTCGGCCTGGAGCGCCTCCATCGCGAGCGAGCGTCCGGTGGTGCCGGCGGTCTGGCCGTCCGCCACCGTCTCCATCCAGCCGATGTTCGCGACGTGTGCACGGTACTCCACCGAGGGATCCTCGATCGGTTCGGACTTCTCGAGCAGCCGCACCTGGATCGCCTCGATCTGGAGCGACTGACCGACCGTGCCGGCCACCGCGCCGTTCTCCACCCAGCCCATCCAGCCGATGTTCTGGACGTGGGCGCGGTACGAGACGTCGTACAGGGTCGACAGTTCGTCGGTCAGCCTGAGCCGCACGGCCTCGAGCCGCAGGGCACGCCCCGTGGTGCCGACGAGCGCGTCGTCGTCCCTCCATCCGCTCCAGCCGACGTTCTGCACATGCGAGTTGCTCTCGAAGGAGCCGTCGAATCCGTTGCCGAACATCGACAGGTCGAGCGCCTCGAGCCGCAGGGACTGGCCGAGCGTGCCGGCGATCTGGCCGGACGTCAAGGCGGGGCGCCAGCCGAGCTGCGCGACGTGCGCCGAGTACCGCATGATCGGCGTGTCCGCGCCGTACGAGTCCGCGAGATGCGCGACACGGGTCGCGACCCAGTCGCGCAAGTACTCGACCTCCCCCTGCCACGTGTCGGCGACGACGTGCCCGTTCGATCCGAACACCGACGGTTCACCGAGCACATCGTCCCAGCGCGCGAAGTTCGCCTCGGCGGACTGCTGGATCTCGGCGGCGTAGCCGTCGATCCGCGTCGGAAGCGCGTTCACGAGTTGCTCGAGCTCCTGCTCGTACACGTCGTGCACGAGCTGCACGAACTCCTCATTGCGGAAGAGCTGCGCGAACCAGTCATTGCCCGCACCGCGCAGGGCCTTCGAGTTGCGCACGTAGTCCTGGACCGGGTCACCGCCGAGCCGTTCGATGGTGTAGCTCGCGAAGGCGCTGTCGAAGTCCCAGACCGGACCCGCGTGCAGCACGTCGCCCGCACCGTCCTTCCAGAAGAACACGGACGACCTCGGGATCTCGGGGTTCGCCGCGACCTCGAACACGAAGTGGTACTTGATGAACGACTCGACGTCGATCATCGAGCTGATCTTCGACCAGTCGGGATCGGCCGCGTACAGGTAGGACTCGAACTCGTTCAGGTAGTCCTGGATGTCGGCGTACGCCTCGGCGAGGGGCGGCGCCAGCGGGTCGTCCACGTCCTCGACCGCGTCCTTCAGCACGAAGAGCGAGTTGCTGATGTCGGTGTAGAAGTTGAAGTCCTCCTCGAGACCGTAGTTGAGGTCGAGCTCGAGCATGATGCCGCCGGGATCCTGCATCTCGAGCCGGTTCGTCTTGACCTCCACCTTCTCGGTGAGCAGGTAGTTGCCGAGGAACTCGCCGTCGATCGTGAGGTCGACGAACCGGCTGTCCGGCGAACCCGGGAGCCCGAAGTCCGCCGCCAGGTCGTAGGCGACCTTGTTGCGCAGGAGCGCGGTGTCGGCGTGGTTCGCGAGGAGGATCCACGTCTTCGCGGCCTGCATGCCCAGGATCGGGGTCGAGTCGTCGAACTTGATCTGGAACGGCTTCTTGTCGAGCGTCCACGTGAAGTTCCCGCGACTCTTGATCTCCTCGAGCGTCGCACCGGCGAGGTCGTTCGCCGGGTCGCCCGGATCGGAGAGGTCGAGGACGGCGTGCGGTTCGGTGTCGGGGTCGACCGGGACCTCGTCCTTCGACGCGTAGAGATCCTCCAGGCCGTAGCCTTCCGGAAGCTGGATCGAGATATGGGGCAGGTCGGTGACCGGCGCGGCGAGCGCCGCCTCCGTGACCTGCGTCTCCCCGACGACCCCCTCGGCGAAAGCCGGCGACGCCGCGAGTGGCGACACCAGTGCCAGGGCGACCATCGCGGTCAGGATGCCTCGTCGTCCGCGATACATGATCCCTCCCGCTCCGCACGTCTTCGTGCGTCCGAGCCTCGGCGCTCAGCGGCCGCTGCTCGCCGTGGACGGGAGCATAGCCATGTCGCAGCTGCGCCACAGGGCCCTTGGTCCGAGTACGCCCCCGTACTGGGGGTGCAGACGCGATCTCGTGCTCGTGGTGTCAGGGGCATCGGCACGTTCACGTCGCGACCGCCGCGGAGAGCACCACGGGACTCAGCTGCGCACGATGGCCACCCCCTGCGGCGCCAGCACCAGGCCGGACGCCACGGCGCCGCTGAGCACGTCGACGCCGTCGACCGAGATCGTCGCGTCATCCGCGCCGTGGTTGATCACGAACGTCAGGCCCCCGCGGTTCACCACCTCGACGTGTGCGCCGGAGGCGACGGGCGTGGGCGTTCCCACGCCGCCGTCCGCGAGCACGTGCTCGGCGAGCCGGTTCAGCGCGTCGGGGTCGGGCAGGGTCGCCACGTACCAGGCCGTTCCGGCGCCGGCGGGCCGGCGGGTCACGGCGGGCCACCCGGACAGTGCCCCCTCCGCGAACGTCGCGAGCGTCTCGGCATCGTCGGAGCGAACGAATTCCGCCCACGCCGTACCGGCCGCCTCGGTGCCGAGCAGCGCTCCGTCGAGGGCGACGGGCGGCGGCGGAGCCGTGCCGTCATTGCCCAGATCCGGCCCAGCAGGCGGTGCGAACTCCTCGATCCGCACGCCGAGCGCCCGCCGCAGCGGCTCGCCGAGGTATCCACCGAGTCGCACGTGCAGATGCTCGTCGGTGATCCCGGTGCCGAAGCCGACGACGAGCGCGCCGCCCGGCTCGGCGAACGACGCCAGGTTCGCCGCCTGCGCGTCGGTCACCACGAAGTGCGCCGGCGCAACGACGACGCGATACGCCGACAGGTCGCCGTCCGCGCGCACGAAGTCGACCGCGTGGCCGAACGAGCTCAGCGCGCGATGCCACGCGAAGAGGATCTGCAGGTACGACACCGAGGTCGGCGACGCCGGCTGCTCGATCGCCCACCAGCTGTCCCAGTCGAGGGCGATCGCCACCGACGAGGGCACGCGCATGCCCTCGACCCCTCCGTCGGGCCCGGAGAGCCGCGCGAGCTCGCCGCCGAGCTGCTCGATCTCGCGCCACACCCGGGTGTCGGTGCCGCCGTGCGGGACCATCCCCGAATGGAACTTCTCAGAGCCGGCGGCCGACTGCCGCCACTGGAAGAACAGGATGCCGTCGGCGCCCCGGGCCACGGATTGGTACGACCACGCCCGCATCATGCCCGGCGCCTTCGGCGCGTTGCGCGCCCGCCAGTTCACGGCGCTCGGCGACTGCTCCATGAGCAGCCACGGCGCGCCGCCGCCGAGCGAGCGCATGAGGTCGCGGACCATCGCCGCGTACGCCGGCGAGTCCGGGTCGGCGGGGTCGGGATACGTGTCATCCGACACCACGTCGACGTGCCGCGCCCACTCCCAGTAGTCGACCGGCTTGAAGAAGCCCATGAAGTTCGTCGTGATCGGCACGTCGGAACTCGCCCGGATGACCTCGACCTCGGCCAGGTAGCACGCGAGCAGCTCGTCGCTCGAGAACCGGTCGAAGTCGAGCAGCTGCGTCGGGTTCCGGAACGTCGGCGCCGCGCGCGGCGGCTCGACCTCGTCGAACGCGTCGTACCGCTGGGACCAGAACGCGGTGCCCCAGGCGCGGTTGAGCTCCTCGACCGTGCCGTACCGCGCCTCGAGCCAGGTGCGGAACGCCGCGGCCGACACGTCGCAGTAGCAGCGGCTGACGTGGCATCCGTACTCGTTGTTCACATGCCAGAGTTCCAGTGCCGGATGGCCGGCGTACCGCTCGACCATGCGGTCGACCAGCCGCCGGGCGCGCTCGCGGTAGACGGGCGAGCTCGGGCAGTACTGCTGGCGACTGCCGACCGCGAGGCGCACGCCCTCCTCGGTGACCGGGAGGGTCTCGGGGTGCAGTCTGGCCAGCCACGGCGGCGGCGAGGCGGTCGCGGTGGCGAGGTCGACCCGTAAACCACCGGCGTGCAGGGTGTCGAGCACGTCGTCGAGCCATCCGAAGTCGTACTCGCCGGGCCGGGGTTCGAGGCGGGCCCACGAGAACACGGCCACCGTCGCAAGGTTGACCCCGCCGCGCTGCATCAGCCGCACGTCCTCGTCCCACACCTCCCGCGGCCACTGCTCGGGGTTGTAGTCGCCTCCGTACTTCATGGTCATCCCTTCACGCTCCCGGTGGTCAGGCCGCTCTGCCAGTACCGCTGCAGGAACAGGAACGCGATGATCAGCGGCACGATCGACACGAACGATCCGGTGATGACCGTCGAGAACAGGGCCTGCGACCCGCCGCCGGCCGACGCGGCCGCCTGGATCTGCGCGAGGCCGACCGTGATCGGGTACAGGTCGGAGCTGTTCAACATGATCAGCGGCAGGAAGTAGTTGTTCCACGTCGCGACGAGCGAGAACAGGAACACGGTGACCAGCGCCGGGCCGAGCAGCCGCAGCCCCACCTGCCAGAAGATGCGGAACTCGCCCGCACCGTCGACCCGCGCGGCCTCGATCAGCTCGTCGGGGATCGCGTCGGCCGAGTAGACCCGCATGAGGTACACGCCGAACGGGCTCACGAGCGACGGGATGATGACCGCCCACGGCGTGTTGGTCAGTCCCGCCTGCGAGAACAGCAGGTACGTCGGCAGCGCGAGTGCGGTCAACGGGATCATGATCGCCCCGAGCGTCGCGCTGAACAGCGCCGTGCGGCCCGGGAAGTCGTACTTCGCGAACGCGTAGCCGGCCATCGCCGACAGGAGCGTCGCGCCGATCGCCGCGGCGACCGCGTACGCGATGGTGTTCAGCAGCCAGCGCGCGAAGATGCCGCCCCGCACCGTGAACAGCGTCTGCAGGTTCTCCCACAGCGAGAGGTCGCCGCCGAACCACAGCCCGAACGTCGAGAACAGCGCCTCGTTGTCCTTGGTCGACGAGACGAACAACCACCAGAGCGGAAGGATGAAGTACAGCACGCCGAGCCAGAGCAGCACCGTCAGCAGCGTGCTGCGCCGCTTCTCGGGGTCGAATCGGCGTGCCTTGCGTCGGGCGGCCTTCGGGGCACCTGCCGTCACGGCGGCGCGGGTCTCGAGCGAGGTCATGGCAGGATCCGTCCTTCTGCCGCCATGATCTTCTCGGTCAGCGGCTTGCGTTCACGGCGCTCGGTTGCGATCTGGAACACGTACGACAGCACGGCGATCACGATGCCGAGCAGGAACGCGATCGCCGCCGCGTAGTTCAGCTCCCGGTTGAGGAACGCCAGGTTGTACGCGTAGTAGTTCGGCGTGAAGGAGTTCGTGATCGCGTCGGGCGCGATCGCGTTCAGCAGGCTCGGCTCGGCGAACAGCTGGAAGGTGCCGATGATCGAGAAGATCACGGTCAGGATGATCGCGGGCCGGATGGCGGGGATCTTGATGCTCCACGCGATGCGGAACTGCCCCGCGCCGTCGATCTCGGCTGCCTCGTACAGGTCGCTCGGGATCGAGCGGAGCGCCGCGTACATGATGATCATGTTGTAGCCGACGAACTCCCACGTGACGATGTTCATCATCGAGCCGAGGATGTTCTCGGGGGTCAGGAACTCGGGCGTGCCCCATCCGAGCGCTCGAGCGATCTGCGCGATCGGCCCGAAGTCGGGGCCGTAGAGGTAGCCCCACATGAGGGTCGCGACGACGGCGGGCACGGCGTAGGGCATGAACACGAGCAGGCGCACGCTGCGCGCTCCGCGGGCGCGGCCGCTGTCGAGCGCGAGCGCGAAGAGCAGCGCCAGTCCCAGCATGATCGGCACCTGGATGATGAAGAACAGGCCCATCCGGCCGAGGCTCGCGAGGAACGCGGAGTCCTGCAGCGCCCGCACGTAGTTGGCGAGCCCGGCGAAGACCTCGCCGCCGATGAGCTTGCTCTCGAACAGGCTCAGGTATCCCGCGTAGACGAGCGGGATCACGAGCATCGTGATGAACACGACGAAGAACGGGAGGATGAACAGGTAGGCGGCGATGCGCTGCTTGCGCTTCGTCGAACTGTGGCGGCGGGCGGGCGGGGCGGTGGCGGGATGGCGCTCGGCGCTGAGTGCCGGTGATGCGGACACGTCGACTCCTGACTCGTTGTGCGGAAGGGTGCGGGCGCCCGCCGTCGTGCGGCGACGGGCGCCCGAGACCTCACTCGACGGTGAAGCCCTGGTCCTCCGCATAGCCGACGAGCTGGTCCTGCCACTCGTCGAGCGCGGCGGCGATGTCGCCCTTGTCGGCGATCACGGTGCCCATCGTCTCCTCGTAGCTGGAGTACACGAACTCCATGAACGGCAGCCACTGGAAGTCGGTGTCGACGGTCTCCGAGATCTCGGCGAACAGCTTGTTGACCTGCTGGCCGCCGTAGAACTCCGACTCCTGGTCGATGAAGTCGGGGTTCTCGAGCACCGAGTTCTGCGGCGGGTACAGGAACTGCTCCGTCGCGAGCATCAGCGCCGACTCCTCGTCGTGGTTGATGAACTTCGCGAGCTCGTACGCGGCGATGGGGTTCTCGCTCGACGCGAGCACGGCGTCGGACGATCCGCCCCAGTTGCCCGAGACGTTCTCGCCATCCGCCCACTGCGGCAGCGGCGCCGCGCGCCAGAGTCCGGACGTGCCCTCGGCGGTGCCCTGCAGGAACACGGGGCCCCACGCGGCGGTCAGCCAGCCCGCGTACTTGCCGCTCGCGAGGCCCTGGTACCACTGGTCGTTGAAGTCGACGTCGGTCGAGATCAGGTCCTGCTGGATCAGGTCGGTCCAGTACGAGGCGACCTCCTTGGCCTCGTCGCTGTTGACGTCGATGGTGACCGTCTCGGCGCCGTCGTAGCCGAACGGCTTGACTCCGGCCTGCCAGAAGAAGCCGATCATCTGGCCGGCCTGCGTCGCGCCGAGGTTCGAGATGTACGAACCGGTCGAGTCCTTCACCGCTCGCGCGGCTTCGGCATACGCCTCCCACGTCGCCGGCGGCTCGGTGATGCCTGCCTGCCCGAGGAGATCCTCACGGTACAGGTTGCCCATCGGGCCGACGTCCTGCGGGATGGCCCAGACCTCGTCGTCGGGCGAGACCTGGTTCCAGGCCCAGCCGACGTAGTCGTCCTCGATCTCGCCCGCCCCGTACGGCGACAGGTCGAGCAGCGACTCGCTCAGCACGAACGAGGGGATGTACTGGTACTCGACCTGCGCGACATCCGGTGCGCCCTCGCCCGCCTCGATGGCGCTGCGGAGCTTCTGGTAGTGGGGCAGGCCCTGGCCGACGTTCTCGACCGTGACGTCGATCGCCGGGTACGCCTCCTCGAAGAGGGCGACCTCGTTCTCGATGTCGGGCACCCACGTCCAGAACGTGAGCTCGGTCGGCGTGCTGAGGGCCTCTTCGCGCTGCTCGTCGGTGATCTCCTCGGTGGGCCCGGCATCGTCTCCGCCGCCGGGCGCGCAGCCGGAAAGGACCAGTGCTGTGGCGACGGCGCCGGCGCCGAGGGCCAGCGCGGTTCTTGGTGCGTTCCTCATGTCCTTCTTCCTCTTCTCCAGGGCGACGGTGGATCCGGTCGCCTCACCCGTCGAGCAGGGTCAGCGTCGACCATGCCTCGAGCGGGAGTTCGGTGCCGGCCGCATGCGCGGCGGCGGTGACCGCGTCGGTGACGTCGCGGTCGAGCGTGATGGCGGTGTCAGTCCCGCTCCAGTTGAAGACGAACCAGGCGCGTCGCCCCTGCGCGGTGTGACCGGATGACACGGTCACGGGCAGCGCGCGGTCGGACGCGAGCTCGTCGGCGACGGGTGCCGGCACGGCCCACCGGATCAGGTCGGCGGCGAGCGCGGGCGAGGGCACGGTGCCGACGACGGTGATGCGGCCCGAGCCGTGCGCGTTGGTCGTGATCGCGGGGAAGTCGCCGAACCGCGGGTGCTCGTAGCGTGCGAGCACCCCGGCCCCGTCCGCGATGAGCCCGTCCGCCCAGAGGCGCGCCGCGGCATCCGCCCTCGTCTGGAACGGCTCGGTCGGGATCACGGCGAGGTCGGCGCGGAGGTTCGAGAACTCCTCGTAGTGGACGCCCGCAGCCTCGGCCAGGCGGGCAGGCGCGACCTCGACGCGGGCGCGAGCCTCCTCGTCGCCGTACCCCGTGCGGATGCCGATCACGAGATGCCCGCCCGCCGCGGAGTACTCGCGCAGCAGGTCGAGGTCGTCATCGGATGCGGCGTACAGACCGGGCGCGACGAGCACGGGGAACCGCGCGGCGAGCGCCTCCGCACCGATCTCGCGCGCCTGGCCGACGTGAAGGATCCGCGCCTGCGCACCGGCGTCGATCACCCCCCTGTGGAACGCGTCGACGATGCGCTGGTAGGACGCGCGATCGGGCGCGCCAGCCGGCGTGGACAACGGGGGGAAGAACTCGAGCGCGAAGCGGCTGTCGTTCGACCACAGGATCGCGACGTCGGCATCAGGCTCGAACCCGTCGAGCGCACCCCCGATCGCCCGCAGGTCGGCGCCCACGTCGGCGAGCTCCCGGTACACGCGCCCCGGCTGCAGGCTGTGCGGGATGACGCCGCCCCAGTAGGTCTCGGTGCCGTAGGGCAGCGTGTGCCAGTGCCAGTACTCGATCATCGCCGCACCGCGCGAGATGAACGCGAATGCGGCCTGCCTCAGCTGGCCGGGGTACGGCGGGAGGTTGAACTCCGATCCGCCGATCGACTGGGCGTCGGTCTCGGTCACGAGGAACCGCGACTGCTTCGAGGAGTAGAGCCGGTCGGCCTGGCGGAACATCGCCGCGACGCCCGACGTGGTCCAGTGCGTCACCGGCTCCAGGTCGAGTGTCGCATCGAGGTGGTCCTGCATCGCGTAGTACGGATTGCCGGCCGTGATGTCGAGCGCGTCGACGAGTGCCTCGTCGTCGAGCGCCGGCCGAGGGTAGGCGATGCAGGTCGTGACGAACTGCGCAGGACTCGCGTATTCGCGCACGATCTCGGCCTGCCAGGCGATGAACTCGGTCGTGAGGTCGGCCTGGTAGCGCCGCCAGGCGAGGTCGTACTGCGGCAGCGTGTTCCCGTCGGGAGTCCACAGGTCGGACCAGTCGGAGAGGCGGTGCGACCAGTAGGTCAGACCCCATTCGCGGTTCAGCGTCTCGACGTCGCCGTACTTCTCCTTCAGCCGCCGCACGAACCGCTGGAAGGAGCCGCGGTTGTGGAAGAGCTCCATGCCGGGTTCGTTGTCGACCTGGTAGCCGATGACGGCGGGGTGGTCGGCGTACCGTGCGATCACGGCGCGGATGACCCGCTCGGCGTGGAACCGGAAGGCCGGGTGCGAGTAGTCGACCTCCTGGCGGGCCCCCCACGGCACGCGCTCGCCGGTGCGCCGCTCGGCGGCGATCTCCGGGTACGCGGTCTGCAGCCACGGCGGCACCGCGTAGGTGGGCGTGCCGAGGACGACCGCGATGCCGCGTTCGTGTGCGCCGTCGAGCACCGGCTGCAGCCAGTCGAGGTCGAACTCGCCGTCGCGAGGCTCCCAGGTGGACCAGACGGACTCGCCGACGCGGATGACGGTGAACCCGGCCGCGGTCATCAGGTCGAGGTCGGCCTCGGTGCGCTCCTCGCGGTGGTACTCGGCATAGTACGCGGCGCCGAAGAGGATGCCGTCGATGCTCGTCGCGGGCTGGGGGTCGGTCATCGTGATGCGTACTCCGTCGTAGGCGTGGCAGTCGAGTTCGATGCGTGAATGTTTCCGATAACATCCGTTTGGGAATAGGATGTTGCCGATAACATCGAATTGTCAAGCACTGTTTCGTGATCGTGACGAATGGCCCCCCTCCGGGCGTCGAGGGGCCCGACGCCGGTCGGGGAGGATCGTGGGATGAGCGAGAGCGCAGCTCCCCTGAAACCGGCTCCCCCGCCACGGCCAATGAAGCCCGCGACGATCTACGACGTCGCCCGGGCCGCCGGGGTGTCGCACCAGACCGTGAGCCGCTTCCTCAAGGGCTTCGAGGGCATCCGCCCCGAGACCCGCGAGAAGGTCGTCCGAGCCCTCGACGAGCTCGGCTACCGGCCGAACCTGACCGCCCGCAGCCTGAAGTCCGGCCGCTCGCATCGGATCGGGGCGCTCACGCACGAACTCTCCAACGTCGGCCCGAGCCGGGTCGCCGAGGGGGCGAGCGCCGCCGCACGCGAACGCGGCTACGTGCTCGACCTCGTCTCGCTCGACGCGGCCGACCCGCGAGCGGTCGAGGAGTCCCTCGAGCTCATCACGCAGCACAGCCTCGCGGGCGTGCTCGCGCTGTCGTCGACCGACGAGATGACCCGCGCTTTCGAGACCACCGCCTTCCGCGTGCCCGTCTTCATCGACGCCGAACTCGACGACGCCGAGGGCAACCCTCGCACCGCGTTGACGAAGGTCGGCGTTCCGGCGCTCATCGCCCACCTCGCCGGCCTGGGGCACCGGCGATTCCTCCACATCGCCGGCCCGCAGATGTGGTCGGCCGCGCGCAACCGCGTCGTCGCCTACCACGCCGAGCTCGAGGCCCGAGGCCTCGAAGCGGTCGGCGTCCTGCCCGGCGACTGGTCGGCGAAGTCGGGCTACGAGGCGATCGCGCGACTGCCGGAGCTCCCCGACGCGACGGCGATCGTCGCCGCCAACGACCAGACCGCACTGGGAGCGATGCTCGCGCTGAAGGAGCGCGGGATCCGGATCCCCGACGACATCAGCGTCGTCGGCATCGACGACATCCCCGAGGCCGCCTACTTCGATCCGCCGCTCACGACGGTCCGCATCGACTTCGAGTCCCAGGGGCGGGCATCCGTGCTGCGACTCATCGCGCAGATCGAGGGCACCGACGAGGCCCCACCCGCGGTGCCGGAGCCGCGGCTGGTCGTCCGCAGCTCCACCGGGCCGGCGCGCGACGGGCGGTGAATGTCGGAGGCCGTCGGCACGATGGGCGCATGACGATCGAGGTCCGCCCCGCGTCCGGCTTCGACGACGTCGCGGCCGTCGTTGGCCCCAAACGGCCCGATGCGAACGTGTGCTGGTGCCTGAGCTACCGGCTCATGTCGTCGAGGGAGAACCTCGCGCTGCGCGGCCCGGCGCGCGGCGAACGCGTCGCCGAGCTCGTGCGGCAGAGTCCGCCGCCGGGCGTGCTCGCGTACGACGGCGACGAGGTGGTCGGCTGGGCGGCGGTCCACGCGCGCGCCGACACGAGCTTCGCCACCAGCCGGAAGATCCCGCACGTCGACGACCTCGACGTGTGGTCGGTGTGGTGCATCCGCGTGCGGCCGGGCCATCGCAAGCAGGGCATCTCGCACCAGCTGCTCGCCGGGGCCGTCGAGTTCGCGCGCTCGTACGGCGCGCCCGCGATCGAGGGCTACCCGGTCGACAACCGCGGGGCGAATGTCGACCTGACGATGGCCTACGTCGGCACGCGGTCGCTGTTCGAGCGCGCCGGGTTCGCCAAGGCGGCCGACACCGACTCGATGGTGGGCGGCTTCCCGCGCGTGCTCATGCGGCTCGACCTGCGCTGACCGGCGTGCAGGCGCGAAGATCGACGCATGAGCATGCATGACGCGCCGATCGAGGTGGCGGTCGCCGTCGACATCGGCGGCACGAAGGTCGACGCCGCGCTCGTCGACCCCCGTGGCCGGATCGTGCCGGGCAGCCGCCATCGCGCCCCCACCGGGCCTGGCCAGACGCCCGAGACCTTCACCGCCGCGATCGCGTCGGTGTGCCGGCCCGCGATGGATGCCGCGGGGCCGGCCCACCGCGTCGTCGGCATCGGCATCGGCACCGCCGGGCCGCTCCTGGGCGACGGCACGCGCATCTCGCCGCTCAACCTGCCGGGCATCCGCGAGTTCCCGCTGGTCCCGGCGGTCGAGGGCCTCGCCGCGGGCGCGCCCGTGCGGGTCGCGCTCGACGGCACGTGCATCGCCCTCGCCGAGTTGCGGTTCGGCGCGCTCCGCGGGGTGCGCAACGGCATCGCGATGGTGGTCTCGACGGGCATCGGCGGCGGCATCGTGGTCGACGGTCGCGTCATCCGCGGCGACACCGGCAACGCCGGTCACGTCGGCCAGGTCTGGGTGCGTCGACCCGACCCGGTCGACCCGGTCGACGCGACGGTCGAGGGCGTCGCCTCCGGGCCGGCGACCGTGCGGTGGGCGAACGAGCAGGGCTGGGCGGGCACCGACGGCCGGCGACTCGCCGCCGACTACCGCGCGGGCGACCCCGTCGCCGTGCGCGCCGTGCACCGCTCGGCCGACGCGGTCGGGCAGGCCATCGCGGGCTACGCGGCGCTGCTCGACCTCCGCACCGCGGCCGTCGGGGGCGGCTTCTCGCACGTCGCCGACGACTACCTGCCGCTCGTCGAGGCGGCTGCACGCCGAGCCGCGGTGCTGCCGGCGGCCGCCGAGATGCGGGTCGTGCCGGCCGAGCTCGGCGACGCTGCGCCGCTCGTCGGCGCCGCGCTGCTCGTGCACGACGCCTGACGCCGGCCTTCCGCGAGGCGGGCTGGGCGCCGGGCTGCACCGCCGTCGGCTCAGCCTCCGCCGGCGAAGCGCGCGGCACCGCCCGCGACCGTGGCGGCGCGCACGCGCTCCCGGTGCTCCGCGGCCATCCCGTCGAGGCGGGCGAGCGGATGCCACGCGAGGTCGACCATCTCGCCGTCGGCCGAGTACGGCTCGCCGGCCAGCCACGTGCACCGGAACGTCAGGTCGAGGTAGTCGGCCTGGTCGCCGTTCGGGTACGTGACGCGGGGCACCTGGTGCACCCAGGCGAGCGCGTCGACGCGGATCTCGACGCCGGCCTCCTCGAGCGCCTCGCGTCGGGCGGTGACGGCGGGCTCCTCGCCGGGATCGACGATGCCGGTGATCGGCGTGAGCGCCCCGGTGTCGGAGCGGCGGCCGAGCAGCACCTCGTCACCGCGCAGGATCACCGCGGTGACGCCGACCAGCGGCAGCGGAGCCGTGCCGACGTGGCGACGGAGGTCGAGCACGAACTCGGGCGTGGGCATGGCGCCACCCTATGCCCCCTCGCGCGTCCCGCCGCTGGCCGCGTCCCGCCGTTCGTCGCGCCGGTGGTGCCGTTCGTCGCGCGGGGGCTACCGCGGATCGCCGTTCGTGCGCTATGGTCTGTTTCCTGACTGAACGATCGGTCGGCAAATCCCCTCGGCGCACCACCCTCGCGCTGGATACCCGAGTCCCGCAAGAACAACGGAGTTCGCATGACCTCAACCACGCACGAAACCGAGCGCACCGGCCGCATGTCATCCGAGGAGCGCAAGGTCCTCGCCGGAACCCTCGTCGGCACGTCCATCGAGTGGTACGACTTCTTCATCTACGCCCAGGCCGCCGGCCTCGTGCTCGCGCCGCTCTTCCTCGCGCCGCTGGCCGAGTCGAACCCCGGTCTGGCGCAGGTGCTCGCCTTCGCGACGATCGGCATCTCGTTCCTGTTCCGACCGCTCGGCGCGGTGATCGCCGGCCGGCTCGGCGACAAGATCGGACGCAAGAAGATGCTCGTCTTCACGCTCGTGATGATGGGCGTCTCGACCTCGCTCATCGGCTTCCTGCCCACCTACGCCGCGATCGGCATCGCGGCGCCGATCCTGCTGATCAGCCTGCGCATCCTGCAGGGCTTCTCCGCCGGCGGCGAGTGGGGCGGCGCGGCGCTGATGTCGGTCGAGCACGCGCCGCGCGGCAAGCGCGGCTTCTTCGGCGCCTTCCCGCAGATCGGCGTCCCGATCGGCATGATCCTCGCCACGTTCACGCTGTGGATCATCACCTCGTCCATGTCGCCCGAGGCGTTCATGGAGTGGGGCTGGCGCATCCCGTTCATGCTCTCGATCGTGCTGATCGTGGTCGGCTACCTGATCCGTCGCGCGGTCGAGGAGAGCCCGGTCTTCACGGAGCTCCAGCAGCGCCAGGCCGAGTCGTCGGCACCGCTGAAGGACCTGTTCCGCAGCAACACGAAGAACGTCGTCCTGACCGCGGTCATCTTCATCGCGAACAACGCCGCGGGCTACCTGCTCATCGCCTACTTCGCGACCTACGCGGTGACGGCGCTCGGCATGGACCGTCCGACGGTGCTGCTCGCGACGACGTTCGCCTCGTTCGGCTGGCTGATCTTCACGCTGTGGGGCGGCCGCCTGTCCGATCGCCTCGGTCGTGTCCGCACGTTCCAGATCGGCTACGTGTTCCTCGCCCTCTGGGCAGTCCCGATGTGGTTCCTCATCGACACCGGCGAGATCCTCTGGTACTTCGTCGCACTGTTCCTGATGACGTTCGGCCTCGGCCTCTCCTACGGTCCGCAGGCGGCCCTCTACGCCGAGATGTTCCCGGCGCGGGTGCGCTACTCGGGCGTCTCGATCGGGTACGCCCTCGGCGCCATCCTCGGCGGCGCGTTCGCCCCGATGATCGCCGAGGCGCTGATGGTCGCGACCGGCCAGTCGTGGACCATCGGCGTCTACATCGCGATCGCCGCGGTGATCTCGCTGATCGGCGTCTCGCTCGTCAAGGAGACGAAGGGCGTCGACCTCAACGCCTGATCGACGACCGCGCGATGGGGGCGGATGCCGCGGCATCCGCCCCCATCGTCGTCTCCGCCTCCGCGGGTCTCGCGCAGGTCAGGGTGACGGTTCGACGCGCCGCTCGGCCGACGCCTCGAGTGCGCGGATCAGCGTGCGCGAGTCCCACGGCCCGATGTGCCGGACCCCGCCGATGAAGAACGTCGGGGTCGAGTGCAGGTCCATCAGCTCGGCGTCGAGCTGGTCCTCCTCGACGCGGAGCACCACCTTCGGCGAGCGCATGTCGTCGATGAAGCGGTCCACGTCGAGGTCGAGCTCGTCCGCGTAGCGGCAGAGGTCGTCGGGCGTGAGCGCGTCCTGTCGCGCGAACAGCAGCCGCGACATCTCGAGGAAGCGGCCCTGCAGCGCCGCGGCCTCGTACGCCTGCGCCGCCTCCTTCGCGTGCGCGTGCACCGACTCGAGCGGCAGGTGACGCCACACCCAGCACACGTCCTCGCCGAAGTGATCGATGACCGCGTCGATCGACCCGGTGGCACGGCTGCAGAACGGGCACTCGAAGTCTCCGTACTCGACGATCTGGTACGGGGCGTCGGGGCGGCCGCGGTAGTGGTCGCGCGTCGGGTCGAACGGCCGCGCGAGCACCTTGCCGATCGGCTGCGGCGGCGCCAGCCGGTCGGCGATCGTGAAGATCGCCCAGCCGAGCGTGAACGCGATGACGGATGCCGCGAGCACGCCGACGCGCGCCAGGTCCTGGGTCTCGGAGTCGGCGATCGCGAGGGTCACGATGAACAGCGAGATCGTGAAGCCGATGCCCGAGAGGGCCGCCCCGCCCGCGATGCGCGGCATCCCGAGCCCCGGCGCGAGGCGGCCGAGTCCCGTCATCCGCATCAGCGCGGTCGCCCCCGCGATGCCCACGAACTTGCCGACGACGAGGCCCGCGACGATGCCCCAGGTGAGTGGCGAGGCGGCCGCGGCGGCGAGCGTCTCGGCGTCGAGGTGCACGCCCGCGTTGGCGAGGGCGAACAGCGGCAGCACGAGGAACGAGATGTAGGGGCCCCACGCCGCCTGCAGCCGGTCGTTGATCGACAGCGAGTCGCGCAGGCTCCGGGCGACCGCGGCGGCGTAGGCCGCGTTGGGCGACTCGCGGAACGCCCGCGAGAGCTCGGCGGAGCGCTCGACGTCGGTGCGCCGCGGCGGGAACACGGGGATGAGCAGCGCGACCGCGACGCCCGCCAGCGTCGGGTGCACGCCCGCCGCGGCGATCGCGAACCACAGCGCGATGCCGAGCGTCGCGTACGCGATGCCGCGCCCGGCCGGCAGGAACCGCACCAGCGCGATGGCGACCATCAGCAGGACCGAGATCGCGAGCGGCGCGAGGTCGATGCCCGAGTTGTAGAACACCGCGATGGCCAGCAGCGCGCCGATGTCGTCGACGACCGCGAGCGTGAGCAGGAACGCCCGGAGCCGGGCGGGGAACTTCGGCCCGATGATCGCGAGCGCGCCGAGCAGGAACGCCGTGTCCATCGAGATCACGACGCCCCACGCGTGCGCCTCCCCCGACGGCCACGCGATGAGCAGGAAGATCAGGGCGGGCACGATGAGCCCGGCGACCGCCGCCACGACCGGCACCACGGCACGCTTGGGGTCGGTGAGCTCGCCGAGCGTGAATTCGCGCTTGACCTCGAGTCCGACCACGAAGAAGAACAGCGTCATGACGGCGTCGTTGACGACGTGATGCAGCGTCGTGGTCAGCACCAGGTCGCCGACGCCGAGCTCGACCGGCGTCTCCCAGAACTGCTCGTAGGTCTCGCCCCAGGGCGAGTTGGCCCACAGGATCGCGAAGACGGTGAACACGAGCAGCAGCGCCGCGGCCGCACGGTCGCCGGTTCCGAAGCGCAGTCGCGCGTGCCACGGCGTGGTGGTCGTGGTCGTGCCGGACGCAGGGGCGGGCGCTGCGGCGCTCATGCGCCAATGCTAGGGGGCGGATGGCGCGGGGCGGGCGGATCGCCCGCGAACCGCGCGTTTGACTTCGGGGGTGCGCCCGATCAGACTGCCGATCATGAGCACGCATGGAGATGCCCGGGCCGACGAGTCCGAGCAGCGCAGCGTCGACGAGGTCATCGAGCGCCTCGCCGGGAAGTTCCCCGAGGTCGACCGCGAGCTGATCCGTCAGATCGTCGACGAGGAGCACCACGGCTACGACGGCCGGCCCGTGCGCGACTTCGTGCCGGTGCTGGTCGAGAAGAGCGCCAAGCGACGCGTGAAGGCGCTGGCGACGGCCTGAGCCCGCGCGCCGCCGTGCCCGAAGCGCCGGCTCCGCCCGCGAGCGGAGCCCGCTAGACCGCGACGGCCGCCTCGGGCCGGCGAGCGGAGGCGGGCCCCGGGACGGCAACCCGGGCACCGGTGCGGGCGGACTCGAGCACCGCGGCGGTCAGGCGTGCCGCCCGCAGCCCGTCGGCGAACGTCGGCAGCGTGTCGGACGCCTCGCCGGCCAGCGCCGCGTATGCGTCGGCGACGAAGTCGTTGAAGCACTGCTGGTAGCCCTGCGGGTGGCCGGCGGGCACCGGCTCGAGCCCGACCGGCGACGCGAGGGCCGTGCCCGGGTTGCGCGTGATCAGGCGGCTCTCGTCGCGGCGGCCGATCCAGGCGCGTTCGGGCAGCTGCTGGTCGAACGCGTAGCTCTCATCGGGGCCGTCGAACGAGAAGTAGAGGCGGTTGTCGCGCCCGGCGCTCGCCTGGCTGACGACGAGCGAGCCGATGGCGCCGTGGTCGGTCGTGAACGTGAGCACCGCGCCATCCTCGGTGAGGTTCTGCGCCGGACCGCCGTGACGCTCGAAGGCGTTGCCGACCGTCGCGGTGACGGTCGTGATGCGGTGGCCCGTGACGAACTCCATCAGGTCGCACCAGTGCACGCCGATGTCGCCGAACGCGCGACTGGCGCCCCCCGCGATCGGGTCGACCCGCCAGTTGGTCTGGTCGACGCCGGCGAGCCAGTCCTGCAGGTAGCTGCCGTGCAGCACCCAGAGGCGGTTGGCGGCGTTGCGCCGGATGCGCTCGCGGATCTCGCGCACGAGCCCGTAGTAGCGGTAGATGAACGGCACCGCGGCGACCGGCACGTCGGCCTGCCGACGGGCGAGCGCCTCGGCATCCTTGACGCTGGTGGCCAACGGCTTCTCGACGATGACGCCGATCCCGGCGTCCATGATCGCCTCGGCCTGCGCACGGTGCAGGGCGTTCGGGGTCGTGACGTGCACGATGTCGGGGCGCAGGGCGATCAGTTCCTCGACGCCGCCGAGTGCGAGCGCGGCGGGCCGGCTCGCGACGAACGCCGCCGCCTTCTCGCGGCTCGAGCCGGCGACGCCGACGAGGTGGTGGCCGCCCGTGGCGATGGCCTGCGCGTGGACGCGCGCCATGAACCCGGTGCCGATGATCCCTGCGCGAACCGACATGCGCTGCTCCTCTGATCGTGATGAACACTCACCATCAGTCTCCCGCAGTTGCGCCTGTTTGGCACATAAGTGGTTGCGATCCGGCGCATAAGGGGAAGCGCGGTCCCGCCCTCCACACGCACGAGCGGCGCCGGGCTCGCGCCCGGCGCCGCTCCAGTGCGGGCCCTATCGCGTGCTGAACGCCGCGTCGAACGCCGCCGCCGACGGCTCGTACGACGACAGCCGCCGCACGAACCCGAGCGCCTCGGGCGCGCCGACGAGGCGGTCCATGCCGGCGTCCTCCCACTCGACCGAGAGCGGACCGTCGTAGCCGATCGCGTTGAGCATGCGGAACGCGTTCTCCCACGGCACGTCGCCGTGCCCGGTCGAGATGAAGTCCCAGCCGCGCCGCGGGTCGGCCCACGCGAGGTGCGACGACAGGCGGCCGTTGCGGCCGTTGTCGAAACGCTTCTTCGTGTCCTTGCAGTGCACGTGGTAGACCCGGTCCCGGAAGTCCCAGAGGAACCCCACCGGATCGAGGTCCTGCCACACCATGTGCGACGGGTCCCAGTTCAGTCCGAAGGACTCGCGGTGGCCGATGGCCTCGAGCGTACGCTTGGTCGTCCAGTAGTCGTAGGCGATCTCCGACGGATGCACCTCGTGCGCGAACCGCACGCCGACCTCCTCGAACACGTCGAGGATCGGATGGAACCGCTCGGCGAAGTCGCGGTAGCCGGCGTCGATGAACTCCTCCGAGGCCGGTGGGAACATCGCGACGGCCTTCCAGATCGACGAGCCCGTGAAGCCGGTGACGGTCGTGACACCGAGCGCTGCCGCCATCCGCGCCGTCATCTTCAGCTCCTCGGCCGCACGCTGCCGCACGCCCTCGGGGTCGCCGTCGCCCCACACCCGGTCGTTCAGGATGTCGCGGTGCCGCTGGTCGATCGGGTCGTCGCACACCGCCTGGCCGGCGAGGTGGTTCGAGATCGTCCAGACCTGCAGGCCGTTGCGCTCGAGGATGTCGCGCCGGCCCTGCACGTAGGCGGCGTCGTCCCAGCGCGAGACGTCGAGGTGGTCGCCCCAGCAGGCGATCTCGAGGCCGTCGTACCCCCACTCACCCGCGAGCCGGGCGACCTCCTCGAAGGGCAGGTCGGCCCATTGTCCGGTGAACAGCGTGATCGGTCGGGGCATGGGATCCTCCTCTAGCCGGCGGCGGGCGAGCCGACGCCCACCCATCGGGAATCGTGTGCGGAACTCTCCTCCACCGCGGCGAGCACGCGCTGCACGTGCAGTCCCTCGGCGAAGGTCGGATGCGGGTCGGTGCCGTCGGCGATCGCCTCGACGAGGTCCTTCACCTGGTGGCTGAACCCGTGCTCGTAGCCGAGCATGTGGCCGGCCGGCCACCACGCGGCGACGTACGGATGCTCGGGCTCGGTGACGACGATGCGCGTGAAGCCCTGCACCTCGCTCGGCGCCGTGCGGTCGTACCAGTGCAGGACGTTGAGGTCCTCCAAGTCGAACGCGAGCGCGCCCCGGTCGCCCGAGACCTCGATCGCGAGCGCGTTCTTGCGGCCGGTCGCGAAGCGCGTCGCCTCGAACGAGGCGAGCGCGCCCGACGAGAGCCGTCCGGTGAAGAGCGCGAGGTCATCGACGGTCACCGGGCCGCGGCCCTCGCCCGCCGTGCCCGACAGCCCCGAGCCCGAGCCCTGCACGGGGCGCTCGCGCACGATCGTCTCGAGCACGCCCGACACCGCGGTGACCTCCTGCCCGGTGACGAACTGGGTCAGGTCGATCGCGTGCGCCCCGATGTCGCCGAGCGCACCCGAGCCGGCGTGCTCCCTCTGCAGGCGCCATCCGAGGGGCATCTCGGGGTCGACGAGCCAGTCCTGGCGGTAGCTCGCGCGCACCTGCTGCACCCGGCCGATCCGCCCCTGCGCGATGAGGTCGCGCAGGAGCGTGACGGCCGGAACGCGCCGGTACGTGAAGCCGACCATCGATCGGATGCCGCGGGCGGACGCCCGCTCCGCGGCATCCGTCATCGCCTCGGCCTCGGCGACCGCGTTCGCGAGCGGCTTCTCGCACAGCACGTGCTTGCCCGCCGCGAGCGCGGCGATCGCGATCTCGGCGTGCGAGCCGCCCGGCGTGACGATGTCGACGAGGTCGACGTCGTCTCGCGCGATCACCTCGCGCCAGTCGGTCGCCGAGTCCGCCCAGCCCCACTTCGCCGCGGCATCCGCCACCGCGTCGGCGTGGCGACCCACCACGACGGCCATCCGGACGTCGAGCGGCAGGTCGAACACGCGCGGCGCGGTGCGCCACGCCTGCGAGTGCGCCGCGCCCATGAAGCCGTAGCCGATCATAGCGACGCGCAGGGGCTGGCGCGTGCTCATGCCAGCACGACCTCGCGCTCGACCGGCACCCGGTTCGTGACGTAGCGGCCGGGACCGCCGTCGACGCCCGGCATGATCTGCATGTAGAGCAGTCGCATCGTCAGCACCACCTCGACGGTCAGCTGCTCGCCCTCCGCCGGCGCGCGGCCGAGGTCGATCAACACGTCGGGGCGGTCGGCGACGAACCAGAGCGTGTCCCACTGCTCGGGCAGTTCCTCGATCCGGTACTCGCGGCCCTGGAGCGCGAAGCGCAGGCGGTCGGTCGGGATCGCCTCGCCGTTCACGGTCACGGCGACGCCGTCGACGGCCGACAGCCAGAGGCTGCGGTACCAGGGCAGCTGCACCGAGACGGCGATGCCGTTCTCGAGCCGCCGGACGTCCTGCTCGGAGAAGAGCGAATCATGAGTGGCCATGGGGTGCCTGCCTTACTTGAACGTGTCGGTGAACGTCTCGTGCGGCACGGGCGGCGCCGGCTCGAGCGTCTGACGGGTCGAGGGGTGGTAGGGGTGGTACTCGGTCGGCACCGGCTCGTCGGCCGGCGGCATGAAGACGGGCTTGCCGTCGTCGCCGAAGTACATGAGGTCGAGGTCGAACGCGGCCTGGTTCTTCTCGCCGAAGCTGATCCAGTCCTCGTGGAACGGGGCGCGCGCGAGCTCGTAGCAGCGGAACTTCCAGATCTTCCACTCGCCGTCCTGGCGGAGGAAGTCGATCGCGTACTTGCACCAGACCCAGTGCGCCCAGACCTTCTTGCCCTGCACCTCGCCGGGCGAGTACATGTCGGGGAAGGCCGTCGCGACCTCGGGATCGGTGAGGCCCGACTCGGTGCCGGCCATGATCCAGACGCCCTTCGCGGTCTCGCCGTCGGCGGCGACCTCGATGACCGGCGTGGTCGTCGCGTGCAGGATCAGCTTGCCGGTCGGCGTCGGCCGCCCCTGGTGGTAGCGGATGACGCTGTCGTAGTCGGTGTACTGGCCGGCGTTCGTGTACCGGGCCCGGATGCCGGGCGTGCCGCGCTTCACCCAGAGCGGGATGATCTGCTCGTCCTGGAACGCGTTGTGCAGGTACATGTACCGGTTGAACAGGTTCTCGACGTCGCCGCGGTCGGCGGCGCGGCGGGCGAGGCGCGTGGCCTTGTCGACCTGGCCGCGCAGCCGATCGATCTCGGCCTGCAGTTCGGCGACGGATGCCGCGGCGGAGGTCTCGACGAGCTCAGACACGGGCGGCCGCCTCCTGCTCGATGGCACGACGCATGAGCGCGTGCTGCTTCTTGACGAGGTCGATGGGGTCGGCCTCGCCGAGGTCGGCGAACGCGTGGCCCTCCCACTCGCTGGAGAGGTAGCCGGTGTAGCCGCCGTCGACGAACTGCTTCACGATGCGCGGGATGTCCATGGCCGGCTCGTCGCCGTTCGCGTCGATGTCGTAGAACTTCGCGTGCACGTGGAAGATCTGCGGCATGATGTCGAGCCACTCCTCCGGCGGCACGAGCCCGTGCATGTTGAACGCGAGACGCGTGAACGGCCCGAAGGTGAGCGGGTCGACGCCCTCGCCGGTGAGGTAGTCCTCGAACTTCTGGTTGCGCACGTGCATGGGCGTCGGCTCGTGCCAGATCTCCTCCATGACGGGGAAGTGCTTCTCGTCCATGCCCATCCGGTTCAGCGTGCGCAGGAGCATGGGCGAGAGGCTGTGCATGGTCGACGAGAAGTCGGCGGTGAAGCCCAGCCGCTCGCTCTGGAGCTCGTCGTACATCTCCCGCATCCGCAGCACCGCGGGATCGTTCGGCCCGGAGGGGGCGTGGATCTCGTAGCCGAGGTACTGGTCGTACTGCTCGGCCAGCGGCAGGAGGCTGCGGAGGAGTTCCCTGCCGTGCGATCGGATGACGACCCGCTTGAAGCCGAGCGTGTGCGCGGTCTTCAGCTGGCGCGCGAGGAAGTCGTGCTCCTCGTCGGGCGTCATGTCGCGGTCCTTGCGGCGGCCCATGTCGAGGTTGGTGCCCACGGCGCTCGCCTCGAGGCCGTACTTCTCGAGCGAGTCGAACCAGAGCTTCACGAAGTCGGCGTCGACATCGGGATACGTGCGCAGCAGCTGGGCGATGTTGAACTCGACGCCGGGGCCGATGCCCTCGTCGTGCACCGCCTTGATCAGCGTCTCGGGCGTGTAGAGCCCGGCCGCGAACTCGCTCGTCATGGAGTAGAGCGTCGTACCCAGCTTGATGCCGGTGCCGGCGATGCCGGTGGTCGTGTCGGTCATGCCTGGACCGCCTTTCCGAGGTGGGTGTCGAGGATGCGGCGCGCTTCCGCGGCATCCGTGATCATGCGAGAGCCGGATGCCTCGGCGGCCGAGCGCTGCACGGCCTGCTCGGCCGCGATGATCTCGAAGGGGCTCTGCCAGTTGTTCCAGTGCCATCCCTCGTACTCGCTCGAGATGGCGCCCGAGTAGCCCTGCTCGACGAGCAGGCGGATGAGGTCACGGACGGGAACCGAGGGCTCCTCGCCGCGCTCGTCGATGCCGAAGAACTTGCCGTGCACGTGCCGGATCCACGGCATGATCGCGAGCCAGTCGTCGACGCGCGCCGGGCCGAAGAGACCGGTGCCGTTGATGCCGAAGTCGATGCCGAGGTCGGGCCGGCCGTTCTGCGCTGCCAGGCCGATGAACGCACCGAACCGCTGGCCGTGCTCGGCCTGGTCGGCGGGCGGGCCCTGCTCGGAGAACGCGTTCCAGAGGTCGACGACCTTCGCGAGCAGTTCATCGGAGGCGCCGCGGCGGCGATACGCCTCGAGCAGCGACGGCGCGAAGCCCGTGACGGTGGCGCCCCAATCCATGGTGAACCCGAGGTACGGCGATCCGACCTGCTCGTACCGGTCGCGCAGCGCGAGGATGCGCGGGTGCGAGGCGTACTGGTCGGCGTGCACCTCGAGGGCGAGCGTCACGCCGTACTGCTCGGCGATGGGGGCGAGCTGCTCCATCGAGTCGGGCGTCAGCGAGATCTGCACGCGCGCGATCGGGAAGCCGAGCTTCGCGGCCGCCTCGATCTGGCGGCGCATGTACTCGATGAGCTCGTCCTGCGTGAGCAGGCGGTCGCGGTGGATGCCGATGTCGGCGTTCACGGCGAGCGAGGTCGTGACGAGCCCGACCTCCTCGACGAGGTCGCGGAACCAGCCCGCGAACCGGTCGTCGACCTCGGGGAACCCGCGGAAGCTCGAGAAGCCGATGACCTCGAGGCCCGGGCCGTAGCCCTCGGCGGCGACCTTGCGGATGAGGCCCTCGAGGTCGTACTCACGACCGTGGAAGGCGCGCGTGAAGCTGTAGAGCGTGACGCCCTGGATGGGGGTGCCGAGGGCGGTCATGCCGCCACCGCCTTCCGTGCCGGCATCGTCTTGGTGTCGCGCTCCTCGATGTGGAGCGTCTCGCCGTCGCCGATGATGATGTAGGGGATGTAGAGCGTGAGCTGGACGCTCACCTCGTGCTCAGCGGCATCCGTCGCCACCGCGACCTCGCCCGAGAGCACGGCGGAGTCGGTGGGGAACCACCACTGGTCGCTCTCGCCGATGAGCTCGGCGAAGGTGAACTCGCGGCCGTTCATGGCCCAGCGGAGCGAGTCGGCGGGCGCCTCGACGCCGTCGACGGTGAGCGAGGCGCCTGCGATGCAGGAACCCGGCAGGGCGCGGTACCAAGGCATCCGGACCTCGACCGACACGCGCGTGTCGTCGACGGTGAGCGTGCCCTGTTCGATGATGCGATCGGCGATCACAAGTCCTCCTCGACTTTATCTCTATTTCTGCATTCTAATGTCTGATTCAGACATATGCAACAGCGGATGGTCGCGGCTCGAGTCCGGCCGCGCGGTAGATGTCGTCGACGACCCTCATCGTGCCGACCGCGCGGTCCGCGTCGAGCAGGCTCGGCGAGCCGTCGGCGAGCACCGCGACGAGGTGCTCGAGCTGCCTGACGTAGCTCGACTCGCCGTCGACGGCACGAGCCTCTGCGAGGACGCCGGCCTCCGACGTGACCCGCAGCTCAGCACCCCACTGGGGCACGATGACGCTCGTGGCCTCGAGCGACGCGGCCTCGCCCGCGACGCGCAGCGACATGCTCCCGCTGCCCTTGCCCAGGAACGACGAGCGGAGGCGCACGGGAGCGCCGTCCGGCAGTTCCAGGACGGCATCGGTCTCGAGGTCGACCCGCGGGTCATCCGCCGAGACCACGGCGGTCGAGGACACGACGCGAGGTTCTCCCCACGCCGCGCGCAGGAGATCTGCCGCGTAGCAGCCCACGTCCATCACCGCGCCGCCGCCCAGATCGCCGTCGAGCCGGATGTTGCCGGGCTTCACGACGAAATCCGGGATGCTGAAGTCGATGTCGACGCCGTGGACCGCACCGAGGACCCCGGAGCCGATCACCTCGAGCAGCCGCTGGGTGAAGCCGTGCAGGCGGTAGTGGAAGCCGACGAACGCACGTCGCCCGGACTGGGCTGCCGCCTCCGCGATCGCTCGGGCGCCCGCTTCGTTCGCGGAGAGCGGCTTCTCGCAGAGCACGTGCTTGCCGGCGCGGAGCGCACGCGTGGCCCACTCGGCATGGAAGGTCGGTGGCAGCGCCACGTAGACGAGGTCGACCTCGGGATCCGAGAGGACCGCTTCGTAGTCTCCTGCCCGGGGCACGTCGAGGCGGTCGGCGAAGGCGCGTGCGCGCTGCGGATCGCGCGAGCCGATCGCGACGACGTGGACGCTCTGCACCTCCCGCGATGGCTCGACCATCGCCCGCTCGGCGATCCCGCCCGCGCCGAGGATGGCGACGCGCACCGTGGCGTCCGCCACGCGGTCCGCACCCGTCGAGCCGCTCATCGTCGCTGTCCCTCGAGGCCCGCGTACGCTTCGCTCGCCACACGCGTCGCGATCGTCCGGGCACCGCGGACGGCGAGCGCGACGCTCGTGAGCGTCGGGTTGCAGGCCGTCGCGGTCGGGATCACGTTGTTCCCGGCGACGAAGACGCCCGGCGCCTCCCACAGCTCGCTGTCGGGGCTGCAGACGCTCTCGCCGTCGTTGCGCTCGCCCATGCGCGTCGTGCCCTGGTAGTGCAGCGACGCGCCGAGCGGCATGGTGAACGGACGCGGGTCGAGCGGCTCGCCGACCGCGGCACCGAGGCGGACGATCTCCTCGCGGGCCTGGTCGAGCACCTCGTGGTCGCGCTCGGTGAGGCGGTAGTGGATGCGCATGGCCGGCATGCCGTACGAGTCGGCGACGTCGTCGCTGAACTCGACCCGGTCGTCGCGCTGCAGGTCCTTCGCGCAGAAGAGCCCGAGCCCGACGATCGAGCCCGGCACGATCGGGTCGTCCTCCGCGAGCGGGATCGGCGACGCGTCGAGCTGCATGATCTGGCCGTGGAACGGCTGCGCGTCGGTGTACGGCACCCAGCTCACGCCGCTCTGCTCGCTGAGGCCGCCCTCGGCGGGTGCGGACTCCTCTGCGCCGGCCAGGGGCTCGACGTCGCGGATGCGCGAGGCGAACACGACCTGGGTCTGGTCGTTGAGGTAGCGGCCGAGCGCATCAGGGCGGATGCCGCTGGCCCACAGCAGCTGCGGCGTGCGCAACGCGTCGGCGGCCAGGACGACCGCTCGGGCGCGCACGTCGTGCTCCTCGCCCGAGCGCAGGTCGCGTACGCGCACTCCCGCCGCCCGGCCGCCGTCGACGAGCACGCGCATGACGAGCGACTCGTCGTGCAGGTGGAAGTCCGGGTTGGCTCGCGTGACCTCGCCGAGCACCACGTCGGAGCCCGACCAGACGAGACGGCCGTCCGGGCGGCGGTGCACGGCGAGCGGCATCCGCTGCACGCGTGCCGCCGGTTCACGACCGTCGTCGACGGCCGCCGCGAGTCGCTCGCGGACCAGGCCCGTGAAGGGCGCGCCGTCGAACGCGTCGGTCGTGACGCCGAGCAGGCGATCGGCCTCGTCGAGCAGCTCGTCGAGGTCGGGCAGGAACTCGATGCGCTCGCCACCGCCGGGTCGCGGACAGGCACCCGTCCAGTGGGCGGACATGCCGCCGACGTTGCTCGACATCGCGGCGACCGGCAGGCCGTCTTCGCCGGGGAACGCGAAGCCGTCGTCGAGGAGGAACGTGCCCGGGCGTGCCCGGCGCTCGCCGCTCTTGACCGCGCCGGGCGAGTTCACGGTGTCGGCGCCGGCGCCGGGACCCTCGGACGCGCGCTGCGCCGCGGCCCGCGCCTCAGGATCCTCGATGTTCTTCACGTGCGCGCCGGGCGGATCGGAGACCGTCGGCCCCACCTCGAACATCGCGATGGTGACGCCGGGCGCCTCCTCGCTCAGGATGCGCGCGTAGGCGGCGCCGGTCGGACCGCTGCCGACGATCGCAACGTCGACCGCGGCCGGGTAGCGGCTCATGCCGACACCGCCAGGTCGCGGATGAGGGCGACGGATGCCTCGGACTCCTGCGTCGGGTAGTACTCGAGCCCGATCGGACCGTCGTAGCCGGACGCGCGCAGGATGCCGAGCCGTTCGGCCCAGTCGAGCGAGCCGGAGCCCGGCTCACCGCGGCCTGGCGCGTCGGCGAGCTGGACGTACTTGACGAGCCCGCCCGCGTTCGCGAGCTCGGCCGCCATGTCCTCGCCCTCGACGGCCGAGTGGTAGATGTCGTACAGCACGCCGAAGAACGGCGAGTCGACGCCACGCGCCACGTACACGGCCTCGCTCGTGCGGTCGAGCAGCGAGCCGGGGTGGTCGACGCGCACGTTGACCGGTTCGAGCACCAGGGTGATCCCCGACCCGTCGATCTGCGCGATCGCCTTCTCGTAGATCTCGATGAGCTTGTCGAGCTGCACCTGTCGCTTCCAGCCGCCGAACCCGGTGCCGCTCCCCACCACGATGCGGGGCGTGCTGAGCGCCTGCGCGATCTCGACACCCTCGTCGAGCTTGCGGAAGAACTCCGAGTGATCCCACGGCGGGATCATGAACTGCGTCCGCGGCTCGGCGAGCTGGGCGGTGAGCTGCGTGCCGGTCTCCTCGAGCGCGGCCTTGAGCGCCGGCAGGTCCTTGGGCGTCGACGGGGCGTCCGCCCCGGTCGGCCCCCACATCTCGACGGCGGTGAAGCCCGCCGCCGCGGCGGCCCGCACGCGGTCGTGGTAGTCGCCGGCTTCGGTGAAGAGGAGTTCGATGTTGGGTGCGAGCTGGTACACGTGCGTCTCCTGGGGTCGGAACCTGATGGGTCGTGAACGGCATGCACGGGAACCTGCGGCAGCACGTCCCGGTGCTCGACGATCCGGCCGTTCTCGAATCGTTGGGTGGTCCGCGTGCGGCGGATCAGCCCTTCAGGCCGCCCGCGAAGCCCTGGATGAAGCGCTTCTGGGCGAACATGTAGAAGGCGAGGATCGGGATCATCGAGATGATCACCACGGCGAAGATCTTGTTCCACGCCGAGACGAGTCCGCCCACGTACGTGTACATCGCGACGGGCAGCGTCTGCGTCTCGGAACCGCCGAGGAAGATCAGCGAGTTGAAGAAGTCGTTCCAGACGATCAGGCCCGCGAGGATCGCGACCGTGCCGGTGGCCGGCGACATGAGCGGAAGCACGACGCGGAAGAACGCCTGCGTCGGAGTCGCACCGTCGATCACTGCGGCCTCCTCGTACTCGGTCGTGAGCCCGCGGAAGAAGCTCGCGTACAGGAAGATCGACAGCGGCAGCAGGATGCCGATCCACAGCAGGATCATGCCGAGCGCGTTCCCGGTCAGCCCCACGGTGCGCGCTCCGATGTAGAGCGGCACGGTGCCGAGCTGCGCGGGCAGGATGATCGCGATGAGGACCAGGTAGTACGTGAAGTTCGTCCACGCGCGGGTCCGGCGCGCGATCACGTACGCGGTCAGCGAGCCGAGCAGCACGAGCCCGGCGATCGCGCCGACCGTGATGATGACGCTGTTGAGGATGCTCATCGGGATGCTGTTGCGGCCGGTCGAGGTCAGCACCTCGACGAACGCACTGAAGTCGACCGACGTGGGCGGGGCGACCGCGCTGGTGGTCAGCACCTCCTGGTCGCTCTTCAACGACGTCACGACGAGCAGGTACAGCGGGAGGAGCCCGATCAAGGTCACGATCCAGACGAGCACCTCGCGGAACGCGGTGAGCTTGGTGTAACGGAACATGGTCAGGCCTTTCGGGCGTCGCGATCGCGGGTGACGTACTGCTGGAGGATGGCGAACACGAGGATGATCAGGGTGAGCACGAGGGCGAGCGCCGAGCCGAAGCCGAACTGCCCGAGCGAGAAGGCCTGCTTGTAGACCTCGGTCGCGAGCGTCTCGGTCGCTCCGGCCGGGCCGCCGCCGGTGAGCGCGAGGATCTGGTCGAAGATCCGCAGGCCCTGAATGATGCCGAGGGTGGTCGCGATCGCGATCGAGGGGCGGATGGCGGGCACCACCACGTGCCGGAAGCGACCCCAGATGCCGGCGCCGTCGAGCGCGGCGGCCTCCTCGACCTCGATAGGCACGCTCGCGAGGCCCGCGAGGTAGATGACCATGACGAAGCCGGTCTGCTGCCAGACGACCGTGATGAGGATGGCCCAGATCGACCACGTCGGGTCGGCGAGCCAGACCTTCTGGAACTCCTCGAGGCCGATGAGGCCGAGGAAGCCGTTGAGCGGCCCGTCGAACTGGAAGATGAACTTCCACACGTACGCCACCGCGAGCGGGCTGAGGACCACGGGCATGAACAGCAGTGTCCGCAGGACGTACCGCGTCTTCAGCATGCGGTTGATCGCGAGCGCGTACAGCAGGCCGAAGACGTTCGTGAGGATCACCGAGCCGAACGCGAGGAAGAGGGTGTTCCACACGGCGCCGAGCAGCAGCGGATCCTGGAAGATCCGCTCGAAGTTCTCGAGGCCGATGAAGTTCCAGTCGCCGAGGCCGGTCCAGTCGGTGAAGGCGAAGAACCCGCCCGTCAGGGTGGCGAGGTAGTGCACGCCGATGACCAGGGCGATCGCGGGGAGCGCCCACCACCAGTGCCCGAACGTGATGAGCGGCCGGCGTCCGCCGCGCGGCCTGGGCGGGGGCGTGTTGCGGGCGGCGGGCGGCACGGTGATGCTGCGGGTGCTGTCCTGCGTCGTCACAGTCATTTCGCTTCCTGACGTCGTCGTCGCGGCGCCTCAGCGGATCGGGGCGCGTTACGGTAACTCTCCCACGCTTGTGTCGAAAACACACATTAGTTATCCCGATGCCGCGTATAAGTAGGGAGCCGCCGAGTGGCGCGGCATGGACGCATAGGCTGGGCCCACAGCCATGAATCGATTCAAGGGAGATTCGGTGACCGAGATCGGCGACCTGCGCGTGGAGCACCTGGAACGGCCCATCGGCGTCTGGACCGCCCGGCCCCGCTACTCCTGGCGCTTCGCCACGGCCGAATCCGACGTCCTCCAGTCGGCCTACGAGCTCGAGGTGGTCGACCTCGACCGCTCGGCACCGGCGTGGAGCAGCGGTCGCGTCCTGTCGGCGCGCACCACGCTCGTCGAGCACGCGGGCGACGACCTCCGGTCGGCGACGAGGTACGCGTGGCGTGTGCGCGCCTGGCTCGACGGGTCGAGCGATCCGACCGAGTGGGCGCAGTCGGAGTTCGAGACCACGCTGCTCGGCGACGAGCCGTGGACGGCGCCGTGGATCGAGCCCGAGCAGGATCCGGTCCGGCCCGACGGCGCCGCGCGCTTCCAGGAACTGCACTCGCTCCGAATCGACGCCCCTCCGGAGGCGCGCCTGCTCCCGCTCCCGTACCTCCGGCAGCGGTTCGACGCCGGCGGCGACCTCGTCCGGGCCCGGCTCTACGCCACAGCGCACGGCATCTACCGCGCCGAGCTCAACGGCTCGCCCGTCTCCGACGAGCTGTTCGCACCCGGCAACGACAGCTACGATCGCCGGCTGTCGTTTCAGGTCTACGACGTGACCGAGCTCGTCGGCAGAGGCGAGAACGTTCTCGGCCTGGTCCTCTCGGACGGATGGTACGCCGGGCGGGTCGGCATCCTCGGCTCGAGCCGCCACTACGGCGACCGCCTCCGGGCCACGTGGCAGCTTCGACTCGAGCACGCCGACGGGAGTACCCGCACCATCGTCTCGGATGGCACGTCGGTGTCGTCGACGAACGGGCCGCTCCGGTACGCCGACCTCGCCGTGGGCGAATGCTTCGACGCCCGGGTCGACTGGGACGGATGGAGCCGACCCGGATTCGACGACTCCGGATGGTCGCCGGTCGCGGTCGTCGACGTCGACCAGCCGCTCGTGCCCTTCGCCGGCGAACCCGTCCGTCCCGTGCTCGAACTGCCCGCGGTCGAGCTCATCCGCACCCCGGCCGGCGAGACCGTGGTCGACTTCGGGCAGGTCATCGCCGGGATGGTGCGCTTCCGGGTCCGCGGACCGCGCGGCGCGGTCGTCCGGCTGGAGCACTCCGAGGTGCTCGACGAGCACGGGAACTTCCTGGTGAACATCCTCGGGCCGAACAAGGACCAGACCGATGCCTACATCCTCGCCGGAGCCGAGGACGGCGAGACGTGGGCTCCGACGTTCACGTTCCACGGCTTCCGGTACGCGCGTCTCACCGGATTCCCCGACGACCTCCGGTCCGCCGACTTCACGGCCGTCGTGACCTCGTCGGACCTGCCCGTGATCGGCCGCTTCGAGTGCTCGGACGAGCGGCTGAACCGGCTGCACCAGAACGTGCTCTGGAGTCAGCGCGGCAACTTCCTCTCGATCCCGACCGACTGCCCGCAGCGGGAACGATACGGCTGGACCGGTGACATCCAGGTCTTCGCCCCGACCGCTGCGACGAACATGGCCGTGGCGCCGTTCCTGAGCCGGTGGCTCGCGAACGTGCGCGCCGACCAGCTCGAGGACGGGCGGATCACCAACATCTCGCCCGATCCGCCGGCGCTGCGCTTCATCGCCGACGGCCCGCCGCCGAGCTACGACGACCCCATCATGCTGCTCGCCTCGTCGGCAGGCTGGGGGGACGCGATCGCGATCGTGCCGCACGTGCTGTACGAGCACTTCGACGACGTGCGTGTGCTCGAGGAGAACTACGCCTCGATGCTCGCGTGGGCGGAGTACCAGATCCGCAGCGCCGAATCCGGGCTCCCGCCGCGTCTCGTCGGCGTCGACCTCGACGACGAGCGCCGTGACCGCCAGCGCTACCTGTGGAACAACGAGCCGAACTTCGGCGACTGGCTCGCACCCAGCACGCTCACCGGCCCGGACGGCGACCAGATCAACGCACCTCGCCGGACGGGCGAGGTCATCGGGTCGCTGTACCACGGCCACCTGCTCGACCGGATGGCGCAGATCGCGGGCGTCCTCGGGAAGGTGAGTGACGCCGAGCGGTTCGCGACCCGCGCGGCGGCCGTGCGGCGGGCGTTCGCGGCGGAGTACGTCGACGCGGACGGCCGGATCCCGGGCGACCTGCAGGGGCCGTACGTGCTCGCCCTCGCGTTCGGCTTCGTCCCCGAGGAGCTCGAGCCGCTCGTCGCCGCGAACCTGGTCGAGCTCATCCATCGGGCCGACGACCACCTGGACACGGGCTTCCTCTCCGTGCCGCACCTCCTCGACGTCCTCTGGGAGACCGGACACCGGGACCTCGCCCGCACCATCCTGTTCCGGGACACCGCGCCCTCGTGGCTGTACGAGGTCGAGCAGGGCGCCACCACCATCTGGGAGGGCTGGGAGGCGATCCGGCCCGATGGGACGGTCACCGAGCTCTCGTTCAACCACTACGCCTTCGGCTGCGTCGACGACTGGATGTACCGCCGCATCGCCGGCCTGCAGCTCGTCGAGCCAGGCTACCGACGATCGCGGATCGAGCCCGACTTCGACTGCGGGCTCGCCTGGGTTGCCGCGCACGTCGACACGCCCAGCGGCCGGTTGTCGTCCTCGTGGCGACGATCGACCGAGGGGCGCGTGGAACTCCGCGTCGAGGTGCCGCCGAACACGACCACGACGGTCTTGCTCCCGCCGGGCGCAGCGGACCTCCGGCTGGATCGCGCGGGCACGACCCGGCAGGTCGCCCGCGAGACCGAACTCGGCTCCGGACCTGCGACGGTCTCGTTCCGGCTCTGATCCGCCGAATCCCGGATCAGCCGGACTATTGCCCCACATAACCGATACTAATGTCAGAATCGTGCGAATGTGTGTCAGGCTGGTCCCACGGCCGAGCGCCGTGCCAGCCTCCCAGAGCTGGCGACAACGACGTCATGAAAGGGTCGAAATGCCACAGCACGCACCGCACCCCGCAGCCAAGCTCCGGTGGTCGCTCCTCGCCGCACCGGTCGCCGGTGCACTGGTCCTCGCCGGCTGCGCCGGCGGGAACGACGACGGAGGCGACTCCGCCGGCGGCTCCGCCGACAGCTTCTCCGTCATGGTCGCCCAGGCCAACGACACCGATGACGCGTACGCGCAGCTCCTCGAGCAGTACTCGGAGGAGACCGGCGTCGAGGTCGAGGTCATCCCCTACCCGTCCGAGGCGTACAACACGCAGGTCACCACGCAGCTGCAGGGCGGCAACGCCGCGGACGCGATGATCCTCTCGCCGGGCACCGGCCAGCCGATCTCGGTGATCACGCTCGCCGAGGCGGGCTTCCTCGAGCCGCTCGACGACACCTCCGCGGGGATCATCCCCGAGGGCACCGAGTCGCTGTACCAGGTCGACGGCGAGACGTACGCCCAGCCGACGTCGCTCCAGCCGGTCGGCCTCGTCTACAACCCGGCGGCGGCCGAGGAGGTCGGCATCGACGAATTCCCGGCGACGTACGAGGACCTCCTCGACGCCTGCGCCACGGCGCGCGACGGCGGCAAGAGCTTCCTCGTGATCGCCGGTTCGGTCCCGTTCAACACGGGCCTCTTCTCGCAGATCCTCTCCGCGACCCGCGTCTACGAGGAGACCCCCGACTGGAACGAGCAGCGCGCCGCAGGCGACGTCACCTTCGCCGACAGCGGATGGCGCGACGCGCTCGAGGACTTCGTCGAGCTGAACGAGGCGGGCTGCTTCCAGGACGGCGCCGCGGGCGGCACGTTCGACAACATCACCAACGGCATCGGCGGCGGCACGGCGCTGAGCGCGCCGGTCCCGGGCTCGGCGGCGAACTCGATCAACGCGGGCGCGGGCCTCGAGACCGACGTGCGCGCCTTCCCGCCGGCTGACGGCCAGGGCGAGTACACGATGGCCTCGGCGAACTACGCGTGGGCGATCAACGCCGCCGCCGACGACGACGTGAAGGCTGCGGTGCAGGAGTTCCTCGACTGGGCTGCGGAGCCGGAGCAGGCGAAGACCTTCGCCGACATCTTCGGCGCCGTGCCGATCACGGGGGCGGCCACGGACGAGCTCCTGCCGATCTACCAGCCCATCGGCGGCCTGCTCGAGTCGGGTGCCTTCACGGGTCTGCCCAACGCCACCTGGCCGAACCCGGCCGTGTACGAGGCGCTCGGCGCCGGCGTGCAGGGTCTGCTGACCGGCCAGACGACGGTCGACAGCATCCTCGAGGAGATGGACGCCGCCTGGGATCAGTGACCCGGGTCGCACCATCCCACCACTGACGGATCGCCGCTCGGGGCCTCGCGCCCCGGGCGGCGATCCGCGTCCCGCCCACCGGAAGGAGCCCGCGTGTCCCCCAGTCCTCGCGTCCGCGCCCTGCTCGACGAGCTGACCCTCGCCGAGAAGCTCGGCCAGCTCCAGATCGTGTTCCGCCCTCGCGCGGAGGACGCCGCGCAGCTCGTGCGCGACGGCGTCGGCTCGGTGTTCTGGCCCCGCTCGGCCGCCGCAACCAACGAACTGCAGCGGGTCGCGGTCGAGCAGACGCGGCTCGGCATCCCCTTGCTCGTCGGGCTCGACGTGATCCACGGGCAGCGCACCATCGCACCGGTCCCGCTCGCGCAGGCCGCGAGCTTCGATCCGGCGATGGTGCAGCGCCTCGCCGGCCTCGCTGCGGCCGAGGCCCGGTCGGGCGGGGCGAACTGGACCTTCTCCCCCATGCTCGACGTCTCGCGCGACCCCCGCTGGGGTCGCGTGGTCGAGGGCTTCGGCGAGGACGTGCACCTGACCGCGGAGCTGGGCCGGGCGATGGTTCGCGGGTACCAGGGCGACTCGCTCGCGTCACCGGACGCGATCGCGGCGACCGCGAAGCACTACGTCGCGTACGGCCAGCCCGAGGGCGGGCGCGACTATGACGCGGCGGATGTCTCGGAGCACCGCCTGCGCAACGTGCACCTCGAGCCGTTCCGCGCCGTCGTCGAGGCGGGCGCGGCCTCCGTCATGGCCTCGTTCAACACGGTGGCTGGGCGCCCCATGCACGCCAACCGGCGACTGCTGACCGGCGTGCTCAAGGATGAGTGGGGCTTCGACGGGGTCGTCGTCGGGGATGCCGACGGCGTGCGGAACCTCATTCCACACGGCGTGGCCGCCGACCTCGCCGACGCCGTGCGCCTCGCCTACGCCGCCGGCCTCGACGTCGAGATGGGCGGCGCACCCGCCGAGCTCGATCCGTCGGAGCTCGCCCCGGGTCGGCTCGACCCCGCCCGGGTCGACGACGCGGTCGCACGCGTGCTCGCGCTCAAGGAGGCGCTCGGGCTCTTCGATGACCCCTACGTGCCGGAGGCCGACGAGCGCACCGAACCCACTGACGAGAACAGGCGGATGGTGCGGGTCGCCGCCGCCCGGTCGTGCGTGCTGCTGAAGAACGACGGCACGCTGCCGCTCCGCTCGCCGCGGCGTGTGCTGCTCACCGGCCCGTACACCGATTCGACCGATCACCTCGGCGCCTGGGTGCAGTCGTTCGCCGCACCCGCCCGCAGCGTCGCGGACGAGTTCCGCACGCGCTTCCCCGACGCCGACGTGCGGGTGGTGCCGGGGGTCGGCTTCCTCGACGAGGATCCCAGCGGCATCGCGGACGCGGCGGCCGCCGCCCGCGAGGCCGACGTCGTCATCGTGCTCGTCGGCGAACCGGGCGCGCTCTCGGGCGAGGCGGCCTCGCGCAGCGACCTCCGCCTGCCCGGCCGGCAGGCCGACCTGATCCGGGCGATCGCCGACACCGGCGTGCCGTTCGCGGTCGTGCTCGAGAACGGTCGGCCGCTCGTCGTCGCAGACTGGATCGACCGGGCGCCGGCGGTGCTCGAGGCGTGGCACGGCGGCACCGAGGCCGCGGGCGCCATCGTCGACGTGCTCGCGGGCGACGCCGATCCCGCAGGACGCCTGCCCATGTCGTTCCCGCGCTCGGTCGGCCAGGTGCCGGTGTACTACGCGCACGAACGCACCGGGCGCCCGGCGACCGTCGGCGGCTCGCTGACCGAGACCGCGGAGGACGTCGGCCTGCACGGCCCCGACAACGTGCACGAGAAGTACACGTCGAAGTACCTCGACCTCGAGCTCGGGCCGCAGTTCGCGTTCGGGCACGGATCGGGGTACGCGTCGTTCTCGCACGGCGAGCCGCGGCTCGACCACGACGACCGCTCGCTCGACGACCTGCGTCGCGGGCGGCGCATCGCGCTCGACCTCGACGTGACCAACGCGTCCGAGCGCGCCGGCGACGAGGTGATCCTCGTCTTCGTCGAGGACGTCGTCGCGAGCGTCGCTCCGCCCGTCCGCCGGCTCGTCGCGTTCGAGCGCCGCACGCTCGACGCCGGCGAGACCGCGACCTTCTCGTTCGAGCTCGGCGAGCCCGACCTGGGCTTCTGGGCAACGGATGGCGCGGACACGCGCTTCGTCGTCGAGCCCGGCGTGTTCCGCCTGCACGTCGGCCCGACGCTCGAGCGCACGCGAGCGGTCGAGCTCCAGGTCAGCTGAGCGGGCGGTAGCGCAGGTCGCGGAAGCGCGCCTCGCCGTCGCCGCTCGCGTAGATCGCGGGCCGGAGGCTCTGCAGGTCGCCCATCGTGTTGGCGTGGTAGCCGGACGTCTCGTACCGGATGGCGTGCCGCACCCAGTCGCCGCCCGGCAGCCGGTACCACGACGTGACCGTGTGCTCGTCGTTGCGGATCCGCAGCTGCATCCGGCGCGTGGGCGGTGCCGGCTCGCGCCAGTGAGTGCGCAGCCCGCCCGAGTAGCTCGACATGCGGTCGCCGTCGATGCCCATGCCGCAGAAGAGCCGGTCGTTGAAGTACAGCAGCAGGCCGGCCTCGACCGTGCCGTTGCCGAGCAGCTCCGCGTCGACCTCGATCTCGTACGAGTGGTCGCCGGTCACGAGGCAGAGCGGCGACGTTCCGGCCGGGCCGTCGCCTCGCGCGCGCAAGACGAGCCCATCGCCGTCGAGTCGGAGCCGTTCGGCTTCGCCCGGCGATGGCGCATGGAAGGTCCACCGCTCGCCGAGCCGGAACGCGCCGGCGTCCTCGACGAAGCCCGCCGACGGGCGCTGTGGCGCGGCATCCGTGGGCGCCGTTTGCGGCGCACCGATGTCGTCGGCGATCGCCACGGGCCATCCGTCGTCGGTCCAGTCGATCGGCTCGAGCAGCACCTGCCGGCCGAGCGTGCGAAAGCCGTGCTCGTAGCCGTGCGAGAGCATCCACCAGGCATCCGCCGGCCCCTGCAGGATCGTCGCGTGACCGCGTGACCACCAGCGCTCCGCGGCATCCTGGGTTCGGGCGATGGGGTTGCCGGGGTGGTTCTCCCACGGCCCGTGCACCGAGCGCGATCGGGCGACGATGACCATGTGACCGGTCGCCGGTCCCGCCGTGCCGCCGACGGCGCTCACGAGATAGAACCAGTCGCCGCGACGGAACAGCTTCGGGCCCTCGAGCGCGTACGCCTCGGTGACCCAGTCGTCGGGGTAGCGCCATCCGTCGTAGACCTGCTCGAGCTCGCCGATCGTGGCGAGGCCGTCGTCGGTGAGCCGCACCATGCGGATGCCGTTGACGAAGAGGTAGCGGTTGCCGTCCTCGCCGACGACGTGGCCGGGGTCGATCGCCCCGCGGATGCCGAGGTCGATCGGCTCCGACCATGGGCCGCGCATCGACGGCGCGTGGATCACGAAGATCGACGGCTCGGTGAGCTCCGACCACGGCGTCGGGATGAACGGGATGTAGATGAAGTACCGGCCGTCGTGCTCGGCGATGTCGACCGCGAAGGTGTTGCCGAGCGGCTCGGCGAGCGCGGAGCCCTCGAACGTCCAGTTCACGAGGTCGGTCGAGCGGTACAGCGGCAGGCCGGGCGCGGCCTGGAACGACGAGTACGTCATCCAGTACTCGTCGCCGACGCGGATCACGGCCGGGTCGGGCCGGTCACCGGCGAGCACCGGATTGGTGAAACGCACGGCGTCAGCCATGGTTCCGGATGTCGCGCGCGACCCAGTCCGCGACGGCGGCGATGGTGCGCAGCGCGCCCTCGTCGCCGGGGTGGTCGATGTGCCCGTGCGCGGCGCCCGCCTCGACGCGGACCTCGACGTCGACGCCGGCCGCGGCCAGCGTCTCGGCGAACCGCTCGCCCGACGGGCGCAGCTCGTCGCGCTCGCACACCACGATGAACGTGGGCGGGAATCCGTGGCCGTCGCCGAGGCCGGCGAAGGCGTGCGGGTCGGCGAGCGCGGCCTCGGAGCCGGCGTAGTTCAGGGTGAGCTGGCCGTGCGGCGACGCGAGATCCACATCGGCTGAGGCATCCGGCCCGTTCGGGTGCAGGACCGGGTAGACGAGCACGAGCCCAGTGGGCACGGGCTCCCCCGCGTCGCGCAGCCGGGTCACCGCACCCGCAGTGAGTGCGCCGCCGGCGCTGGAACCGCCGAGCAGCAGCGACTCGGGCGCGACGTCGACGAGGTCGGCCGTGGCATCCGTCACGAACCGCCAGGCGGCGAGCACGTCGTCGGACGGCACCGGGAAGTGCACGTCGCCGAGGCACTTCGCGTAGTCGACCGCGACGACCGGGATGCCGCGCGCCGCGAGCTCATGCGCGACCCAGTTCGACTCGGGCATGTCGAGGTGTCCGCCGATGAACGCGCCGCCGTGCACCCACACGAGCGCGCGGCCGGTCGGCGTCGCCGTGTCGTCGCGGTAGGCCCGGATCGGCACCGGCCCATGCGGGCCGTCCACCGCGCGATCCTCGGTCTCGACGCGCGCGAGGTGCGGGAAGCGACGCACGAGCGACGCGGTGTCGACGTCGGTGCGCGGGTCGGCGGGCTCGCCGTGCTCGGCGAGCCAGCGGATGGCGTCGGGCACCGGCATCCGCCGGAAATCGGGCAGGCCCGCGGTGTCGGCCTCCAGCGACGCCTCGGTCATGCCGGCTGCACCGCCCGCATGCTCGCCCGGATGAGGTCGTGCTGGCGGCGAACGAGCAGCAGCGGGTCGACCTCGCCGAGCTCGGCGAACGCGTGGCCCTCCCACTCGCTCGACCAGTAGCCGCGGTAGCCGCCCTCGACGAAGACGCGAACGAGCTCGGGGTAGTCGATCGCGGGCTCCTGGCCCTGCTCGTCGATGTCGTAGAACTTCGCGTGCACGTGCAGGATCTGCGGCATGATGTCGGCCCACTCGCGCGGGTCGACGTGGCCGTGCATGTTGAACGCGAGGTGCGCGAACGAGCCGAGCCGGCCCGGGTCGAAGTCGCGGCCGCGGAGGTAGCCGATGAACTGCTCCTGGCGCTCGCGCATGGGCGCGTCGGTCGCCCAGATCGCCTGCAGGCGGTCGACCGCCTCGTCGTCGAGGCCCGCTCGCGAGACCGCGCGCAGCAGCGTCGGCGACATCGCGTGCATCGTCGACGAGAAATCGGCGACGAAGCCGAGCAGCGGCGAGTCGAGCTCGGCGTACGTCTCGCGCACCTTCAGGATCGGGTCGGCGTTCGGCCCGAGCGGCGCGTGGATCTCGTAGGCGAGCTTCAGGTCGAGCCGCTCGGCGACCGGCAGCAGTCGGCGCAGCAGCTCGGGCTTGGCGGACTGGATGCGCACGAGCGGGAAGCCGAGCCGGCTCGCGCCCTCGAACATGAGCTTGGAGAACTCGAACTCCTCGTCGGGCGTCATGTCGCGGTCGCGACGACGCCCCATGTCGAGGTTCGCGCCGAACGAGCTCGCGTCGAACCCGTGCCGGTCGAACGCGTCACGCCAAGTGCGCACGAACTCGTCGGAGACCACCGGGTAGGTCGGCAGCACCTGCGACGCGACGATCTCGATGCCGGGCCCGATCCCGAGCTCGGCGACGCGGTCGAGGAGCCCCGAGAAGTCGTACCAGCCCGCGCGGAACTCCGCGCTCGCCGAGTAGAGGGTGAGGCCGAGCTTGAACGGGTCGGCGTCGGTCGCGGGCGGCGGCGGAGCGACATCCGTCACCAGCGCGGGCGCCGGCGCGTCGCGGTCGGTGGCCGTCAGCGTCAGCGACTGGCGCACGAAGTTGGGCACGTACATGCCCGGTCCGCCGTCGGGGCCCGGCGCGATCTGCATGTACGGCAGGCGCAGCTCGCCGACGATGCCGACCTCATGGGTCTCGCCGAGCGCGACCGACTCGGCGCGGCGCGCGATGAGCAGCGGGTGCGCCTGCAGGTACCAGAGCACCTCGCTCTGCTGGGGCAGCTCGTCGAGCGCGTACCGCACGCCGCCGAGCTCGAACGCGAGGTCGCCCTGCGGCACCTCCTCGCCGTCGATCGTGAGGCGCAGCGTCGACACCGACGAGAGCCAGAGGCTGCGGTACCACGGCAGCGTGAGCGAGAGCGCGAGGCCCTCGGGGTGGGTGCGCAGGCTGTCGGCCTGGATGAGTCCGTTCGGCATGGTCCGTGTCCTGTCGTTCTCGGTGGTTCGTGGGTCGGATGGCGCGGCTCAGAGCCCGGCGGCGATGCGGCGGATGAGGGAGTGCTGGCGTCGCACCTGTTCGATGGAGCGCCACGGCTCGCGCTCCCCCTCGTACTCGCTCGAGAGGTAACCGGTGTAGCCGGCATCTTTGAGCGCTCGGAGCACGGGCTCCCACGGGATCTGCTGGTCCTCGAGGTGCTCGTCGATGTCGTGGAACTTCGCCTGGATGAAGACGACGTACATCGCGATGCCGGCGATGTCGGCCGGGTCGACGCCGATTCCGTCGAGGAACGCCGGGCGCTGGCCGGGAAGCTCGCCGGGTCGCAGCGGGATCGGGCGGTCCTGGAAGATGCCCGTGTCGAGCAGCAGTCCGAAATGCTTCGTGCCCGTGCGCTCGATGAGGTCGATGTAGTCGTCGACGACCGGGTGCTTGATGGGCGTCGGCGAGTGGATCTCGGGGCAGATCACCACGTCGAGCTCGGCGGCGAGGTCGAGCGAGCGCTCGACGGACTCGGTCCAGATCGGGTCGGGCACGAGGTCGCTCGAGACGACGCCGATCTTCGGCCGCACGAAGCGGAAGCCGAGGCGCTTCGCGAGGCGCAGGTCGCGCTGCAGCATGCCCGCGCCCTCCTCGGCCGTGAGGCGCCGCGCGTTCGGTCCGCTCGAGTGCAGGCGGGTGTCGATCCACGAGCCGTAGTTGGTGGGCTCGAGGCCGTACTGGTCGAGCAGGGCGAACCAGCGGTCGATCCACTCGGTGGTCGGCTCGGGATAGCCCGCGATGTGCCCTTCGCCGAGGATCTCGACGCCGGTCGCGCCCACGTCGGCGACGTGCGCGAGCGCGGTCTCGAGGTCGAGCACCGTGCCGTAGTCGGTCATGTAGCTGTACAGCGAGACGCCGTACTTGAAGGGCCCGCCGTCGCCATCCGATGAGAGCGTGATGTGCCGGGCGACGCGATAGGTGCTCGGCTGGTGCTCCTCCGGGATGTACGACATCCGCAGGCGCAGCTCGATCGCGACCTCGTGCGTGCCCTGCGGCAGCCCGCCCTCGAGCGGCACGGTGACCACGGCGGCCTCCTCGAGCGGCCAGCGCACGCCGTCGGCGTCCCACAGCTCGGCGAGCGTGTACGTGCGCCCGCCGAAGGTCCAGCGCGGCACCTCGGGTCCGACGTCGACGAGGTCACCGACCCGCACCGCGATCCCGTCGATGAGCGAGGCCGCCATGCCCCGGTACGACGGCATCCGCACGCGGAACTGGAAGCCGGTGACCCGGTCGCCCTCGCGGACGTTGCGGAAGCCGGTGGACTGGATGAGGTCTCGCTCGAGCAGCATCGTCGCTCTCTCTCGTGGTCGGTGCGGTTCGATCAGGCGGTGACGGATGCCGCGGTGCGGGCCGAGAGCTCCTCGACCGCCTTGCGCGCCCCGCGCACGGCGATCGCGACGCTCATGAGCGTCGGGTTCATCGCCGTTGCGGTCGGGATGAGCGCGTTGCCGCCGACGACCAGGCCGTCGACCCCCCACACGCGCGACCACGGGTCGGCGACCGAGGTGCCGTCGTCGGCCGGGCCCATGCGCATGGTGCCCTGGTAGTGCAGGCTCGAGCCGTTCGGCATGAGACGCGGCTCGGCGACGAAGGTGCCGAGCGCCTCGCCGGTGCGACGAAGCCGCTCGGTGGCGGCCTCGATCTCGGCGGTCTCGCGTTCGGTGAGCTCGTACTCGATCGTCATGTTCGGGAAGCCGCGGTAGTCGGGCTCGGCGTCGTCGAACGTGACCGCGTCCTCGTAGCGCGGGAACTTGCGCATGCCGTAGCCCATGTTCACGTAGCCCCAGCGGTTCCTCGCGAGCGGATGCTCGGGGTCCATGGGGAAGGGCGTGGTCTCCGAGTACATGACCTGGAGCGAGAAGGGGTGGTCGGGCTCCGAGAAGGGGATGCGGTTCACGGCGGCGACGGGGTCGGCCGCGTTCGCCGAGCGGCGGGCGAGCTCGGCATCGAGCTCGTCCTCGGTCGCGTAGCGACTCATCCGCTCGCCGTCGAGCGCGACGGTCGAGATCACGACGGGGTGCTCGGTCAGGTAGTGGCCGAGCGCCTGCGGACGGATGCCCGACGCCCAGAGCAGCTGCGGCGAGCGGAACGCGTCGGCGGCGACCACGACCAGGTCGGCTGGGACGAACGCGGTCTGCTTCGTGCGCAGGTCCTCCACCGTGACGCCCGTGACGCGATCGCCGTCGCGCTCGATGCGACGCACGAGCGAGAGGTCGCGCAGGTCGAAGCGTTCGGCGAGCGGGTGCCCGGGCTCGATCAGCGGGCCGAGCACGGCGTCGGCACCCGCCCAGCGCATCGTGCCGTCGGGCTGCGGGTCGCCGGCGACGGGCAGCGTGCCCGGGCCGTAGCCCTCGGGCAGCTCGCCCGCGTACTCCTCAGCGAGGAGCGAGCGGATGGCGCCACCCACCGCCGAATCGGCGAAGGCCGCGCTCTGCGCGTGGAGCAGCCCCTCGGCCGTCTCGATGAGGTCGTCCCACTCGTCGTCGGCGATGAAGTCGACCTTCTCGCTGAACGCAGGGCGCGGGATGGCGCAGGTCCAGTGCGCGCCCTGTCCGCCGACGTTGGTCGCACCAGCCGCGGCCGGGAAGGTCGGCGCGTGCGCCGACCCCTCGCCGCCGAAGTCGAGGAGGTGCGTGCCCTGGCGGGCCGTGAACATGCCCTCGACCACGGTCGCGGCCGGGATGCCGAGCGACTCGCGGAACGCGCCGGCCTGCGGCCCCTGCGACCGCTCGCGGGCGCGGGCCTTCTCGTCGGGGTCGGCGATGTTGCGGACGCTCTCGCCGGGGCGGTCGGTCAGCTGCGGGCCGGCCTCGAACATGATCACGCGGGCCTCGGGAAGGCCCTCGAGGAGCAGGCGGGCGTAGGCGGAGCCGATCGGCCCGCTGCCGACGACGGCGATGGTGGGGTGGTGCGACATGTGCGTCTCCTCTTCGAGTCTCACGCGGTGGCGGGTTCGGTGGCAGGTTCGGTGGCGGATGGCGCCGGCTCGTCGGAGAGCCGGCCGGGCGGGAGCAGGATGGCCGCGACGATGCCGATCGCGTACGTGATCGCGAGCGCGGCGAAGACCGGCACGAAGACGTCGCCGTAGATCTGGGCGACCTCGGCCTGCACGGCGGGTGCCGAGCCGTGCACGACGTCGGGCGTCAGCGACGAGGCTTCGAGCGACGCGGGCAGCTGCGCGGCGACGCCGGCGCCGATCACGCCGCCGATCACCGCGGTGCCGAGCGTCGAGCCCATCTGCCGGACGAGGTTCGTGGTCGCGGTGATCGTGCCGGTCTCGTTGCGCGGCACGGCGCCCTGCACCACGGCGATGACGAGGCTCATGAACGATCCGGTGCCGATGCCGACGGCGAACATCACGACCATCGGCACCCACAGCGGCGTGCCGACGGGCAGCAACGCCATGGCGAGCAGGCCGGCGGCCGCGAGGGTCGTGCCGAAGATCGTGTACCCGCGGTAGCGGCCGGTGCGGCTGGCGAGCCATCCGGTGCCGAGGTTCGAGACGAGCATGCCGAAGACCGTCGCGATCGGGACGAAGCCCGACACGGTGGCGGTCGTGCGGTAGGCCATCTGGAAGTAGGTCGGCAGGTAGGCCGTGACCGAGAACAGGCCGATGCCGATGATGGCCGACAGCGCGATGCCGGCTGCGACGGTGCGGTCGGCGAAGAAGCCGAGCGGCACGATCGGCTCGGGCGCACGCAGCTCGATCAGGAAGAACGCGGCGAGCGCGATGCCGCCGAACGCGAAGGCCACGACCGCAGCAAGCGCCGACGCGGGGTCGACGACCCAGGTCACGCCGAGCACGAGGGCGACGAGCGCAAGCGTGAACGTGACGGCGCCCGCGATGTCGAACCGGCGCGGCGTGGTCTCGACGTGCGGGATGGCAAACACGGCGAGCGCGAGTGCGACGAGGCCGAAGGGCAGGTTGATCCAGAACACCCACGACCAGCCCAGGTAGTCGGTGATGAGCCCGCCGAGCACCGGCCCGACGAGGATGGCGATGGGGAACGCCGCGCCGATGATGCTCATGTACCGCGGCCGCTGGCGCGGGGTCGTGACGTGCGCCACGATCGTCTGCGACATGAGCTGGATGCCGGCGGAGCTCATGCCCTGCGCGATGCGCGCGATCACGAGCTGGGGCATGTCCTGCGCGAACCCGCAGGCGAGGGAGGCCGCGAGGAACACGACCACGGAGGTGAGGAAGACCAGCCGGGGCCCGACGAGGTCGCCGAGCTTGCCGAGCACGGGCAGCAGGACGGTGCTCGCGAGGGTGTAGCCGACGACGACCCAGCTCATGTGCTCGAGCGCGCCGAGCTCGCCGGCCACGGTGGCGAGCGAGGTGGCGACGATGGTGTGGTCGAGCGCGCCGAGGAAGGCGACGGTGAGGAGCGAGGCGACGAGGAGGCGGAGCCGGAGGGGTGAGAGCGACATACGTGGAATGCCCGAACGATCGAGCCGTCGACGCGACCGGATGTGCCCTCGCTCGCAACCTCACGGCGAGGATCGGATCCCGGGGGATCCCGACGTCATGTCGATTCTAGGCGATCTTTAGTTAGAAATCAACTAAAGATCTGCAGCCGGCGCCATTCGGACACGATGGCGTCGGCCGCGATCGCGTCCCGGCGGAGGTCCTCGAGGTCGGTCAGCCTGACGAGGCCCGCAGGACCCGCCGCCGGGTCGACCGGTGCGAGGACGCGGATGGCGCGCCGCAGTGCGGCGCGCGCTCCGGACTCGTGGAGCGCGGGCGACGCCATCCGCCCGCGCGCGGTGCTCGTCGAGAGCTCGCATCGCCCGAGCGGCGCGTCGAGCTCGAGCTCGGTCGTGGTCTCACCCAGCGCCCGGATCCGCAGCACGGAGCCGCCGGTCGTCGCCGCGGTCGCGATCAGCGATCCGACGGGGCGCTCTCTCCCGTCCGCGAGCAGGAGCGCGGCGCCGCCGGTCGCGGCGACCGCCATCGGCGCGCCCGCGAGTGCGCGCATCCAGCCGATCGCGTCGCGGACGAGGCCGGGCAGGTCGGCGGGTTGCGCACGGCACTCGGCGACGAGCACGCGCGGTGCCGCGCCATCCCGCGCCCCGACCGCCTGCGCGACGAGGTCGTGACGGAGCCGTGGACGATGGACCAGCACCGGGATGTCGGCGCGCGCCGCGAGCGCGTCGATCGCCTCGACCGGCGCGCTGGCCGGATCGGCGACGAGCACCGCACGCGCGCCGCCGTCGGCGGCGTACGCCGCGGCATCCCACCACCCATCGCCGCAGTCGACGACGACGAGCGCGCCCCGTGGGGCGTCCGCCGTTGCCGCGCTGTGCGGCAGGCCGGCGACGGCTGCCTCGAAATCGGGCAGTCCCGCCGGGACGTGGACGCGGGCGGTCATGCGCCGGCTCCGGCGCGCACCGCGGCGGCCGCCGCGTCGGCGAGCTCGATCGCATAGAGGGCGTCGTCGAGGAGCTCGTGGTACTCCGTGGTCGCCGAGCCGTCGAGCAGCTCCGCGAGCGCACGCCACTCGCGGAGGTAGCCGTCCTCCGGGTCGCGCGGGAAGGTCGTGGTCCGCAGGTCGCCGCCGCGCACGCGCACCCCGGCGCTGCCGGTGTGCACGAAGGCGGGCGGGAACTCGACGTCGAGCCGGTCGGTCGACGTATCGATCGTGATCCGCCAGACGGGGTCGGGGCCGTCGGGCACCATGACGGCGACCAGCTGCACGGGGATGCCGCTCGCGCGGAACCCGATCGCGTACCCGATCGGCGCAACCGGCACGGCGAAGTCGACGCCCTGGATCTCGGGCGCCAGGTCGCGGACGGCGGGGAGGTCGTGCACCGCCAGCCCCAGCACCAGCTGCCGGACCACGCCCGCGGCGACCGCCGGGACGGCGAGGTCGGGCGCGCCCCGCCCGGGCGCCGCCGACGGCGCGAGCTCGGTGACGGCGTCGTGGAACCGCCCGTTCGGCGGCAGGGCCACCGTGGCCGAGATCGCGCGGACCTCGGCGCGGAGTGCGACCAGGTGACGCTTGGCGCGGTCCCAGGCCGGGTCGTACAGGTGGTTCGTCGCGACGACGAGCGGCACGCCCGCGTCGCGGCACGCCTCGATGATCGCGTGCGCATCGTCGGCGTTCGTCGCGAGCGGCTTCTCGCACAGGATGCCGCGGACGCCCGCGGCGATGCTCTCCCCGATGTGCCGCGCGTGCTCGGCGGGCGGGCTGCAGATCGCGACGACCTCGACCGCCGGGTCGGCGAGGAGGGCGGCGGTGCCGCTCGACGCGGCGGCGCCGCTCCGGGCAGCGAGCCCGTTGGCACGGCCGGAGCCGCCGTCGGCGAGGTGCACGACCCGGAACCGGTCGGCGAGCCGATCGAGGGTGGGCAGGTGGAGCGCCGAGACCCCCGGCCCCGCGCCGATCACGCCGACACCCCGTGCCATCCGCCCACCCGCCTTCGTCGCAACTTTGGCCTCGACTATACAAAAGTTCGTGCGACTTCGGTCGATCGTTGCGGGAAATCGGTGTCCAGCGGCGTTCGTTGTGTCAGAATTCAGTGCATGACACGCGAGTCCACACTGCGGTTCGGGGCCCAGACCGACGAGGTCACGAGCCTCCTGCGCATCGTCAACCTCGTCCGCACCGGCGAGGCCACGACGCGCCCCGAGATCGGCCGGCTCACCGGCCTGGGGCGCGGCGTCGTGACCCAGCGCGTCGACCAGGCGATCGAGATGGGCTTCCTCGCCGACGGCGAGTTCGCCCCGTCATCCGGCGGCCGTGCGCCCCGCACGCTGCGGTTCCGCTCGGAGCAGGGGCGGATCATCGTGGCCGCCTTCGGCGCGCTGCACATCCGCGTGGGCATCGCGTCGCTCGACGGCGACATCCTCGACGACCGCCATACCGAGTGGGACATCGCGCGCGGGCCCGCCGAGACCATCGACCGGGCCCTCGCGATGCTCGACGAGATCCTCGCCGCCCACGACGACGTGCCGGTGTGGGGCGTCGCGGTGGGCATCCCCGGGCCCGTCGACTTCGACAGCGGCCGGCCCGTCGCTCCCCCGATCATGCCGGGGTGGAACGGGTTCGACATGCGCCGCCGCTTCGAGGAACGCTTCGACGCGCCGGTCTGGGTCGACAACGACGTGAACCTGCTCGCCTTCAGCGAGCGCTCGCGACGGCCCGACGAGCGGCTCGACCTCATCTTCTTCAAGGTCGGCACCGGCATCGGCGCCGGCCTGCTCTCGCAGGGACGGATCCACCGCGGGGCCAACGGCGCGGCCGGCGATGTCGGCCACGTCCGCGTGCGCGACTCGGAGTCGCCGTGCCGATGCGGCAAGATCGGCTGCCTCGAGGCGGAGGCCGGCGGATGGGCGCTGGTGCGCGACGCCGAACGGGCGATCGAGGAGGGCGCGACCGGCGCGCTGGCCCAGCTCGTCGCGGAGGGCACCACGCTCACGCCCCAGCTCATCGCGATGTCGGCCATGAACGGCGACGCGCTCGCGATCTCGCTCATCCAGCGCTCGGCGCGCCTGGTCGGCGAGTCGATCGCGGCCCTCGTCAACATGTTCAACCCGTCGGTCATCGTCGTCGGCGGCGCGGTGTCATCGGCGGGCGAGGTGTTCCTCGCCGAGGTGCGTCAGCGCGTCTACGAGCTCTCGCTGCCGCTTGCCACCCGCGACCTCAGCATCGTCCGCTCGCTCGGCGACGAGAAGGAGCCGCTGCGCGGCGGCGCCGAGATGGTGCGCGAACAGCTGTTCGAGGCGACCTTCCCGCGGTGGTTCGCCGAGGGGCGACCGCTCATCCGCGACGTCATGCCCGTGGCATCCTGATCACTTCTTCCTTTTTCTGACATAAGGGCGTATCTTTCAGTCTCAACGAGACACGAAGGAGTGCCATGCCCGAGCCGACCATCCGCACGCTCATCGTCACCGGGATGACGGACGTCCATCACGACTGGCGTGCGACGACGCCGGCGCTGAAGGAGTTGCTCGAGGGCACGGGCCGCTTCGAGGTTCGCGTCACCGAGGAGTTCCGCGGGGCGACCGCCGCGACGCTCGAGCCGTACGACCTCGTCGTCCTGAACTACTACGGCCGGCGCGACCCGTGGCGCGACGTGCCCGAGGAGCGCTTCGGCGAGCAGGCCGAGCGGGCGCTGTTCGACTTCGTCGCGAGCGGCAAGGGCCTCATCGCCTACCACCCGACGCTCGCCGGCGGCGTCGGCTGGGACCCGGAGTACGAGCGACTGCTCGGTGGCGTCATGCGCGAGGACACCTCGCGCCGCGCCCCCAACAACGACTTCATGATCCACACCGCCGACGAGCACGCGATCACCACCGGCTGGCCCGCCGAGTTCCCGCATTACGGCGACGACCTCTACGTCGGCCTGAAGTGGCCCGAGGGCGTGAAGAAGACCATCCTGCTCACCGGATGGGACAACCCGCTGCGCTACACGCAGGTCCCCTCGCAGTGGCGGGCCCTGCCCGGCATGGGCGAGGAGCACCCCGTCGCCTGGACCGTCGAGTACGGCGCGGGCCGCTCGGTCTCGATCGGCATCGGCCACAACGTCGCCGCGATCGGCCACCCGGCGTTCCGGGCGCTGTTCCCGCGCAGCGCCGAGTGGGCCGCGACCGGGCAGGTGACGATCCCCACGCCCGACAACCTCGGCGAGCCCGTCGAGGGCGGCGACTGGTGGCCGACCACGCTCGAGCCGATGGTGCGGCAGATGTTCGACGAGTGGGTCGCGGCGGGCGAGCCCGCCACCCAGAAGTAGGCGGCGCCGCCCATGAGCCTGCCCATCCTGCTCGACGATGCCCTCGTGCGCACCCCTGACGGGTTCGGGCTGCGCCTCAGCCTGCCGTGGATCCGCTCACTGCCGGTCGCGAGCCTCTCCGACCTCGCGGTGTCGATCGACGGCGCCCCGGCGACGGATCTCCGCACCCGACCCGACGGCGAGTGGTGGTTCCTCCAGGACCGGCTCGTCGTCGAGGGTTCGCTTCCCCTCGACGACGGTCCGCGCGTGGTCGCCGTCTCGTTCCGCCTCGCCATCCCCTACCTGCAGGCCGGTCCGGATACGCCGCTCACGCTGCCGTTCCACGTCCAGCGCACGCTCTCCGTGGGTCGAGGAGCGCGCAGCGCGTCTCGAGACCCGAACCTCCCCACCGCCTGGACTCTCGCCGCGAGCGCGTTCAACTGGACCCCCGACGTCGTGCGCGCCGACCGACCCGCCGCCGATATCGCCATCGACGTCGTGCGCGAGGGCGTGGCATCCGTCATCGAGATCGAGCCGGGCCAGATCTGGCGCACCTTCCCCGAGCCCGCTGACGCCGAGGTGGACGCGTTCCGCGCGTCACTCGAGGCGGTCGGCGGCACCGTGAGCATCGCCGGGGCGAGCCTCGACGACTGGACCCCGTCGGGCCGACGCCGCGACGACGACGAGCGTCTCGCCTTCCTGCTGCCGCAGCTGCGCGCAGCCCGCCGCGTCGGTGCGACCGGGGTGCGTCTTCCGATCGGCCAGGCCGGGCCCGCGCTGCTCGTCCGGCTCGTCCCCGTGCTGCACGAACTCGACCTCGTGCTCTTCGAGGAGGCGCAGGGCCGCCAGACGCCGAGCGACCCCGACACGGCTCGCGCGCTCGACGCGATCGCCGCGCTCGAGGACCCGCACGTGCGCGTGCTCGTCGACATCAGCATGCTGATGCCGGCGCTGCCGGTGACCTACGTGGCGGCCCTCGAGGCCGCCGGTCTCGATCGCGCGTTCCTCGATCGTGTGGCGTCCGGATGGCGCGACCCCGCGATCGTCGACGTGCTCGTGTCGGCGCTCCGCGCCGGCGAGGTCCCGCCGCCCGCGCACGCCCTGTTCATGGACATGCTCGTGCGCTTCGGCCGCTCCGACGCGGCGGTGCTGCGCGACATCCTGCCCCTCGTCGGCGGGTTCCACCTGAAGTTCTGGGACCTCGACGACACCGACGGTCGCGTTTCGCAGCCGATCCGCGACCTCGGCGCCGTGCTCGCCGGTTCGGACTTCGCCGGCACGCTGTGCAGCGAGTGGGGCGGTCACGAGTGGCTCGAGGCGGACGCCGCGGACATGACGCGGCGCCATCTGGCGCTCGCCGCCTCGTCGCTCACGGAGGGCGCAGGCGCGGCGACGCGCGCGGTCCGCGCATGAGGCGCATCCCGGTGCCGACGCTGACCCGCGTCATCGTCGACAACGACTTCGCGGGCGACCCTGACGCGCTCGTCGCGCTGGCGCACCAGCTGCTCACCGAGTCGACGGAGGTGGCGGCTCGGGTGGAAGGTATACGACGGATACTTTTCTCCCACTGTCGCGAGAGGGAACGTGTCTCGCGAATTGGGTGCCCATAACGGGCTGCGATGGCCTAGCGCGCGGAATAGATGGGGTGGATAGACTGAGGGTCCGACCCCAGCCGAAGGAACACAGCGACGTGTCCGACTCCCAGCCTCCCCTCTCCCGGCTCGACCTCAACCTGCTCGTCTCGCTCGACGCGCTGCTCACCGAGCGAAGCGTGACGCGTGCGGCCGAGCGGCTCCACCTCAGCCAGCCGGCGCTCAGCGCGTCGCTCGCCAGGCTCCGCACGCACTTCAACGACCCGATCCTCGCCCGCTCCGGGAACACGTACGAGCTCACGCCGCTCGCCTCGCGGCTGACCGAGCACACGGCCGCCGCACTCGACGCCGCGCGCCGCGTGTTCGAGAGCTCGGCCGAGTGGGACCCGAGCCAGTCGACCCGCGAGTTCGCGATCTACGGCTCCGACTACAGCGTCGCCACGACGGGCCGGCGCGTCGCAGCGCTGGCCGCCGAGCGCGCACCGGGCGTGCGCTTCCGGTTCATGATGCACAACCCCCAGATCGTCGACGAGGCGGTGAACCGACTGCGCGGCGCCGATGCGCTGCTCATGCCGCACGGGTTCCTCACCGACCTGCCGTACACCGACCTCTGGAACGACACCTGGGTCATCATCGCCTCCGAGGGCAACACGGCGATCTCCGACGGCGTGACGCTCGAGGACGTCGCACGTCTGCCGTGGGTGTTCACCTACCTCTCGCGGTCGGCCTTCACCTCGGCGACGCGTCAGATCCAGCAGCTCGGCATCGAGCCGCGCGTCGAGGCGGTCGTCGAGAGCTTCCTGCTGCTACCCATGTTCGTCGAGGGCACCGACCGGCTCGCGCTCGTGCAGAAGGGCCTCGCCGAGCACGCGGTGCGGACGGCCGACGTGCGGATCTACGAGCCGCCGTTCGACGCGACGCCCATCCACAACGCGATGTGGTGGCATCCGGTGCACCGCCGCGACCCCGAGCACGAATGGCTGCGCGGCCTGTTCGTCGAGGCGTCGGCCGGACTGGGCGACGCGTCGGCCTGAGGCCGCTCGTCAGGCGCGCTCGCGGGCGCGCGACCGCGGGCGGGCCGCCGGGATCTCCGGGACGGGCCGGGCGCGCCCGACCGTGTTGCGGATCTCGCCGATGCCCTCCACGCGCATGACGACCTCGTCGCCCTCGGCGAGCGGCGGCGGCGTCAGCTCGCCCGCGCGTCCCCACAGCTCGGCGAGGCAGCCGCCGTTGCCGGCCGTGCCCGAGCCGAGCACGTCGCCCGGCACGACCCGGGAGTCGCGCGACGCGTAGGCGACGAGGTCGCCGAATGGCCAGCCCATGTTCGAGAGCAGGTCGTGGCCGATGCGCTCGCCGTTGACGAGGACCTCCATGCGGATCGGCAGGAAGCCCTCGTCGTCGACCAGCCCGGCGAACTCGTCGGCGGTCGTGATCCACGGCCCGAGCGTGGTCGCGAAGTCCTTGCCCTTGGCCGGGCCGAGGCGCACCTTCATCTCGCGGCCCTGGATGTCGCGCGCCGACCAGTCGTTGAAGATCGTGTAGCCGAAGACGTGCGCCGCGGCATCCGCCGGGTCGAGGTCGCGCCCGTCGGAACCCGCAACCCCGCCGATCACCGCGCCGACCTCGAGCTCGAAGTCGAGCCGCTCGGTCGCGGGCGGCCGCACCTCGTCGCCGGTCGCGATGATCGAGTGCGGGTTCGTGAAGTAGAACGTCGGGTACGTGTACCACTCGTCCGCGACGTGGCTCGCGCCGTCGACCGACGCCGTGACGCCCTCGACGTGCTCCTCGAACGCGACGAAGTCCCGCACGCTCGCGGGCACGAGCGGCGCGAGCAGCTCCATCTCGCTGAGCGGCCGGGCGGATGTCGCGGCATCGCCCTCGGTCTCGGCGACGAGTGCGGGCAGCTCCGCGAGTCCGGCCGCGAGCACGTCGGCCACGGTCAGTCCGCGCGGGAACGGCACGACGCCGTCGCCGATCACGAACCCCTCGCCGACCGCGCCGCGATACGTCCAGCGCGCGATCCTCATGCGGCTCCCCCCGCGGCGACCGCGCGGACCCGGCCCTGCGGCAGTCGCGCGCCGAGCAACTCACGGGCGTTTTCCGACAGGACGGCGCGCTCGTCGGCCTCCGCGAGGCCCGCCTCGCGCACGCGCTCGACCGGGTCGTCGACGCCCATGTCGAACGGGTAGTCGGTGCCGACGAGCACGCGGTCGGCACCCGCGGCGTCGACGAGGGCGCGCAGCGCGCCCGGCGTGTGCACGAGCGAGTCGAAGCGCAGGCGTCGCAGGTACGACGACGGGAGCTCGCGACATCCGTGCGCCTCGGGCCGCACCTGCCACGCATGGTCGGAGCGACCGAGGAACGTGGGCAGGTACCCGCCGCCGTGGGCGGCGACGAGCTTCAGGCGCGGGTGCCGGTCGAGCACGCCCGCGAAGATGACGTGCGAGAGCGCGACGGCGTTCTCGACGGGCTGCCCGACCGTGTTCGAGAGGTAGAAGCGGTCGAGCCGCTCGTCGAGGCTGCAGCCGAACGGGTGCAGGAACACGATCGCGTCGAGCTCCTCGGCGCGGGACCAGAACGGCTCGAGCCGCTCGTCGGAGAGCTCGACGTCGCCCGCGAACGACGACAGCTCGACGCCCGCGAGCCCATTGGCGAGCACCGCGTCCTCGAGCGCCGCCACCATCAGGTGCGGATGCTGCAGCGGCACGAGCCCGAGCCCGAGCAGCCGGTCGGGTGCGCCCGCGACATGCTCGGCGATCGCGCGATTCGCCTCGCGCGCTGCCCACGCCGCGACCTCCTCGCCCGCCCAGGGGTAGTAGTGCGACGGCGACGGCGAGACGACCTGCACGTCGACGCCCTGCCGGTCCATCTCGGCCAGGCGCGCGTCGAGCGAGGTGAGCAGCGCCATCCGCTCGCCGATCATTCGGCCCGAGGCGGCGAGGCTCTCGGGGCCGTTGCGCCGCGCCTCGAGCGCCTGCGCGGCGCCGAAGCCCTCGGGGTCGCGCGCGCCGACCGCCTGCTGCAGGGCCGGCAGCAGCAGGTGCGCGTGCACGTCGACGACGGGCGCCGGCCCCGCGGCATCCGTCGACGTCGCTTCGCCGCCGCTCATGCGGGCTGGCTCACGAGCATGGCGATGCGCCGCATGAGACCCGGCACGTCGGCGTCCTGCACGTGGTCGATCTGCCACTGCCCGAGCTGCACCGAGGCCTCGACGACCTCGGTCGCGCGCGGCAGGCGGCGCGCGTGGAACTCGTCCCACAGCGCCTGGTCGACGGCGTCGCGCTCGAGCAGCAGCTCGGAGAGCACCAGCGCGTCCTCGCCGGCCTGCGCCGCGCCCTGCGCGATCGTGGGCGGACAGCTGTGCGCGGCCTCGCCGATGATGACCACGCGGCCGCGGTTCCACGCGTCGGGTACCACGTGCTTCGTGAACCACGTGTAGTTCACGCGCGACGCATCGTCGAGCGACTCGCGGATCTCGTTCCACGGGCCGCCGTACGCCTGCGAGAGGCCCTTCATGACCTCCACGCCCTGCTCGGGCGAGAGCAGGTGCCGGTCCTGCGCCGGCTCGACGAGGTAGGCGTACATCATCTCCTCGCTCGTCGGGCAGTAGCCCGCGATGTAGACGGGGCCGCCGTAGTAGAGGTCGGTCTGCGTGACGTCCTTCGGACGCGGCACGAACGCGCGCCAGATGCCCATGCCCGTGCGCTCGGGCTCGACCTCGATGCCGAGCTGCGTGCGGATGTCGGAGTTGAGTCCGTCGGCGCCGATCAGGAGGTCGTAGCGGGCCGTCGACCCGTCGGAGAGCGTCACGTCGACGCAGTCGTCGTCCTGCGTGAAGCTCGTGACGGTCGTGCCGTAGTGGATGCGGGCGCCGAGCTCGGTGGCGCGGTCGGCGAGGATGCGGGCCAGGTCGGGGCGGTACATGCCCGCGACGGCCGGGTACTCGGGGCCGCCCGTGCGCGCGTCGGGGATCTGCGCGATGAACGGCGCGTCGGGGCCGGGGGCGCGCAGGCCGGTCTGGTCGAAGGAGTAGCCGGCGTCCCTCACCTGCTCCCAGACGCCCAGGCGGTCGAACACGCGCAGGGCGTTGCCCTGCAGCGTGATGCCGGAGCCGAGCGCCGACAGGTCGGGCTTCTTCTCGAAGACGTCGACGTCGACGCCCCCTTCGGCGAGCAGGATGGCGGCGGCGCTGCCGGCCACTCCGGAGCCGACGATCGCGACGCGGGAGACTGCGGTCATTGGTGATCCCTCCTTCGGGATGCGTTCGGGTTGCGGACTACTTCAGGGCGATGGGATTGACGGGCGAGCCGACCGCGCCGGTGATGGGCAACGGCGGGGCGACGAGCAGGAACTCGTACACGCCATCCTCGGCGCAGTCGGCGGCGAGCGCCTCGAGGTCCCACATCTCGCCGACCGTGAGCCCCATGTTCGGGATCACGACCTGGTGCAGCGGCTGGAACGCGTCGTCGAACTCGTTCGGCCGCACCTCGAAGCCCCATGTGTCGGTCGCGACGGCGGCGATCTCGGTGCGGTGAAGCCATCCGGCCGTCGTGAACGACAGGCCCGCGCTGGGTCCGCCGGCGTAGCCGTTCCAGCCCTCGCGCAGCGCGCGGCCGTACCGGCCCGTGCGCACGAGCACGAGGTCGCCGCGGCCGACGGCGCTCGTCGCGCCCTGGGCGTCGATGCACGCCTCGAGGTCGGCGACCGTGATCGCGTAGCCGTCCTCGAGTTCACCGGTGTCGGGCCGCAGGGCCCGGCCCACGTCGAGCAGCACGCCGCGGCCGACGATCGCGGATGCCGCGTGCTCGATGCCCGTGACCAGGTCGCCGTCGCTCGTGACCACCTGGCCGGCCGGGCGGCCGTTCCACGCGACGCCGCGGTCGAAGATGTGGCCGAGGCCGTCCCACTGGGTGGAGCACTGCAGCGGCATCGCGATCACGTCGTCGGCGCCGCCGATCCCGTGCGGGAAACCCTGGGTGCCGGCCGCCGCATCGGTGCCCGTGTCGAGCATGGTGTGCACCGGGTTGGTGCGTCGTCGCCAGCCCTGCTGTGGGCCGTTCATGTCGAACGGCTGCGAGAGCGAGAAGCTCGCGCCGCGGTGCACGAGGCCCGCGGCGCGGGCGCGCTCGGCGTCGCCGATGAAGTTCAGCGTGCCGAGCCGGTCGTCCTCGCCCCAGCGTCCCCAGTTGCGGACGGCCTCGGCCGTCTCGGCGATGTGGCGCGCGGGGTCGGTGCGGTCGAGGGCGGCGGGATCTTCCGTGGGCGTGGGGTGGGTTTCGAGACGGCGCTGGCGCGCCTCCTCAACCCGCAGGTCGTTCGTCACGGTGTCACCGCCTCGGCGACGGCGCGGACGGTCTGCGCGCCGAGCCCCTCGATCGCGCCCACCATTACGTCGCCGTCGCGCAGCATGCGGCCGTGGACGATGCCGTTGCCCGCAGGGCTGCCCGTGAGCAGCAGGTCGCCGGGCAGCAGCGGCATGTTCTGCGAGGCGCCGGCGATGAGGGCAGGCAGGTCGAAGAGCAGGTCGGAGGTCGTGGCATCCTGCATCGTCTCGCCGTTGAGGGTGAGCTGCAGGTGCAGGTCGTCCGCATTCGGGACGAACTCCGCCGGCACGAGGTACGGGCCGGTGGGCAGGAACCCCGGCGCGTTCTTGCCGCGGTACCAGTCGGTGCCGATCTCCTTCATGTCCTCGCGGAAGACGAGGTCGCGGGTCGTGACGTCGTTGACGATCGTGTAGCCGGCGACGTGCTCCATCGCGTGCTCGTGGTCGACCCGGTACGCCTCGCGGCCGATCACCACGGCGAGCTCGAGCTCCCAGTCGTGCTGGTCGCTGTACGACGGCAGCACGAGGTCGACGTCGTCGCCGACGACCGCGGCGGGCAGGCCGATGAAGAAGTACGGGGTGCCCTCGCGTGCGCGGCGGTCCATCATCTCGGCGGCCCACTCGCGCAGCTCCTCGATGGGGCGCGGGTCGTTCTTGGCCCGGCCCGCGGCGACGAGGTCGATCACGTGCGTGCGGTAGTTCGCGCCCGTCTGCAGCACCTGGCGCGGCGTGACGGGTGCGGTGAGCGTGACGTCGGCGAGCGGATGCCACGTGCCATCCGCCTGCTCGGCGACGCGGCGCAGCCGCTCCCACGACTCCGGCGCCGCGGCGAGGAAGGCGTTGAGGTCGGGTGCGCCGAGCTCGTCGGGGCCGATCTCGCGGACCCGGTCGCCCGCGACGAGACCGAGCACCGGTTCGGCGTCGCCCGCGACCCCGCTCGCGCGGAAGCGGACGATGGCGAAGGGTGCGGCCAGGCCGGCGGACGACGATGTCACGGGTGGGTCTCCAATCACGCGCGCAGCGGTGAGCGGCGTGGAACCAGTCAACCGCGTGCGCGGGTATCAGTGAAGGGCCGATCGATGATGGACTCCATCACCACCGTCGATGCGTTCAGCGGCGCGGCGCACCCGCGCCGGACTCGACCACCTCAGGCGGGGTCAGCGTGTGCGACGTCGACGCGGCGGCCGCGGCGTACTCGAACTCGCCAGGCTTGCGCGTCACGTGGCGTGCCACGAGCAGGGCCAGCGCGATGCCGAGCGCGCACCAGATGCCCATCGCGATCGACGACCACGAGAATGCGTCGGCGAGCGCCGCGGCGTCGGACGCGCCGGCGGCGACCTGGCGCGAGCTCACGCCGCCGTACACCGAGGCGACGATCGCCGTCATCACGGCGGCGCCGACGTAGCGGGCCATGTTCGAGATGCCCGACGCGGCGCCGACCTCGGCCGGATCGACGCACGCCGTCGAGATCGACGAGCACGGGCCGTTCTGCAGGCTCATGCCGGCCGCGACGCCGATGAGCGGCAGCACGAACAGCGCGTAGGTCCACGACTCCTGCACGAACGCGAGCGCGGCGAACGAGACCGTCATGATGATGAAGCCGACCGCGATCGTGGTGCGCGCGCCGATCTTCCCGACGATGGGCGTGATGAGCGGCGCGAGCACGACGGCCGCCGCGGCGACCGGCAGGGTCGCGAGGCCCGCCTGGAACGCGTCCATGCCGAGCGTGGCCGGGTCCTGGAAGTACAGGCTGACGACGTACATGATCGCGTTCACGGTGCCCGAGCCGAGCAGGATCGAGAGCGTCGCGCCGACGAGGATCTTGTTGCGCAGCAGCGCGAGGTCGAGCAGGGGCGCCTTCACTCGCTTCTCCACGACGACGAAGCCGATCGCGGCGAGGATGGTGATCGCGAAGCAGCCGAGCGTGGGCAACGACACCCAGCCCCACGCGCTGCCGTTGGTGAGCGCGAAGATGAGCGGGGCGAGGATGGCGGCGATGAGCACGGTCCCCGTCCAGTCGATCGACCGCGGGCGGGTCGGGTCGCTCGATTCCTGGACCGCGGCGAGCGTGATGGGCACGCAGGCCGCCGCGATCGCCGCGTCGATCCAGAACAGGCCCTGCCAGCCGATCGTCGACGCGAGCAGGCCGCCCACCAGCGGACCGGCCGCCGCCCCGATCGCCGACGCCGCACCCCAGAGGGTCACGGCACGCAGCTGCGCCGTGCCGGTGTTCGACGCCGAGAGCAGGCTCATGCCGCAGGCGAGGATCGTCGCCCCGGCGGCGCCCTGGATGCAGCGGCCCGCGATGACGCCGAGCCCCTCCTGCGAGAGCGCGATGAACACGCACGACGCGATGAACAGGAACAGGCCGCCGAGGAAGATCTTCCGCCGGCCGAACACGTCGCCGAGCGCTCCCGACGTGACGATCACCGCGGCGCCGACGAGCGAGTAGCCCGTGACCGCCCACTGCAGCGTGTCGGTCGGGGTCCCGGTGTCCTCGGAGATCGCCGGGATCAGGATCGAGACCGCCGACGTGTTCGCATTCACCACCAGCGCCGAGACCGAGGTCGCGATCAGTGCACCCTGCGCGTACCGCTTCGAAGCCGTCGTCGCCGTGTTCGCCGAATCCCCCATGCTGGCGTTCGTAGCACGTGATCACGGCATGAGGAGTGACTTTGGTCGGTCGCCGGTCGTTCGCCTTCGGTCGCGAGTCCCGCGCCGGTCAGTCACGGTCGAGGGCCCGCGCGATCGTCAGCCCGCCGCCGTGGCCGGTGAGCCCGCCGTCGACGGCGATCTCGGCGCCCGTGACGAACGCGGCATCCGGCGAGAGCAGGTGCGCGATCACCGCCGCGACCTCCGCGGGGGTGCCGGTCCGGCCGAGCGGCGTGGACGCCAGGTTCACCTCGCGGAACACGGCCGGCGCGCTCGCGGTCATCGGCGTCTCGATGAACCCCGGGCTGACGAGGTTGACCCGGATGCCACGGGGCCCGAGTTCCATCGCCGCGGTCTTCGTGATGCCGCGCAGCGCCCACTTGCTCGCGCCGTACGCGATCCCGTAGTGCGCCATCGCGCCCGCGGCCGATCCGACGTTGACGATCGAGCCGCCTGCGCGCATCAGGGGTGCGAGGGCCTGGATGCCGAGCGCCGGTCCGGTCGCGTTGACGGCGAACGCCTGCGCGAAGTCATCGGCGGTCGCATCGTGGAGGCGGCCGCGGCGCGTGATGCCGGCGGCGTTGACGAGTCCGTCGATCGTCGACCCCTCGGCGGAGGTCCGTTCGGCGAGCCGGGCCCAGTCGCGCTGGTCGGCGACGTCGAGCACGACGCGGTCGATCCCCGACGCCGCCGGTGACGCGCCGGCCCACGCGAGGTCGGCGGCGATCACGCGGGCGGCCGCATCGGCCAGGGCCACAACCGTCGCCGCGCCGATCCCGGATGCCGCGCCGGTGACGACGTACGTCCGGCCCTCATGCGAACCCATCGGCACCCCTTCCCTGCGGTCGTCCGAGCTTCCATCGTGCCGCCCCGAAGGCGCGTGATACGTCGCATCACGGATCGCGATGCCCGCGGGCATACTGGACGCAACCGCATCCGACGGAGGACTCCCGTGGCCGACCTCACCGATCTCGCTCGCACCCACCTCGCCGCCGCGCTCGCCGACGAGCACGGCCGCAGCGCCGAGCTGATCCTCCGCGACGGGCCCATGCGCCAGACGATCATCGCGCTGCGGTCGGGCGTCGGCCTCGCCGAGCACAACTCCCCCATGGCGGCCAGCCTGCAGGTGCTGTCCGGGCGCGTCCGCGTGACCGGCCAGGACGTCGCCGAGATCCCCGCCGGCCGGCTCGACGTGCTCACCCACGACCGGCACTCGGTGCTCGCCCTCGAGGACTCCGTGTTCCTGCTCACGACCGTCACCGGGATCGAGCCCACCGGAGGGCCCGAGCGCGCACGCTGACGCGCGGGGTGCGGCAACCGCCGGGCACGCGCGCCGGACACGCGTGTTCTCAGGACTTGTGACGATCTACAGGACCGGATCGCGAGATCCGTCCTGACCTTCGCGCGGACTCCTGTAAACCAGACGCGAGCGAGCTCGAGCGAGCGAGAGCGCGAGCGCGCTGCGTCAGGCGCGGGCGAAGACCGCGGCGAGCGCCTGGCCGCCGCCGATGCACATGGTCTCGAGCGCGAGCTCGCCGTCGAGTGCCGGCAATTCGTGGGCGAGGGTCGCGAGCATGCGTATGCCGGTGGCGCCGATGGGGTGGCCGATCGAGATGCCGCTGCCCCGCGGGTTGAGCCGCGGGTCCTCGGCGTCGACGCCCCAGTCGGCGAGGCACGCGAGCACCTGCACCGCGAACGCCTCATTGAGCTCGATCACGTCGAGGTCGTCGAAGCCCAGCCCGGCCCGCGACAGCGCCAGGTTCGCCGCCGGGACGGGCGCGACGCCGAAGCGCAGCGGGTCGTTGCCCGCGACCGCCCACGAGACGAGCCGCAGCATCGGGGTGAGCCCGAGCTCGGCGGCCCGCTCGGGCGTCGTGACGATGCACACGGCGGCGGCGTCGTTCTGCCCGCTCGAGTTGCCCGCGGTCACGGTCGCGTCGGGGTCGCGGCGGCCCAGGATGGCGCGGAGCGCGCCGAGCGCCTCGAGCGACGTGTCGGCGCGGGGGTGCTCGTCGCGGGCGACCCTCACGGTGCCGCGTCGGCCCGCGACCTCGACCGGCACGAGCTCGGCGTCGAACGCGCCGGACTCCTGCGCGGCCACTGCCCGCCGGTGCGACTGCAGCGCGAACGCGTCCTGCGCCTCGCGCGAGATGCCGTACTCGGCGCGCAGCAGCTCGGCCGAGCCGACGTTGCCGTCGGGCGTCGGGAAGCGGCGGCCGCCCACGGTCTCTCGTCCGCGCGAGAGGGCGTCGTGCAGCATCAGCCCGGCACCGGTCACGCCGCGGCGGCCCTGGACCGTGTAGAGCGGCGCGTTCGACATCGACTCGACGCCGAGCGCGACGACCGCGTCGGCGACGCCGGTCTGCACCTCCATGGCCGCGTTGAGCACGGCCTGCAGGCCCGAGCCGCAGCGGCGGTCGAGCTGGTACCCGGTCGTGGTGACCGGGAAGCCGGCGTCGAGCGCGGCGACCCGACCGATCGCAGGCGCCTCCATGGTCGGGTACCCCTGGGCGGCGATGACCCCGTCGATCGCGGCCGGGTCGACACCCGTTCGTTCGAGCAGGGCGGTGAGCACGGTGGTCGCGAGCTCGAGCGCCGGCACGGTCGCCAGCGCGCCGCCCATCCGCCCGACCGGGGTGCGCAGCGGTGCGCAGACGACGACGTCGCGGAGCTCGGTCATGCGGCGCCCGCGCCGAGCCCGTCGGCGACCGTGAAGGGCGCGCCCGTGGCATCCGACACCTGCTCGACCGTGACGCCGGGAGCGAGCTCGATGAGCGCGAACCCGTCGTCGGCCACGTCGAACACCGCGAGGTCGGTGATGATCCGGTCCACGCAGCGGCGCCCGGTGAGTGGCAGGGTGCACTCCTGCACCAGCTTGGCCGAGCCGTCCTTCGCGACGTGCTCCATGACCACGATCACGCGCTCGGCGCCGTTCACGAGGTCCATGGCACCGCCCATGCCCTTGACCATCTTGCCGGGCACGGCCCAGTTGGCGATGTCGCCGTGCGCCGAGACCTGCATGGCGCCGAGCACCGCGGTCGTGATGCGCCCGCCGCGGATCATGCCGAAGCTCGCGGCGGAGTCGAAGTACGCCGCCCCGGGCAGCACCGTCACGGTCTCCTTCCCGGCGTTGATGAGCTTGGCGTCCTCCTCGCCTTCCCACGGGTAGGGGCCGACGCCGAGGATGCCGTTCTCGGAGTGCAGCACGACCTCGACGCCCTCAGGCAGGTGGTTCGGGATGAGCGTCGGCAGGCCGATGCCGAGGTTGACGTACGTGCCGTCCTCGAGCTCGCGGGCCGCGCGGGCCGCCATCTCGTCACGGGTGAGGGGCATCAGCGGGTCTCCTCGGCCTGGTCGGGGGCGGTTCCGGATGCCGCGGGCCGGGGCCGCACGGTCACCTTCTCGATGGGCAGGTCGGCGGACTGCTCGGGCGTCAGCACGATCACCCGGTCGACGTAGATCCCGGGCAGGTGGATGTCGTCGGGCCCCAGCACGCCCGGTTCGACGAGCTCGTCGACCTCGGCGATGGTCACCCGGCCGGCCATGCCCGCGAGCGGGTTGAAGTTGCGGGTGGACTTCTCGAAGCGCAGGTTGCCGTGCCGGTCGCCGACCGCGGCGCGCACCAGGCCGTAGTCGGTGCGGATGGCGCGCTCGAGCACGTACTCGCGGGTCTTCCCGAACGAGTCGAACGGGCGCAGCTCCTTCGGCTCGCTCGTGAGCGCGACCGATCCGTCGGGCGCGTAGCGCAGCGGCATCCCGCCGTCGGAGACCGCCGTGCCGGCGCCGGTCGCCGTGTAGAACGCGGGGATGCCGACGCCGCCGGCGCGCAGCCGCTCGGCGAGCGTGCCCTGCGGGGTCAGCTCGACCTCGACCTCCCCCGAGAGGTACTGGCGCGCGAACTCCCGGTTCTCGCCGATGTACGACGCGATCACCCGCCGGATGCGGCCGGCGGCGAGCAGCTCGCCGAGCCCCCACCCGTCGACGCCGCAGTTGTTCGAGACGACCTCGAGCCGGTCGACGCCGCGCGCGAGCAGTGCCCGGATGATCGTGATCGGCACGCCCGACAGGCCGAAGCCGCCGACGGCGAGCGACGCTCCCGACGGGATGTCGGCGACGGCCTCGTCGGCCGACGCAAAGGTCTTGTCCATGGGTCCTCCGGGTTCAGGGGGTCTCGTCGGGGGCAGCAGCGGTGTCGGGGGTGTCGGGGCCGGATGCCGCGGCGTCCTGCTCCGCGAAGACCGCGCGCATGATCGCGAACGCCGCATTCGAGGCGGGCAGGCCCGCGTAGAGCGCGGTGTGCAGCAGCACCTCGGCGATCTCGTCGCGCGTGAGCCCGTTGCGGAGCGCCGCGCGCACGTGCATCGCGACCTCGTTCTCGTGACCGCCCGTGGTGAGCGAGGCGAGCGTCGCGATCGAACGCTCCCGCCGCGACAAGCCGGGCCGGTCCCACACGTCGCCCCATGCGTACCGCGTGAGGAAGTCCTGGAACGCCGCCGTCTCGGCCGTCGTCGCCGAGACCGCGCGGTCGACGTGCGCGTCGCCGAGCACCTCGCGGCGCACGCGCATGCCGCGGTCGTGGGCGACGGATGCCGCGCCCGCACGTTCCGCCGCGGCGACGTGCTGCGCGATGAGCTCGGCGGCCGCGGCGGGCTCCTCGAGCACGGCGAGGTGCGACGCCCCGTCGAGCGCGACGTGCCGGCCGCCCGGGACGGCGTCGGCGAGGTCCTGCATCGAGGCGGGCGTCGTCACGGCGTCGCGCCCGCCGCTGATCGCGAGCGTCGGTGCGTCGAGCGCGCCGAGGTCGGCGGTCCGGTCGAAGTCGGCGAGCGACTCGGCGCAGCGCGCGTACGACTCGTCGTCGACGTCGACGAGCGTCGTGAGCGACGCAGCACCGGGCCCGCCGCCCTCGCGCTCGAGGAAGCCGGGTGCGAACCAGCGCGCGGCGCTCCCGGTGACGAGCGACGCGGTGCCGCTCGCGCGCACCGACGCCGCGCGCTCGTGCCATCCGTCGGGCGTGCCGATGCGCGACCCGCTGCAGCTCGTCACGAGCGAGCGGACGCGGTCTGGGTGCGCGACGGCGAGCTCGAGCGCGATCGTGCCGCCGAGCGAGACGCCCGCGACGTGGAAGGCGCCGCCGCCGGCCTCGTCGACGACGGCGAGCACGGCGTCGGCGAGCTCGCCGATGGTGAACGCGTCGCTCACGGAAGGCGAGACGCCGTGACCGGGGAGGTCGATGCGCAGGATCCGCAGGCCGGCCGTCCTCGGGTCGGCTCGGAGCCGTGCGACGACGCCGTCCCAGAGGGCGGTCGTCGTGCCGAGCGAGGGCAGCAGCACGAGCAGGGGGTTCGTCGCGGCCGGCGCGGCGCCGGGCGCGAACGAACCGAGCAGGCGGGGAACGGTCATCGGGAGCCCTCCGGTTCGGCGAGGCGGGTGAAGCGGGCGACGGCGCGGTCGACGATGCGATCGGATGCCGCGGCGAGCACGTCGACGTCGGGACGCGTGCCGGCCGGCCCGGCGTCGCCGAGGATCGAGGCAGCGCGCTGCGCGTCGAACTCGAGCCCCGCGACCAGGCGCGCGGCGGCGCCGGACGCGGACCGGGCGAGCCGCACGAGCCGGCGCAGCGCCGACCACTCCGCGTGCCAGCGCCCCGCCGACCGCTCGTCGCCCGCGACCGCGGCGCTCGCGACGACCTGCAGCAGGCCGGGCGCCTCGACCGCGGCGGCCGTGACCAGCACGGCGTCGACGGGGTTCTGCTTGTGCGGCATGGCCGACGATCCGCCGCCGCCGGCGAGGCGGACCTCGCCGACCTCCTCGCGCGAGAGGAACGTCGCGTCGCCCGCGATCCGGCCGAGCGCGGCGACGACCGTGGCGGCAGCGGCGGCCACCGCGAGCACGGGCGTGCGTTCGGTGTGCCAGGCGCGTCCGGGGTCGGCGAGCCCGAGCCGCGAGGCGAGGCCGGCGCGGACGTCGTCCGCGGCACCGGGTCGACCGGCCGCGACATCCGCTGCCGCACCCGTGCCGACGGCCCCGCCGAACTGCACGGGGAAGGAGAGCCCGTCGAGCGCCCCGATCGCCGAGCTCACGCCGTCGAGCCAGCCCGCGGCGAGCACGCCGAGCGTCGAGGCCTCGCCGTGCCGCGCGATCGACCGCGCGATCCTCGGGCTCTGCCGGGCGGCGTGCGCGAGCCCGGCCAGCCGTCGGCCCGCCTCGATGAGCGAGCCGCGCACGGCGCCGAGCGCGTCGCGCGCGACGAGCATGAGCGCCGTGTCGACGATGTCCTGGCTCGTCGCGCCGAGGTGCAGCCGATCGGCGGGCAGGCCCGCCGCCTCGAGCTGCGCGCGCAGCAGCGGCACGAGCGCGACGACCGGCACCCCGTCGCGCGCCACGCCGTCGCGCAGCGCGTCACGGTCGAGCCCCGCGGCATCGAGCGCATCGGCCTGCGGATCGAGGAACTCGTCGAGCTCCTCCGCCCAGACGCGCAGCAGCGCGCGCTCCACCTCGACCATCGCGGCGAGCACCGCGTCGTCGTCGGTGCCGGACGCGTCGCTCGCGCCCGGATCGATGAGTCCCCAGTCGGTCATCGCTCCATCCTGCTCAGACCTCGGTGCCGTAGTCGAGGAACACGGTCTCGTTCTCGCCCTGCAGCCGGATGTCGAACCGGTACGAGCGCGGCGCATCGGGCTCGGCGATGAGCGTGCCGCGGCGGCCAGCGTCGACGCGCGCGAGCAGCGGATCGGCGGCGTTGGCCGCGGCCTCGTCGCCGAAGTAGGCACGCGTGAACAGATGCTGGGTCACGCCGCGCGCGAAGACCGTGACGAGCAGGTACGGCGCCGAGCCCTCGCGCGTCGCGCCGGGCTTGATCGTCGTGAACGAGTAGTGGCCGGCACGATCGACCGCCGCGCGTCCGAAGCCCGCGAACCCGTGCTGGTCGCGGTCGAACGAGCCGCGCTCCGTGGAGGGCCGGCCCGAGGCATCCGCCCCCCAGATCTCGACGAACGCGTCGGGGATCGGGTCGCCCGCGCCGTCGTACACGAAGCCGTGCAGCCGCACCGCATCGGGCAGCCACGGCGCCCGCACGTCGGGGCCGCCCGCGTACGGCAGCGCGTAGCCGAAGAACGGGCCGACGGTCTGCGACGGGGTCTGCGCGAGCGGACCGCTGTGGGCGCCGGGATGCGCGTGTGCGCCGGGCAGGTCGTCGGCGTCGAACGCCTCGTCGTCGAAGTCGGGCGCGCTCGCGCGGGTGGTCTCAGGCATGGTCGGCGTCCTCCGGCTCCATCCAGGTCGACTTCGGGCCGGTCAGCACGACGTCCCACCGGTAGCCGATCGCCCATTCGGGCTCGCTCACGTCGTGGTCGTACGTCGCGACGAGGCGCTCGCGCGCCGCCGGGTCGACGATCGACTGGTAGATCGGGTCGAGCGCGAACAGCGGGTCGCCCGGGAAGTACATCTGCGTGATCAGCCGCTGCGTGAACGCGCTGCCGAAGAACGAGAAGTGGATGTGCGCCGGACGCCACGCGTTGCGGTGGTTCTTCCACGGGTAGGCGCCGGGCTTGATCGTCGTGAGCCGGTACGAGCCGTCGTCGCCGGTGATGACGCGGCCGACGCCCGTGAAGTTCGGGTCGAGCGGCGCCGGGTGCTGGTCGCGCTTGTGCACGTACCGGCCGGAGGCGTTCGCCTGCCAGATCTCGATGAGCTGGTTGCGCACGGGGCGGCCGTCGCCGTCGAGGATCCGGCCGGTCACGATGATCCGCTCGCCGAGCGGCTCTCCCGCGTGCTGGATCGTCATGTCGGCCTCCTCGGCCGCGACGTCGGTGTGGCCGAAGGCCGGCGAGACGAGCTCGATCTCCTCGGGGTCGGCGCGCACGAGTTCGTGGGTCGGATGGCGCAGCACGGTCGAGCGGTACGGTGCGAAGTCGCGGCGGGGGTGCGCCGCGAGCGGGCGACCGGCGGATGCCGCGGCATCCGTCTCGCTTCGGTGGCGTTCGGCGATCTCGTCGCTGATGGCCTGCTGCCCGAGCTCGGGCTGGGGTGCGGGTCGTTGCATGGTCACTCCGTGGTGAAGGGAAGGCCGGCGTACTGCTCGGCGAGGCTCTGGCGCGCGGCGTGCGAACCGGTGACGTACTCGAGCTGGCCGACCTGGCTGCGGTAGCGGAAGCCGCGCGCCGAGGCATCCGGAACCTCGTGGTGCACGTGCAGCATCTCGGTCATCCACTGCGAGAAGTGCTGCACCTTCCACTGGCGGGCGAGGGCGCGGTCGCTGTAGCGCTGCAGGCCGGTGTCGTCGCCGGCGCGGTGGTCCAGGATGGCGCGGGCCAGCAGCGCCACGTCGGCGATCGCCGAGTTCAGGCCCTTCGCGCCGGTCGGCGGCACGATGTGGCCGGCGTCGCCCGCGAGGAACATGCGGCCGTGCTGCATGGTCGAGACGACGAAGCTGCGCATGGGCGTGATCGACTTCTCGGTGATCGTGCCCTCCTGCAGCTGCCAGCCGTCGACGCCGAGCCGGGTCTGCAGGGCGTCCCAGATGCGGGCGTCGCTCCAGTCGTCGATCGACTCGTCAGGGCCGACCTGCACGTAGAGGCGCGACACCTCGAGCGAGCGCATCGAGTGCATGCCGAAGCCGTCGCGGTGCAGCGCGTAGATGAGGTCATCGGTCGAGGGCGGCACGTCGGCGAGGATGCCGAGCCAGCCGAAGGGGTACGAGCGCTCGAACACCTCGATCCCGCCGTCGGGGATGCTGCGGCGGCACACGCCGTGGTAGCCGTCGGCGCCGACGACGAAGTCGCATTCGAGCTCCTCGGTGACGCCGTCCTTCGTGTAGATGACCGTCGGCCGCTTGCCGGTCACGCCGACCGGCTCGACGTCCTTCGCCTCGAACACGACGTCCGAGCCGATGCGGTCATGCTCGGCGAGCAGGTGCCTCACGAGGGCCTGCTGGCCGTAGACCGTCACGGTGCGGCCCACGAGGTCGACGAAGTCGATGTGGTGACGCTGGCCCTCGTACTGCAGGTAGATGCCGTGGTGGGTGAGGCCGCGCTCGCGCAGGTCGGCGTCGAGGCCGTGCTCGGCGAGGAGGTCGACCGAGCCCTGCTCGAGCACGCCGGCGCGGATGCGGCCGAGTACGTGCTCGCGGGTCTGCGCCTCGAGGATGGTGAACGGCACCCCGGCCTGGGCCAGGAGGTGCCCGAGCATCAGGCCGGCCGGGCCGGCGCCGATGATCGCCACGGAGGTGGACTTTCGCACGGTTGCGCCTCTCACGTCGTCGGGAAGTGACGTGACGAGCATGCGCCTCAGCGGATGCCGCGCGGCGCGCGCTTCCACTCAGCGGAAGAACTCATTCGCCCGGCGCGCGGTAGCCGAGCGCCGACGAGATGCCGCGCGCCGCCATCCGCACGCCCAGTGCGAACTGCGGCTCGCCGACCCGCTCGACGTGCGCGATCACCGACACCGCCGCCACCACCTCGCCCGTGGCATCTCGCACCGGCGCCGCCACCGAGAACGCGCCGCGCGTGAGCTCCTCGACGGAGGTCGACAGGCCGAACGAGCGGATCTCGGCGAGGCGCCGACGGAGGTCGCGCTCCGCCGTGAGGGTGTTCGGCAGGTACTTCCTGGGCTCCGACGCGATCACCTCGTCGAACACCTCGGTCGGCGCGTGCGCGAGCAGCACGAGCCCGACGCCGGTGGCGTGCAGCGGCAGGCGCGAGCCGACGTCCGAGATCACCGGCACCGCGCCCGGACCCGACAGCCGCTCCAAGTAGACCGCGCCGAGCCCGTCCCGCACCGCGAGGTGCACGTGCTCGCCGGTCGACTCGAGCAGGTCGTCGAGGTAGGGCACCGCGATGCGCCGCAGCCGCAGCGCGGTCGGCTGGCGCACGCCCAGCCGCCAGAGCCGCATGCCCACGCGGTACCGACCGTCGTCGCCGCGGATGAGCCCGCCCCACTCGACCCACTCGCGGACGAGGCGGTGCGCCGTCGAGAGCGGCAGGCGCGCCCGCGAGGCGATCTCGCTGAGGCTCAGGTCCTCGCGGCCGGCGAACGCGTCGGCGATCGCGAAGAGCTTCTCCGCCACCGAACGCGAGTCCGCGCCGCCTCCCGACATGCGCACATGCTAGCCGCCGCGACATACGCCGCACCGTCATCGACGCGAGCGATGCCCGGCATCAAGAGATTCGGCTTCCCTGATACCCGGCGAGCGCCGACAGTGGAAACGTGCCCGAGGGCACCCGAACCACGCGGTCGTCATCACCGCACCCCGACTGAAGGATCGACGATGATCAAACTCCTCTCCCACCTCTCTTACCTCGAGATCGCGGCGCCCGACGTCGAGGCCTCCGTCCGCTTCTACGAGGAGCAGGTCGGGCTTCGGGTCCAGTCGCGCGCGAACGGCAAGGTCTACCTGCGTTCCTGGGGCGACTACTACAACTACTCGCTCGTGATCGCCGAGGGCCCGGAGCCCGCGCTGAACATCATGGCGTGGCGCACCTCGAGCCCCGAGGCGCTCGACGAGGCCGCGAAGCGCATCGAAGCCGCCGGCGTCACCGGCGAGTGGATCGCCGACGGCCACGGCCACGGCCGCTCGTACCGCTTCACCGGCCCCTGGGGTCACACCATGGAGCTGTTCTGGGACGTCGAGAAGTACGTCGCACCCGAGGAGTTCCGCTCGGTCTTCCCCGACCGCCCCGAGAAGCGCACGCAGCACGCCGTCGGCCCGCGCCAGCTCGACCACGTCACGGTCGCGGCATCCGATGTGCGCGCCTTCACCGAGTGGTACCGCGACGTGCTCGGGTTCCGCATCATGGCCTACACGACCCTGGACGACTACCCCGTGACGGTCTTCGGCGTGATCACCACGAACGAGAAGTCGCACGACCTCGGCGTCGTGCTCGACAGCTCCGACCGCGGCGGCCGCGTGAACCACTTCGCGTTCTGGGTCGACTCGCGCGAGGAGCTGCTCCAGGCCGCCGACGTGCTCATGGAGCGCGGCACCCACATCGAGTACGGCCCGTCGATCCACGGCGTCGGCGAGCAGAGCTTCCTCTACTTCCGCGACCCGAGCGGCATGCGCATCGAGTGGAACACCGGCGGCTACCGCAACTACGTGCCCGACTGGGAGCCCGGCGAGTGGAAGCCGTCCACCGGCTCGAACAACCTCTACCGCAACGGCGCGATGCCGATGTCGATGACCGAGTCGTTCCCGCCCGACCCGGGCAAGCCCACCGCGACCGAGGAGGGCATCGTCCCCGGCACCGAGGAGGCGATCCTCAACCCCTACGCCGTGCAGGGACGCGGCTGAGACGTGCACGGTCCGACCGGAGTCCTCCCGGTCGGGCCGGGCGCAGAGGTGGTACGACGGATGCCGCAGGTGTGGAGCCTGCGGCATCCGTCGTTCCATGCGCGGGAGGCCGACGAGACGGCGCCCCTGAACCTGAGAGAAGCTCTCGGGACCTTCGAGTATTCTTCACGTGTCGAGAAACAGGTTGACCGGTTCGCCCCGAGCCGGATAGCCTGCGACAGCGCCGGTCCACCCCCACCCGGCGCCCGCCCCCAACCCGCCCCCGTCACCCACGGAGGGATCCCCAGCCGCCCCCAGCGGCCATACCCCCATGAACACCCCACCGCGACCCCGTGTCGCGGTACCGGACGGCGCGCCCGAACGCGTCTCCGCGACTCACACGATCGGAGATCGAGATGCAACTCCTCGAACTCGCCGAATGCCGGCACTGCGGACACGACGACACCGAGCACCTCGGTGCCTGCCGCACGGACATCTTCGCCGGCGGCGCCTGGGCGAAGTGCGACTGCGCGTCGTTCGTCACGCCCGAGGCGGCCTAGCCGCCGACCCCGCCGCCCGAGGCGGCGGATCCGGAGCGCCGGGGCGCCGACAGGCCCCCGGCGCTTCGGAACGCCCACGCCGGATCGGGGCGGCCCGGACCTCACGCCAGGGCGAGCGCCCCGAGGAACGCGAGGTACGAGACGAGGCTCGCGATGCCGACCGCGTCCTTCGCGCGCTTCGGCGCATCGGCCGCGACGAGCACGCCGAGCACCGAGAGCAGCGCCCACGCGGCCGGGTGCCCGTACCGGATGGGGAACGACGGCAGCCCCGTCGTCGTGTCGGCCTCGCCCGGCACCACGACCAGCCACAGCACGGTCATGGCCGCCGCGAACACCGCGCCCGCGATGCCGAGCACCCTGCGGTTCCTGTGGAACCACGCCTTCGCGCCGCCGCTCGCAGCGCCCGTCCCGTCCGTCATGTCGGCTCCTCCCCCGTGGACCCGCCCCGCGGTCACTGCGACGAGCGTATCGGCGGCGGCCCCTCCAGCAATTGCGCGGCGTACGCGGTGACGCCGCGCCGCAGCTCGAGGTAGATCTCGCGGACGTCGGCGGCCGGGTCCTCCTCGGCCCGCCGTGCCCACTCGTCGAACGCGATCCGCACGGTCGTGCCGACCATCGACACGAGCGCCTGGGCGGTCAACGCGTCGGACGCACCGCCGGTGGCCGCCACCGCGGCATCCGTCAGCGTCTGCACGTGCTCGGCGTCGCGCCGCAGCGCGATGGCGAGCACCGTCGGCTCGGCACCGACCAGGCGGCGCGTGCGCAGGAAGCGGTCGCGGGCGACGTCGTCGTGCATGAAGTCGTCGACGAGGCGCAGCCACGCGACCTCCATCGCGGTCACGACCGGCGCGCCCGACCGGATGGCCGCGAGCGCCTCCCGCATGACGGCCTCGAACTGCTCGTCGTCGACGAAGACCGCGTCCTCCTTGGTGGGGAAGTAGCGGAAGAACGTGCGCGGCGACACCCCCGCGGCCTCGGCGATGTCGTCGACGGTCGTGCCGGCGACGCCGCGTCGCTCGAACAGCACGAGCGCCGCGTCGGAGATCTGCCGCAGCGTCTCGCGACGGCGGCGTTCGCGGAGCCCGAGTGGCACGTCGGCCGTGTCGTCCGCAGTCATGCGTGAATCATACAGTTCGTGTCGAACTGGCAGTGTCTGCCATAATGGCACGCACAGACTCCGCCGGCTCGATGGTGCGCCGCGCCCGCATCGACTCCGAAGGAGCCCCCGTGACCGTCGCCGAGACGCGCCAGGCGCCCGCGCCATCCGCCACCGCCATCGCCCCCAGCGGCACCGACGCGACCGCCCCGCGCGTGGGGCCCGTCATCGCGCTGCTCGTGGCCTCCGCGTTCGTGGTCATCCTCAACGAGACGATCATGAGCGTCGCCCTGCCGCGCCTGATGGCCGACCTCGACATCACCGCCGCGACCGCGCAGTGGCTCACCACCGGCTTCATGCTCACCATGGCCGTCGTGATCCCGCTCACCGGCTGGATGCTCGAGCGGTTCACCCTCCGCGCCGTGTTCTTCACCGCGATGGGCCTCTTCACCGCCGGCACCCTCATCGCCGCGCTCGCGCCCGGCTTCGAGGTGCTCCTCGCCGGCCGGGTCGTGCAGGCCGCGGGCACTGCGATCATGATGCCGCTGCTGTTCACGACCGTGCTCAACGTGGTGGCGCCGTCGCATCGCGGCCGCATGATGGGCGTCATCACGATCGTGATCGCGGTGGCCCCGGCCATCGGTCCGACCGTCTCGGGCATCATCCTCTCGGCGCTCGACTGGCGGTGGATGTTCTGGATCGTGCTGCCGATCGCCGTCCTCGCGATCGCGCTCGGCGCCATCTGGGTGCGCAACGTGACCGTGCCGCAGAAGGTGCGCTTCGACGTGCTCTCGGTCGTGCTCTCGGTGTTCGCGTTCGGCGGGCTCATCTACGGCCTCAGCAGCATCGGCGAGGCCGCGGCCGGCCACGCGCCGATCCCGGTGTGGATCCCGATCGTCGTCGGCGCCGTGGCGCTCGCGGGGTTCGTGTTCCGACAGCTGCGCCTCCAGCGCGACGACCGGGCGCTGCTCGACCTGCGCACGTTCCGCTCCCGCGCGTTCTCGCTCGCCGTGGTGCTCGTCGTCGTCGCGATGGCCGCGATGTTCGGCACGCTCGTGCTGCTGCCGATCTACCTGCAGCAGGTGCTCGGGCTCACGACCCTCGAGACGGGCCTCATGCTGCTGCCGGGCGGCGTGCTCATGGGCGCCATCGCCCCGGTCGTCGGCTCGCTGTTCGACCGGCTCGGCCCGCGCCCGCTCGTGATCCCGGGCATGATCGTGGCGGCCGCCGCACTGTGGGGCATGGCCACCTTCGACGAGTCGAGCGCGGTCGGCTGGATCATCGCGGTGCACCTCGCCCTGAACCTCGGCCTCGGGTTCGTGTTCACGCCGCTGCTCACGTCGGCGCTCGGCTCGCTGCCGCGCCCGCTGTACCCGCACGGCAGCGCGATCGTCGGCACCGTGCAGCAGCTCGCCGGCGCGGCGGGCACGGCCCTGTTCATCACGGTGATGTCGATCGTGGCGGCCTCCGCCGGATCGGCGGGCGGTGACCTGACGGGCGCGCTGGGCGCGGGCATCCACGCCGCGTTCCTGACCGGCGCGATCATCGCGCTCGGCGCAGTGGTGCTGTCCTTCTTCGTGACGAACCCGGCGGCGGATGGCGCGGCCGGCGCCTCCGCGGATGCCGCCGCCGGCGCGGCGATCCCCGTGCACTGAGGGGCCCCCGCGCGCCCCGGCGCGCCCCGGCCTCAGCCCTCGGGCTCGGGCCGCAGCAGGCGCACCTCCTCCGTGTCGAGCATCGCCTGCACCCTGCGCAGCACGAGGTCGTCGATCCGTCGCTGGTCGCGGAGCGCGAGCACGGCCTCGCGCTTGCGGTCGAGCAGCGCGAGGCGCATCGCGCGGTACTGGTCGCCCCGGGTGAGCGTGGCCCGGTCGTCGTCGGCCTCGCCGCGTTCCGCGCGCAGCTCGGCGAGCCGGCCCTCGAGCTCGCGGGTGACTCGGTCGCGCACCTCGGGGTCGACGTCGAGCTCCTCGGCGACGGCAGGGATCGCGGCGAGCGCCTCCTCGGCCGCGGTGGTCTCGGCGAGGCGTCGCTCGTCCTCCTCCTCGGCGTCGACCGCGAAGCGCGCCCAGCGCACCACCGGCGGCAGGACCAGGCCCTGCACGACGAGCGTCAGCACGATGACGCCGGCCGTGACGAAGATGACGAGATGCCGCTCGGGGAAGCGGCGCCCGACGCGATCGTGGTCGGCACGGCGAGCGCCGCCGCGAGCGACACCGCGCCGCGGAACCCCGCGACCGACGCCACGACGCGGGCCCGCACGTCGAGGTGACGTGCCCGTTCCTCCGGCGAGCGCACGGTCAGCCGCACCAGGGCCCCCGCGAGGAAGTGGAAGGCGAAGCGCACGGCGAGCAGGACCATCCAGACCGCCCCGACCATGCCGATCGCCCGGCCGAGCTCGGACGCGGGCACGCTCCGCACGTCGTTGCTGACCTCGAGCCCGATCAGCACGAACAACGCGCCGTTCAGCATGAACGTCGCGAGCGCCCAGAACGAGTCGGCCTGGCTGCGCGAGGTCGCCGTGCTCACGCGCGGCCCGACCTGGGTGGCCACGAGCCCCGCGACCACGACCGCGAGCACGCCCGAGGCGTGGATGAGCTCGGCGAGCAGGTAGGCGGCGAAGGGCATGAGGATCAGCGTGACGTTCTTCAGGAGCGGCTCTCGGATCCACCGCAGGACGAGCAGCCCGACCGCGGCGACCGCCGCTCCGGCCGCGCCGCCGCGCTGAGGAACACGAGCACGGTGCTCGTCAGGACGATGCCGCGCAGGTCGCGGCGGATGCCGCGGAGCGAGGTGGTCAGGCTCTCCCAGAACAGCAGCGCCGGAAGGAAGATGAACAGCACGATCTCGGGCGGCAGCCCCACGTCGTACAGTGCGGGCAGCATCCCGAGCAGGATGCCGGTCACGAGCAGCAGCACGGCCGAGGCGACGCGCAGGCGCCGGGCGAGGGCCGTGCAGGCGACGAGCGCGACGCCGAGCACGACGACGAGTTCGAGTCCCGGCATCCGCTCTCCCGCTACGCGATGAGGAACCGGGCGATGAGCCCGTCGCGCAGGTCGAACGTGAACGTGCCCGGCCCGTTGTACCCGTTCCCCGACACCGTGACGGTCAGCAGGTACTGCTCGGACTTGCGCCCCGACACGATGCCGTGCACCTCGAAGTGCGACTGCCGGCCGATGTTGTCGGTCTCGTTCCAGCTCGCGACGCCCTCGCGGCCGTGGAACTCGCGGCCCCAGTCGTTCACGTACGCGTCGTCGGTGAACGCCGCGACGAATGTCTCGGAGTCGCCGCGGTTGGTGGCGTCGACGAACTCCCGGATGGCTGGCGGCATGCTCGTGTCCGACATGGCCGTCACCCTACGCCGGTGCGGCGGCGTTGTCAGGGTCCGGATGGCGCGGGGCGCGCCATCCGCTGCGATGATGGTCGGCATGACCGAACCCGCGACCCGTCGCGAGCGCCCGCGCGTATTCGGGCCCGTGGTCGACGAGATGACGCGGTGCGTGCACTACCGCACCGAGGTCGACATCGTCGCGATCCGGTTCGCGTGCTGCGGCGAGTACTACCCGTGCCACCTCTGCCACGAGGAGACGGCCGGCCATCCGGCGACGCAGTGGCCCCTCGGCGAGCGCGGCCGCGAGGCCGTGCTGTGCGGGGCGTGCGGCACCGAGCTCACGATCGCGGCGTATCTCGCGGCGGACGCCTGCCCCGAGTGCGGGTCCCGGTTCAACGAGCGGTGCCGATTGCACACGCACCTCTACTTCGAGACCGAGGCCTGACCGCTCGGGCGGCGACCACCCTCCCCCCGGCGAGTCCCGGATTCGTGCGGGTCGACCCGCAGGAACGCGGACCTCGCGACGGGGCTAGAGTGCACGGATGGCACACACCGACCTCGTCAGCGCCGGCGCCGCCCGCGTGGACTGGATCCGCTCCCGCATGGGCCTGCTGGCCGACGTCCGCCGCGAGTTCGCTGCGACCCGGCCGTTCGCCGGGCACCGCATCGGCATGTCGCTGCACGTCGAGCCGAAGACCGCCGTGCTCGTCGAGACCCTCGCGGCCGGCGGGGCCGAGCTCGTCGGAACGGGCAACTTCGGCTCCACACAAGACGACGTGGTCGCCTACCTCAACACCCTCCCGGGCATCACGATCGTCGGGCGGCGGGCCGACCCCCTCGAGCAGCACGAGCGCAACATCGCGACGGTGCTCGACGCGGGTCCCGACATCCTGCTCGACAACGGCGGCGACCTCGCCGCCTGCATCGTCGCGCGGGGCCTCGGCGACCGGATCGTCGGCGGCACCGAGGAGACCACGAGCGGCGGCGACCGACTGCGCGGAGAGCTGCACGGGCGCGTGCCGTTCCCGGTGATCGTGATCAACGACAGCCTGCTCAAGGCGATCGGCGAGAACAAGCACGCCGTCGGGCAGTCCGCGGTCGAGAGCTTCATGCGGCTGACCAATGCGATGGTGCCCGGTCGCCGCTTCGTGGTCTTCGGGTACGGATGGTGCGGCCGCGGCGTCGCACACTACCTGCGCGCGCTCGGCGGCAAGGTGGCGGTCGTCGACGTCGACGAGCTCAAGGCGTTCGAGGCGACGCTCGACGGCTTCCGCGTCGGCAGCGGCGACGACTTCGCGGAGTGGGGCGACGTGTTCGTCACCGCGACCGGCCGGCCCGGCGTGCTCGGCTACGACCTCATCGAGCGCATGCACGACGGCGCGATCATCGGCAACATCGGCCACGTGCCGTGGGAGATCGACGTGCCCGCGCTGCGCGCGAACGCGGTCGGCCACGCGCAGATCGTCGACGCGCTCGACCGGTTCGACCTGCCGGGCGGACGGCACGTGGTGCTGCTCGCCGACGGCCGCATGTTCAACCTGGCCGGAACCGAGCCGAAGGGCAACTCGCTCGAGTCGATGGACCTCGGCTTCCTGCTGCAGTCGCTCTCGCTCGAGCGCATCGCGACCCGCGCGGCCGAGCTCGCGCCCGGCGCGCAGCCCGTGCCCGACGACCTCGACCGCACGATCGCGCGCCGCATGATGGCGATCCTGAACTCGGCCGCGTAGTCGCGCGCGGCCTGCTCACGCTCCGCCGTGGCGGCCAGGTCGCACGAGCGGCGTGTGCCACAATCCACGCATGTCGAGGGTTCGCTCCGAACTGAAGAGCACCGGATACGAGATCTTCGTCGGGGCCCTGTCGGTCCTGTCGATCGTCAACCTCGTCCTCCTGTACGCCCTCGGCGATGACGGGGCGCTGGCCACCGTGCTCGTGGCCATGAACGCGCTGTTCAGTGCCGTCTTCCTGGCCGACTTCGCCTATCGGCTCGCGACGGCGCCGCATCGTGGGGCCTACTTCTTCCGGCACTACGGCTGGGCCGACCTCCTGGCGAGCCTGCCGTTCCCCCAGTTCAAGATCCTCCGACTCTTCCGGATCATCCGAGTGATCCGCCTGATGCGCGACGTCGGACCGGGCGGCATCTGGCGCACCCTGATCAAGGACCGGGCCGGGAGCGCGCTGTACGCGCTGCTGCTCATGGGCGTCTTCGTCCTTCAGTTCGGGAGCCTCACGATGCTCTACCTCGAGCAGGATGCTCCGGGCGCGAACATCACGACGGCCTCGGACGCGCTGTGGTACACGATCGTCACCATCTCGACCGTCGGCTACGGGGATCAGTTCCCCGTCACCAACGCGGGTCGATTCGCGGGCACGCTCATGATCGTGCTGGGCGTCGCCATCTTCGGCACCTTCACCGGGTACCTCGCGAACCTGTTCCTGGCGCCGCGGAAGGCCGCAGCGGTCGAGTCGACCGGCCAGGAGCCGCCGGCGTCCTGACCGCCGGTCAGCGCGCCTGCGCGAAGAACTCCAGCGCCGCCTGGCGGAACACCCGCGAGCCCGGCGCGTTGAAGTGGTGCCGGTCGGGCAGCTCGACGAAGGTGCCGTGGGGCGTGGCCTCCGCCAGCAGCCTGGATCGCTCGATGATGGCGTCCTCCGAGCCGGTGGCGAAGAGGATCTCCTGCCGCGGCGGGTTCGACGGGTCGGGGTCGGCGTCGCCGAGCCGCATGCCCTCGGCGAGCGCGACGAGCGCGCGCAGGTCGTTGCCGGGCACCCGCTCGGCGAGCGTGCAGTAGTTCCACGTGACCGTGTCCTCGACGGGGGTGCCGTGCTCGGCGTACGCCCGCGCCTGCTCGATCTGCAGCCGAGCGAGCGGCCGGCCGTCGGGGATGCCGCCGAGCACCGCCCGCTCGACGTGATCGGGCACCTGCACGGCGACCTGCCAGCCCACGCGCGCGCCGAGGGAGTAGCCCGCGTAGAGGACGGTGTCGAGCAGGTACGTGTCGAGCACCGTGACGAGGTCGTTCACGAGCGCATCCATGCCGTACGCGAGCGGGTCGTGCGGCTTGTCGCTCGCGCCGTGGCCGCGCTGGTCGACCCCGAGCACGCGGAACCCGGCGCGCGTGAGATCGCGCACCCACCCCGTGCTCACCCAGTTGTCGCGACAGCTCGACGCGAATCCGTGCACGCACAGCACGGTCGGCGCGTCGGCGTCGCCCCACGAGTACGTCGCGATGCGGAAGCCTTCGGCCGACATCACGAACTGCGGCGCGGGCATCTCGGTCAGGGCGGGGAGCGCGGCATCCATGTCCGCCATTCTGCCGGGCGCAGCACGATGGCGCGGCGATCGAGGGACCGAGGTCCCTCGGGGGCGCGCCCGCGACCCGCTAGGGTCCCGTGCCATGACCCGCAACACCGGAGTTGACGGTCCCGCGTCCGACGCCCTACTCCAGATCGGACGCTTCTTCACGCGGCGCGAGCAGACGCCGGATCACCGCGCGGTGTTCCTCGAGGGCGGCCGCCAGGGCGATTCCTTCTACCGCGACCGGTGGAGCCACGACAAGGTCGTGCGCTCCACGCACGGCGTGAACTGCACGGGGTCCTGTTCGTGGAAGGTGTACGTCAAGGACGGCATCATCACGTGGGAGGCGCAGCAGACCGACTACCCGAGCGTCGGCCCCGACCGCCCCGAGTACGAGCCCCGCGGATGTCCCCGCGGGGCCGCGTTCTCCTGGTACACGTACTCGCCGACGCGCGTGCGGTACCCGTACGTGCGCGGCGTGCTGCTGGAGGCGTACCGCGAGGCGAAGGCTCGGCTCGGCGATCCGGTGCTCGCGTTCCGCGAGGTCAGCACGAACCCCGAGACGCGCCGTCGCTACCAGCAGGCGCGTGGCAAGGGCGGCCTCGTGCGCGCGACGTGGGCCGAGGCGGTCGAACTCGTCGCCGCGGGCTACGTGCACACGATCAAGGAGTACGGGCCCGATCGAGTCGCCGGGTTCTCACCGATCCCGGCGATGTCGATGGTCTCGCACTGCGTCGGCACGCGGTTCACGCAACTCATCGGCGGCGTGATGACGAGCTTCTACGACTGGTACGCCGACCTTCCGGTTGCGAGTCCGCAGGTGTTCGGCGACCAGACCGACGTGCCCGAGTCGGGCGACTGGTGGGATGCCACGTACCTCATGATGTGGGGCTCGAACGTGCCGGTCACCCGTACGCCCGACGCGCACTGGATGGCCGAGGTCCGCTACCGCGGCACCAAGGTCGTGACCGTCAGCCCCGACTACGCCGACAACACGAAGTTCGCCGACGAGTGGCTGCCGTGCCAGGCGGGCACCGATGCGGCGCTCGCGATGGCGATGGGGCACGTGCTGCTGAAGGAGCACTACGTCGACCGGCGCGTGCCGTTCTTCGTCGAGTTCGCGCGCACGTATACCGACCTGCCGCACCTGGTCACGCTCGTCGAGCACGCCGACGGCGGGCTCGTGCCCGGCAAGTTCCTCACGTCGGCCGACCTCGGGGGCAACGCCGACGAGGACGCATGGAAGACCGTCGTGGTCGAGGCCGCGACCGGCGAGCCGGTCGTGCCCAACGGCTCGATGGGCTTCCGCTACGCCGAGTCGGGCGTCGGCCGCTGGAACCTCGACCTCGGCGACACGGTGCCCGCGTTGTCGCTGCGCGACGCGAAGGTGGCGACCGAGGCGACCGAGGTGCTCCTCCCTCGGTTCGATGCTCCGGACGGCTCGGGCGCCGTGCTCCGCCGCGGAGTGCCCGCCGCACGCATCGGCGGGCGCCTTGTGACGACCGTGTTCGACCTGCTGCTCGCGCAGTACGGCGTCGCCCGCGAGGGCCTGCCCGGCGAGTGGCCGGCCGGCTACGACGACCCCGAGACCCCGTACACCCCCGCCTGGCAGGAGGAGATCACGGGCGTGCCGGCGGAGGCCTGCATCCGCATCGCCCGCGAGTTCTCGCAGAACGCGATCGACTCGGGCGGCCGCTCGATGATCATCATGGGCGCGGGCATCTGCCAGTGGTTCCACGGCGACGCGACCTACCGCGCCATCCTGTCGATGCTCATCCTCACGGGCTCGATGGGCCGCAACGGCGGCGGCTGGGCGCACTACGTCGGCCAGGAGAAGTGCCGCCCGATCACCGGATGGCTCTCGCTCGCGAACGCACTCGACTGGTCGCGCCCGCCGCGCACCATGACCGGCACGTCGTACTGGTACATGCACACCGACCAGTGGCGCTTCGACGGATACTCGGCCGATGCCCTCGCGTCGCCCCTCGCCGAGGGCAACCTCGAGGGAATGCACACGGCCGACACGATCGCGCAGTCCGCGCGGCTCGGCTGGATGCCGTTCTATCCGCAGTTCGACCGGAACCCGCTGGAGGTCGCCGACCGGGCCGAGGAGGCGGTCGCCGACGGGAGCGCGCCCGACGCGGCATCCTTCGTCGCCCGTTCGCTCGCCGACGGCTCGCTGAAGACCGCGATCTCCGACATCGACGCGCCCGAGAGTTGGCCGCGCGTCCTGACGCTGTGGCGCTCGAACCTCATGGGCTCGTCGGCGAAGGGCAACGAGTACTTCCTGAAGCACCTGCTCGGCACGCACAGCAACGTGATGGCCTCCGACGAGGCATCCGTCCGCCCGCGCGAGGTCGCGTGGCGCGACGAGATCCCCGAGGGCAAGCTCGACCTGCTGGTCTCGGCCGACTTCCGGATGACCTCGACCACCCTGCTCTCCGACGTCGTGTTCCCCGCGGCCACCTGGTACGAGAAGCACGACCTGTCGTCGACCGACATGCACCCGTTCGTGCACGCCTTCACGCCCGCGATCGACCCGCCGTGGGAGGCGCGCAGCGACTTCGACCTGTTCCACGCGATCGCACGCTCGCTGTCGGAGATGGCGAAGGCCCACCTCGGCACGCGCAAGGACCTCGTCGCCGTGCCGATGCAGCACGACACCCCCGGCGAGACGTCGCAACCGGGCGGCGCCGTGCGTGACTGGGCGCGCGGCGACATCCCGCCGACGCCCGGCAAGACCATGCCGGTGTACGCGGTCGTCGAACGCGACTACACCGCGATCGCCGACAAGCTCGCGACGGTCGGTCCCCTGGCCGAGAAGCTCGGCTTCACGATCAAGAACGTCACGTACGACGTGTCGCACGAGGTCGATCGGCTCGCGAAGGCGCACGGCGTGCTGCCCAGCGGCCCGGCCGCCGGCCGACCCGCGATCGACACCGACGTCAAGCTCGCCGAGGCGATCCTCTCGTTCTCCGGCACGACCAACGGCGAGCTCGCGGTGCAGGGCTTCACGACCCTCGAGAAACGCGTGGGCAAGCCGCTCGCCGACCTCGCCGAGGGCTCGGAGGAGAAGCGCATCACGTTCGCGATGACCCAGGCCGCGCCCGTGCCGGTCATCACGAGCCCCGAATGGTCGGGCTCCGAGACCGGCGGGCGCCGCTACGCGCCGTTCACGGTGAACATCGAGCGGCTGAAGCCGTTCCACACGCTCACCGGCCGCATGCACTTCTACCTCGACCACGACTGGATGCGCGACCTCGGCGAGACCATGCCGATCTATCGCCCACCGCTCGACATGCACCGCCTGTTCGGCGAGCCCCGCCTCGGGCCCGACGGCCGCAACCAGGTCGTCGTCCGCTACCTCACGCCGCACTCGAAGTGGTCGATCCACTCCGAGTACCAGGACAACCTGTTCATGCTCTCGCTCTCGCGCGGCGGGCCGACGGTGTGGATGAGCCCTGCGGATGCCGCGGCGATCGGCGCCGCCGACAACGACTGGGTCGAGTGCGTGAACTCCAACGGCGTGCTCGTCGCCCGCGCGATCGTGTCGCACCGCATGCCCGACGGGGTCGTGTACGTGCACCACGCGCAGGAACGCACGATCGACGTGCCGAAGTCGGAGGCGACCGGCCGGCGCGGCGGCATCCACAACTCCGTCACGAGGCTGCTCGTGAAGCCGACGCATCTCATCGGCGGCTACGCCCAGCTGTCGTACACGTTCAACTACCTGGGTCCGACCGGCAACCAGCGCGACATGGTGGCGACGATCCGCCGCCGGTCGCAGGAGGTGACGTACTGATGCACGCAGTTCGGAAGCACAGTATGGCTCCCTCGCAGGAATCGCAGGAGGTGACGCTCTGATGCGCGTCATGGCTCAAATGGGCATGGTCATGAACCTCGACAAGTGCATCGGATGCCACACCTGCTCCGTCACGTGCAAGCAGGCGTGGACGAACCGGGCCGGCACCGAGTACGTATGGTTCAACAACGTCGAGACCCGGCCCGGCCAGGGCTACCCGAGGCGCTACGAGGACCAGGAGCAGTGGCGCGGCGGGTGGGCGCTGAACTCCCGGGGGCGCCTGAAACTCCGCACCGGCAGCCGGCTGAAGCGCCTGCTCACGATCTTCTCCTCGCCGGTGCAGCCGAAGCTCGAGGACTACTACGAGCCGTGGACGTACGACTACGAGACGCTCACGAACGCCCCGCTCGGCGACGACTTCCCGGTCGCCCGGCCGAAGTCGCTCATCACCGGCGAGGACACGAAGATCACGTGGTCGGCCAACTGGGACGACGACCTCGGCGGCACGAGCGAGCTCGGCCACCTCGACCCGATGGTCGAGAAGGTCCGCCGCGAGTCGGAGGACGCGATCACGTTCCAGTTCGAGCAGACGTTCATGTTCTACCTGCCGCGCATCTGCGAGCACTGCCTGAATCCGTCGTGCATGGCCTCGTGCCCCTCGGGCGCGATCTACAAACGCGAAGAGGACGGCATCGTCCTGGTCGACCAGGACCGCTGCCGCGGCTGGCGCCAGTGCATCACCGGCTGCCCGTACAAGAAGATCTACTTCAACCACAAGACCGGCAAGGCCGAGAAGTGCACGCTCTGCTACCCCCGGCTCGAGGTCGGCATCCCGACCGTGTGCTCGGAGACCTGCGTCGGGCGCCTGCGCTACCTCGGCCTGTTCCTCTACGACGCCGACCGCGTGACCGAGGCCGCGTCGACGCCCGACGAGAAGGACCTCTACGAGGCGCAGCTCGACCTCATGCTCGACCCGAACGACCCCGCGGTCATCGCCGCCGCGCGCGAGCAGGGCATCGCCGACGACTGGATGGACGCCGCGCGGCGCTCCCCCGTCTACGCACTCGCGAAGACCTACCGGGTCGCACTGCCGCTGCACCCCGAGTACCGCACGATGCCGATGGTCTGGTACATCCCGCCGCTCTCGCCCATCGTCGACCTGCTGCGCGACCAGGGCCACGACGCCGAGTCGGCCGGCACCCTGTTCGGCGCGATCGAGGCCCTGCGGATCCCGGTCGAGTACCTCGCCGAGCTGTTCACCGCCGGCGACACCGACCTCGTGACGGGGGTGCTGCGCAAGCTCGCCGCCATGCGCGCCTACCTGCGCGACATCACGCTGAGCCGGCCCACCGACGAGTCGATCCCGCGAGCGGTCGGGATGGACGGCGCGACCATGTACGAGATGTACCGCCTGCTCGCGATCGCGAAGTACGACGAGCGGTACGTGATCCCGACCGCGCACTACGAGCAGGCGCACGAGCTCGAGGAGCTCGGCTGCTCGCTCGACTTCGACGGCGGCCCGTACGAGATCGTCGGCTCGGGCCCGTTCGGCGAGGCGAGCGGCCGGCCGGCGCCGGTCGCCGTCGAGACGTTCCACGCGCTGCGCGAGCGGCAGACCTCGGATGGCGCGGCCGGCGAGGCCTCGCTGCGGGGCCGCGTGAACCTCCTCAACTGGGACGGCCAGGGCGCGCCGCCCGGCCTGTTCCCCGACCGACGGGGCCAGGAGGGCGACCGCGGCGACGGCGCCGAGACCCGCGGGAGCGGCTCATGAACCGGCCCGTGGTCTACCAGGCCGCGTCGATCTGCCTCGGCTACCCCGACGACGACACCCTCGCGTTGGCGGGGCTCGTCCGGCGGGCGCTCGCGGAGTCGGCGCCGGAGGCCGCGCCATCCTTCGCCCCGCTCCTCGACTGGTGGGCGAGCGAACCGGCCGCCGTCGTGCAGCGCGCGTACGTCGACGTCTTCGACCTCTCGAAGCGGCACGCGCTCTACCTGTCGTACTGGACGGATGGCGACACGCGCCGCCGCGGCATGGTGCTCGTCGACTTCACGCAGCGCTACCGCGACGCCGGGCTCGAGCTCGGTGAGACCGGCGAGCTGCCCGACCACCTTCCGCTCGTGCTCGAGTTCGCGCGGCACCGACCCGACGCGGGCGCGGCGCTGCTGCAGGAGTACCGGGCGAGCCTCGAGCTGATCCGCCTTGCGCTCGCCGAACGCGACTCGCCGTACGCCGGCGTCGTCGCCGCCGTGTGCGCGACCCTGCCGGGTCGCTCGCCGGCCGACCGGCAGCAGGCCATGGCGATGGCGGCCGCGGGCCCGCCGACCGAGTCGGTCGGTCTCGACCCGTACGATCCGCGCCTGCTTCCCCTCGCGACGACGGGAGGGCGATCGTGAGCGTCGTGCTCTGGGGCATCCTGCCGTACGTGATGGTCGCGGTCCTCGTCGGCGGGCTCATCTGGCGCTACCGGTACGACCAGTTCGGCTGGACCACCAGGTCGTCGCAGCTGTACGAGTCGCGGCTGCTGCGGATCGGCTCGCCGCTGTTCCACTTCGGCATCCTCGTAGTGGTCATCGGCCACGTCATCGGCCTCGTGATCCCGAAGGCGTGGACCGACGCGGTCGGCGTCACCGAGGAGATGTACCACGTCATGGCCCTCGGCCTCGGCTCCATCGCGGGTGTCGCGACGCTCGTGGGCGTCGCCATCCTGATCTACCGCCGGCGCACGACCGGGCCGGTGTTCATGGCGACGACGAAGAACGACAAGGCCATGTACCTGGTGCTCGTCGCCGCGATCGTCGCCGGCCTCGCGACGACCCTGATCAGCGTGTTCGGGCCGCACGAGGACGTGACCTACCGCGAGACGGTCTCGCCGTGGTTCCGGTCGCTGTTCGTCTTCCAGCCCGACATCGAGGCGATGTCGGAGGCGACGCTCGCGTTCCAGATCCACACGCTCATCGGCATGGCCCTGTTCGTGATCTGGCCGTTCACGCGGCTCGTGCACGCCTTCACGGCCCCAGTGCACTACCTGTTCCGCCCGTACATCGTGTACCGCTCGCGCGACGCCCGCCCCGCACCCGGCAGCGGCATCCGCCGCCGCGGCTGGTCGCCGGTCGGCACGCCCGACCGCGCCGGCGACCGCCACACCGCCCGAACGCCGGACCGCACCGGAAGGGGAACGAGATGACCGAGGCGTCAGCGAAGCCGACCGCCGACATGACGGCGCTGCCCGGTCGGGGACTGAACCTCGGCCTCGCGCTGCTCGCCTTCGCGATCACGTTCTGGGCGTGGAACATCATCGCCCCGCTCGCCGTGCGCTACGCCGACGAACTGGGGCTGGATGCGACGCAGACGTCGATCCTCATCGCGACGCCCGTTCTCGTCGGTTCGCTCGGGCGCATCCTCACCGGCGCGCTCACCGACCGGTTCGGCGGACGGAGCATGTTCACGCTCCTCACCGCGGTGTCGGCGGTGCCCGTCCTGCTCGTCATGTACGCCGGGCAGGTCGGCTCGTACCCGCTGCTCATCGCCTTCGGATTCCTGCTCGGCATCGCCGGGACGACGTTCGCGGTCGGCATCCCGTTCGTGAACGCCTGGTACGACGCGTCGAAGCGGGGCTTCGCGACCGGCCTGTTCGGCGCCGGCATGGGCGGCACGGCGCTGTCGTCGTTCTTCACGCCTCGGATGGTGGCGTGGTTCGGTTACACGGCGACGCACATCATCATCGCGGTCGCGCTCCTGGTCGTGGCAGCCGTCGTCTGGATGTTCATGCGCGACGCCCCCACCTGGAAGCCGAACACCGACCGGGTGATGCCGAAGCTCGCAGCAGCCTCGAAGCTCGCGGTGACGTGGCAGATGGCGTTCCTCTACGCCGTGACGTTCGGCGGGTTCGTGGCGTTCTCGACGTACCTGCCGACGTACCTCAAGGAGGTCTACGGCTTCGACCTCGCCGACGCGGGCGCCCGCACGGCGGGCTTCGCGATCGCGGCCGTCATCTCACGTCCCGTCGGCGGCTGGCTCTCCGACCGCATCGGGCCCGCCAAGGTGCTCGGCATCTCGCTCGCCGGCGCGGCCGTGATGGCCGTCGTGATCGCGCTGAAGCCGCCGCCCGAGCTGCTCGCGGGCTCCTCGTTCGTGCTCATGGCCGTGTTCCTCGGACTCGGCACGGGCGCGGTGTTCACGTGGGTCGCCCAGCGCGCCCCCGCCGAGCGCGTCGGGACGGTCACGGGCATCGTCGGCGCGGCCGGCGGACTCGGCGGCTTCTTCCCGCCGCTCGTCATGGGCGCGACCTACGACGCCGAGGCGCACAGCTACACGATCGGGCTCGTGCTGCTCTGCGCGACCGCGCTCGCGGCGCTGGCGTTCACGATGTACCTGGCGCGGCGGGACCGCCGCCCGTCGTGACCTGCGACTGCCGGTGCTGGCGGGCGTACTCGCGCAGGACCGACTCGGTGTCGTCGCCGTGCGGGAGGAACCGGTCCCGCAGGACCCCCGCGAAGTCGTCGATCGCCTCCTCGAGCATCTGGCCGCTGTTGCGGACGGTGCGGTCGGGCGAGCGTCGCGCGAGGCGTGCGAGGTGCAGGGCGTACGGCAGTTGCGCCGCGAGCGACGCCTCGGGCTCCTGCTCGGTGAAGTAGTAGGACTCGCTGTTCTGCCACAGGTCGACGCGGGCCTGGGCGAGGTCGGCGGTGACCGAGTCGAGCAGCCCGCTCGAGGTCGCGGACTCCATGTTGAGCAGGTGCCCGGCCGTGTCGGCCCGCTGGATGAGCGCGATCCGCAGCGCGAGCGCGCGGCGACGGCCGAGGCCCGGGTAGAGCTCGAGGAACCACGCGACCGCGGCGGTCAACAGCGCGAACCCGATGAGCGCCTGCAGCGGCGCGAACATGCGCAGCCACGGGTCGATCGGGTAGACGTCGCCGAGCCCGAGCGTCGACATGCTGACGACCGAGAAGTAGAACGCCTCGACGATCGCCGGGTAGCCCTCGTGCGCGATCTCGGGACTGTAGGAGAAGCCGTCGGGCACGAACGGCAGGTAGACGAGCGCCCAGCCGACGATCTGGAACACGGCCCACACCGTCACGACCGCGACCGAGGCGAGCGGCCCGGCCACCGTGCGGCCGCGGCGGCCCAACCGCGACGACAGCGCCCACGTCGAGCTCGCGGCGAGGTGCGAGAAGCGCCCGCGGCCGGTCGGGTGCAGGAGCGTGTGGAAGACCTCGTTGAGTCCGAGCGCGATGAGCGCGATTCCCGCGATCATCCAGATCCAGCTCACGTGGTCGATCCTTCCGGATGTCGCGGCGCGCGCGTCGGCGGCCCGTCGGGTGTGTCCGGCGCTACCCCTGGAAGTCCTCGGGATCGACGTCGTCGAGGAACTTCTTGAACTCGTCGAGCTTCTCCTCGTCGGACTCCTCGTGCGGTTCGACCATCTCGGCCGGGATGCCGGCCTCCTCGAGCACCTCGTCGGCGACGAACAGCGGCGCACCCGTCCGCGAGGCGAGCGCGACCGAGTCCGACGGGCGTGCGTCGATCGTGTACGGGCCGGTGGGCGTGCTGATCGAGAGTTCGGCGTAGAACGTGCCGTCCTCGATGCGCGTCACCTCGACGCGCTCGATCTGCGAGCCGACGGCGTCGAGCAGCAGCTTCATCAGGTCGTGCGAGAGCGGCCGTGGCGGCTGCTCGCCCTGGATGGCGATGAGGATGGAGGTGGCCTCCTGCGCCCCGATCCAGATGGGCAGCACCCGCCCCTCGCTGGCCGGCTCGCCGAGCGGCTTCAGCAGGATGATGTGCTGCCCCGACGCATCGAGCGCGACCCCGAGCACGCGGACCTGGACCATGACGCCTCCCGTCGGACGATCGGGCGTATCCCCCCAGCGTACGCCCGACCGCCCGGCCGGCGTCCGGCCCTAGGGCCCGGTGCCCGAGACGCGGATCTCGACCTCGCCCTCGCCCCCGGACGGCCCCTCGACGCCGACGTGCACGGTGACGCGCCCGGTCCGCTCGCCCGGTGCCGTGGCGACGACCGTGTAGTCCCCGGGCTCCGGCGCGGCGATCGAGAACCGCCCGTCCGGGCCGGTCAGTGCGGCGATGTCCGGCACCGGCCCGGGGGCGGCCGCGATGGCGACCGCCGCCTCGGCGAGCGGCCGCCCCGCGTCATCCGTCACCGTGCCGGTGATGACCGGCACGTCGGGAGGCGTCATGCCTTCCAGGCCACCAGGTTGCTGTAGACGCCCGACGTGATCCGCGTGCCGGAGTTGGCCGTGCCACCGCCGTACGCATGGATCGCGATCGCGTACCGGTGCCCGTCGACGATGCGGTATACGCCGCTGCCGCTCTGGCCGCCGTAGGTGTCCACGTCGTAGTAGACCTTGCGCGGCGCGACCGAGGTCACCTTGCGGGCGTGGTACCACTGCGTGCCCGCCGGCTTGTCGCCCGGGTAGCCCGAGATGTTCGCGATCGACGCGAGCAGCGTGGCATCCGAGTAGGCACCGAAGCCCAGCCAGCCCGTGGTCGAGCCGAGGTTCGTGTTCAGGATGATGGCCCCGTAGTCGTACTCCTGGTTCCCGCTGTTCGACCAGCCCGTCACGGTCCGGAAGTTCGTGCTCACCGCCGATCCGAACGGCTGCTGCGAGCCGTTGCGGCCCGGGATCACGGTGATGCTCCGGACCCATCCGTCTCGGTTGGGCACTCCGCTGTTCCTGATGAACACGCAGTGCCCGGCGGTCACCAGCGTGTGCGGCCCGATGAACCAGCCGGTGCCGATCCACTGCGACCCGTCGTTCGCGGTGATCCGCAGCGACGCGTGCACGCGCCACGGGAAGACGGCGGTCGTCGTGATCTGCACGCGGTCGTCGGTGCCGATCACGGCTTCCGGCGCCGGGCCGAACGACGCCTCCCCGATGTCCGGCAGGTCCGCGTCCGCCTCGACGACGGCCTCGGCGACCGATTCGGCGTCGGGCTGCTCGTACCCCTCGACCTGCTCGAGACCGCCGGCGGTGGCGCCGGCCTGGCCGTCGCCGCCCTCGTCGCCGCCCTGCTGCTCCTCGCGTGCGCCGGCTCCGGCGCCTGCACCGGCCGCGCCCGGGCTCGACACCGACGTGTCGAGGTCACCGGCCTCCGTCCGGATCCCGCCACCGCCGGCCACGGCGTCGGAGCTCACGTCGACCTCGCCCATCACGGCACCTCCCCCTCTGCGCGGGCGCTTCGCCCGGATGCGATCGGATGCGACGGCGCGAGGGTACGCGGGGCGGTGTCACGGCGGCGTCACGGGACAGTCACTCGCGGTCGCCGCGCTCGACCCGGTGCCCGGCGTCATGTCGGTCGACCTCGAGGAGGGCGTCGACATCGGCCCGCGCGATCAGGAGATCCAGTAGCGACGCGGCCCCCCGGCCGCTTCCCGGGCTAGTCGCTCCAGAGGCGGACGAGCTCGGTCAGGTCCGCGCTCGGCGCGACCCGGAGTTCGGTGCGCAGCAGGCGCGCGTACTGCCGGTAGGCGCGTCGCGCCTCCGCGAGGTTGCCCTCCGACAGGTGGATCACGATCAGCGCCCGTTGGGCGCTCTCCCGGAGCGGGTCGATGTCAATGGCCGTCATGGCCGCCTCGATCGCCTCGCCGAACCGGCCCTGTTCGGCGAGCCGGCGACTGAGGGCCTCGAGGGCGTGCAGGAGGCGCTGCCGGATGCGCTCGCGCTCGAACACGACCCAGTCGTCGTACCATCCGGGCAGCAGCTCGATCGCGGCGGGGTGGAAGCCGTGCATGGAGAGGTCGTCGCAGTCGGCCGTGCCCTCGACCAGCCGGCCGGCCCACTCCTCGACCCGCACGACGTCGATCTCGGTGCCGAAGCGCAGTGAGAGCGTGTGCCGGTCGGCGTCCAGGACCTCAATTCCCGATGATCGGAGGCGCCACAGCGCGGTCCGGAGGTTTCCGGCCGCACGGCCCTCCGTGACCGACGGCCACAGCGTGCCCGCGACCTTGCGGCGGCTGACGGCCCGTCCGTTGCGGAGCGCGACGAACACGAGGAGCCGTTCGCTCCCCTCCGGCACCGGCACGCGCCGCCCGCCCTCGATGATGTACGGCCCGTCGAGCAGGCACACCGCCTGCGTCGGCTCGAGTTCCGGGACCGCCCGCGCGCCCGCATCCCGACCGACGAGCAGACTCGACATCGCACGCACCCCGTCGCCAGTCATACTCGCATCGGGCGGACGCGAACAGTCCTCACTTCTACCGACTGAGCCTACCGGCCGCCACGACCAGCGGATCAGCGCGGGGCGCGCACTGTCGTGTGCGGTGTTCGACCGCGGACATCGGCGTCTGCGACAATCGGAGCGCGACCGATCGCCGCCGAGATGGAGGACCGACGATGACCCTCGACCGACGCACACCCGAGGCCGTGCCAGTCGGCCGCGAATCGAAGTGGACCCTCCTCGGCACCGCGCTCATGCTGGGCATGGGCGCCCTCGTCATCGGCAGCGCCCTCGTGCTGATCGTCGCGACGATCGCCCTCGGCGACACCGCGTTCGAGCTGCCCTGAGGCAGGGGACCGACATGTCAACGGCACCGGATGGCGCGGGCGCAGCCTCGCAGGCCGTCGACGAGTACATCGCCTCGTTCCCCGACGACATCGCCGATCGCCTGCGCCGGACACGCGCCGCGATCGTCGCGGAGGTTCCGAATCCCGAGCAGAAGATGCGATACGGCATCGCGGCGGTGATGCTCGGCGGGCGCTACGCCCTGCACTTCGCCGGCTGGAAGAAGCACGTCGGCATCTATCCCGTGCCGAGGCTCCCCGAGCCGCTCGAGTCCGAGGTGGCGCCGTTCCGCTCCAGCACGGACTCCGTGACGTTCCCGCACTCGGCCGAGCTGCCTGAGGCGCTCATCGGCCGCATCGCCGCCGCCGTCGTCGCGCAGCGCGCGGCAGCCGGGGCCTGACCCGGGCGATGCCGGTGGCTGCTGCGACACTCGAGGTATGACCGCGACGATCGGCACGCCCGGCGGCACGCCCGAGCGGCCGGCGCTGTTCTTCTCCGGCCCCGAGGAGTTCCGCGCCTGGCTCGAGGCGAACCACGAGACCGCCGCCGAGCTGTGGATGGGCCTCTACAAGAACCACGTGCCCGATCGGGGCCTGACCTGGGAGCAGGCCGTGCCCGAGGCGCTGTGCTTCGGATGGATCGACTCGGTCTCGCAGCGCATCGACGACGAGGCACGGCGTCAACGATGGACCCCTCGTCGGCCGACGAGCAACTGGTCGGCGGTCAACATCGCCATCGTCGAGCAGCTCACCGCCGAGGGGCGCATGCGTCCGGCCGGCGTCGCCGCGTTCGAGCGCCGGCGCGACGACCGCGGGTACTCCTACGAGAACGCTCCGCTCGACCTCCCGGCCGATGCGGCGGCGAGGCTGGCCGCTGATGCCGCGGCGTCCGCATTCTGGGAGGCGGCCACGCCGACCTACCGCCGGCTGGTCGTCCACTGGATCATGTCCGCGAAGCAGGAGGCGACCCGCGAGCGCCGGCTCGCGCAGCTCATCGACGACAGCGCGGCGGGCCGGCTCGTGCCGCCCCAGCGCTACGGCGAGACGCCGAAGTGGGCGGAGCGGGCCGCCGTCGCGGCGCGCGCCGCGACATCCGGAGACACCTCGGCGTGATCGCGTTCGGCACGCCCGCGCTCGCGTACGAGGATGTGGGGGTGCCGATCTTCACCCCGCTCGAGTGGCTGCTGCTCGCGATCGCCGCGTGCGCCGTAGGCCTCTCGAAGAGCGGCATGCCCGCGTTCGGCCCGGTGCCCGCGGCGCTCTTCGCGAGCGTGCTGCCCGCGAAGGCGTCGACCGGCGCGGTCCTGGGGCTCCTGCTCGTGGGCGACCTGATCGCGGTGCGGATGTACCACGCCCACGCCGACTGGAAGATCCTGCGCCGGCTCGTCCCGTCGGTCGTGATCGGCGTGCTGCTCGGCGTCGTCGTGCTCTGGTTCGCGGATGACGCGGCGGTGCGCCGCATCATCGGCGCGATCCTCGTCGGCCTTGTCGCGCTGAGCTTCACGCTGATGCTGCGCCGTCGCCGCGACGGCGGCGATCCGCGGCCCGTCCCGCCGGCGCTCGCCCATGTGTTCGGGCCGCTCGGCGGTTTCACGACGATGGTCGCGAACGCCGCCGGCCCCGTGATGTCGCTCTACTTCGTGGCGTCCCGCCTGCCGGTGCAGGCGGTCCTCGGCACGGCCGCGTGGTTCTTCCTCGTCGTGAACGCCTTCAAGGTGCCGTTCTCGGTCGGCCTCGGACTCATGACGCCGCAGTCGCTGCTGCTGAACCTCGTGCTCGTGCCCGCGCTGCTGGTCGGTGCGCTGATCGGATGGCGCGTCGCCCGCCGCATCCCCGCGGTCTGGTTCGAGCGGACCGTGCTGCTGCTCACCCTGGCGTCGGGGGTGTACCTGCTCGTGGCGTGATCCCCGGTCCGGAAGCGGGTCTCGCGGGCGTCGGGAACTACCCCGCCTCGGTGGCCCGGAGGAAGTCATCGAGTGGACCTCGGCGCGCTTCGCCGGCGAGCCGATCGAGCCGGGCTGCGTCAGGTCCGAGCGCTGAGCCGCAGCGGTGAACGCCGCCGCGCCCACCGCGACTGCCGGGCGACGGCCGTGATCCCGGATCAGCCCGTCGGCGTCCGCGTGACGAGATCGGCCGCTCGCTCGCCGATGACGATGGCGGCCGCGTTCGTGTGGCCGCGGATGATCGTGGGCATGACCGAGGCGTCCGCGACCCGGAGCCCGTCGACGCCGCGCACGCGCAGGTGCTCGTCGACGACGGATGCGGCATCCGTCCCCATTCGCGCGGTGCCGACCGGGTGGTAGAGCGTGTGGGCGTACTCCGCGAGGGCGAGCGCGTCGCGATCGGCGCGGCTCATCCCGTCGGAGCCGACGGGCCTGATGAAGCCGCGATCCGACACCCGGCCGAACGCCTCGGTGGCGACGAGGTCCTCGCACACCGCGAGGCCGAAGAGGAGCGCGTCCCGGTCCGTGCCGTCCGGGTCGGTGAGGTAGCTCGGGTCGATGCGGGGCGCGTCGAAGGGGTCCGCGCTGGCGAGGCTCACCGTCCCGCTGCTGTTCGGTTGCAGCAGGACGGCGCCGACCGTCAACCCGTGCGCGGGGTGCGTGGTGAGTCCCTGGTCGACGAAGGCGACCGGGGCGAAGATCAGCTCGATGTCCGGGAGCGACAGGTCGGGCCGGCTCCTCACGTAGCCGTACGCCTCGGCGACGTTGGAGGTGAGCATGCCCGTCCTCGCGACCAGGTACTTCAGCAGCTCCCGGGCACGCTCGGCGGCGAACAGCGTGTCGCCGTTCGCGTCGATGATGAGCCCGGCGACGAGGTGGTCCTTGAGGTTCTTGCCCACCTCCGGCGAGTCGGCGACGACCGGGATGCCGAGTGCTTCCAGTTCGCCGCGATCGCCGATGCCGGAGAGCATCAGCAGCTGCGGGGTGTTCACGCTGCCGCCGCAGAGGATCACCTCGCGCTCGGCTCGGACCGACGTGGTCCCGCCGTCTCGGACGTACTCGACGCCCACGGCTCGCGTACCGTCGAAGAGCACGCGGGTGGCGTGCGCTCCCGTCCGGACCGTGAGGTTGCGGCGTCGCCGCGCTGGCTTCAGGTACCCGTCGGCGACGCTGAACCGCGCGCCCCGGCGCTGGGTGACCATGGTTCGGATGACGCCGACGCGCGCGGGCCCGTTGGCTGCGATCTCGTCCAGCCCGATCTCGCGGGCCGCGTCGATGAAGGCGGCGGTGGATGAGCGGGGCGCGCGCTGCGGCGCGATCCGGATCGCACCGGACGTTCCCATCTCGTCGCCGGAGGCATGCGGATCGGCCATCCGCTCCGCCCTCCGGAAGTAGGGCGACAGCGCGTTCCACGACCACGACTCGCCGGCCGTCTCGGCCCACGCGTCGTAGTCCTCGGGAAAGCCGCGGATCCACATCATGGCGTTGATCGCCGACGAGCCGCCGAGCACCTTGCCGCGCGGCCAGTAGATCCTCCGGCCGTTCAGCCGGGCCTGGGGCTCGGTCTCGTAGTTCCAGTCCACCGGCGAGCGGAACAACCTGGAGAACGCGGCCGGGATCCGTATCTCCAGCCGATCATCGCTCGGGCCGGCCTCGAGCAGCAGCACGCTGTGCTCCGGGTCCTCCGACAGGCGCGCCGCCACGGCGCAGCCGGCCGAGCCGGCGCCCACGACGACGAAGTCGCAGTTTCCTCGATCCACGTCGTCAGTCTGTCATCGGCCGACGACGGCGTCGGGTCTCACGCCGACGTGAGGGACCCCTCGGCGGCCGGTCGGGCCGGACTCGCCGGGGCCGGTGCGGGCACCGGCCGCGTCATCGCGTCGACCACCCGCGGGAATCGGCGCTCGACGTGGTCGCGAAGCGTGGTGTCGTCGTCGGTCGCGAGCCATTCGTGCAGCGCGCCCGTGAACAGGGCGAAGCCGATCGCGGCGAGGATCTCCGCGTCCTCGCGCTCGAAGCCGCGGGCGGCGAGCGCGTCGCTGACCGCGTGCTGCCAGCGCGCCTGCTTGGCCAGCTCGCGGCCGGTGAGGCCGACATCCTGTTCGATGATGCGCTGGCGCTGCTGCAGTCGCCGCCGCTGCGGCTCGAAGCGGTCGGCGAGGTCGCCGAGTGCCGAGCGCATCATGGCACCCGCGTCGGCGGCGTCGCGGACGCCTTGGATCGAGGCGATGAGGAACGGCAGCAGTTCGTCGTCGTCGGCGAAGACCACCTCGTCCTTGTCGCGGAACTGCCGGAAGAACGTGCGCGACGTGGCACCGGCGCGCGCGGCGATCTGCTCGACGGTCGTGTTGGCGTACCCCTGGTCGACGAAGAGGGCGAAGGCGGCGTCGACGAGTCTCGCGCGGGTGTCCTCGGGCCATCGGGGCATGTCTCGCATCCTACTCTTGTGTCACATTGTGACATCACCTATCGTGACCCTATGACACAAACTGACATCACTTCGTCCACGGTGCTCCTCACCGGTCCGACCAGCGGCATCGGCGCCGGCATGCTCGGGCACCTCACGCGACATCCGTCTCGCCCCCGGCTCGTGCTCATCGGGCGCGACGCCGGGCGAACGGATGCCGCGGTCGCCACCGCTCGCGCGGCCGGCCTCACCGCCCACGGCGTGCACGCCGACCTCGCCGATCTCGAGACGGTATCGTCGGCGCTCGACGAGGTGCGCGGGCTCATCGCCGACGGCCGAATCGGACCGGTCGACGCGGCGATCCTCAACGCGGGCGCGCAGTACACCGACCGCCGACGACAGGGCGCGCAGGGGTGGGAGCTGACCTTCACGGTCAACGTGATCGCCCAGCACCTGCTGGTCCGCGGCATCCGACCGCTGCTCGCCGACGACGGCCACGTCGTACTCCTGGGCTCGTCGACGCATCGGGGCAAGCGGGCGTCGTTCAATCTCGTGCCCGACCCCGTATGGCAGCCGCCTGCCGAACTCGCGACCGCGATGCCCGCGGCGACGGGAGGCGAGCGCTTCGCCGACGAGCGCGAGCAGGGCGGCGTCGCCTACGCGTCGAGCAAGCTCGCGCTCGTGACCCTGGCTCACCAGTGGGCGAGCCGGTTCGCCGCCGATGGCCGCCGGCTCAACACCTACGACCCGGGCCTCGTCGCGGGCACCGGTCTCGGCCGCGACATGCCGAACTCCATGTACTGGGTGTGGCGATGGGTGATGCCGGCGATGAGCGTGCTCCCCGGCGCGACCACGCCGAACCGATCGAGCCGCCACGCGGTCGAGCTCGCGCTCGGCGACGCGCACCGCGAGCTCCACGGCGGGTACGTCGAGATCGGACGGCTGACCCGGGCCGCGTCGAGTACGCGGGTCGCGTCACGCCAGGCGCAGGTGTGGTCATGGCTCGAACAGGCGACGGAACCGTACGTTCCGGCGTGGGTGCGCGACGAGGCGGCCGCATGATCGTCGTCTCGCTCGCCCTCAACCTGGTCGTGCTCGTGCCGGTGCTCATCGCGATGCGGGCGAATCGCCAATGGGTCGTCGGTGCCTACGGCGAGCGCACGGCGGCGCGCGACATCCTGTTCGCGATCTACACCGCGATCCTGCTCGCCAGCGGCGCACTGCTCGCGTCGTGGCTCCTCGGTCCCGATCGGGCCTTCGTCGAGGCCGCCGCCGTCGCGCTCCTCGGCGTGCAGGTCGTGTACAAGGTGGGCACCGCGGTGACGGTCCAAGGGGGGGTTCCGGAACCCCGTCGTGCTGAGCAACCTCGGCATCGCGGTGGTGCACGGCGCGACCATCGCGACGCTGCTGCTGAGCCGCTAAGGCAGCACGAATGGGATGGCGCCCACCGCAACGGCCGCGGCGAACAGGGTCACGGCGAGCGGCACCGACCGCCGCACCGTGCCGGTGCCGAAGCGCGTGACGAGTCCGTCGAGCCACGCGCGCGTGCGATCACGGGCGACGAGGCCGATCGCAAGCAGGATGAGGCAGGGCAGGCAGTAGACGAACGTGTAGCCGGCGATCACGAGGAGGCCGTGCCACGTCGGGATGCCGACGTCGACGAGTCGCTCGATCGCGATGAGGTACGGGAAGGCGTTGGGCAGGTCGGCCGCGGTGATGACCACGCCGAACGGGAGTGCGGTCGCCGGCCGGAACCAGGGGGGCAGGGTGATCGGACGGCGAGGCCGGTCCGCCAGGCGCCGGAACCCCGCGACGGCGAGTCCGACCGCGGCCGCGCCGAACGCGATGAACCGCAGGACGGTCACGACCCCCTCGACCGCACCGGCGGCCGCTCCGGCGCTGAGGTAGAGGAGGGCGCCGAGCGTGAACACCGTGATGGCGGCGCCGGCCACCGCCGCGAGGGCCGTGAGCCCCGGCCGACGGGGGGCCGCGAGCAGGATCAGCGTCACGGAGAGGATCGTCGCCGGGTTGAACGCGTCGAGCACCGCCAGGCCGGCGATGCCGAGCAGCAGCGCCGCGCTCACGAGCGGTCGGCGCGGCGCCCGCCGATGAGGTGCTGCTCGAGCTCGGTCAGCTCATCGTCGCCGAGCGGCGCCCCGACGCCCGCCAACGCGTTCATCGCCAATCCGTCGCCGACGAGCCGGATGACGCGGGCGCGGACGGCGTCGCCCACCTCGTCCGCGATCATCCGCTCCCATGCGGCCGTCGCCTGGTCGGCGGCCGCGACCGTCGCCGCGCCGGGCGCCTCGAGTGCCCGGTGGGCGATCGCGATCGCGCGGAAGAGCTCGAGGTCGTCGCCGCTCGGCACCGACAGGCGGAGCCACGCCGACGCGGCATTCCCCTCGGCAGCCGCCTCGCGCATCGCCGCGTCGACCTCGTCGAGCGCCTGCCCGACGAGTCCGTCGACGAGCGCCGCGCGCGACGGGAAGTGGTGGATCAGGCCGCCCTTGGAGACGCCGGCGGCCTCGGCGACGACGTTCAGCGAGGGCACGACCCCGCGCTCGAGCGTGAGGCGGCGGGTCTCGGAGAGGATCCGGGTGCGCATGTCCATGCCGCCAGTCTCGCACACCGACCGACCACCCGGTCGGTCTCCTCCGGCAGACGGACCTGCCGGTCTGGACCTTCACACCGACGAGACAGGTCCCGGAACGGGATGGCTCGCGCCCCACGAGGCGAGCAGCGCGAGCCGCTCGGCCGACGGCGACCCGGGCTCCGCGGTGTAGACGAGCATCACGAGGCCGGGTTCCGAGGTGAGGGCGAACTCCTCGTACGCGAACGTCAGCTCGCCGACCACGGGATGGACGAAGCGCTTCGTGCCGGCGCCGTGGGTTCGCACGTCGTGCGCGCCCCAGAGCCGACGGAACGTCTCGCTCTGCGTGGAGAGCTCGCCGACGAGGTCCTGCATGACGCGGTCGTGCGGGTTGCGGCCGGCCTCGGCGCGCATGATCGCGACGCACATCTCGGCGAAGAGCTCCCAGTCGGGGTAGAACTCGCGCGAGACTGGGTCGAGGAACTGGAACCGCGCGAGGTTCGGGGTGCGTCCGCCGTCGCCGATCAACGGCGAGTAGAACGCTCGCCCCAGGGCGTTGGTCGCGAGCAGGTCCTGGTACTGGTTGCGGACGAACGCGATGCCGCCGGTGATCGACTCGAGCGTCCAGCTGAGGCTGGGGCGGGCGGGCGCCTGCCGCGCCGTGCGCTTGCGAGGCCGCCCCGACGTGGGGATGCCGTCGGCCGCGCGGGCGAGGTCGAAGAGGTGCGCCCGCTCCGTGTCATCCAGCTGCAGCGCGTTCGCGATGGCGTCGAGCACCGCCGACGAGGCGCCCGCGATCGTGCCGCGCTCGAGCTTCGAGTAGTACTCGACGCTCACCCCGGCGAGCACCGCGACCTCGGTGCGGCGCAGGCCGGCGACGCGCCGGTTCGGCCCGGCGGGCAGGCCGGCCTGCTCGGGCGTGAGCTTGGCCCGGCGCGACATGAGGAACTCGCGCACCTCGGCTCGATTGTCCATGCCGACAGGGTAGGTCGGATGCCGCCGGCGAGGGGTGCTCTCGCAGTACACCGCTCATCAGGGCCTCCCCCGACTCCGCGCGAGCCGGTCTACTCGATGTCGTGCCATCTATCACCTCCTCGACTCCCGCCCCGCCGCGGCGCGGCCGGCTGCTTCCCGCCGTGCTGCTCCTGCTCACGGTGTTCGGTCCGATCTCGATGGACCTCTACCTGCCGCTGCTGCCCGCGCTCACGCTCGAACTCGGCGCCGCCACGTCGATGGCGCAGCTCACGATCACGGCGTGCCTCATCGGGCTCGCGCTCGGCCAGCTCGTTGCGGGTCCGCTCTCCGACCGGTTCGGTCGACGGATGCCGCTGCTCATCGGCGTCGCCGCGTACATCGCCGCATCGGTGTGGTGCGCGGTCTCGCCGAGCGTCGAACTGCTCGTCATCGCCCGCTTCGTGCAGGGCGTCGCCGGCGGCGTCGGCCTCGTGATCGCGCAGGCCGCCGGCCGCGACCTCTACTCCGGCGCCGCGCTCATCCGCTTCTTCGGCCGGCTGACGGTGCTGAGCGGCCTGGCCGCGATCGTCGGTCCGCTGCTCGGCGGGCTGCTCGCGACGGTCGCCGACTGGCGCGGACTCTTCCTCTTCCTCGCGGGCATCGGCGGCGCCATCCTGCTCGCCGTCGCCCTGCAGTTCACCGAGACCCTGCAGGCTGAACGGCGCACGCGCGGCGGCCTGGCGCAGACCGGGCGCGACTACCGCACCCTGCTCGCCGACCGCCGGTTCGTCGGCGCCGTGCTCGTGAGCGGCTTCGCCTACGCGGCCGTGTTCGCCTACCTCGCCGGCGCCACGTACGTGCTGCAGGGCATCTACGGCCTCAGCCCGCAGCAGTACGCGATCGCGTTCGGGCTGAACTCGGCCGGGTTCATGGTCTTCGGATGGCTCGCCGCGCGCGCCACGGAACGCTGGGGCTCGCGCGGCGCCCTCGCCGCCGGCCTCGTGATGTGCGCGCTCGGCGCCCTCGGCCTGCTCGCCGGCGGCCTGTTCGCGGTGCCGGTCGGCGTCGTGATCGCGTCGCTGTTCATGCTCGTCGGCGGCGTCGCCGCGACCACCCCGCCGACCACGACGCTCGCCCTCGCCGGGTACCCGCAGATGGCCGGCACCGCCTCGTCCCTGCTCGGCATGGCGCGCTTCGCGATCGGCGGGTTCGTCGCGCCGCTCGTCGGCATCGCCGGCGCCGCGACCATGCTGCCGCTGGGCATCGTGACCGGTGCGGTGATCGCGCTGGCCGCGGCATCCGTCGCACTGCTCGTGCCGCGCCGCCGCGGTGCGAACCCGCCCGCCGACCCGACCCGAACCCCCACCACCCCGACCGCCCCCGAGACCCGACCCGCTGCCGCGCTCGCGGCGGCGACCGACCAGTAACCCCCTGGAACAGAAGGAGTACCCACCATGCGTGGTGTCATCATGTACGGCCCCGGCGACGTGCGCGTCGAGGACCGCGAGAAGCCGACCATCGCCGAACCGACCGACGCGATCATCCGCGTGACCTCGGCCTGCATCTGCGGGTCGGACCTCTGGCCGTACCGCGGCCAAGACGACTACGGCTGGCCGGCCCCCATGGGCCACGAGTACGTCGGCGTCGTCGAGGAGATCGGCGCCGACGTGCGGAACGTCGCCGTCGGCGACTTCGTCGTCGGGTCGTTCTTCGCCTCCGACAACACCTGCGAGATCTGCCAGGCGGGCTACCAGTCGCGCTGCGTGCACGCGGTGCCGATGGGCGCGCTCGGCACGCAGGCCGAGTACCTCCGCGTGCCGCTCGCCGACGGCACCCTCGTCGCGACGCCCGGCCGGCCGACGCCGCAGCAGGAACGCGGGCTGCTCGCAGCATCCGACGTGCTCGGCACCGGATGGTTCGCGGCCGTCGCCGCCGAGGCCGGGCCCGGCAAGATCGTGGCGGTCGTCGGCGACGGCGCGGTCGGGCTGCTCGGCGTCCTCGCCGCGAAGCAGCTCGGTGCGGAGCGCATCATCGTGTTCTCGCGGCACGCCGACCGGCAGGCGCTCGCGCGCAGGTTCGGCGCCACCGACATCGTCGAGGAGCGCGGCGACGAGGGCGTGGCGAAGCTGAAGGAGCTCACCGGCGGCCTCGGAGCGCACTCGACCATCGAGGCGGTCGGCACGCAGGAGTCGATGATGCAGGCCATCCGCGCCACGCGGGCGGGCGGCCACGTCGGCTACGTCGGGGTCTCGCACGACGTCTCGCTCGACGGCCTGGAGCTGTTCTTCTCGGGCGTGCACCTGCACGGCGGGCCTGCCCCGGTGCGTCGCTTCCTGCCCGAGCTGATCGACCTGATCATGACCGACCGGATCGACGCCGGCGCCGTCTTCGACCTCGAGCTGCCGATCGAGCAGGCAGCCGAGGGCTACGCGGCCATGGACGAGCGCCGCGCCACCAAGGTGCTGCTCACCTCCTGAGCGGCGTAGGCAGCATCTATCGAGATGGGAGGAACCGCAATGCGACGACTGATGACCGTGGCCGCGCTGGTGTCGGTGGCGATCGGCGCCACGGCCTGCACGAGCCGGGCTGGTACCCCGGCCGCATCCGAGCCGTCGCCGACGCGGCAACCGACATCGCCCTCGGAATCCGAGCCCGCCACGTCGGCCGCGGCCGCGGCACCCTCCACAGCCCCCGTGGCGGGTGCCGTGGTCCGCTTCAGTTCCGGTGCGATCGTCATCGACGTCACGATCACGGCGGACAACGCGGCGACGCGCGACTTCCTGTCGATGCTGCCGCTCACCCTGACGTTCTCCGACTTCGCCGGACGTGAGAAGGTCGCCGACCTGCCTCGCGGCCTCGAAGCCGCCGGAGTTCCGGGATCGGACCCCGAGGACGGCGACCTCATCACCTACCTCCCGTGGGGCAACCTCGGGTTCTACTACGACGCGTCCGGCATCGGCTTCGACGAGAACGTGATCCACCTCGGCACGTTCTCGGCGAGCCTCGACGAGCTCCGAGCCCTCGAGCGCGAGCCGGTCGACATCGCCCGCATCGACGACGCGGACACCGAATGAGAGCAGGCGCCATGGAGTTCCTTCCCGAGCAACCCACCGTGAAGGGCCCGGCCGAGCTCTTCACGGGCGACGTCTGGTTCGACGTCGTCGCCCGCGGCGAGACGCCGTCGCGCGTGCGCGTCAACGTAGTGCGATTCGCACCCGGCGCCCGCACGGCCTGGCACACCCACTCGGTCGGCCAGACCCTGCACGTGACGGATGGCACGGGCCTCGTGCAGTCCCGCGGCGGCGGCGTCCGGGTGATGCGCCCGGGCGACACCGTCTACACCCCTCCCGGCGAATGGCACTGGCACGGCGCGACCTCCGACTCGTTCATGTGCCACCTCGCCATCTGGGAGGACGACGACGCGACGTGGGGCGACCACGTCACCGACGAGGAGTACGCGGCCGAACCGGACGACGTCGCGGGCACCTGACCTCTCAGCGCCGGGGCGTCCACCCGGGCGGGAGCGGGCCGTCGATCATCGCCCGCTCCTCGTCGGCCTGCGCGGACCAGCCCTGCGCGGCATCCGTCGCATCGAACCCGCCGCGGGCGACCCGGAACCCGAGGTCCTCGTGGTGCATGCGCGGCGCGCCACCGCGGCGGGTGGAGGCGCGGACGCTCCACGCGTCGTCGGCGAAGCCACCGCCGCGGAAGACCCGGTAGTCGTCGTACCGGGCCGGGTCGAGCAGGTCCCAGCACCATTCCCACACGTTGCCGAGCGTGTCGAACAGGCCGTTGAGGTTCGGCAACTTGGCGCCCACGGGCCGCGGTGCGGTCACGCCGTCGGCGCTCGTCCAGGCGACCTCGGCGAGCGGGCCGTAGTGCGGTCCGGTCGACCCGGCCCGGCACGCGAACTCCCACTCGGCCTCGGTCGGCAGGCGGTACCCGTCGGCGTCGACGTGCCAGGTGACCTGCTCGCCCTCGTACGTGTACGCCGGGTCGAGCCCCTCCCACTCCGAGGCGGCATTGCAGAATCGGATGGCGCGCAGCCAGCTGACGTCGGTCGCCGGCCGGCGCGGGTGGGTTGCCGTCTCCCCCAGCAGCTCGGCCATCTGCTCCTGCGTCACGGGGTAGACGCCGATCTCGAACGGCTCGAGCTCGACGCTCCAGCGCACCTTCCGCCGGGCGTCGTGCAGTCCGACGGTGCCGCCCTCGATGCGCGCCAGCTCGAAATCGGTCATCGGTGCAGTCTGGCACGCGCGTCGCGTCGGCTCGCGGGTGTCCCATGCCGAATCGGCTCGTCGCCGGTCCGTCCGATTCGTGCGCAATCGGCGAACCGCAGCGGGCCGATCACCCGGCCGAGGCCGCGTAGCCGTTCGCGACCGTCGCCACCTTGTCGACGTACTCGTTGTCGTGGTTGTACGAGTAGATGGCCTTGCGCCACCCTTCGGGGGTCGTCATCGGGCCCGACGCGCAGAGGTACAGGGCCGTGGCGTGCGCGGCGTCGTCGATCTGGTTCGGATCGGCGACGCCGTCGCCGTTCGCGTCGATCCCCCACCGGGCCCACGTCGACGGGATGAACTGCATCGGCCCGACCGCGCGATCCCACGTGGCGTCGCCGTCGAAGACCCCGTCGTCGGTGTCCCTGATCGTGGCGAAGCCGTTGCCGTCGAGCGCCGGGCCCACGATCGCGGGGCGGACCTGGCCGTCGTCCTCGAGGACCGAGTCGCCGTGGCTGCCGTGGCCGGACTCGATCGCGCCGATCGCCGCGATCGTCGTCCAGTCGAGGCCGCACTGCGGCTCCGCCTGGGCGATGGAGACGTGCGCGACGGCGTACGCCGACAGCGCCCGCTTGGGGACCCCGGTCGCCGCGGCGACCTGCGAGATCCAGTCGCCCTCCACTTCGACGTCGGCGCCGGTCTCGGGCTCGACCATCGGAGCCACCTCCGAACTGGTCACGCCAGTCGGTTCGTCGTCCGACCCGGCGGCGCCGCTCACCGGTTCGCCGTCGGCGACCGGCGCACTCACCGGCGGCAGCCCCACGCCCTGCCCGCGCGCCGACGGTGCCGCGAACCCCTCCGGGTTCGTGGCGGTCCCGACCAGCGTCACCGCGGAGATCGCGCCGACCACGAGCGCGACGACGGCGACCACGGCACCCACGTATCCCGCGATCTGGAGGAGGATCTGACGCCCTGACGCGGGCCGGTGCGGACGACCGAGGGGGTCGCCGTACGGTTCGTCATCCCAGGACATCGTCCACCTGCTCCGATCGGGCGCTCAATCACCTGACTGCCCGCCGGGTCGACCGCACGTCATGTCATCGGCGAACGCGTCGCCGACCCGCTCGCCCAGCCTATCCGCCCGCGGTGGACACCGCACGAGTCAGGGCCAGACGTCCCTGCGCGATCCGGACCGCCCACGCCGCATCCACCGGGGCCACCCGCTTCGACAGGCTGGCGCATCGCGGCGCAGGCGCTCGCCACTGTGGCGAGGCCCCCCGCGGGCCGACTGCCGTAGTGTCAGCCCGCTCGACAATGGCGACGACAGGATCCACCATGACCACAACCGCACTGAAGACGGCAGCCCCCACGAAGCTCCGGCGTTCCCTCGGCCTCTGGGCCATCGTGGGCCTCGGCCTCGGGTACATGACCCCCATGACGGTGTTCGACACGTTCGGCTACGTCTCGGAGGAGAGCGGCGGGGTCGTCCCGCTCGCCTACCTCTTCGCGCTGGTGGTGATGCTGTTCACCGCCATCAGCTACGGACGGATGACGCGCGTCTACCCGTCGGCCGGTTCGGCCTACACCTACGCGTCCGAGACGATCCACCCGAACGTCGGGTTCCTGGTCGGATGGACGGCGCTGCTCGACTACCTGCTGTTGCCGCTCGTGAACGCGCTGCTCGTGCGCCAGTACTTCGAGTCGTTCTTCCCCGACGTGTCCGGATGGGTCTGGGTCATCGGCTACGTCGCGCTGATCACGCTGCTCAACCTCTGGAGCATCTCGTCGACCTCGCGCGTGAACGCGACGCTCCTCGTCTTCCAGGTCGTGCTCATCGCGGTCTTCGTGATGCTCGCCTGGGGCGCGCTGCAGCAGGGCGCCGGCAACGGCACCGCGTTCAGCATCGAGCCGCTGTACCACGCCAACGTGCAGATCGCGACCGTCGTCAGCGCCGCCACGATCGTGTGCTTCTCGTTCATCGGCTTCGACGCCATCACGATGTACACCGAGGAGGCGAAGGACGCGCACACGGTGCCCAAGGCGATCGTGCTCGCGCTGCTGCTCGGCGGCGTCATCTTCTTCACCGCGGCCTGGTTCGCGCAGTCGCTCTTCCCGGCCACCGAGGGCTTCACCGAGGGCACGGCGCTGCCCGAGATCGCCTACTCCGTCGGCGGCATGCTCTTCCAGATCTTCTTCGTCTCGGCAGCGATCGCCGCGGCCGCCGCGTCGAGCCTCGCCTCGCACGCGAGCGTGTCGCGCATGATCTACGTGATGGGCCGCAACAGCCGGGGGCCGGTCGGGCGGCGCCTGTCGTACGTGCACCCGCGCTTCCGCACCCCGGCGGTCGCGGTGGTGCTCGTGGGCATCGTGTCGCTGGGCGCGGCGGTGGCCGACCTCGACTTCGTGTTCTCGCTGATCAACTTCGGCGCGCTCATCGCATTCACGGTCGTCAACCTGGCCGTCATCCTGCACTTCGCGATCCGCCGCCGCGAGGTGAAGACCGCGTGGCAGATCGTGCGCAACATCCTGCTGCCCGTGATCGGCGTCGTGCTCACCGTCGTGCTCTGGCTCAACGTGAGCAGCGAGGCGATGACCTACGGCCTCATCTGGCTCGCGGTCGGCTTCATCGCACTGCTCGTGATGACGCGCCTGTTCCGACGCCGCCTGCACATGTCGCTGCAGGAGGACGAGGTCATCGCCGAGGGCGACGAGGGCGCGGACGCGCTGCTCGAGGACGACCGGCAGCGCCTGGCCGCCGGCGAGTAGCCCGCACGCCTGAGGCGCCGCCCGGAATCGAGTCCGGGCGGCGCCTCGCCCGCGCGCGCCGGCGCCCGGTGGTCAAGGTCGGTGCTGCTCTCCCACCCGCCGCGTCGAGTCCCGCTCGTGGTAGACGAGCTCGAAGGTCTCCACCACCAGCTCCGGCGACTCCGGCGGCGCGGCATGCCCTTCGAGGAGCGAGACGAGCAGCTGGCCCGCGCGCAGTCCGGCCTCGCGCGGCCGCAGGTCGAGGGCGCTGACGGGCGGCTGCACGATCGGCAACGCCGCGCTGTCGACGTACGACACGACCTGGATGTCGCCCGGCACCGTTCGACCGAGTTCCTGCAGCGTCGAGAGGATGCCGACGGCGAGGCCGTCCGGAACGGACACGATGGCGTCGACATCCGGCCGGGCGTCGATGAGCTCGCCGACGAGGCGACGCAGCTCGGTCGCGGAAGGGACGCCGACGAGGGGGCGGAACGAGAGCGCCGCCTGCTGCTGGTCGGACCAGGCGGCCGCTGCGTCGTGGACCGCCTGGACCCACATCTGGTCGATGTCGGGGATGAGCACGACGATCGAGGTCGCCCCGCCGTCGCGGAGGCGCTCGAGGAGCCGACGGGTGGCGGAATCGTGGTCGGCCATGACCGACGCCGTCGGCTGCGGCACGCCCGGCGGAACGAGTTCGGAGGTGACGACGGGCCGGCCCGTCTCGAGGATCGCCCGGGCCAGTTCGTCGTGACTGTCGACGTCGGCCATGACGAAGCCGTCGACGTGCAGGCCGCGGGCCTTCTCCGGGGGGTAGTCGCCTGGGATCAGCGAGACCGTGAGCTCCTGCTCGTGGGTCGCCTCGACCACGCCGAAGGCGAAGTTCATGTAGTACTCCATGAACCGCAGGCCCTGCGGCAGCCAGAGCCCGATCGATCCGGCGCGGGCGCGTCGGAGGTTCCGTGCTCCGCTGTTGGTCGAGAAGTTCAGCTCGGCGGCCGCGGCGGCCACGCGCGCTCGGGTCTCGGCCGAGACGCGCCCGCCTCCCGAGAGGGCCCGCGACGCGGTCCCGCGCGACACGCCGGAACGGTCGGCGACATCCTGCAGTGTCGGCGGACGTGTGGCGACCATCGGATCCCTCCCGGTCCGATCCTAACCAGCGGGAATCCCGCGGTGGACGAAATTGCACAATCGATTGCGCAATCGCCGGAAATGATGCAGACTCACCTCAGTCACCCCCGCGACGCATCCCCCGCGCACGGGTCCGCATTCAACGAAGGAGTTGCCGTGACCCTGGATTCGACCCTCCTCGACGACACGCCGAAGACGGGAGCGCTCAAGACCGCGGCCCTCGGAACCTGGGGCGTCGTCTTCCTCGTGGTCTCGGCCGCGGCACCCCTCAGCGTGCTCGCCGGCATCGGACCGCTCGCCGTGCTCATCGGCGGCGTCTCCGCCCCGCTCGTCTACGCCATCGCCGGCGTGGTCCTCGCCGTGTTCTCGATCGGATTCCTCTACACCGCCCGCAACCTCAAGCCGATGGGCGGCTTCTACACCTACATCGCCGTGGGACTCGGCAAGGTCGTGGGCCTCGGCGCGGGCTTCCTCGCCTGGGTGTCGTACAACCTCCTGCAGATCGGACTGTGGGGGCTCTTCGGCGTGATGGCCGAGGGCATGATGGCGCAGGTCTTCGGGATCCAACTGCCGTGGTGGGTGCTCGCCGTCGTCGGCGCGGTGCTCGTCTTCGGCCTCGCCGCGGCGGGCGTGGATGTCGGTGCCCGCGTGCTCGGGGTCCTGCTGGTGCTCGAGACGGCCCTGCTGCTCGTCCTCGCCGCCTCGATCCTCACCCAGCGCGGCGGCGACCTCGGCTTCGCGACCTTCGCGCCCGAGAACGTCTTCACCCCGAGCATGTTCGCGATCCTCGGGTTCGGCTTCGCGGCGTTCATGGGGTTCGAGTCGACGGTGCTCTACCGCAACGAGACCCGCGACCCGGCGAGGTCGATCCCCCGAGCGACCTACATCGCCGTGGCGTTCCTGGCCATCTTCTACACGGGCACCCTCTGGCTGGTGATCCAGGCGTTCGGCGACACCGCGGTCCAGGGCGTCATCGCCGAGGACCCCGCCGCGTTCTTCTTCATCGCCATGGGGCAGTACGTCGGCGACTGGGGCGTCGCCGTCATGTTCATCCTGATCGTGTCGAGCATCTTCGCGGGACAGCTGGCGTTCCACAACGCGATCAACCGGTACAGTTTCGCGCTCTCGCGCGACGGCATCCTGCCCGCCTTCTTCAACCGCACCAACCGCACCGGCGCACCGTGGGTGGCCGGCCTGCTGCAGTCCATCGTCGCGGTCGCGATCGTGCTCGCATTCGCGATCGCCGGACTCGACCCGCTCACGCAGCTCGTGATCCTCATCAACTCGCCCGGCGTCTACGGCATCATCACGCTGCAACTGCTCGCGTCGATCGCCGTGCTGCTCTTCATCCTCCGCAACCGGCACCTCGAGCGGAAGTGGTACGTGCTCCCGGCGGCGATCTTCTCGATCGTGGCGATGACGGTCCTGCTCGCAATCCTCGTGTCGACGATCGACTACCTGACCGCGGCGGGCGCGGCCGTGAACGCGATCATCCTGGCCGTCGTGCCGCTCGTCCTCATCGCCGGCATGGTCTACGCGCTCGTGCTCCGATCGACCGACCCCGACCGCTTCGCGATGATCGGCGGCCAGGAGGCGGAGCAGGCATGAGCGCCGACGCAATCACCGACCGCATCGCCGACGTCGTCATCCTCGGCGGCCGAGTCATCACGATGGCCGAGGCGGATGTCGCGCCCGCGGGCGCCACCGGCATCGCCATCGCCGACGGACGCATCCTGGCCATCGGCGACCGCGCCGACCTGGAACCGGTCATCGGCGCCGGCACGGTCGTGCACGAACTGCCCGGCGCCGCGGTGCTCCCGGGGTTCGTCGACAGCCACATCCACCCGGTGTTCGGCCTCGCGCTCACGCGCGGCGCCGACCTCACCGGCTGCCGCTCGCTCGCCGAGGTCGAGCAGCGGCTCCGCGCCGAACTCGAGACCCTGGGCGATGACGACTGGCTGCTCGGCTGGGGCCTCGACCCGAACGCGTTCGAGGGCGCCGAGGTCGACAACCGCCTCCTCGACGAGGTGGCCCCGGGCCGCCCCGCGTTCATCCGCCTGTTCGACGCGCACGCCGCACTCGCGTCGTCAGCGGCGCTCGAGATCGCCGGACCCCGCGGCGACGAGCGATTCACCGACGGCTCCCGCGTGGTCACCGATGCGGACGGCCACCCGACCGGGTACCTGCTCGAGCTGCAGGCGATGGCGATCGTCGAACCGTTCGTGCCGCGACTCACCTTCGACCAGCGCGTCGAGGGCCTGTACGAGGTGCTCCTGCAGATGGCCCGCGCCGGCTTCACCGCCGGCCAGGTCCAGGATCTCGCGCCCGACACGATCGAGCTCCTCGCCGCCATCGAGCAGACGAGAGACCTGCCGATCCGGCTCCGGATGTCGCCATGGTTCGAGCCCGGCACCGCGGTCGAGGAGGTCGACCGGCTCGCGCGCCTCCAGGGGCGGCGCGGGCGGCGGTGGGTCGTCGAGGGCGTGAAGCTCATGATCGACGGCACGATCGACAACGGCACGGCGTGGCTGCACGAGCCCGACTGCCTCGGCGAGTCGACGGCCTCGCTCTGGCTCGACCCCGAGCAGTACCGCGACGCGCTCACCGAGCTCGACCGCCGCGCCATCCCGACCACCACGCACGCCATCGGCGACGCCGGCATCGAGTTCGTCGTGGGCGCCATCGCCGGGCTCCCCCATCGCAACGCGACCCACCGGGTCGAGCACATCGAGACGATGACGGATGCCGCACTCGAGCTCGTCGCGTCATCCGGGATCACGGCGAGCATGCAGCCGACGCACTGCACCCTCTTCACGAGGGCGGACGGGAGCGATCACTGGTCGACGCGCCTCGGCGCGGAGCGGGCGGCCCGCGGGTTCCGCACGGGCGACCTGGTCCGCGCGGGCGTTCCGCTCGCGCTGGGCTCGGACTGGCCGATCGCACCGAGCGACGCGGTCGGCATCCTCGCCGACGCGCAACTCCGGCGCCCGCACGACGACCCGGATGCCGCGCCCGTGCAGCCCGAGCAGGCGCTGAGCCCGATCGACGCGCTGCGCGGATTCACCACGCATCCGTACACGACGATCGGGCGGCGCGGCGGCGTGCTCGAGGTCGGCGCCGTCGCGGATGTCACGGTGCTCGACCTCGACCCGCTGACCGCCGACCCCGACGACGTGGGGCGGGCGACCGTCCTGCTCACCCTCGTCGACGGCCGGGTGGCGGCGACCGCCTCGCTCGACGAGACGCGCTCACCGGTGCCGGCGTCCCGCTAGCGCTCAGACCCGGCTCTCCAGCACCTGCCGCTACGGCGTCCACCACGGCCGCAGCGGCAGGTCGCCTACGCCGCCGTGCTCGTCGGCCTTCACCGCGAGGACCTGGTGCAGCTGGATCCCGCCGCGCTCGAACTGGAGTCGCGAGCCGGCCATGTAGAGGCCCCACACCTTGGCCTTCTCGAGGCCGACCTCCTCGACGGCCTCGTCCCAGTGCGCGACGAGGTTGGCGCACCAGTCGCGCAGGGTCAGCGCGTAGTGCGGGCGCAGGTTCTCCTCGTGCAGCACCTCCAGTCCGGCATCCTGCGCCTCGGTGATGATGCGGCCCGAGCCGGTGAGCTCGCCATCGGGGAAGACGTAGCGGTCGATGAACCCGTGCGTCGACGGCTCGGTCCTGTTCTCGGGACGAGTGATGCAGTGGTTGAGCAGGAGACCGCCCGAGCGCAGCCTCGACCGGAGGAAGCGGAAGTACGGCTTGTAGTTCCGCACGCCGATGTGCTCGAGCAGCCCGATCGACGACACCGCGTCGAAGCCCGATTCGCGGATGTCTCGGTAGTCGCCGTAGCGCACCTCGGCGAGGCCTCCGAGGCCCTCGTCGGCGATCGCCCGTTGCGCCCAGGTCGCCTGCTCCTGCGACAGGGTCACGCCGATCGCGCGAACGCCGCGACGCGCGGCGTAGCGCACCATGCCGCCCCAGCCGCATCCGACGTCGAGCAGCCGGTCGCCCGGCTCGAGCCGGAGCTTCTCGAACACGAGGCGGTACTTGTTCTCCTGCGCTTCGTCGAGGGATGCCCCGGGGCGGGGGTAGCACGCGCACGTGTACGTCATCGACGAACCGAGCACCCACTCGTAGAAGGTGTTCGAGACGTCGTAGTGGTAGTGGATCACCTCGGCATCGCGCGCCTTGCTGTGCCGCCGTCCGATGCCCAGGCGGCGCCAGCGCGGCGGCACCTCCTGCGGCGGCGGGGCGATGGGGCGCAGGTGCTCGACGCCGATGGAGCGCACGATCCGGGCCATCGTCTTCGGCGGCGGCATCCGGAACACCAGCTCGTCGGCGAGCGCCTTGAGCAGCTCGTACGGATCGCCGGGATGCACGCCGTGGACCTCGATGTCTCCGGCGATGTAGGCGCGGGCGAGGCCGAGGTCGCCGCGAGCGGTGGCGAGGTAGGTCGTGCCGCGCGGCGAGGTCAGCTCGATCCCGAACGGGGCGTCCTCGGGGCCGGCCGAACTGCCGTCGTACGCGGTGAACCGCAGCGGCAGCCGACCGCCGGCGAGCAACTCGAGGATCTCGGCGAGCGTGAGCCTGCCGTCATCGGGTGGAGGCGCTGTCGTGCCATCCGCCGCGGGTGCCTGGCTCTTGAACGTCGTCATCGTCGTTGCACCGCCTTCGCGTAGAGGTCGAGGAGTCGCCCGTCGGGGTCGTAGCGCCGCTTCACCGCGCGGTAGGCGTCACCGCCGTACCGCGCGTCGAACTCCTCGCGGGAGTAGTAGGCATCGGAGTAGAGGGACTTGTGCCCGTCGAGTTCGCCGACCTCCTGCTCGATGCGCCGGTTCGTCTCGCCCTCGATCGCGCCGACCGGCACCGTCGACCAGAAGCCGACGTTCACGTAGGTCTCGTTCGGCCTCATCGGATAGAGCGACCAGCCGTCGTCGTTCCGCATGCGCACCGGGCAGAGCCAGATCGGCTCGATCGGCACGTTCGCCAGGAACCAGTCGAGGAACTCGACGGTCCGCCCGACGGGCACCTCGATGTCCTGGATGACCCACTCACGCGGCGGGCGACGCTTGACGCGTTCGAGCAGGTCGGCGATGCCGTATCGCCGTGCGAGGCGCATGAGCTTCCAGTACGAGCTGCTGCGTCGGTACCGGCGCGGCCACAACGGGCGGATGAGCGGATGCTGCGCGCCGAACCCCTGCGAACACCAGAACCAGTCGGTGTCCCACCGCCACAGGTAGTCGCGGATGGTGAGTCGATCGTGGATGGCGCCGTCGTCGTGCTGGATGGAGCGGTAGAAGATCCGCTGCCCGGTGTAGTCGCTCACGGGGCCGGGCGCCGCGGTCTGCGTGCCGAGGCAGAGGTAGCTCTCGTCGGCGTCGAACACGACGCCGTCGAGGTAGTCGACCCGCTCGCCGTCGTGCAGGCCGGTCTCCACGATCCGGTCCATCGCGGCGACGAGGTCGTCGAGGGCATGGAACCGCACGTGGGTGAGCGCGACGAACGGCTGCACGGGCTCGAGCTCGATGCGCAGGCGCACCGCGTAGCCGAGCGTGCCGTAGGAGTTCGGGAACGCGCGGAACAGGTCGGCGTGTTCGTCGGGCGACGCCGTGACGAGCTCGCCCGCCCCGGTGAGGATGTCGAGCTCGAACACGGACTCGTGCGGCATCCCGTTGCGGAACGACGCCGACTCGATCCCGAGGCCGGTGACCGCGCCGCCGAGCGTGATCGTCTTCAGCTGCGGCACGACCAGGGGTGTGAGCCCGTACGGGAGGGTCGCGGCGACGAGATCCTCGTAGGTGCACATGCCCGCGACATCCGCCGTGCGCGCCTCGGGGTCGACCGCGATGACGTGGGTCAGGCCGGACGTGTCGAGCCCCGGGGCATCGGCCCTTGCGCGCGGACGGAACAGGTTCGACGTGCGCTTCGCGAGTCGAATCCCGGATGCCGCGGGCACGGCCCGGTAGCTGGCGAGAAGCCGCTCCACGCCGTCGGCGTGGGCGGTGCGTGCGTCGGTCTCGCGAACGGACACGCCTTCACGGTAGTCCGCGGGGTCGGCGCGCGCACTCCCCCGAGGTCGCTACCTGAAACCGTCGTCGGTGCGACGCACGACGCTGGAACGGATCGGGACCTGGAACAGGCTCGACAGGAACACGGGACCGGCAGGTGTCCCCTCCGTCCCTCGCGTCACCGTCACCGTCGGCGATCGGACTCCTAGCTCGACGGCGAGGCCGTCGGCTCCGGCGACGGGCTCGGCGCCGCGGCCGCGTCCTCGAGCTCGGAGATCGCCTGTTCGAAGGCCGCGATCGTCGCGGCATCCACGGTCCCCGTCGGCTCGACGCCCAACTCGACCTGGAACGCCTTCACCGCCTCGGTCAGCGCGTCCGTCCAGACGCCGTCCACCGGCCCGTCCCAGAACCCGACGAGCTTCAGCGTCTGCTGGACCGCGGCGGTCGATGCCAAGGACTCCTGCGCGGCGGCCCCGCCGAGCGCGACCAGCTCGGCCTGCAGCGCGGCGGCCGTGGCCTTGTCGACCGTCCCCGTGACGGGCAGGCCGTTGGCTTCCTGCAGGTCCTCGATCGCCTGGACGGTCATCGGCCCGGAGATCCCGTCGACGGTGCCGGTGTAGTACCCCGCCGTCGCGAGGTCCTGCTGCAGGGCGAACGTGTACGCGGAGACCGCCGCCTCGGCCTGGACCTGCTGCTCGTCGGTGAGGCATCCGGCATCGGCGAACAGCCGGAGCCACGCCATCTCGAGGGCGACGACCGCGCTGTTGAACTGCTCGGATGCCTCGGTCAGGGGCGTCTGGTCGGTGATGCCGGCCTGCGCATCCTCGAACTCGGCGTCGGCCTGCTTCACCCGGTCGACGGATGCCGCTGGTGCGAGCGGGGTGGCGGTCGGAGCGGGCGTGGGGCTCGGAACGGCAGTGGGTGTGCCGGCTGTGCCGGCCTGGACCTCGGCGAGCGCCGCCTGGGCGTCCGCGAGTTCCTGCTGGGCGACCACGAGGTCCTCCTGCGCCGCGACGGCGGCTTCGGCGCCGTCGAAGGCCGCATCCCGCGGTTTGGCGAGGTCCTTCCCGGCGTCCCTGACGTCGCCCACGGTCGGCGCGGTGTCGTTCAGTACGTCGCCGTACCGGTCGAGTGCCTCGATGTAGGTCTCGCTCGCCTGGCAGAACTCCCCGGATGCCGCATCCAACGCGCTCTGGGCGTCCGCCACGGCCTGTTGCTTCGCCTCGACCTGGGCCTCGGCCCGGTCCAGGCTGCTGGTCTCGGCGCAGCCGGAGAGCCCGACCACGATCACGACGCCCACCACCGCGGTTGCGAGGATCCCCGACATCCTCGCCCGATCGATATTCACACATCGCCTCCGATCAAGAGCTGAAACGTGCTCACATCATGGCGCTCCGGGATGCCGCATCGCCACGGGCGCGCCGCGGATGGCGCCAACCGAGGCGCCGTAGAACCGCAGCCCACCGCCGATGCGCTCGGCGTCCGCGTGGGCCCGCCATTCCGAGGCCTCGGCCCGGAGCGTGCGGTCGATGAACTCGGCGGCCGGCGTCGTCACGGTTCGATTCTGCGCCGCCGCAGAAGCGTCACCGCCCGGCGCCCGCGAGCCGCATCGTGTCCCCCGCCCGCGCCGCGAACGCGGTCGCGGTGGACGCGATCGTGCGCTGCATCACCTCGACCGCGGCGGTGGTCGCGACATCCGCCGGCCTGGCGAGGCTGATGGTGCGGGTGAGCGTCGGCGCTTCGAGCCGCACCGATCGCAGGCCGGGGCGATCGATGAGCACCATCGCCGGCACGATCGCGACACCGAGGCCGCGCTCGACGAAGCGCAGCACCGCGTCCATCTCGGCCCCCTCGAGCACGACCTCGGGCATGAGCCCGGCCGCGCGGAACGCCGCGTCGGTGGTGCTGCGCAGGTCGTAGCTCGAGCTGAAGATGATCTGCGGGAGGCGCGCGACATCCGCCAGCCCGATGCTGTCGTCGCTCGTGACAGGTGGTGCGACGGCGGATGACACGACCACGAGCTCTTCGATGAGCAGCGGCGTCACCGTGAAGCGCTCGGGGGGCGTGCCATCCGACGTGGTGATCAACGCGAGGTCGAGCTCGCCGCTGCCGAGCTCGTCGAGCAGCGCCCGCGACCCCTGCTCGGAGAGATGCAGTTCGATGGCCGGATGCTCGGCGTGGAACACACTGAGCACCTCGGCGACGAGGCTGATGCAGAGGGTCGGCGTCGCGCCGAGCCGCACCCGGCCGCGCTCGAGGCCGGCGAGTTCGGCGAGCTCGCGCCGCACCGATTCAGCGTCGGCGAGCATGCGGCGCGCGAGCGGCAGCAACGACTCGCCCGCGGCGGTCAGCGTCGAGCCGCCGCGGGCGCGGTGGAACAGCTCGGCGCCGAGGCTCTGCTCGAGCGCGGCGATCTGGCGGCTCAGCGACGGCTGGGCGAGGTAGATCTCCTCGGCGGCGCGGGTGAAGTTGCCGAAGCGGGCCACCTCGACGAAGCTGCGCAACTGCTCGAGGTTCATGTCGATAGCGTACGCGCATCGTATCCACTCTCAAGATGCATTGGACGGATGGAACACGCGAACCTACCGTGGAACGCATGCTCACTCCCGCTCCAGAACGCCAGATCTCCACGACCGTCCTCGTGATCGGCACGGGCGGATCGGGCCTGCGCGCCGCGATCGAGCTCGCCGAGGCGGGCGTCGACGTGCTCGCGCTCGGCAAGCGCGCGAAGTCCGACGCGCATACCTCGCTCGCGGCCGGCGGCATCAACGCCGCCCTCGCGACCATGGACCCCGACGACAGCTGGCAGCAGCACGCCGCCGACACGTTGAAGGAGAGCTACCTCCTCGCCGACCCCCGCACGGTCGAGACCGTGACGAAGGGCGCGGCCCGCGGCATCCAGGACCTCGAGCGCTACGGCATGCCGTTCGCCCGCGAGCACGACGGCCGCATCTCGCAGCGCTTCTTCGGCGCCCACACCTACCGCCGCACCGCGTTCGCCGGCGACTACACCGGCCTCGAGATCCAGCGCACGCTCGTGAACCGCGCCGCGCAGCTGAACGTGCCGATCCTCGACACCGTCTACGTCACGCGCATCCTCGTGAACGACGACGGCGCCGTCTTCGGTGCGTACGGCTTCGACCTAGAAGACGGCACGCGCTACCTCATCCACGCCGACGCGGTGATCCTCGCGGCCGGCGGCCACAACCGCATCTGGCGGCGCACGTCGTCGCGACGCGACGAGAACACGGGCGACTCGTGGCGCCTCGCCGTCGAGGCGGGCGGGCGGGTGCGCGACCCCGAGCTCGTGCAGTTCCATCCGTCTGGCATCATCGAGCCCGAGAACGCGGCCGGCACGCTCATCTCCGAGGCGGCGCGCGGCGAGGGCGGCATCCTCACCAACGGCCTCGGCGAGCGCTTCATGTCGAAGTACGACCCCGAGCGCATGGAGCTCTCGACCCGTGACCGCGTCGCGCTCGCCGCCTACACCGAGATCAAGGAGGGGCGCGGCACCCCCAACGGCGGGATCTGGCTGGATGTCTCGCACCTGCCTCGCGAGACGATCATGCAGCGCCTCCCCCGCGTCTACCAGACGATGCTCGAGCTGCAGATGCTCGACATCACGAGGGAGCCGATCGAGATCGCGCCCACCGCGCACTACTCGATGGGCGGCGTGTGGGTGCGTCCCGACGACCACGGAACGGATGTCCCTGGCCTCTACGCGATCGGCGAGGCATCCTCCGGCCTGCATGGCGCGAACCGCCTGGGCGGCAACTCGCTCATCGAGCTCCTCGTGTTCGGGCGCATCGTCGGCCAGGCCGCGGCGTCGTACTCGGCGTCGCTGGCCGCCCAGAAGCGCTCGGCCGCCGCGGTCGACGCGGCGCGCTCCGAGATCGACGCCCTGCTGGCGGCGGACGGCCCGGAGAACGTGCGCGCCCTGCAGCGCGCCATCCGGAACACCATGACCGAGCACGCCGGCGTCGTGCGCGACGAAGCGGGCCTGCGCACCGGACTCGCCGAGCTCGACGCGATCGAGGCGCGCATCGCCGACATCGGCGTGCACCCCGACCTCGCCGGCTACCAGGACCTCGCGCACGCCTTCGACCTCAAGTCGGCCGCGCTTGCGGCCCGCGCGACCCTCGAGGCCGCGCTCGAGCGGCGCGAGACCCGCGGATGCCACAATCGCAGCGACTACCCCGAAACGGATGCCGCGCTGCAGGTCAACCTCGTCTGGTCACCCTCGACCGGCGTGACCCGCGAGGAGATCCCGCCGATCCCGGAGGAGATCGCCGCGCTCATGGACCGCGAGGTGTCGGCGGCGGGCAAGCTGCTCGAGTGACCACCCCCGTTACGCCGTACCCGTCGACCCTCACCACGCGATCCCGCGCGAGCGCAGGTCTTCCCTGAACGCCTCGCGCAGCTCGTCGTCGACCTCGAGGTCTGCGGACGCGATGGAGTCGAGCACGGATTCGACCCGCGTGGATCCGATCACGGGCCACGCCCCGGGCATGGCGTCGCACATCGCGGCCAGCGCGGCGCGATGCACCGAGACCCCGCGCGATCGCGCGACGGCGGCCACGCGCGGCACGTGCGTCGCGAGCGGGTCCGCCTTCGGGCCGCCGAAGGGCGCGTAGGCGAGGAAGGGAATCCCGGCGTCGACGCACGAGCGGTACTCGTCGGCGGTGTCGATCCCCAGGGCGAAGCGGTTCTCGACCGCGTCGAGCGAGGTGATCCTTCTCGCCCGATCGAGCTGATCGACGGTCGCGTTCGACAGTCCGATCGCCTCGACGACGCCGTCGTCGCGCAGCGCGGCGAGTTCGCGGACGGACGCGTCGAGGTCGTCGACCCGATCGGTCCGGTGCAGCAGCAGGAGCGACGGCGGGGCGCCGAGCACCTCGCGGCTGCGGAGCGCGTCGGCGCGCACGCGTTCGGCGCTGGTATCGGAGTCCCACGCCGTGCGACCGAGCCGGAAGTGGCCCGCCTTGGTGATGATCGGCAGGTCGGGCCGTTGCCGGCGCGCCGCCTGTGCGATCCGTTCGCCCGCGGCGTCGTCGTCGACCGTCGCGTAGGCGCGCGCCGTGTCGATCGCGAGCACGCCGGCGTCGACGGCGGCGCGCACGACGGCGAGCGCCCCGTCGACGGTCGCGCCCGGCTTCAGCACGAGGGAGGCGACGCCCAGGACCACGCCGCGACCGGCGAGCGCGAACCCCATCAGCGCGTACCCCGCGCGCGCAGCTCGCGCCGACGCGTCCTGTCCATGGTCAGAGCGTAGAAGGCGCCACTCCGTGGTGTCGAGGCCGCGGCGATCTCCACCATCCCGTCGCTGGGGCACCCCGGCCTCCTCCTCGACCGGCCCCGGCTACGCCTCGCGAGGGACCGGCGTCCCTATCGCCCCGGTGGATGCGGTGACAGAATGTCTCCGCTCCGACCGTGTGCGCGCGATGGGCGAATGCCCGTGTCCTGGTGCGGTCGGTGCGGCGGGAGGGGGTCGCATGTCGAGAACCCGTGAGGCATCATGACCCGGCGGCGCGGGGTCGCCGGGCTCGTCCCGATGCTCGGCTGGATCCGCTCGTACGATCGACGATGGCTGCGCGGCGACCTGATCGCGGGAGTGACGGTCGCCGCGTTGATCGTGCCGAAGAACCTGGGCTATGCCGGGATCGCCGGGATCCCGCTGCAGAACGGGCTGTACGCGGCTGCGGCCGCCGCCATCCTGTATGGGATCTTCGGCACCAGCCGGCAGATCTCGATGGGGCCGAGCTCGGCGTTGGCCGCCGTGGCGGCCAGCGCGGTGCTGGTCACCGGCCTCACCGACCAGGCCGACATCGCCTCGTTCGTCGCGGGCATCACGTTGGCGTCCGGGGTGCTGTTCCTGGTCCTCTTCCTCCTCAAGATGGGATGGATCGCGCAATTCCTGTCACGGGCGGTCGTCACCGGGTTCCTGTTCGGCGCGGCCATCGACGTCGTGATCTCCGAGCTTCCGAAGCTCACCGGCACCGAGGCCGGCGGAACGAACTCGTTCCAGGAGCTCTGGTCGTGGTTCGGCTCGCTGGATGAGGCACACCGCACGACGGTGATCGTCGGCATCGTGTCGCTCGTCGTCGTGTTCGGGATCCGACGGATCGCACCTCGTCTGCCCGGCGCGCTCGTCCTCGTGGTCGGGGGCCTGCTGGCCTCCGCACTCCTGGATCTCGGCGATCGCGGCGTGGCGCTCGTCGGCGACGTCCCGCGGGGACTGCCCTCCTTCACGGTCCCCGACCTCGGCCTGATGTGGGAGCACGCGTCGACCGTGGCGATCGCCGCGGTCGCCCTGGTCCTCATCGGGTTCTCGCAGACCGCCGGGGACGCCAGGGCGTTCGCGGCCAAGCACCGCTACCAGGTCGACATCGACCAGGAGTCGGTCGCCCAGGGGCTCGCGAACGCGGGCTCGGGACTGTTCCAGGGCATGCCGGTGTCGACGAGCTTGTCGGCGAGCTCGCTGAACGACCACTCCGGGGCGCGCACCGGGTTCGCCTCGCTCACCTCAGGTGTCACCGTGCTGCTGACGCTGCTGGTGCTGGCCCCGCTGTTCTCGGGTCTGCCGAAGCCCGTCCTCGCCGCACTCATCATCGAGGCGGTGGTGATGGGCATGATCAACATCCCCGAGATGCGGCGCCTCGCGCGCGTGCAACCGTTCGACTTCTGGGTGGCGATCGCCGCGATCGTCGGCACCCTCGCCTTCGGCGTGCTCGCGGGCGTCATGATCGGCATCGGCCTCTCATTGCTCTGGCTCATCTGGGTCGCCACCCACCCCGCCATCCCGATGCTCGCCCAGGAGGTCGGCACCGAGGTCTTCCGCGACGTGAGCGAGTTCCCGGATGACCAGCTGACCCCGGGCGTCGTCGTGATCCGGATGGACGGCGGGCTGTTCTTCGCCACGTCGGATGCCCTCGAGGACCGGGTGCGCGCGATCATCCACTCGACGCCCGACCTCACCGGAGTCGTGCTCGACTGCGCCGGCATCAACTTCATCGATTCCCAGGGCGCCGCCAAGATGAACGACGTCGTCACCCTCGCACGGGACTCGGGCATCACGCTTCGCCTCGCCCGCCTGAAGCGTGCCGTCCGCGCCACCCTCGAACGGGATGGCGTCCTGGAGCGCATCGGCTCGGCCAACATCCACGGCAACGTCTCGAGAGCGGTGCAGGCACAGGTGCAGGCCTCCGCTCCGCCGTCCCCGAATGACCGGACGCCGGAGGACTGACCGACACCCGCCACGGCGCGGCCCGGCGCGTCGCCGGCCGAAGCACTGGACCCCGCCCACGCCCCGCTCGTATCCTTCGAAAGCAGGAAACCCCGATCGGGAGATCGGGCACGCATGGACCGTAGGGGGAACGGCGATGCATGGGGACGTTGAGGGGGCCGACCCGTCGGGCGAACCGCCCGGTGGCGACAGGCAGTCGAGTGGCACGTGGAAGACGACCGAAGCGCGGGCCGAGGAGATCACGCAGCTCTCGCTGCGCGCCCTGTCGGCGAAGGTCAACCTGATCACGTACATCGACGAGCTCGAGGACGAGGTCCGCCGACTTCGCCGGCAGCTCGGTGACGCTGCGCCATAGCGGTGACGGATGGCACGGTCTCATCCGTTCCGCCGGCTCGCGACATGCGGCTCAGTGCACCCGAACGAGCGAATGCGCTGCCATGAGGACGGTTGCGCCGCCCATGAGCAGGTGCATGAGTCGGTCGCTCCACCGGCCACCTCGTACGGATGCGACCGCCGAGACCACGGTGTGCGCCACCGCGGCCGCCAGCACGAGGGCGATGAGTCCGCCCCCACCGGCGCCGGCGCCGTGCCCGGCGTGCGGGTCGGCGGCTGCCGCTCCGGAGCCGACCGACATCATCGGGAGCAGCGCGGCCATCACGATCAGGCCGAACGCGTCGTGCGTCGCCGCACGCTGCGTCTCGGCGGCGCTCGCGCCGTCCCGTCGGCGACGCCACGCCTGTGCCGACGACAGCCCGATCGCCGCGGCGATGAGCACCGCCACCCAGAGCACGGTGCCGATCGAGCGGAGCGCGGCGACATCCACCATCGCTCCGAGCATGAGCAGCAACGCGAGCAGGCCGGGTACGGCGGCACGCGTCCGCCATCCGGAATGCAGGCACGCCGCGATCGCCGTGAGGCCGATCGCGACGGGGTGCAGCGCCTCGGTCACGTCACACGCCCCGTCGGTCCCCGGCGACGATGGGAGTCATCGCCCCGCCCTCAGCCGTGCTGGAACCACGTCGTCTTCCAGTCTGTGTAGTTGTCGAGCGCGTGCCGCGAGAGGTCGCGTCCGAAGCCCGATTGCCGGAAGCCGCCGAACGGCGTGGTGAGCCCGAGCGCGTCGACCGTGTTGACCGAGACGGTGCCCGCGACCAGCCGCTCCGACACGCGATGTGCGCGCCCGAGGTCCGAGGTCCAGAGCGAGGCCGCGAGGCCGTAGTCGGTCGCGTTGGCGAGCTCGATCGCCTCGTCCTCGGTGTCGAAGGGCAGCACGGCGACGAGCGGGCCGAACACCTCGACCCGATGGAGGTCGTGCTCGGCCCCGAGCCCGGTGACGATCGCGGGCCTCAGGTACGCGTCGGATCCGGTGATGGTGACCCGGTCGCCGCCGCTGACGAGCCGGCCGTCCCTGGCGGCGCGGTCGATGGCGGCCCCGACGGCGTCCGCGTGCGCCCGGCTGATGAGGCTGCCGTTGCCGGATGCCCCGGCGAGCGGGTCGCTCGGCTCGTACGCTCGAGCCGCTGACGCCAGCAACTCCACGAACTCGTCGTGCACGCCTCGCTCCACGAGGATACGGGAGTTGGCCGAGCACACCTGTCCCTGGTTGTAGAAGGCGCCGAAGGCGGCCTTCTCGGCGGCGACGTGCAGGTCGGCGTCCGCGAAGACCAGGTTGGCGCTCTTGCCGCCGGCCTCGAGGGCGACGCGCTTCAGGTTCGACGAGCCGGCGTCGATCATCAGCTGCTTGGCGACCGCGGTCGACCCCGTGAAGGCGAGCACGTCGATGCCCGGATGGCGCGCGATCCGGCCGCCGACCGTCGAGCCCCGTCCGGGCACGACGTTGAGCACGCCCGCGGACACGCCGGCCTCGAGCGCGAGGTCGGCGAGGCGGAGCGCGGTCAGCGATGTCTCGGTCGCCGGCTTCAGGACGACGCTGTTCCCGGCCGCGAGGGCGGGTGCGAGCTTCCAGGCGGCGATCTCGAGCGGGTAGTTCCACGGCACGATCGCGCCGACCACGCCGAGCGGCACGCGGCGCACGAGCGCCGTCGAGCCCGGGGGCGTCGCCGGGATCTCGTCGACCCGCTTGTCGGCGAGTTCGCCGTACCAGCGGAAGGTCTCGGCGGCCCCGGGCACGTCGACCGTGCGCGTCTGGGCGATCGGCTTCCCGGAGTCGAGGGTCTCGAGCAGGGCGAGCTCGTCGAGGTTCGCGGTGATGAGGTCGGCGAGCCGGACGAGCGCCCGGCCGCGTTCGGCGGCGCCGATGCGACTCCAGGCGCCGTCGTCGAAGGCCCGCCGGGCGTGGTCGACCGCGACGTCGACGTCGCGCTCGGTGCCCGCCATGAGGTCGGTGAGGTGGTCGAGCGAGCCGGGGCTGACGGCGGGGATCGTGCCGCCCTCGGCCGCGTCGACGCGTCGGCCGCCGATCACGGCGCGCCCGTCGATCGCGAGGTCGCGGCTCCGCGCTGTCCAGTCGATGGTGGTCATGATGCGTCCTCCGCGGTGGTGGGGGTGGTCGACAGGACGTCGACGGTGGTCCAGGCCATGAGCACCGCGGCGTCGAGCAGTGCCCGCTCGGCCGCGTCGCCGACGCAGGCGGCGGCGAACTCCTTCTGGTGGTTGGCGTACGGCAGCGAGTCGACGCCGATGTACGGGTGGATCGCCGGCACGATCTGCGACACGTTGCCCATATCGGTCGAGGCGCGGTTCATGCGACCCGCGACGGTCGGGTCCGCGAAGACCCGCCCTCGCTCCAGGGCGTTGCGCCGGTAGGCGGCGAGCGCGCGCTCGTCGGTGCGGAACTCCGCGTAGGGCTTCGACTCCGGCGTGATCGTGAGGGTTGCGCCCGTGGCGACGGCGCCGGCTTCGAAGCACCGACGCACGCGCTCTTCGAGCACCGCGAGCTCGTCGAGCGAGTCGGCGCGCGCGTACCAGCGTCCCTCGGTGCGCTCGGGGATCGCGTTGGGTGCGAACCCGCCGACCGTTTGGATTCCGTGCACGCGCGTATCGGCCGGGAGCTGCTGGCGCAGCATCCCGATGGCGACCTGGGCGATCACGAACGCGTCGTTCGCGTTGACGCCCTGGTCGGGGTAGGCGCCGGCGTGCGCCGAGACGCCGTCGTAGGCGATGTGGCTGTGCGAAACGGCGAAGGGCCGCGCCTCGGCGACGTCGACGGGTGCGGGGTGGACCATCATGGCGAGGTCGAGGTCGCCGAAGGCGCCGGCCTCGATGAGCTCGATCTTGCCGCCGCCGCCCTCTTCGGCGGGCGTGCCGTAGACGCGCACGGTGAGGCCGAGGTCGTCGGCGAGCTGCGCGAGCGCGAGACCTGCCCCGACGGCGCTCGCCGCGATGAGGTTGTGCCCGCACGCGTGGCCGAGGCCCGGCAGCGCGTCGTACTCGGCCATGATGCCGATCGTCACGGGACCGGAGCCGGCTTCGGCGAGCAGCGCCGTCTCGAAGCCGAGGTAGTCGGAGGTCACGCGGAAGCCCGCGTCGGCGAGGGCGTCGCCGACCCATCCGACGGCGCGGTGCTCCTCCCAGGCCGTCTCGGGGTGTGCGTGCAGCGTCTCCGACAGGGCGATGAGGTCAGCGGATGCCGCGGCGACCGCCCGGTCGGCGGCGCGCTTGAACGTGGTGCCGCCGTCACTCATCGCCGGGCACCCCGTACGACGGTGCGGCGGCCGGCTCGAGCGCGCGAGTGACGTAGGCGTCGCGCTGCGGGAGCCAGAGCTCGAGGAGCCCACCGAGCTCGGCGATGGGGTCGCCCTCGGTCCAGTCGACGCGCAGGTCGGTCACGCGCCAGCCTGCATCGCGGACCACCGACAGGCCCGCGGAGTGGACCGGGCCGGCTTCGCCGCCGGCATCCATCGCCGCCTGCATCGCAGCCAGCAGGCGGTGTTCCAGCTCGCCGGTCGCCGCGTCGAACGCGTCGACCATGCGCTGCGGGATGTCGGCGGCGGCGAGCAGGTTGCCGCCCGCCGCGACGCCGTCGCCGACCGCGTCGCCGAAGACGCCGAGCGCGCGTTCACCCGAGTGCACGGCCGCGTTCCCGGCGGAATCCACGACGAGCACCTGCCTGAACTCGAGGTGCGCACGGTCGCCGGCGACCGACGCGAGTGCCGCCGCCGCCGGCATCCCGTCGCGCAGCCGGTCGAGGACGAGCGGACCCAGCCGCGGGTCGGTGACGTTCTGCGAGTTGACGGCGCCGACGCCGTCGGCGAGCGAGACGCACCGCGCCGCGACGGCGGGCGACGACGAGCAGATGGCCGAGCCCAGCGCGCCGGAGGCGTCGCGTGCCGCGAGTGAGAACGTCATTGCGCGCCATCCGTCGCCGGAGCGCTGATGACCGCGGTGGCGTCGATCTCGACGAGCCACTCGGGGCGGGCGAGCGCGCTCACGACCAGCCCCGTCGAGACGGGGAACACGCCCTCGAGCCAGCGACCCATGACCCGGTAGACGGTCTCGCGGTAGCGCGGATCGATGAGGTAGACGACGACCTTGACGATGTCGTCGAGCGACGAGCCGGCCTCCTCGAGCAGCATCGCGATGTTCGCCATGGCCTTCTCGGCCTGCGCCTCGACGTCGCCGATGCCGACCGACTCCCGGGTGTCGAGGTCCTGCCCGATCTGGCCGCGCAGGTAGACGACGCCGTTCGCGACGACGGCCTGGCACAGGTCGTTGGCGAGGCTCTGCTCGGGGTAGGTGTCGCGGGTGTTGAAGGGGCGGATGCGGGTGTGGGTCGTCATGAGATCGCTCCGGATGCGGCGAGCGCGGGCTCGTGGTCGAGATCGCGGTGGGACGGGGTGATGGATGGGGCGGCGGATGGCACGGCAGCCTCGGCCGACGAGGAGTAGGCGTGGTAGCCGCGCTGGATCGTGATCTGGTCGGCCAGGTACCGGGCGTCGTGCCAGACGCCCCAGATGAAGCTCGATCCGCGCCGCGACTGCCACGGCAGCCCGAGGAAGTACACGCCCGGCTCGACCGAGACACCCCGGTGATGTCGCGGGCGCCCGCGCTCGTCGAACGCGTCGAACTGCATCCACGAGTAGTCGACCGCGAACCCGGTCGCCCAGAGGATGCTCGTGATGCCGCTCGCCGCGAGGTCGAGTTCGAGGATGGGGTCGGTGAGGCACCCCGGGTCGGGACCGATGACGCGCGCCTCGGGCTCCTCGGGCAGGTCGAGCCCGTTGCGGGCGACGTACGCGTCGGCCTCGTCGAGCAGCTCCAGGTAGTTGGCGTCGCCGTTCGCGATGTTCACCGCGAGGTCGGGGGCGAACCGCATCGTGCCGCGCTCGAACCCGCCCGCGCGCCCGAGGAGCGTGATGCCCTCGCCGGCGAGCCGGCGGAAGTCGACCGTGTGGCCGCCGCGGGCGCCGCTCACCGCGATGGTCACGTGCTCGGCGCCGGCGGGCGGCGCGGCCAGCTCCCACTTGCCGAGGACGCCCAGCCACCAGCAGAAGTCCCGGCCGCGGTAGCTGCGCGGCGGGCGGTCGTGGGGGCCGACGGCGAGGAACACCTCGCGGCCGGAGCGCCGGAGCTCGTCGGCGATCTGCACGCCCGACGATCCGGCGCCGACCACGAGGACGGCCCCGTCGGGCAGCTGCGCGGGGTTGCGGTACCCGCTCGAGTGCAGTTGGTGGATGTCGGCGTCGACAGGCACCACGGCGGGGATGACGGGCCGCTGGAACGGCCCGGTCGCCGCCACGACGTAGCGGGCGTGGATGGTGCCTGCGGAGGTCTCGGCCGTGAAGCCCGGGTGGCCCTGGCGGCGGCGCACGGCGGTCACCTCGACGCCGGTGCGAACCGGGGCGGCGATCTTCTCGGCGTAGGCCTCGAAGTACTCGGCGACCGCGTCCTTCGGGGCGAAGGCGTCCCGGGGCACGTCGAACTCGAGTCCGGGGAACCGGTCGTGCCAGGCCGGCCCGTTCGCGACGAGCGAGTCCCACCGGCCCGTGCGCCAGCGTTCGGCGATGCGGTCGCGCTCCACGACGACGTGCGCGATGCCGCGCTCGCCCAGGTGCTCGCTCATCGCGATCCCGGCCTGACCGGCGCCGATCACGAGGACTTCGGTCTCTTCGCTCGACATGCTGACCTCCTTGCTTCGCCGACCTCTGCGTCGGTGAATTCAGGCTAGGAACGGCGATTGAATCTGTACAGATGAGATCAGCGACGCACCGCATCAAGAAAGTTGATACAGTGCCTGGATGGCACGCCTCACGCGCCCCGACATGACGCTGGTGCAGCTCCGCTACTTCGTCACCGCCGCGACCCGTCGGTCGATGACCGAGGCGTCGGTCGACTTGCACGTCGCCCAATCGGCCGTCTCGACGGCCATCGCCCAGCTCGAGCGCGGCCTCGGCGTGCAGCTGTTCGTGCGCCAGCGGAGCAAGGGCCTCGCGCTCACCGACGCCGGCGAGCAGCTGCTGCGCGACGCGCGCTCGCTCCTCGCCCAGGTCGACGAGATGACCGACACCGTGCGCGGCCGTCACTACGACGTCCGCGGCACGCTCCGGCTGGCGTGCTTCGTCACGCTCGCCCCGTTCGTGCTGCCGCGGCTGATCTCGCGCCTCAAGGAGGAGCATCCGCGCCTCCGCATCGAGATCATCGAGGCCGACGTCGACGGCACGGTCGAACTCCTGTTGAACGGCACGGTCGAGGCGGCGATCGCGTACGACTTCGGCCGCATGCACGACCTCGCGTTCGACCACCTCTACACGGCCGAACCCCACGTCATCCTGCCGCTCGACCATCCGCTCGCGCGGCGCAAGCGCATCACGCTCGCCGAACTCGACGGTCAGGACCTCGTGCTGCTCGACATCCCGCATTCGCGGGAGTACTTCCTCGGCATGTTGCAGGCCGCCGGCGTCGAGCCGCAGATCCGCTACAGCTCGCGCAGCTACGAGACCGTCCGCTCACTCGTCGCGCGCGGGGAGGGCTTCTCGATCCTGAACCACATCCCGCAGTCGCCGCGCACCTACGACGGCGGCGAACTCACCGCCATCCCGATCGCAGGAGAGGTCGCTCCGCTCGACGTGTGCTTCGTGCGCGTGGCCGACGTGCGCCCGACCGCGCGAGCGAGGGTGATCGGCACCCTCGCTCGCGAGTTGTTCGGCGGCCCGGATTCGCCTGGAGCGCCGCCTCAGCAGTGACATCCGGCGTCGTCGCCCGCCGTGTGGCAGGCGCCGTGCGCCGAGGGCGATGGCGGCACGTCGAGTGCCGGGTTCTGGTCGAAGAACCCGTTCGGCTTGAGCGTGAAGCCGGTGTGGTCGACCGGCATGATGGGCCAGTCCTCGACGCGCGGGAAGTGCGTGAGTCCGAAGCTGTGCCACACGACGATGTCCTCGCCGTCGATCGGCCGGTCCGCGCGGATGTACTCCGGCAGCCCGGGCGAGCCGATGCTCTGGTTCACGAAATCGCCCGCGGGGAAGCGCTCGTCCTCCGCGAAGCGCGTGACCCACAGGTGGTCGGTCGCGAAGGCCGCTCGGCGGCTGATCGACGAGTCGTCCGCCGCCGCGAGGGTGGGCAGCCCCTCGGGGATGAGCGTGTATGCGACGGGCTCGCCGACGACGTTCGTGCGCTCGGTGTTGACGATGTCCCAGACCCGGCCGAGCGAGCCGTCGGCGCGGCGACGCGCCTCCGTCTCGGTGCCGAGCACTCGGCGCGAGCGCGTGAAGGCGTTCCCGTGCGGGTTGCCCTCGCCCTTCGGCACGCGCTGCAGGTCGAGCTCGTGCACCGCGTTGCGGTCGCCGTCGATCGCCATGTCGAGGCGGGCGCAAAAGAGGTGCTGGTGGAACGGCGCCCCCAGGCCCGGCGCGATCTGCGACGCGTACGGGTAGCCGTCGCCGGGGTACCGGGCCGTGAACACGATGCCCGTGGCCTTCGCCTCGAACTGGATGGTGCCGTCGAGGTAGAGGTACCAGTAGAAGCCGTAGTCGTAGTTGCCGACGGTGGTGAAGAAGCTGACCACCAGCCGACGCTGGCGACGCGTGGACTTGTGGTTCGCCCACTCGTCGGTGTGCTTCCAGAGCAGGCCGACGTCCTCCTCGTGGATGCAGATGCCCTGCGCGATCTCGCGCGGGTTGCCGAAGTCGTCGGCGACGACGGGCGAGAGGTAGGTGATCTCGCCGAGGCAGTCGCATCCGAGCTCGAGCGAGTTCGCGTCGCGCCCGACGAGGTACTCCCCCGTGTCGAAGTAGTTCTGCCAGGAGCGGTACGGCGCCGGGTCGCCGTAGGGCACCACCATCTCGGCGATCGACGCGCGGTCGATGATCGGGCGCCGGCGCGCGCCATCCTGGAACCCGATCTGGCTGAGGACGAGCCCCTCGCGCGCGTCGAAGCCCACGTGGAGGTCCCACTTCTGCCAGCGCAGCACGTTGCCGTCGAGCGTGAAGCTCGGCCCCTCGGGCTGCGTGATCTGCAGCGGCTTCAGGTCGGTGCGCAGCGGCCCGGTCAGCTCGGGCGACTCGAAGTTGCCGTTCGTCAGCGGGTCGTCGGACGGGCCGTCGTCGATGATACGCACGACGCGGCGCTCGATCATGTCGACGAACGCGACGAGCTGGTCGACGGGGTGACCCCACGCGTACTCGCCCGGCTCGCGCTGCACGAAGGCGAGTCCGCGCAGCAGTCGCCTGCCCTCCTCGCCCTCGTAGTCGAAGATGCCGGCCGACAGCGGGGCGACGCGCACCTGCGCGGGGGTGAGGCCGCGTGCGGCGAGCGCAGCCCGCCATCCCTCGTCCGCCGCGAGGATCGTCTCGATCGACGCGAACTCCTCGAGCAGTACGGGCGCGTGGCCCACGAGCAGGGGATCGACGGCGGACTCGGTGACGATCCGCCGCTCGGTGAGCGAGACCACGAGATCGGTCGTCTCGCCGGTGGCGGTGTCGAGCAGGATGGCGCGGGCCTCGCGCGGCACGTCGTGGCCGTCCCGCATCAGGGCCTTCGCGGGCTCCCTGAGCGAGAGGTAGGCCACGCGCACCGTCTCGCCGAGGCGCCCCTCGTCGACGAGGTGGTCGCGGACGGCCGTGATCTCCTCGGCGCTGAGGGGATCCATGGGGTGCGTGCGAGTGCGCCGTTCGATGGCGACGGTCGTGGTGTTCACGATGCTCTCCGTAACTGCGGTGTCAGGTGTCGCGGATGGCGCGACCCGTCGGATGCAGTCGAGTACACCTCACCCGCGCGGCCGCCGCCAATATCGGTCCCTGTGCCACTGGATCAATTCGGCAGATGCAGTCGGCGCCATGCGATCGCCTCGACGGATGGCGCGACATCCGTCTGCCCGCTGCATCTGCCGAATTGATGCACTGGGTCGAACTTCTGAAGTTCCATGATGAAGCCGATCGGCGCACCATGGACGCACCACCAGCGGGAGCTCGGGCGTTCGGGCCGGCTCCGTCCCCACCGCTCGCCCGAACCAGACAGATCCCCGGCAACGTCGCCGAGAGAAGGGGCCGTCATGACCAGCGCGTCACCGACCACGCAATCCCTCGTCCAGTTCGAGACCCGGCACATCATGCCGATCCCGGAGAACGAGCGCACCGGCACCGTCCGCTCGCTCTTCGCGATCTGGGTCGGCATCAACATGCTGCCGCTCACCGTCGTGACAGGAGCGATCGCCACGGGCGCCTTCGGCCTCTCGATCGGCTGGAGCATCGTCGCCATCCTCACCGGCAACCTCATCGGCGCGTTCGGTGCGGCGCTGCACGCGTCGCAGGGTCCGCACCTCGGCGTCCCGCAGATGCTGCAGGCCCGCGCCCAGTTCGGGTTCTACGGCGGCAGCCTGCTCGCCTTCGTCGCCCTGCTGATGTTCCTCGGCTTCTTCGCCAGCATCCTCGTGGTGGCGAAGGACTCGCTGCTCGCGGTGTTCCCCGACCTGCCGCCCGCCGCCGTCATCATCGGCTTCGCGGTGGTCGGCATCGCGATCGCCGTGTACGGCTACGACCTCCTCCGCAAGGCGATGACCATCCTGTCGGTCATCATCGCCGTCGTGGTCGTCGTCGCGATGATCATGCTGTGGTTCCAGCCCGCCGTGACGCAGGCGAACCCCGAGGCCGGCTTCACGGTCTCCGGCTTCTTCGGGATGCTCGCCATCGGCGTCGTGTGGCAGCTCGCCTACGCACCGTACGTGTCGGACTACTCCCGCTACCTGCCGAAGAACACCGGACCCAAGCAGGCCTTCTGGGCCACCTACCTCGGCCTCGTGCTGAGCTCCGTGTTCGTCATGATCCTCGGCGTGCTCCTCGGCGCCGCCGACGCCGCCAACCCGCTCGGGGCGATGGGCGCCCTGCTCGGCGTCTTCGGCACCCTGGGGCTGCTGATCTTCGCCTTCAGCGCCGCCGTGATCAACGCGGCCGAACTGTACTCGGGCGTCATGTGCGCGCTGACGACGGTGAACTCGACCTTCGCGAAGGTGATCGTGACCACCCGGACGCGCGTCGTCACGACGCTCGTGTGCGGCGCGATCGCGACGGCGGCGGCGCTGGCCGGCGAGAGCGACTTCGTGACGATGTTCCAGAACTTCGTCACGATCCTGCTCTACGTGCTCATCCCGTGGTCGGCGATCAACCTGGCCGACTACTTCATCGTGCGCAAGGGCGAGTACGCGGTCGCCGAGCTCTTCCAGCGCGACGGCGGCCGCTACGGTCGCTGGAACGCGGTGGGCCTCTCCACGTACGCGATCGGCATCCTCGTGCAGATCCCCTTCATGGTGACGCCGATGTACACCGGCCCACTGGCCGAGCCCCTCGGCTTCGTCGACATCGCCTGGATCCTCGGATTCATCGTGAGCGGGGCCGTCTACCTCCTCCTCACCCGGATGTTCCCGACGGCGGAGCCCGTCGTGGCCCGCGAGCCGGCCGCCGCCGCTGCCGTCGAACGGCACTGAACCGAGTCACCTCGAGCCGAACGGGCCGACCGCGCGTGCGCGGTCGGCCCGTTCCGTCGAGCGGCTCCGAGTGGCGTTCAGACGGGCAGAGCACGGACCCGCGGCCCCGCTCCCGGCCCCCGGGTGGCGCGTCGCTCCCGTGCCCGGCCGATGCCGATGATGGCGACGCCCAGCAGCACGAACGCGAACAGGATGCCGCCGATGTACGTGAACACCGACACGTACCCGGCCGTGTTCGGGTCGAGGAACCCGTAGGGGTACCACCACGGCGTGCTGCCGTCGGGGTTCGGCACGCGATCACCGCGGATCATCGTGTAGCCCGTCCAGATCAGCGGGTAGCTGAGGATGACGGTGAGCGACGACCACGGGAGTCCGCGGACCCGGTCCGCGAACAGCAGGTCGAACACGAAGTACACGGGCAGCACGACGTGAAGCGTCTCGGTGGCCCACGAGTCCATGAACGAGACCCATGCCGGGTCGGTGGCCGCCACCGAGGGCGGGTCGCCGCGCAGCAGCACGTTGAACACGATGCCGAGCAGGATCACCGGCCCGGTGACCGCGGCCATCGCCATCGCGATGCCCACCGGCTCGGCCGACGTGTCTTGATGCCGCGCCATCCACCGCGCCGTCATCGTCAGCGCGATCACGCTGAGGATCGCCGACACGATCGTGAACATGCTGAAGTAGTTCGCCAGCACGTCGCTGCGATCCTGGCCTTCGCGCGCCGCGCGATCGATGTTGACCAGAAGCCCGGCGACGACGCCTGACGCCGCGACGATCGCCGCGGCGACCCTGAACCATACCCAACGCATGAGACCCCCCAGTTCCACTGCGATTCGGGTTGGGGATGTTGTAGTCCTCTTTCCGCTCGACCGCGCGAACTCTGGCGATACGATTGAGGAATTCTCAGCCAAAAGGGCTGGCCGTTGTCGACGAGCTCCAATTCAATGCCTGCCGCGGCATACGTCGTTCCTTCCCGTCCGCCCGCTCCGCTCGGGTCAGGTCGACGCTGCCCAGCGCGCGATCCAGCAGGCGCGTGCCTCAGACGAGCGGGTGGACATCGACCCTTCCCGATGACACGGACACGCTGATCGACTCGTCGGCCGCATCGATGCACTCGCGGCTCTGGTCGAGCAGCGAGCGGGCGCGTACCCGGCGACGCCGGTGGAACCGCCGGCCGGAACGTGGCATCCGCTGGATTGCTCGAGAGTCATTACCTCCCGTCGACGCCGCCGCCTTCCTCGCCCTCGTCATGCGCGCCGCCGGCTGACGCATGCTCGGATCGCCGTCAGGCGATCAGCGGAACGTCCTCGGGATCGCGAGCATCGTCAGCGGAAAGACCTCGAGCGTTCCTGCAGACGCACGGACGTGCAGATCCTCACCGGCCGGGCGGAGCCTCGCGCTGAACAGGGCCGCCGAGGAGGAGAGCTCGAGCACGGGCCCATCGATGATGAGCCGCAGCCGGTCCGACGCGGGCACGGTCCATTCGTCGTCGCCGATCGTGACGACCACGGCCTCGGGGGTCCGTGAGATGGCGAGCACGCGTTCCCCGCCACTGGCGACCGTCAGCTCGCCGGCGGCGCCCTCCCATTCGACGTCGGTGGCCAGCCCCGAGACGCGACCTTCGACCGCGAGATCGCCGCGGTGGGAGGCGACATCGGGATGCGGCGTGGCGACCAGCGCGCCATCCTCAGCCGACAGTCGGAACGGCACGCTGTGCGCACCGGTCCAGCCGGCCTCCTCGTCCGCGATGCCGCGGATCCAGAACGACAGGCACGGGCGGTCCTCCGCGTCGAAGAAGAGCGAGGGAGCGTAGTAGCCGTCGCCGTAGGTCAGTCGCCCCCAGTCGACGGCGTCGAACCGGCCATCCCGGTACGAACCCGCGGCATAGCCCGCGTAATGGAGGACGTCGGCATCCCACACCGACGAGACCATCACCTCGAGACCGTCGACGTCGACGAACTGGGGGCACTCCCAGAGGGCGCCCATCCAGACCGGCTCGCGTTCCGCGGTCGACCGTGACAGCACCACTCCGTCGTACGCCCAGGAGCGCAGGTCCGACGACGTCCACGACAGGGCCATCGCCGTGCCGTCTCGGTGGGCAGCGCCGACGAACATGCGCCAGCCGGTTGCCTCGCGGCGGACGAACGGGTCACGGAAGGCGATGAGGTCCAGCTCGCTCGGCGCCTCGACCACGACCTCGCCCTTCCGCCATTCGAGCCAGTCCGCGTCGACCGGCCGCGCGGCGCGGATGCGGCCGATCCCGAAGTCCGGGACCGAGGTGGCGGTGTAGAAGATCACGGTCTCGTCGCCGTCGACGACGAGGCATCCGGTCCAGATGCCGTCATCGCCGTCTCCGGGGGCGATCGCGACCGACGTCTCGGTCAGCGACAGGAGGTCGCGCCCGGTCGCGTGGCCCCAGTGGCAGTTCGGCGCCCACGACGTGCGGTCGGGCACGTACTGGAAGAACACGTGGTACCGACCGTCTCGATAGGTGATCCCGTGCGGGTCGTTGATCCATCCGCTCCGGGCGGTGAAATGCAGGGCAGGTCGCATGTGAGTTCCTCACGGTGGAACGATCAGGGTGGGACGAAGGGGTTCGGACAGGGAGTCTGCGGGACTGCCCGAACCCCTTCGTGTCTTCAGGCGACGGCTCGCTCGCGAGGCGGCGCAACGGAGTCCCGCACGACGAGCGGGCAGTCCAGCACGGTGGGATGCGCGGCGAGGAGGGCAGCTTCGCCCGTGCCGTGGATCGACTCGGCGAGCGCCGCGACCGCCCACGCACCCATCTCGTAGTGCGGCAGGGCGACCGTGGTCAACGCCGGGAAGAGGCTCTCGGGCAGCGGCGCCTGATCGTCGAAGCCGACGACCGACAGGTCGCCCGGGATGCTCAGCCCGCGGTCGGCCGCGGCGCGGTAGGCGCCCATCGCCATGCGGTCGTTGTAGCAGAACAGGGCCGTGGGTTCGCGGTCGAGCAGTGCGAGCGTCGCCGCGTAGCCGCCGCGCGCATCCGATCCGCCCGAGACGATCAGGCCGTCGGTCGAGAGCCCGGCACGCGCCATCCCATCGAGGTAGCCCTGCAGGCGCCCTCGAGTGGCCGGCACGTCGTCGGCGCTCTCGGCGAATGCGATGCGGCGGTGCCCCTGCGCGACGAGCATGTCGACGACGGATGCCGCGCCCCCGCGCTCATCGGGCAGGACGGCGGGGATCGACCCGGCCGAATCCCGCGCGCCGATCAGCGCCGCCGGGCGGGAACGCAGGTTCTCCGGGGCTTCGATGACGTCGTGATACACCGTGGCGTAGATGATCCCGTCGGCCTGACGGTCGAGGAACGCCTGGATCTGCGCGGCATCCACTTCAGGGTCCGGGTTCAACTCGGAGTTGATGATCGCGAGCGTGAGGTTGCGGCGGCTCGCCTCCTCCTGGGCGCCCAGGATGATCCGGCCGGCGTGCGGGGTCGTCGCGATCTCCTCGGTCACGAGGCCGATCATGTCGGAGGCCTGGGTTCGCAGGCCGCGAGCCAGTCGGTTCGGTCGGTACCCGAGCTCCTCGGCGGCCGCGCGGACGCGCGCCGCCGTCTCCTCGCTGACCCGGGTGTGGGGCGTCTCGTTGAGGACGTGCGACACCGTGGTCTGCGACACGCCTGCGTGCGCGGCGACCGCCTTGATCCCGACCGTCTTCTCGGACACGTGGCTCCTCGTCATCGTCGGCTCCTCACGTTCGTACCACGTCTCGGTCCGTCGCCCCGGGCGACGGCGCCGGAAGCGACGGCAGCGGCCTGACGGCGTTCTCCGCGCGGTCGGCCCGAACCTGATCGTCGGTGCCGGAGTCGAGGATCGTGTTGCGGGCGGATGCCGCGTCGACCGCGACCGTCGTCACGTCGAGGTCGCGCACGGTGTCGGTGGTCAGGAGCGCGTCGACCTGGGCCACGAAGCAGGAGTCGCTGGTGGTCGTGCTGACGTCCTTCGCGACGACGTGGTTGCTCGAGACGAAGTTGCCGCTGCCCTCAGCCAGTCGGATGATGACGGGCGGCACGCCCTCGGGCCGGATGCACTGCGACTCGACGATCTCGGAGAAGTGGTTGCCGATCACGGAGTTGTCGTTGCCGCTGATCGCGAGCAGGCCGTAGCGATCGTCGAGGCCGTTGTCGATGCCGAGGAACGGGGTCCACGGTTCGTGGTCGCGCAGGAAGTGGTTCGACCCCACGAGGTTCTCGGAGCTGTTCGCCGCGAGGACCACCATCCCCGGATAGAACGAGTGCAGCCGGTTGTTGGTCACGCTCGACCGCGTGACGCCGTGCAGGTGGATGCTGCTCGACCCGCGGGGGAACACGTTGTTCGCGGTGATGAGCAGGCCGCCGTGGTGCTCGGCGTAGATCGACCGACCGGCGAAGCCGGCGCCTACGAGGTTGTCGGTGATCTTCGACGCCTGCCCCCATCCGCGGAGCTCGATGCAGCTGCCGCACTCGGCGATGAAGTTGTCGTGGATGGAGAGCGCGTCGGCGTTGTAGATCGTGACCGCGTTCTCCAGGTAGACGAACCCCATCCCGGTGATGCGGAATGAGTCGTTCGCATCGGCGACGTAGATCCCGGTCTTGCCGTTGACATACGAGTTCTCGGGATTGCCGCCCGGGCCGTCGCCGGTGAAGTGCAGGCCGTCGATGCAGAAGCCCGAGAACTCGACGGAGCTGATGCGGGGGCTGCCGGTGCGTGCGACGAGGAACGCGGCGCCATCCGCCTCGTTGCCGGCATGGCCGTCATCGCCGTCGGCGCCGGCCGGGAGGTCCACCAGGATGCGGCTTCCACCGGGCCACAGCTCGTGGAGATCGGGCCACTCCTCCCGCGGCACGTTGAACCGGATGCTCGAGGACGTGAATCCGTGCCCCGCGCCCTCGATCCTGAGGAAGCTGAGGTCGATCACCACCTGTGTGCGCAGGCGGTAGTCGCCGGGCGGGATGGCGATGACGGCGCCCGGCTTGCCCCCGTCGGCGACATCCGTCACCGCCTGCCGCTGCTTCACGTCGGCGATGATGCTGTTGATCACCGCCCCGACGTCGTCGTAGGGATCGCCGTCGGGCCAGGTGGTGACGTCGTACTGGTTGGTGCTGGACATCGGGGTTCCGTTCGGGTCGGGGCTCAGCCCTTGACGGCGCCGAGGGTGAGGCCGGCGACGATGTGGCGCTGGAGGAACAGGGTGAGCAGGATGACGGGCACGGAGTAGACCGCGGCCAGGGCCGTCATGCCGCCCCAGTCCAGGCCGAACTGGCTCTGGAAGTTCGCGATGACGACCGGGGTGGTCTGCGCGCGCACCGAGGTGAGCAGCAACGCGAAGAGGAACTCGTTCCACGACGCGAGGAACGCGAAGATCGCGGTCACGGCCAGCCCGCCGGACACCACCGGGAGGACGACGCGCACCATGGCCTGGATGCGGCTGCAGCCGTCGACCTCGGCGGCCTCGCTGAGCTCATCGGGAACGGCCTCGAAGAAGCTCGCCATCAGCCAGATCGAGAGCGGGAGGGAGATCGTGGTGTGCGCGAGCGCGAGCCCGAACGACGTGTCGGTGAGCCCGAGGTTGCGCATCACCTCGATGAGCGGCGCGCCGACGGCGATGGTCGGCACCATCCGGGTCACGAGGGCCGCGACGATGAAGACGCGCCCGCTGGGGGTGCGGAACCTCGTGATCGCGTACGCCGCCGGCACGGCCAGCACGAGCGAGAGCACGGTCGAGATGACCGCGGTGACGACGCTGTTGACCAGCGCTGCGGGCACGCCTTCACGGCTGAGGGCGGCGACGTAGTTGTCGAGCGTCCATGTCTCGGGCCAGACCGACGGCGGCACCGCGATCGCGTCGAGCGGCGTCTTGAACGACGTCAGGAGGAGGTAGACGAAGGGGAATCCGTAGAGGACGATCGCGGCGGCCAGCAGCACCCACAGCAGGATGCGGCTCTTCCCGCGGGTTTCGAGAGGGTTCATCGTGCACTGCTCCCGGGTCGCCAGATCAGCAGGATCGCGGCGATCGCCACGGCCAGCATGACGATGAGGTAGACCGTCCCCATGGCGCTGGCGAGTCCGGGATCGCCGAATCGCGTCATGGTGCGGTAGATGAGAAGACTGAGGGTGGTGGTGCTGCCCTGCGGGCCGCCATCCGTCTGGATCAGGATGATGTCGAACGCACGGGCGGCGTCGATGCCGCGGACGATCAGCGCGACGGCGATGACCGGTCGCAGGAGCGGGATGATGATGCTGAACAGGATCCGCGGGTACCGGGCCCCGTCGATGCGCGCGGCTTCGATCACATCGCCCGGGATGTTCTGCAGGCCGGCGAAGAGTACCAGCGTGACGAACGAGGTGGTGAGCCAGACGTCGGGGATCGCCACCGAGAACAACGCGATGTCGGGGTTGCTCAGCCACTGGATCTGGTCGGGGCTCGAGAGGATGCCGGCCTCGAAGAGCAGCTGGTTGACGATTCCGAAGTTGTCGATCAGCAGGAACCGCCACAGCAGACCGGCGACGACCGGCGCGATCATCAGCGGGTACATGAAGATCGTGCGGAAGACCGTGGAACGCCGCCCGAGCGCCGTGAACAGCAGCGCGACGGCGAGCCCGAGCACGAACTCCGCCGTGACGACGATGATCGTGTACACGACGGTGCGCACGGAGGCCGACTGGAACGCCTCCGACGCGAACGCGGTCGCGTAGTTCGCGAAGCCGACGAACTCGCGCGGCGCGCCCGCGAACGGGGAGATCTCGAAGAAGCTGTCGTAGACGAACCGCATGAGCGGCCACAGCACGAACGCCGCAAGGAACAGGGCCGCCGGCGCCAGGAGCAGCAGGGCGAAGCGACGATCGCCCTGGTCCTTGCTGAGGTGCCGGCGAGGTCGGTGGGCGCCCCGGGTCGGGGCGGCGGTGCCCCTGGTCGGGGCTCCGGGGCCCCGGGCGGGGGCGGCCGAGGCCGCCTCCGCCCGGGCCCGGGGAGCGAGTGTGTCCACGATTGCCTTCTTCTCCGGACCGTCTACTCGACGATCGCTTCGATCTGGGACTTGGCGTCGGAGAGGAGCAGCGCGGTGTCGGCTCCCGGTTCGACGGCCCTCTGCATCATCGGCACGAGGACCGAGTCGACGATCTCCTGCCAGTGCTCCGACGCGGGCCGGGGCAGCGACTGCGGCGACTCGAGCGTGGAGACGAGGGCCGGGTAGTTCTCGAACCCGGGCTCGCCGGCCTTGCTCTCGAAGGCGCTCTTCCGGGCGACGAGGCCGAGCGACGTGTCGGCGGCGAGGTCGTTGTGCTCGTAGGCGAACGCGATGAACTCCTTCGCGGCGTCCTGCTTGTCTCCCGTCGCGGGAACCGAAAGGTACCAGGCGCCCGGCACACCCGCGACGCCACCGGGTCCGCCGATCATCGGCGCGACGCCGATCGCGTCCTTCACGGTCGAGTCCTCAGGGGTCTGACGGTACGCGTGACCCCAGAAGCGCATCATGGCGAGGTTGCCCTGGTAGAAGAGGTTCTGCGCTCCGGCCCAGTCCAGTTGCGCGGCACCGGACGGCGCGTACGGCAGCAGGCTCACGTAGAAGTCGAGTGCCTCCTGGTGCGCGGCGCTGTCGATGGTGACATCGCCGGTCGCGGCATCCAGCACCATGGCCTCTTCGCCGGCCTGCGAGACGGTGGCCAGCCATTCGGTCTCGACGGCGCCCTTCACGTCGGTGCCGTACAGGTCGATGGTGCCGTCGCCGTCGGTGTCGCGCGTGAAGAACTCGGCGACGTCGCGGTATTCCTCCCACGTCGTCGGCGCGGCGAGCGGGTAGCCGTACTTCGCCTCGAAGTCGGCCATGTTCGCCGGGTCCTCGAAGAGGTCGGTCCGGTAGAAGAGGATCTCGGAGTTGGTCCAGACCGGCATGCCGACGAACGTGCCGTCGACCTGGGACTCGCTCACGAGCCCGCCGAAGAGGTCGTCCTCGACGTCGGAGGTGTACAGGTCGTCGAGCGGCGCGAGGGCGGGCGCGAACGCCGGGAGCCAGATCGCGTCGAGGGCGGCGATGTCGAACGAGGGCTGCCCCGACTGCAGCTCGGAGGAGACGCGGTCGTAGAGGCCGGCGTACGGGAGCTCGACGAGCGTGACCGTCGTGCCGGTCTCCTCCTTGTACAGGTCGGCGATCGGCTGCAGCTCGGCCTTCCCGCCGCCCTCCACCACGACGGTCAGTTCGCCGCCCTCGGACGCGGCCTCTCCGGTGCCGCCCACGCCGCAACCGGTGAGGATGAGCGCGGCCGCGCTGACGGTGGCCGCGGCCGCCATGACGAGCGTGCGGCGTCGGCGCGTCGTCGGCTGTGTGCGAAGCTTCATCACTTCGACTCCATTCGTTGATGTGTGACAGGACGCAGACTCACTTGCGACGATGGTGCCAATACGTTTTGCCAAATCGTCTTGGCATGAAGTTAGCTGAGGTCCACGAGCGCGTCAAGACGATGACGGTGCCAAAGACTTTGGCGAATCCGAACCCGCTGCACGAGCGGGCGGCGGAGCGAGCGCGCCCTCAGACCGACGAGCGGATGACCGGCGGGCAGGCGACCGCGAGCCTGCCTCCGTCGGGGACGGGATCGAGCCCCAGCAGCAGCCGCACCCCCATTGCGCCGAGCTCGTAATGCGGGAGCGCGACGGTCGTCAACGGCGGGCGGAGGTGCGCCGCGATGACTTCCTGGTTGTCGAAGCCGACGACCGCGACATCCGCAGGGATCGACAGCCCACGGTCGCGGAGGCCGTCGTAGAGGCCCATCGCGACGCGGTCGTTGTGGCAGAACACGGCGGTGGCGCCCGCAGCGACGATGGCGTCGACCACGTCGTAGCCGCCTTCCTGCTCCGGGCGCGCGTCGAAGACGAGCCCCTCGTCGAAGGGGATGCCCGCGGCATCCAGCGCATCGCGGTAGCCCGCGAGCCGACCCTCGTGCGCCGGCGACGGGGTCGTCGTGTTCACCAGGGCGATCCGCCGGTGTCCGGCGTCGAGCAGGAGCTGGGTCGCCGTGCGTCCGCCCTGCACCTCGTCGGGCACGACGGCGGGTGCCTCGCCGCCCTCCGAGTAGCAGTCGACGAGCACCACGTCGGTCTCGAGCAGCGCCGACGGGATCTGCGCGGCGCGGTGGTACCAGGTCGAGTAGAGGATGCCGCGCACCTTGTGCTCGAGCATCATGCTGATCGCCTCGTCCTCCGCGGCACGGTTGCCCTCGGTGTTCGCGACGAGCAGCACGTAGCCGTGCCTCCACGCCTCGTCCTGCGCGCCGTGGATGATCTGGCCGGCGAAGGGGGTCGTCGCGATCGCGTCGGCGACCAGGCCGATGAACTTCGAACTGCCGCTCACCAGGTTCTTCGCGAGCGCGTTCGGGCGGTAGCCGAGCTCGTCGATCGCCTTCCGCACGCGCTCGCGAGCGGCCTCGCCGATGCGCGCGTTGCGGTTGTCGTTGACCACGTGCGAGACGGTCGCGACCGAGACGCCGGCGGCCTTCGCGACATCCCGCATCGTCACCGGATGCGACGACCGACCGTTCTCGGCACTCACCGACCGCCTCGCCTTCGGGTTCGCATCCGTCATCCCTTCGTGGCCCCGCTCTCCAGACCGTAGATCATCGCCTTGTTCAGCACGAGGAAGACGAGCAGCAACGGCGTGATCGTGACGCAGACGGCGGCGAAGGTGGCAGTCCAGTCGACGTTGCCCATCGCGCCGATGTAGTTCTGCAGCCCGAGCGGGATCGTCTTCAGGTCGTCGGAGAGCACGAACGTGTTCGCGAAGATGAAGTCGTTCCAGATGAAGATGCTGTTCACGAGCACCACCGTCACGATGGTGTTCACCGAGAGCGGGAACGTGATCTGCCCGAAGATCCGGTACGGTCCGGCGCCGTCGATCGAGGCGGCCTCGTATGTCTCTCGCGGGATGTACTCGTAGAACGACGAGAACAGGTAGATCGACATCGGCAGCGAGAACGCCGCCAGCGGAATGATCATCGACTGGTAGGTGTCGAGCAGGTCGACCGACGAGTAGTCGATGAACAGGGGCACGAGGGCGATCTGGACGGGCACGATGATGCCGATGAGGAACAGCACTCGCACGACGCGACTGAGGCGGAATCCGAGGACCTGCAGTGCGTAGGCCGCCATCATGCCGAGCAGCACGATGAGGACGTTCGCTCCGAGGGTCACGATCAGGCTGTTCACGATGTTGAGCCCGAGGTTGCCGGTCGCGAACGCGCGAGCATAGTTGTCGAAGGTGATCTCGGTCGGCAGCGCGAAGGGGTTGCCGCTCGCGAAGTCCTGCTCGGTGCGGACGCTGGTGATGAAGAGCCAGGCGAGCGGGTAGACCTGCACGATGACGATGAGCCAGATCATGACGCTCGCGAGGGTGCGGTGCACGTTCAGGCGCTGCCTGCGGCGGGGGGCCATGTGCCTGGTCGACTGCGGCGAGGTCGCCGGCTGGGGTGATGGGGCGAGAGCCGTGGCGGTCATGCGTCGGCCTTCCGTCGGAGCAGGAGGATGATGAGGCCGACCGCGATGAGGCACTCCACGACGATGAACACCGAGATGGTGCTGGCGTACCCGTAGTCGGTGTGCGTGAACGCGGTCTTGTACATGTAGGTGGTCAGCAGCTCGGATGCCTGCCCCGGGCCGCCGTTGGTGAGCAGGTAGGGGATGTCGAAGCCGCGCAGCGCGTACGTGCTCGCCATGATCGTCGTGGTGATCCAGACCGGTCGGATGTAGGGGAAGCGGATCTTGGTGAAGACCTGCCACCAGTTCGCCCCGTCGAGACGTGCGGCCTCCTCGAGTTCCTGCGGCACCGCGAGGAGCGCAGCGTAGATGATGAGCATGTACAGCCCGGTGAACCGCCATCCCTCCGGGATGGAGACCGCGGCGAGCACCGTGTCCACATTCGACAGCCAGGCCTGCTGCAGCCCCTCGAGGCCGACCCACGCGAGGAGTTGGTTCAGCAGGCCCACAGGCTCGAACGAGTAGATCCGCTGGAACAGGAACGCGATCGCGACCGTCGAGATCACCGCCGGGAGCAGGTAGAGGGTCTTGACGACCTCGCGGCCGCGTCGGAGCGAGATGAGCAGGCTCGCGACGACGAGCGCGCCGCCGAGCTGCAGGACCAGGCAGATCGCGAGGTAGCCGAGCGAGTTGAAGAACGCCGTCCAGAACACGTCGTCGCCGACGAACATCCGGGCGTAGTTGTCGAACCCCACGAAGCGCATCGACGTGATGCCGTCCCACTTGAAGAAGCTGAGGAACAGCGACTGGAGGATCGGCAGCAGCACGGCCACGCCGTAGAGCAGCAGGGGCGGGATCAGGAAGACGAGGACCGAGGTCTTCGACCGGCTGGGGAGCATCGAAGTGCTCATGGTGACCTCTCGGGTGGAGCTGGCGGGGTGGGATCGTGGTGGGGGCTGCCGCCCGGCGGCCCCCACCACGCGGATCACTCGAATGCGGCGGGGCCGTTCTCGGCGATCGTGGCGTCCATCGTCTCCATGAACTCATCGGGCGTGATCTCGCCCTGCACCAGCAGGGTCAGCTCCTGCTGCAGGCGGGTGTTCGAGGTGGGGTCGAGTTGCGTGTCCCACGGCATCGCATTCTTCTCGCCGACGTCGTTGGCCTGCTGCACGGCCCGCTCGTAGAGGGGGGTCGCGTTGTCCGGGATGGTGGTCTCGACGTTCGACGTCGGCGACAGCGCGCCGGTCGCCGCGTACACCTCGGGGTACCGCTCGAGGGCGAAGGCGAGGAAGTCGCGCACGAGCGGATCGAACGTCTTCGCGTTGATCGCCATGCCGATGCCCGAGGGCGTCACGTATTCGTTCGCCGCGGTCACCGCGTCGGGAGTGAGCGGCAGCGTGAAGTAGTCGACGTCGTCGCGCACGCCCGCGTCGAGGTTCTCGGTCGCCAGGTTCGCGAGTTCCCAGGTGCCGATGTTGTACACGGCCGCCTTGCCCGAGGTGAACAGCGCCTGGGCGTCGGCGTACCCGGTCGAGGAGAAGCCCTCGGCGAAGCATCCGGCCTCACCGAGCGAGTGGAGCCACTCGACCGCGGCCTCGCCGTCGGGGTCGGCGAACTTCGCGTCGCCCTTCTTCAGCTCCTGCACGTATTCGGGCCCGGCGGTGCGGAACGGGTGGTAGGCCATGTAGCGTTCGAGCGGCCACTGGTCCTGGCCGTCGAGTGCGATCGGCGTGACGCCTGAGGCGCGCAGCGCCTCGCACATCGCCGGGACGTCGTCGAGCGACTGGGGCACCTCGACGCCGGCCTGCTCGAAGATGGCCGTGTTGTACCAGAAGAACTCGAGCTGGAACTCGAACGGGACCATGTACAGCGAGCCGTCGTCGAACCGCTGGTAGTTCAGAGCCGCGGCGCGGTAGTCGTCGTAGAGGTCGAGGTCCTTCAGCAGTGCTTCGGCGTCGATCATGCGGCCCTGGTCGGCGAGCTTCTTCGCGAACGGCGTCGCGTCGGTGTCGAAGAGCTCGGGCAGCTTGTTCGCCGCGGCAAGGGTCTCGTACTTCTGGATGTACGAGGGCCGGTCGGGCGTCGTGATGAGGTTCAGCGAGAAGCCCGGGTGCTCCTCGGCGTACTCGTCGGCGATCTGCTGCATGGCGGTGATCACGCCGCCGTCGGCCGGCCGCGAGAGCAGCCACGAGATCTCGCGCGGCTCGATCTCGCCCTCGGGGTCGATGTCGCCGGTCGCTGTGGCGGCGCCGCCCGCGCAGCCGCTCAGCACGAGGGCGACGGATGCCGCGGCGGCGACCGCCGCAGCCCTGATGCGGAAGTGCTTCATGTCGTTCATCTCCATTGATTGAAGCCGGAATGCGGGGAAATGTGTTCAGTTGTCGATTCGTTGCGTTGGTTCAGGTCGTCGCGGATGCCGCGGCGAGCGCCGCGGTTCCGGTCTCGTCGCGCTCGGGCTCCGCGTCGGAGCGGGTGCCGACGCGGCATCCCGTCACGACCGCGGCGCCCTCGCCGACGAACAGTCCAAGCCGACCGGCAGGGCGGTCGTAGAGGCGGGTGCTGAGGCTGACGCGGCCGTCGAGGACGGCGACGCAGAGATCGCCGTCGACGACGACCTCCAGCGTGTGCTCGCCGGGCGGAAGATCGCACGAGCGCTCGAGCTCGATGACGTACGGGACGTCGCCGGAAACCTCCCACTGGCCGTCTCCGGTGCGCGGCCGCGGCCACCGGTCGAACACCATCCGGTCGCGCTTGGGCTCGAGGCGGATCACGTAGCTCTCGTCGCCGTCGGCGCTGGATCGCAGCAGCACGCCGCATTCGGTGGTGCCCGCCGCGATGTCGAAGGTGACGGCGGCGTGGAACGCGCTCGGCAGCTCCTCCCGCGACACCACGGCGCGATAGCCGTCGTGCGCGCGGAGCTCGATGGGCGTTCCGCCGACGGCGCCGGACGACAGCTCGTCGCGGTGCGCCTCGTCGAATTCGATCGGCTGCGCCTCGGTGAAGCTCGCGGTGAGCTCGGCCGGGAACCCGAACGCGAGGGTGCCGTCGGCGTTCTGCCGCGCCTCGAGCACCGAGAGCGTGCCCGCCCACAGCCAGGCGCCGTCGTCGCGGGCGCCGTCGCGGCTCGCGATCCAGCCGAAGAAGAGCCGGCGTCCGTCGCGCTCGGCGGACTTGGCGGCGTAGTAGGCGCGCCCGTCGAGGGAGTCGTGCTCGGGGACCTCCCACGGTCCGTGGAGGCTGCGCGCCATCCGGTACCTGGTCGTGAACGACTCCGAGAACTCGGAGTACACGAGGTACCACCAGTCGCCCCACTGGAAGACCTCGGGGCACTCGTGGGTGATGTAACGGCGCGGGTCCCAGAAGGGCTCGGCCGTCTCCCACGTGACGAGGTCGCGCGAGACGCACTGCGCGATCACGCCGCGCCTGCGCTCGGGCCCGGCGACGTGGCGGGCGGCGATGAGCATGCGCCAGAGGCCGGCCTCCTCGTCGCGGAACACGAACGGGTCGCGCCAGTCCCCCGTCTCGTAGCCGGCCGGGGCGCCGAAGGTGTGCTCCGGATGGCGCTGCCACGTCGCCATGCCGTCGACGCTGGTCGCGTGCATCACGAGCTGCAGCGGCAGCCCGTCGTCGCCGAGGTGGCGCGGGTTCTGCCCCGTGTAGAAGAGGTGGTGCGCGCCGTCGGCGTCGCGGACGATGCTCCCGGTGTAGGCGTTGAAGTCCGCCGCGTCGGCGGCGCCGGCCGCGAGCGAGACGCCGCGGTCGTCGAATCGCACGAAGTCGGTCGTGGCGACGAGGTTCCACGGGGTGCCGGGCTTCGGGGTGCGGCGCACCTCGTGCAGGTAGAAGAGGTGGAAGACGCCGTCCTCCTGCCAGGGGATGACGTCGCCGACCCAGGCGTCGGTCGGGCGGTAGAAGACGGGTGCAGTCATCGGCGGTGATGTCCTTTGGTTAAGCGTTTGAGCAGGACAATAACAGCCGCTGGGACGATGGTCAAGCGTTTAATCACGCATCTCGCCCGCGGCGGCGGTCCGACTGACGCCCGAGGCATTGCGGGCGTGGAGGGAACGGCTGGATGCCCTCCGCGCCGACGACCGAGGCGAGATCATCGATCGATAATATAAGTTGTGCACAACTCAATTGTGTGCAATGCTTACCGCATGCCCGTGACCGATGAGATGGTGTGCTTCTCGTTGTACGCCGCCTCGCGGGCGACGACGCAGCTCTACCGCACCCTGCTCGACCCGTGGGGCCTCACCTATCCGCAGTACCTGGTGCTCGTCGCGCTGTGGCGCGAAGGCGAGCAGACCGTCACGTCACTGGGCGACCTACTGCAGCTCGACTCGGGCACGCTGTCGCCGCTCCTGCGCCGCATGGAGCAGGCCGGGCTCGTCGCCCGATCCCGCAGCGCGCACGACGAGCGCGTGGTCACGGTGACCATCGGCGAGCGCGGCACCGCCCTCCGCGGCGAGCTCGCGCACCTGCCATCGCGTATCGCCGAGGCGGCCGGCGTGCGCGACGCCGATGTTGAGTCGCTGATCCGCACGCTGCAGGAGATCACCGCGTCGATGCACACGGCCGCGGCATCCGCTCACGAACCGCGCACCGGCTCGGTAGGTCGCGCGGCATCGTCGCCCGGCCGCAGGTAGGCCCGCCCCGGCGCGTGCGCCGTCACCGGACGACCCATCTTCCCCGACACGAAAGGAACCGCATCATGCGCGCCCTCATCCATTCCGCCTTCGGCGACCCCGGCTCGGTGCTCGAGGTCGGCGACCGCCCCCTCCCCGAGCCCGGCCCGGGCCAGGTCCGCGTGCGCACGCTGCTCGCGACGATCCACAACCACGACCTGCTGACCGTCAGCGGCGATTACGGCTTCAAGCCCGAGCTGCCCGCGCCGGCGGGTACCGAGGCGGTCGGCATCGTCGACGCCCTCGGCGCCGGCGTCGCGAACGTCGCGGTCGGCCAGCGCGTCGTCACCGGCGGCAGCTTCGGCGTGTGGGCCGAGTACTTCCTGGCCCAGGCCGGCGCACTCATCCCGGTGCCCGACGGCATCACCGACGACGCGGCCGCCCAGCTGGTCGCCATGCCGTTCAGTGCCGTCAGCCTGATGCACGCGCTCGACCTCGAGGCGGGCGACTGGCTCGTGCAGAACGCGGCGAACGGCGCCGTCGGCCGCATGGTCGCGCAGATCGGCACGGCCCGAGGCATCAACGTCATCGGTCTGGTCCGCCGCGCCGAGGGCGTCGCCGAGCTCCGCGACGAGGGCATCGCGAACATCGTCGCGACCGACGGCGACGGATGGCGCGACGAGGTCGCCGCCATCACCGGCAGGGCCCCGATCGTCGCCGGCGTCGACTCGGTCGGCGGCACGTCCGCCGGCGAGGTGCTCTCACTCCTCGCCGAGAACGGCACGCTCATCGTGTTCGGCAGCATGGCGTCGCCGGTGCTCCAGCTCGCATCGTCCGACGTCATCTTCAAGCAGCTGACCGTGAAGGGCTTCTGGGGCAATCGGGTCAGCCGCGATATGGATGGCGCGACGCGCGCGCTGCTCTTCGGGCAGCTGATGGAGCACGTGCGCTCGGGCGAGCTCACCCTGCCGGTATCGGGCGTCTACGCCCTCGACGACATCGGCGCTGCGGTCGCCGCGAGCCGCACGCCGGGTCGCGTCGGCAAGGTGCTGCTGCGGCCGTAGCCGAAGCGACCCAAGGCTGTTCGGAGCGCGCCGCCTGTTCGATGAACACCCGCACGTCAGCGGCGAGCGTCTCCGCCGGCCCCTCGACGGCGAGCGCTGCACGAGCTCTGGACCGTACCTCGTCAGCCCGCCTGATCCGCGTGGGCACGGACCATGTTCGCCAAGCCCCGCTCGTCCCGGATCGGGCTCGAGCGGGGGTAGCTCGTCGTGAGGAAGTGCTGCGCGAACGGGAAGCATGCCGCCGAGAAGGGCGACTCGGCCAGGAACTCCGTGCCGAACGTGTTCCGCTCGACGACGACCGACTCCAGCGGCAGGTGCAGCGCCTGGGTCATCTCGCCGGGGTCGAACACCAGGCCGAACGGCTCCGACCCCTCGTGGGCGAGCCGCCCGCCGTAGTCGACGGACAGGTTGCCCTCGACCCACAGCCGCTGGTCGAGCGGCCGCATCGTGGCATCCGTCAGGTCGGCGGTGAGCGTCAGGTCGTTCGGACGTTCGCGACTTCGGACGTCGACGATCACCTCGCCGGCGTGCGACGTCGTGATGAGCGCCCGATCCGTCGTCGCGGCGGAGAAGCCCTGACCGGGGTCGTAGTTGATGGTGTTGGATTCGTAGTCGCAGATCACCCAGGTGAGCATCCCGGTCCGCAGGTTCTCCGCGATCAGGTACAACTCGACGCGAGCCCCCCAGAAGACCGACGCATGGACGTTGAACGCGCCGAGGATCGCACAGGGGCGCTGCGCCTCGCCCTCGAACATCGAGGTCGCGACGAGGCGATAGCCCGGCGGCAGCAACCGGCTCGCGGCGGCCTCGTCGCGGATCTCGTACGCCAGGAAGGTGCAGTACGGCTCCACGACGAACCCCATGTACGCCGGACCGCGGGCCTTCGACACGATCCAGCGCTGCATCCGCAGCGGCAGCCGTGCGAGCATCTCGGCTCGTCCGTACAGCCCGGCGACGCCCTTCGGCGAGATCGAGTCTTCCGTGCTGCCGATGAAGCTTCGCAACTCCGACCGGGCGATCCGCGTTTCCATGCCGCAACGCTATGCGCCTGCGATCGACCGCGAATCGTCCGGATGATTGACGCTCGACCGGCACGCACAGGCACCCCGCCCCGCCCCGCGGGCTGCCGGGCACTCGGCACCGCCCCCGGAATGCCCCGCCGCGCCAGACGTTGGAGCCAGTATGAAGCGCATCGGTTTCCTCTCGTTCGGTCACTGGTCGAACTCGCCCGGCTCGCAGACGCGATCGGCGTCCGACGTGCTGCTGCAGTCGATCGACCTGGCGGTCGCGGCCGAGGAGGTGGGTGCCGACGGCGCGTACTTCCGGGTTCACCACTACGCGAACCAGCTCGCCAGCCCGTTCCCGCTTCTCGCCGCGGCGGGCGCGAAGACGAGTCGCATCGAGCTCGGCACGGGCGTGATCGACATGCGCTACGAGAACCCGCTCTACATGGCCGAGGATGCCGGCGCCGCCGACCTCATCGCGGGCGGCCGACTGCAGTTGGGCATCTCGCGCGGGTCACCCGAGTCGGTGATCGAGGGCTATCGCTACTTCGGCTACGAGGCGCCCGAGGGCTCGACCATGGCCGACGTCGCCCGGAACAACGCGACGGTCTTCCTGAAGGTCATCGACGGGGCGCGATTCGCTGAACCGAATCCGCGACCGATGTTCCCGAACCCGCATCCGGGGCCGCTCGGCATCCAGCCGCAGTCGCCCGGCCTGCGCGACCGCATCTGGTGGGGCGCCGGATCCGACTCGACCGCCGTCTGGGCGGCCGAGCAGGGCATGAACCTCATGAGTTCGACGCTCAAGGAGGATGAATCGGGCGAGCCCTTCCACGTGCAGCAGCGCAAGCAGATCGAGGCGTTCCGCGCCGCCTGGGCCGAGGCCGGTCACGAGCGGGAGCCGCGGGTCTCGGTGAGCCGCTCGATCTTCGCCATCGTCAACGACGTGGACCGCAGGTACTTCGTCGGCGGTGGCGACCGGTCGGACCAGTTCGGCGTGATCGACGACTTCCGCGCCGTCTTCGGCCGCAGCTACGCCGCTGAACCCGATGTCCTCATCGAGCAGTTGCGCGAAGACGAGGCGATCGCCGCCGCCGACACCGTGCTGCTCACCGTGCCGAACCAGCTGGGCGTCGACTACAACGCCCACGTCCTCGAGTCGATCCTCACGCACGTGGCGCCGGCGCTCGGATGGCGGTGAATGACGGCTGAACCGGGCGGCGACGACGCGTGAACCGTCGCCGCCGCCCGATCCCCGGATTCGGAACGGCGTGAGACGGTCTCGGACCGGTGCTACTTCAGCTGTCCGCGGATCTCCCCGGGCGGATTGTTCGCGTTGTGCACGTTGACGTAATACGCGCTCGGGTCCGCCGCGACCGCGTCCAGCAGCGCCTCGTCCGCGACGATCGTGCAGCCGCTGACCGAGAAGTCGGTCGCGCTCGGAACGCTCAGCGGGATCACGACCGGACCCGCGACGTTGCGCGGGGCGACGTGGACGTGGGCGGCCGTTGCTGGCGCGGAGAGTCCCCTCACGTCGAGCGTGTAGCAGAACTCGTTCAGGGCGTCGTCGATCTCGTAGGAGAACGACCCGTGCGCGCCGAAGTTGTTCGGTGCCGGCACCTCCTGCCCGCCGGTCAGCGGGATGGCGGGTGCGGCCTGGGCGGCACCGGCGCCGGCGAACGTGAGCGCGGCGGCGGCGACGGTCAGTGCTGCGGTCCTCGCGTGCCTCTTCGTCATCATGATGGTTGCTCGCTTTCTCGGTTCGTTCCGCACGCTACGCCGACGCCCGGGCCCCCACAAGGGGATCAGTTCGGCGTCATCGACGACTTCCGCGCCGTCTTCGGCCGCAGCTACGCCGCCGAACCCGATGTGCTCATCGATCAGTTGCGCGACGAGGCGATCGCCGCCGCCGACACCCTGCTGCTCACCGTGCCCAACCAGCTGGGCGTCGACTGCAACTCGCACGTCCTCGAGTCGATCCTGACGCACGTGGACCCGGCGCTGGGGTGGCGGTGAACGATGGCGGCTCCGTTCCTCGCTTCCGCGGAGCCTCGCACGTCAGCGGAATCGCGGCGGCGCGTACGCGAGGCTGGGAGGCACGTCGTAGTCCCAGCGACGGAGGATGTCGTATGCCCGGGTGAGCCGGGCCGTGAGGTCGGCGTGGTGCTGCTGATCAGTCGCCGGCCAGTCCGTGCCCGGCCTCCGGACGTAGGCGGTGTTCCGCTCGCCCAGCAGCGTCTCGCGCAGGAACTCCGCCTGGTACGCACCCGTTCGGATCCTGAGGGCCTTCTCCTGGCTGTGGTGCCGCACGATTCCCTGCGGCTCGAGCTCGCGGAGCAGGCGGCCGATGGCCTGGCACTCGAATGCCCCGAGGTAGGGCGAGTTCAGCGCCAGGTCCTCCTCGACCCGGTCGTGGGGCACCTCGAACGCGAACGCGAGCGCCTGCTGGAGACTGCGGAACTGGCCGCCGTCGATGATCGGGACGTCGACGACGGGCAGGAGCCCGCCGTCGACCGGCGGGCGCGGTTCGCCTCGGGCATCGCCGCGGTTGCCGAGCGAGACGATCCGGGGCAGCCAGTCGCCTCGCGGCTTGTCCCGGTCGACCGCGCCGTCAGGGCCCACCGTCGCGTTCATCGTGTCGTGAACGCATTGGACGTGCAGCATCCGTGCGCTGTTGAACTCGGCGACCGTCACACGGTCTAGGTCCAACGCATGCAGGTTGGCGCACTTGGCCTCGAACACCTTCGCGATGACCTCGTCACGGATGCGGGCGTACGAACCGGCGCCGCGCTGGCCGAGATCGTCGATGACCCCGATCAGCCGCCGCCATTCGCCGTCGTCATGCGGCGGTCGGAGGAAGGGGACACCGCTGAACGAGATCGGCCTGATCGAGTCCACCCCGTTGAAGGAGACCCTCTCGCCTCGAGCCTGGGCATCGTGGCGCTCGAAGAATGCGCGCAATCCTGCCTCTGGGTCGGCCGGCCAGTCGCGGTTCGGATCGAACAGCATGCGGTGGTGCGGGAACTCCACGTAGGCCACGCGCTCGTCGACGTCGGCCCATCGCTTGCACAGGTCGCTCGTCGTCATGTCCGAGAAGTCGTACTGCTGGCGCTGCGTGAGACCCGGCTCGAGGAACGGCTCCAGCTCTCGCGGGAAGGCGGCGGTCGCATGCGGACCGGTGAGGACCAAGTCGATGCGGCCGGCCACCTCTTCGAACGCAACCGACCCCTTGCCACGGTAGAACACGAGGTCATCGAACCCGAAGGTCGCGCCCTCGGGTATCCATACGATCCCGCCGGGGCGGTCCTGCTCGAAGGTGCCGCTGACCATCGCCGTCGCCGCTCAGGACGTTCGCTCGCCGAGGCGCTGCAGCAGCAGCGCCTGAGTGATGACGAACCGTTCGATCTCCCCGGGGTCCACGCTCTCGTCCGAGGAGTGGATCCGGGAGGCCGCGACATCCTCAGGACCCCAGAGCACGAACTCCGCACGGGGCACGGCGTGCTGCAGCGTGCGCAGCAGCGGGATGGAACCGCCGCATCCGGCTTCGCCCACCGGCTTCCCGAACGCCGTCTCCATGGCCCAGCGAGCCGCGGCATAACCGGGTCCGCTGGTGTCGCACCGGAACGGCGGTGCCTCCTTCGTGCGCTGCACCTCGACCTGCGCGCCCCAGGGCGCATGCGTCTCGAGATGGTGCACCAGCGCGTCGAGTTCGTTCGCAGGGTCCGAGCCGGGCACGATCCGCATCGAGATCTTCGCCCGCGCCGCTGGGATCAGCACGTTCGACGAGCCGGCGATGCTCGTCATGTCGATGCCGATCGCGTTGAGGGACGGGCGCGCCCAGAGCCGGTCCCCGACGGGACCGGTTCCGGTGAGCTGCACCCCGTCGAGGACGTCGGCGCTGGAGCGCAGGTCATCCTCATGGAAGTCCTCGCCCGCCCAGCTGCCTGAAGACACCCCCTCGATCGCGACGTTCCCGTCGTCGTCGTGCAGCGTCGCCAGCAGCCGCGCCAGAGCCATCATGGCGTCCGGTGCCGGTCCGCCGAAGACGCCGGAGTGCAGTGGGTGTTCGAGGGTCCGCACGGTCACCACGCACGCGACATCCCCCCGCAGTGCCGTGGTGAAGACGGGCTCACCGACCCGGAGGTTCCCCATGTCGCAGATGACGAACAGGTCGCAGTCGAACAGCTCCGGGTGCGCGTCGACGAAGGCCTCGAGATTGCTCTCTGTCTCCTCCATGCCCTCGAGGATGAGCTTGACGGTGCACGGGGGCTTTCCGTCGAAGATCCGGAGCGTGCCCAAGTGGGCGACGAGCCCGCTCTTGTCGTCGGACGCGCCGCGGCCGTAGATGCGGCCGTCGTCCTTCGTCGTGGCGGTCCACGGATCGCTCGTCCAGCCCTGCTCCTCGGGCGCGGGCTGCACGTCGTAGTGGGCGTAGAGGACGACGGTGGGCGAACCCTCCGGTCCCCTGATCTCTCCATAGATGGGCGGATACCCCGTCGGCACGTCCATGAGGCGGACGTTGGTGAAGCCGGCCTCGCGGAACAGCTCCAGGGTCACGTCCGCCATTCGCCGGACTGGTTCCTCCGGGTAGCCGGGGAATGCGACCGAGGGGATGGCGACGAGCGTCCGCAGGTCCGCGAGCAGACCGGGCATGAGCTCGGCGGCCTTGGCGGCGATGTCGGCGGACTGCACCGGCACGTCGGCGTTGGATGTCATCTCTCCTCCGATTCAGGACTGGACTGGGCCGATGGACGAGGCTCCCAACGAGGTCGCGTCGCCTGCGATCAGCCGAAGAAGATCGCTCCGATCAGCGCTCCGACGACGATGGTGATGACGGAGAGGACGAGCATCGGGACGAAGAAGCTGTGGTCGAACAGCTTCGTGCCGAGCTTCGTGGTACCGGAGAGGTCGAAGTTCGCGGCGGCGATCTGGGTTCCGTTCGCGGGCAGGGTGTAGACGCCGCCCAGGGCGCCCGCCCACATGCCGGTCACGACACCCGGTGCCAGACCGGCGGCCAGGCCGATCGGCACGATGGTCCGCGTCGCGGTGGACTGGCTGGTGGTCAGGGCAGCCACCAGGAACACGGCGAGCGCGAAGAGGAACACGTAGTTGTTGACCCAGCTGCCGATCGTGTCGACGATGACCTCCTCGTGCGCCGCGATGAACGTCGCGGTCAGCCACGCGATGCCGAAGAGCGCGATGGCCGAGATCATGCCCGCCTTGAAGACGGACATGTCCGGGACGGTCTTCACGTCGGGCCGTCCGATGAAGAGGATCAGGACGCCGACGACGAACATCACCATGACGATGGTCGTGGTCATGTCGATGGGCACGGGGTCGCCGCCCTCGACCGGGAACGACGGCCGCAGGCCGGGGAAGAGCCCGAGCAGGACGATGACCACCACACCGGCGAAGAAGGTCAGTGCGGAGTTGCGGCCTCGCTTCGTGTAGGTCAGCGCCGGCGCGGTGGACGGGCCGCCCGCCGTCGTCGTGGGTGCGCCGGTCTTGCCTGCGCCGCCGCCCGGCCCGGCCGGGGTGGTCTCGTCGGCGGTGGTGGCATCAGCCGAGGCCGTCGTCGTCTCAGCGGCGCCGCGCCAGTGCGTGAGTTCTCCCGAGGCGATCTTGGCCTGGACCTGCGGATCGTCATCGAGGTTCTTCCCCAACCGGTTGACGACGAAGGACGTGACCACGATCCCGATGAGGCAGGCCGGCAGGGTGATGGCGAGGATCTGGGTGAGCCCCAGGCCGTATTCCTCGGTGTCGGTGAGGGTCACCATCGCGGCCATGGCCGCGGAGACCGGGGACGCCGCCAGCGCGATGCCGGACTGCACGACGGTCAGCGACATGGGTCTCGAGGGACGGATGCCGTTCTTGTAGGACACGTCGTAGATGACCGGCAGCAGCGGGTAGATGATGTTGCTCGTCCCGGCGCCGACCGAGAACGCGAACGCCGTGAGCGGCGCGATCAGCGTGATCTGCTTCGGATGCCGCTGGATGACCCGGGCCGCGACGTAGACCATCCAGTCGATGCCGCCGGCGGCCTGCATCATCGCCGCCGCGGTCACCACCGCGAGGATGATCGCCATGGCTGCCGCCGGCGGTGAGCCGGGAGCTTCCTGGAACACGAAGACGAGCACGAACGTGCCGAGGCCGCCCCAGAGCCCCACGCCCACGCCACCGGCCCTCGTGCCCATGACGATCGCTCCGAGGACCACGAGGGACTCGAGCACGAACACCAGTACGTCCATTTCCTTCTCCTGCCTCGGTTCTCAGCTCACTGCGGGCACTGCGTCTCGGCGAGGCCCTCGACGATCGACCAGGCGTCCTGAACGCTCTGCTTCGCGTCGTCGATCAGGGGCGCCGCGGTGTCTCGGGCATCTGCGCCGGCGTCGACCGCGGCCTGCCGCACGGCGTCGACGTTCTCCCGCAACCGGGTCAGGGCGTCGTCGAGTCGCCCCTCCGCCACAGCCTGGAACTGGTCGAGTTCACTGCTGACCTCGTCGGCGGCGGCGCGGATCTCGTCCACCTTCGCCGTCGCCGGATCCATCGCGCCGAGTTCCTCGACCGCGGCGACGAGATCGTCGTACTGAGTGCAGAAGTCCTGGGTGGCGAGGTTCGCGCAACCGCTGAGCAGCTGGACGGAGAGGAGCCCGAGCCCAAGGGGCACCCCCGCGCCCCGCACGACTCCGCGTTTCCTGCTCGACATGGACATCTCCTGCTCCTCGGACTGGTGCGATTCATGTTCGTCCCGGTCGATGCGAATTCAGAAGGGGCTTTCGGCCCAGAGCGGATGCCACGTCTGCACGGGTTGGGCCGCGCCTCCGCGATGCGGGGTCGACGGCGCCCGGCGGGCGAACTCGAACGACGGATGCCACGTGGCATCCGCCGTCGTCACCCCCGCTCGACCGGCAGCCACAACTCCGTCGTCGCCGTGCTGAAGTCCTCGGCCCGCTCGAGCACCGCCACCATCGACGGGCCCGGCCGCAGCCGCCACGGGTTCGACGGGAACCAGTCCGCCGCCGTCGCCGCCCACGTCGCCTGCAGCTCTTCCGGGTACGCGCCCGACGACCGGAACACCGCCCACGACCCGGCCGGCACCTGGGTCACGTCGAGATCCTCCGGCACGGCCGTCTCCGATGTGACCGCGACCCCGTGCAGGTACGTCAGCTCGCTGCCCTCGGCGTAGTCGGGGTCGACGTCGTCGCTCACCTGCAGCAGCCCCGCCGGTTCGGTGTCGCCGAGCGCCTTCAGACGCGCGTGCTCCTCCGGCGGCAGCGCGGCGATGTGCGCCTGGATGTGCGGGTTGGGCCCGTGGTGGATGAGCGGCACGCGCGTGGCGCGGCCGACGAGCAGGAAGGCCGGTCGTTCGGCGATACGGGTGTCCATCGTGGTGTTCCCTTCAACGGTCAGGCGGAACCTGAGCTGCGGTTGCGTCCGAAGGGGTCCACCGTCTCGACGCACGTCGCCCGGGCCGACGCCGTGCACCGCCCGGAACGCGCGACCGAACGCCTCTGTCGAGCCGTACCCGAACCGCACCGCGATCCCCAGCAGCTCGCCGTCGCCCAGCACCTCGGCCGCCGCGACCGTCATGCGCCGCCGCCGGATGTACTCCGACAACGTCATGCCCGCGAGCGACGAGAACATCCGCCGCACGTGGTACTCCGTCGTGCCGAGCTCGCTCGCCAGCCCGGCGACGTCGATCTCCTCGGCGAGGTGCTCCTCGACGAACTCGACGAGCCGGTTCAGCGCTGCGATCACGGTGACCCCCTTCGCACTCCAGCCTGCCCATCGACTCGGATGCGCACCCGACTATCCCGGTTCGATTCGGTCTGCCGCCCACCGCACGCGGCTAGACGGAACCGGCTGCACGTTCGATGAGCACCCGCACCTCGGGGACGAGCTCGTCGACGGGCCCTTCCACCGGCAGCCCCGGTGCGACGGCCGTGATCGGCAGCACGGCGACGGCGGATGCCGCGGCGCCGGCCTCCGCGCGCCATCCGCTGATCTGCTCAGCTGACGCCACGTACACGATCCGCCCGAGCCCGACCCAGGCGTGCGCCGCCGAGCACATCGGGCAGTGCTCTCCCGACGTGTACACCGTCGCCGCCGCCCGCTCGTCGGCGGTCAGGTTCGCCGCCGCCCAGCGCGCGATCTCGAACTCCGGATGCCGCGTGGCATCCCCCATCGTCACCTCGCGGTTGCGGTCTTCGAACCGCACCGTGCCGGAAGCGTCGACGAGCACCGACCCGAACGGACCGTCGCCGGCCTCGAGCGCTTCACGCGCGAGCTCGACCGCCCGGCGCAGGTGGACGAGGTCGGCCTCGGAGATCGTCATGCGTCCAAGCTAGGCGCGTGCCCGCGCCGATGGCACCCCGTCCATAGGATGTCCCGGTGCCTCTCTTCGACCACATCGGCATCACCGTCGATGACCTCCCCCGCTCGATCGCCCAGTTCGATCCCGTGATGCAGGCGCTCGGCTGCACCCGGCAGGACGCCGACAACGGCGTCTCCTGGTACCTCGGCGAGGAGGAGCTGATCCTCTTCCCCGCCCGCGAGCCGGGCACCGGCCCGCACCGGCACGGCCAGGTCGGATGGCAACACCTCGCCTTCCCCGTCGCCTCCCGCGCCGAAGTCGACCGCCTCCACCAGATCGCGACGGATGCCGGGTGGACGGCCGTGAGCGGACCGAAGCCGTTCCCGCGCTTCAACGACCGCTACTACGCCGCCTTCGTCGAGGACGCCAACGGCATCCGCCTCGAGTTCATGCACAACCCGCCTCGAATCATCCATGGGTGAGGCTACCTACCTCGGCGGAAACAGATCAGCAACCTCGACGTGCGACCTAGCCCCCGGGAGTAAGGCGAACTTCTTCACATTGGCCCTGGCACCGGTCGCTGCCCCCCAGATGCCGAGAGATTCCTCGATGCGTGCGTAGCCGCAGACAGGTGTCACATACCGACAAGGCCGCTCAGCGCTCCGTACCCAAACTCCCGGTGTCTGCGTCGAGGATCTTGTACATGGCCTCCGGGTCTCTCAGAGTCGCTTCGTCGATTCGATTGGCGGCCATTTCCTTCGAGCTGAGAGCTCGCACGCGTATGTGCACCTTACCGTCTGCGTCTTTGAACTGGGCATATTGAAGCGATCCGAGATCCATCGCAACCGAATCCGCGTGCTGCGTCGATGTTGCCGCGTCGGCAAAAGCGGTCGCATAGTTCTTAGCGTTCTCCGATTGCGCCTTTTCCACCGTCATCGCTTCAGCGGCCTGGTAAAGCTGACTTGCCAAGAGCCGCACTTGTCGCTTCTGGGCGAACTTCGTGCCCCAAGCGCGAAGCTTGAGGAAGATCGAGCCGCCGTCGACGCTCATCACAGCATATGAGTCAACACCGAGCTTGGGAAATAGCGCTTGCACGGCGAAGTAGATCCGGAAAGCGGCGAGCGCATCATCAGTCCCGATGTAGATCTGGAATACCCGGACGCTCGGCTTAGCAGTTGGCTTGCCGCCATCCCGGGTCCGCAGCACTTTTGGCTGTCCATACTGGACCGTGCGTTCCGTCCCGGTTCTGGCGCCACCAATGACAATCTGACTCTTCTTGCCATCGTCGCGACGGCTGGCGCCGCCAATCCGCGCCGCCGCGGATCTACGCTTGCTCAATTCCTCAGCCATGGACAGAATCTATCGGCAAGGAACCAATGCACTGCGGACGAGTGACTTGAACACTCCGGCTCCAGGCGGCCGACGGCCAATCGGGCGGTGGCCCTGGCGCCGCCGAGTCCATCGCCGATCCGCGGCGGACGTGGTAGTGATAGGGCGCGTTGGTTCACGTTCGGCGCGTCTACGGGCATTCATGCAGAGCGGGGTTCTCCTGCTCGGCCATAGTCAGTTCCAGCCAACAGTTCTCGCAGACCGGCGCGGGTTTCGGCTCGCAGACGCACCCATTGCAGTTGGGGCACTTCGGCGTATTGCAGCCGGAGCAGACTGCGACAGTCTCGTTCACGGCGAAGATGTGCCCGCAAGCCTCCCTTGGGCATTCATAGTCGTCGAGACGATCCCAGACGGTGCGGCGGCCGAATCGGCGCATCGGCCGAATGACCGTGAAGGCGTATGCCCAGGTGTGATCGAGTGAGAGTTCGGCGGTCAGTTCGCGCTGCGCCCATCCAGAGATCGACTGAAGGCCTTCGCTCATGTCGCCGATTGCACTGCCGTCACCTTCGAACGCATCGACGATGAGCCGAGCAATGCCGGGCTGTATGCGACCCCGCGCCGGGGCAAAGACGTCGTCGCCGCAAGCTCTCGCGAAGGTGACGATGCCCTGATGATCGGTGACGACGACGGTCGCCTGCTCGTGCTCGGGTGCGACCTCGACGGCGCGCATCGCGACCGCTGCACGCGAGGCACGGACCTTGCCATAGACGTCGCTGAGGGCGCGAGCGGTCAGCCAGCTCGAATCGAGCGACATGGTGTCGACTGGGATCAGCACCTCCGCAGCGAAGGCATCGGCCACGCGCTCCTCGAGTCTCCCCCCAGCCTCGCCGGGAAGGCTGTAGCGGACATTCGCCCACTCGAGATGCTGGCGCTGGACGTGGTGGCCGAGCTCGTGCAGGATCGTGAAGCTGTCGCGCTCGGTCGTAAGGGCGGGATGCACGAGGATCGTCGACTGTCCGGTCGGGCGGAAACGGTAGTAGCCGAAGACCGAGCATCCTGCTTTCGGGTTCATGTCGTATTCGACGGTCACCTCGGGGTGTCCGTGCAACGCACCTTCGGGATTCTCGCCGAGTGCCGGCAGGTCGAACGCCGCCCGTTCGACTTCAAGCCGAACCAGCTCAGCCGCGATTCGTCGGTACCGCTTCTCGGCCGCCCAAGCGCGAAAGGTCTCCTCAGCCGTCATCTCGGTCAGGCTTCGTCTGCGTCAAGGAGTCTATGAATGGCGGCATCCAACCGCGCCCGCGTACTGCCGTCTGAGCGTGCTGCAAGCGCGAACTGGCTGCGCACCAAGGACCGAGCACGCGCCTCATCAAGCCCGCGTCGGCGCCCGATCTCCAGGACGTCGTCCTTGATCTCCGGCGAGAGCATTTGGAGGGTCGTATCGTCCTTGCGGTTCAGAAGGAGTTGCTCCGCCGGCAGGTCGACCAGTCTTGACAGCGTGTCGAGCTGCTCGGGGGTGGGCGTAGCCTCGCCGCCGAAAAGGCTGACCGCCTCGGGAACGGTCACGCCGAGCGCCTCGCGAAGATCGATGAGCTGTAGGCCCAAGGCGCGGAGTGACTCCGGGTCGAGTGGGGTCTCTCCTGGAACTGGCTCCGGCCACACATGCCCGTTGATCGCTTCCCATTGATCGACCATCTCGTCGCTGACAGCGTGGCGGTCGGCTTGGTCGACATTCGCGTCGGCGAAGGGCAGCACCGGGTCGGTGCCATCTTCGAATGCGGAGAGCAGCAGAATCATGGTCCGCTCGGAGAGCGCTGGGCCGAACCGGCGGTGCAGCAGGTGCATTCCCACCCCCGTCTCACGGGATGGCCAGACGGCGACCGCCCCGATCGGCGAGGTGTCGAGCCGGACCGCCGGCGGGAAGACCGGATCGCTCGCCAGCGTAACGGGCCACGCGAGCACGAACGACGACGCGACACCCGAAACGACGGCGAGGCCGAGTGCCTCGCCGTCCCAAGACAGCAGCCACAGGTCCCCGAGACTGGGTGGGGCGTAGGTTGGTCGCAGCCAAACCTCCTCTGGCACGCCAGAAGGGGCCTGCTCGAGGCTTAACGGCATAGTGCTCCCCTCCGCGGCTCGAATGAAGCAAAGTCCGACACCGTATCACGCTCCTCCGGCCGCGCCCGGCTTCGGGCGATTCCTGTAGTGGTCGAGCACATGCGTTCGCAACGGCTCTGGCAGGGTCGCCAGGTACCGGCAGAGCGTCTCGTGACCGGTCCATCGCTTCTTCACGGACCGTAGGAAGCGGTACGACCACCAGCCGTCCTCCGTGAGACCGAGATCCCGGCGCCTCGGGCTGTGAAGGTCGACAGCCGGGTCGTAGGCGCTCGTCGTGCGGGCCATCGCCTTCCACACATAGGCGTCGTGGGGCTGTTCCGCCACACAAACCATTCGACGAGGGGAGTTCTTCCGATCGCGCTCAGTAGTTGTGCTCGGGTCGACATTGTAGAGGTCGCCGCGCCGCGCCGTATTACCCGCCATACCGCGATCGTACTGCCCAGTAGTGACACGGCTCATCGACCTCGGCCGACGACCGCTCGATGGCGTGAAATCCCACTACGCTCTACACGTGGACAATGTAGTGCGCATCGATTTTCACGAGCAAGATCAGCAATGGACCGTGACGCTGATAGACGTCGACGGGACGGCTCGTCCCGGAGAACCGTTTCCCGCATCCGGTCACGAACGCTTTTCGAAGCTTGAGCAGGTTCTCTCCCGACTGAAGACACTTGGCTACCGGCCAAAGCACATTCCCTACGACAAGCCAAATGCAGACCGGTACAGCTTCCAGGTCGAGCCCGGCTAGCGGAGCGGCTGCGCGGAAGCGCGTTCGATCAGAACTCTGCAGCCAAGTGTCAAGCGATGTCCATCCAAGCGGCGACCCTGCGTCGAGGACTCCCCGATCCGGCGCGGATCTCGCGCCGCGGGACAGTACGTCGTGGGAGGATGGCGCGATTCGCTATTGATCGCATCCTCGCGGAAGTGCGAGCCAGTCTGCCACCTTCTGGCCCTTCGCCTCGGCGCGACCTCGGCGATCTCAGTCGCGATCTCCGCGATGGTGTGCGTATCTGGGGACCGCGCGAGCTTGTCTGCTAACTAGGGAGATTGGTTTCCGGCTCAACCGCGCGCCTCGGTGTGATGGTCGTTGCGGCCGGTCTACGGCCCCGCGCACGAATGAACTATGGACGTCGGTGAGCGAGCCGAATCCGTAGTTCTCACCCGATGCGACGAGCGACGACGAGTAGCGATTTGCCAGACTAGGGCCGCTACGCCAGCGAGAGCACCAACCCACGCGGCGACATCAGTTGCGTTCACCGTGCCGGACGCTATCGCAACCGTGCGACCCCAGGGAAATCGAAGCCTCAGGTGAGCCCTGCCGCCTTCAATAACTCTGCGCAACGAGTCTGATTCTTGAAGACATTCCCCGGGTATGAGTTGTCCGGGAACTCCGCGTAGAGCGCATCGAGAATCGACACGGCTTGGTCCGGAATACTCGCCAGCACTGCGTCGAAGTCGAAGTCCGGGTCGCTGAGAGATTTCCGCCCGACGGAATTCAACAAGACGTGGGCGATAACCCGGCTCCCGTGGATCGCAACCCCGCCGCGCAGGCCGTCGTTCCCCTTGCTTTCGTGCAACAGCGCCTGATCAACGGCTCTCACCAAGTCCACCGCTCGGTGCAGGGTCAAGCCGTTGACGCTCGGGTTGAAGATTGCCTTATAAGGCCCCGATTCTCTGTCAAAAAGACGGGAGACCTCTCGTTTCGCAAGAACCGCATTCGCCAGGTCTTCGGACGCGCATGCGAGCGCGACTGCGGCCTGACGAGCGTCAATGACTTTGGTGAGATCGTCAGTCGCGGGCAGTTCGCCCGAACGAAGGATGTACTCGTAGCCAGCGAGACGCAATTCCTTCACAAGCCGATGCTGCTCTGCGTCGAGAAACACGAAATCTTGAGACGAGACGACGTTCTGAGTATTCGCGTAGCGGGTGACCCGACGGGCGAGCTCAGGGTCCTCGTTGTCGACCTGAATCACTCGGATACTTACGTACGCCGCCTCGAGTTGCGCCTCAAGTCCCTGACGCTGGGCGCGACCCAGAGTCGATGCCGTCTGCGCGCCATTCACAATGCTGGCGTTGCGCAATCGCAGGAAGACGGCGTCGCGGGACGCGGCGCCGGCGAGGCTCCGTTCGATGTCCGAAGCAAGCACCGTGATTCCGTTGTTGTAGTACCAGAACCTTTCGGGCTCTGACTGCAACGTGCGCAGTATCTCCTCATTGATCTCGGACTTCGGCAGGACGACTCGGATGTTCTCCGCAAAGAGGGCAGAAGAGTGCTCCAGAAACCAGGCTGCGACCTGGCTCGCGTTCACACGGCCGTAGAAAGACGGGACGGGCTCGGGATTCTTGCCCCAATCCAGCAGTTGGAGATCGAGATCTACGTCCTTACGATCCGGCTGTGATAGGGCATCGAAAAAGTTGGATTGAGTAAGCGTCGTTGCCTCGGCGATTGGGTTCCCGTCGCCGACGTCATTCAGAACAGAAAGCAGCGTGTCAATTGGCTCGCGAACGACGTGAGCAAGTTCGTTCGCGGCCGTCGTCGCCAAGATCATTCGGAAGTGACCGCCTGGAGTTTGCATTGCACTCCGGACTGCCGCTTTAGCCTTCGGCGAGCAGGTCGCGATTCCAGATGAATCGATGTCGAGAAGAGATCGCGCACCATTGACGAACTTGAGCACCGAGCCCAGATCGATCGAACCTGTCCCGTCCGCCCGCCACTTCGATTGGACGATCACTACAAGATTGGTAAGTGGATCAACTGCAACCGCATCAATCCCGCCGTCGAGCTCGCCGTCCGTGATTTCGATCAGCGTCGCACCGTCCGCCGCTCGATCTCCGAGCGTTAGATCGATCGCGTACCGCGCCAGCAGGCGAGAGAGGTTGTTCTCATCGCTGAGTCTGGAGTCCCAGTCGTCGGGCGCGTAAGCGCTACGCAGGTGGGTCTCGATCTGACGCACGTGCAAGAGGCTCATCTGCAACTTTCCGTATATGTTTGGTGCGTCGTGACCATGGGATGACCGGACGCCCGAGTCATCCGGTCATTCATTCCCTGGAGACTTAGAAGTCCCAGTCCTCGTCCTCCGTGACGACGGCCTTGCCGATCACGTACGACGAACCCGACCCCGAGAAGAAGTCGTGGTTCTCGTCGGCGTTCGGCGAGAGGGCCGCGAGGATCGCGGGGTTCACGTCGGTGACCGTCTTCGGGAACATCGGCTCGTAGCCGAGGTTCATGAGTGCCTTGTTGGCGTTGTAGTGGAGGAACTTCTTGACATCCTCGGTGAGGCCGACGCCGTCGTAGAGGTCCTGCGTGTACTGCACCTCGTTGTCGTAGAGCTCGTAGAGCAGCGAGAACGTGTAGTCCTTGATCTCCTCGCGCTCGGTCTCGGAGACCCGCTCGAGGCCCTTCTGGAACTTGTAGCCGATGTAGTACCCGTGCACGGCCTCGTCGCGGATGATGAGGCGGATCAGGTCGGCCGTGTTGGTGAGCTTCGCGCGGCTCGACCAGTGCATCGGCAGGTAGAAGCCCGAGTAGAAGAGGAAGCTCTCGAGCAGCGTCGAGGCCACCTTGCGCTTCAGCGGGGAGTCGCCCTGGTAGTACTCCATGACGATCGCGGCCTTCTTCTGCAGGTTCTCGTTCTCGACCGACCAGCGGAACGCCTCGTCGATGTCCTTCGTCGAGCACAGCGTCGAGAAGATCGAGGAGTAGCTCTTCGCGTGCACCGACTCCATGAACGCGATGTTCGTGTACACCGCCTCCTCGTGCGGGGTCAGCGAGTCGGGGATCAGCGACACCGCGCCCACCGTGCCCTGGATCGTGTCGAGCAGCGTCAGGCCCGTGAACACGCGCATCGTGAGCTGCTGCTCCTCGGCGGTGAGCGTGTTCCACGACTGGATGTCGTTCGACAGCGGCACCTTCTCGGGCAGCCAGAAGTTGTTCACGAGACGGTTCCAGACCTCGAGGTCCTTGTCGTCCTGGATGCGGTTCCAGTTGATCGCGTTGACGTGGTCGACCAGCTTGACCTTGCCCTGGTGGGCGGGGTCGTTCGTTGCCGAGTTGACCGGGTCGGTGAGGGTCATGTCAGTTCCTTCTGGGGGCGGATGTCGCGAAGTGGAGTTGTCGGGCGGTGGGGCGGGTTTCGAGACGGCGCTGAAGCGCCTCCTCAACCCTCACAAAACGTGAGAGATGCTCACAAAGTACAGGAGACGCACATGTCGAGCTCCGTGCCCTCGAGCGCCATCTGGCGCAGCCGGATGTAGTAGATGGTCTTGATGCCCTTCTTCCACGCGTAGATCTGGGCCTTGTTGATGTCGCGGGTCGTCGCGGTGTCCTTGAAGAACAGCGTGAGCGAGAGGCCCTGGTCGACGTGCTGCGTCGCCGCGGCGTAGGTGTCGATGACCTTCTCGTAGCCGATCTCGTACGCGTCCTGGTAGTACTCGAGGTTGTCGTTCGTCATGAACGCCGCCGGGTAGTAGACGCGGCCGAGCTTGCCTTCCTTGCGGATCTCGATCTTCGACGCGATCGGGTGGATCGACGCGGTCGAGTTGTTGATGTACGAGATCGAGCCGGTCGGCGGCACCGCCTGCAGGTTCTGGTTGTAGATGCCGTGCTCCATGATGGAGGCCTTCAGCTCCTGCCAGTCGTGCTGCGTCGGGATGTGCACGCCGGCGTCGGCGAAGAGCTCGATCACCTTCGGTGTCGAGGGCACCCACGCGGCATCCGTGTACTTGTCGAAGAACTCGCCCGACGCGTACTTGGAGTCCCAGAAGCCGTCGAAGACCTCGCCGCGTTCGATGGCGATCGTGTTCGACGCCTTCAGCGCGTGGAACAGCACCGTGTAGAAGTAGATGTTCGTGAAGTCGACGCCCTCTTCGCTGCCGTAGAAGATGCGCTCGCGGGCGAGGTAGCCGTGCAGGTTCATCTGGCCGAGGCCGATGGCGTGCGACTTGTCGTTGCCGTCTTCGATCGAACGAACCGACGAGATGTGCGACATGTACGACACCGCGGTGAGGCCCCGGATGGCGGTCTCCACCGTCTTGCCGAAGTCCGGCGAGTCCATGGTGTGCGCGATGTTCAGCGACCCCAGGTTGCAGGAGATGTCCTTGCCGATCTGGTTGTAGCTGAGGTCCTCGTTGTAGGTGGTCGGGGTGTTGACCTGCAGGATCTCCGAGCAGAGGTTCGACATGTTGATCCGGCCCTTGATCGGGTTGGCCTTGTTCACCGTGTCCTCGAACACGATGTAGGGGTAGCCCGACTCGAACTGGATCTCGGCGATCGTCTGGAAGAACTCGCGCGCGTTGATCTTCGTCTTCTTGATGCGCGGGTCGTCGACCATGGCGCGGTAGTTCTCGGTGATCGGCACGTCGCCGAACGGCTTGCCGTAGACGCGCTCGACGTCGTACGGCGAGAAGAGGTACATGTCCTCGTTGTTCTTCGCGAGTTCGAACGTGATGTCGGGCACGACGACGCCGAGCGACAGGGTCTTGATGCGGATCTTCTCGTCGGCGTTCTCGCGCTTGGTGTCGAGGAACCGCATGATGTCGGGGTGGTGCGCCGACAGGTACACCGCGCCGGCGCCCTGGCGCGCGCCGAGCTGGTTGGCGTAGCTGAACGAGTCCTCGAGCAGCTTCATGACCGGGATGATGCCGCTCGACTGGTTCTCGATCTGCTTGATCGGCGCACCGGCCTCGCGGATGTTGCTGAGCAGCAGTGCCACGCCGCCGCCGCGCTTCGACAGCTGCAGCGAGGAGTTGATGCCCCGCGAGATGGATTCCATGTTGTCTTCGATGCGGAGCAGGAAGCACGAGACGAGCTCGCCGCGCTGCGCCTTGCCCGTGTTGAGGAACGTCGGCGTGGCCGGCTGGAAGCGGCCGCCGATGATCTCTTCCACCAGGTCGATCGCGAGCTGCTCGTCGCCCCCGGCGAGGCCGAGCGCGGTCATCACGACGCGGTCCTCGAAACGCTCGAGGTACCGCTTGCCGTCGAACGTCTTGAGCGTGTAGCTCGTGTAGTACTTGAACGCGCCGAGGAAGGTCTCGAAGCGGAACTTCTTCGAGTACGCCAGGTCGTTGAGCTTCTGGATGAAGTCGAACGAGTACATCTCGAGCACCTCGGGCTCGTAGTACTCCTTCTCGACGAGGTAGTCGAGCCGCTCCTTGAGGGAGTGGAAGAAGACCGTGTTCTGGTTGACGTGCTGGAGGAAGTACTCGCGCGCCGCCTCACGGTCCTTCTCGAACTGGATCTTGCCGTCCGGACCGTACAGGTTCAGCATCGCGTTGAGGGCGTGGTAGTCCATGCCCGCGTTGCTGCTGCGCGGTGCGTCGATGACGCTCACGCCACTGTCGTTGCCGGATGCTGCTGCGTTGACCAAAATGCGTCCAATCCCTCGTCGACGGCGCGAACGTCGTCGGGTGTTCCGAATACTTCGAAGCGATACAGGTGCGGCACGTGGCACTTCGCGGCGACGATGTCGCCGGCGAGGCCGTAGGCCGTACCGAAGTTGGTGTTTCCGGCGGCGATGACGCCGCGGATGAGCGCGCGGTTGCGCGGGTCGTTCAGGAACCTGATGACCTGCTTCGGGACGGCGCCCTTGCCGTCGCCTCCGCCGTAGGTCGGCACCACGAGCACGAACGGCTCGTCGGCGACCAGCGGCGCATCCTTCGCGTGCAGCGCGATGCGCGTCGCCGGTCGCCCGAGTTTTTCGACGAAGCGCGCGGTGTTGCCCGACACGCTCGAGAAGTAGATGAGGTTCGTCATTGCTGCTCCAGGTTCCGCATCACGACCCCCCGGTCGCTGCTCCCGGGAGCGTTACGCGAGCCGGCTCGCCAGCTCGTCGATCTTGTCGGGGCGGAAGCCCGACCAGTGGTCTTCGTCGGTGATGACGACGGGGGCCTGCAGGTAGCCGAGCTCCTTGACCGCGGCGAGCGCGGTCTCGTCCTGCGAGAGGTCGAGCACCTCGTACTCGATGCCCTTGCTGTCGAGGGCGCGGTACGTGGCGTTGCACTGCACGCACGAAGGCTTGGTGTAGACCGTGACCGTCATCTCGAAAACCCCTCTTCTCTGGCTCCTGAGGAGCCACTCCCCCGGTGTTGCCTGGTGTTCTTCAATACTACATCTAGTGTCTGACCAACGGAACGACCCCAAGATGCTGTAGTTACATTCGTGTAGTTTTCCACCGCGTTCTCCACCGCTCATCCCCAGCCCAACCGGGGCGTGATCGGCGGATTTCCGCGGTTCGGGTCGGAGTTGTCCACAGGCCCGCTCGTTCGAGCGGATTCCACCTGTGAGCAGATGCCGGGCGTGTCGCGGCGTGTCGCCCCATCCCGACATGTGGGCCCCACCGCCCACCCGACCCCTACATATGGTGTTGTCGCGAACTCCATGCTTCCACCACCCACCGACATTCGATCCCGGATGCCTCGGCGCGTCGCCGCCCATCCGGCCGCACAGTTCCCCGAGCCCCGCGGGCGCGAGCGTGCACCCCCTGTCGGACGTCGGCCCGCGCGGGTAGCGTGGCCCGCGGACCCGAACCGACGCAGTACCCGAACCTGCGAGGAGGACCGCATGTCCCCGTCCCACATCGTCATCTCGCGCGACGGCACGTCGATCGCGTACGACCGCGAGGGCAGCGGGCCGCCCGTGATCCTCGTGGGCGGCGCGTTCCAGTTCCGCGCGTTCGACCCGACGACGAAGCATCTCGCGAAGCTGCTCGCGGCCCGCGGCTACTCGGTGATCAACTACGACCGGCGCGGCCGCGGCGAGAGCTCGCACGACGCGACGATGACGCTCGCCGACAACATCGCCGACCTCTGGGCGATCGTGAGCGAGCTCGAGCGGGTCGGCGACGCCGACGCGGGCGTGGCGCTGTTCGGCAACTCCTCGGGCGGCGCGATCGCACTCGCGGGCGCGGCCGCCGGGCTCCCGGTCAACGCGCTCGTGGTGTTCGAGGTGCCGCTCGACGCCGAGGGCGGCAGCGAGGGCGCGGAGTTCCTCGCGGGCCTGCGCGAGCGCATCGCGGGCGACGACCCCGACGCGGTCGTCGAGTACTTCATGAAGGACATGCCGCCCGAGTGGCTCGCGCAGTCGAAGGCGAGCCCGTCCTGGTCGCTCATGGTGCGCATCGGGCCGAGCCTCGAAGCGGATGCCGAGTCCCTCGCCTGGACCCAGTCCGCGCCGCACGCCGAGCTGTTCGGCCGCGTCGCGGCCCCCGCCCTCGTGCTGGTCGGCGAGGAGACGCTCGACGTGATGGGCCCGGCGGCCGACGCGATCGCGACGGCCCTGCCGAACGGCGAGCGCCGCGCCATCCCGGCCGCCCAGCACCAGTGGCAGCCCGATGTCATGGCGGCGACGATCGCGGACTTCCTGGACTCGAACATGCCGCGCTGACCGTTCGTGAGGGTTGAGGCGCTCGAAACCCGGGTGCGCGAGGGCGTGGGTTTCGAGACGGGCGCTGAGCGCCCTCCTCAACCCTCACGACGGACACCGCCGGGTTTCGAGACGGGCGCTGAGCGCCCTCCTCAACCCGCACGACGGACACCGCCGGGTTTCGAGACGGGCGCTGAGCGCCCTCCTCAACCCTCACAGACGAGGGGCGCCGCCCGCCGAAGCGGACGGCGCCCCCGTCACGGGATGACTCGGCTCAGCCCGTCGTGCAGAGCTCGCCGTTCAGCGTGAACGCCTCCGGCGACGGGTTCGCACCCCCGTTCACGCGACCGTTGAAGCCGACCTCGATGCTCGCGCCCGGCTCGATGTGCCCGTTCCACGGCAGGTTGGTCGCCGTCACCGACGCGCCATCCTGCGACCAGATCGCGTCGCGGCCGTTCTTCACGGTCTGCGAGCCGTCGAACTCGAAGCCGAGCTCCCATCCGTCGATCGGCGCGTCGCCGGTGTTCGAGATGGTGAGCGTCGCGTCGAACGCCTTCTTCGAGTTGCCCTCCACGGCGTAGGCGACCTCGCACGTCGGCACGTGTTCGGTGAGCGTGAGGAACGTGATCGAGTACGCCGGGAAGTCGTACGTGAACTCGTTCGCGCCGCCATCCCATTCGCGCTCGACCGGCACCAGGTGCTCGGGGTCGGCCTTCGTGTTGACCTCGCCCGGCGAACCGACCATCTCGGTCACCGCGACCTCGTCGTCGACGACCATGCCGCCGGTCACCGATACCGCCGTGCGCGCGGTCGCGCCCGTCGGGTTGACGACCTTGAGCACCGTGTCGCCGGTCTCCTCGTGGTGCGTGACCACCTGGTAGAGGCCCTTCGCGCTCGGCTCGGTGTAGGTGAGCTGCAGCTCGCCGTCGAGGTAGAGCGAGATGGTCGAGCCATCCACGACGACCTTCACCGTGTAGTCGCGACCCGTCTCGATCGAGCGGTTCTCGACCGCCGCGACCTCGTTGGCCGAGCCGCCCGACGCGTGCTGGAGTGCCATCCGGGTGTTGTTCCACCCGCCGAGGTTCCACCAGTAGTAGTCGTTGGCGCCGCCGGCGGCGAAGCCGATGAGGAAGCCCTCGCGCCCGGCGAGCTTGCGCGCGTCGAGCTCGAGTGTGTAGTTCGACCAGTCCTGCGCGTACGCGTCGGGTGCGAGCGCCCGGGCGTCGTTCACCGAGGTCGACGACTGCACGTACTCGCCGCCCTGCACGGCCCAGCTGCCCGAGACCGGCGACCAGTCGGTGCCGGCGTCGAACGACTGGGTGTACAGCGCCTCGCCGGTCGCGTTCGACGTGACGCGAACGTCGTCGTACGCCGCGCTTGTCGACCACGTCGAGAGGAACACGCCGCCGTCGAGCACGTTCGCCGGCACCGACTCGGTGTGGGTCGACGGAACAACCTCGTCGCCGACGTTCGTCATGAACATCTGCTGCGTGTAGTAGTTCACCGACCCCCACGACTCGTCGTTGTCGAACCACATCATGTCGGGCGCCCACTGCACGTGGTCCTCGTTGGCGAACATCGGCGCGTACGAGGCGAGCTCGACGAGGTCGGAGTTGCGCTCCAGGCCCGTCATGTACGCCGCCTCGGCGAGCGCGTTGCCGAACGTGTTGCCGCGCGAGGCGTACTCGCCGAGGAACACGTGCGGACCCTCGCGGTCGTACGCGTCGTACCGCTCCGAGTTCTGCAGGAACCAGGCCGGGTCGTTGTAGTAGTGCTCGTCGACCATGTCGACGCCCTGAGCCCGGTTGAACTCCCACAGCTCGTCGAAGCGCGCGCCCGTGTCATCCGGCCCCGAGTTCGAGATGATCGTGATCTCGGGGTAGGCGGCGGCGATCGCGTCGCGGAACTTCGGGAAGTTCGCCTGGAACGTGTCGGTGTTCTCCTCGTTGCCGAGGCCGATGTAGCGCAGGTCGAAGGGCTCCGGATGTCCCAGCTCGGCGCGCTTGGCACCCCAGACCGTGGTCTCGGCGTCGCCGGTCGCGAACTCGATCAGGTCGACCGTGTCCTGCACCCAGCGGGCGATGCGCGCGTCATCCGTCATCTCGGGGATGGCGCTGCCGCAGCCGTTCGCGCCGACCGACACCACCGGAAGCGGTGTCGCCCCGAGGTCCTCGGCCCACATCAGGTACTCGAGGTACCCGATGCCGTACGACTGGTTGTAGCCCCAGAAGTTCCAGTTCGTCGGGCGCTCCTCGACCGGTCCGATGGTCTCCTTCCACTGGTAGGTGCGACGGCGGTCCTGCCCGTCGGACTCGAGGTAGGTGTCGAACGTGCCGACGTTGGTGACGCAGCCGCCGGGGAAGCGGAGGAAGCTCGGGTCGAGCTCCGCCACCTTCTCGGCGAGGTCCTTGCGCAGGACGCTCTTGCCGTTCACCGGGCCGACCCACGTGTCGACCGGGAACAGCGAGACCATGTCGAGCTGCACCGAGCCCGCGGCGCCGGTGAGCACGACCAGGCGGCCGGCGTCGGTCGTCGCGTTCGCGGTGAGCCGCACCTCGGCCTGGCGCCAGGCGTCGTCGCCCGCGACCGAGACGGTGCCGACGGCGAACTGCTGCGTGCCATCCGCGTTCTCGACCGCGACGGTCAGCTGCTGGGCCGTCGCCGAGCGCGTCCACACCGAGAAGTCGTAGCTCTCGCCCTCCTCGACGGCAACGCCCCGGTTGAACCCGATGTTGCGCACGCCGACGCCCGCCGCGTTCGCGGTGATCGTGAGCGAGGCGCGGTTCGAGTCGTTCAGCCAGCGGGCGCGGTCGCTGCCGACCGCGATCGTGCCGATGCCGCCGCGCTCGACCTTCTGCCACGCGGTGAGGCCGTTGAACGACGCGTTGTCGGCCGTCGAGAACTCGAACGAGCGGTTGCGGACGAGCTCGGCGTAGAGCCCGCCGTCGGCCGCGTAGTTGATGTCCTCGTAGAAGATGCCGTACAGGTCGTCGCTCATGTCGGTGCGCTCGGCCGCGGTGTCGATCGCGATCGAGTGCTCGGCGATCTCGACCGGCACGATGGTCAGCCGCGCGGCATCCGCCTGGCTGCCGATCACGAGGCGGCCGTCGGCGTCGACGGCAGCGAAGCCGTCGCCGTCGCCGCCGTCGGCCGTGCGCAGCGCCACCTTGCCGCCGCCCACGTCGGTCAGGCGGAACCCGGTCGGCTCGTCGCCTTCGCTGCCGAACACGACCCGGCCGTCGCGCACGACCACCGGGCGGTCACCGCCCTGCTCGCGCAGGGCGATGGGGCGAGCGGATGTCGCGTCGCCGGCGAGCTCCTCGGCCGTGAAGGCCAGCTCGGCGAACGGGCGCTCCGCGACGAAGCCGATCGACCCGTCGCTGCCGACCTCGGCGAGGTGCGACCCGTCGCCGTCGCGGGTCAGCGTGAACGCGCCATCCGGAACCAGGTCGGCACCCTCGGGCTCGACGAGCGCGAAGTAGTCGAACGTCGCCTCGTGACTGGGCGCGCCGCCGGCGGCGAGCGCGTACAGGCCGATGCGGGTCACGTCGAAGCCGACGGTGGCGCGAGCCGCCTCGGCCCACTCGAAGCCGGTCCAGTAGCTGGTGACGATCTCGTCGCCCGTGCGCTGCACGCGCAGGTACTCGTGCGTCGAGCCCGGTCGCGCGGTGAAGGTCGAGCGGTAGACCGCGTTCTCCTCGACGCCGTTCTCGATGACGGTCGGGCCGCCGGGCGCGAAGCTCACGTTGGTGAGGCCCGCCCGCACGTAGTCGTCGAGGTCGGCCATCGCGATGAGGCCCGCGCCCTGGAAGTTCGTCGTCACCGGCCCGGTGACCGAGGTGTACGCGGTGAAGTCGCCAGCGGGCACGTCGACGAGGAACACGTTGTCGGCCGTGTTGTCGCCCTGGTACGTGTCGCCCGCCTGCGAGTGCAGCGTGAGCGCGCCCGGGTTCTCGGTGAGCGACCAGGCGCTCGCGACCTCGGAGACGATGCTCCAGCGGTCGCCGAGCGAGTCGCCGTCGAACTCGTCGACCCACGCGCCATCCGGCAGCACCGGTGCCTTCGGGCTCGCGACCGTGACGGCCGCCGTGCCCGACGTGCCGCGGGTCGAGCTCGCCGTGATCGTCGCGGTGCCGTCGGCGACCGCGGTGACGAGGCCGTTCGCGTCGACCGTCGCGACCTGCTCGTCGCTCGAGGTCCACGTGACGCTGCGGTCCTCGGCGGTGACGGGCGTGACGGATGCCGCGAGCTGGCGCGTGCCGCCGGGTGCGAGGTTCGCCTCGCCCGGCGTGACCGTCACGGCCTCGACGAGCGCGTCGGGCTGGTAGGCCTCGAGCAGGCGCTGGTACTCGCTCGCCGTGACCGGGATCACGGTGCCATGGCGCGGACTCTCCGGGAGCTGCGCGTCGGGCACCGCGGTCCACGCGGCGCTCGCGAGGTCGTTCGTCTCGAAGAGCATGTACCCGTTGCCGCCGTGGTACGAGGGCTGGTCCTGCAGCAGGTACCACGTGTCATCCGTGTTGCTCTGGAAGATCGACGGGCCCTCGCCGCCGGTGAACGTGCCGCCCCACGGGTTCGGCTGGCCGAAGCCGATGCGCTCGGCCATGAGCTCCCAGCCGTCGCCCTCGGTCACGCCCTGCGTGCGGCGCAGGTCGGTCGAGCGCTCCTGGCGCATGCCCATGTACGACTCGTCCTTGGTGAGGCGGTAGTAGGTGTCGCCGTCCTTCGCCACGGTCGAGTCGATCATGCCGCGGCCGGCGCCCTGCGGCTCGTCGATCCAGACCTGCGGCGCCGAGAACGTGACGAAGTCGCGCGTCGTGGCGTACATCATCCGCTGGTAGCTCGTGGAGATGTCGCGCTGCTCGGGCGGCAGGTCGGCCGGGTAGAGAGCCGAGGCCCAGTACACGACGTACTCCCCCGCCGCCTCGTCCCAGTACGCCTCGGGCGCCCACGTGTTGCCCGCGTTCTCGGGGGCGACGACGACCTCGCGCTGCTCCGACCAGTTCACGAGGTCGGTCGATTCCCAGACCATGATCGAGCGACTGCCGGTCTCCTGCGCCGTGCCGAAGTCGCCGCCGCCGTAGATCTTCAGGTCGGTGGCGATGAGGAAGAAGCGGTCGCCCTCGGGGCTCCGGATGATGAAGGGGTCGCGCAGGCCCTGCTCGCCGAGCGTGGAGGCGAGCACCGACTCGCCGTCGTTGAGGCTCATCCACTCCTCGGGGTCGTTGCCGACGCTCGCGGCGAAGTAGATCTCCTCGCCGTCATCGGTCGACTCGCCCACGAAGTGCGGGAAGAAGTAGGCCGAGTACGGCTCGGCCTCCGGGAGGGGCTCCACCGTCGCAGCGTAGTCGTGCGTGGCGGTCTCGCCGCCGAGCGTGGCGGTCGCGGTGAGGGTGACGGATGTCGCGTCCGCGCCGGTGGCCGGACGCGTGACGACGCCGCCGGTCGTGATCACATCCGGCGCGCTGGATGCCCAGCTCAGCGCCGCGCCGCCTTCGCCCGTGGTCGGCAGCGTGAGGTTGCCGCGCACGTCGTCCAGGTGCGGGATCACGACGCCCGCCGCCGCCTCGGCGGCCGGGCTCTCGACGGCCGCCGCGATGGTGGCTGCGCCGAGCGGCGCGATCAGTGCGAACGCGAGGGCGCCGGCGAGCGGCAGCCTCGTGGATCGCGTACGGGTGCGCCGCGCGTCGGGCGCTCCCTCACGGCGCCGCGGATGCGCGCGCCCGGTGGCTCTGGTCGTCATCGACCGTCCTCGCTCTCTTCATCGGGAGTGGGTGGGTGGAGCACAAGAATGTGAACGTGTTAGCGCTCACAATTGTGAACGCTAACAGAAGGGCGGATGGCGCGCCAGACGCGATTCACGGTCGGTCGATCAGCGCGAGCCACAGCCCCGAAGTGGTGCCGTGCGCCTCGGCCGGTGCGAACCAAGATCCCGAGTGTTGCCGTTCGCGCCGAGTGTTGCCGCTCGATCGGTCACACTCGGCGCGAACGGTAACACTCGGCAGGGAGGCGTGGGCCGCCCGACGAGGCGTCACCGCACCATCCGGTGACGGTGTGAGGCGCGGAACCGGCTCAGGAGGTGACGGCCGCCCGGTCGCGCGTCGGCGCGGCCGTGCTCGTGCGCACGACGAGGTCGGGCACGCGCGGCGCGGGCATCCGGTCGTCGTCGCCCAGCACCGCGAGCACGCCCGCCATGGCGTCGCGCCCGAGCGCGTCGAAGTCCTGCCGCAGGGTCGTGAGCGGCGGCGCGAAGAACGCCGCCTCGGGGATGTCGTCGAACCCGACGATGCTCACGTCGCCCGGCACCGACAGGCCCGCCTCTGAGAACGCGTGCATGACACCGAGCGCCATCTGGTCGTTCGAGACGAACACCGCGGTCATCTCGGGATCGGCCGCGAGCGAGCGCCCGTGCACGTATCCGCTGCCGGGCGACCAGTCGCCGACGAGCGGCTCGCGCGCCGCCAGGCCGTGCTCGCCGAGGGCGGCGCTCCAGCCGCGCACGCGCTCCGCGGCATCCATCGCGTTGGTCGGCCCCGAGACGTGGCGGATCTCGCGGTGCCCGAGCCCCACGAGGTGCTCGACCGCGAGGCGCGCGCCGGCGTACTGGTCGAGCCACACGCGGTGCATCGAGCCTCGATCCTCGGATGCCACGGCGACGACCGGCACCCCGAGCTCGATGCCGTCGAGCGCGTCGAGCGCGGCGCGCTGCGCGGCGATGAGCACGATCGCCTCGACGTTCTGCCGCACCAGGAGCTCGGCCGTGGAGCGCATGCTCGCGGCATCCGTCTCGAGCATGCTGGCCGTGATGACCGCGTACCGGGCGTCGCGCGCGGCCTCGTTGAAGTGCAGCGCGGTCGACGAGGGCCCGTAGTCGGGCGCGCCCGTGACGATCAGCCCGAGCGTGCGCGTGCGCCGGGTCACGAGCGCCCGCGCGGCCGGCGACGGCACGTACCGCAGCTGCTTGATGGCCTGCTCGACGCGCGCCCGAGTCGCGGGGCGCACGTTCGGCAGGTCGTTGAGCACGCGCGACACCGTCTGGTGCGACACGCCGGCGAGCCGGGCCACGTCGAAGATCGTCGCGGCCCGGGCCTTGTCGTCGTGATCGCTCACTCGCTGCCTGGCTCCCTGCCTCGCGCCCTCGGCGCGCTCGTCATGTCGATTATCCCGCCCGGACCGGCCGGAACGGGGAGGCGGAGGGCCCGCAATCGGGGGCGGGCCCTGCGCCATCCGCTGCGCCTCAGCGCCGCCTGGCCGTGAGCACCTTCTGCAGGATGATGAACACGAGCAGCAGCGCGCCGATGAAGATCTTCGTCCACCACGACGAGAGGGTGCCCTCGAAGGTGATGATCGTCTGGATCACGCCGAGCACGAGCACGCCGAGCACCGAGCCGAGCACGAACCCGTACCCGCCGGTCAGCAGCGTGCCGCCGATCACGACCGCGGCGATCGCGTCGAGCTCGGTGCCGATCGCGGTGAGCGGGTAGCCCGACAGCGTGTAGAAGGTGAACAGCACGCCCGCGAGGCCCGAGCAGAAGCCCGAGATCACGTAGACGAGCACCTTGGTGCGCGCGACCGGAAGGCCCATGAGCAGGCCCGACTGCTCGCCGCCGCCGATCGCGTAGACGGTGCGACCGAAGCGCGTGCCGTGCAGCACCCATACGGCGAGCGCGACGACGACCAGCGCGATGATCACGCTCGGGGTGATCGACATGCCGCCGCCGAGCGGGATGCGCGAGACTGCGAGCTGCACGAAGGTCGGGTCGGTGATCGAGATCGAGCTCTGGCTGATCACGTAGCAGAGGCCGCGCGCGAGGAACATCGCCGCCAATGTGGCGATGAACGGTTGCACCTTGAACACGTGGATCATGAGGCCGACCAGCAGGCCCAGCACGCTCGTGAGCACCAGGATCAGCGGGATCACGACCCCGGGCGACCATCCGGTCTGCAGCAGGCTCGCGGCGATCATGCCCGACAGCGCGACGACCGCGCCGACCGACAGGTCGATGCCGCCCGTGAGGATCACGAACGTCATGCCGACGGCGAGCACGATGAGGTACGCGTTGTCGACGAGCAGGTTGAGGAACACCTGACCCGAGAAGAACCCGCGGTAGCGGATGCCGCCGATGACGAAGACCGCGACGAACAGGATGGCGGTGACGCTCACCGGCCCGTACTTCGGGCTGGTGAGCAGCGCGGCGGCCGCGCGGCCGGCGCGGGCGATGGGGTTGCCGGATGGCGCGGGGCCGGTGCCGCCGGGCCCGCGCGGCGGTCGCGGCGCGCGGCGGGCGGGCCCGCGGTCGGCGGGGCGCGAGGCGCGCCCGGGGGCGTCGAGCAGCTCGGTCATGATGCGGCGAGCCCCTTCCCGGCTCGGACGGCGAGGCGTCTGCGGAATGCGCTGAACGCCTCGGCCGTGGTGGGCGATTGGAGCAGGCACACGACGGTGACGACCGCGGCCTTGAACACCATGGTCGCGATCGGCGGGATGCCGACGGTGTAGACGGTCGTGACGAGCGTCTGGATGACGAGGGCGCCGACGAGCGTGCCGAGGAGCGTGTACCGGCCGCCGGCGAGCGACGTGCCGCCGATCACGACGGCCAGGATCGCGTCGAGCTCGATGAACAGGCCCGTGTTGTTGGCATCCGCCGCCGCGGTGTTCGCGGTGAGGATGAGGCCCGCGATCGCGGCGCACAGCGCGCAGAACGTGTAGACCGCGAACAGCAACCCGCGGGCGCGGACGCCGGCCTGGCGGCTGGCCTCGGGGTTGATGCCCACCGACTCGATGAACATGCCGAGCGCGGTGCGCCGCGTGATGAGCGCCGCCAGGCCGAACACGACCGCCGCGATGATCACCGCGATCGGCACGCCGAGCCAGAACCCCGAGCCGAGGAACTTGAACGGCGGGCTGTTCACCGTGAGGATCTGGCCCTCGGTGATGAGCATCGCGACGCCGCGCCCTGCGGTCATGAGGATGAGCGTGGCGATGATCGGCTGGATGCCGAGCACCGCGACGAGGAACCCGTTCCACACGCCGAGCAGGAGCGAGATGAGCAGCGCGACGGAGACCGCGACCGCGACCGTCGCGAGGTTCCCGGGCTCGGGCGAGCCGAGGATGATCGAGCAGGCGACGGCGCCCGAGATCGCTGCGACGGCCCCGACCGACAGGTCGATGCCGCGCGTGGCGATGACCAGCGTCATCCCGACCGCGATGATCAGCGTCGGCGCGCCGTTGCGCAGGATGTCGATCAGGCTGCCGAACAGCTGCCCGTCGCGCACGGTGATCGTGAAGAAGCCGGGGAACGCGACGAGGTTGATCGCGAAGAGGACGAGCAGCATCACAACCGGCCAGAACAACCGGTGCGACACGACCTTGGCGAGCACGCTCATCGCGGGCCTCCTTCGGTGTGGTCGGGGCGGGTGGGGGTCGCGGTGGGGGCGGCACCGGATGGCGCGACCGCCGCGTGCGCGATGGCACCGGATGTCGCGACCGCCGCCGCCTCGAGCTCCTCCAGCGCCTCGTCGTCGGACGCGACCCGTCCGTCGGCGATGAGACCGAGCAGCGAGTCGACCGTGAGCCCGTCGTTCTCGAGGTCGGCGACGACGTGCCGGTCGCGGAGCACGACGACGCGGTGGCTGAGCCGCAGCACCTCCTCGAGCTCGGCCGAGATGAACAGCACGCTCATGCCGTTCTCGGCGAGATTGAAGACGAGCTTCTGGATCTCGGCCTTGGCCCCGATGTCGATGCCGCGGGTGGGCTCGTCGAGGATCAGCAGGCGGGGTGCGATCGCGAGCCACCGCGCGAGCAGCACCTTCTGCTGATTGCCGCCCGAGAGGTTGCGCACGAGCGCGTCGGGGTTGCCGGGTCGGATGTTGAGGGCCTGGATGTAGCTTTGGGCGAGCTCGTCCTGCTTCTTCTTCGGGATCGGACGGAACCAGCCGCGGTCGGCCTGCAGGGCGAGCACGATGTTGTCGCGCACGGTGAGGTCGCCGACGATGCCCTCGTCGCGCCGGTTCTCGCTCGAGAACGCGATGCGCTTGGAGATCGCCTGCCGCGGGGTGCGGAGCTTCACGGCCTCGCCGCGGATCGTCAGCTCGCCCGTGTCGGCGCGGTCGATGCCGCCGAGGAGGCGCGCGAACTCGGTCCGCCCTGAGCCGAGCAGGCCCGCGAGGCCCACGACCTCGCCGGCTGCGATCGGCAGGTCGGCCGGGTTGATCGCGCCGCGCCGCCCGAGCTGCGTCGCCGAGACGAAGGTCGCGCCATCCGAGTCGTCGACGACCACCGTGTGGGCGCGCTGCTCGAGCTCGTCGAGCGCCGTCAGCTCCTTGCCGATCATCTTCTGCACGAGGTCGATGCGCAGCAGCTCCTCGACGAGGTACTCCCCCACGAGCTGGCCGTTGCGGAGGACCGTGAGCCGGTCGCAGATCTCGTACACCTGGTCGAGGAAGTGCGAGACGAACAGGATGGCGACGCCCTGGTCCTTCAGCGAGCGGATGACGCGGAACAGCTCGGCGACCTCGTCGGCGTCGAGCGACGAGGTCGGCTCGTCGAGGATCAGGACCTTCGCGTTCACGTCGATCGCGCGGGCGATCGCGATGAGCTGCTGCACCGCGAGCGAGTGGTCGCCGAGCAGCGAGCCCGGGTCGATGTCGAGGTTGAGCCCGGCGAGGAGTTCGGCCGACCGACGGCGCATCGTGCGCCAGTCGATGCCGCCGAAGCGGCGGGGCTCGCGGCCGAGCATGATGTTCTCGGCCACGGACAGGTTCGGCAGGAGGTTGACCTCCTGGTAGACCGTCGAGATGCCCGCGGCCTGCGCCTGGGCCGGTCCGCTGAACGAGACCTGCTGGCCTGCGAGCGTGATCGTGCCGGCGTCGATGCCGTAGACGCCGGTCAGGGCCTTGATGAGGGTCGACTTGCCGGCGCCGTTCTCGCCCATGAGCGAGTGCACCTCGCCGGGGAACATGCGGAAGTCGACGCCGTCGAGCGCCTTCACGCCCGGGAAGCCGATCGAGATGCCGCGCATCTCGACGACCGGCACCGGTGCCGTCGCTGCCGCGGCGGGTTCGGTCTGCTGGGTCACGATTGCTCTCCATCGAGTTGTGAGGGTTGAGGAGCCGCGAAGCGGCGTCCGGCCTGTGTGGGTTGAGGAGCCGCGAAGCGGCGTCCGGCCTGTGTGGGTTGAGGAGCCGCGAAGCGGCGTCTCGAAACCCGAACGTGGGGCCGAGGAGCCGCGAGCGGCGTCCGGCCTGTGTGGGTTGAGGAGCCGCGAAGCGGCGTCTCGAAACCCGACCGTGCGGGCCGAGGAGCCGCGTCGCGACCTCCTCGACCCGCACCTCGCGGATCAGTACTGCCGCGTCGGCAGCGCTTCGATCGCCTGCTCCTGCGTGAAGGTCGTCTCCTCGGTGACGATGCGCTTCTCGGGGGTCTCGCCGTTGTTGATCTGCTCGATGATCTCGATCAGCTGCTTGCCGAGCAGCGGCGAGCATTCGACGATGAAGTTGATCTTGCCGTCGGCGAGGGCCTGCATGCCGTCCTTGACCGCGTCGACCGTGACGATCTTGATGTCCTCGCCCGGCACCAGGCCGGCCGCCTCGATCGCCTCGATGGCGCCGAGGCCCATGTCGTCGTTGTGCGCGTAGATGAGGTCGACGCCCGGGTTCGACTTGAGCAGCGCCTCGGTGACCTGCTTGCCGCCGGCTCGGGTGAAGTCACCGGTCTGGCTGGCGACGACCTCGAGGTTCGGGTTCTCGGCGATGACCTCGGCGAAGCCCTCGGCGCGGTCGATGGCGGGCGCGGCGCCCGTGGTGCCCTCCAGCTGGATGATCTCGACCGGCTCGGTCGCGTCGGCGTACTCCTCGAGCACCCACTGGCCGGCCTTCTCGCCCTCCTCGACGAAGTCGGAGCCGAGGAAGCTGACGTAGAGCGAGTCGTCTTCGGAGTCGACCGCGCGGTCGGTCAGCACCACGGGGATGCCGGCGGCCTTGGCCTCGTTCAGCACCGCGTCCCAACCGGTCTCGACGACCGGCGAGAACGCGATCACGTCGACCTGCTGCTGGATGTACGAGCGGATCGCCTTGATCTGGTTCTCCTGCTTCTGCTGCGCGTCGGAGAACTTGAGCTCGATCCCGGCCTCCTCGAAGGCGGCCTGGATGTCCTTCGTGTTGGCGGTGCGCCAACCCGACTCGGCGCCGACCTGCGCGAACCCGACGACGAGCTCGTCGAGCGGCTTGGGGCCTTCGGCGGCGGCGTCTCCACCGCTGGCGCATCCGGAGAGGGCGAGGAGCATCGCGCCGGCGGCGGCGATGCCGATGAGCTGCGTCTTCATCAGCTGGAACCTCCTTGTTCACGTGCCGGCGGCTGGGCTGCTGCGGAGTCTCGGTGCGCCGGGCGGCCGGTTCATTCGGGCCGCAGTGGAGATGTTAGCGCTCACAAGTGAGCGCTCACAAGTGCCAATTTCGCGGCGGATGGATCACGGGGCCCCACCGCCCGAGAATCCGCCGATGCGAGCCCGCCAGGGAGGCGTTCGACTGCTCGATGGAGTTCGCGACTCGTGACGCCGACGCAAATGTGAGCGCTCAACAGGAGGGCGGTCGCACTCGCCTCGTCCCCCGTCGAGTGTTTCCGTTCGCGCCGAGTGTGACCGTTCCAGCGGCAACACTCGGCGCGAACGGAAACACTCGACCTGTCGGGCTCGGTGCGGGGCGGATTCACACACCCGCAACGTCGGCGCGAGAGGATGCTCGACATGGTCGAGCCCTTCCACCTCATCGTCGGCGCCGGGCCCGTCGGCACGGCGCTCGCGCTCCGCCTCGCCGATGCCGGCTCGCGCGTGCGCGTCGTCACGCGCTCGGGCGGCGGGCCGAGCCATCCGCGCGTCGAACGCGTCACGCTCGACGCGAGCGACCCCGAGGGCCTTGCCTCGGCCGCGCGCGGGGCCGCGGTCGTCTACAACTGCGCGAACCCCGGTGCGTATCCGGAGTGGGAGCGCGTCTGGCCGCCGCTCGCCGCGTCGATCCTGCACGCTGCCGAGACATCCGGCGCCGTGCTCGCGACAATGGGCAACCTCTACGGCTACGGGCCCGTCGACGGGCCGATGCGGCGCGACACTCCGCTGCGGCCCTCCGACCACAAGGGCGTGCTGCGCGCCCGGATGTGGGAGGAGGCACTCGCCGCGCACGAGGCCGGGCGGGTCCGGGTCACCGAGGCGCGCGCGTCGGACTACCTCGGGCCGACCGCGCCGGTCTCGAACGGCCTGCTGCCGATGTACGCCGCGAAGACGCTCGCCGGCCGCTCGGTGACGGTGTTCGGCGACCCCGACGCACCGCACAGCTGGACCGCCGTCGACGACATCGCCGCGACCCTCGAGGTGCTCGGGCGCGACGAACGGGCGTGGGGCTCGGCGTGGCTCGTGCCGTCCAATCCGCCGGTCAGCGTGCGCGAGCTCCTGCGGGACCTCGGTGCGCGGGCGGGCACGGGCGAGCCTCGGCTACGACGGATGCCGCGCTGGGTGCTCGCCGCCGGCGGGGTCGTGGTGCCGATCGTGCGCGAGGTCGCGGGGGTGGTCTACCAGTTCGATCGGCCGTTCGTGGTCGACGCGTCGGAGACGACCGAGGTGTTCGGCGTGCAGCCGAGCGACTGGGACGCGCTCATCGACGCGACCGCGGCCGCATGGCACGAGCGCGCGGTGCGGCCGGCGGTCGGATAGCCCGGGCGCCGGCAGCCGGCGGCTCGCCTCTTGCCGCCCGACCGCCCGATCGCTACGCCTTCCCGGCCTTCGCCGCGGCCTTCGCGGCCTGCTTCGTCGCCCGCACCTTGGCGAGCGACTCCGCGTCGGTGATGTCGGCGACGGAGGCGAAGCACCCGTCTTCGCCGTAGTGCCCGACCGCCTCGCGCCATCCGTCGGCCTGCAGCCCCAGCTGCTTGCCGAGCAGTGCGAGGAAGATCTTCGCCTTCTGGTCGCCGAAGCCGGGCAGGGCCTTGAGTCGGCGGAGCACCTCGGGCCCGTCGGGGTCACCCTGCGTCCAGATCGCGGCGGCGTCGCCGCCCCAGTCGTCGCGTACCGCGACCGCCAGCGCCTGCACGCGCCCGGCCATCGAACCGGGGTAGCGGTGGACCGCCGGCGTCTGCTTGAACACGTCGACGAGGTGGTCGGGGTCGACCGCGGCGAGGGTCTCGGGCCTGATCGAGCCCACGCGGTCGCGGATCTTCAACGGCCCGGCGAACGCGGTCTCCATCGCGACCTGCTGGTCGAGCAGCATGCCGGTGAGCAGGGCGAACGCGTCGCTGCTGAGCAGTTCGTCGGCCGCGGCATCCCCGGTGATGTTGAGCGTCGTCATGGCCACCATCCTCCCACCGTCGGCCCGACCCGGGGCGGCGCGCAGCACGACCGCGGTCGTGACAGGCCCCGACCCGACGCGAATGACGGCGGTCGGAGGCAGACTGGCGACGACAGCCCGCCTTGCCGCGCACCGCTGCCGGCACCGAACAGGAGGCCCACCATGGACTGGAAGATCGAGCTCATCTTCGTGCCCGTCACCGACGTCGACCGCGCGAAGGAGTTCTACGTCGAGAAGCTCGGCTTCAACGCCGACCACGACCAGCGCGTCAGCGACGACCTGCGGTTCGTGCAGCTCACCCCGCCCGGCTCGGCCTGCTCGATCGCGATCGGCGAGGGCCTCGGCGGCACGCTCGCGCCGGGCTCGCTCGACGTCATCCAGGTCGTGATCCCCGACGCCGACGCCGTGCTCGCCGACCTCCGCGCGAAGGGCGTCGAGGCAGAGGGCGTCGACGAGCAGGCGTGGGGTCGGTTCATCACGCTCCGCGACCCCGACGGCAATCGCTGGACCCTGCAGCAGCTGCCCGACTACTCGGCCTGAGCCGGCGCGCGCCTGCTCGGCCCGCGCCACCCCGAGTTCGTAGGATGAGACGCATCAGGGCTCCGGGAGGAGACCCATGATGCGTCTCATCCTGCACACGCGAGGAGCAGCCGAACGAGATGCATGAGAATCCGGGAGACGGTGCCCTCCACCGGCCCATCTCCCGGATCCTCATGCATTTCGGCCGGCGAAGCGGCGCGGTCGGCCGTCCGGCGCCACCCCGAGTTCGCAGGATGAGACGCATCAGGGCTCCGGGAGGAGACCCGTGATGCGTCTCATCCTGCACACGCCCGAGCAGCGCGCAGGGTGGCGCCAGGCGCCGCGGTCAGGCGCGCGGCGGCGCCGTGCTCGCGCGCACGACGAGCTCGGGCAGGCGCGCCGTGCGGTCGGGCGCCGACGACTCGTCGCGGAGCACGTCGAGCACGGTCGCCATGATGTCGCGTCCGAGGGTGTCGAAGTCCTGCCGCATCGTCGTGAGCCCAGGCGTGAAGAACGCCGCCTCGGGGATGTCGTCGAAGCCGACGACGCTGAGATCCTCGGGCACGCGCACGCCGACCTCGTGGCAGGCCGCCAGCAGCCCGAGCGACATCTGGTCGTTGCCGACGAACACGGCGGTGGGCCATCCGTCGGCGAGGAGCCGTCGACCCGCCGCGTGACCGGATGCCGCGAGCCAGTCGCCCCCGACCGGATCGCGCTGCTCGAGCCCGTGTGCCGCGAGCGCGGCGGCGAATCCGCGGCGGCGCTCGGCGGCGTCCATCGAGTCGGCGGGGCCGGCGACGTGCGCGATGCGCCGGTGCCCCAGCCCGATGAGGTGCTCGGTCGCGAGCCGCGCGCCCGCGGCCTGGTCGAACGAGACCCGGTGCGAGCCCGGCGAGTCCTCGGAGGCGACGGCGACGACCGGCACCCCCGCGTCGATGCCGCGGAGCACCTCAACCCCCTCGCGTTCGCCCGAGATGAGCACGATCGCCTCGACGCGCTGCAGCACGAGCCGATGCACGGCCTGGGTGAGCGCGTCGGCGTCGAGCGCGCGCATGCTCGCTTGGCTCACGGCGTATCCGGCCTCGCGGGCGGCCTCGTTGAACCCGAGCGCCGCGCTCGACGGGCCGTAGTCGGGCCGGCCCGCCTGGATCAGCCCGATCGAGCCCGACTTGCGCCGCGCCATCGCCCGCGCGGTCGGAGACGGCGCGTAGTTCAGCTCGGCCATCGCCTGCTGCACCCGAACGCGCGTCGCGGCGGCGACACCGGGCAGGTCGTTGAGCACCCGCGACACGGTCTGGTGCGACACCCCGGCGTGCTTGGCCACGTCGAACATGGTCGGTACGCCGGTGGGGTCCGACGCGGGCGCCGCGACATCCGCTGCAGCCGCAGCCCGGGCCCCTGCCCCGGCCCCGGCAGCCGCACGCGCCGCGCCATCCGCCCCGCCCGCACCCACCGGAGCGGACGCGGCGGCCGGGTCCACCTCCCGGCCTGCCGCGCCCGTCCCGCTCATTCGCGCCGCCTTCAGAGGCCCTGCGCCAGTCGGTAGTACGCCTGGTTCCAGCGCACCTCGCGCTGGAAACCGGGCAGCGTGGTGTCCTCGTCGATGACGAGCAGCTCGGCCTTCGCCATGTCGGCGAAGTCGCGGAAGACCTCGACGCCCACCGCGGTCGACATGACCGTGTGGTGCGCGGCGCCCGCGGTCAGCCACGCGGCGGCCGAGGTGTGGAAGTCGGGGGCGGGCTTCCAGACGGCGCGACCGACGGGCAGCTTGGGCAGCGGATGGCGCAGCTCGACGTTCTCGACGACGTTCGCCGTGAGCCGGAACCGGTCGCGCATGTCGCTCAGCGCGACCACGACGGCGGGGCCCGGGTCGGCGGTGAAGACGAGACGCACCGGGTCCTCCTTGCCGCCGATGCCGAGCGGGTGGATCTCGAGCGACGGCTTCGAGGTCGTGAGCGACGGCGAGACCTCGAGCATGTGCGCGCCGAGGATCAGCTCGTCGCCGGGCGTGAGGTCGTAGGTGTAGTCCTCCATGAGCGACGCGCCGCCGGGCAGCCCGGCGCCCATGACGTTCGCGACGCGCACGAGGATGGCCGTCTTCCAGTCGCCCTCGGCGCCGAAGCCGTAGCCCTCGGCCATGAGGCGCTGCACCGCGAGGCCCGGCAGCTGCTTCAGCGCGCCGAGATCCTCGAACGACGTGGTGAAGGCGCCGAAGCCGCCCTCCTCGAGGAACGAGCGCAGGCCCAGCTCGATCGCCGCGCCGTCGCGCAGCGACTGGTGCCGCTCGCCGCCGCGGCGCAGCTCGGGCACGACCTCGTAGAGCTCCTCGTACTCGGCGACGAGCGCGTCGACGTCGGCGTCGGATGCCGCGGCCACCGCCTCCGCGAGCTCGTTGACGCCCCACGTGTTGACCTGCACGCCGAAGCGCAGCTCGGCCTCGGTCTTGTCGCCCTCGGTGACCGCGACGAAGCGCATGTTGTCGCCGAAGCGGGCGAGCTTCAGGCTGCGCGATGCCGCGAGGCCGGCCGCCGCGCGCTGCCACGTGCCGAGCTCGGCCTGCACGCGCGGGTCGCTCGCGTGGCCGACGATCGTCTTGCGCGGCACGCCGAGGCGGGTCTGGATGTACCCGAACTCGCGGTCGCCGTGCGCGGCCTGGTTGAGGTTCATGAAGTCGAAGTCGATCTCGCCCCACGGCAGTTCGACGTTGGCCTGCGTGTGCAGGTGCGCGAGCGGCTTCTGCAGCGCGTCGAGTCCGGCGATCCACATCTTCGCGGGGCTGAAGGTGTGCATCCAGGCGACGAGGCCGATGACGTGGTCGGCGGCGTTGGCCTCGAGCGCGGTGCGGCGGATCGCGTCGGAGTCGGTGAGTACCGGCTTCCAGACGATCTTCACGGGCACGGCGGATGCCGCGTCGAGCGTCTCGGCCACCTGGCGCGACTGCTCGGCGACCTGCGCGAGGGTCTCGGGGCCGTACAGGTGCTGGCTGCCGGTGAGGAACCAGACCTCGTAGCCGTCGAGCGACGTGGTGAGCGGGGTGCGAGTCATGTGCGTGTCCTTACTGCTGCGGTGTGTTCATCGGCGTGCCGCACGACGCGGGTCACGCGGTCCGTTCGTTGGTTTCGAGTGGGCGATCTTGGCGGCTCCCACGCTGTTCACCTCGCCAACTTCGCCCACTCGGGGTCAGAGGGCCTCGACGGCGGCGGCCTCGGCGGCGAGTCCGGCGCGGTAGCGGGCGAGGTAGGCGGAGAAGCCGGCGACGTCATCGGGGTCGGGCTGGACGGTGTCGAACGCGGTGCCCGCGAAGACGTGCTGGTCGAGGTAGGTGCCGAGGTCGACGCCGTCGGGCGACGCGAGGTACGACGCGAGTACCGCCATCCCCCACGCCCCGCCCTCGGACGCGGTCTCGCCGACCGCGACCGGCGCGTCGAGCGCGGCGGCGAGCAGCCGCTGGGCGACGCCCGCGGTGCGGAAGATGCCGCCGTGCGCGTACATGCGGTCGATCTCGACGCCCTCACCGTCGAGCACGCGCATGCCGAGTGCGAGCGTGCCGTACACGCCGTAGAGCTGGGCGCGCATGAAGTTGGCGAGGGTGAGGCGGCTGTCGGGCGTGCGCACGATGAGGGGGCGGCCCTCGGTCAGACCCGCGATCGGCTCGCCCGACAGGTGGTTGAAGGCCAGCAGCCCGCCGGCGTCGTGCTCGCCCTCGAGCGCCTCGCGGAACAGCACCTCGAACACGGCGTCGGTGCCGACCTCGTTGCCGGATGCCGCGGCGAACCGCGCGAACACGCCGGCCCAGGCGGCGAGCTCGCTCGCGCCGTTGTTGCAGTGCACCATCGCGACGGGGTCGCCCGCCGGCGTCGTGACGAGGTCGAGCTCGTGGTGGGCATGCGAGAGCGGGCGCTCGAGCACGACCATCGCGAAGATGCTCGTGCCGGCGCTGACGTTGCCGGTGCGCGGCGCGACCGCATTGGTCGCGACCATGCCGGTGCCGGCGTCGCCCTCGGGCGGGCAGAGCGGCACACCCGGCTGCAGCACCCCGGACGGGTCGAGGTACGCGGCGCCGGCCGCGGTGAGCCGCCCGGCCTCCTGCCCGGCGGGCAGCACCTCGGGCAGCAGCTCGGCGACCTTCAGGCCGGGCGCGCGCTCGGCGACGAGCCCGTCGTAGATGCCGATGAGCCGCGCGTCGTAGTCGTGCGTCGCCGCGTCGATCGGGAACATGCCCGACGCGTCGCCCACGCCGAGCACCTTCCGGCCCGTCAGCCGCCAGTGCACGTACCCGGCGAGGGTCGTGGCGAAGCGGATGTCGCCGACGTGCGCCTCCTCGTCGAGCACCGCCTGGTGCAGGTGCGCGATCGACCAGCGCAGCGGGATGTTGAGCCCGAACTGCTCGCTGAGCTCCGCGGCCGCGGCACCGGTGGAGGTGTTGCGCCACGTGCGGAACGGCACGAGCAGCTCGTCGTCGCCACCGAAGGCGAGGTAGCCGTGCATCATCGCCGAGACGCCGACGGCGCCGAACGTCGTGGGCTGCGCGCCGTGGCGGCGCTGCGCGTCGGCGACGAGGTCGGCGTACGCGGCCTGCAGCCCGGCCTCGACGGCCTCGAGCGAGTAGGTCCAGCGCCGGTCGACGAACTCGTTCTCCCACTCGTGGCTGCCGACCGCGAGCACCTGCGTGGGGTCCTCGCCGACGAGGCACGCCTTGATGCGCGTCGAACCGAACTCGATGCCGAGCGTCGTGCGCCCGTCGAGGATCGCGGCGCGCGCGCCATCCGTGCTGTTCAGGGTGTCGCTCATCGCCGAGCGTCCTCCTTCTGTCCGATCGTGGTGGTCGAGCCTGTCGAGACCCGTCGAGCGTCCGCAGCCTGTCCGTAGACGTTCTGGTAGCGATCGAAGAGGCGGTCGATCGCCTCCTGCGGAATCGGGATGAGCGGGCCGGCCTCGCGGGCGAAGTGGACGGTGCGCGCGACATCCTCGACCATGACCGCCGCCTTGACCGCGTCCTTCGCGTTCGCACCGATCGTGAACGGGCCGTGGTTCTGCATCAGCACGGCCCGGCTCCGGTGCCCGGTGAGCGTCTCGACGATGCCGCGGCCGATCGAGTCGTCGCCGATGATCGCGAACGGACCCACCGGGATCGGCCCGCCGAACTCGTCGGCCATCGCCGTGATCGCGCACGGGATCTGCTCGCCGCGCGCCGCCCACGCCGTCGCGTAGGTCGAGTGCGTGTGCACGACGCCGCCGACCTCGGGCATGTTGCGGTAGACGTACGCATGCGCGGCGGTGTCGCTCGACGGGGCGCGCTCCGAGCCCGGCGTGCCGGGGATGGCGTTGCCGTCGAGGTCGCAGAGGATCATGTTCTCGGGCGCCAGGTCGTCGTACGAGACGCCGGACGGCTTGATCACGAACAGGTCGGCGCCGGGCACCCGCCCCGAGACGTTGCCGCCGGTCCAGACGACGAGCCCGTAGCGGGTCAGCTCGCCGTGCAGCCGCGCGACGTCCTCCCGTACCGTGGCGATCGCCGCGTCGATCTGAGGTTCGAACGCCATGCGGCGACTCCTTCGTCCGGTTTCGTTAGCGCTAACGAAGATCGATGTTAGCGCTAACGAACCCGCACCTCAACCCACGGATGGGTGCGTGAGCATGCGACGAGGGGCGGATGCCGCAGCATCCGCCCCTCGTCGCATCGGGAGTCGTACGGCCTAGCTGCTGCCCGATCGCCGCTTGTTGTACACGTCGAACGCGACCGCGAGCAGCAGCACCATGCCCTTGACGGCCTGCTGCCACTCGATGCCGATGCCGAGGATCGACATGCCGTTGTTCAGGACACCGATGATCAGACCACCGATGATCGCGCCGCCGATCGTGCCGACGCCACCCTGGACGGCCGCGCCGCCGATGAACGCCGCCGAGATCGCCTCGAGCTCGAAGCCGTCACCCGCCTTCGGGCCGGCGAGGTTCAGGCGGGCCGTGAAGATGAGGCCGGCGAGTGCCGCCAGGAAGCCCATGTTCACGAACAGCCAGAAGTCGACGCGGCGGGTCTTGATGCCGGACAGCTCGGCCGCGTGGCGGTTGCCGCCGATCGCGTAGATGTGCCGGCCGAACACCGTGCGGTTCATGACCACGCTGTACACGAGCACCAGCACGCCGAGGATGATCAGGGTGATCGGGATGCCCTTGTAGGACGCGAGCGCGTAGGCGAAGAACCCGATCGCCGCCGAGATCAGCACGAGCTTCGTGACGAACCACGCGATCGGCTCGACGTCCTGGCCGTACTTCTGGCGGCCGCGGCGCGTGCGCACCTGCTGGACGACGAGGATCACGATGGCCAACGCGCCGACGCCCAGCGTGAGCGGATCCACCTCGAACCCGAGGCCGAACACGTCGGTGACGAAGCCGTTGCCGAGCGCGCGGTACTCGGCCGGGAACGACCCGATGTTCGCGTTGCCGAGCACGACCAGCGCGAGGCCGCGGAAGATGAGCATGCCGGCCAACGTCACGATGAACGCGGGGATGCCGACGTACGCGATCCAGAAGCCCTGCCAGACGCCGACGAGCGCGCCGATGCCGAGCGAGAGCAGCACCGAGAGCCACCACGGCAGGCCCCATTGCACCGCGAACACGCCCGAACACGCGCCGACGAAGGCCGCGACCGAGCCGACCGACAGGTCGATGTGCCCGGCGATGATGACCATCACCATGCCGATCGCGAGGACGAGGATGTACCCGTTCTGCACGACCAGGTTCGAGATGTTCTGCGGACGGAGGAGGATGCCGTCGGTGAGGATCGCGAACAGGATCACGACGGCGAGCAGCGCGATGAAGATGCCGTTGCGACCGAGGTCGCTGAGCACGTGCGTCAGCCGGTCGGTGAACTTGTTCTGGACGGGATTGATGTTGCTGCCCGCCGCGTGGGTTTCCTCGATGGTGGGGGGATTCGGATTCGACATGATGTCTCCTGATGTGATCCGTCAGCCGCGGGCTAGCGGGGCTTTTCCATGGTCATGAGCTTGAGCATCGCCTCGGGCGTGGCCTCCTCGACGGGGAGTTCCCCCGTGATGCGGCCCTCGGAGAGGGCGTAGACGCGGTCGCAGATGCCGAGCAGCTCGGGCAGCTCGGACGAGATCACGATGATCCCCTTGCCCTGCGCGGCGAGCTTGTTGATGATCGTGTAGATCTCGTACTTGGCGCCCACGTCGATGCCGCGGGTCGGCTCATCGAGGATCAGCACGTCGGGGTCGGAGTAGATCCACTTCGAAAGCACGACCTTCTGCTGGTTGCCGCCCGAGAGCTTGCCCGTCTTGACGAGCACGTTCGGCGCCTTGATGTTCATCGACTTGCGGTACTCGTTGGCGACCGCGTACTCCTCGTTGTCGTGCACGAGGCCGTACTTCTCCAGCTTGCGGAGGGACGCCATCGAGATGTTCCGCTTGATGTCCTCGATGAGGTTGAGCCCGTAGGTCTTGCGGTCTTCGGTGGCGTACGCGATGCCGTTCGAGATCGCCTCGGCGACCGTGCGGGTCTTGATCTCCTTGCCGCGCAGGAACACCTTGCCCGTGATCCTCGACCCGTACGACTGGCCGAACAGGCTCATCGCGAACTCGGTGCGACCGGCGCCCATCAGCCCGGCGATGCCGACGATCTCACCGGCGCGGACGTGCAGGTTGACGTTGTCGACGATCACGCGCGACGTGTCCTGCGGGTGGTGCGCGGTCCAGTCCTCGACGCGGAGCAGCTCCTCGCCGATGTTCGGCGTGTGGTCGGGGTACCGGTGCTCGAGGTCGCGACCCACCATGTCCTTGATGATGCGGTCCTCGGTGACATCCTGCTTCGCGATCGTCTCGATCGTCTTGCCGTCGCGAATGACCGTGACCGTGTCGGCGACCTTCTTGATCTCGTTGAGCTTGTGGCTGATGATGATCGACGTGATGCCCTGCCCCTTGAGGTGCAGGATCAGGTCGAGCAGGTGGTCGGAGTCCTCGTCGTTCAGGGCCGCGGTCGGCTCGTCGAGGATCAGCAGCTTCACCCGCTTCGAGAGCGCCTTCGCGATCTCGACGAGCTGCTGCTTGCCCACGCCGATCTCGCGGATCTTCGTCGTGGGGTTCTCCCGCAGGCCGACTCGGGCGAGCAGCTTCGCAGCCTCGAAGTTCGTCTTGTTCCAGTCGATGAGACCGCCGGCGCCCTTCTGCTCGTTGTTGAGGAAGATGTTCTCGGCGATCGACAGGTAGGGGCTCAGTGCGAGCTCCTGGTGGATGATCACGATGCCCTTGGCCTCGGAATCGGTGAGGTCCTTGAAGGCGACCGTCTCGCCCTCGAAGACGATCTCGCCGTCGTAGGTGCCGTGCGGGTACACGCCCGACAGCACCTTCATGAGGGTCGACTTGCCGGCGCCGTTCTCGCCGCAGATCGCGTGCACCTCGCCGCGTTCGACCTCGAAGTTGACGTTCGAGAGGGCCTTGACGCCGGGGAACGTCTTCGTGATGCCGCGCATCTCGAGAATGTGGTTGGTCATCCTTGCTCCTGCTCCATTGCCGGCGCGCCGTCCGGTGCGACGGATGCCGCGGCCGGGACCTGAGGCGAGAGTACTCCCGCCGCAGGTCCCGACACGCGGGGTTGCATCATCCGATTCGGCTCAGCGGCGAATCAGCCGTTGATTTCCTCTTCGGTCCAGTAGCCGCTGTCGACCAGGACCTCGGTGATGTTGTCCTTGACGACGATCACGGGGTCGAGGAGGTACGACGGCACGACCTTCACGCCGTTGTCGTAGTCCTCGGTGTTGTTGACCTCGGGCTCCTCGCCCTCGAGCAGGGCGGTCGCCATGTCGACGGCCACGGTCGCGAGGTCGCGGGTGTCCTTGAAGATGGTCGCGTACTGCTCACCGGAGTTGATGGCCTTGACCGAGTCGAGCTCGGCGTCCTGGCCGGAGATGATCGGCCACTCGTCGCCGACCGTGTAGCCGGCGTCGGTGAGGGCCGAGATGATGCCGCGCGAGATGCCGTCGTACGGCGAGAGCACCGCGTCGACCGTCGAGCCGTCGGAGTAGTCCGCCGTGAGGATGTCCTCCATGCGGCTCTGCGCGGTCTCGCCGTCCCAGCGGAGCGTCGCGACCTGCTCGATGTCGGTCTGGCCCGACTTCACGACGAGCGTGCCGTCGTCGATCAGCGGCTGGAGCTCCGACATCGCGCCGTCGAAGAAGAAGAACGCATTGTTGTCGTCGAGAGAGCCGGCGAACAGCTCGATGTTGAACGGACCCTCGGGGGCGCCCTCGATCGGCGTGCCGTCGAGCTCGGTCAGGCCGAGGCCGTTGAGCACCGACCACGCCTGCTGCTGACCGACGACGAAGTTGTCGAACGAGGCGTAGTAGTCGACGTTCTCGGAGTCGCGGATGAGGCGGTCGTACGCGATGACCGGGATGTCCGCGTCGGCGGCGGTCTGGAGGACCTCCGACAGCGTGGTGCCGTCGATCGCGGCGATGATCAGGGCCTCGGCGCCCTTGGTGATCATGTTCTCGACCTGCGAGACCTGCGTGGGGATGTCGTCCTCGGCGTACTGGAGGTCGACGCTGAAGCCCTGCTCCTCGAGCTGCTCCTTGACGGAGTCGCCGTCCTGGATCCAGCGCTCCGAGCTCTTGGTGGGCATCGCGACGCCGATGAGGCCGCCGTCGCCGCCTCCGTCGCCGCCCGCGCCGCCCGAGCACGCGGCGAGCGCGAGCATCGAACCGGCCGCCAGCGTGGCGAGGAGCACCTTCTTCGTGCTGTTCACGGTGTGTCCTTTCACTGTGTGGTCATGGACGTCCTGGTGACGTTTCGAAAAGCCGGCCTCGTCCATGACGACCGACTTCCCTGCGGCATCCGTTCTGGAGCGCGGGTGCCGCAAGCTCTTCAGTTGTGGGCGGTACGTCGGGCGTCCGTCGCCTGTCCGTACACGTTCTGGTACCGGTCGTACAACCGGTCGATCGCCTCCTGGGGGATCGGGATCAGCTCGCCCTGGTCGCGCGCGAGGTGCACGGTGCGCGCCACGTCCTCGACCATGACCGCGGCCTTGACCGCGTCCTTGGCGTTCGCACCGATCGTGAACGGGCCGTGGTTCTGCATCAGCACGGCCCGGCTCCGGTGCCCGGTGAGCGTCTCGACGATGCCGCGGCCGATCGAGTCGTCGCCGATGATCGCGAACGGACCCACCGGGATCGGCCCGCCGAACTCGTCGGCCATCGCCGTGATGACGCACGGGATCTGCTCGCCGCGCGCCGCCCACGCCGTCGCGTAGGTCGAGTGCGTGTGCACGACGCCGCCGACCTCGGGCATGTGCCGGTACACGTAGGCGTGGGCCGCGGTGTCGGAGGACGGAGCGCGCTCGGAGCCCGGCGTGCCGGGGATGGCGTTTCCGTCGAGGTCGCAGAGGATCATGTTCTCGGGCGCCAGGTCGTCGTAGCTCACGCCCGAGGGCTTGATCACGAACAGGTCGGCGCCCGGCACCCGCCCCGAGACGTTCCCGCCGGTCCAGACGACGAGCCCGTAGCGGGTCAGCTCGCCGTGCAGCCGGGCCACGTCAGCGCGCACCCGCGCGATGGCGACCTCGATCTGCGGGCCGAAGCTGGTCACGCGGGACTCCCTCGTCGTCGGTGCGGGCCGTCATCGACGGCGGTGGATCTCGTGGCCGTGTGACTCGTGATGTGACCGTTCACATGGCGAGTCACATGTTAGCCACATCCGAACGGAGCCTGTCAACTCGTCGAAGGTCACGGAACGGTAACGTGCCGTCGGACCCCGTCATGCGCGCGGATCTCGCGCGGCGTGAGCTCGCGGACCGACCGCGGCGCGGGTTCGCAGTCCGGCGCACTCGCGCACTCGCGCACTCGCCGACCCGCGGCCGCCCCGAGCTAGAACGCCGGTGCCCCGACCGACCCGCGGATCACGAGCTCGGGCACGATCGTGCCGCGGTACTCGGGCGCGGAGGGGTCGAGGTCGCCGAGCAGGAGTGCCACGCACCGCCGACCCAGCTCGGCGAAGTCCTGCCGCACGGTCGTCAGGGGCGGCCAGAAGTGCGCCGCCTCGGGGATGTCATCGAATCCCACGACCGAGACGTCGCGCGGGATCTCGAGCCCGGCATCGCGCACGGCGTGCATGACCCCGAGCGCCATCTGGTCGTTCGAGGCGAAGATCGCGGTGAAGTCCCGCACGGTGAGCAGCTCCCGGCCGGCGTGGTAGCCGAAGTCGGCCGTCCAGTCGCCGAGGATCGGGGCGGTCGTGGGCACGTCCTGCGCGCCCATCTCGTCGAGGAACCCGCGCATCCGCGCCTCGGCCTCGATCCAGTCCCGAGGCCCGGTCAGGTGGTAGATCTGCCGGTGGCCCTGCTCGATGAGGTGCCGCGTCGCCATGCGGGCACCGGCGATCTGGTCGACCGACAGCGCGTGGTCGGGGTCTCGGCCCGTGGACTGCAGCGACACGTAGGGCACGTCGATCGAGAGCTGGGCGAGGGTGTCGAACACGCGCACCTGCGGCGCGATGACCACGAGTCCCTCGATGCCCTGCGCGGCGAGGTGCGCGAGCCCGTCGGCGATCGAGCCCGCGTCGGAGGACTCGATGTTCGCCGTGGTGACCCAGTAGCCGGCCTCGCGCGCGGCGGCCTCGATCGCGGCGATGCTCGACGCCGGACCGTAGTGCGTGCTCGAGGCCGAGAGGATGCCGATCGTGTGCGACCGGCTGGTCACGAGCGCACGGGCCGCGCGGTTGGGCTTGTACTGCAGCTCGGCCATCACGTCGAGCACGCGTTGCTTGGTCTCGGGCCGGATGCTCGGGTGCTGGTTGAGCACGCGGGAGACGGTCTGGTGCGAGACCCCCGCCAGGCGCGCGACATCGCGGATGCTGGGCGCGCGTCCTCGTGTGGACTCCTGCGTCGGCTCTGGCACGGTGACCTCGATCGATCTCGGCATGTTCACGGTCACACATGCCGCCGCGACCATTATGCACGCCCACGCGGCGAATGTGACGGTCACATTGTGACGGTCACATCCCTGAGATTGCGGGCCGGACCCGTGAGGCGATCGCCACGCCGACGAGTGCGATCGCCACGGTCACCAGGAATTCGGCCGTGAACGCTCCGGGCCCGACGACGCTCGCGACGAGCGCCGTGATGGCGAGTGCGACCGCCGCGCCGAGCGACTCGCCGATCGTCAGGGCCGCGCTGTTGAACCCCTGCGCCTCGGGCTGCGACTGCTCGAGCACCGACACCGAGAACCGCGGGTACATGAACCCCATTGCCGCACCGCAGAGCGTCCACGCGACGAACGCGACCGCCGGCGCGAGCCCGAACGCCGCGACGGCGAGCACGACGACGAGCGACATGGCGAGCAGTGCGGCGCCGATCCGGACCACGTCGGTGTTCGAGATGCGATCGCCGAGCCGGCCCTGCAGCCAGGAGGCGACGGCCCATGAGATGCCCGCGCCCGTGAGCACCGCGCCCGCGAGGCTCGGCGAGAACTCGTAGCGGTCGATCAGCAGGTAGGGCAGGTAGATCTCGGTGCCGAAGAACGCGCCGGCGACGATCGCGCGCATGAGCACGGTCGCGGGCATGCCGCGTGCGGCCCGGAGCGTGCCGGGCGGGAACAGCGGCCGCACCGCGACGATCGTGACCGCGATGGCGACGACCGCGATGACCCACCGCCACGGCTCGGGAAGCTCCTTCGCGAGGCTGACGCCCAGCGCGGCGACGGCGGCGAGCACCGACCACGCCATCCGCGACGCGCTCCACGGCACCGTCGGGTCGCCCTGCACACGGTCGAGCACGCGCAGCAGCGGCACGAGCATCATCGCGCCGGCGGGCAGCACGAGCGCGATCACGCCGAGGAACACCCAGCGCCAGTCGAACTGCTCGGCGATGAACCCGGCCACCGCGGGCCCGACGATCGACGGGATGACCCAGGCCGCCGCGAAGCCCGCGAACACGCGCGACCGCACGGACTCGGGGTAGACGCGCGCCACGATCACGTAGAGCGGCACGATCACCGCGGCGCCGCCGATGCCGTGCACGAGCCGTCCGAGGACCAGCACGGGCATGTTCGGGGCGAGGCCCGCGATCACCAGGCCGACGACGAACAGCACGCCCGCTCCGAGGAGCGGCGGCAGCGGACCCGAACGGTCGCTCCAGTTGCCGGCGACGACCATGCCCACCACGCCGGCGGCGAGGGGCACCGAGAACGCGAGCGCGTAGAGGTGCTCGCCGTCGAGGTCGGCCGCGACGAGCGGCATCACGGTGGTCACGGCGAGCACCTCGAACGCCGCGAGGAAGATCAGCGCGAACATGCCGAGCGACAGCCACCGCCACGGGCGGGCGAGCGGGCCCCCGACCGGAACCTCGACGGCGTCGGACGGTGCGGGGGTGGTGCGTTCGCTCACCCGATCGAGCCTACGATGGCCCCGCGACATCCGTCGCCGTCGATTCCGCCGCCGACCGGCCGGAATCGGACAGTGACGCGACGATCGGCGCAACGACCGAGCGATGCGGCGGGCGCCGCCGCGCCTACAGCTCCTCGTGCACGTCGGGGTCGGCGCCCCAGAGTCGCCCGCGCTCGAGCCCGGAGATCGCCTCGACCTCGGCCGGGTCGAGCTCGATGTCGAACACGTCCAGGTTCTGCCGGCGCCGCTCGGCGTCGGCGGACTTCGGGATCGGCACTGCCCCGAGCGCGAGGTGCCACGCCAGCACGACCTGCGCGGGCGACGCGCTGTGCCGCGCGGCGACCTCGCCGATCACGGGCTCGGCCAGCAGCTCGCTGCGCTTGGCGAGCGGGCTCCAGCTCTCAGTGCGGATCGCGTGCTCGGCGTGATACGCGCGCAGCTCGGCTTGGGGGAAGTACGGGTGCAGCTCGACCTGGTTGACCACGGGCATGAGCCCGGTCTCGCCGGCCAGCCGGTCGAGCATCGCGGGCGTGAAGTTCGAGACGCCGATCGAGCGCACGACGCCGCGCTCCTTCAGCTTGATCATCGAGCGCCAGCTGTCGACGTACCGATCGCGCTTCGGGTTCGGCCAGTGGATGAGGTACAGGTCGACCCAGTCGAGGTCGAGGCGCCGCCGCGACTGCTCGAAGCTCGCGAGCGTCTCCTCGGTGCCGTGGTGGCGCCCCGGCAGCTTCGTCGTGACGAAGAGGTCGCTCCGGTCGACCTCGGAGCGGCGGATCGCCTCGGCCACCACCTCCTCGTTGCCGTAGTTGTAGGCGGTGTCGATCAGGCGGTAGCCGTCGTGGATGGCGGACACGATGGCATCCACGCCGCTCTGGTCGTTCAGACCGTACGTGCCCAGTCCGATCGCAGGGATCGTGTTGCCGTCGGCGAGCGCGTACGCGTGGGCGGTCATGGGAACCATCCTCACCCGGAAACGCCCGCGCGTGCCAGCAGCGACGCGCGATCCGCAGCGGTTCGACAGGCGAACGGATGGCGCCCGCACCTGCCGCGGACCCTGGCGAGCGGCGATCACGCGCCGGAGCGACCGACCGGAAGCTCGGCGAACGCGCGCACGGGGAAGGTGCCGAACCCCTCGACCCGGGGCGGGACGGCCGTGAACCGCGCCCCGCGCGGGGGCACCCGGTCGAGCGACGTCAGGTGCTCGACGACGTGCACGCCCGCGGCGAGGAGGATCGAGTGCGCCGGGCGCTGCCCCCCGGATTCGGTGTCGTCGATGTTGAGCGAATCGATCCCGACCAGCGCGACCTTCGCATCGACGAGGTGCTGCGCACCGGCCTCGGTGAGGAAGGGCGCGCCGTGGGCGTACTCCGGCGTGCCGAAGTGACGGCTCCACCCGGTGTGCAGCAGCACGGCAGTGCCGGCGAGGTCGCGGTCGAGGAACACCTCGGCGGGGATGCCGCGGCTCGCGGCATCGGCGAGGTGGAAGACCTCGGCCGGCAGGCCCGCGAGCGTCGCGAGGTCGAGGCTCGCGAGGTCGCCGCCCTCGGCGTAGCGGTGGTAGGGGCTGTCGAGGTAGGTGCCTGTGTTGCCCGCCATCGTGATGAGGTCGATGGCGAACTCGGTGCCCGGCGCGTAGTGCTCGCGCGACGCCTCGCGCGTGAGGTGCGGCGTGATCGTCGGCGCGGGGATGCCGGGATACGTGACGAGCCCGGCGCGGATGGCATGGCTCAGGTCGACGAGCTCGCCGCGCGTCGCCGTGCCGGCGGCGGATGCCGCGGCATCGGCCCCGGCGCTGCCGACGCCGCGCGACCCCTTGTGCGCCTCCTCGACGATCTCGAGCTTCGAGAGCTCGACGCGCCCCACCATCGCGAGCCCGAGGTGACGGACGAGAAGTTCGCCGACCTGCGACTCGGTGAGGTCGGCCGACGGCAGGTCGAGGCGGAAGCCCTCGGTTCGCAGCCCACCTCCGTTCACGAAGTCGATCTCGGCGTCGAGGACGGCGCGGTACTCGGTCAACGGTGCTCCTGTCGGGTGGTGGCGGCGAGCGGTCGGCGACGCAGGCGTCGCACGACCGTGACGAGCACGGCGGCGGCCGCGAGCACGAGCGGTACGACGAGGTTCTGCCACGCGAGCGCGAGCAGTCCTGCGGTCATGATCGTCGCGACGACCGCGAGCCACCAGCCGAGGCTCCAGCGCCGCAACAGGAGCGTGGCGGCGAGCATGCCCGCGGCGTAGATCGCGACCATGTTGCTCGTGTGGATCAGGATGAACCCGGTCAGGTCGAGGTCGTTCATCAGCATGAGGCCGAAGTACACGGTGATCAGCACGCCGGTCAGCGCGAGCGCGCGGCGCGGCACCTCGCCGTCGGCCGCGCCCTTGGCGAGGAACCGCGGCAGGTCGCCGTCGCGCCCGAGCGCGGCGCCGAGCTTGCCGAACGCGGGCAGGTAGGCGTTCACCACGCCGACCGTGACGATCGCGGCGACGATCGCGACGAGCACCGATCCGATGCCCGGCGCCGTGGTCTCGACGAGGTCGAGCAGCGGCACCTGGCTGGCCCCGGCCCGCTCGCCGAGCACCGCCACCGTGACGAACTGGAGCGCGAGGTAGCCGACGCCCACGACGCCGATCGCGATGGCGGTCGCCAACGGGATGATGCGCCGCGGGTCGCGGAACTCGCCCGCGATGTGCGTGCCGACCTCCCAGCCCGCGAAGGCCCAGACGAACAGGCTCACCGCGACACCGACCCCGGCCCATCCGTTCGGCAGGAAGGGCGTGAAGTTCGCGGGGTCGGCGGCGGGGAAGGTCACGGCGACGACGCCCACGACGACCGTGAGCAGCAGGCCCGTCAGCACGAACTGCACCCAGCCCGCGACGCGCACGCCGAACCAGTTCGCGATGAACGGCGGGAGGAAGACCGCGAAGCCGATGACCGGCACCGCCGCGCGATCGACGCCGAGCACCGCGACGACGTACTCGCCGCCGAGGATCGCGACGACCGGGGCGCCCACGCAGACGCCGAAGAAGAACCAGTAGCCCGTCATGCGCGCCGCGGTCGGTCCGAGGGCGCGCCGCACGTAGCTCGCCACGCCCCCGGCGTCGGGGAAGCGCGAGGCGAGCGCGGCGAACGTGCCCGCGAGCGGGATCGACAGCAGCAGCACGGCCGCGACCGCGACGATCGACGCCGGGCCGGCCGCCTGCGCGGCGAGCCCGGGCAGCACCAGGATGCCGGTGCCGAGCACGCTGGCGATGTACAGCGCGGTGCCCTGCACGAGCCCGAGGCTGCCGTGGTGCCCGGTGGCGACGTCGACGGATGCCGCGGCATCCAGGGTTCTCGAACTCACCCGTTCATCGTGCCGGATGCCGCCGTCATCGCGCGCTGGCAGTCAAGACACCGTTGCGCGACATCCTGCCATTGTCGCTCAGTGCCCGCGGACCTGCGCGATCGCCGCCTCGCGGTCGAGGAACGACGCGAGCTCGCCGATCGAGCTCATCAGCGGCGCCGGCACCACCACGAGCGTGTTCTTGTCGACGCCGACCTCGACGAGCGTCTGAAGCGTGCGCAACTGCAGGGCGAGCGGATGCGACATCATCGTGTCGGACGCGACGCCCAGCTGCGTCGCGGCGAGCGCCTCGCCCTCGGCGGCGATGATCTTCGCCCGCTTCTCGCGCTCGGCCTCGGCCTGCTTGGCCATCGCGCGCTTCATCGAATCGGGCAGCAGGATGTCCTTCAGCTCGACGAGCGTCACCTGGACGCCCCAGTCGGCGGTCGTGACGTCGAGGATCTCGCGGATGTTGGCGTTGAGCGTCGCCGTCTCGGACAGCGCCTCGTCGAGGTGGTGCTGCCCGATCACCTTGCGGAGGGTGGTCTGGGCGATCTGGTCGATCGCCGACTTCACGTTCTCGATCGCGATCACGGACTTCACCGCGTCGACCACCCGGTAGTAGGCCACCGCCGAGACGCCGACGCTCACGTTGTCCTTCGTGATGATGCCCTGCGACTGGATCGGCAGCGTCACGATGCGCAGCGACACCTTCGTCATCACGTCGACGATCGGGATGATGAACCGGATGCCCGGCTCCCGCACGCCGTGCAGGCGTCCGAACCGCAGCACGACGCCGCGCTCGTACTGCTTGACGATCCGCACCGCCATGAAGAACAGGACGATGGCGATGACGCCGACGACGATCAGGGTGACGATGAGGGCAGTGCTCATCGGGACCACCTCCCGGGCGCCGGTGACGTGCCGCGCGCCTCACCACCATTGTCACCCCGGCCGGGGAGGACGTGGCCGACTACAGCCGCGCAAGCGCCTGGTCGATGTCGGCGAGCAGGTCGTCGACGTCCTCGATGCCGACCGAGAGGCGCACGATCGACTCGGGCACCTCCGCCTCGGTCCCCTTCACCGACGCGTGCGTCATCTCCGACGGGTAGTTCACGAGCGACTCCACGCCGCCGAGCGACTCGGCCAGCGTGAACAGCTCGGTCGACTCCGCGAAGCGCCTCGCCGCCGCTCCCCCGCCGGCCAGGTCGATCGAGACCATGCCGCCGAAGCCCGACATCTGCCGCGCCGCGAGCGCGTGGCCGGGGTGCGACTCGAGCCCGGGGTAGAGCACGCGCGCGATGCCGGAATGCTCGGAGAGGCGTTGCGCGATCGCGAGCGCGTTCCGGCTGTGCCGCTCCATCCGGATGCCGAGGGTCTTGATGCCGCGCGTCGTGAGGAACGCGTCGAACGGGCTCGAGACGGCGCCCGCCGCGAACTGCGTGAACCCGACCCGCTCGGCGAGCTCCTCCTGCCCGGCCGCGAACACGAGCGCTCCCCCGACGACGTCGGAGTGGCCGCCGAGGTACTTCGTGGTCGAGTGCACGACCACGTGCCCGCCGAGCGCGATCGGCTGCTGCAGGGCGGGCGAGGCGAAGGTGTTGTCGACCACGACGAGCACGCCGGCCTCGTCGCCGAGTTCGGCGAGGGCAGCGACATCCGAGATCTTCATCAACGGGTTGGAGGGCGTCTCGACCCACAGCACCTTCGTGGTTCCGAGCTCGATGGCCTCGCGCACGGCGTCGAGGTCGCTGGTGTCGACGGTGGTGTGGCGCACGCCCCAGTCGCCGAAGATCCGGCGGATGAGCCGGTGCGTGCCGCCGTAGACGTCGTTGCCGATGACGACGTGGTCGCCGGGCTTCAGCGCGGTGCGCAGCAGCGCATCCTCAGCGGCGAGGCCCGAGGCGAACGAGAGGCCGCGGATGCCGCCCTCGAGCGCCGCGAGCTGCGTCTCGAGCGCGGTGCGCGTCGGGTTGCCGCCGCGCGAGTACTCGTACCCGCCGCGGAGGTTGCCGATGCCGTCCTGCGCGTACGTCGACGTCACGTGGATGGGCGGGATGACGTCGCCCGTGGTCGGATCGGGGTCCTGCCCGGCGTGGACCGCGCGGGTGTCGAAGCGGGCAGTGCGCCCGTTTTCAGGAGCGTGCATCTCGATCAGCGCCTTTCCGAGGGATTGTGAAGCCTGTGGACTTGATTCTGGGCCGAGCGGATGGCTCAGCCGCTCGCTGCTCCTGAATACGGAACGCGTCAGGAGGAGAGGTAGGCGAGCAGGTCGGTGCGGGTGACCACGCCGAGCGCCTTGCCGCCGTCGGTGACGAGCATCGCCGGCTGGTCGCCGAACGCGTGCCGCGCGGTCGCGACCGGCTCGTTGACGCCGATGAGCGGCAGCGGCTCCCCGACGACGGTCGAGACCTCGTCGGTCAGCTTCGCGCGGCCCGAGAAGACCTGGTCGAGCAGCTCGTCCTCGTGCAGCGCGCCGAGCACCTCGCCGAGCACCACCGGCGGCTCGGCCGCGAGCACGACCAGCTGCGAGACCCCCGTCTCGGTCATGCGGTCGATCGCCTCGCGCACCGTGTCGCTCGGGTGCACGTAGACGAGCGGCGCCGTGCGATCGGCCTTCGCATCGAGCAGGTTGCGCACGGTGTGGCCCGCGGGCGCGTTGCCGAAGCCGTACGCGCGCAGCCACTTGTCGTTGAAGATCTTGCCGAGGTACCCGCGGCCCGAGTCGGGCAGCAGCACCACGAAGACGTCGTCGGGTCCGGCGGATGCCGCGGCCTTCAGCGCCGCGACCACGGCCATGCCGCTCGACCCGCCGACGAGGATGCCCTCCTCGCGCGCGAGCCGGCGCGTCATCGCGAACGACTCGGCATCGGAGACGGCGATGATCTCGTGCGGCACCTTGGGGTCGTACGCGCTCGGCCAGAAGTCCTCGCCCACGCCCTCGACGAAGTACGGCCGCCCGGTGCCGCCCGAGTACACCGAGCCCTCGGGGTCGGCCCCGATGATTCGCACGCGGTCGCCCGACACCTCGCGGAGGTACCGACCGGTGCCCGTGATCGTGCCGCCCGTGCCGACGCCGGCCACGAAGTGCGTGATCTTGCCGTCGGTATCGCGCCAGATCTCGGGCCCAGTGGTCTCGTAATGCGAGAGCGGCCCGTTGGGGTTGGAGTACTGGTCGGGCTTGAACGCGCCGGGGATCTCGCGCGCGAGCCGGTCGGAGACGCCGTAGTACGACTCGGGGCTGTCGGGCGCGACCGCGGTCGGCGTCACGACGACCTCGGCGCCGTACGCCTTGAGCACGTTCCGCTTGTCCTCCGACACCTTGTCGGGGCAGACGAAGACGCACTTGTACCCGCGCTGCTGCGCGACGAGCGCGAGCCCGACGCCCGTGTTGCCCGACGTGGGCTCGACGATGGTGCCGCCCGGCTTCAGCTTGCCCTCGCGCTCGGCCGCGTCGATGATGCGCGCGGCGATGCGGTCCTTCGCGGAGCCGCCGGGGTTGAAGTACTCGAGCTTCACGAGCACCGTGGCATCCGTGACCCCCTCGGTCACGCGATTCAGCTTCACGAGCGGGGTGTTCCCGACGAGGTCGGTGATGTTCTCTGCGTACTTCATGCCGGTGTGTTCATCCTCTGGTGGAGTGCGTCTGAGCGGCGCCCGGATCGGCGCGCGACGCATGGGTAGGGGTCGCCTGCCTAGTAGCGACGACAACACCGAGGCGAGAAGCTCACGCGGCCAGCCTAGGGCATGAGGGATGTCTCGTGGCAGGCTTGGTATGCGGGCGGATGGCGCGTCCGCACGCGTGCCGGCGTGCCGACACCGGGCGTCACGGCCCGGCATTCTCCCAGCCCATGCGTTCGTATACTCAGCACGACCCCCGCACGAGGAAAGGCCCCCGCGTGAGCGCGACCCCGCCCGGCAAGAAGCCCACCGTCAAGCAGCAGCGCGCCATCGAGCGCGAGCGCAAGCTCGAGGAGTTCAAGAAGCGCGAGGCGCGCATGAAGCGCAATCGCCGCATCGCGATCTGGAGCTCGGTCGCCGTGGGAGTCGCCATCGTCGCGCTCATCGTGACCTCCGTCGTGCTCGCGCCGCAGCCCGCGAACTACAGCGCCGGCGGCACCGGCGCCGAGATCGACGGCGTCGAGACGTTCGAGAACGCCTCGGAGCACGTCCAGACCGCGGTCGACTACCCGCAGACTCCGCCCGCCGGCGGCCAGCACAACCCGGCCTGGCTGAACTGCGGCGTCTACGAGGAGCCCGTGCCGAACGAGAACGCGGTGCACTCGCTGGAGCACGGCGCGGTCTGGGTCACCTACGACCCCGAGGCGCTCTCCGACGACGAGCTGTCGGCCCTGCGCGCGAAGCTGCCGAGCACCTACGTGATCCTCTCGCCCTTCGAGGGCCTTCCCTCGCCGATCGTGCTGAGCGGCTGGAACAGCCAGCTCCAGGTCGACGAGGCCGACGACCCGCGCATCGCCGAGTTCCTCGAGGAGTACTGGCTGAGCCAGGACGTGCCCGAGCCCGGCGCCTCCTGCACCGGCGCGATCGACGGCCCCGGAAAGGTGTCGTGACCGACGAGTCGAGCCTGACCACGGGCGAGCCCGAGACGGAGCGGTCGCGCGGCGGATTCGGCCGCTGGGCCGTCGTGCTCGCGGCATCCGTCGCCCTGATCGTGGTCGCCGCGATCGCCTTCTCGGTCGGGCGCCTCTCGGCGCTCGGCGACCCGACCCCGTCGAACACGAGCGCCGAGGCCGGGTTCGCCCGCGACATGCAGGTGCACCACCAGCAGGGCGTCGAGCTCGCGATGATCGTGCGCGACGCGACCGACGACGAGGCCACGCGCCTGCTGGCGTACGACATCGCCACGACCCAGTCGCAGCAGGCCGGCCAAATGTACGGCTGGCTCGCCGAATGGGGCCTGCCCCAGTTCGGCTCCGACCCGTCGATGACGTGGATGTCGCTGCCCGCCGACGACGGTGCCACGCACGACGCGCACGGCTCGGGCGACGGCGCGTCGACGCATGAACCCGGCGGGCCCATGCCGGGGCTGGCGACGCCGGAGCAGGTCGAGGAGCTGACGTCGCTCGAGGGCGTCGAGGCCGAGCGGATGTTCCTCGAGCTCATGATCGCGCACCACCGGGGGGCCGTCGAGATGGCCGAGGCCGCGCTCGCACGCTCCGACTACCCGGTCGTCGTCTCGCTCGCCGAGTCGATCGTCGCGAGCCAGCAGTCCGAGGTCGCGCTCATGGAGGACATGCTCGCCGAGCGCTCCTGACCGCGGTCGCGTTGTTCGGCCGCGCGGCGTGCTCGGCCGAGGCGTGCCGCTACGGGCGGCTCGCGGGCACCTCGGGGCGCTCGGCCTGCTGCCGGTAGAGCGAGGCGTAGACGCCGCCCGACTCGATGAGCTCGGCGTGCGTGCCGCGCTCGGCGATGCGGCCCGCGACGATCACGAAGATCACGTCGGCGGCGACCACGGTCGAGAGCCGGTGCGCGATCGCGATGGTCGTGCGCCCGCGCGACGCGTCGTCGAGCGCGGCCTGCACGACGCGCTCGCTGATCGTGTCGAGCGCGCTCGTCGCCTCGTCGAGCACGAGCACCGCCGGATCCTTCAGCAGCACGCGCGCGATCGCGATGCGCTGCTTCTCGCCGCCGGACAGCCGGTAGCCGCGCTCGCCCACGACGGTCTCGTAGCCCTCGGGGAACGACGCGATGGTCTCGTGGATGTTCGCGGCCCGCGCGGCGGCCTCGAGCTCCGCGTCGGTGGCGTCGGGCCTGGCGTACCTGAGGTTCTCGGCGATGGTCGCGTGGAACAGGTAGGTCTCCTGGCTCACGATGCCGATGTGCGACACGAGCGATTCCTGTGCGAGGTCGCGCACGTCGACGCCCGCGAAGCGCACTGCACCGCTCGAGGCCTCGTACAGGCGCGGCACGAGGTACGACACGGTCGTCTTGCCGGCGCCGCTCGGCCCCACGAACGCCGCGAACTGCCCCGGCTCGATCGTGAACGACACGTCGTCGAGCGTGGGGCGCTGCTCGTCGTCGGCGTCGGGGTACCGGAACGAGACGTGCTCGAACTCGACCCGGCCGAGGAGCGGCTCGCCCGCGGCATCCGTGCCCGTCGGCACCTCACGCGCATCGGGGCGGTCGCTGATCGCGGGCGTGAGGTCGAGGTACTCGAAGATGCGCGCGAACAGCGCGCTCGAGGTCTGCAGGTCGAGCGCGACCCGCATGAGACCCATGAGGGGGAACAGCAGTCGTGCCTGCACCGTGGTGAACGCCACGATCGTGCCCGCCGTGATGTCGGCCTCGCCGCCGGTGATGAGCCAGCCCGACACGAGGTAGACGATCGCCGGGATCGACGACATGAAGATCGAGACCATGGCGAAGAACCACTGGCCCGACATCTGCTGGCGCACCTGCAGATGGATCTGGTTGCGGTTCTCGTCGGCGTAGCGGTCGATCTCGCTCTTCTGCCGCGTGAAGCTCTTCGACAGCAGGATGCCGCTGACCGACAGCGTCTCCTGCGTGATGGCCGTCATCTCGGACAGCGACTCCTGCGTCTTCGCCGCGATGCGGGCGCGCACCTGGCCGACCCGCCGCTGCGCGATCACCATGAACGGCATGAGCACGAGCGCGATGAGCGTCAGCTGCCAGTTGAGCAGCAGCATCGCGACGAACGCCGAGATCACCGTGACCGTGTTGCCGAGCACGCTCGAGACGGTGTTGGTGAGCACGGATGCGACGCCGCCGACGTCGTTCTGCAGACGCGACTGGATGATGCCCGTCTTCGTACGCGTGAAGAAGCTCAGCTCCATCGACTGCAGATGGCTGAAGAGCCGCACCCGCATCGCGCCCATGACCTTGTTGCCGATCGTCGCGGTGAGGAAGGTCTGCCACACGCCGAGCAGCGCCGAGACCACGAACACCGCGATCATGGCCGCGACGATCCAGCCGAGCACGGTGAGGTTCGGATCGCCGATGCCGCCCGAGGCGTCGGTCGGGAACAGGGCGTCGTCGAACGCGCGCTGCGTGAGCAGCGGCGGGATGACGCTGAGCGCGGCCCCGATGAGGACGAGGACCACGACCACCGTGAGGGCGGCACGATGCGGCCGGAACAGCTCGGCGATGCGCTGCAGGAGGTGCGGGATCTTCGGTGCGGCCGCGTTCTCGGCGCGTTGCGCGTCTTCGTCGGCGCTCGAGATGCGGCGCCCCATCCCTCCGCCGCGACCGGCGGGCGGTCGTGCGCCGGGCGGACCCATGCCGCCGCCGTGCATGCTCATGCATTCACCCTAAGCGGCACCCCCGGCACCCGGGGCGGCGACGAGAGAGGCGGATGCCGCGGCATCCGCCTCCCTCGTGACCGGCGGATGCCGCGGCATCCGCTCGCGATCAGCCCTTCGTGGCGCCCGCCAGCAGGCCGCGCACGAAGTAGCGCTGCAGGCTGAAGAACACGATCAGCGGGATCACGATCGAGATGAACGCCGAGGCCGTGAGCAGCTGCCAGTCCTGGCCTCTCGTTCCGACCAACTCCGCCAATCGTTGCGTCAGTGGTGCGACGTCCTGTGTGCCGCCCGAGAAGATCAGGGCGACGAGCAGGTCGTTCCACACCCAGATGAACTGGAAGATCGCGAACGACGCGAGCGCGGGGGTGGCCAGCGGCAGCACGATCCGGCCGAAGATCTGGCCGTGGGTCGCGCCGTCGACGCGTGCCGCCTCGATCACGTCGGTCGGGATCTCCGAGATGAAGTTGTGCAGCAGGAAGATCGCGAGCGGGAGGCCGAACATCGCGTGCGCGAGCCACACCGGCGCGTAGTTCTGCTCGGGGATGATCGGGACCACGTCGTGCAGCCACGCCTGCATCGGCCGCAGCCAGGTCGAGAAGATCTGGAGCAGCGGCACGAGGGCCATCTGCAGCGGAACGATCTGCAGCGCGAACACGAAGATGAACAGCCAGTTCACCCACTTGAACTTGATCCAGGCGAACGCATACGCCGCCATCGACGCGAACACCAGCGTGATCAGGGTGCCGAGCAGTGCGATCGCGATCGAGTTCACGATGTACGCGCCGAGCTGCGGCGACGACGACGAGGTCGAGAACAGCACGGACGAGTAGTTCTCGAGCGTGAGCCCGGGATTCTGGAAGTAGGTCCACCACCCGGTCGTGCGGATGAGCTCGGCCGGACGGAACGACGAGAGGAACAGGCCGAACGTCGGGATCGTCCAGAGGACCGCGATGATCAGCGACACGATCGTCGCCGTGCGCGACGTGAGCCGCTGCTTGACGCGCGCGGCCTTGGGGCGGGCGTACTCGGCCTGCTCTGCGGCTTCGAGGGACCCTTGGTCCTTGCCGACCGGGAGGTCGGCCGGGGCGACGCTGCTCATCGGATCTCCCTCTGCTTGCGGAGGACGTTGACGTTGTAGACGACGATCGGCAGCACGAGCAGGAAGAGGATGAGCGCGAGCGCCGACCCTCGCCCGATCTCGCTCGCCCGGAATGCCTGGGTGTACATCTCGTTCGCGATGACGCTGGTGTTGAAGTTTCCGGCGGTCATGGTCCGGACGATGTCGAAGACCTTGAGTGTCGCGATCGAGATCGTCGTCAGGACCACCACGAGCGATCCGCGGATGCCGGGCACCGTCACGTTGATGAACCGCTGCCAGGCGTTGGTGCCGTCGAGCTGGGCCGCCTCGATCTGCTCGGTCGGGACGCCCTTGATCGCCGCGCTCAACAGGACCATGGCGAATCCGGTCTGGATCCAGATCATCACGATGATGAGGAGGAAGGTGTTGAGCGGATCGGTCTGGAGCCACTGGACGGGCTCGCCGCCGAAGGCGACGACGATCGCGTTCAGGAGGCCGATCTGCTCGCGATCGCCCGACCGGTACTCGTAGACGAAGCGCCAGATCACGCCCGCGCCGACGAACGAGATCGCGATCGGCATGAAGAGCACGACCTTGTAGTACTTCTCCCCGCGTGAGCGGTCGATGAAGACCGCGTACGCCAGGCCGATGATGGTCGCGAACGCCGGCACGATCGCCACCCAGATGATGGTGTTGACGAGCGTGCGGATGGCGGCCGGCTGCGTGAACGTCCAGATGAAGTTGTCCATCGTCCAGTCGCCGCTCGAGTCCTGGAACGCGAGGATGCTCGTGCGGATCGCCGGATAGACGAGCCCCACGAACACGAACAGCATCGCGGGTGCGAGGAAGCCCGCGAGCTGCCAGTAATCTCGGCCCTTCTTCGGGGCCCTGTCGATGAAGAAGATGAGCAGGCCGACGACCGCCGCAAGGATCGCGAGCCCCATCACCACCTGCAGGATCTTGCCGAGCAGATCGGCCGTGGTCATCGTGCCTCCCGGGTTCGTCGTTGAAGCTGGGGTGCCGAGGGGCGGGGTGTCGAACCCCGCCCCTCGATCATGCCGTGCCGCGGGCCGTGAGTGCCAGCGGCGCGCGGACGGCTAGCTGGAGGGCCAGCTCGCCTCGATGGCGTCGAGCGTCTCCTCGGTGCTCTGACCGCCGACCCACGCCACGATTCCCTTCCAGAAGGAGTCGGCGCCGACGGCACCGGGCATCAGGTCGGACCCGTCGAACCGGAACGTCGTCTCGGGATCCTGGAGGATCTCGATCGACTGCACGAGCAGCTCACTCGACGCGTTCTCGGGGTCGACGCCTCTGTTCGCGCTGATGACGCCGCCCAGGCTCACCCGGTTGTTGGCCCAGGTGTCGCTCGACAGGTAGGCGCGGAACGCCTCGACCTCCTCGGCCTCGCGGAAGGCCACGACGATCTCGCCGCCGCCGGTCACCGACAGCGGGTCGTCGGCGCTGGCCGGCGGGAGCAGGAAGCCGAAGACCGTGCCGTCGGAGGCCACGGTGTTCTCGTCGCCGCCCTCGGGGTTCCAGAAGGTCTCGTAGAACGAGGCCTGGTGGTGCAGCGAGCACTCGCCCTCGAGGATCGGCAGGCCGGCGGTCTGGAACGCCTCGGTCACCAGCGTCGACACGTCGCCGATGCCGCCGTTGACCATCTCCTCGCTCTTGAGGTACTCGCCCACGGCGTCGAACGCCTCGGCGACCTGCGGGTCGTTGAACGGGATCTCGTGGGTCACCCACTGGTCGTAGACGTCTGCGCCGTGCAGGCGGAGCATGTAGTCCTCGACCCAGTCGGTGCCGGGCCAGCCGGTGGCGTCACCGGACTCGAGGCCGACGCACCACGGCTTGTGGTCGCCCTCGGCCGCGATCGTGTCGGAGAGCTCCTTGAGCTCGTCGAGGGTCGCCGGGATCTCGTACCCCTTCTCCTCGAACTCGGCCGGCGAGTACCAGACGTAGCCCTTGATGCTCGCCATGAGCGGGGCGCCGTAGAACGTGCCCTCGTAGGAGCCGTACTTCTTCCAGTCCTCGGACCAGAACTCGTCGGCGTTCGCCTCGACCGCCTCGGAGGCCGGGATGAGCCAGCCGCCGGCGGCGAGGCGGTTCATCAGGCCGGGCTGCGGAACGAAGGCGACGTCGGTCGCGTTGCCGCCCTCGGCGAGCACCGCGATCTGGGCCTCGAACTCGCTCGAGCCCTGGTACTCGACCGAGATGCCGGTGCAGGTCTCGAAGTCGGCCCAGGACTCGTTCAGCCGGTCGGCCTCGATGTCGAGGATGGTGCTGGATGCCGTGACCTCGGCACCGTCGAACGTGCCGTACTCCTCGTAGTCGCTGCAGTCGACGTCGGCCGCATCCTCCTGTGCGATGTCGCCGGTGCACGCGGTGAGCGTCAAGCCGACCGCGGCGGCCGCCACGACGGGGACCGTCCAACGGCGGTGCCGTGTGAGTCTCATGTCTTCTCCTCATTGAGTGCGGTGCAGGGCGGAGCCGGGAACCGGTTCCAGCGTCCACGGTAAGGGACGATCCGGGGACGGGCAAGGGTTCGAAGGGTCACGATCGAGTGACGAGCCGGAAACCGGGAACCGGTTCCATACGGGGACGGATCGGGCGTACACTCCGATGCGCAGGGCCCGACGGAGGGAGGAGGGATGTCCGCGATCTCGGACGTGGCACGCCTCGCCGGGGTCTCCAAGTCGACGGCGTCGCGCGCGCTCACCGGGCGCGGCTACGTCTCGGAGCAGACTCGTCGCCGCGTCTCGGATGCCGCGGCCCAGATCGGCTACATCGCCTCGCCGAACGCCGCGAGCCTGGTGACCGGCCGGACGAAGAACGTGGGGATCGTGATCCCGTTCGTCAACCGCTGGTTCTTCGGCGAGGTGCTCGAGGGCGCCGAGCGCGCGCTGCTCGCCGCCGGCTACGACCTGACGCTGTACAACCTCGCCCTCGAAGGCCCGGCCCGCGATCGCGTGTTCGACTTCTTCCTGGCGCGCAAGCGCGTCGACGCGGTCATCGCCGTCGGCGTCGACCTCACCGAGCGCGAGGTCGACGTGATCGAGCGTCGCGGCAAACCGATCTACGCCCTGGGCGGCATCGCGCCCGGAGCGCCACGCCTCACGGTCGACGACCGCGCCGCCGCGACGCTCGCGACCGAGCACCTCATCACCCTCGGCCACACGCGCATCGCCCACATCGCCGGCGCCGCCCCCGGCTCGGCGGCGCACAGCGTGCAGCGACTCCGGACGGCGGGGTTCGACGACGCGATGGACGCCGCCGGCCTGCAGCCGGTCGGGGTCGACGGCGGGATCGTCGAGGCCGAGATGACCCTGCCCGGCGGGTACACGGCGGGACTGCAGATGCTCGGGCATCCGACCGCGCGCCCCACCGCGATCTTCGCGGCCTCCGACGAGATCGCGTTCGGCGTCATGCGCGCCGCCGAGCGGCTCGGCATCGCCGTGCCGACGGCGCTCTCGGTCATCGGCTTCGACGGGCACGAGTACGCCGAGTTGTTCGGGCTCACGACCATCGAGCAGTACCCCGTGGACCAGGGCCGGATCGTGGCCGAGGCGGTCCTGTACGAGCTCGGCGAGGAGGTGGGCGACGAGGCGGCCGCGGGGTTCGACCGGCCGCTCGCGACACGCCTCGTCGTGCGCAGCAGCACGACGGCGCCGCCGCGCTGACGCACGGCGCGACATCCGCGCATCGCCCTGGAAGTCTCAGGGACAGCCCGGTGGCATCCCCACGACGGGCGTCGTAGCGTCCGCAGCGGGCGACGTGCCGCGCCGATCGGACCGCACCTCGCCCGGCACCGACGAAGGAGGGCACCATGACCACCGAAACCGCCGCCACGAGTGCGGCGATCACCCCCGCCGACGGCATCACGCTGCAGCGGATCTCCCGCGCGGGCGGCTACCGAGGTCCGAACGACGGCGTTCCCGGGCCGAACACCTGGAAGGGCCTCCAGCAGACCGTGAAGGGCTACGGCTACGCCGGACATCTCGACGGCGATCCGGGCCCGGCCACCTGGGACGCCCTGCAGCGGCTGGCCGCCAAGGGCGGATACACGGGCCCGAACGACGGCGTGATGGGACCGGCGTCGTGGAAGGGCGTCCAGACCGTGCTCGCGGGCTTCGGCTATGCGGGGCCCGTCGACGGCATCCCGGGACCGGCGACCAACGCGGCGCTCCAGGTCCTCGGCCGCATCGGCGGCTACTTCGGCCCCTACGACGGCGTCCTCGGGCCGAACTCGTGGAAGGGCGTGCAGACCGTGCTCACGGGCGTCGGCTACACCGGCCCGATCGACGGCGTTCCCGGGCCGAACACCTGGAAGGGACTGCAGCGGATCGCGCAGCGAGGCGGGTACACGGGGCCCATCGACGGCGTCCCCGGCCCGAACACGTACGCCGGGCTCGCGAAGCTCCTCGTGCGGAGCGAGCACGACTGAGCAGGACGAACGACGGATGCCCCGTGCCGAGCGAATCGGCACGGGGCATCCGTGTGTTCAGGTGACGCAGGTCACCTCAAACGGGAAGCGCTCGAGCGAGCGCAACCACTTACTTGAGGGTGACGGTCGCGCCGGCCTCCTCGAGGGCGGCCTTCGCCTTGTCGGCGGTCTCCTTGTTCGCGCCCTCGAGCACGGCCTTGGGAGCACCGTCGACGACGGCCTTCGCCTCGCCGAGGCCGAGCGAGGTGAGCTCGCGGACGACCTTGATGACCTGGATCTTCTTGTCGCCGGCAGCCTCGAGGACGACGTCGAAGGAGTCCTTCTCCTCGACCTCTTCGGCAGCGGCGCCGCCGCCTGCGGCAGCGGGGCCGGCAACGGCGACGGGAGCGGCCGCGGTGACCTCGAAGGTCTCCTCGAACGCCTTGACGAACTCCGAGAGCTCGATGAGGGTCAGGCCCTTGAACTGCTCGAGCAGCTCCTCAGTGGACAGCTTCGCCATGATTCTTCTCCTTAGATTCTCTGGTAACTCACCGCTTGAGAGGCTCGCGCCTACGCAGCGGACTCCTGCTTCTCACGCAGCGCGTCGACCGTGCGAACGGCCTTCGAGAGCGGTGCGTTGAACAGATATGCGGCTCCGAACAGCGAGGCCTTGAAGGCACCGGCGAGCTTCGCCAGGAGCACTTCGCGGGACTCGAGGTCGGCGAGCTTGCCTACCTCTTCGGCGGTCAGGGGCTTGCCATCGAAATAGCCGCCCTTGACCACGAGGAGGGGGTTCGCCTTGGCGAAGTCACGCAGCGACTTCGCGACGGCGACCGGGTCGCCGTGCACGAACGCGATCGCCGACGGGCCCTTGAGCTCGTCGTCGAACGAGGAGATCCCGGCGTTGTTGGCCGCGATCTTCGTCAGCGTGTTCTTCACCACGGCGTAGCTCGCGTCCCCACTGATGGACTTGCGGAGCTCCTTGAGCTTCGCAACAGTGAGGCCGCGGTATTCGGTCAGCAGAACGGCGGTCGAGCTCTCGAACAGGTTCGTGAGTTCGGCAACCGAGGCTTCCTTGTTCGCCATGGCCACTCCTTGTGAATTCAACGTGCATCGCGGAGGCGGTGCACGGCCTGGGAGCGCTGGAAACTCGTGAGCGTCGAGCGAAATGAAAAGAGCTCCGGCGCAGTTGCGCGGAGCTCGGCCCGGATCGCCCGGGAAGTCTTCGTCACACCTGCGCGGGCACTTGCGTTCGCAAGACTTCGGTCGCGAACCTTTCGGCGCACGACAACCAGCGGTCTTCGGCTCCGTCAAGGGTAACGGATGGCGCGACCGCCGCCAAATCGGCGCACACGACGCCTTGCGCGCCCGGGTCGACCCGTGACATCCGGCCGACTGGGAATAGTTGACCATTGTCCATCAGTTACGTATGGTTGACCGCAGTCAACGATTCTGGAGTTCCATGGCCACCACCGCGCGCACCCGCGCCCCGAAGCCGCCGGCCGAGCCCGCCGCGCTCTCCGACAACGGCATGACGCACCGCGAGGTGCTCACCGCGCTGTCGGGCCTGCTGCTCGGCATGTTCGTGTCGATGCTCGCCTCGACCGTCGTCGGCACCTCGCTGCCGCTCATCATCTCCGACCTCGAGGGCGACCAGTCCGCCTTCACGTGGGTCGTGACCGCGACCCTGCTCGCCACCACGGTCTCGACGCCAATCTGGGGCAAGCTCGCCGACCTCTTCGACCGCAAGCTCCTGCTGCAGCTCGCGCTCGTGATCTTCGTCGTCGCGTCGGCCGTCGCCGGGTTCTCGCAGGACACCGGCACGCTCATCACCATGCGCGTCTTCCAGGGCCTCGGCGCCGGCGGCCTCGCCGCGCTCAGCCAGATCGTGATGGCCGACATCATCAGCCCGCGCGAGCGTGGCCGATACGCGGGCCTCTTCGGCGCCGTCATGGCCGTCGCCACCGTCGGCGGCCCGCTGCTCGGCGGCGTCATCACCGACGGCCTCGGCTGGCGCTGGAACTTCTTCGTGGGCCTGCCGATCGCGATCGTCGCGCTGGTGCTGCTGCAGCGCACGCTGCACCTGCCCAAGCGACCGAAGACCAAGGTGTCGATCGACTACGCCGGCATCGTGCTCATCTCGGCGGGCGTCTCGCTGCTGCTGCTCTGGGTCACCTTCGCCGGTTCCGACTTCGAGTGGATCTCGGTCCCGAGCCTGCTCATGGTCGGCGGCGCGGTGCTGCTCCTCGCGATCGCGATCGTCGTCGAGCTCCGCGTTCCGGAGCCCGTGATCCCGCTCGGTCTCTTCCGGAACCGCACGTTCACCCTCTCGGTCATCGCGTCGATCTCGGTCGGCGTCGCGATGTTCGGCACGGCGGTCTTCCTCAGCCAGTACATGCAGCTCGCGCGCGGCGCCACGCCGACCGAGTCGGGGCTGCTGACGATCCCGATGATGGCGGGCGTGCTCGTCTCCTCGACCGTGATCGGGGCGCTGGTCAGCCGCCGCGGCAGGTGGAAGGGCTTCATGGTCACGGGCGCCGTGCTCATGATCGCCGGCAGCATCCTGCTCGCGCAGCTCCACTACGACACGCCGTTCTGGTACGTCGGCATCTCGATGTTCGTGCTCGGCGCCGGCGTCGGCATGCTCATGCAGAACCTCGTGCTCGTCGTGCAGAACACGACCGAGGTGAGGAACCTCGGTGTCGCCACGAGCGCCGTCACGTTCTTCCGCAGCCTCGGCGGCACCGTCGGCGTCGCGGTCATGGGCTCGATCCTCGGCACCGTCGTGGCCGACGGCATCACCGACGGCATCGCCGGCCTGCCGCCCGAGCAGCAGCTCGAGGCCGCCCAGACCCTGGGCGCCGGCACCATCCCGCAGATCAGCCAGCTTCCCGAGTTCCTGCGTGTCGTCGTCGAGTCGGCCTACGGCACCGGCGTCGGCACGGTGTTCCTGGCGGCCGTGCCGCTGGCGATCGTCACGCTCGTCGCGGTCGCGTTCCTGCCTGACATCAGCCTGGGCACGCAGAACGCGATCCAGCGGGCGAGGACCGAGGAGGACGCGGAGGATGCCGCGATCGACACTGCCGCGGCATCCGTCGCCCTCGCACCCGTGGGCCTCGCGCACGACGTGGCAGAGCGGGGCGACCGCTCCCCCGCGCAATAGGATCGGCCGCATGACCGCCACCGCCGCATCCGCGCCCCGCGCGGCCCGCGACGACCAGATCGCCGCGGTCGAGGAGCAGCTCCGGTCGCTCTTCGTCCGCGTGCGGGCCGTCTGGAAGGAGGCCGCCGCCGCGGTCCACCCCGAGTTGCAGCCGGTCGGGTACAAGATCCTCTCGGCCGTCGTGCGCCGGGGGCCCATGCACGCCGGCGCCATCGCGGAAGCCCTCGAGATCGACAAGAGCGTCGTGAGCCGCCAGCTCAAGCACCTCGAGTCGCTCGGCCTCGCGACCAGCCAGCCCGACCCGAACGACGGACGGGCGCGGATCATCGAGCCGACGCCGGTCGCGATCGAGCGCGTCGGGCGCCGGAGTTCGCGGATGCAGCAGCAGCTCTACTCGCAGTTGCGCACCTGGCCGGCCGGCGACGTCGACGAGCTCGCACGGCTGCTCAGCCGCCTGACCACCGGCGTCCTCGCGCCGGAGCGCCCGGACGAGGTTCCCGGAACGCCCGAGGCGTAGCCGGCGCGCCCGACCGTCGCTCAGGCGGGCAGGTCGACCGTGAACTCGGTTCGGCCGGGGTCGCTCTCGACCGAGACCGTGCCGCCGTGCGCCTCGACCACCGCGCGCACGATCGCGAGGCCGAGGCCCGTGCTCCCGGCTCGGCGCGAGCGCGACGCGTCGCCCCGGGCGAACCGCTCGAACAACGTCGCGCGGACCTCGGGATCGATGCCCGGTCCGTCGTCGGTGACCGTGACGCGGGTGCGCGGCCCCGTGCCATCCGTCGCCGGCACCTGCCGGAGGCGCACGATCACCTTCGTGCCCTCGGGCGTGTGCACGCGTGCGTTGGCGAGCAGGTTCGTGAGCACCTGCCGAAGCCGCGACTCGTCGCCGGGGACCGTCACCGCCTCGTCGGGCACCGCCACCCGCCAGTCGTGATCGGGTCCCGCGACCTGGGCGTCGCCGACGGCATCGACGACGACCTGCCGCAGGTCGACCGGGTCGCGCCGCAGCTCGCGCCCCTCGTCGAGCCGTGCGAGCAGCAGCAGGTCCTCGACGAGCTCGGTCATCCGCAGCGACTCCGACTCGATGCGGCCGAGCGCGTGGACCACGTCGGGCGGCAGCTCGCCGCCGTGCAGGCGGGTCAGCTCGGCGTAGCCGCGGATCGAGGCGAGGGGCGTGCGCAGCTCGTGGCTCGCGTCGGCGACGAAACGGCGCACCTTGCGCTCCGACAGCTCGCGCGCCGACAGCGACGACGAGACGTGTCCGAGCATGCGGTTGAACGCGGTCGCGAGCCGGCCCACCTCGGTGCGCTCGTCGTCGACGGGCACCTCGTCGGGCAGCTCGACGTCGCCGCGCGCGAGCGGCAGCTCGGAGACCAGCGTCGCCGTCTCGGTCACCTGGTCGAGCGGCTGCAGCGCACGGCGCACGGTCACCGCGCCGAGCGCGAGCGCGCCCGCGAGCCCCGCGAGCGCCACGACCGCGACGGTGATCGCGAGCTGCGTGGTCGTCGCGTTGACGTCGGCGAGCGGGAAGGCGACGACGAACGAGTAGCCCCCGTTCGTGGGCGCCGCGATCGCCCGGTACTCCCCCAGGTCGTCGAGCTCGACCGTGACCGGCTGGCGGTCGGTCGGGATGGACGCGATCGTCTGGCCCGCCTCCTCGGAGAGGTCGTCGATGTCGCCCTCGCGGTCGATCGTGCCCGAGTACATGACCGCGCGGTCGGTGACGAGCGCGGCGATCGCACCGAGCGGCTGGCCCGGCAGGCGCAGCAGCACGTCGGCGCCCTCGGGCGGGATCGGCAGCGGTCCGCCCGGGTCGTCGAGGGCGCGGCCGGCACGGTCGATCGCCTGCTCGAGCTGCGCGTCAAGGCGCGCGACGAGCTGATTGTGCAGCACGGCCACGCTCACGACGCCGACCACGGCACTGACCAGCACCACGAGCGACGCGATGAGGATCAGCAGGCGGCGGCGCAGCGTCTTCGGCGCGCGACGGCGCGGCGCGGCATCCGTCGACGAGGCGGCAGCGGATGGCGCGGCGGCAGCCGTCGTGGTGTCGGACGCGCCGTCGGACGCGCCCTCGGGGGCGTCGCTCGACCGCGCGTGGGCCACGGCCTGCCGTGCGGCGGCCGCGTGGCCGGGATCGCCGGGGCGTGTCATCCGGCCGCTTTCAGCATGTAGCCCGCCCCGCGCACCGTGTGGATCATGGGCGTGCGGCCCGCGTCGATCTTCTTGCGGAGGTAGGAGATGTAGAGCTCGACGACGGATTCCTTGCCGCCGAAGTCGTAGTTCCAGACGCGGTCGAGGATCTGCGCCTTCGACAGCACACGGCGCGGATTGCGCATGAGGAAGCGGAGCAGCTCGAACTCGGTCGCGGTCAGCTCGATGGGCGTGCCGTCGCGCTCGACCTCGTAGGAGTCCTCGTCGAGGCTCAGGTCGCCGACGCGCAGCACCGGGTCCTTCGCCTGCGCGAGCGTGAGCGTCGACCGGCGGATGAGCCCGCGGAGGCGCGCGACCACCTCCTCGAGGCTGAACGGCTTCGTGACGTAGTCGTCGCCGCCGGCGGTGAGCCCGGCGATGCGGTCGTCGAGCGAGTCCTTCGCCGTGAGGAACAGCACCGGCGTCTCGGTGCCGTCGGCGCGCACGCGCTGCAGCACCTCGAGGCCGTCGATGTCGGGCAGCATGATGTCGAGCACGATCGCGTCGGGCCGGAACTCCCGGGCAGCCCTCACCGCGCCGAAGCCGTCGGACGCGGTCCGCACCTCCCAGCCCTCGTAGCGCAGCGCCATCTTCAGGAGGTCGGTCAGCGAGTTCTCGTCGTCGACGACCAGCACGCGCACGGCCGTGCCGTCGGCCTTGGCGATCTGCGGCCGCTGCGCGGCGCCGGGTGCGGTGGTCGGATGGCTCATGTGATCGAGTATGCGGTTCGGCCTGTGGGTTTCCTATGGGCAGGGCGGATGCCGCCTGTGATCCCGCAATGAGCCCGACCGGCCCGCTCGGCGGCCGGCTCATACCGCAGGCATAGGCATGGCATCGGGCGACCACAGCCCCCGTGCCTAGCGTCACGGATCGAGCCCATCGACCGGTGGGCGCCCCGAGACCCCCGAGGATCCCACCATGTTCTTCACCTACCTCCGGCGCGAGCTCGCCGGGCGCCGCAGGCAGACCGCGATCGTCGCGGTCGGGATGGCGCTCGCGATCGCGCTCGTCATGATCGTGAACTCCGTGTCGGCCGGCGTGCGCGACGCGCAGGCCGCCGTGCTCGAGTCCGTGTACGGCGTGGGCACCGACCTGACCGTCTCGCAGGCCGCGGCCGCGCCCTCCGAGGGCGAGGATCCGGGCGGCGGCGTGCGCTTCGAGTTCGGCCAGGACGACGGCGCGACCGGCGCCGACGGCACGACCACCGAGCTCAGCAACTCGCGACTCACCGCGGGTCCGGGCGCGACGACCTTCGACGCGTCGGCGCTCGACACGGTGCAGGACGTCGACGGCGTCGCCGCGGCATCCGCGACCCTGAGCCTGAACAACGTCACCTTCGACGGCGAGCTGCCCCAGGCACCCTCGGGCGATGCGACGGCGGGCGGCGACGCCACGATGCCCGCGCCCGGCGAGGGCGAGGCCGGCGGCGGCTTCCGCGGCGGCGCGTTCGACGTCTCGAGCACGACCGTGACGGGCATCGACCCCGCGGCCGACGCGGTCGGCCCGCTCAGCTCCGTCGAACTCGTCGACGGCCGCACGCTCGACGCCGACGACGCCGGCCAGAACGTCGTGGTGCTCGACTCCGATTACGCCACCAACGAGGGCCTCGCGGTCGGGGGCACGATCGACCTCGGTGGCACCGAGTTCGAGATCGTCGGCACGGTCGCCTCGACGTCGGCGGATGCCACGACCGCGTCGAACGCGTACATCCCGCTCGACGTGGCCCAGTCGCTCTCGGGCCTCGAGGGCCAGGTGTCCGACATCGCCGTGCAGGCCGAGTCGGCCGAGGTCATCTCCGACGTGAAGAGCGACCTCGAGACCGCACTGCCCGACCAGGAGGTCAGCACCCAGGAGGACCTCGCCGCGTCGGTCTCGGGCTCGCTCGGCAGCGCGAGCCAGCTGATCTCGAGCCTCGGCGTGTGGCTCTCGATCGCAGTGCTGGCGGCCGCGTTCCTCATCGCCATCCTGTTCACGATCCAGGGCGTCACGCGCCGCACGCGCGAGTTCGGCACGCTCAAGGCGATCGGCTGGTCCAATCGCCGCATCACCGGCCAGGTCGCGGGCGAGTCGCTCGTGCAGGGCCTGATCGGCGGCGCGGCGGGGCTCGCGCTCGGATTCGCGGGCATCGCGATCGTGAACGCGGTCGCGCCGACGCTGGCCACGACCTCGACGCCGGACGCCACCGCGGCCGCAGGCCCGATGGGCGGCGGGTTCACCGGTGGAGGCAACCCGTTCGACACCGCGCAGGCCAGCGAGGTCGTGCTGAGCGCGCCGGTAACGGTGAGCGTCGTCGCCCTCGCGGTCGGCCTCGCGGTGGTCGGCGGCCTCCTCGCCGGTGCGATTGGCGGATGGCGCGCCAGCCTGCTGCGCCCCGCCGAGGCGCTGCGCAGCGTCGCGTAACGGATGCCGCGGCATCCGCTCGCCCCCTCATCGACCCGCACCACGGAAGGAACCACCCCATGTACACCCTCGAGAACGTCTCGAAGACCTACCGGCAGAAGGAGCGCCAGGTCACGGCGCTGAAGGACGTGAGCCTGACCATCCCCACGGGTCAGCTCGTCGCCATCCAGGGCCCCACCGGCGGCGGCAAGTCGACGCTGCTGCAGCTGCTCGGCGCGCTCGACCGGCCCACCTCGGGCCGCGTCTCGCTCGGCGAGGCCGACCTGTCGGGCATGCCCGACGCGTTGCTCGGCGGCATCCGGGCCCGCGAGATCGGGTTCGTCTTCCAGGGCTTCAACCTCATCCCGACGCTCACGGCGCAGGAGAACGTCGAGACGGCGCTCGAGCCGCTCGGCGTGCCCGCCGAGGAGCGACGCTCGCGGGCGACCGCCGCACTGGAGTCGGTCGGCCTCGGCGACCGCGCCCTCCACGTGCCCAGCGAGCTCTCGGGCGGCCAGCAGCAGCGCGTGGCGATCGCCCGCGCGCTGGTCAAGGAGCCCGAGGTGCTCCTCGCCGACGAGCCCACCGGCAACCTCGACGAGCAGACCCGCGACGAGATCATGGACCTCCTCAAGGGCCTCTGGCGCGATCGCGGGCTCACGCTCGTGATCGTCACGCACGACTCCGCCGTCGCGAGGCGCGCGGAGCGGCGGCTGCACCTCACGCACGGAACGGTGACCGAGCGGGCGTAGCCGCCGAGCGGATGTCGCGGGCACGCCCTCCGCCCGCGGCATCCGCTCGCCCTTCCTTCACCGGCGGCCCACTGCGACGTAGACTCGCCCCGAACGCCGCAGGTCAGGGGAACCATGGAGCTCGCAGCATCGACGATGACGGACGCGCCGGCCGGCGACCGATACCTCCTCATCGCGGACATCTCGGGCTACAGCACGTTCCTGTCCAGCGTCGAGGAGGCGCACGGCGTCGACTTCAGCCAGGGCATCCCGATCGCGTACTCGCTGCTCGCCGAGTTGCTCGACAGCGTCACGACGGGTGTGTCACCCGAGTTCGCACTCGTCAAGCTCGAAGGCGACGCCGTCTTCGCGTGCGCGCCGGCGTCAACACTCGACGGCGAGCGCGACCGCGTGCTCGATCGGCTCGCGACGATGTACGCGGGGTTCCTCGCCGCTCGGAAGCGCGCGACGCCCGGACCAGAGCACGACTGCACCGCGTGCCCGAACGTGGCCTACCTCGACCTCAAGGTGATCCTGCATCGCGGGCTCTGCGTACGGCAGAGCGTCGGCGGCGGCAGCGACCTGCTCGGTCCCGCTGTGACCGTCGCGCACCGCCTGCTCAAGAACGGGATCCGCGACCGGATCGGCTACCGGCCGTACCTCTTCGTCACGGATGCCGCGGCGACCGGGCTCGGCCTCTCCGGCGTCGGCCTCGCCCACCGGGAGCAGTACCCCGACACCGGCGAGGTGCCCGGGTCGATCCTCGACCTCCGCGCACCCCTCGCGCCGCTCCTGCCGGTGGCGTAGCGCCGGGCACGCCGAATCCCGGGTTCTCGCGGGTGGACCCGCTCGAACCCGGGCTTCGGCGCAGGACGGGCGCGCGCCCGCCCGCTACTGGTTGGAGAAGGCGGCGTCGAACGACGCCGTCGGCCGCGGCCAGATGAGCGAGCGCACGAACTCGAGCGCCTGCGGGCCGCCGTGCAGGCGGTCCATGCCGGCGTCCTCCCACTCGACCGAGATCGGACCGGTGTAGCCGATCGCGTCGAGGGCGCGGAACGCGTCCTCCCACGGCACGTCGCCGTGCCCGGTCGAGACGAAGTCCCAGCCGCGGCGCGGGTCGCCCCACGGCAGGTGCGAGCCGAGGATCCCCGACCGGCTGTTCGCCGTGCGGATGCGGGTGTCCTTGCAGTCGACGTGGTAGATCCGGTCCTGGAAGTCCCAGATGAAGCCCACGGGGTCGACGCCCTGCCACATCATGTGGCTCGGATCCCAGTTGAATCCGAACGCGGGGCGACGGTCGATGGCCTCGAGCGTGCGCACGCTGGTCCAGTGGTCGTACGCGATCTCGGACGGGTGCACCTCGTGCGCGAACCGGACGCCCTCGTCGTCGAACACGTCGAGGATCGGGTTCCAGCGGTTCGCGAAGTCCTCGTAGCCGGCGTCGATGACCGATGCGGGCACGGGCGGGAACATCGCGACGTACTGCCAGATCTTCGACCCCGTGAACCCGACCACCGTGTCGACCCCGAGTTTGCGGGCCACGCGCGCGGTGCGCTTCAGGTCCTCCGCGGCGCGCTGGCGCACGCCCTCGGCGTCGCCGTCGCCCCACGTGTAGGGCCTGACGATCGCCTGGTGGCGGAAGTCGATCGGGTCGTCGCACACCGCCTGGCCGGTGAGGTGGTTGGAGATCGCGTAGACCTTCAGGTCGTATCGCTTCAGGAGCTCGAGCTTCTCCTTCAGGTAGCCGGGCTCCTCATCGGCGAGCTTGGTGTCGAGGTGGTCGCCGCCGACGCCGATCTCGAGGCCGTCGTAGCCCCACTCGGAGGCGAGGCGCGCGACCTCCTCGAACGGCAGGTCGGCCCACTGGCCGGTGAACAGCGTGACGGGATGCGTCGCGGGGGTGTCGGTCATGCTCGGATCCTTTCGTGGGGGTCGGACATCGTGGCGGCATCGCCGAGGCCCTGCCACCGGAGGACGAGGTCGCGCACCTCGGTCGCGTGCACGCGGTCGCCGGCCCCGTCGAGGAAGCGCGGGTCGGAGGCGAGGAGGAGCGGAGTGTCGGCCCTCGAGTCGGGCAGCCGGCCGTGCGTGCCGCGCACGCACGACGGGTCGAGCGGCACGGTGCTCATCGCGTACCGCAGGCCGAGCTTCTTGCGCACGAGGTTGCCCCCGGCCTTCGCCTTGGCGAGCGTGTCGGCCGGGTCGAAGAACAGCTCGGCCGGGTCGTAGCCGGGCTTGCGATGGATGTCGACGCCGCGAGCGTACTCGGGCGCCCGGTCGTCGTCGAGCCAGAAGTAGTACGTGAACCACGCGCCGGGCTCGGCGACGACGACGAGCTCGCCGGAGCGCGCGTGGTCGAGCCCGTAGCGGGCCTGCGCCTCGCGGTCGAGCACCTCGTCGACGCCGTCGAGGTCGCGGAGGATCGCCGCCACGCGCGACACGTCGGCGGGATCGGCGACGTACACGTGCGCGACCTGGTGGTCGGCGACCGCGAACGCACGCGAGGTCCAGGGGTCGAGCTGCTCGCGCCCGTCCTGCACGTAGACCTCCAGGAGGCCCTCGCGGCGCAACGCCCGGTTGACGTCGACCGGGCGATCGGCCGCGGCGATGCCGTACTCGGCGAGCGCGACGACCGTCACGTCGTGCGCCTCGGCCTCGTCGAGCAGCGGGGTCATCGCCGCGTCGAGGTCGGCGGCCGCCCGCGCGGCCTCGGGCCCGTCGGGCCCGAACCGTTGGAGGTCGTAGTCGAGGTGGGGCAGGTAGGCCATCGTGAGGTCGGGCGCGCCGGGCTGCGCGAGCACGCGTCGGGTGGCGTCCACGATCCACTTCGTCGAGCGGATCGACGCGGTCGGCCCCCAGTACTGGAACAGCGGGAACTCGCCGAGTTCCTCGCGCAGCTCGTCGTGCAGGCGCGGCGGGCGGGCGTAGAAGTCGGGCGACTTGCGGCCGTCGGCGTGGTAGATCGGCCGCGGCGTGACGGTGAGGTCGGTCGTGGCGCCCATGGCGTACCACCAGCCGAGGTTCGCGCTCGTGTAGTCGCCGCCGCGGCGCCGTCGCGCGGTCTCCCAGAGCTTCTCGCCGCGCACCAGCCGGTTGTGCTGGCGCCACAGCAGCACGTCGCCGAGGCCGCGGAAGTACCATCCGTTGCCCACGATGCCGTGGCTCGAGGGCATCGTCCCCGTCAGCACCGACGACTGCACCGAGCAGGTGACGGCGGGCAGCACAGTGCCGAGCTCGGCGCGGCCGCCGGCGCGCGCCATCCGGTTCAGGCGCGGCATGTGACGCAGCGCGTCGGCGGTCAGGCCGACGACGTCGAGGAGCAGCACCTTCGGGGTCGACGCGCTCATGCCGGCTGCTCCGCCCGCTCGAGCAGCTCGGTCGCGGCCCAGCGCAGCTCGGCGGCGATGCCGCCGACGAGGTCGACCGACGGGCCGGGCAGCACCGACCACGTGTAGGTTTCGACGTCGACGTGCAGCTCGTCGACGGGTTGCACGGTGCGCACCGCGGCGAGCGCGGCGCGCAGCACCCCCGTCGTCGACGAGAGCGGCGCCTCGGGCGCGAGGTGCAGCGGCACGTGGAAGTGCACGCGCCACGGCGCCGTCGCGGGCAGCTCGTCGAGCGCCTCGGGGAGGTCGTCGACGCGGATGACGCCGCCGGCGGCGTCCTCGCGGACCTGGTGCAGGTAGCGGTCCTCCGCGTACGCCTCGACCGCCCGGCGCGCCTCGGGGTCGTCGGGTCGTTCGACGTGCAGCGCGGCCGACGCCTGCACCTTCACGACGCGGAGGCCCGCGTCGGCGATGCGCGCGACCGCCGCCCCGGGGTCGGCGAACGAGACGGCGAGGTGGCACGTGTCGAGGCAGACGCCGATGTGGTCGAGGTCGATGCGATCGCGGTGCGAGTCGAGCCACGCGACGACGTCGTCGACGTCGTCGAGCGCGCAGCCCGGCTCGGGCTCGACGGCCAGGCGGATGGCATGGCCCGTCTCGGCGCGGATCGCCCGCAGCTCCGCGCCGAGCTCGGCCAGGGCAGCGGTCGCCGCACGGTCGGCCTCGTCGTCCCAGCCGTCACGCCAGCCGAGCGGCAGAGTCGAGATGCTTCCGTCGGCGCCGGGCGGCAGCAGTGCGGCGAGCACGCGCGCCGCGTCGATCGTGAACTCCAGGCGCGCCGGGTCGGTCCAGTCGGGCCGGTACACGTCGAGCTTGACGACCTCGGCGTGGAAGGCCTCGTACGGGAACGCGTTCAGGGTGCGCACCTCGAGACCGTTCCGGTCGAGCGCGGCGCGCAGGCGCTCGAGTGCGGCGGGCTCGGTCGCGAGGCGCGCGGCCAGCGGCGCGGGCAGCCAGAGCCCGACGCCGAGCGTCTCCAGCGCCGCGGCGAGCCGGGCGGGCCCGGCGTACGCCTCGAGCTGCCGGATCACCCCGTCGAGATCCTCGGCCGGGTGCACGTTGGTGCAGTACGAGAGGTGCATCAGCGCGCCGCCCCGGGCACGGCGGGCGCCGCGACATCCGCCGCGCCGCGCAGGATCGAGTTGCCCGAGAACAGCTCGGGCTCGCTCGCGAGGTCGAAGCCGGGCAGCGGCGAGAGATCGAGCCGCCCGCTCTGGGCGAAGAAGGCCACCGGGTTCTGCCAGAGCACGGTGTCGACGTCGGCGGTCTCGAAGCCGGCGTCGAGCATGGCTGCGCCGGTCTTCGCGGTGAGCAGCGGGTCGGAACGGCCCCAGTCGGCCGCCGAGTTCACGAGCACGCGATCGGTGCCGAACCGCTGGAGCAGCGCGACCATGCGGTGCGGGTCCATCTTGGTGTCGGGGTAGATCGAGAAGCCCATCCAGGCGCCGCTCTCCTTCACCATCTCGATCGTGACCTCGTTGAGGTGGTCGAGCACCACGAGCTCGGGCGCGATGCCCGAGTGCGCGATCACCTCGAGCGTGCGCCGGGTGCCGTGCTTCTTGTCGCGGTGCGGCGTGTGCACGATCACGGGCAGGCCGTGCTCGATCGCGAGCGCGAGGTGCGCCTCGAGCACCTCGTCCTCCTCGGGCGTCATCGAGTCGTAGCCGGTCTCCCCGATGGCGACGACGGACTCGCGGCGCAGGAACCGGGGCAGCTCGGCCATGACCTCGCGACAGCGCGGGTCGTTGGCCTCCTTCGGGTTCAGCGCGAGCGCGCAGTGGTGGCGGATGCCGAACTGCGACGCGCGGAACCGCTCCCACCCGGTGAGGGCGTCGAAGTAGTCGACGTACGAGCCGACGTTCGTGCGCGGCTGGCCGAGCCAGAACGACGGCTCGACGAGCGCCCGCACGCCGGCCGCGTACATGGCCTCGTAGTCGTCGGTCGTGCGGGAGGTCATGTGGATGTGCGGGTCGAAGATGCGCATGTCAGCGGCCTTCCTGTCGTGGTGCGTCGGTCGCCGGCAGGAGCGACCGCAGGTCGTCGGGCACGGTGCGGCCCGCGGCCTCCCGTTCCTCGGCGAGGTCTTCCGCCATGCGCGCGAGCTCGGCGTCGGTGCGCTCGTCGAGCCCGGCGACGACCGAGAGCGGCACGCCCATGAAGACGAGCTTCACGACGCCGTGCCGCCAGTCGTGGTCGGGGAGGTGGCGGCCGGCGAACGCGCCCATCGCCGCGGCCACCAGCCGCGGGTCGTTCGCGCGCAGGGCGTCGCGCACGAGCCCGATGCCGGTCCCGCGCCGCGGCTCGTCGACCGGGCCCGTCTCGGCGAGCGCGTTGAGCGCGTCGAGCACCCGGATGCGCTCCTCGGTGTCGCCGTCGCGGTAGCGCTCGCCGATGTCGTCGGTGCCACGCGATTCGTCCGTGCCGTTCATGCCGCTCACCCGATCCTCTCGATGACGTCGTTCATGCGCGCGATGCTCTCCGCGGCGATGCGCGGCGCCGCGTGCGAGTGCCGCGGCAGCTCGACCGCCGCCACGCCCGTGTAGCCGAGCTCGGCGAGCGTGCGGAACGCCAGGTCGAGGTCGACGCTGCCGGCGCCGAGCTCGAGGTGCTCGTGCGCGTGCGGCAGCATGTCGTCGACCTGCACGTTGACGAGCAGCTCGCCCGCGGCGCGGAGCGCGCCGTCGACGCCGTAGGGCTCGACGACCACGCAGTGCCCGAGGTCGACGGTGATGCCGAGCTCGGGCGGGTCGCCGAGCTCCGCCCTGAGCCGCAGCGCATCCGCGACCGTCTCGACGAGCATGCCCGGCTCGGGCTCTAACCCCAGGCGCACCCCCTCCGTGCGGGCCGCGGCAACGACCCGGTGCAGGTTGGCCACGAGGCGCCGCCACGCGACATCCGGATCGGCCCCTTCGGGCAGCACGCCCGACCACAGCGACACGCACTCGGCGTCGAGCACGCGCGCGATCTCGATCGCCCGGACGAGGAACGCGACCCGCGCGGCGGCGTCGGGGTCGTCGTCGAGCAGGTTCGGCCGGTGCTTGCGCGCCGGGTCGAGCACGTACCGTGCGCCGGTCTCGACGACGACGCGCAGGCCCCGCCGTTCGAGCTCGCCGCGGAGTGCGATGGCGCGGTCGAGCCATCCGTCGCCGAATGCGTCGAAGTGCGGATGGCCCAGCGTCAGTGCGACGGCACGGTAGCCGTTCGACTGCAGCAGGTCGAGCGCGTCGTCGAGCGGATGGTCGGCGAGGCCGTTCGTGCCGTAGCCGAGCAGCGGCCGCGGGAGCGCGGAGGTCCCGCTCACGTGATGTCACGCCCCTTCGCGCCGCGTCGGGCCAGGAGCGCCGCCACCGCGTCGATCGCGAGCAGCACGAGCGCGTCGACGGGCCGCCCCGCGCGCGCGGTCAGCGCGGCCTGCAGCGGGACCATCGCGAGGATGCCGCGCCGGGTGGCGGTGCGCACCACGGGCGCGGTCGGCGTCGACATGGCCTCGACCTGGGCGCGCAGGGTCGGCACCGCGAAGCGCGCGGCGGCGGCCACCGAGACGAGCCCGGCGGCGGTCGGCTCGGGACGTACCGCGGAGGCGGCGGCCGCGATCGTCGTGAGCGACGCGGCGGCTGCCGTGACCGGACGCGTGCCGTGCACCTCGCCGCGCGCGAGCGCCGTGACGCTCGCGGTGTGGCCCGCCATCACGAGCGCGGGACGCAGCGCGTCGGCCGCCCGGTCTCGGCCCGCGCCGAGCAGCACGTCGAGGCCGCGGCAGGCGCCCATCACGACCGGTCCCACCCAGCCGTGCTTGGCGACGAGGTCGTAGGTCCAGATGGATGCCGCGAGCGGGACCGCGACGGCGAGCGAGCTCCGCCCGCCGGTGAGGCCGGCCACGGCGACGCCGGCGACCGTCAGCGCGCCGGCGACCACGAACGCCGACCTCCGCGAGATCTTCCCCGACGGGATCGGACGCTCGGGCCGCTCGACGCGGTCGAGCTCGGCGTCGGCGGCGTCGTTGAGCGCCATCCCGCCCCAGTAGAGCAGGACCGACGCGACGGGCAGGCCGAGCCGTGGCAGCAGGCCCGTGCGACCCGTGGCGGCCATGCCGGCCGTCGCGTCGCCGAGCACCGTGAGGCCGGCGGGCGCCCGGACGAGCTGGAGGAAGGTGGACGCGTCCACCGTCAGGCCACCTGCGCCGAGGTCCTCCGCACCGCGGTCCGCAGCGCCCACGAGACGAGCTCGTCGGCCTGGCGTGCGAAGGCGTGCTCGTCGCTGCCCCATGGGTCCTTGAAGAAGTAGCCGAGCTCGGCGATCGGGCCTGACAGGCCGGCCTCGTCGGCGAGCGCGAGCAGGCGGGCGAGGTCGATCACGAGCGGCGCGGCGAGCGTCGAGTCGAAGGCGGTCCACGTGGTCTGGAGCGTGATGCGGGTGTCGAGGAAGCCCTCGGCGTGCACGTGGTCCCACGCCGTCTTGACGTCGCCGAGGTCGGGCACGTTGTCGATGTGCAGGGGCGTGACCACGTCGTGGCCGAGCAGGTCGTGCAGGCCGCGGTTCTTCGAGGCGAGCTTCGACTCGACGGCCGCGGGGTCGGCGAGCGTGGCGCCGTCGCCGCCGCCGAGCAGGTTCGCACCGGCCCACGACATCACGCGCATGCCGCGCGACGAGAACATGGGCGCGAGCACCGTGCGCAGCAGGGTCTCGCCGGTCTTGCCGTCCTGTCCGGCGATCGGCACGCCCGCCTCGAGGGCGAGGTCGTGCAGCGCCGGGATGCCGAGCGAGATCGACGGGGTGAAGCACACGTACGGCGCGCCGGCCTCGGCCACCGCCGCGAGCGCCGAGAGCGTGCTCGACGGGAGCAGCTCGACGCCCTCGGTGGCGAGGGCGGCCGCGAGCGCGTCGCGGTCGTGGAACTCAGGACGATCGGCGGGCAGCGGCTCGGTCGACGCGACGTCGATCACGATGACGCGGCGGAGGCCGTGGCGCTCGCGGAAGGAGCGGATGTCGTCGGCGCGGAGCTCGATCTCGCGCTGCTGCGAGCCGCGCGCGCGGCGCGGGATGACGCGGATCTCGGCGTCGGCGGCCTCGAGACGCGACGCGACCGCCTCGACCGTGGCGGCCGGGATCATGCCGCCGGCCGCGAGCCGGCGGGCCCGGTCGAGGAGGGGCGTGTCGTCGACGTCGTGCCCGCCGACGACGAAGTCGTCGAATTCGGGCAGCGGCACGCCCTCGAACGCGGGGCCGGCCGTGACCAGGCCGACCGGTCGGGCGACGCCCTCGGCGAGAGCCGCCAGGCCGATCGCGGCCGTCGTCGCGACGCTGCCGCGCGCGCCCACGAACCAGACTCCCGTACGTCCTTCGTTCATCGTCGAACCACTCCGTTCCCGTGTGCACCGTTGCGCCGGGCGTGCGCACTGAGGCTCGCCCGCTCCGACGTTATCGGAGGTTGCATCCTTGGTCAATCAGAAGTCGAATGCTCTGCGCGTTAACTTGCGCAATCATCGACTGAAGTCATGCCTCACGGCCCGGAACACCCCGGGCGATGACGCGGAGGTAGGCGTCGAGCGCATCCGTCAGGCCCGCTCCGTCGAGCGCCCCCGCCGCCGCGGCGGCGTGCCGTACGATCAGTCCGCGATGCCGCTCGAGTGCGCCCGACTCGCGCATGACCTCCCGCACGCGCTCGACGGCCTCGTCCGACAGGTCGGCCCGGCCGACCTCGCGCTCGAGCAACTCGCGCGCCTCGGGCGTCGCCCCCTCGAGCGCGAGCTGCAGCAGGCGGGTCCGCTTGCCGCCGCGCACGTCGGAGCTGATGGACTTGCCCGTGCGCTCCGGATCGCCGAAGACCGCCAGCTCGTCGTCCTTCAGCTGGTACGCGACGCCCAGGTGGCGGCCGTACTCCGAGAGCGCGGCCAGCACCGCACCGTCGGCGCGCCCGGATGCCACGGCGCCCAGCCGCAGCGGCAGGATCACGCTGTACCCCGCGGTCTTGAGCTCGGCCATGCGGATCGGCAGCGCGCGGACCGGCGGCAGCTGCTCGCTCCGGACGTCCATGAGCTCCCCCGCGATCGCCGCGTCGAGCGACGAGAGGAGCTCGAGCACCAGCGCGACCCTGGTCTCGGCCGAGACCGGCGTGCCGGCGAGCAGGCGGACGCTCGCGCTGATCGCGAGATCGCCGGCGAGCAGGGCGGCGGAGGTCGCCTGGCGGTCGGCGACACCGTCACCGGCGCCGGCCGACGCCCACGCGGCCCGCACGCTGCCCACGACGTTGAGGCGGCCGTGCCGCCGGTCGTCGCCGTCGATCAGGTCGTCGTGGACGCACAGTCCGACGTGCAGCAGTTGGACCGCGGCGCCGAGCGCGTCCCACACCTCGGGTGCGTCGCCGCCCATGCCGAGGTACGCGGCGATCGCGAGCCGCGCGCGCAGTTGCTTGCCGCCGCCCTGTGCGGCGAGCAGGTCGATGAGCTCGCGCGGTTCGGGGTCGGAGCCCGCCGCGGAGGCGGCGAGGGAACGCCATGCGCCGGCGACTGCGGCCGACGTGCGCGCGACGGCCAGGCCGACCCGTTCGACGAGCTCGGCCGCGGCATCCGCCGGCCCAGTCCGGGGCGACCCGCACGGTGCGCCGCCCGGCGTTCCCGCCATCGGATCGTCGTGCGGCGTCGAGACGGCGTACGCCCGCTCCTGCAGCGACATGGTCCTCTCCTCTCCGCCCGGCGCATCGTCGCACCGGGCCGAACGGCGTGGACGGCCGAGGTCAGTCGGTCGCGCCCACGACGCCGACCCACGCGCCGTCCGTGGCCGAGCTGTGCCCGACCGCATCGAGCACGCGCTGCACGTGCAGCCCGTCGGCGAACGAGGGCCGCGGCGAGGTGCCTCCGGCGATCGCGTCCACGAAGTCCTTCGCCTGGTTGGCGAAGCCGTGCTCGTAGCCGAGCATGTGCCCCGCGGGCCACCAGGCGTCGAGCCACGGGTGGCCGGGCTCGGTCACGATGATGGTCTTGAAGCCCTGCTCGACGGCGGGCTCGGTCGCGTCGTAGAACTCGAGCGCGTTGAGGTTCTCGAGGTCGAAGGCGATTGCGCCCTTCGAGCCCGACACCTCGACCCGCAGCGAGTTCTTGCGCCCGGTCGCCATGCGCGAGGCCTCGAACGTACCGAGGGCGCCGGAGGCGAACCGGCCTCGGAACAGCGCGACATCGTCGACCGTGACCTCGCCGTACTCGGTGGCCGGGCCGACCGAGGCGGACCCGGCGATCGCGCCGGAGCTGGAGGACGAGGCGAGCGGACGCTGCCGCACGAAGGTCTCGAGCACACCCGAGACCTCGCTGAGCCGCAGGCCGGTCATGTACTCGGCGATGTCGACCGCGTGCGCCCCGATGTCGCCGAGCGCTCCCGAGCCGGCGCGGTCCTTCTCCAGGCGCCACGTCATCGGCGCGTCGGGGTCGACCAGCCAGTCCTGGAGGTACGAGGCGCGGACGTGCCGCACCTCGCCGATCCGGCCGTCGGCGATGAGCTTCCGCGCGAACGCGGTCGCCGGCACCCGCCGGTAGGTGAAGCCGAGCATCGAGCGGACGCCGCGGGCCGAGGCCAGTTCGGCCGCCCGGGTCATCGCCTCCGCCTCGGCCGTCGTGTTGGCCAGCGGCTTCTCGCAGAGCACGTGCTTGCCGGCCTCGAGCGCGGCGATCGCGATCTCGGCGTGGCTGTCGCCCGGGGTGACGATGTCCACGACGTCGATGTCGTCGCGCTCGACGACCTCGCGCCAGTCGATCGAGGTCTCGTGCCAGCCCCACTTCTCGGCCGCCGCGGCGACGTGCGCCGGACGCCGTCCGACCAGGACCTCCATCGACGGCTGGACCGGGAGGTCGAAGAACCTCGGAGCCACGCGCCATCCCTGCGAGTGGGCGGCGCCCATGAAGCCGTTGCCCACCATCGCGACGCGAAGTCGTTCACCCATGCGGATCGAAGCCGCCTTTCTGTGTAGGGGAGGCCGAGGCCGGGCGCCCGGAGCGGACGCCCGGCCTCGGTGTTCGGCTCAGGACTCGAACGCGAACTCGATGTACTCGTCGACGTTGTCGGCCGTGACGACGGGCGCGTCGAGCACGATCCGGTTCGGGACGCTCGGCGTGTAGAGGTCGCTCATCGTCTTGCCCTGTGCGATCAGTCGCGCGAGCGCGATGCCGTCGGCGGCCTGGGTCGACGGGTAGATGACCGTGGCCTCGAGCACCGAGTCGCCCGACTCGATCGCCCGCATCGCGTTCGCGCTGCCGGCGCCACCGACCATGAAGAACTCGTCGCGACCTGCGGCCTCGATGGCGGCGAGCACGCCGACGCCCTGGTCGTCGTCGTGGTTCCAGATCGCGTCGATCTCAGGCGCCGCCGAGAGCAGCTGCGAGGTCACGGCCTCGCCGCCCTGGATGGTGAAGTCCGCGGCGACGCGGTTGGAGACCTCGAGGCCGCAGTCCTCGAGGGCGTCGGCGAAGCCCTGCGAGCGGTCCTGCGTGAGCGGCAGGGAGTCGATGCCGGCGATCTCGGCGACCACCGCGTCATCCTGCCCCTCGAGGCGCTCGCAGATGTACGTGCCCGCGGACACGCCCATTCCGTAGTTGTCGCCGAGGATCGTGGTGCGAGCGGCGAAGGGGCTCGAGAACTCGCGGTCGACGTTGATGACCGGGATGCCGGCCTCCATCGCCTGGGTCGCGACCTCGGTCAGCGCCGCACCGTCGGTGGGCAGCAGCACGATGGCGTCGACGCCGTCGTTGATGAAGGTCTCGACCTGGCTGATCTGGAGGTTGGCGTCGTTCGTGCCCTCCGCCACCCGCAGCTCGACGTCGTCGTAGCTCTCGGCCGCGGCGAGCGCGGCCGAGTTGATCGCACCGAGCCAGCCGTGGTCGGCGGCGGGGCCGGAGAAGCCGATGACGACGGTGTCGCCCGAGGCCGAGTTCTCTTCCGCGGAGTTCTGGTTCTCGGTGACGCTCGACTCGGCGCCGCCCGCGGTGCAGCCGGCGAGCAGGCCGGCGACCGCGAGCGAGGCTCCGGCCATGACGAAGGCGCGGGCACGTGACGTGCGCTTGACGCTCATTGTGGTTGTCCTCTCGTTGGGTGTGACGCAGGGCCGCCAGGTGGACTTCTTCCACCCGAGTGCGACCACACCCGACGGAGTCCACGTTGACGTTCGGCGAGCGTAGCAGAAGATCCCCGTTCCTGCGCAACTTATGCTTGGTAATCGTCAAAAGTTCGTCGCCCTGTACTGGCGGGGATTGCGGTGGGAACGTGCAGGCGAGGAAACTCGTCGCAAGATGAGACTTGCTTCGGCGCTCGTTCCGGTTATGATTTCCAAGTGATCAAAGACGACCATTCTCCGGCATTACTCCGAATGAGCGGCATCTCGAAGAGCTTCGCGGGCGTCCACGCCCTGAAAGGCGTCGACCTCGAGATCGCCGCGGGCGAGGTGCACTGCATCCTCGGACAGAACGGCGCGGGCAAGTCGACGCTGATCAAGACGCTCGCCGGCGCCCACACCCCCGACGACGGCACCATCTTCTGGAACGGCGAGGAGGTGAACCTCTCCTCCCCGCAGGACGCGATCGAGCTCGGCATCGCGACGATGTACCAGGAACTCGACGTCGTCGACGGACTCTCGATCGCCGAGAACATCTTCCTGGGGCACGAACTCTCCGTCGGCGGCCTGCTGCGCACCGGCGAGGCGAACTCGCGCACCCGCGCGCTGCTCAAGCGTCTCGGCCATGCGAACCTCTCGCCCACCCGCGAGGTCGGCACGCTGAGCGCGGCGAACAAGCAGATCGTCAGCATGGCGCGGGCCCTCAGCCACGACACGAAGCTCATCATCATGGACGAGCCGTCGGCGGTCCTCGACAGCGAGGAGGTGAAGAACCTCTTCCGCGTGGTCCGCGAGCTCACGGCCGACGGCATCGCCGTCGTCTACATCACGCACCGCCTCGAGGAGATCCGCGAGATCGGCGACCGCATCACCGTCCTGAAGGACGGGCGGAGCACGGCGAACGGCCTGCCCGTCGCGGGCACGCCCACCTCCGAGCTGATCCGGCTGATGACCGGCCGCGAGGTGGCGAACGTGTTCCCGCCCGCGACGCCGGTCGAGCCATCCGCCCCCGTCAAGCTCGAGGTCAGCGGGCTGAGCCTCGACGACGTCTTCCACGACATCAGCTTCAGTGTCCGCGCGGGCGAGATCATCGGGCTCGCCGGCCTCGTCGGCTCGGGTCGCTCCGAGATCCTCGAGACCGTCTACGGGGCGCGGCGCTCGAGCGCCGGCACCGTGAAGGTGAACGGTCGCGAGCTCAAGCGCGGTTCCGTGCGCGACGCGGTCCGGTCGGGCGTCGGGCTCTCCCCCGAGGAGCGCAAGAGCCAGGGGCTCCTACTCGACGAGCCCATCTATCAGAACGTCACGCTCGCCTCCTTCGCGCGATACGCCCGGGGCGGCTTCGTCAACGAGCGCGCCGAGCGCCGCGTCGCACAGGAGCAGATCTCGGCCCTGCAGCTGCGGCCGGCCGACCCCGACCGCGCCGCTCGCACGCTCTCCGGCGGCAACCAGCAGAAGATCCTGCTGGCCCGCTGGCTCGTCAACCGCACCTCGGTGCTGCTCCTCGACGAGCCCACGCGCGGCGTCGACGTGGGCGCGCGCGCCGAGATCTACGCCCTCATCCGCAAGCTCGCGGCGAACGGCGACGCCGTCGTCATCGTCTCGAGCGAGATCGAAGAAGTCCTCGGCCTGGCCGACACGGTCCTCGTCATCGCCGACGGCCGCGTGCTCAGCACGGTGAAGGCAGACCAGATCGACGAGCACCAGGTGCTCGACCTCATCATGGAAGGAACCGCCGCGTGAGCGAGCAGCAGCAGACCATCTCCCCCGCCGAGACCGAACCGGCCACGACGCAGCCGACCGAGCGGAAGTTCTCCGCGAAGTCGCTGCTCAGCGGCTCGGTCGGCCGCAACCTCGGCCTGATCCTCGCCCTCGCGGCCCTGTTCGTCGTGGGCGCGATCACGGCGGGCGACCGCTTCACCAACATCGACAACATCCTGGTGATCCTTCGCCTGGCCTCGATCATCGGCGTGATCTCGATCGGCATGACCTTCGTGATCATCGGCGGCGGCATCGACCTGTCGGTCGGCTCGGTCATGGGTCTCGCGTCGGTCGTGGCGACCCTGTCGGCCGTCCAGGCGGCCGCCGAGAACTCGACCTGGCTCGTCATGGTCTTCGTCGCGCTCGCCGTCGGCCTCGCCGCGGGCTTCATCAACGGGATCGTGATCGCGTACGGCAAGGTCGTCGCCTTCATGGCCACGCTCGCCATGCTCGTCGCGGCGCGCGGACTCGCCGAGATCCTCGCCAACCGCACGACCCAGGTCGTGCGCATCCCCGAGTTCATCGAGTTCATGAACTCCGACCTGATCGGCGTGGACATGCTTATCTGGATCTTCGTGCTCGTCGCCGCCGCCGGGTGGATCCTGCTGAACCGCACGACCTTCGGCCGCCGCACGATCGCGATCGGCGGCAACCGCGAGGCCGCGCGCCTCGCGGGCCTCGCGGTGCGTCGGCACACCATCTACCTCTACGCGCTCGCGGGCCTGACCGCCGGCATCGCCGCCGTCATGATCCTCGGCCGCACCACGGCCGGCACCTCGACGCACGGCACCCTGTACGAGCTCGACGCGATCGCCGCGGTCGTGGTCGGCGGCACGCTCCTCGCGGGCGGTCGCGGCACCATCACGGGCACGGTGTTCGGCGTGCTCATCTTCGCCACGCTCACCAACGTGTTCACGCAGAACAACCTCTCCACCTCGGTCCAGGCCGTCGCCAAGGGCGTCATCATCGTGATCGCCGTGCTGCTCCAGCAGCGCTTCTCGGGTCAGGGGTCCCGCTCGCAGTAGCACCCCCTCCAATTGGGGCACCACGCCGCGGCGTGGTGCATGCGAAGCCATGCGAGTTATGACATGAGGTATGGGAGAATCATCGGATGACTGACGTAAGTGCGGGCGGGTCTCGCCCACACGTGAACGCGCTGGGTTCGACCGCGATGAGCGATCTGTTCCAGATCCTCCGCGACGGCCAGCCGCGCACGCGAAGCGAGCTCGCTGCGATCACCGGGCTCGCCCGCACGACCGTCGCGATGCGGATCGACGCGCTGACCGGGCTCGGCCTGGTCGGCCCGGTCGGCGAGGCCGCATCGACGGGCGGCCGCCCGTCGTCGCTGTTCGCCATCACCGCGAGCGGTCGGTACGTGATCGGCGTCGACATCGGCGCATCCCACGTCCGGGTCGCGCTCAGCGACATCACCGGACGCGTGCTCGAGGAGACGAACTCGGTCATCGCCGTGTCGGAGGGTCCCCGCGTCGTGCTCGACGCGGCCGTCGCGTCCGCCCGCGAGCTCATCGAGCGCGCCGGCCGTCGCACCGAGGACCTGCTCGCGATCGGCGTCGGCGTGCCCGGCCCGGTCGAGTTCAGCTCGGGCCGGCCGATCAACCCCCCGATCATGCCCGGCTGGGACCGCTTCGACGTGGCCGGCTGGATCCGCCAGGAGCTCGACGTGCCCGTGCTCGTCGACAACGACGTGAACATCATGGCGCTCGGCGAGAGGGAGCACGCCTGGCCCGACGTCGACCACCTGCTCTTCGTGAAGATCGCGACCGGCATCGGCGCGGGCGTCATCTCGGGCGGCTTCCTCCAGCGCGGCGCCCAGGGCACCGCGGGCGACATCGGGCACGTGTACGTCTCGCGCGGCGCCGAGATCGCGTGCACCTGCGGCAACTTCGGCTGCCTCGAGGCGCTCGCCTCGGGCAGCGCGATCGCGCGGGCCCTCACCGCCGCCGGCATGCCGGCGAAGAACTCGCGCGACGTCGTCGACCTCGTCAAGAACGGCAACGTCAACGCCATCCAGGCCGTGCGCCAGGCCGGGCGCGACATCGGCGAGGTGCTCACGACCTGCGTGAGCCTCATGAACCCGTCGGTCATCGTGCTCGGCGGTGCGATGGCCGAGGCCGGCGAGCACCTCATCGCGGGCGTCCGCGAGGTCGTCTACCGGCGGTCGATGCCGCTCGCGACCGAGGCCCTGCACATCACCCTGTCCCAGACGGGGGCGGATGCCGCGGTCCTGGGCGCCACGATGCTGGCGATCCACCACTCCCTCTCGCCGGCCAACATCGAGGCGATGATCGCCGCGTCGTCGGCCGGGCTCATGCACGCGGTCAAGTAGCGCCGCGCGTCCGTCGCGACCGCCCGCCGGGGGCGGTCGGCGGTAGCGTATGGGGGTGACCGACACGCCGTTCGCGCTCTTCGACCTCGAGTCGTTCGCGCCGCGCGTCGCCTCGGCACTCAGCGAGCCGTCGCACCCGCACGAACGCCGCATCGTGGCCGATTCCGGCGACCGGGTGGCGTGGCTGCGCGCCCGCTCGCGAGGGGTCACGGCGACGGATGCCGCGAAGCTCGCGTCCGCCGCATCCGTGCGGGCCGCCGCCAACGAGAAGCTGTACGGCACGCCGGGCCGCGGGTTCGGCGGCAGCCGCTACACCGACCACGGACGTGAGCGCGAACCCGTGATCGCGGCATGGGTGCAGCACGAGCACGGCATCGCGCCGTCGAGCCTGCTGTTCCACGCCGAGCGCGACGAGCGCCACCTCGCGACCCCCGACGGCCTCCGCGTCGCCGGTGGCGGCGCCGTGGAGCTGTGCGAGATCAAGACCACGTCGAAGGCGTGGCGCGGCATCCCCCGCGGGTACCTGCGGCAGGTGTGGTGGCAGCAGTACGTGCTCGGCGCCGAGCGCACCCTCGTGGTCTGGGAGCAGCACGACGGGTTCGTGCCCGTCGCCGAGCCGGAGTGCCGGTGGGTCGACCGCGACGAGAACCAGATCGCCCAGCTCGTCCGGCTCGCCGACCTGCTGCTCGAGGCGATCCGGCCGCAGCCCGACGCCCCCGAGCCGGTCGGCTACCGCGACTCGCCCGGCCGCTCGTTCTACCGCCCGGGGCCGCTCGCGTGAGGTTCGTGCTCCTGCACGGCCTCGGCGCCGACCGGAGCCAGCCCGTCGGGCTGTTCGGGCCCGTGATCGCCGGGCTCGGCGTGCCGGCCGCGTCGATCGCGGCGCCCGACGTGCGGGCGCACGGTGCGTCCGGCATCGTCGGCGACCCGGCGGACTTCGCGCTCGACCGGCTCGCGCGCGAGGTCGCGACGGCCGCCGGAGACGAGCTCGCGCGCGCGGGCGGCGACGCGGCGGCATCCGCTCGACCCGATTCGCCCGTCACCCTGATCGGCATCTCGATGGGCGCGGCCCTCGCCCTGCGGATCTGCCTGCTCGGCCTCCTGCCCGTCGAGCGCGCGGTGTTCGTGCGGCCCGCGTTCGGCGACCGGTCGCTGCCCGCGAACCTGCGGCCGTTCCCGGTCATCGGCGAGCTGCTGCGCGAACTCGGTCCGGTCGGGGGCGCAGAGCGGTTCCGGCACACCGAGCCGTACCTCCGCGTCGCGCACGAGTCACCGGCGGGCGGGCGGGGCCTCCTCGCCCAGTTCAGGGCGACGGATGCCGCGCGCCGGGCGATCCGGCTCGTCGAGATCCCGCGCAACCGCGCGTTCGCGCACGACGCCGAGCTCGCAACGCTCGCGAGTCGCGACATCCGCTCGCTCGTGGTCGGCGCGCCCCGCGACCCCGTGCACCCGTTCGCGCTCGCGGAGCGCTGGGCGGCGGGGCTCGGCGCGCCGCTCGAGCGCGTCCCGCCGCGCGACGACGGGCAGCCCGCGCAGGAGGCCGCGATGCGCGCGGCCGTCGGCGGCTGGCTCAGCCGGCCCTGACGCGCACGTCGGCGTCGCCCCCGCCGCCGTGATCGCCGGGGCTACCCGCGTCACGGGCGTCGCGGCCCGCGACCGGCGCCGCCGGCTCCGATTCGACCTCGTGCGGCCACGGCGTGCGGCTGAGCGCGAGCACGCCCGCCCCGACGAGCAGGATGAACGCCGCGATCGCGACGACGTACACCGCGACCCCGCCGTACCCCGCCTCCTGCGCGGGATTGAGGAACGGGTACGGGTACCAGCCGATGAGCGCGCCGCGGACGAGCGAGTACGCCGCCCATGCCAGCGGGAACAGCGCGATGGTCCAGAGCCGCGGCCACGGGATGCGGTGCCGCCCGGGTGCCAGCACCCAGTCGGCGACCACGTAGAGCGGCGCCCACACGTGCAGGATCTCGTTCGACCACGGCACGGTCGTGGCCTGGTCGAGCGAGATCTCGCGCAGCAGCAGGTTGTAGACCACGAACGTGGTCGACATGTAGGTCACCGCGCACGCGCGGACGAGGTTGAACCACGGCGGGTCGTCGCGCCGGGTGAACGCGATCCACGCCCCGGCGAGCAGCACGAGCGCGGTGAGCGCGTTCGAGAGGATCGTGAAGTAGCTGAAGAAGTTCACGACGAATGCCGCCCGGTCGGGCACCATCGACCAGCTCACGACGAACTGGCCGACGATCGCCGCGAACACCGCGCCGGCCGCGAGGATCCTGAGCACTCCGAACAGTGCGCGCATGCGACATCCCCTCTCGACGCAGCGGTGCTCGCAGCCTAACCTGCCCCAGAATGGACGCACGGGAGGCGAGCGGATGGCGGAGGCGATGCGGGCACTGGTGGTCGACGCGACGGGTGACGATGCGCAGCTGCGCCTGGGCGAGGTGCCCCGGCCGATCCGGGTGAGCGACGAGGTGCTCGTGCGCGTCGTGGCCGCGGGCGTCAACCCGATCGACCGCAAGACGAAGCTCGGTCGCGGCGTGTCCGCCGCGATCCCGTCGTTCCCGGCGGTGCTCGGGCAGGACTTCGCCGGCGTCGTCGAGCAGGTGCCCTACGCCGCGCACCCACTGCAGGTCGGCGATCGCGTGTACGGCATGGGACGCGTGCCGCGCACCTCGGGCAGCTATGCCGAGTTCGTGACCGTCTCGTCCCTGAGCATCGCGCCGATGCCGGCCGCGATCGGGTTCGTCGAGGCGGCCGCCGTGCCATGCGCCGCCCTCACCGCGTGGGGTGCGGTCGTCGATGTCGCCCGCGCGCACGACGGCCAGCGGATGCTGGTGCACGCCGGCGCCGGCGGCGTGGGCCACTTCGCCGTGCAGCTCGCGAGCTACTTCGGCGCCCACGTGACCGCGACCGGCTCGCCTCGGAACGCCGAGTTCCTCGCCTCGCTCGGCGCGGATCGCGTGATCGACTACACGAGCGAGCGCTTCGAGGACGTGCTCGACGAGCAGGACGTGGTGATCGACCTCGTCGGCAACGTCGCGGATGACACGGGCACGCGCTCGCTCCGGGTGCTGCGCCGAGGCGGGCTCGTCGTGAACGTGCCCACCGGCTCGTGGCCGACGATGGCCGAGGAGGCCGCCGCCGCGGGCATCCGGGCGACGGGCTACTCGGTGGCGCCCGACGCGCGCACGCTCGCCGTGATCTCGCGGCTCATCGACGACGGCTCGATCCGCGTGCACGTCGACGGCGAGTTCCCGCTCGAGGAGGGCGAGGCCGCGCACCGCCGGCTCGGCGAGGGGCACGTGCGCGGCAAGCTCGTGCTGCGCGTCGCGCCCGATCCGGCGTGATCGGGGGTGCGCGGCCGATCGGCAGGCAACCCACAGGCCGGGCGTCGGATGGCTCGGCTAGCGTGACGGCATGAACGCCGCGCCGTCGATCGTCTGGTTCCGCGACGACCTGCGCGTGGGCGACCACCCCGCATTGCACGCGGCGGTCGAGCGCGGCGAGCCGATCGTCGCGGTGTTCGTGCTCGACGAGGAGTCGCCGGGCATCCGCCCGCTCGGCGGGGCCGCGAAGTGGTGGCTGCACCACTCGCTGGACTCGCTCGCCGGCGACGTGCGCGAGCGCGGCGTGAAGCTCGTGCTCCGGCGCGGAGAGGCCGGCCGGGTCATCCGTTCGCTCGTCGACGAGGTCGGCGCGGGCGCCGCGTACTGGAACCGCCGCTACGGCGGCGCCGAGCGCGAGGTCGACACCGCACTCAAGTCCGAGCTGCGCGACGCGGGCCTCGAGGTCGAGAGCTTCGCCGGGTCGCTGCTGTTCGAGCCCTGGACGATCCGGACCGGGTCGGACACCCCGTTCTCGGTGTTCACCCCGTTCTGGAAGGCGTGCCTCGGGGCCGACGAGCCGCGGCATCCACTGCCCGCGCCGTCCGACCTCGACGGGTTCGGCGGGCCCTCGGGTCGCGGTGCGGCCAGCGACGACCTCGCCGACTGGAACCTGCTGCCGACCGCGCCCGATTGGGCCGGGGGCCTCCGCGAGACCTGGGAACCCGGCGAGGCGGCCGCGCACCGGCGGCTGCGCGAGTTCCTGCGCGACGACCTCGCCGACTACGCGACCGGCCGCGACCGCATGGACCGGCAGGTCACGAGCCGGCTCTCACCGCGGCTGCGCTGGGGCGAGCTGAGCCCCCACCAGGTCTGGCATGCGACCCGCGAGCGGGCAGCCGGCACCGAGGGCGCGCGCAAGTTCCTCTCCGAGGTCGGATGGCGCGAGTTCGCGTGGCACGTGCTGTTCCACTTCCCCGACCTCGCGACGAAGAACTGGCGGGCGGAGTTCGATGCGTTCCCGTGGCCCCGGCTCCACCCGTCGGCGCTCACCGCCTGGGAGCGCGGCCGCACGGGCGTGCCGGTCGTCGATGCCGGCATGCGGGAGCTGTGGCACACGGGCGTTCTGCACAACCGCGTGCGCATGATCGCGGCGTCGTTCCTCACCAAGAACCTGCTCATCGACTGGCGGCGCGGCGAGCAGTGGTTCTGGGACACGCTCGTCGACGCCGACCACGCGTCGAACCCGTTCGGGTGGCAGTGGGTCGCGGGGTCGGGGGCCGACGCGGCACCGTACTTCCGCGTGTTCAACCCCGAGCTGCAGCGCGAGAAGTTCGATCCCAGCGGCGCGTACGTCGGCAGGTGGGTGCCCGAGGCCGGCACCGACGACTACCCCGAGCCGATCGTCGACCTGAAGCAGACGCGCGAGGCGGCACTGGCGGCGTACGAGCAGGTGAAGGCCGCCCGATAGGCCAGGGCATCGCCGGCCGCGGGCGCCCGTCAGCTCGCCGGCAACGCCCGGCCCCGTTCCGGGCGGGACCTGTCCGGAGTGTGCCGACGTCACCGCCGCAAACGGCACGTCACACTCAACTTCCTGCCCGTGTTGCGCGACTTCCGTTACCGCAGGTGCAGATTATGTTGACTTAACGGCACAAGTCCGCGAAGGTTGGCTGACGTGCTCGATGGCGAGTCGAGGGCGACGCGGCTCTCACGAAAGGAACCAACCCGATCATGTGTTACGGATTCGACGGCGACCAGGCGATGCAGGCCTCACGCGACCTGCGCGGCATCAGCAGGCGCGGGGTGCTGATGGGGCTGCTCGGCGCGTCCGCCGCCGCGCTCACACTCGGCGGCGGAGCGATGCCGGCGGCGGCCGACGTCGCGACCAAGCCGTGGAAGCGCGTGCCGCCCGGCAAGATCAGCATCCAGCTCTGGACGGTGCGTGCGGGGCTGGGTGCGCCCTGGGGCCCCGGTGACTACGACACGACGCTGCGCGCGATCGCCGAGATCGGCTACCCGCGAGTCGAGCAGGCGCTCGGCTACTTCGGCCGGACGGCCGCCGAGCTGCGCGCGTTCTACGACTCGATCGGCATCCGTGCCAGCTCGTCGCACGACGGGGTGTCAGCCCACGACGCCGCACTCGCGACCAAGCTCGAGAACGCGGCGACGCTGGGGCAGAAGTACCTCAACGTGCCCTACTTCGCCTCGAGCTCCCTGGCCGACTGGCAGGCGCTCGCCGATCGCATGAACGTCGAGGCGCAGGCTGCGGCCTCGTACGGCATCGCCTACGGGTACCACAACCACGCCCACGAGTTCACGACCGACCTCGGCGGCGGGCGCACGCCGTGGCAGGTGCTCACCGAGCGGCTCGACCCGTCGCTCGTCCACCTCGAGGTCGACCTGTACTGGGCGGTCACCGGCGGCGTGAACCTCGGTGAGGCCGACCCGGTGCAGTTCGCCATCGACACGATCCATGCGGCGCCGCAGCGGGTGCGCCAGTTCCACGTCAAGGACCGCCACCTCGGCGGCGACATGGCCGACCTGGGCACCGGCACGATCGCGTTCGACCGGATCTTCGCGGCGCACGCGGTCGAGGAGTACATCGTCGAGAACGACACCCCCGATGTCACGCCGCTGCAGACGGCCGAGGTGGGGTACGACTACCTCCGGTCGCTCCGGTTCTGACGGCGCTCACCGGGAGGGCGTCCGTGTTCGTCGCACGGCGCCCTCCCGCGGCGAAGGCCGCCCCGTAGGTCAGGCCAGCGGCCGCTCGAGCACGTGATCGTGCTCCCAGCGCTCGCCCACGAGGAACCGCTTGTGCCCGACGATCCGGAAGCCGTGCTTCTCGTAGAAGCGGATGGCGCGGGCGTTCTCCTCGTTCACGCCGAGCCAGACCACGGGCGCGCCCTCGCGGGCCGCCTCGGCGAGCGTAGCGCCCATGAGCTCTCCCGCGACGCCCTGCCCGTGCGCCGCCGGGTGCGCGTACATCTTGCTGAGCTCGATCGCCGGCCGCGCCGTGACGGCCGCCGCGGCATCTGCGTCGGCCGGCACACCGCCCTCGGTGCGCACGAGCATCGACCAGCCGACGAGCCCGTCGGTACCGTCGAGCTCGCCCCGCCAGGCGGGATCGCGCGCGTCGTCGGCGACCGCGACGAGGATGGTGCGATCGGGGTCGGCGAGGTACTCGACGAAGCGGTCACGAGTGAGGTGCTGGGCGATGAAGGCGCGGATCGCCGCGATCGTCGTCGAGGGCGGGCACGCGAGCGGGAACGTCACCGCGGCGAGCGCGGCGAGCGCGACGGCATCCGCCGGCGCGGCGGGTCGGATCTGCACGGTCACCACCGCACCCTACTCCGCGCGGGGAATCGCTCGACGCGCGCCGAGGTCGCGTGAGAAGGTGGCGTCAGTCCGCGAGCGCAGGGGGCGCTCGCCGGGTGGAGGGGGTCCGGATGTCCGGAGTGCTGGCGTCATCGGTCGACGGCCGATCGTTCACGACGAGTGCGGGCGAGGGCGCACCGACGGGCACGCTGGTCCGCCTCGAGACGACGGACGGCGCGTGGCTCGGCCTCGTCGAGGCGGTCGCGCCCGACGGCGCCGAGGTCGGTCGCGTGCTCGGCGTGCTCGACGGCGACGGCGGGCTCGACCAGCGATCGGATGCCCCGTTCCGGGACGCGCACGTGCGACGTGCCGACGAGGCATCCGTCGACGCCCTGCATCAGGCGTCGCACGCGACGCTCGACATCGGCACGATGCTCGCCTCGCCCGGGCCGGCGAAGCTGATCGGCTCCCGGTTCAATCGGCACACCTTCTGGTGCGGGCAGTCGGGCTCGGGCAAGACGTACGCGCTCGGGGTCGTGCTCGAGCAGGTGCTCGCGCACACGGCGCTGCCGATCGTCGTGTTCGACCCGAACTCCGACTTCGTGCGGCTCGGCGAGCGGCGCGAGGGCGTCACGGGCGAGGATGCCACGGCGCTCGCCGCGCGGAACATCCGGGTGCTGCGCCCCAACGGGCCCGACCCGCTGCTCGTGCACTTCCGGTCGCTGCCGATCGAGGCGAAGGCCGCGATCCTGCGGCTCGACCCCGTCGCCGACGCGCGCGAGTTCAACACGCTGCTGCACTCCGACGAGGTCGCCCACGCGATCGACAAGGACACGCTGCTCGGCGAACTGCGCGCCTCCGACGACCCGGGGCGGCAGGCGCTCGCGACCCGCATCGAGAACCTCGGCATGCTCGACTGGGAGGTGTGGGCCGGCCCGCGGACGCCGGTGAACGAGATCGTCGCCGAACGGCCGGATGCCACGGTGCTCGACCTCGGCGGCTTCTCGACGCCCGAACAGCACCTCTCGGTCGCGATCTCGGTGCTCGACGACCTGTGGGCGCGCCGTTCGGAGCGCAAGCCGGTGCTCATCGTGATCGACGAGGCCCACAACCTCTGCTCGCCCGACCTGGTCACGCCGCTCGCGGTCGCGGTGCGCGAGCGGATCATCCAGATCGCCGCGGAGGGCCGCAAGTACGGCCTGTGGCTGCTGCTGTCGACGCAGCGGCCCTCGAAGATCCATCCGGGGATCATCTCGCAGTGCGACAACCTCGCCGTCATGAAGATGAGCTCGCCCGGCGACCTCGCCCAGCTGGGCTCGTACTTCGGCGTCGCACCGGCCGGGCTGCTCGCGATGTCGCCGTGGTTCCGGCAGGGCGAGGCGTTGTTCGCGGGCGGGTTCGTTCCGGCGCCGACCCTCGTGAAGATGGGCTCCCGCCTCACGCCCGAGGGCGGCGGCGACGTCGGCGTGCCGATGCGCTGAGCGAGGGGCGTGCCGCCGGGTGAGGCCGCACTCGGCCGGATCGTCCCGGCTCAGCCGACGACGGGCGCGAGCTCCCTGCGGAACCAGAGGTCGGCGTAGAACTCGTCGTTGAACGGCGCGACCTCGACGTAGCCGGCGGCGCGGTACATCGCGATCGCCTCGGTGAGGGTCGCGTTCGTCTCGAGCGTCGTCGCGACGCAGCCGTGCTCGCGCGCCGCCGCCTCGAGCGCCGCGAGCAGGCGCCCTCCGACGCCGAGCCCGCGGACCTCGTCGGCGACCCACATGCGCTTCACGTACCCGGTGCCGTCGGGCTCGAACAGCACGCCGCCGCAGCCGATCGGCCGGCCGTGCAACCGCGCGAGCAGGAAGACGCCGTGCGGGTCGGCGAACTCGTCGGTGCCGGGGTGCAGGCTCTGCCCGACGTCGAAACCCCCGGGGAACCGGCGCGCGAGCTCGGCGTAGTAGGCGGCGAGGCACGTGCGCGCGTCGGCCGACGCGGCATCCGCTCGCTCGATCGTCACCTGCCCCGCCTCGAGCAGCCGGGTGACGGTCGCCATGGCCTCGACGAGCCGGTCGCGGCGGGCGGCGGGCAGCGGGTCGAGCACGGATGCCGCGAGCTCGTCGCTCGCCGTGTCGAGCCCGCGTCGTTCGCGCCGGCCGGCGGCGGTGAGCGTCGCGCGCCGCACGCGCGCGTCGCCCGACGCGTCGCCGACGGCGACGAGCCCGTCGGACTCGAGACTGCGCAGCAGCCGGCTGAGGTAGCCCGAGTCGAGGCCGAGCCGGGCGCGCAGCTCGCGAACGTCGGCGCCGTGCTCACCGATCTCCCACAGCAGGCGGGAGGCGCCCAGCGATCGCCCGCGGGCGAGGTAGGTCTCGTTCAGGGCGCCGATCCGCTCGGTGACGGTGCGGTTGAAGGCGCGCACGGTCGCGATGGGGTCGGGCGCGACATCCGGTGGCATTCTCTGACTCTAGTCAGTGATCTGGCCACGTCAAGCCCGGGCACGACGAAGCGGATGTCGCGGGGGTGGAGCCCGCGACATCCGCTCGTCTCATCGCTTCCCGGCGATGCCTACAGGAACCGGGCGTACGCCCCCACCGTCAGGAACGTGGGGAACTCGGGCTCGAGCGCGACCGACCGGAACACCGAGATCGCGTCGTCGAACCGGTCGCCCTCGAAGCGGGGCAGGTCGGCCACGGCGGCCGCCATGATCCGCACGATCGACGTCTGGTCGATGCGCGTGCCCTCGGCGGTGACGGTGTTGTCGTGCAGCCACTGCCACACCTGCGAGCGCGAGATCTCCGCGGTCGCGGCGTCCTCCATGAGGTTGTCGATCGCCGCCGCTCCGGTGCCGCGCAGCCACGACTCGATGTACCGGATGGTGATCGAGATGTTGTCGTAGACGCCGGCCTCGGTGACCTCGCCGCCCACCGACGGGATGTCGAGCAGGTCGGCACCGGTCACCTGCACGTCGTCGCGGAGCCGGTCGACCTGGTTCGGCCGCTCGCCGAGCACCGCGTCGAACTCGGCGCGCGCCGTCGGGATCAGGTCGGGGTGCGCGACCCACGTGCCGTCGAAGCCGTCGCCGGCCTCGCGGCGCTTGTCGGCCGCCACCGCGGCGAGCGCACGCTCGGTGACCTCGGGGTCGCGGCGGTTCGGGATGAACGCGCTCATGCCGCCGATCGCGTGCGCGCCCCGCTTGTGGCAGGTCTGCACGAGCAGCTCGGTGTACGCCCGCATGAACGGCACCGTCATGGTGATCGACTTGCGGTCGGGCATGACCCAACGACGGCCCCGCGAGCGGAACGTCTTCACGATCGAGAAGATGTAGTCCCATCGACCGGCGTTCAGGCCCGCGCAGTGGTCGCGCAGCTCGTAGAGGATCTCGTCCATCTGGAACGCGGCCTGGATCGTCTCGATGAGCACCGTCGCACGCACGGTGCCGTGCGGGATGCCGACGTACTCCTCGGCGAACGTGAAGATCTCGTTCCAGAGCTTCGCCTCGCGGTGCGACTCGAGCTTCGGCAGGTAGAAGTACGGGCCGCGACCGGCCGCGATGAGGGCCTTCGCGTTGTGGAAGAAGTAGAGCCCGAAGTCCACGAGCGACCCGGACGCGTGCATCGCCCGCCCCGCACGGTCGTGGAACCTCAGGTGCTTCTCGACGAGGTGCCAACCGCGCGGGCGGAACACGATCGTCGGCGTCTCCGTCGCGGTGACGCGGTACTCCTTGCCCTCGGGACTCGTGTACTCGAGGTTCCCGCGCAGGAAGTCGAACAGGCTCAGCTGCCCCTCGACGACGTTCGACCAGGTCGGGCTCGTGGCGTCCTCGTGGTCGGCGAGCCACACCTTCGCGCCGGAGTTCAGCGCGTTGATCGCCATCTTCCGGTCGGTCGGGCCGGTGATCTCGACGCGGCGGTCCTCCAGGCCCGGGCCGGGGCCCGCGACGCGCCACGTGGCGTCGTTCCGGATCCACTCGGTCTCGGGCAGGAACTTCGGGTCGCGGCCGTTGGCGGCGTCGACCCGGTTCTGCAGGCGGATGGCGAGCAGCTCGTGCCGCGTGTGCGCGAACCGGTCGTGCAGCGCGGCGAGGAACTGGAGCGCCTCGGGCGTGAGGATCTCGGCGTAGCGCTCCCCGAGGGGCGCGGTGACCTCGAGGGTCGGCTGCGCCGGCGCGAAGGCGGGCGCGGTGCGGGCCGGCTTCGGCTCGTGCGTGGTCGGTCGGTCGATCGTGATGGTCATGGTCTCGTCTCCTTGGTCTCGTGAGGGTTGAGGAGGCCCGCCAGGGCCGTCTCGAAACCCGGTTCGCCGAGGCGAGGGTTTCGAGGGTTTCGAGACGCAGCTTCGCGGCTCCTCAACCCGCAGAGCGGCATCAGTGCTGGAACTGCTCTTCCTCGGTCGATCCGACGAGGGCGAGGGTCGCGCTGTTCGGGTTCAGCGCCGTGGCGATCTGGTCGAAGTAGCCGGTGCCGACCTCGCGCTGGTGGCGCGTGGCGGTGTACCCGGCGGCCTCCGAGGCGAATTCCGCCTCCTGGAGCTCGACGTAGGCCGACATGTGGCGCTCGCTGTAGTCCTTGGCGAGCGTGAACATGCCGTGGTTCAGGGAGTGGAAGCCGGCGAGGGTGATGAACTGGAACGCGTAGCCCATCGACGCGAGCTCGCGCTGGAACTTCGCGATCTGGTCGTCGTCGAGGTGGCGCTTCCAGTTGAACGAGGGCGAGCAGTTGTAGCTCAGGCGCTTGCCCGGGAACTTCGCGTGCACGGCCTCGGCGAACCGGCGGGCCAGGTCGAGGTCGGGCTCGGCCGACTCGACCCAGAGCAGGTCGGCGTATTCGGCGTACGCGAGGCCACGTGCGATGACCGGCTCGATGCCGTTCTGCACGTTGTAGAAGCCCTCGGCGGTGCGCTCACCCGTCACGAACGGCCGGTCGCGCTCGTCGTGGTCGCTCGTGAGGAGGGTCGCGGCCAGCGCGTCGGTGCGGGCGATGATGATCGAAGGGACGCCGGCGACATCGGCCGCCATGCGAGCCGCGTTGATGGTGCGGATGTGCTGGCCCGTCGGGACGAGCACCTTGCCGCCCATGTGGCCGCACTTCTTCTCGCTCGCGAGCTGGTCCTCCCAGTGCACGCCGGCCGCGCCGGCCTCGATCATCTGGTGCATGAGCTCGTAGGCGTTGAGCGGGCCGCCGAAGCCGGCCTCGGCGTCGGCGACGATCGGCGCCATCCAGTCGCGGTCGTCGGCGCCCTGCTCGACCTGGCCGGCGCGCAGCAGCGCGTTGTTGATGCGGCGCACGACGGCCGGCACCGAGTTCGCGGGGTAGAGCGACTGGTCGGGGTAGGTCTGGCCCGAGAGGTTCGCGTCGGCGGCGACCTGCCAGCCGCTCAGGTAGATGGCCTTGAGGCCCGCGCGCACCTGCTGCACGGCCTGGTTGCCGGTGAGGGCGCCGAGCGCGGCCGACCACTCCGGGTCCTCCATGCGCTCGAACGCGGTGCCGGTGTTCTTCTGGATGTCCTCCCACAGCTTCTCGGCGCCGCGACGGGCGAGCGTGCGCTCCTCGCGGACCGGACCGCGCAGAGCGATGACGTCCTCGGCGGTGTAGTCGCGCTTGACGCCCTCCCAGCGGGGGTTCGCGTCCCACTCGAGCTGCAGCTCGGCCGCGGTCTGGGTCTGGTCGCCGGGGCGGTTCTCGGTGCTCATCGTCGTGCTCCTTCGGTGCGATGGATGTCTCGTGCGTCCCCGTCGTCGGGGTTCGCCGTGGTCCGTGGCATCCATGCTGCGGGGCGCGCACCCACCCCGACCGACGATTCCGGGGGTGAACTTTCCCGGTTCTTCCGCGCTGCGGAACTCCCCGGGTCGGCTGGGTGCGAAACCGGCACGCCCGAGGAGAATGAGGGCGTGACCCACGGCGACGAGGTCGGTGCCGGCACGCGACGTGAGCGTGCCCGTGCCCGTGCGCGGCGCGCCCGGGCCCACCGACTCGGGAGCGCGGGACTCGCGCTCTTCGTCGGCGGCCCGGTGCTCGGATTCGCGCTCGTCGTGACCGCCATCGCCCTCTCGACGGCGGGCACCCCGTGGTGGCCGGTGGTGATCCTCGCGGCGGTCGGCGGGGGCCTCGCGCTCCACGGCATCGGCCTGCGAATGCTGCTCGCCGCCGAGGACGCACGCGAGCCTGCGGAGCCCGCGCCGGACGCTCAGGCGGAGGACGACGCGTCGCCGGCCCGCACGAGCCCCGACTCGTAGGCGGCCACGACCGCCTGCACGCGGTCGCGCAGGCCGAGCTTGGCGAGCAGGCGCGTGATGTGCGCCTTCACGGTCGCCTCGCTGAGGAAGAGCCGCTGCCCGATCTCCTGGTTCGACAGGCCCCGGGCGATGAGCAGCCACACCTCGCGCTCACGCGGCGTGAGGTCGGCAGCGGGATCGGCCGCGGGGGCACCGGGCGGCGGTGCGGCGAGGTAGCGCTCGATGAGCCGGCGGGTGAGCGCGGGCGCGAGCAGCGACTCGCCCCGCGCGACCGTGCGGACCGCGTCGACGAGCCGCTCGGGCGGAGCGTCCTTGAGGAGGAACCCGGACGCGCCCGCCTGCAGGGCGCGGTAGACGTACTCGTCGAGGTCGAACGTCGTGAGCACCAGTACGCGCGGGGCGTCTGGCGCCCCGGCGACGCGCGCGGTCGCCTCGATGCCGTCGAGCCCGGGCATGCGGATGTCCATGAGCACCACGTCGGGCCGCAGCCGGGCCGCCGCCTCCACGGCCTCGTTCCCGTCGCCGGCCTCGCCGACGACCTCGAGGTCGGCCGCCTCGAGGAGTCCGACGATGCCCGACCGGACGAGGGCGTGGTCGTCGGCGACGAGCACCCGCGGCGCGCTCACGAGGCATCCCCCAGCGGCAGTTCGGCGGCCACGCGCCATCCGCCGTCCTCGACCGGGCCGGTCTCGAGCGCGCCGCCGTAGACGCGCACGCGCTCCCCCATGCCGGGCAGGCCGCGCCCGCTCCCGCGAACGAGCCCGACGACACCGTCGCCTTCGCTGCCGCGCGGCGGACCGTTCACGACCTCGACGCGCACCGACCGGTCGCGCCGGGCGACGTAGACCGAGACGTCGGCGCCCGGCGCGTGCTTGCGGATGTTCGTGAGCGACTCCTGCACGATGCGGTAGACCGCCAGGGCCACGCCGTCGGGGATGCCGTCGACACGGTCGTCGACCTCGAGGCGGCAGGCGTGCCCGGCGGCCTCCGTCTCGGCGACGAGGTCGGGCAGGCTCGACAGACCCGGCTGCGGCGCGTACGCGACCCCCTCCTCGCGGAGCACGTCGAGCAGGTGGCGCATCTCGTCGAGCGCCTCCTGCGCCGTGCGGCGCGTGAGCTGCAGGTGACGGCGGGCGCGCTCGACGTCCTTGTCGAGGAACTGCTCGGCGGCGCCGGCCTGCAGCGCGACGATCGAGAGCGCGTGCGCGACGAGGTCGTGCAGCTCGCGCGAGATGCGGGCCCGCTCGGATGCCACGGCGTCGGCGGCCAGGCGGTCGGAGCTCTCGCGCGTCCGCTCGAGGGTGAGCGCACGGTGCCGCACGATGCGGCCCGCCGCCCAGGTCGCGCCCACGAAGAAGACGAGGAACACCGTGCCGGCGGTCTCGATGCCAGGCGAGCCGAAGTAGCCGAGCGCGTGCGCGGCGAGCATCGCCGCGACGGGCACCAGGCCGAGCAGGGCGGCGGCCCACCAGGCGGCGATGCGCTCGGCGACGGTGAACGTCGCGACGAGCAGGCTCGGGAAGGGATTGAACGTGGCGTCGGCCCCGGCGAGCGCGGCGTGCACGACGAGCGCGGCGGCCACGAGCAGCATGACGAGCGCGGGGAACCGGCGGCGCACCACGAGCGGCACCGACACCGCGAGCGCGAACCCGAGCTGGGCGAGCACGTTGCTCGACGGGACCAGCACGGCCTCGAGGGTCGCCCAGAGGGCGATGCCGCCGGCGATCGCGAGGTCGAGGGGCGTCGTCCACCGGCGCCAGGCCCGCCAGCGGCCGGGAACGCGGGCGCTGCCCCCACCGGTGCGCGCACCCGATGCCGCGCGGTCGTCGCGCGGGTCGGAGATCAGGGCGGCATCGGTCGGCACGGATCCGATGCTACGGCCGCGCCCGCGGCGACCGACAGCGACGAAGGTCGACATCCGCCCAGCCGGAGGTCGATGCGCGGGGCGACCGGAGGCTCGCGCCGACGAGCCCTGCGTCGCGCCATCCGTCGACCCGCGACCGATGCCGGCACCCCCGGCCCGTCCGTACGTTCGCCATGTCGGCCGATCCGCGCCGCCGGACACCGCACCGAAACCTCGATCAGAAAGGCCTCCCATGGCTCCCGTCACCACCGACCCCGTCCTCGCCGCCCGCGGCCGTGCCGCCGAGTTCGCCGCCGCCTCGGCGGCCGGCCACCCCGTCGCCCGGTACCCGCGCGACGGCCGCCTCATCGGTCGCATCGGCGCGAAGCTCGCCGGCATCGCCGCACTCACCGCCGGAGGGCTGTCGATCGTCATCGGCGTGCTGCAGTTCCTCTTCCCGCAGGACGAGGACCCCGCGATCGACCCGCGCACGCGGGTCATCCTGGCGATGTTCACCGTCAGCCTGTGGGCGTTCGCGGTGCTCTTCCTCGGTCTCGCGCGGTACGCCCGGTCGACCTGGGGTGCGGTCGTGGCCGCGAGCGGCACCGTGCTGCTCACGGTGGGCACCCTCACGAGCGCCGTCAACGGCATCGACCTCGAGTTCTTCCCGATGGTGGCGATGCTCGCGAACGCGATGTGGCTGGTCGGCGCGATCGCGCTGTGCGTGTCGCTCGTGCGGGCCAAGCGCGTGAGCCTGTGGCTCGCGCTGCCGATCCCGTTCCTGCAGCTGCCGCTGCTCTTCCTCTCGCAGGTCGGCGGCGGCGTGCCGGCCGGCGCCTTCCTCCTCGTGCTCGGCGGCGTGCTGCTCGCCGGGCGCATCGAGGGTCGCGCGCGTCGGCTCGCGCACCGCTGAGGCTCGCCGGTCTCATCTGCGGCATCGGCCCGCGGCATCCGTCACCGATCTTCCGGGCGGATACCGCGGGCCGGCGTCGCGTCGCCCGTCGCGCCGAGCCTCGCATCGCGTCCACGCTGGTGATACCTTGTGGTTCAAGGTATCTGGCACTGCGAGGTACTGCGCAGAGAGCCCCGCACGCCCGCCGAGACGGAGGCACGCATGCGCGTCGGTAAGGACCTCGTGACCGCGGCCGCCACACCGGTCGTACTCGGCATCCTCGCCGAGGGCGAGTCGTACGGCTACGCGATCCTGCAGCGGATCACGGAGCTCTCGGGCGGCGAGCTCGAGTGGAGCGACGGCATGCTCTACCCCCTGCTGCACCGCCTCGAGCGCCTCGGACACGTCGAGTCGCAATGGGGCGCCTCGCCCAGCGGGCGACCGCGCAGGCACTACCGACTGAGCGCCCAGGGCGCCGCGATGCTCACGGAGCAGCGGCGCCAGTGGGACGTGGTCGGCGACGTACTCGCGAAGGTCTGGCCCGACGGCTCGGGCGACGGCACCCGACCCGGCCGCGGCGGATCGACCCGGCTCGCACTTGGGGGTGCCTGAGATGGCCCTCGACGAACGACACGACCTCGACGAGCTCGTCGCCTCGTGGCGCGAGTGGCTGGAGCGACGCGAGACGCTGAGCCCCCAGGACGTCGACGAGCTCGAGGGACACCTGCTCGACCGCGTCGAGGAGCTGCGCGCTGCCGGCCTGCACGACGACGAGGCCTTCCTCGTGGCCGTGAAGCGTCTCGGTGCGGTCGACGACCTCTCGCGCGAGTACGCGCGCGTGCATTCCGAACGGCTCTGGAAGCAGCTGGTGCTCGACGACGGGCCGAGCGATCGCGACGCGGCCTCCGTCGGCACGGACGGCTCGGCGGCGTCGCCGTCGTTCGCCCGACGCGCGAACGGACTCGCCGTCGCACTCGGGCTCGGCGTCGGCGCCGGGCTCGCCGTCAAGGTCGCCGACCTGGTCGGGGTCGACCCGACGTTCTTCCTCCGCAACGCCGCGATCCTGGTGCTGCCATTCCTCGCAGCCTGGTTCGCCTGGCGCCACCGCACGCCCCTCGGCGCACTCGTCGGCATCGCGGTCGCCTTCGCGATCGCCGCAGTGGCCCTGAACGCCTACCCGTTCGGCCCGGGTGGCGGCGCCGAGGCGTTCGCGATGGAGCCGTCGATGACCGAGCTGCTCGCGTCGGTGCACGCGCTCGTCGCGCTCTGGCTCGTCACGGGCGTCGCGTACGCCTCGGGCGACTGGCGAGGCACCACGGCGCGCATGGACTTCGTCCGCTTCAGCGGCGAATGGGCCGTGTACTACTTGCTCATCGCGCTCGTCGGAGGCGGGCTCTCGATGCTGGCCGTCGCGGTGTTCGGTTCGATCGGCGTCGACATCCTCACGTTCGTCGGCGAGTGGGTCATCCCGTGCGGCGCCGCAGGCGCGGTGCTCGTCGCGGCGTGGCTCGTCGAGGCGAAGCAGCGTGTCATCGAGAACATCGCGCCCGTGCTGACGAAGGTGTTCACGCCGCTGTTCACCCTCATGGTGCTCGCGCTCGTGGTGGCCGCCGCGCTGCAGTGGGACCTGGTCGATGCGAACCGCGACCTCCTCATCGCATTCGACCTCGTGCTCGTCGTGGTGCTGGCCCTGCTCGTCTACTCGTACTCGGCGCGCGACCCGCTCGTCCCCGCGGGCTGGTTCGAGCGGATCCAGTTCGTCATGCTGGCGGGCGCGCTCGTGCTCGACCTCGTGGTGCTCGTCGCGATGGTGGGCCGCACGGGCGAGTTCGGGTTCAGCGCGAACAAGACCGCGTCGCTCGGGCTCAACCTGATCCTGCTCGCGAACCTCGCATGGGCGGCGTGGCTGCACCTCGGGTTCCTGCGCGGCCGGACCCCGTTCCTGCGGCTGGAGCGCTGGCAGACCGCGTACCTGCCGGTGTACGTCGCCTGGGCGGCCGTGGTGGTCATCGCGTTCCCGCCGCTGTTCGGGTTCGAGTGACCGTCGGCGGGCGCGGCCACGAGCAGCGCGAGTCCGACGCATGACGCGAGCCCGGCGCCCGCCCTCGGAGGGGCGGACGCCGGGCTCGTGCTCGGTCAGCTCTGTCAGTAGGTGACCTGCTGGCCGGTCTCGCGGTGCTGCGCGGCGTCCTTCACGTCGGCGGCCGCGGTCTGGCCCTCGGCCTTGACGGTGTCGACGGCCTCGCCGGCGCGCTCCCTGACGGAGTCGACGGCGCCCCGAGCCTCGGGCTTGAGGTGCTCGGCGGCCTCCTGGGCCACGCTCTTGACCTCGTCGACGAGCGGCGCCGCCGCGTCCTTGGCCTTCTCGGCGACCTGGCGCTCCGGACGCGACGCGGGGATCAGCGACGACACGAGCCAGGCCGCGCCGAAGACGATCAGGCCGGCGGCGACCGGGTTGCCCCGGGTGGCGGAGGCGACGCGCTGGGGCGCCTGCCCGACGGCGTCGCCCGCGGAGTGCATCGCATCCCCCGTGGAGTCCGCCATGTCGTGGGCGATGCCCATCACGCGGTCCTTCGCACGCCGGAAGGCGCCCTTGACCTTCTCCGTCTGGCGGTGCACCGCCTTGCCGGGGTTCACCTTGTCGGCGAGGGCGTCGACGTCCTGGCCGAGCTCCACTCGCGTCCGTTCGATGTCGGAACGGATGGCATTCGGATCGGTGCTCATCGGTTCTCCTCATTCCTCTTGAGTGTGTCGGGGATCTTCTTCAGGCTGTCGACCGTGCGGGGCAGGCCCTGGACTCGGTCGAACTCCTTCTTGCCGATCGAGAACAGCACGGCCGCCGCGATGCCCCAGAGGACCGCGACGATCACGGCCGACCAGCCGAGGCTGTCCACGAGGTCGCCCAGGCCCCACCAGAGGGCGACCGACAGGAACAGGACGGCGAACCATCCGGCGAACCCTGCGCCCCCGTACAGGCCGGCCCCCTTGCCCGCACGCTTCGCGGACTGGGTGGCCTCGGCCTTGGCGAGCTCGACCTCCTGACGCATGAGCGTCGACATGTCGCGGCTGACCTCGGCGACCAGGTCGCCGAGCGAGGTGGTCGCGGCCTTCTGCTCCGACGGCGTCGGCACATCGGCCGGCGGCGCCATGGAGGTCGTGCCGGCGACATGCGCGCCCGTCGTGCGCGGGTCGACGCCTCCCACGTGCGCGCCACTCATCAGAGCGCCCCGGTGCCGTCGTCCCGACGGGTCCCCTCGCCGGGGAACGGCTCGGTGTAGGGCGGCTCGGTCCCGGTCACGCCGGTCGGCTCAGCGCCCCAAGTGGTCTCGGGCTCGGCGACGTGCGCCCCGCCGGTCGTGCCCGCGACGCCCGCTCCGACGCCCGTCTCGTACGCGCTTCCCGTGCCGTACGTCCCACCCGTGCCCGTGTAGGAACCGGCCCCATTCGGGAGTCCGGTCGGGTAGGTCGTCCCGGTGCCCGTGAGCTGCCGGGTGCTGCCGGAGGCGGAGTCGCCGTCGCTCGGCGTCGCGAGCGAGCGGGTGAGCCGGCCGATCACGACGCCCGCACCCGCGGCGATGGCGAGGAAGACCCCCGGACGGCGACGGGCGAAGCGCTTGACCTCCTCCAGGAGATCCTGCGGCTCACGCTGGTCGAGCCAGCTCGCCACCGAGTCGGCGCGCGACCCGACGGTCTCGACGAGGTCGCGTGCGAGACCCGACTGCGTCGAGGAGGCGGCCATCTCCGAGAACTGCGACCCGACGTCGCGGATGCCGCCCGCGGCGCGGTGCTGCTGCGTCGACGCCTGCGAGCTGACCTCGCTGCCGACGCGGTCCGCGAGCCGGCGGGCCTGGAACTTCGCTTCGGAGGCGACCGAGCGCGCCTCCTGCTTCGCGGTGTCGGCGACCCGGTGGCCGGCCGCACCCGCTTCCTGCTTGAGATCCGGGGTCCCGGTCCCTGCGGTGTTCACCATGTTCGCCCCTTTCGTCTGTGAGGCCGGGCGGCGTGCACCGGCCTCGACGGTGGATTGTGCAGGCAACGCTAGGTCGGCGGTTCTCGGGTCTGAAGGGTCTTGCGGGGGCTCGGATCGGAGCGTATAACCGCGCGCGACCGAGAGGCGTCCCGGGCCGATGCACAGCCCTCACGTCGAGCGCAACCCGTTCCACCCGGCGAGGTGGCCCACGTAACGTCGCGCTCGGAGCGCACCACGGCAGGAGGGAGTCCGCATGCCCGTGCAGTACGGCTGCAAGCTCGCCGCCGAGGCATTCGGCCCGAACGAGCTGGTCCGCCAGGCTCGGCTCGCCGAGGAGGCGGGATTCGACTTCGTCGAGATCAGCGACCACTTCCACCCGTGGCTCGACTCGCAGGGCCACTCCCCGTTCGCGTGGTCGGTGCTCGGGGCGATCGCCGCGTCGAGCGCATCGTTCGGGACCGATCCCGATCGCTCCCTCGTCGAGGCATACTGGGCGCGTGGCGGCGACGGGCTGCGCTACGGCGAGGCGGCGATGGCGTGGGCTCCCGATCCGGATGCCGCGGCGCGGGCGGCGCACCAGACCTCCCGCTGGTCGCTCCTCGGCTGGAAGGTCATGAGCGAGCTGCCGAACCCCGCGAACTTCGAGGAGGCGTCGGTGTTCGTGCGGCTCGAGGACCTGCGCGAACAGGTCCCGTGCGGGCCGGACGTCGCCGCCCACGTGGATTCCGTGCGCGCCTACGAGGAGGCGGGCTACGACCGGATCGCGATCATGAACCTCGGACCCGACCCTGACGGGTTCTTCGAGTTCTTCGCGAACGACCTGCGGCCCGCGCTCACCGGAGGGTGACGCGGACCGCAGTCGGGACGGGTCTGCGGTCGGGCGGGTCAGGCGGCGCGGCGCTCCCGGGCGAGCTCGTCGAGGACGCTCGTCTGCGCGGGCGTCCAGCCGAGCGAGCGCGCGAGGGCGCCCGGCGCGGACTGGTCGAGGAGCAGCGCGTCGGCGATCTCGGCGCCGAGGCGGGCGCGCGTGGCATCCGCCGTGCTCGGCACCACGCCGGCCCCGCCGGCGGCCGCCTCGACGATCGCGCGGACCCTCGTGGGCGAGCCGTCCGATCCGATCACGCGGCGGAGCGGCCCGTCGTGCTCGAGCACCGCGAGGTACAGTCGCGCGAGGTCGTCGACGTGCACGAGCGTCCAGTGCTGGCTGCCGTCGCCGACGAGGCGGATCGCGCCGTCGGCCGTGCGCGGACCGTCCGCGATCATCGGCACGAGGCCGCGGCCGCCCCCGTAGACGACCCCGGGCACGAGCACCCGGGCATCGGCGGATGACGCGAGCAGCCGTTCCTCGAAGGGCACGCGCCAGGCGACGAGCTCGGGCGGGTCGAGCGGGCTGTCCTCGGCGATCCCGTGGCCCGGGCCGTAGACCCACACCCCGCTCGTGAAGACGATCCGGCGGCCGTCGGCGAAGGCGCGCGCTGCGGCGTCGACCACGGCCGCGTTCAGATCGGCCGGCGCCTCCTCCGGCGCGGCGGTGTGGACGGCGGCATCGACGCCGTCGAGGGCGATCGCGACGGCGTCGGCGTCGGCGAGGTCGAGTCGCAGGGCCGTCGCGCCGCGGGCGGCGACCTCGGCCGCCGCCCGGTCGCTGCGCACCACGGCCCGCACGTCGTGGCCGGCCTCGACGAGCACGTCGAGCACGGCCGATCCGATGAATCCGGTTCCCCCGGTCAGTAGCGTTCTCATGGAAGGCACGGTATGGATTGGATACCGGTACCTTCAACGGAACTTCCCTCGAGGGAACCGGACGACCCGGTTCCGCGATGCGAAGGAGAGCACCATGCCCAGCACGAGCCCAGCGCAGATCGAGCGTCACCGCTCCCCCGGCGCCGCGCCGCTCGACGGACCGTGCGACGTCGGCAACCTCGACGTGCTCGATCCGGACTGCCCGAGCCGTATCGTGTTCGGACGCATCGGCGAGCGCTGGTCGATGTTCGTCATCCTCGCACTGGCCGGTGGCACGATGCGCTTCACGCAGCTGCGGGCGAAGGTCGGGGTCGTGACCCCGAAGGTGCTCACCGAGACGCTGCGCGCCCTCGAGGCCGACGGACTTGTCGAACGGCGCGCCTACGCCGACTCGCCGCCCCGGGTCGAGTACTCGCTCAGTCCCCTCGGCCGCTCGCTGCTCGCGCCGATCCAGGCCATGCGGAGCTGGGCGGAGGTGCACGTGCCCGAGGTGCTGGAGTCCCGCGAGCGGCACCGCGCCGCGGCGGATGAGGCGATGCTCGCCGGAGTTTGCTGAGCCTGCCGCATCGCAGCACTTCCGCGTTTCTTCACGTCGCGTCGCGACGATCGCGCCACTGAATCGTGCGAATGCGGGTGCCTGGGCGGAACTTCCGCAATCCTTCCGTTTGCGACATCCGCTCGCTCATGTGAGCATGAGGCATGGTCACCGCCGATCGCACCCGTCCCACGGCCCTCGCCGCCGCGTACGCCGCGGCGCCCGCACGAGCGCTCGGACCGGTCGGCGTCGTCGGCGCCCCACCCGAGCCCGCGCCCGACGAGGTCGACGCGCTCACGCTCGGCCGCCGCATCCGCGAGCGCCGCGTCGCCGCCGGCCTGACCCTCGGCGAACTCGCCGCCGCGATCGACCGCGCGCCGAGCCAGGTGTCGGCGATCGAGAACGGCAAGCGAGAGCCGCGCCTCTCGATGCTCCGCACGATCGCGCTCGCCCTGGGCACGACGGCCGACGAGCTGCTGCGCCCCGACCCGCCGTCGGAGCGCGCCGCGCTCGAGATCGCGGTCGAGCGCGCGCAGCGCGGACCGGTGTTCGCCGCACTCGGGCTGCCGTCGTTCCGGGTCGCGAAGGGCATGACCGACCAGACCCTGCAGACGATCCTCGCCCTGCACAACGAGATCGACCGGCTGCACCGCGAGCGCGCCGCGACGCCCGAGGAGGCGCGACGCGCGAACGCGCTGCTGCGCGCCGAGATGCGCGCCCGCGACAACTTCTACCCCGAGCTCGAGGCGAAGGCGGCCGAGCTGCTCGAAGCCGTCGGCCACTCCGGCGGTCCGGTCTCGCACCAGCTCGTCGCCGACATGGCGAGCCACCTCGGCTACTCGCTGCACTACGTCGGCGACCTGCCCAACTCGACGCGCTCGGTCACCGACAAGCACAACGGCCGCATCTACCTGCCGACGCAGCAGTCCCCGTCGCGGGACTCGCGCTCGCCGATCCTGCAGGCGCTCGCGTCGCACCTGCTCGGCCACGAGGAGCCCGCGAACTACGGCGACTTCCTGCGCCAGCGCATCGAGACGAACTACCTCACGGCCGCCATCCTGCTGCCCGAGCAGGCCGCGGTGCGCTACCTCACCGAGGCGAAGAACCTGCGCCGCATCTCGATGGAGGAGCTGCGCGACCACTTCGCCGTCTCGTACGAGACCGCCGCGCACCGGTTCACGAACCTCGCGACGGCGAGGCTCGACATCCCCGTGCACTTCATGAAGGTGCACGAGTCGGGCACGATCATCAAGGCGTACGAGAACGACTCGGTGCGCTTCCCGTCCGACGCGCTCGGCGCCGTCGAGGGCACGATCGTGTGCCGCAACTGGACGGCCCGCACGGTGTTCGACGTCGAGGACCGCTTCAGCCCCTGGTACCAGTACACCGACACGACCTCGGGCACGTTCTGGTGCACCTCCCGCATCGAGAAGGCCAAGGAGGGCGAGTACTCGGTGTCGGTCGGCGTGCCGTTCGAGCACGTGAAGTGGTTCCGCGGTCGGGAGACACCGCACCGTGCGGTGTCGCGCTGCCCCGACGAGTCGTGCTGCCGGCGCCCGCCGTCGACGCTGTCCGAGAAGTGGGCGGATGCCTCGTGGCCGGCCGCGCGCACCCCCACATCGCTGCTCGCGGCGCTGCCGACCGGCACGTTCCCGGGCGTCGACCAGACCGAGGTGTACCAGTTCCTCGAGGCGCACGCGCCGCGCCCCTGACCGCCACGCGAGCCGCACCCCTGGCGACCGCTGCGCCAGTTGGGCGTGCTCTGCACCGCGCGAGTCGGCGCAGAGCCCGCGGAAGTGGCGCGCAGGCGCTCGGCGCGGGCCGCGCGAAGTGGCGCGCAGGCGCTCAGGTCCCCTCGGATGCCGCGAGCTCGCGGAACCACGCGAGGCCGGCGCGGTGCGCCATCACGCCGTAGTCGAGCGTTGCGCGCTGGTATCGGAACACCGCCCGGTACCCCTCGGGCACGGCGGTCGCCTGCGCGTCGAGCCGGTCGGCGAAGACCTCGAGCTGGGCGAGTTCGCGCTCGACCTCCGCGATGATGTGGTCGAGGATGTCGCGGCGCTCCCCCGCGTCCTCGACCAGGCCGAGCAGGAACAGCCGCGAGAGGGCCGCGACCTCGAGGTCTCCGCCGGTGAGCGGCGACCGGATCCAGGCGTGGAACGCCTGCATCCCGCCATCCGTGATCGCGTAGATCTTCTTGTTCCGCCCACCCTCGGTCGCCTCGCGGACCGTCACGTGATCGGCGGCGAGCAGCCCCCGCAACGCGCTCTGCAGGCTCCCGAAGCTCGCGCGATAGAAGAGCGACGGCCCCTGCTCGAACTGCTTGTTCAGCGAGTACAGGGTCTGCGGCCCGAGCAGCATGAGCAGTCCGAGGATGACGTGCCCCACCTCGCACCCGCCCTTCCGTGATCCCCGGGCGCCCTCTTGCCGCGCCGGGATCTCCGCACTATGTTACGAATCGTGATATCTCGCTTCGCGATATCACGATCAGGGATGAGGGGATTCTCGCAGATGACCGCGGCCACCGAGTTCGCCACGCGCCTGGATCGCCACCTCGCCCGCGTGACCGGGCGTCGCGGGCAGCTGGGCGCTCCGCAGGTCGCGGTCGAGGCGCCCGACCTCGGCATCGCGTACCGATCGGGCGGAGGGCGGCGGTTCCACGTCGCGAGCGTCGGCAAGCTGTTCACCGCGACACTCGTGGCCCAGCTCGTCGAGGCGGGCACGCTCGGGTTCGACGCGCCCGTGAGCGGACTGCTGCCCCGCGACGAGCTCGAGGGCCTCTTCGACACGACCGGCGGCACGGATGTCGCGGCCGGGGCGACCCTCGAGCACCTCCTCACGCACACTGCGGGCGTGGCCGACTACTTCGAGGGGCCCGTGACCGGTGGACCGCGTTTCCGCGACCTGATCGTCGACGAGCCCGACACCCTCTGGACGCCGGCGACGCTGCTCGCGTTCAGTCGCGACCGCCAGCGGCCGGTCGGCCGGCCCGGCGAGCGCTTCGCCTACTCCGACACGGGCTACATCCTCCTCGGCCGGATCTTGGAGGAGACGTCGCACCGGGAGTTCCACGAACTGCTGCACTCCCGGATCTTCGAGCCGCTCGGCATGCGCGACAGCTCGCTGCTGTTCCACTCGAACCCGGCGAACGTCGAGGGCGCGACGGATCTCGCACCGCTCTGGATCGGCCGCCACGAGCTCAGCCGTGCGCGCAGCCTGAGCTGCGATTGGGCCGGCGGCGGGATCGTGAGCACCCCCGACGACCTCATCGCGTTCGGTGCCGCCCTGCATCGCGGTCGCCTCCTGTCGCCCGGGACCGTCGCCCATCTCGCCCAACCGCGGAGCCGCTTCCGCCCCGGCATCCACTACGGCGCGGGCATGATGCAGGTGCGCTTCGACGGCCTCTCGCCGTTCCTCCGGGGGATGCCGCGCCCCATCGGGCACATCGGCGTGCTCGGCACGCACCTCTTCCACGACCCGGTCCACGATGCCGAGATCGTGCTGGACTTCGGTTCGACGCGCGAGATGGTGCGCAGCTTCCGCACGCTCATCGAGATCGAGCGGCTGCTTGCGCGCGTGAGCGGTCGATGACGGATGGCGCCGCGCCGGCGCCGGCGCCGCGCGTCAGTGGATGACGAGCGTGCCGACGGGCGCGCCGTCGCGGTCCATGAGCTCGTGCTCGGCCGGCCCGTCGAGGTCGAGCTGCGGGATCGCCCCCGCCCAGTAGCGCAGGATGCGGCCGACCTCGGCGGCTGCGGTGTCGTCGGGAAGGGCGTCCAGGTCGATCGAGATCCGCAGCTCCATACCCGCACCCTGCCACGATCGGGCGCCGGCGTCACCCCTCATACGCGCCGGCGTCGGCGTCACCCCGAGTGCGTCCCGGCGTCGGCGCGCCGGACGAGCGACGGGAGCGAAGCGCCCCGTCAGCCCGCACGGTAGCCGCGCACCGCGTGCACCGCGAACGACTCGGGGTACGACGCCGCCTCTGGCGGGTGCGGCGGGAATGCGAACACGTCGAGCATGAGCTGCATCGGGTACTGGGGCGACTGCGCGACGCGCTTGCGCACGAGCCCGTCGATGGAGAACACCACCTCGTCGGGACGCCAGTCGATCGCGTAGCGGTGCGGCTCGCGCACATCGCCGTGCAGGCGGACCTGCTCGAAGTCGTCGGCGATCGCCGGGTCGCGGAACGGGTGCACGCCCATGCCCACGAGCGCGCTGCCGTCGTCGGCGATGTCGCGGCCGAAGACCTCGAAGACGCAGATCTCGGCCGACTGCGCCGGTTCCTCCTCGATGCCGATCAGCCAGAGCGCCGCCATCGCGTGCTCGTCGAGGCCGTCGATCGCGGCGACCACCTCGACGCGGCCGAAGTGGGGGGTGTACAGCCGACGATCGGGCTGCGCCTCGCGCACGACGAGCCCGTCGCGGAACGGATGCTGGCCGGCACCGGAGCCCACTGGCCCCGACCGCACGGCGGTCTGCAGGTTCGACACCTGCGTGGCGCCGTCGTACTCGACCGACCAGGCCGGTTGGTCGGCGTCGACCCGAAGGCGCAGCACGCCGTCGCCGACGTCGTACCGCGCGCGCGTGCGCTCGCGGCTCGACCACTGCGGGAGGTAGTGGGGAAGCCACTGGGCGGGGTCGAGGTCGGGGCCGGAGAAGTCGGCGTCGAACTCGAGCAGGTCGGGCGCGGGCGGCGGCACGGGCGGGGCGGGCGGCATGACGACGATGCTCCCGCGACCCGCCGACATCACGATCGCGACCTCCGGGGCACGACCTCCGGAACGCGACATCCCGCGTCTTGTTGTCCACGTGTGCAATATGGGGCATGATGGGAGCACCGACCGACTTGGAGTGATCCCCCGTGGGAACGACCGTCTACGAGCGCCGCCGCCCCGCGGCATCCGTCATCGAGCACAGCCTCGCCACGACACGGCAGTCCGTGTTCTGGATCGACGACCTGCCCGAGGAGGCCAGGCGACCGCGGCCGCGCCTCGAGGGTGCGCACGTCGCCGACCTCGCGATCGTCGGCGGCGGCTACACCGGGCTCTGGACAGCGGTGCTCGCGAAGCTGCGCGACCCCGACCTGCGGGTCGTCCTCGTCGAGGCGAAGCAGGTCGGCTGGGCGGCATCGGGTCGCAACGGCGGGTTCTGCGAGGCGAGCCTGACGCACGGTCGCGAGAACGGCCTGGCGCGCTGGCCCGACGAGATGGACGAACTCGACCGGCTCGGCCTCGCGAACCTCGACGCGATCGAGGCGAGCGAGGCCGAACTCGGGATCGACTTCGAGTTCGAGCGCAACGGCTCGCTCGACATCGCCGTCGAACCGCACCAGGTCGAATGGCTGCACGAGGCCGCGGCGGAGGCCGCGAGCCGCGGCGACGACTCGGTGAAGCTGCTCGACGAGCACCGGCTGCGTGCTGAGGTCCACTCCCCCGCGTACCTCGGCGCCGTCTGGAACACGCGCAGCAGCGCCATCCTGCACCCGGCGAGGCTCACCGCCGAGCTCGCCCGCGTCGCCGAGGAGGCGGGCGTCGAGGTCTTCGAGCGCTCGCCGGTGACGCGCCTCGACACCCCGGGATCGACCGGCGCAGTGCAGCTCGTCACCGAGCACGGCCGCGTCGACGCGACGCGCGCGGTGCTCGCGACCAACGTGTTTCCATCACTGCTCAAGCGCAACCGGTTCATGACGGTGCCCGTCTACGACTACGTGCTCGTCACCGAGCCGCTCACCGACGAGCAGCGCGCCTCGATCGGCTGGGCGAACCGGCAGGGCGTCGGCGACCTGGCCAACCAGTTCCACTACTCGCGCCTCACGCGCGACGGCCGCATCCTCTACGGCGGGTACGACGCGATCTACCACGCGGGCGGCCGCATCCGCGAGCGCTACGAGCACCGGCCGCAGAGCTTCGCGAAGCTCGCGAGCCACTTCTTCACCACCTACCCGCAGCTCGAGGGGCTGCAGTTCAGCCACAAGTGGGCCGGCGCGATCGACACGTCGACGCAGTTCACGGCGTTCACCGGGCTCGCCCGCGACGGACGAGTCGCCTACGCCTCGGGCTTCACCGGGCTCGGCGTCGCCTCCACGCGATTCATGGCCGAGACCATGCTCGACCGGCTCGCCGGTCTCGACACCGAACGGACGATCCTCGAGATGGTGCAGACGCGCCCGCTCCCGTTCCCGCCCGAGCCCGCGGCATCCCTCGGCATCAACCTCACCCGCTGGTCGCTCGACCGCGCCGACCACCACCAGGGTCGACGGAACCTGCTGCTGCGCACGCTCGACGCGCTCGGCCTCGGGTTCGACTCGTGAGCGCGACCGAGGGCGCCATCGGCAGCGCGACCGGCGCCGACGGCGGAACGCTCGCCCGGCTCGTCGCGGGGGCGGTGACGGATGTCGCGGCCCTCCCGCTCGCACACGAGCCCGTGCCGCGGGAGCAGGTCGTGGCCGGCACGCCGACCACCGGCCACGCTCCGCTCGACGAGCCGGGCGATGCGATGCGTTCGGCGGAACTGGGCGTGTGGGAGATGACACCGGGCGCGATGCGCGACACCGAGGTCGACGAGGTGTTCGTCGTGATGACGGGGCGCGCGACGGTCGAGTTCGTCGACCCCGCCCTCCCCGCGATCGAGCTCGGGCCCGGCTCGCTCGTGCGGCTCGACGCCGGCATGCAGACGGTGTGGACGGTGCACGAGACGCTGCGCAAGCTGTACGTGGCGCCGTAGTCGCGCGCCGCGCCATCCGTCGCCCCGCCCGCCCTGGGCTCACGCCGAGAGGTCGGCGTCGCGGTCGGCGGGCACCGTGATCGCGGCGACCTCCTCCAGCCGCGGATGGCGCTCGTCGCCGTGGTCGACGACTCCGGTGTGCCACGTCAGCCGCAGGCCGTCGGGCCCGTCCTGCAGGAGCGCGAGGTTGTTGTCGAACCACGGGCCCTTCACCGTGTGCCACTGGAACGGCGCGTCGGGCACGGTGACCGAGCGGGCTGCGGCCGCACCGACCGGCGTCGCCACGCCGTACGACATGACGACCGCGAACCAGCGCAGGAAGCGCGGAAGGGGGTTGCGCACGGGCGAGCACACGGCCTGCAGGATGCGGCCGCCGTGCTCGCGCTCGACCTCGGCGAGGTAGGAATAGTGCACGTCCCCCGACAGGAACAGCACGTTCTGCGGTGCCGGCCCACGGGCGCCGTCGGCGAGCTCGGCCACCATCCGCGCGACCGCCTGGAACGTGTTCTCCCAGGCCGCCCAATGCTCGAGGTCGACCGCCTGACGCAGCCGCTCCCCCACCCGGGCCGCGAAGCGACCCCAACCGCCCTGCGAGATCGCCTCATCCCAGGCCTCGACGTGGTGCAGGCCCATGGGCAGCAGGAACGGCAGCGACGTCGCGACGAGCACGTTGCGGGGCCCGCCCTGCAGCTGCGCGTCGAGCCAGGCGAGCTCGTCGCGGTCGAGCAGTCCCCGGGCGTCGGGGTCGAGATCGCGCGCGGCGCGCGAGTCGACGACGATGAGCCGCACATCGTCGAGGTCGCGGGCGTAGCTCCAGCGCACGCTCGCCGGGTCGCGGTCGGCCCGGTCGGCGAACGCGTCGAGCGCGTCGCTGAGGTCGAGCTCGTCGCCGTCGTCGCCGCCGTCGCCGTCGCCGTGCGCGTGCGCGTGCGCCACGACCCGCTGCCACAGCTCGTCGTCGGCGCGCTCGCGCGGCGACAGGTTGCCGAGGTGCTGGTACACCCAGTACGAGCCGAGCCCGGCGACGATGCGGCCGTGCCACCACGACGTCGCCTCCATCTCCCGCTTCCAGTCGAGCGAGGCGTTCCAGTCGTCGCGCACGTCGTGGTCGTCGAAGATCATCGCGGTCGGCACGGTCGAGAGCAGCCAGCGGTTCGCGGGGTCCGACCAGGCGAGCTGGTAGAGGTGCGCGTACTCCTCGTAGTCCTTGAGTTCCTTGCCGGGTTCCTCGCGGATGTCGCGGCGGCTCCGGATGAACTCCTGCATCTCCTTCGACGTCAGGTCGGCGTACACCTGGTCGCCGAGGAAGAGCAGCAGGTCGGGACGCTCCTGGCCGCCCGCCGCCACCGCGAGCGCGAACGCGCGCATGGCGTCGACGCCGTGCGTGCGGTTGCCGTGCGCGTCGTGCGGCACGCTCGTGCGGCACGACCCGTACGCGAGGCACAGCGGCCGGCCGGGCGTGCGGGTCGCGACCCGCGACACCGGGTACGGCGTGCCGGGTTCGGGCCAGACGCGCTCGCCGTCGATCGCCACCTCGTAGCGGAGCTCGGTCGCGGGCGGGAGGCCGTCGAGCTCGACGAGGGCGTAGTGGTGGCCGTGCACGCCGAAGGTGCGCGCGCCCCATTCGCGTCCGCCGGCGCGGACGACCACGCGACCGGCGGCGCGGGTCTCGACCCAGATGCTCGCGGAGGCCTCGTCGACGTACCGCAGCATCGGTCCCAGCACGAGCGCCGATCCACCCATGAAGCCGTTCTATCGCGTCGGCCCGCGCGGTGCCACGGGTTGCGCCGGACAGGTCGGCCCGGCACCGCCGCGCGGGGCACTCAGGCGACGGATGCCGCGGGGCCGTCGGTCGCGGCGTGCGACGTGTCCGCCGCGGCCTCCGCCGCCGTCGGCGTCGGATCGACCGGGTCGATGCGGAACGCCTGCATGAAGCGGTCGAGCGCGTCGGACTCGCCCGCGAGGATCGAGACCGAGCGGGCGTCGGCTCGTCCCGCGAGCAGGTCGCGGAACTCCGCGGGTTCGAGCGCGAGCTCGAGCGTCGCCTCGAACGCCGGCTCGGGCGTCGTGCGCCGCGGCTGCGGCACGGCTCCGGCCCCGATGGGCACGACCTCGAGCGCGCCGCCGACGACGGTCGCCGCGACGGAGGCCTCGGCCACGTGCAGCACGTACTCGGTCGGCGGCATGCCGAGCGCGGCATCCGCTCGGAACGCCGCGCGCAGCGCGATCGTGACGCCCTCGCGCGTGACGAGCTCGCCGTCGCCCGGGTCGCCGAGCGACGACCAGCCCCAGCGCTCGAGTGCGAGCACGGCGGGTGCCAGTCCGCGGCCGAGCGCGGTGAGCTCGTAGCCCCCGCGCACGGTCGGCACGCGGCGGACGACGCCCGCCTCCTGCAGCTCCTTGAGCCGGTCGGCCAGGATGTTCGTCGGGATGCGCGGCAGCCCCGCCTTCAGGTCGCCGTACCGGCGCGGGCCGACGAGCAGGTCGCGGACGATGAGCAGCGCCCATCGCTCCCCGACCCGCTCGATCGCCCGGGCCACGCCGTCGTACTGGCCGAAGCCGCGCGCGGCGCGCGTCGCCATGGCGGCGGCCTGGTCAGGCCGTCGCGCCCGGCGCGCCGGCGCCCTGCTGCGCCATGTAGGCCTCGGGACCCATCTCGGCGGCGGCGGGCTCCATGTACAGGTAGCCCAGGATGTTGCCGTCCGGGTCCTCGAGGTCGCGCGAGTACATGAAGCCGTAGTCCTGGGCCGGTCGCGGCTCGGTGCCGCCCGCCGCGAGCGCCTTGACGAGCATCTCGTCGACGGCCTCGCGCGACTCGCAGGTGAGCGACACGGCCATCTGGGCGTGGGTCTTCGTGTCGATGATCTGCTTGTCGGTGAAGGTGCCGAGGAACTCGCGCGTGAGCACCATGAAGTACAGGTTGTCGTCGAGCACGACGCACGCGGCGTTCTCGTCGGTGAAGTTCGGGTTGATGCGGTAGCCGAGCGCCTCGTAGAACGCCTTGGAGCGGTCGAGGTCGGTCGTGGGGAAGTTCACGAAGATGCTGGTCGCGGTCATGGTGTCCTCCGGTGGTGGAAGTCTCGGATGGTGCCTGATGCGCCTAGCTTGCTCTTTGCAAGTGCACTTGTCAATAGCAAGTGAACGAGGGGCGCCGACGACCCGTCAGCGGCCCCCGCCGCGCCGCACGAGCAGCGCCAGGTGCAGCGCCGTGAGCGTCTCGCCGTCGTCGAGGTCGGCGTCGAGCAGGTCGCCGATGAGCGCGAGCCGCTGGTAGAACACCGATCGCGAGAGGTGGCTCGCCTGCGCCGCGGCCGTGCGGTTGCCGGGGTGGGCGAGCATCGCGCCGAGCACGTCGAGCAGGTCGCCGCCGCGGGCGAGGTCGTGCTCGATGAGCGGCGCGAGCATGCGCTCCCCCAGTTCCTGCAGGCGGTGGTCGTCGCGCAGCGACGTCACGAGCCGCACCAGCGGTCGGTCCTGCGAGCGGCGCACGACGAGCCCCCGGGCCTGACGCGGCAGCGGCGTGCGCGCGAGGTCGAGCGCCTCCTGCACCGAGACGAGCAGGCCGTCGAGGTCGTGCGCGGTCGCGCCGATCGCGAGCGCGAGGCGCGCGGCATCCGTCGTCGCCGGCGTGGTCGCGGCGATCGCATTCGCGAATCCGCGCGCGGCCGCGTCGTCGAACCGCGTGCCGACCGGCAGCGACAGCAGCACGACCCGGGCGGACGCCGGTGCGTCGCCTGCCTGCGGACGCGCCTCGAGCGCCCGGCCGCCGAGGGCACGCGCCGACTCGTCGGCCGCGCCGTCGCGGGTCGCCCCGGTCGCGACGAGGCCGTAGAGGTCGGCGCCGGCCAGCGGCAGCCCCGCCGCCTCGAGACGCGCGGCCGCACCGCCTGCCGACCCGAACCGCCCCGTGAGCAGGTGCTCGACGAGCCGCTGCCGGCCGATGCGGGCCCACGTGTCGTCGTCGCCGTCGGCGAGGCGCCCCAGTGCGAGCGCGATGGCCCCCTGCTCGAGCACGCTCGTGCGACCTGCGGCGTGCGGCGGCCCGGGCAGTGCGATGAGGTGACCCCAGCGGATGCCGCGGGCCTCGACGGGCACGATGAGCCACGCGTCCTGGCCGGCGCCGACGCTCGACCCCGCGCGACGGTGCGCGTCGCGCGAGCGCAGCTGCCATCCGGCGAGGAGCTGTTCCTCGGCGTCGGGCGGCAGGTCGGCCGCGACCACCTCGTGCGCGAGGCTCTCGAGCACGACGGGCGCGGCGAGCGTCTGCGCGAGCTGCTGCACGATGTGGTCGGCGGGCGCGCCGCGCAGCGCGAGCGCGGTGAAGCGCTCGCGCACCTCGTCGCGGGCGTGCAGCGCGGCCGTCTGCTCGGAGATGATCCGGCGGTGCACCGCCTCGGTGAGCGCGACGAACTTCACCTCGCGGTGCAGTGCCGCGAGCGCGAGGCCGTGCTCGGCCGCGGCGTCGACGACGACCGCCGGCACGTAGCGGTAGTGCGCGCCGAGCTCGATCACGAGCCCGGCGATCCCGGCCTCGACGAACCCCGCGAGGAGCGTACGGAGGTCAGCCGGTTCCTCCGGCCAACCCGACCCGGTCGAGAGCAGCAGCTCGCCGCCGTTCAGCAACCGGGCGACTCCCGCGCTGTCGGAGACGTGCAGCCACCGCACGCGCGCGTCGAGCGCCGAACCGCCCACGAGCACCTCGGGGACGCCCGCGGCCACCGCCTCGAGGGCGAGGATCTCACCGACGGTCGGCAGGCTGTCGTCGGCTGCGGCGCTCCCCGCACCGTTGGCCGGACGATCCGTCCGGATATCGGACGCTTCGCGACGATCTGGCACGGGAGCCGCCTCGCTCTCTCTGTAAGACTGGGGAAACGCAAGCCTAGACGATGCCGGTCGATCTGTCCGGATCCAGTATCGGGCCGCACCGCACACCCCACCGAAGGACTGCAATGAGCCTCACTGACACCGCCACCCCGCCCGCCGCGACCGCCGACGTGGCGCAGATCGGCCACTGGATCGACGGCGCGCTGCGCGCCTCGACGTCCGGGCGGACCGCTCCCGTCTACAACCCGGCGACCGGCGCCGTGCAGGCGGAGGTCGCCCTGGCCGACCAGGCCGAGATCGACGAGGCGATCGCCTCCGCCCAGCGCGGGTTCGAGGTGTGGAGCGGTTTCTCGATCGCGAAGCGCCAGAGTGTGCTGTTCGCGTTCCGCGAGCTGCTCAACGCCCGCAAGGGCGAGCTGGCCGAGATCATCACCGCCGAGCACGGGAAGGTGCGCTCCGACGCGATGGGCGAGATCCTCCGCGGCCAGGAGGTCGTGGAACTCGCCACCGGGTTCCCCCACCTGGTCAAGGGCGCCTTCTCCGAGAACGCGTCGACCGGCGTGGACGTGTACTCGCTCAAGCAGCCGCTGGGCGTGGTCGGCGTGATCAGCCCGTTCAACTTCCCCGCGATGGTGCCGATGTGGTTCTTCCCCATCGCGATCGCCGCGGGCAACGCCGTGGTGCTCAAGCCGTCCGAGAAGGACCCGTCGGCTGCGCTGTGGATGGCTGAGCTGTGGAAGCAGGCCGGCCTGCCCGACGGGGTGTTCACGGTCCTCCAGGGTGACAAGCTCGCCGTCGACGGCCTGCTGACCTCGCCGGTGGTGCAGTCGATCTCGTTCGTCGGCTCGACGCCGATCGCGCAGTACATCTACGAGACCGCGTCCAAGCACGGCAAGCGGGTGCAGGCCCTCGGCGGGGCGAAGAACCACATGCTCGTGCTGCCCGACGCCGACCTCGACCTCGTCGCCGACTCGGCCGTCAACGCCGGCTACGGCGCCGCGGGCGAGCGCTGCATGGCCATCAGCGTCGTGCTGGCCGTCGAGCCCGTCGCCGACGACCTCATCGCGAAGATCTCCGACCGCATCGCCAGGCTGAAGATCGGCAACGGCGCCGGCATCGACGGCGTCGAGCCCGACATGGGCCCGCTGATCACCGACGTGCACCGCGACAAGGTCGCCTCCTACGTCGACATCGCCGAGGCCGACGGTGCCACCGTCGTCGTCGACGGCCGCGGCTTCACGGTCGACGGCCACGAGGACGGCTTCTTCTTCGGCCCCACCCTGCTCGACCGCGTGCCCACCACGAGCCGCGCGTACACCGAGGAGATCTTCGGACCGGTGCTCTCGGTCGTGCGCGTCGGCTCGTACGACGAGGGCCTGGACCTCATCAACTCGGGTCAGTTCGGCAACGGCACCGCGATCTTCACCAACGACGGCGGCGCCGCACGGCGCTTCCAGAACGAGGTCGAGGTCGGCATGATCGGCATCAACGTGCCCATCCCCGTGCCGGTCGCCTACCACTCGTTCGGCGGCTGGAAGAAGTCGCTGTTCGGCGACGCCAAGGCCTACGGCGTGCACGGCTTCGACTTCTTCACCCGCGAGAAGGCCGTCACCAGCCGCTGGCTCGACCCCGCCACCCACGGCGGCATCAACCTCGGCTTCCCCCAGAACCACTGACCCTCAGCCCCCACGTCCACAATTCAGGAGCGCACGGGGTGCGCCCTGTGCGGAATTCAGGAAGCGCGTGCAGCTCCTGGCCGGTCGGATGCAGGTTTCGGCATCCGACCGGGCGTCGGGCCGCTGCCGCTCCTGAATTCCGAACCGAACGGAGTACCGAGAGATGACCGATCTCCTGATTTCTGAACACGACACGACGCAGACGACGACGGATGGCACGACGGATGGCGCAGCCGCGGCGACGTACGTCGACCGGCGCGGCACGCGCCATCCGCTGCCGGATGCCGCCGCCGAGGCGCAGGTGCGCGCCGACGACCGCGCCCACGTGTTCCACTCGTGGAGCGCGCAGGCCCTCATCGACCCGCTGCCCGTCGCGGCGGGCGAGGGCTCGACGTTCTGGGACTACCAGGGCAACGCGTACCTCGATTTCTCGAGCCAGCTGGTGAACCTGAACCTCGGCCACCAGCACCCCGACCTCGTCGCGGCGATCCAGGAGCAGGCCGGTCGCCTCGCGACCATCCAGCCGGCGCTCGCCAACGACGTGCGCGGCGAGCTCGCGCGCCGCATCGCCGAGGTGGCGCCCGGCGACCTCGACACGGTGTTCTTCACGAACGGCGGGGCCGACGCCAATGAGCACGCGGTGCGGATGGCGCGCGCCGTCACCGGTCGCCGCAAGGTGCTGTCGATGTACCGCAGTTACCACGGCGGCACCGCGACCGCGATCTCGCTCACGGGCGACCCGCGTCGCTGGGCGAACGAGCCGAGCGACGGCAGCGTCGTGCACTTCCTCGGGCCGTACCCGTACCGCTCGTCGTTCCACGCCGTCAGCCCCGAGCAGGAGACCGAGCGCGCGCTCGCCCACCTCGAGCAGGTCATCACGCTCGAGGGCGCGAACACCGTCGCGGCGATCATCATCGAGACCGTCGTCGGCACGAACGGCGTGCTCGTGCCCCCGCCCGGCTACCTGCAGGGCGTGCGCGAGATCTGCGACCGGTTCGGCATCGTGTACATCGCCGACGAGGTCATGGTCGGCTTCGGCCGCATCGGCGAGTGGTTCGCGGTGAACCACTTCGGCGTCACCCCCGACCTCATCACCTTCGCGAAGGGCGTGAACTCGGGCTACGTGCCGCTCGGCGGCGTCGTGATCTCGCAGCGGATCGCGTCGCACTTCGACACGGTGTCGTTCCAGGGCGGCCTGACGTACTCGGGCCACCCGCTCGCGTGCGCGGCGGGCGTCGCGACGTTCGAGGTGTTCGAGCGCGACGGCATCCTCGAGCGCGTGCGCGACCTCGGTGAGCGCGTCGTCGGCCCGCGCCTGCGGGCGATGGCCGAGCGCCATCCGTCAGTCGGCGAGGTGCGCGGGCTCGGCCTGTTCTGGGCGATCGAGCTCGTGCGCGACCGCGAGACCCGCGAGCCGCTCGTGCCGTTCAATGCGTCGGGGGCGGATGCCGCGCCGATGGCGAAGGTCGCGGCCGCCTGCAAGCGGGCCGGCCTCTGGCCGTTCATCCACTTCAACCGGATGCACGTGGCGCCGCCGCTCGTGATCACCGAGGAGGAGCTCATCCGCGGCCTCGACATCATCGACGAGGCGCTCGACCTGGCCGACGCCGAGCTCGCCTGACCCGGCACGAACGCATGAGGATCCGCGCGATGCGGCCCACCGGGGCCCGTCGCGCGGATTCTCATGCCTCCCGATCGCGGAGCGGTTCGCGCAGGGCGAGCGGCTAGCCTGAGGCACATGGACGCACGGGGCCCGGCCGGGGGGATGCCGCGACGCGCGTTCCTCGCCGCGGCGGTCGGCGGCCTCGCCGCGGCCTCGCTCGCGGCGTGCACCGACGGCGGCCCGACCCCGACCGCGACCCCGACCCGGACCTCGACGCCCACGCCGACCCCGACCCCGACGCCCACTCCCGGCGCCGTCCCGCAGCCTGTCGCGTTCCTCCGCTCGCGCTGGAGCGCCGACCCGTTCGTCCGCGGCGCGTTCAGCTTCGACGCGGTGGGCACCACGCCCGAGCTCCGCGCGGCGCTCGGCGAACCCGTCGCCGACCGCCTCGTGATCACCGGCGAGGCGACCTCGCCCGAGGCACCCGGCACCGTGCACGGCGCCTACGCCGAGGGGCTCCGCGCCGGCCGCGCGGTCGCCGGTCTCGCCGACGACGGCGACCGGATCGCGATCATCGGCGCGGGCATCGCGGGCCTCGCCGCCGCCCGCACGCTCGTCGACCGGGGGTTCGACGTCGTCGTGATCGAGGCGCGCAACCGCCTGGGCGGCCGCCTGCACACGGTCGAGGACGACGAGTTCAGCGCGCCCGTCGAGCTCGGCAGCCCGTTCGCCTCCGACGGCGGCCTCATGCACGCCGTCCTGGCCGAGGCGGGGGTCGCGACGCGCGACTTCACGCCGCAGATCCAGCCCCGCACGCCCGAGGGCGTGGTCGTCGAGCCGTCGTCGGCCGGGTGGGATGCGATCGCGACCGCGCAGGCCTGGGCCGCTGGGCAGTCCGCCGACACGTCGCTCTCGACCGCGCTGATCCGCTCGGGCGTCGTGCCGCTCCCGCCCGAGACCGGCGCCGACGGCCTGGGCCCCCGCGACTGGTTCGTGAACGCCCTGACCACCGGCGTCGAGCCCACGACGGGCGCGATCCCGGCGCGCATCTCCGCGCAGCGCTTCGACGCCGACGCCGTCTGGAAGCCGACCGCGCAGGTCACCAGCGGATGGTCCGGCCTCATCGACGTGCTCGCCGAGGGCCTCGACATCGCGGGGTCGAGCGCGGTCACCGAGATCGCGGTCGACGACGACGGCGTGAGCCTCCGGCTGGACTCCGGCGAGTCGCTCCGCATGCATCGCGTGATCGTGACCGCGTCGATCGGCGTGCTGAAGACCGACACGATCACGTTCGACCCGCCGCTGCCGCTGCTGCACCAGCGCGCGATCGCGACGATCGGCATGGGCGCGGTCGATCTCGTGCAGCTCCGCTTCGACGAGGCGTTCTGGCGGTCGACGACGGATGCCACGGGCGCAGCGATCCCCGTCGACCAACTGCCGAACGTGCTCACCGTGGTGGGCGCGACCTCGGCGGTCGCCGCGTGGCTGGACCTCGGCGTCGATCCGCGGCAGCCCGTGCTCGTCGGGATGCTCGCCGCGGAGCACGCGCGCCGCATCGCGGAGCTCGACGACGGCGACGCGCTCGACACGGTGCTCGCGGCGCTCGCGCCTTTCGCGGCCGGTTAGCCCGCGGCATCCGCCACGGCCGTCGCCTCGGTCGACGGCCCGGCCGCCGCCGCCCGCCGAGCAGCCCGGGCCGCCCGGCGCCGCACCGCCACGCGCGCGAGCCGGCGGTGCACCGCGACGAGCACCGCCGTCAGGGCGACGAAGATCCCGAGCACCAGCACGCAGTACGCCGCGACGCCGCCGGGCCCGCCGACCTGCGTCTCGTCGAGGAAGAAGTACGGGTACCAGCCGATCTCGGCGCCGCGCAGCAGCGTGTAGACGAGCCAGATCGACGGGAGGACGAGCACGAGCCCGACGGTGGCCCAGGGCACCGGCGGGTTGACGGCGATCACGGCGTCGACGGTCCACGCGATCAGCGCGAGGAATGGCACCACGAAGTGCAGCACGGTGTCGGACCACGGCACCTCGAGGCGGTAGTCGCGCGTCGAGGCCTGGAGCGCGATGAGCCCGAACACGATCCCCGACACGAGCAGGTACACGGTCACCATCGTCCGGAACGCCCCGAGCAGCGGCGGGTCGCGCGGCTGCAGCAGCGCGTACCCGGCGGCGACGAGCAGCGTGACGACCGCGAGCATCGCGGACAGGATCGTGAAGTAGCTGAAGAAGTTCACCGACGCGAACAGCGGGAACTCCAGCACGTACTGGTAGTTGCCGATCAGCGCGACGACCTCGATCACCGCGATCGCGAGGCGGAACGCCCCGAGTGCGCGCCGGGCGTTCCTCACCCGCCGGCTGGGCGGCTCGGGCCCGACGGTCGCGCCAGACCCGCCCCGGAGCTCGTCGGCGTCGCCCGGCGCATCCGCGCTCGTCACCCGTGCGGCGGAGCCGGTGACGGACGCGGGCATGTGCTCACGCTAGTCGCCCGACCTCCACGACCGCGGAGTTCACCCGGGCGACGCGAACCAGCGCTCCCGCCGCACGTCGCCGAACCGGGCCTTCTCGGCCGCGTACTCCCGCGCCGGTCCGAGCAGGGGCGCCGTCGGGCCGCCGGGGGCGCGGAAGTCGACGTCGACGCGCCCGACCTCGCCGTCGCCGTACTCGATGAAGCAGAGGCCGCGGCCGCCCGCCTCGGGTTCGCCCTCGCCCCGCACGCGCCGCACGAGCTGCGCAGCGACGACCCGTGCCGCGCTCTCGGCGAAGGTGCCCGCCTTGGGGATGCCGGCCTCGGCGCAGTCGCCGATCGCCCACACGTCCGGGAACCGGGTCTCGTGGGTGAGCGGGTCGACGGCGACCCAGCCGTCCTCGGTCAGCCCGGCGGCGACGAGCACGTCGGGCACGCGATGCACGGGCACGCCGATGAACAGGTCGTACGGCTCGTCGTGGTCGGCGAACCGGGCCCGGCGCGCCCCGGGATCGATGCCATGCACGCGGTGCCGCTTGGTGTACTCGATGCCCCGGTCGGCCATCGCCGTCTCGAGGGCGGCCGACGCCGACGGCGACACCGGGATCGGCGAGGGCTGCGGGCTGACGACGTGGATGCTGCTGGCGTCGCGGATGCCGCGCTCGACGAGCAGCTCGTGCACGATCAGCGCGCCCTCGTACGGCGCGGGCGGGCACTTGAACGGGATGGACAGCACCGCGAGGATCACCCTGCCCCCAGGGAAGGCCGCGAGTTCGTCGCGCAGCCGCGCGGCGCCGTCGACCGAGTAGTACTCGAATCCGCCCTCGGCGAAGCCGGGCGTCGCGGCGAGGTCGTACCCTGCGCCGAGCGCCACGACGAGCAGGTCGGGATCGTAGGTCGCGACATCCGTCACCACGCGACGTGCGGCGGGATCGACCTCGAGCACCCGCTCGCGCCGGAACTCGACGCCCCGCTTCGCGAAGTGCGCGTACGGCAGCCGAACCTCGCCGGGAGTGCGCCGGCCGGCCAGCACGTCGAGCTTGGAGAACCCGAAGACGAACGCGTCGGCCTGGTCGACCAGCGTCACCTCGACGTCGCCGGCGAGCCGCTCCGAGAGCAGGGTCGCGAGTTCGAGGCCGCCGAATCCGGCCCCGAGGATCATCACGTTCGTCGCCATTCCCCCATGATCCGCTCGACCGGCTCGCCGCGGAAGGGCTCAGTCGAGCGGCCGCAGGATCCGGTCGAGGAACCGGCGAGTGCGCTCCTCGCGCGGGTTCGTGAAGATCTGGGCGGGGGCGCCGCGCTCGACGATCACGCCGCCGTCCATGAACAGCACCTCGTCGGCCGCCTGGCGCGCGAACGCGAGCTCGTGGGTGACGACGACCATGGTCCAGCCCTCGTCGGCGAGCTCCTTGATGACGTGCAGCACCTCGCCGACGAGCTCGGGGTCGAGGGCACTCGTGGGCTCGTCGAACAGCAGCAGGTCGGGCTTCAGCGCGAGCGCGCGCACGATCCCGACGCGCTGCTGCTGCCCGCCGGAGAGCTCGAACGGGTACGCGTCGCGCTTGTCGGCGAGGCCGACGCGGTCGAGCAAGGCGGATGCCTCGGCGAGCGCCTGCGCCTTCGGCACGCGCTGCACGCGGATCGGGCCCTCCACGACGTTCTCGACGACGGTCATGTGCGGGAACAGGTTGTGCTGCTGGAACACCATCGCGGAGCGGTCGCGCATCGCGATGCGGTCGGCCTTCGCGACGGGGTTCGAGAAGTCGATCGCGGGGCCGCCGTCGAACTCGAGGGCACCGCCATCCGGTGTCTCGAGGCCGTTGAGCGAGCGCAGCACGGTCGTCTTGCCCGACCCGCTCGGCCCGATGAGCGTGACGACCTCGCCGCGACGCACCGAGAAGTCGATGCCGCGCAGCACCTCGTTCGTGCCGAACGACTTGCGGATGCCGCGTGCCGAGAGCAGCACCGCGGCCTCCGTCGACCCGGTCTCGGGCGGGGCGAGCGGGTCGCCGCCCGACGGCGGCACGGGCGGTTCAGTGCGCGACATAGCGATCCAACCTCTTCTCCAGCCTCGACTGCACGCCTGAGAGCACGAGGCAGAACAGCCAGTAGATGAGCGCCGCCTCGAGGTAGAGCAGCATGAACTCCTGGCTGAACGCCGCGATCTGCTGGGCGACGCGGAACAGCTCGGTCACGAGGATCAGCGACGCGAGCGAGGTGTCCTTGACGAGCGAGATGAACGTGTTCGACAGTGGCGGCACCGAGACCCGTGCGGCTTGGGGCAGGATGACACGGCGCAGCGTCGTCGCGGGCGACATCCCGATCGTGTACGCGGCCTCCCACTGGCCCTGCGGCACCGACCGGATCGCGGCGCGGATGATCTCGGCGGCGTACCCGCCGACGTTGAGCGAGAACGCGGCGATCGCGCTCGGCCACGGGTCGATGACGAGCCCGATCGCGGGCAGGCCGTAGAAGATCACGAACAGCTGCACGAGCAGCGGCGTCCCGCGGATCACGGACACGTAGAACCGGGCGATGTTCGAGAGCACCGGGTTCTTCGAGAGCCGCATGAGCGCCACGACGAGCGCGAGCACGAGGCCGATCGCGAACGACGCGACCGCCAGCGGGATGGTCCCGGTGATCCCGCCCCACACGATCGGCCAGAACGACTCGAGGAACAGCTGCAGGCCCTCGTTCATGGATTCACGACCTTCCGGGCATCAGGATGGCGCGCTCGCGCGCCCGCGCGGACGTCGCACCGCGACATCCTGCGCCAATGTTGCCATTCGCGCCGAGTGTTTCCGCTCGAACGGGCGCACTCGGCGCGAACGGAAACACTCGGCGGGGGCGGGGGCGGCGCGGGAGGGCGGCGGCGGACTACTGCGAGACGTCGGCGCCGAAGTACTTCTCGCCGATCTCGGCGAGCGTGCCGTCGGCCGCGAGCTCGGCGAGCGCCTCGTCGATCGCGGCGACGAGCGCCTCCTTGTCCTGCGTGAGCGCGAAGGCGCTGAGCGAGGAGTCCTCGGTCTCGGCGGCGACCTCGATCGCGGCGTCGGGCGTGGTGTTCACGTAGTCGAGGAACGTCAGCTCGTCGTTGATCGTGGCGTCGACGCGACCCTGCTGCAGCAGCGACACGGCCTGGGCCCAGCCCTCGACGGCCTCGACGTTCGCGCCCGACTCGGTCGCGAGCTCGTACCAGTTGCTGGTGAGCGACTGCGCGGTGGTCTTGCCCTCGAGCTCCTCGAACGACGAGATCGACGAGTCGCCCTCGTTCACGACGATGACGCCGCGCGAGACGGTGTATGGCTCGCTGAAGAGGTACTGCTCCTCGCGCTCGGGCGTGATCGAGACCTGGTTCGCGATGACGTCGAAGCGACCGGCGTCGAGGCCCGCGAAGATCGCGTCCCACTGGGTCTCCTGGAAGGCGATCTCGAGGTCGAGCTTCTCGGCCACGGCCTCCGCGACCTCGACGTCGTAGCCGACGAGGTCGCCGGAGCCGTCCTCGTGGAAGCTGAACGGGCGGTAGGTGCCCTCGGTCGCGACCGTGAGCGTACCGGCCTGCACCAGGCCGTACTCGTCGCCCGCATCGCTCGCGGCGCCCGAGTCGGAGCCGGAGTCGCCGCTCGAGCACGCGGCGAGCGCGATGACGGCGGCCGAGGCCGCGGCGAGGCCGAGGATGGTGCGGGTGCGGGCGAGAGGCATGGTGCTCCGTTCGTGACGTTTCGATTCCGGCGGGGTGTGCCGGGGTTCGGGTGGGCCGGCGCGCACGAGTCCATCACGTCGGCGACCACGGGGTGAAACCGGATGACGCCCCGTTTCCATTCCCGATCGGCCCCGATTCCCTGCAAATCGGGGCGACATGCGCGCACGGGCATACACGCTCGGGGGCCCTCCGCGCAACCGGAGGCGGCCGGCCCCGGGCGGTGGCTAGTGTTGCGGCGGTCGAGGGACCGGATCCCTCGTCGCGGTGACCCCACACCAACCGAAGGAACCCCATGATCACCCTGACCTGGCTCCTGCTCATCGCCCTCGCGGGCGGCGTCCTCGCCCTCGTCGACGGCATCTGGCGCCTTCGCGCCCGAGGCGGCTCGACGGTCGTCGGCATCATCGAGATCGTCGTCGCCGGCCTGTTCCTGCTCGCCCTGTTCCTGCCCGGCATCCCCTTCGGCGCGCTCGTGCTCGGCATCGCGACGATCGTGGTGCTCGCGGTCGCGCTGTTCGCGGGCGGGCGCACCGGGCGCACGCTCACGATCATCGCGCTCGTGCTGATGGTGATCTGGCTGATCCTCGTCAACCGCTGGATCATCATCCCCGGCATCAACTGACCCGGAACGCTCCATCGATCGGAGGCCGGCGCCGCACCTCGCGCGCCGGCCTCCGCCGTGTCAGTCGAGTCCGAGCTCGCGTCGCGCGTCGGCGAGGCCCTCGACCTCGAGCGTCCACTCGGGCCGCACGAACCACTCGGGCTCGAGGCGGAAGCGCACGTCGAGTTCCATCTCGCCCGGCCGCGCCTCGATGCGGCCGAGCCCGTTGTCGCGGTAGCCGAGCTTGCGCGTGACGCCCTGCGACGACCCGTTCCAGTCGGCGGCACTGGTCTCGGCGACCTCGGCGCCGAGGTGGTCGAACGCGAAGGCGAGCACCGCGGCCCGCATCTCGGTGCCGAGGCCGAGGCCCTGCTTCGACGCGGTGAGCCACGAGCCGGTCGAGATCGTCCGCCGCGTCGGGAAGCGGTGGCCGCGCACGTCCTGCAGCCCGATCACGACGCACTCGTGGCGGATGGCGAACAGGAGCGTCCAATCGTCGGGCGCGCACTCGACGCGCTGCCGCCAGACGTGCTTCGCGATGCCGCGCGCCTGCTCGGCGGGCTCGGCGTCGGTCCAGGGCATCGCGAACGGCATGACGCCCGGGTCGTGGACACCCGCGAGGGCCGACTCGACGAGCGAGGCGAGATCCTCGTCGCGCGCGAGGCGCAGCTCGAGCCGCGGCGTGCGCAGCCGGAGGCGGAAGAGGGGCCAGACGTCCTCGAGGTCCATCGCACGACCCTATCGGCGGCGGATGGCGCGTGGTCGCCGGGGCGCGCGGGCGCCTGGACGCGCGCGCTAGAACGCGCTGAGGCCCGTGAGCGCGCGCCCGATCACGAGCTGGTGCACCTCGTCCGTGCCCTCGTACGTGCGCACCGACTCGAGGTTCGCGGCGTGCCGCATCACGGGGAAGGCGCTGGTGATACCGTCGCCGGCCAGGATGGCACGGGCCTCATGCGCGATCTTCAGCGCCTCGCGCACCGAGTTGAGCTTGCCGACGGAGATCTGCGCCGGCGTGAGCGCGCCGCGCTCCTTGAGCCGGCCGAGGTGCAGCGCGAGCAGCACGCCCTTCTCGACCTCGACGAGCATGTCGGCGAGCTTGGCCTGGATGAGCTGGTTCGCGCCGATCGGCTTGCCGAACACCTCGCGCGTGATCGAGCGGTCGAGCGCCGCCTCGAGGCACGAGCGCGCGGCGCCCATCGCCCCCCAGACGATGCCGTAGCGGGCCTCGTTGAGGCAGCCGAACGGGCCCGAGAGCCCGCGGGCGCCGGGCAGCATCGCGTCGGCCGGCAGGCGCACGCCCTCGAAGGTCACGTCGCACTGCACCGACGCGCGCATCGAGAGCTTCCCGTCGATGGGCGTCGCGGTGAACCCGGGGGTCGTCGTCGGCACGAGGAACCCGCGCACGACGCCGTCGTCCTGCCCGGAGGCGTCCTCGACCTTCGCCCACACGACCGCGACGTCGGCGAGCGACGCGAGCCCGATCCAGCGCTTGGCGCCGTCGATCACCCAGGCGTCGCCCTCGCGGCGCGCGACCGTGGTCATCGCCGCGGGGTCGCTGCCGCCCTGCGGCTCGGTGAGCGCGAAGCATCCGATGAGCTCGCCCTTGGCCATGCCCGGCAGCCAGCGCTGCTTCTGCTCCTCCGAGCCGTACTTGTGGATGGCGCTCATGGCGAGCGAGCCCTGCACCGACACGAAGGTGCGCCAGCCCGAGTCGGCCGCCTCGAGTTCGAGGCACACGAGCCCGTACGAGACGGCGCCCGCCCCGGCGCATCCGTAGCCCGTGAGGTGCATGCCGAGGAACCCGAGCTCACCGGCCTCGCGCACGAGCTCGCGGCGGAAGTGCTTGTCCTCGAAGTCCTGCTCGATGACCGGCGCGATGCGCTCCTGCGCGAAACGGCGGGCGCGGTCGCGCCAGTCGCGCTCCTCGTCGGTGAGGAGGGCGTCGAGGTCGAACACGGTGTCGATGCGCGGCGCGGTCACGGCGGTGGAGGTGGCGGTCATCGGATGGTCCTTTCGGTGCGGTTCAGGAGCGCCAGTCGGCGCCGTCGTGCTCGCCGAGCGCGGGCGGCGCGGAGCGGTAGCCGGGGCGGGTCGTGGAGAGTCGGATCGGGTTCGCGATCGAGCGGTGCGCTGCGGTGCCATCCGTCGCCTCGATCTCGGCGACCGGCTCGAGCCCGAGCTCGTCGGCGAACGCGATCGCCTCGCCGACGTCGTTGACGAGGCCGGCCGGCACGCCGACGTCGGCGAAGGCGTCGACCCAGTGGGCCGCGGAGGCCCCGGCGAGCGCCCGTTCGAGGTCGTCGCGCAGCTCGTCGCGGTGCGCGACCCGGTCGGTGTTGGAGGCGTATCGCGGGTCGTCGGCGAGCGCGGGCGCGCCGACGACCGAGGCGAGCGCGCGGAACTGCTTGTCGTTGCCGACCGCGATGACGAGCTCGCGGTCGGCGGCGCCGAACACCGCGTAGGGCGCGATGCTCGGGTGCTGGTTGCCGAGACGTTGCGGCGGGACCCCGGTCGCGAGCGTGGAGGAGGCCTGGTTGGTCAGGGCTGAGAGCAGGCTCTGCAGCAGCGTCACCTCGACGAGCTGGCCCGCGCCGGTGCGGTCGCGCTCGCGCAGCGCGAGCAGGATCCCGGCGACCGCGTTCTGGCCTGTGAGCACGTCGACGAGGGCGACGCCCACCTTGGTCGCGTCGCCGTCGGGGTGGCCCGTGATGCTCATGAGCCCGCCGACGGCCTGTACGAGCAGGTCGTAGCCGGCGAGCGCCGCCCCGTCGCCCGTGCCGAAGCCGGTGATCGAGCAGTACACGACCCCGGGGTTCTCCGCGCGCACGCGCTCATAGTCGAGTCCGAATCGGGCCATGACGCCGGGGCGGAAGTTCTCGATGACCACGTCGGCGGATGCCGCGAGCCGACGCGCTTCGGCGAGCCCGGCGTCGTCGGCCAGGTCGAGCACGACCGACCGCTTGTTGCGGTTCACGCCGCCGAAGTAGGTGGAGCGGCCGGCGTCGTCGACGGGGGGCCGCCACTGGCGCGTGTCATCTCCCGCGGGCGATTCGACCTTGATCACGTCGGCCCCGTAGTCGGCGAGCATCATGGTCGCGTAGGGGCCGGCGAGCACGCGGGAGAAGTCCGCGACGCGCACGCCGGCGAGCGGTCCGGTGGGTCCGTCGGGCATTCGCGTCCGCCTTCGCGTGGGGCGACCGCCGTCGGCCGCCATGAATTCCTCCTATATTGAATGATTTTCTCGCGCGGCGCCACTCGGGCAGCATCCGCTCGGTTAGCCTGAGTCGCATGGAGACGAGGGTGGGTCCCGGCGCGCGCGAGGCCGTGTTCGCCCAGCTCGCCGACGCCGGCCGCGCCGAGCAGGTCGCGCAGCGCCTGACCGACGGCATCGTGCTCGGCGTGCTCCACCCCGGCGAGCGCCTCCCCAGCGAGCCCGAGCTGGCCCGCCGATTCGGCGTGGCCCTCATCACCGTGCGCGAGGGCCTCGGCATCCTCCGCGAGGCGGGCCTGGTCGAGACCCGCCGTGGCCGCGACGGCGGCAGCTTCGTCGTCGAAGACGAGGGCGGGCACCGCTCGCTCCTCACCGCGCGGCTGCGCGGCCTGGCGCAGGTCGAGCTCAGCGACATGTCGGTCTACTTCGGCGCGATCCTCGCGGGCGCCGCCGAGCGCGCGGCGGAACGCGCGGCCGAGAGCGACGGCGAGCGCCTCGGCACCTGGCTCGCCGCCGCCGACTTCGGCACCGCGGCATCCGCTCGCACCAACCAGGGCGGGTTCTTCCTCGAGGTCGCCGTGCTCAGCCAGTCGGCCCGGCTCGTGCGCGAGCAGATCCGGCTGCAGGCCGAGTTCGGGCCGCTGCTGCTGCTCGGCCTCGACGACGACCAGGCGCGGGCCGAGGTCGTCGGGCACGACCGCGCGATCGTCCGCGCCGTCGCCGCGCACCGGCCTGCCGAGGCGCGCGAGGCCGCGGGCGCCCTGGTACGGGGCCTGTCCGAGCTGCTCCTCTCTGCGAAGGCGCGCATCGAACGGGGAGGTGCGCTCGATGAGCCGATCGGTTCCTGAGGTCGCGGCCGCCGTCGCCGGCGTGTTCACCACGGTGTTCGACCAGCTCGCCGCGTGGCGTGCCCCGATCGAGCAGCTCATCGCCGGATCGCCCGACGTGCGTCCGGCCGACCTCGACACCGCCGTCGCCGACCTGGTGCTCCCCCGGCTCGTCGAGCCCGACCCGCTGCTCGTCGGGGCCGGGTTCATCGCCGACGGCGAGATCGTGCGCGGCCGCGACGTGCACTTCGCCTGGTGGCTCGGCCCGCTCGAGGCGAATCCGGTGCTCGGCTCGACGACCGAGCCGACGCGCCTCGACCTCACGACGCGCGGCTACACCGAGTACCTCCGCGACTTCCGCGCGCTGGAGTGGTATCGCATCCCCGCGACGACGCGCCATGCGCACGTCACCGGACCCTACGTCGACCACCTCTGCACGTGCGACTACATCCTCACGCTCACGATGCCGGTGCACGCGGGCGGCGACGGCGGGGCATCCGGCCAGGCGCGCATGGTGGGCGTGGTCGGGGCGGATGTCGCGGTGCGACGCCTCGAGCAGGAGTTGCTCGCCGCCTTCCTCGACGTGCCCGAGCCGCTCGCGCTCGTCAACGACGACGGCCGCGTGGTCGTCTCGACCGAGCCCGCGCTCCAGGTCGGCCAGCTCGCGGTCGCGTGGGAGCACGCGGAGCCGTGCCCGGGCACGCCGTTCCGGGTGCTCGTCGGCCCGACGCCATCCACCTCGAAATAAATCATCCGCTGATATATCTTTAGACGACGAGCGTATGCACCGCGGCAGACGACCCTTCGCCCTTCGACAGGCTCAGGGACCGAACTCAGGGACCGACGGCGCGGTGCACCGAGAAGGAGAAACCCCAATGAGCTATGCCGTGACCAATCCTGCGACCGGTGAGGTCCTGAAGACCTTCCCGACGATCACCGATGCCGAGCTCGAGGCGGCCATCGCCTCGGCCGCCGAGGCGCACCGCACGTGGTCGAAGTCCACGACCGTCGAGGAGCGCGCCGCGCTCATCCGCCGCGTCGGCGAGCTGCACGTCGAGCGCCGCCAGGAGCTGGCCGAGATCATCGTGCGCGAGATGGGCAAGCCCATCGAGCAGGCCCTCGCCGAGGCCGACTTCGCCGGCGACATCTACACGTACTACGCCGACCACTCGGCCGACTTCCTGAAGGACGAGCCGGTGCACCTGCTCGCCGGCGACGGCACCGCGGTCATCCGCCGCAGCTCGCTCGGCGTGCTGCTCGGCGTCATGCCGTGGAACTTCCCGTACTACCAGGTCGCCCGCTTCGCCGGCCCGAACCTCATCATCGGCAACACGATCGTGCTCAAGCACGCCGAGCAGTGCCCCGAGTCGGCGGCCGCGATCGCGCAGATCTTCGCCGACGCGGGCTTCCCCGAGGGCGCGTACGTGAACGTCTACGCGTCGCACGACCAGATCGCGACCGTCATCGCCGACCCGCGCGTGCAGGGCGTCTCGCTCACCGGCTCGGAGCGGGCCGGTGCCGCGGTCGCGGAGCTCGCGGGCAAGCACCTGAAGAAGGTCGTGCTCGAGCTCGGCGGCTCCGACCCCTTCATCCTGCTCTCGACCGACGACCTCGACACGGCCGTGCAGAACGCCGTCGACGCGCGCCTCGACAACAGCGGCCAGTCGTGCAATGCGGCCAAGCGCTTCATCGTGATCGACGAGCTGTACCAGCCGTTCCTCGAGAAGTTCACGGCGAAGCTCGCCGAGGTCGAGGCGACCGACCCGACCTCGTCGGACTCGGCGCTCGGCCCGCTGTCCTCGCTGAAGGCGGCCGAGGGGCTCGACGCCCAGGTCAAGCGCGCGGTCGAGCACGGCGCCACGCTCGTGCACGGCGGCACCCGCGACGGCGCGTTCTTCCAGACCACGGTGCTGACGGATGTCTCCCCCGAGAACCCTGCCTCGAAGGAGGAGTTCTTCGGGCCGGTCGCGCAGGTCTACCGCGCGAAGGACGAGGCCGAGGCGGTCGCGATCGCCAACGACATCCCCTTCGGCCTCGGCTCGTACGTCTACACGACCGACCCCGAGCAGGCCGACCGCGTCGCGAACGCGATCGAGGCCGGCATGGTCTTCGTCAACGTCGTGCTGGCGGATGGCGCGGAGCTGCCCTTCGGCGGCGTGAAGCGCTCCGGCACCGGCCGCGAGATGGGCCGTCTCGGCGCCGACGAGTTCGTCAACAAGAAGCTCATCCGCATCGGCTGACGACTCCGACGCACGCGCCCGACGCGCCCCGGGCTCCGGCCCGGGGCGCGTCGTCGTCGTGTCGAGCGGCTGCTCGGACGGATCGCCGTCGGCCCGCCGCGGTTCCGGCTACTCGCGGTCCTGCCCGGTGCGCTCCTGCCCGGTCCGTTCGCGCTCGGTGCGTACGTGCCCCGTGCTCCAGGCGAGCGCGTCGACCGCGTCCCCGCCGAGCTCCGGATGCCGCGCCCGGAATCCGGTCGAGCTCGCGGCGAAGTCGACCTCGAGTCGACGGGCCGCCTTGGCGAGTGCCGGTCCGGCTGCGGCGCCGAACCGTGCGATGAGGCGTCCGTCGTCGCGGACGGGATCGGGCGTGCGGCCCCAGCCGGTCCACTCGACGACGGCGCGGGTAAGACGAGGCTCCATTGCCTTCATCGGTGCTCCCTTGCGTTTCGTGCGCTTGCTGCATGCCGGTCTCGGTGACGCGGAAACGCGACATCCGTGCCGGCGGAACAAAATCATCTTATTCTATAGCTTTAGGACCGAAGGTATGCGAAGCTGTGGCAACCGGCGTCCGGGGTGGGCGGGCGCGATCAATGAAGATCACGAAAGGCCAGCATGTCCGAACCCGCGAAGCGCGCCGAACTCGGCGACGGCGAGCACCTCCAGGTCCTCGGTTACCAGGACACCTTCAACCGCTCCATGAGCCTCTGGGCGAACTTCGCCCTCGGCTTCACGTACCTCTCCCCGCTCGTCGGCGTGTACTCGCTGTTCGCGCTCGCCCTCACCGTCGGCGGACCGCCCTCGATCTGGTGGATCGTCATCGTGGGCGCCGGGCAACTGCTCGTCTCGCTCGTGTTCGGCGAGGTCGTCTCGCAGTACCCGATCCACGGCGGCATCTACCCCTGGGCGCGACGGCTCTGGGGTCGTCGCTACGCATGGATGGCGGCGTGGGTCTACATCTGGGCCATGATCGTGACCATCACCGCGGTCGCCGAGTACGGCTCCGGCTTCACCGCCAGCCTGTTCGGCATCGAGCACACCGCCGACACGACGCTGTGGATCACGCTCGGCCTGCTGCTGATCGCCCTCCTGATCAACCTCTCGGGCACCAGGTGGCTCGCCCGCGTCGCGCGCATCGGCCTCGCCGCCGAGCTCATCGGCGTGATCGGGCTCGGCCTCTACCTGCTGATCTTCCAGCGCAAGCAGGAGTTCAGCGTCTTCTTCGACACGATGGGCGTCGAAGGCGACGGCAGCTACCTCACCGCGTTCATGGGCGCGGCGCTCGCCGGCCTGTTCCTCTTCTACGGCTTCGAGGCCTGCGGCGACGTCGCCGAAGAGGTCGCCAACCCGGCGCGCCGCATCCCCCGGGCCATGATGCTGACGATCCTCGTCGGCGGCGTCTCGGCGCTGTTCTCGTTCGGCGGCTACGTGCTCGCCGCCCCCGACCTGCAAGCGATCGTCGCCGGCGAGGATGCCGACCCGATCCCCGCCATCCTCGAGTCCACGCTCGGCCCGGTCGGCGCGAAGCTGTTCCTCGTCATCGCGATCACGGCGTTCCTCTCGTGCGTGCTGAGCCTCCAGGCCGCCGCGAGCCGCCTGCTGTTCTCGTTCGCGCGCGACGGCATGATCCCGGGCCACCGCTGGCTCTCGAAGGTGACCGAGGGCAGCAAGGTGCCCGCGAACGCGCTCATCGTCGCGTGCACCGTGCCCGCACTCATCGCCGTGCTCGTCTGGCTCAACGCCGACCTGCTCTACCCCGTGACGGCGTTCGCGGTGCTCGGCATCTACGTCGCGTTCCAGATGGTCGTGCTCGCGGCGCTCCGCCAGCGGATACGCGGATGGAAGCCGGCCGGCCCCTTCTCGCTCGGCCGCTGGGGCCTGCTGGTGAACATCATCGCGCTCGCCTACGGCGTGTTCGCGATGATCCTGCTGGCCACGCCGGGCTCGTCCGGCGACGTCGTCGCCGACTGGATCGTCCTGATCGGGCTCGGCGTCGTCCTCGGCACCGGACTCGTGTACCTGTTCATCGCCCGACCCGACCGCCGGTCCGACGCGCCGGCGGGCGACGCGATCGAGGTGGCCGAGCGCCTGCGCTCCCACCCGGCGCGCACGACGCAGTCCGCGGACCTCGCAGGGGCCGACGCGTCGTAGCGCACACGCGGGGCGGGCGGCCGGAGGGGGAACCGGCGCCCGCCCCGCCTCATCGCGGACCACGCACGGCACAGGTGCTGCGCTGCGGGGTCCTGACACGACCCGGCATCAGACGACGCCGTTCTCGTACGCGTACGCCGTCGCTGCCGCTCGCGTCGACACCTGCAGCTTGGCGAAGATGTTGCTGAGGTGACGAGCCACCGTCTTCTCGCTGAGCGAGAGGCGTTCGGCGATCGCCCGGTTGGTGAGGCCGGTCGACACGAGGCGCAGCACCTCGAGCTCCCGTTCGGTCAGTCCGCCGCCGCCACGGCCCGTGCCCGTGATCCGGTCGAGGTCGGCGAGCGCGGGCGCGGCTCCGAGCTCGAGGAACACCCGCCGAGCCGCGTCGAACTCGACGCGAGCCCGATCCGGCTCGCCGAGCGAGCGGAGGACGCGACCCGCCATCACGCGGCTCCGAGCCCCCTCGTACGGGACGCCGAGCTCGCGCCATCCGTCGCCCGCCTCCTGCGCGGCAGCGAGCGCGGCGGCCGCGTCGCCTTCGGCGAGACGCACCTGCGCCGCGGCGAACGAGATCACGGCCGCGAACATCGGCGACGGCGAGGGCCCGGCCCGCTCTCGCAGTTCCTCGAACGCACGCCGGGCGGCTCCGACGTCGCCGCCGGCCGTCTCGACCTCGATCATCGCGGGAAGCCGGTACCGCCGCATGAACGGGTCCGCGTCGGCCGCGCTGCGCCGGATCTCCTCCCTCGCCCGATCGATCCTGCCCTCGGCGAGCAACAGCATGGCCGAACCCGGTTGCGGATCCCACGCCGTCTCCCCGGCTCGGCGGAACGACTCCGCCGCCGAATGCAGCGCGCCACGGAGCCGCTGGAGCTCGCCGTACCAGTACGGGGCGCCCCACATCGCGCGGAAGTCGCCGGCCCGGAAGCGCGCCATCCCCAGCTCGGCCTCGGTCGCCGCCTCGGGCCACGCACCCTGCAACCGCAGGAGCGCGCCCCGCAGCGCGTGGCGCTGGCCGTCGTAGGCCACGAGCTCCGGCTGGGCGCGGCACCACTCGTCGAGTATCGACGTCCAGGCCACGATCCGGCCGAGGTCGAATCCGATGTGCGCCATGCCGATGCACGTGCACAGGATGAATCCGGAGAAGACCGGCGACACCTCGCCGCGCGCGACGGCGGCCACCGCCCGGTCGAAGAACGCGAAGCCCCTCTCGTCGTCGCCTAGGTCGAGGAAGCAGTACCCGCGCCCCCACGCCGCCATTGCGGCGAGATCCCGATCCTCGAAACGCTCGGCGATCTCCTCGGTCTCGGCTGCCTGGCGCTCGGCTCCGCGGTAGTCGCCGCTCGCGATCGACGCGATCGTCGTCGGCACCATGGCGAGGCCGACCACTGACGTCGGTTCGCTCAGCGAACTCGCGAGGCGACGGGCCCGCGGGATCCATTCGAGGTTGTGCGACCATTCCGCCAGCTCGATCTGGTAGACGGCGATCCAGGCGGCGGTGCGAACCCCGCCCTCGAGGTCTCCCCGCACGACGTACGCCTCGTGGGCGCGCATCAGCACCGCGAGCGCATCCCGCCCCTCGCCTCGCAACAGCGATGCGGTCGCGAGCAACTCGAGGTCCTCCGGAGCGAGCCCGCCGGCGGCGTCCGCGACGGCCAGTCGCTCGTGCGCCTCCGCCCAGCGCCGGCCGGCGACGGCCGCACGGCCCTCCTCGAGCGCCGCGGACGAGGTCATGGCCCGTCCGACCTCGTCACGTGCAGCCCCGCCTCCTCGGCCGCGCGGATCGTCTCGCGCATCAGGCGCTCGGCGATCTCGGCGACGGCCGTGACGTCGCCGAAGTCGAGCCGCACGGTCGTCGCCCCGGTGTGCTCGACGAGTCGCCGCACGTCGTGCACGATCTGCTCGGCGGCGACGAAGTCGAGTTCACCGCGCAGGGTGATCGTGACCGTCGCGTGCTCGGCGTCGAGGTCGACCTCGCCGACGGGCGAGGCCGGTTCGGCCGTGTGGTCGAACATGTGGAGGCCGAACCGATCGGAGAGCGCCTCGAGCATCGCCACGCCGCGCGTGCTGTTGCCGGCCTCGTCGAGCGGCGGGCTGAACACGCCGACCCCGAACTGGCCCGGCCGGACCGCGACGATCCCGCCGCCGACCCCGGACTTCGCGGGCATGCCGACGCGGAACGCCCACGCGCCCGAGCGGTCGTACATGCCGCAGGTCGCCATGAGCGAGAGAGTGTCGCGGGCCGCTCGCTCGCTCACCACGCGATCGCGCGTGAGCGGATGCACGCCGCCGTTCGCGAGCGTCGCGCCCATGAGCGCCAGGTCCTCCGTCGTGACGAGCAGCGCGCACTGCCGGAAGTACGGGTCGGTCGCCGCGTCGACTTCCGCCGTGCCGAGCGCCCCCGTCGCCAGCGCGAGGCCGGCGAGCGCGCGGTTGCGGTGGCCGGTCTCGGCCTCGGACCGGTAGACGCCGTCGTCGAGGTCGAGCTCGCGGCCCGCGAAGCGGGAGAGCGCGTCGCGGATCAGCGCGAACCGCTCGTCGGCGTCGGCGGCCGGCACGAGGGAGGTCGTCACGATCGCGCCGGCGTTGATGAACGGGTTCTCGGGCCGGCCCGAGGCGTCCAGGCTGATCGCGTTGAACGGCTCGCCGCTCGGCTCGACGCCGACGTGCCGCAGCATCTCGTCGGCGCCGATCAGGTCGCACGCGAACGCGTACGCGAAGGGCTTCGAGACCGACTGGATGGTGAACTCCACCGCGGTGTCGCCCGCCCCGTAGACCCGGCCGAGCACGCTCGCCAGCGAGACGCCGAACGCGTCGGGGTCGGCGCTGGTCAGCTCGGGGATGTAGTCGGCGATCCTACCGCCGGACACGCGTGCCGCGACATCCGCCAACGCCCGGCCCAGGGTGCGATCGACGGCCTCGCCCAGGAGCTGCGGACGCTCGACGCCGGTCACGGCCGGCGCCGGACGGATGTCGCGTCGATCTCGTCGCGCCGCAGCGACACGAGCCGCCGCACGACCTCGTCGGGCAGCGGGCGGTCGGCCGTGAAGCGGATGGTGCCCTTCGCGCGGTCGAAGCCGTCGAGCGCGTCGGCGGACTGCTCGATGACCGCGGGGCTGAACGGGTACACGCCGATGTGCGCCTTCGCGGCCATCACCGACAGCAGCGCCTTGTCGCGGTAGCGCAGCGCGGGCATGCCGTAGCTGCGGCCCTCCAGCGCGTCGGGCACGGTCTCCCGAGCCACTCGGTAGACCGCGTCGATCGCCGACCGCACGGGCTCGTCGAGTCCGGCCACGTACTCCGAGACCTCCCCCATGCGGCTCATGCTACGCGCGGGGCGCGCCCCGCGGCATCCGTGCGGTGCCGAGACCTCGGGTCTACCCTCGTGACGAGGGGGTCTCATGATCCGGCAGCGCGTCATCGTGCACGGCCGCGTGCAGGCGGTCGGCTTCCGCTACTACGCGCGCGCCGAGGCCCAGCGGCTCGGCGTCTCAGGATGGATCCGCAATCGCTCCGACGGTGCCGTCGAGGCCGAGATCGAGGGGGACGCGCCATCCGTCGACGCCATGCTGGCCTGGCTCGACGACGGCCCGCCCGGTGCCGACGTCACCTCGATCAGCACCGCCGACCAGACCCCCACCGGCGAGCGCGGCTTCCGCATTACGGGCTGACGGATGGCGCGCCGCACCGCTTCGACGAGAGGAGACCGCCGATGAGCGACCCGTGGGGCGACGATCCCGCCGGCGAGGACGAGGAGCAGTGGCGCGAGCAGGTCGTCAACGACGCCGTCGCGGGCGAGCACGTGCCCACCGACGAGGAGCTCGACCTCGACGCGCTCGAGCACGAGGGCCTCGAGGACGAGGAACCGGAGGACGACGGGTCCTGGGACGACGACCTCGAGGAGGAATGAGCCGTCCCTCATCCCGCCAACGGCGCGATCGGCAGGCCCGGCACCACGATCGACGGCGGCCCGCTGAAGCCCTGCTCGAACACCGTCGCGAACGAGAGCGTGGCGATGGTCCCCGCGTCCGGGAGGTGCCGGTTGAACACGATCGTCCCGCGGCGGAGCTGACCCGGCGCGATGGTCTCGCTCCATGAGCTCCGGAAGGCATCCGCCTCGAGCGTCGTGCCGTCCTCGGCCGAGAGCGTCGCGTTGCGGTACACCGGCAGGGTGATGGTGTTCGCGAGGTCGTTGCGCACCGTCAGCTCGACGCGCGTGAAGTCCGCCGTGTGCTCGACCCGCTCGACGGTCGTGACGATGCCGCCCGAGTCGAGGGCCACCGGACTCTCGAGGCGGTCGACGCCGACCTGATTGCCGGTGATGAACCCGCTCACGGTCGCCACCGCATAGGTGACGGCGACGCCGCCGATGCCGATGACGAGCACGGCGACGAGCACGCCCACGAGCACGCTCACGCCCGGGCGGTGCGGCGCAGGGACCACGCCGGTCGGTGCCGTCGCGCCACGTGGCGCGGGCGCGCCGCCCGGCGGTGCGACGGGTGCCGACGCCGCAGCCGCCGCGGGCGCGGCCTCCTCGGGGGGCCGGGTCAGCGCGTCCTTCATGAGCGCCACCATCGCGGCTGCCATGCCCGTCAGCGGAGCGGCGAGCCACGTGCCGATCCCCGTCCAATCCGTGGCGAACTGGATCACCACGCCGGCGCCGACGAGGATCAGGTTCGCGAGTCCGCCGACGAGGATGACCCGGCCGACGCGGACCCGGCCGAGTCGGCGCTTCGACGGGGCCGCCGCCGTCGGCGCGGCACCGCCCGATGGAGGTGCCGGCGCCCCGCTCTCGAGCGCGAGGAGCGCCGTGCCGAGCTGGATGCGATCACCCTGCCGAAGCTCGCGTGCGGTCGTGAGGCGTTCGCCGTTCACCCAGGTCCCGTTCCTCGATCCCACGTCCTCGATCGTGACGGTCTGCGCCGCGCGGACGAGCATCGCGTGGTGACGGCTGACGCCCTCGTCGTCGAGGACGAACTCGGACGTCGCGTCGCGTCCGACCGTCGTCTCACCGGCGGGCACGACGACGCGCAGGCCGGCCTGCCGTCCCCCGATCACGACGAGGGTCGGTCCCGGTCCCCCCGGCTCCGGCGACATCCTGCTGCCCTGCTGCCCTGTCACATCGCCGCGGTGCACTCGCGGCCTCGGCAGCAGGGTACGCCCGCCGCCCTCCCGCGGGCCAGAGGGACACCCCTGAGCGGGCGGGCCGAGTGGGCGACGGCGGGCCGGCGAACGGGTCAGACGAGTCCGTTCTCGTACGCGTAGGCCGTCGCCGCGGCGCGCGACGCGATCCCGAGCTTCCCGAAGATGTTGCTGAGGTGCCGCTCGACGGTGCGTTCGCTGAGCGTGAGGCGTTCCGCGATCCCGCGGTTGGTCAGCCCCGTCGAGACGAGGCGGAGCACCTCGACCTCTCGCGCGGTCAGCGCCCCGGTTCGCCGATCGCCGGCCAGGTCCGCGAGCTCGGCCCGCGCGGGCTCAGCGCCGAGGGCGACGAAGACCTCGCGCGCTCCCCCGAACTCGACCTCCGCCGATGCATGCTCGCCCAGCGCGCGCAGCGCGCGCCCGGTGAGCACCCGGGTCCGTGCCCGTTCGTAGGGCGCGTCGATCGCGAGGAAACGTGCCGACGCGGACCGCGCCTCCTCGAGCGCTCCGGGCGCGTCCTCCGCGGCGAACCGCACGCGCGCTTCGGACGCGGCGAGCACCGCCTCGAGCAACGGGGTCGGCATCGCGGCGCTCTCCCGCCGCAGCTCCTCGACCGCACGACGGGCCGCATCGAGATCGCCCGCCGCCACCTCGATCTCCACGAGGGCGGGGAGGACGAATCGTCGCGTGAACCGGTCGTCGCCGGCCGCATTCCGCCGGATCTCGGACTGCGCGTACTCCGTTCGCCCGGCCGTGAGGTGCAGAAGCGCCTGGCCGGGTTGGGGCTCCCACCCCGATTCCGCGGCCCGCCGGTACGACTCCTCGGCGGAGTGGATGGCGCCGCGCAGCCGCCGAAGCTCGGCCGAGTGGTACGGCGCCCCGTAGCTCGCGCGGAAGTCGCCGGCGCGGAACCGGGCGAGGGCGAGTTCGAGCGAGCCCGCCGCGTCGTCCCAGGCGCCGTGCACGATCTGCAGTGCCGCGCGCAGCGCGTGGCGCTGCCCGCTGAAGGTCACGAGCGACGGTTGCGCCCGGCACCATCCGTCGAGCACCTCCGTCCAGCGCTCGGCACGTTCGAGGTCGTACGCCATGATCGCGTCGGAGATCACCGCGCAGCAGATCACCCCGCTGGTGATGGGACCGACGTCGCCCGCCGTCACTGCACCCATGGCCCGGTCGTAGCTCGCGAACGCCTCGGCGATCGCGCCGAGCTCGAGGAGCGACTTGCCGAGTCCGAGCGAGGAGTTCGCGTCGAGCTCGCGATCGCCGTGCTGCTCTGCGACCGCGCGGATCTCCTCGAAGGTCCGACGGGACTCCACGACGTTCCCGCTGCCGAGTTGCGCGACCCCCGGTGCGAGCCGTACGAACCCGGCGAGCGGACCCGGCTCGTCGACCGCATCGGCGAGGCGCATGGCGCGCGCGGACCATGTGACGGAGCCCGAGAAGTCGCCGAGTTCCACCGCCTCGAGGGCGAGCCACCCGGCCACGCGTGCGGCGGCGGCATGATCCGACCGCGCGAGGTGCCCCGCGTACGCCCGCGAGCCCGCATCCATCGCGACCGCGGGCTCGCCGCGCAGGAGCGCTGAGGTGGAGAGCAGTTCGAGGTCGGATGGCCTCAGCCCGCCGTCGGCGTCGACCTGCGCGAGGCACTCGACTGCGTCCGCCCAGCGACCGTCCGCCACGGCGGCGCGGCCGGCTTCGAGCGTGCTCGGCGACGTCATCTCGCTCCCCCGGCGACCGCCGCCCGGTCGGCCCGGGTCCGCGGCTTCGTGGGAAACGTACCGTCGCGCCATCCGCCGCCGCAAGGTGGGGCAGGTGCGTCGCTACCTCGCCATGTGGCGCTCGCTCGCGCGGGACGGCCCCCGATCCAGCGGCCGGTTCCGTCCGCGCGGGGCGGCGGTGCCCGCGGCCGCCGTGCGATGGCGCACGCACAGCACGAGCATCACCGCCGACGCCACGAGATAGAACGAGTGCAGCATCCAGATCGGTCCGGGTGGGAGGCTGAACACGTACAGGGAGTAGACGACATTGGCGGCGTTGATCATCGCGATGCTGCCCAGGCTGTACGAGGTGACGTCGTGCGTGCGCACCGCCTTCCAGAGCATCGGCAGGTTGCTGATCGCGAACACCACCGCCGCGATCACCCCCGCGAGCACCGGAACGTCCATGACACCGACGCTACGGCGCCGGGCGGCCCGCGTCTTCGGGGGAATCATCCATCTTGCGGAGCCGCGGGAATGGGTGATTCCACCCACGAACTCCGATCGGCTGCACCCGCCGTGCGTGGACGACGAAGGGCCCGCCGGCGAACCGGCGAGCCCTTCGTGACGAGTCAGGCGACTCAGATGGCGTTGACGTCCAGCGGGATGCCGGGGCCGAACGTGGTCGACACGGCGCCCTTCTGGATGTAGCGGCCCTTGGCGCTCGACGGCTTGAGGCGCACGACCTCCTCGAGCGCGGCCTTGAGGTTCTCGTCGAGCTGGTCCTGCGAGAACGAGGCCTTGCCGACGACGAAGTGCACGTTGGCGTGCTTGTCGACGCGGAACTCGATCTTGCCGCCCTTGATCTCCTCGACGGCCTTGGCCGGGTTCGGGGTCACGGTGCCGGTCTTCGGGTTCGGCATGAGGCCGCGCGGACCGAGGACCTTGCCCAGACGACCGACCTGGCCCATGAGCTCGGGGGTGGCGACGGCCGCGTCGAACGCGGTGTAGCCGCCGGCGACCTTCTCGATGAGCTCGGCGCCGCCGACCTCGTCGGCACCCGCGGCGATCGCGGCCTCGGCCGCGGGGCCGGTCGCGAAGACGATGACGCGGGCCGTCTTGCCGGTGCCGTGCGGGAGGATGACGGTGCCGCGCACCATCTGGTCGGCCTTGCGGGGGTCGACGCCGAGCTTCAGCGCGACCTCGACGGTCGAGTCGAACTTCGCCGAGCCGGTCTGCTTCGCGAGCGCGACGGCGTCGGTCGGGGTGTAGTACTTGCCGGCCTCGATCTTCTCGGCCGCGGCCCGGTAGGCCTTGGACTTCTGTGCCATGTTGGTTCTCCTTGCGAGAGTGTGGTCATCGCGCCTGGCGGGCGCTGCCACGAATGAGAGTTCTACTGTGCGGGTCGAGGAGCGCGAAGCGCGTCTCGAGACCCGGAGGCCTTATTCGACCGTGATGCCCATCGAGCGAGCGGTGCCCGCGATGATCTTCGACGCAGCGTCGAGGTCGTTGGCGTTGAGGTCGACCATCTTCGCCTCGGCGATCTCGCGGACCTGGTCCTGCGAGATCTTGCCCACCTTGGTGGTGTGCGGGACGCCCGAGCCCTTGGCGACGCCGGCGGCCTTCTTGATGAGCTCGGCGGCGGGCGGGGTCTTCAGGACGAAGGTGAAGGAGCGGTCCTCGTAGACGGTGATCTCGACGGGGATGACGTTGCCGCGCTGCGACTCGGTCGCGGCGTTGTACGCCTTGCAGAACTCCATGATGTTGACGCCGTGCTGACCCAGCGCCGGACCGATCGGCGGGGCGGGGTTGGCGGCGCCGGCCTTGATCTGAAGCTTGATCAGACCAGTGACCTTCTTCTTCGGTGCCATGATTTCTCTCTTCCTGTTCGAACGCCCGGCCGAATCGCCGGGGCACTCTCCCGCAGGTCCCGGCGGTTCCGGGTTGCGGTGGCTGGCTGGTGCTCGCGAAAAGCACACAACCCTCCGAGTATACCGGAGGGTTGCGTGCGTGGATTCCGCCTAGAGCTTGGTGACCTGGTCGAAGCTGAGCTCGACCGGCGTCTCGCGCTCGAAGAGCGAGACGAGCACTGTGAGCTTGCCGCTCTCGGGCTTGATCTCGTTGATCGTGCCGGGCAGGCCCGCGAACGAGCCGTCCTTGATGGTGATGGTCTCGCCGATCTCGAAGTCGACCTCGGCGGGGATGGCGCGGGCGGCACTCGCGGCCGCGCCGGCCTTCGCGCCGCGCGCGGGGGCGACATCCTTGATCTCGACGAGGCTCTTCAGCATGTTGAAGGCCTCCTCGAAGCGGAGGGGCGTCGGGTTGTGCGCGTTGCCCACGAAGCCGGTGACGCCGGGAGTGTGGCGGATGACCGACCAGCTCTCCTCGTTGAGGTCCATGCGGACGAGCACGTAGCCGGGCACGCGCACGCGCGTGACCATCTTGCGCTGGCCGTTCTTGATCTCGACCACGTCCTCCATGGGCACCTCGACCTGGTGGATGTGGTCGGCCATGGCCATGGTCTCGCGGCGCTGCTCGATGTTCGCCTTCACCCGGCGCTCGAAGCCGGCGTAGGAGTGCACGACGTACCACTTGCCCGGGAGGAAGCGGAGCTCGTGGCGGAACGCCTCGTACGGGTCGTGCTCTTCGTCTTCTTCGGTGACGGCCTCGAACGCGGCCTCGGCCTCGTCGGCGGAGTCGATGTCGAGTGCGTCGTCGACGACGGCGTCGGCCTCGGGGTCGGACGCCTCGGCGAGCGAGTCGAGGACGGCGTCGAGGTCGATGTCGTTGCCCTCGTCGTCGACGATGTGGACGGCGCGGTGCTCGGCCGGCTCGACCGAGTCCTCGTCGTGCTCCTGCGTGGCGCCTTCCTGGATCTCCTCGACCTCGGACGACTGCTCAGCGGCGGTCGCCCAGTCGACGTCCTCGCGCTCGTTCCTCGTCACTGTTCCTCAATCCTTCTCTTGCCGAACCGCGGAGGTTCCGCGGCGGGTGCGGGCCGACGGCCCGATCAGACCCCCGGCGTTCCGAAGACGTACAGGACCAGCAGACCGAACAGCTGGTCCATCCCCCAGACGATCGCCATCATGATGACCACGAAGACCAGGACCACCGCGGTGAAGCTGAAGAGCTCCTTGCGGGTGGGCGTGACGACCTTCTTCAGTTCGCCGATGACCTGCCGGAGGAACAGGGCGATCCTGGCGAAGGGGTTGCGCCGTGCCGCGCGCTCGCGCTTGGCATTGGCGACGACGTCCTCGCTGGGCTCGTCGAGTACTTTCCGGGCCACCTCGTACACCTTTCATGGGCCGGCCATCGCCGGCCGGCTCGCAGGGCGGACAGGACTCGAACCTGCAACCTGCGGTTTTGGAGACCGCTGCTCTACCAATTGAGCCACCGCCCTATGCGACCCGGCTGGCCGGGTCACAGGGTCGAAGTCGCCTGCCGAGTGCCGCCGCACGGGTGTTCCACCCGTTCGAAGGCGCGATCGATCTTGGCTGACTTCAACAACCTCACCAAGTGTATGCGACGCCGGATGGTGCACCAAACCGGGGCCCGCTCCGCGGAACCGCACGGGACGAATGTCCCATGGGACGCGCGCGCGGCGGGCGTACCGTGGCCGCAGAGCGGCAGTGACGTCGCATCCGCGACGCGTGTCCGCCACGAGAGGAGCTGCACGACATGAGCGATGTCCGTGTCACCGGCTGGGTCGGTTGGGGCTGGTTCGCCGGCGTCATCCTGATCATCGCCGGCGCCATCGATGCGATCTACGGCCTGATCGCGATCTTCCAGCCCGACGCCTACTTCGTCGTGACGAGCGGAACGCTGTTCCTGCTGGACGTCCAGGGGTGGGGCTGGTGGCACCTGCTGATCGGCATCCTGTTGATCCTGGTGGCGCTCGCGCTGTTCACCGGCGCGACGTGGGCGCGCGTGATCGCCGTGATCCTCGCCTCGCTGAACGCGGTCGGCCACATCTTCCTGCTGCCGACGCAGCCGTGGTGGTCGATGATCGTGATCGCGCTCGACATCTTCGTGATCTACGCACTGACGGTGCACGGCAAGGAGCTCAAGGTCAGGGAGGCCTGACGCGGAAAGGCGCGCCCGTGGGGGCGGGCGCCGGCGCCGCGGCCTGGGGAACCGCCGCGGCGCCCTTCCGTGCCCGGGGGCGGCGCGCAGGTCCGGACGATCCGTCCGGGTGGCGGCGGATGTCACGACCGCCCCCGCTGACACGCGGGGACCCCTCGTCCTAGGCTGGAGCACGTGACCGATCAGCGCCGTCTCTCCGCCCGCATCTCCGCCATCGCCGAGTCCGCGACCCTGAAGGTCGATGCGAAGGCCAAGTCCCTGCAGGCCGAGGGCCGCCCCGTGATCTCGTACGCGGCGGGCGAGCCCGACTTCCCTACGCCGGCGCACATCGTCGAGGCCGCGCTGGCGGCGGTCGCCGACCCGAGGAACCACCGGTACACGCCCGCGGCCGGACTGCCCGAACTCCGCGAGGCGGTCGCCGCGAAGACCCTGCGCGACTCGGGCCTCGAGGTCGGCGCGGGCCAGGTCGTCGTGACCAACGGCGGCAAGCAGGCGGTCTACCAGGCCTTCCAGGTGCTGCTCGACGACGGCGACGAGGTCCTCGTGCCGACGCCGTACTGGACCACGTACCCCGAGGCGATCAAGCTCGCGGGCGGCCGCCAGGTCGACGTGTTCGCGGGCAGCGACCAGGGCTACCTGGTCACGGTCGAGCAGCTCGAGGCCGCGCGCACCGAGCGCACCCGCGCGCTGCTGTTCGTCTCCCCGTCGAACCCGACCGGCGCGGTGTACCCGCCCAAGCAGGTGAAGGCGATCGGCGAGTGGGCGCTCGAGCACGGGATCTGGGTGATCTCCGACGAGATCTACCAGAACCTCACCTACGCCGACGACCCCGAGGCCGCGCCGCCGCGCGCGCTGTCGATCGTCGAGGCGGTGCCCGGCCTCGCCGAGCAGACGATCCTCGTGAACGGCGTCGCGAAGACCTACGCGATGACCGGATGGCGCCTCGGTTGGATGGTCGGTCCGGCCGACGTCATCAAGGGCGCCGCCAACCTGCAGTCGCACCTGTCGTCGAACGTGTCCAACATCTCGCAGCGCGCCGCGATCGCCGCGCTCACGGGTCCGCAGGACGCGGTCGAGGAGATGCGGCGCGCGTTCGACCGCCGTCGCCGCACCATCGTGGCCGAGCTGTCGAAGATCGACGGCATGTCGGTGCCGGTGCCTCAGGGCGCGTTCTACGTCTACCCGGATGTCACGGGGCTGCTCGGTCGCGAATGGGGCGTCGCGACGCCGACGACCTCGCTCGAGCTCGCCGACCTGATGCTCGAGCAGGCCGACGTCGCCGCGGTGCCGGGCGAGGCGTTCGGACCGAGCGGGTTCCTGCGCTTCAGCTACGCGCTCGGCGACGCGCCGCTGCTCGAGGGCGTGCAGCGCCTGCAGCGCCTGTTCGCCTGACCGGAGCCGCCGGCATGGATCGCGCCGCGCGCCGCGTACACGAACCGCGCAGCAGCGCCGACGTCATCGGCGAGCACTCGCAGTTCCGCCTCGACCTCGAGCGCATCCGGTTCTCGCCGTACTTCTCACGGCTGTCGGCGGTCACGCAGGTGATCGCCCAGCCGGGTGCGGGCCCGCTCATCCACAACCGGCTCACGCACTCGATCAAGGTCACGGCGGTCGCGCGCGCGATCGCCGTCGCGATGACGGATGCCTCGTCGCCCGCGCGCGCGCTCGCGATCGAGCACGGCTGCGACGCCGTCGTCGTGCAGGCCGCGGCGAGCGCCCACGACCTCGGCCACCCGCCCTTCGGCCACCTGGGCGAGCGCGTGCTCGACCGGCTGGCCCGCGAGACGCTTGGCCTCTCCGACGGGTTCGAGGGCAATGCCCAGAGCTACCGCATCATCGCGACGCTCGACGTGAGCGAGGTCGCGCCGCTCGGCCTGAACCTGACCGCCGCGGTGCGCACCGCGGTCGCCAAGTACCCGTGGACCCGGTACCTCGACGTCGACGCGCTCGGCGACGGGCCGCTGCCGCGCGGCCTGCGCCGCACCGGGTCCGGCGTCGACGTGCCGAAGTACTCCGCCTACGGCATCGACGCGGCCGACCTCGTCGACGCCCGCCGCGGGCATCCCCCGCTGCGCCAGTCGCTCGAGTGCTCGATCATGGACATCGCCGACGACATCGCGTACTCCATCCACGACGTCGACGACTTCTACCGGGCGGGCCTGCTCAGCCAGGGCGCGGTGGCCCGCGAGTTCCGCGGCTGGATCGAGTCGGGCGGCGATCTCGCCGACCTCGACGACGAGGCGCTCGCCCGGCGCACCGCACCGCCCGGCAGCGCGCTCGAGGGCCTGCGGAGGAAGCTCCGTGCGAGCGACCCGTGGATCGCGTCCGACGACGCGTTCCGCGAGGCGGCCGGGGTCGTCGCCGACGACCTCGTCGACGGCCTGCTCGCGAGCCCGTTCGACGGGTCGATCGCGTCCGAGCGGGCGTTGTCGTCGTTCACGAACCGGTGGATCACGCACCTGCAGTCCTCGGTCGTGCCGACGCCCGAGGGCGTCATCCGGGCGGGGCTCGTGACGTTGGACGTGCTCGCCTGGCACGAGGTCGAGATCCTGAAGTTCGTGCACCGGCACTTCATCCTCGACCGGTCCGACATCGTGATGTACCAGCGCGGGCTCAGCCGGGTGCTCACGCGCGCGGTCAAGGGCCTCACGGCGTGGATCCGCGACGAGGACGATCGCGACCGCGTGCCGCAGCGCCTGCGCGAGCTGGTCGAGATCGCCACCGACGGCTACTCGCGGCTCCGCACGGAGCGACCCGAGGAGGTGCCGATCCCCGAGGCCGACGAGGTCGCGCGCCTCGGCGTGGGCCGCGGGGTCATGGACTACGTCGCCTCGCTCTCCGACGACCAGGCGCTCGCCGTCTCCGAGGCGATCGACGGCCGGCCCGACCGCCTCTGGGACATCGGCCAGAACCTCTAGTCGGTGTTGTGAGGGTTGAGGAGCCGCGAAGCGGCGTCTCGAAACCCCTCGCCTCCGCACCCGTCGCACGCGGTGCCGGGTCTCGAGACGCACCTCCGGCGCTCCTCGACCCTCACACGGGCGCCAGCGCGATACGCGCGTCGCGCGTGATGCCCTCGGCGATCGCGTCGAGCAGCGGCGACCCGAGGTTCCACTGCTGCCAGTACAGCGGGACGTCGACGGGCAGGCCGCCCAGCGCGACGAGCCGGCCGTCGGCGAGCTCGTCGTCGGACTGGAAGCCGGGCAGCAGCCCCCACCCGAGCCCGAGCTTGATCGCGGTCGCGAAGTCGTTCGAGGCGGGCACGTAGTGCCGCGGCGACGCCGCGTCATCCGCGCCGCGCAGCCGCAGGTACTCGGACTGCAGGTCGTCGCGGCGATCGAAGTCGACGCGGGGCGCGGCGGCCAGCGCCGCGGCATCCGCCCCGTCGGGGCACCACCGCGCCACCCAGGCGGGCGTCGCGACGGCCGTGTAGCGCATCACGCCGAGCGGGCGCACGAGGCAGCCGGCGACCGGTGCGGCCTGCGAGGTGACGGCGCCCATGACGGCGCCCGACTCGAGCAGGCCGGCGGTGAAGTCCTGGTCGTCGCGGTGCAGGTCGAAGACCACCGCGTGGTGCTCGGCGATGCGGGCCAGCGCGGGCAGGAACCACGTGGCGAGGGAGTCGGCGTTCACGGCGAGCGGCACGGTCGTGGGGCGGGCGGATGTCGCATCGTCGCCACCGAACGCGGCGAGCGCGTCGTGCTCGAGGAGGGCGAGCTGCCGCGCGAGGCGTACCACCGCCACGCCGGCCTCGGTGACGCGCACGGGCTTCGAGCGCACGACGAGGACCCGGCCGAGCCGGTGCTCGAGCTGCTTGACGCGTTGCGAGATCGCGGACGGCGTGAGGTTCAGCTCGGCGGCCGCGGCGTCGAACGTTCCCGCGTCGACCACGGCGGCGAGCGTCCGGGCGAGGTCGAGCGGGATCTGCATGAAGCAATGCTAATGCTGATGAAGAATCTTGAGCTGGATTTCACGGATGGCGCTGCCTAACCTCGACGGCATGGACCTCACCGTGCTCGTCGCCGGCCTCGGCCTCGGCTTCTCGCTCATCGTCGCCATCGGCGCGCAGAACGTGTTCGTGCTGCGCCAGGGCATCCGACGCGAGCACGTGTTCGTCGTCGCCCTGATCTGCGCGGTCTCCGACGCGGTGCTCATCGCCGCGGGCGTGGGCGGCATGGGCGCGGCGCTGAACGCGGCGCCGTGGCTCATCGGCGTCGCACGCTGGGCGGGGGCGGCATTCCTCGTCGGCTACGCGTTCCTCGCGGCGCGACGCGCCCTGCGCGGAACTGAGGCGGGTCTTGTGGTGGAGGCTCCCGCCTCGCCCGACACCTCGGCACGAGGCGGCGGCGTAGCCACCGCCACGCAGACCGCGGTCCTGCCGGTCGTGCTGACGTGCCTCGCGCTCACGTGGCTGAACCCGCACGTGTACCTCGACACGGTCGTGCTGCTCGGCTCGGTCGGCGCGACGTACGGCGATCAGCGCTGGATCTTCGCCGCGGGTGCGATGCTCGCGAGCGTCGTGTGGTTCTTCTCGCTCGCGTACGGGGCGCGACTGCTCGGCCGCGTGCTCGCGAGCCCGCGCGCGTGGCGGGTCCTCGACGGGATCATCGCCGTGGTCATGCTCGCGATCGCGGTCTCGCTCGTGCTGCCTGCCTGAGCCGTGCTAGCGTGTGCGTCATCGTGAGCACCAACACCTGTCGCTGCTGTCGCCGCTAGGCGGTCGTCTCCCCGACGATCCCAGGGCGCGATTCCTCCGCGCCGCCGACCGCAGCCCCCGTGCTCACGCCGCATCCGACGCGTCCGCGTCAGCTCCGCGGCATCCGCTCCTCGAGGCACCGCCCTCCAATCGGATGCCACGAGCCGACGTCGAAGGATGCCGGGGCCGCCTCACCGTCGGCGCACCATCCCGGCACCTCGAAAGGACCAGCACATGTCCGCCATCCCCGTCCTCGACCTCTCCCTGCTGAACGGCACGCCCGAGCAGCAGGCGCAGTTCCGCGACGAGCTCCGCCGCGCGACCCACGAGGTCGGCTTCTTCTCGCTCGTCGGCCACGGCGTGCCCGCCGACCTCATCGACCGCGCCTACGAGGCCGCGCGCGCGTTCTTCGCGCTGCCCGAGTCGCACAAGCTCGCGATCGAGAACGTGCGCAGCCCGCACTTCCGCGGGTACACGCGCATGGGCGGCGAGCGCACGCTCGGGCGCGTCGACATCCGCGAGCAGATCGACATCGGCGCCGAGCGGCCCGCCGTCGAGATGACGGCGGGGACGCCCGACTACTGGATCCTGCAGGGACCGAACCTCTGGCCCGACGCGCTGCCCCAGCTGCGCGAGGTCGCCGAGGAGTGGATCGCACGGCTCGACGAGGTGGGCACGCGACTGCTGCGCGCGTGGGCCGAGGCGCTGGGCGCGCCATCCGACGCCTTCGACTCGGCGTTCACGACGCCCTCGCCGTACATGAAGATCGTGCGCTACCCCGGCGTCGAGGCCGAACAGCCCGCGCAGGGCGTCGGCGCGCACAAGGACCTCGGCGTGCTCACGCTGCTCTCGGTCGAGGAGGGCAAGGCCGGCCTGCAGGTCGAGAAGGATGGCGAGTGGATCGACGTCACCCCGCCCCCCGGCGCGTTCGTCGTCAACATCGGCGAGCTGCTCGAGATCGCGACCGGCGGCTACCTCAAGGCGACGCTGCACCGCGTGGCCTCCCCCGAGCCGGGCACCGAGCGCATCTCGATCCCGTACTTCCACGGCCCGGCGCTGGACGCCGCGATCCCGACCATCGCGCTGCCGCCGGCCCTCGCCGCCGAGGCGCCCGGTGTCACCCAGGACCCGGCGAACCCGCTGCACGCGGTCTTCGGCGAGAACTGGCTGAAGAGCCGCCTGCGCGCGCACCCCAACGTGGTCGAGGCGCAGCACCCGCGCCTGCTCGTGGGCGCCTGAGTCGTGTGAGGGTTGAGGAGGGCGCTCCGCGCCCGTCTCGAAACCCGCGACCCGATCGAAGCGGTCCGTGAGGGTTGAGGAGGGCGCTCCGCGCCCGTCTCGAAACCCGCGACCCGCTCGAAGTCCGGGTGTCGAAACCGGGTTCCCCCGTTCGTCGTACTTGCGTAGCGTGACCGAGAGGAAGGAATCCGCCATGGAGTATGCGCTGTTCTACGCCGAGGGCCCCGACCCCCTGCCCTACGTGCCGGCCGACGACCACGTCGGCGAGTGGGTCGACGAGGTGGAGGCGCGCGGCGCCTCGGAGTACGGCGAGCGGCTGCGGCCCGAGCAGGATGCCACGACCGTCCGCGTACGCGGCGGCGAGGTGCTCGTGGTCGACGGCCCGTTCACCGAGGCGAAGGAGGCGATCGGCGGCTTCGACGTCATCGAGGCCCGCGACCTCGACGAGGCGATCGAGATCGCGTCGAAGCATCCGGTGGCCTCGTTCGGGCAGGTCGAGATCCGCCCGTTCATGCAGTGGCCGGGCGCGGAGCCGGGTTCGCGCGTGGTGCCGGCCGGGTTCCCCGAGCGACCGACGCGCGGACGCCGCTACCTCATGCTCGTCGTCGCCGAGCCGGGCGGCGAGCGGGCGGCGGGGGCGGCCGACGGCAGCACGCCCGACGACGACCCCGAGGCGTGGGTGCGCGAGATGGACGGCCGCGGCGTGCGGCAGTTCGGCGAGGTCCTGCGACCGCCGGCGGATGCCACGTTCGTGCGCCGCCGGAACGGCGAGGTGCTCGTGACCGACGGCGGCTTCGCCGAGGCGAAGGAGTGGGTCGCCGGCTTCGACCTCATCGAGGTGACCGACCTGGCCGAGGCGATCGAGGTCGCGGCGAAGCACCCGATGGCGCGCGGCGGCGCGATCGAGCTGCGCCCGCTCTGGCCGTTCGACGTGCACGAGGACCACGTCGCGCGCACCGAGCGCGAAGCGGCGGAGCGCGGTGTCCGGCTCGAGCCGGCGGCCGCCGAGGCGCTGGCGGGAGCCGCCCTCTGACGACGGCCGACCGCGCGGCGGCGGGTTCGGGCGGTGCCGATCCGCTCGCGCCCGAGGTCGCGGCAGCGTTGCGCGACGCGTACCGCTCGGAGTGGGCGCGGGTCGTCGCGACGCTGATCCGCGTCACGGGCGATTGGGATGTCGCGGAGGAGGCGGCGTCCGCCGCGTTCGAGCGTGCGGCGCAGACGTGGCCGCGGGACGGGGTGCCGCGCAATCCGGGCGCCTGGCTCACGACCGCGGCGCGAAACCTCGCGCTCGACCGGCTACGTCGGCGCGGTGTCGAGGCCGAGAAGGTCAGGGAGTGGATGGCGATGGAGGAGGTCTCGGGCCGCACGGGCGGTCCGCCCGACCCGGCCGATGTCGTCGCCGACGAGTCGCCGCAGTGGGACGACCAGCTGCGGCTGATCTTCACCTGCGCGCATCCCGCGCTGCGCATGGAGTCGCGAGTGGCGTTGACGCTGCGCACCGTCGGCGGACTGGAGACCGGTGAGATCGCCCGGGCCTTCCTCGTGCCGGAACCGACCATGGGCCAGCGCATCTCGCGCGCCAAGCGCAAGATCCGGCACGCCGCCATCCCGTACCGCGTGCCCACCGCCGACGTGCTGCCCGAACGGCTCGGCGGCGTGCTCGCAGTGCTGTACCTGATCGCCAACGAGGGGTACCTCGCCTCGCACGGCGACGTGCTGCAGCGTCTCGATCTCGCCGCCGAGGCGATCCGCCTCACGCGACTCGTGGTCGCACTGCTCCCCGGCGCCGACGAGGCGACGGCGCTGCTCGCGATGCTGCTCCTCCAGCACGCGCGCTCGGCGGCACGCGTCGACGCCGCCGGCGAGCTCGTGCCGCTGCCCGAGCAGGACCGCTCGCGCTGGAACGCGGCCGAGCTCGCCGAGGGGCTCGCCCTGCTCGGTGCCGGACGCGCCGCCGACGACCCATCCGGCCCCTACCGACTGCAGGCCGAGATCCAGGCCGCGCATGCCCGCGCCCATACGGCCGACGACACAGACTGGCGCGCCATCGCCGAGCGCTACGACGCGCTCGCGATGCTCGCCGACTCCCCGTTCGTCGCGCTCAACCGCGCGATCGCGCGCGGCATGGCGTTCGGCCCGCAGCACGGCCTCGACGACCTCGCCCTGCTCGAGGCGTCCGGCCGGCTCGACGGCTACCACCTGCTGCCCGCGGCGCAGGCCGACCTGCTCCGCCGCCTGGGCGAGGCGGATGCCGCGGCATCCCGCTACCGTGCCGCCATCGCACTCGCCCCGACCACTCCCGAGCGCCGCTTCCTCGAACGCCGCCTCGCCGAATTACCCCTCCCGCGAACCGAGGGCTGAGGAGGGCGCCCAGCGCCCCAGGCGCGCGCGTGAGGGTTGAGGAGGTCGCGCAGCGCCGCAGGCGCGCGTGTGAGGGTTGAGGAGGGCGCCCAGCGCCCCAGGCGCGCGCGTGAGGGTTGAGGAGGGCGCCCAGCGCCCGTCTCGAAACCCGTGGGGCGCACGACCGCCGGGTTTCGAGACGCCCGCGGGCGGGTTCCTCAACCCTCACGGGCCGAGCGGCAGGACATCCACCGACCGAGTCTCGATACGCCGCTTCGCGGCCTCTCCCCCGCCGGATGCCGCGCCACCATGCCCTCCCTCCTCAAGACCCGGTGGAAAGGTATCCCGCGAATACCTTTCCACCGGGCCGCGCGATGGATGCCTGTCTCGCGAGCCGGGCGGCGGTCAGGACCTGGGCGCGGCGACGGAACCGACGAATCCTGCGCCGCAGGCGCGTGCGTGAGGGTTGAGGAGGGCGCCCAGCGCCCGTCTCGAAACCCGTGGGGCGCACGACCGCCGGGGTTTCGAGACGCCCGCTCCGCGGGCTCCTCAACCCTCACAGGGCGCGGCATCCACCGATCGGTGGAGGGCGAAATCGACCGGGTCACGGCTGCCGCCGGAAGCGGCGCGCGGGCAGGCTCGAGGGCATGGACCACATGACTGAGGCGGAGGCGCCCGCGGTGCAAGTGCGCGGACTCCGCAAGGAGTACGGCCGGATCGACGCGATCGCCGGCATCGACCTCGACATCCGGCGCGGCGAGACGTTCGCCCTGCTCGGGCCGAATGGTGCGGGCAAGTCGACCACCATCGAGATCCTCGAGGGCTACCGGCTGCGCAGCGGGGGCGAGGTGAGCGTGCTCGGCGAGGACCCCGCGCACGGCGGGCTCGACTGGAAGGCGCGGCTCGGCATCGTGCTGCAGTCGGCCACCGAGCCCGGGCAGTACACGGTGCGCGAGCAGCTCGCGCACTTCGCCCGGTTCTACCCGAACCCGCGCGACGTCGACGAGGTCATCGCCGCCGTCGGACTCGAGGCCAAGGCGCGCACGCGCATCGCGAAGCTCTCGGGCGGGCAACGACGGCGGGTGGATGTCGCGCTCGGCATCATCGGCCGCCCCGAACTGCTGTTCCTCGACGAGCCGACGACCGGGTTCGACCCGGAGGCGCGGCGCGAGTTCTGGAACCTGATCCGTGCGCTCAAGCAGGAGGGCACCACCATCCTGCTCACGACCCACTACCTCGACGAGGCGGCGCAGCTCGGCGACCGCGCCGGCGTGATCGTCGGCGGGCGGCTCGTCGACGTGGCGCCGATCGGCGAGCTCGGCGGCGCCGCGGCCCGCGTGCCGATCGTGCGCTGGCGCGACGCCGACGCCGACGGCGACGCGCCCCGCGAGGCGCGTACAGAACGGCCGGCCGAGTTCGTCGCATCCCTCGCCCGCGACCTCGGTCGCGAGCCCGATGGGCTCGAGGTCATCCGGCCGAGCCTGGAGGACATCTACCTGGACCTGGTGGGCGCGGCCGAAGCCGGCGCCCTCGATGAGGAGGAGGCGCTCGCATGAGCACCATGACGACCACCGCCGCAAGCCCGCGGCGCGACATCCGCCCGACCGGCCCCGGCATGGGCCCGGCCGGCACCCGCCCGAACCGGCTCGCGGTCGGCCTCGCCCGCATCGGGCACGAGGTGCGCGGGTACTTCCGCTCGCCCGACACCGTGTTCTTCACGTTCCTGTTCCCCTTCATCATGCTCGGCATCTTCACGGCCGCGTTCAGCGCGTCGGGCGAGATCCAGCCGGGGCCCGACGCGGAGTCGATCTCGGTGGGCGCCTACTACCTGCCCGGCCTGCTCGCCGCCGGCATCCTGCTCTCCGGCGTGCAGAACCTCGCGATCGACATCGCGGGCGAGAAGTCGGACGGCACGCTCAAGCGCCTCGGCGGCACGCCGCTCTCGCCCGTGTCGTACTTCCTCGGCAAGATCGGGCAGGTCTTCGTCACCGGCACGTTCCAAGCGGCCCTGCTGCTGCTCGCGGCCGGTACCGTGTTCGGCATCGCGCTGCCGACCGAGGCCGAGGCGTGGTTCACGTTCGCCTGGGTGTTCGTGCTCGGCACCGCGACGTCGGCGCTGCTCGGCATCGCGCTGTCGTCGGTGCCGCGGTCGGGCAAGTCGGCGAGCGCCGTCGTCGTGCCGATCATGCTCGTGCTGCAGTTCATCTCGGGCGTCTACCTGCAGTTCAACCAACTGCCCGAGTGGATGCAGAACATCGCGAGCATCTTCCCGCTGAAGTGGATGGCGCAGGGCATGCGCGCCGCGTTCCTGCCCGAGGACTTCGCGGTGCTCGAGCCGAACGAGTCGTGGGACCTCGGCTGGGTCGCGCTCGCGCTCGTCGCGTGGCTCGTGGTCGGGCTCGTCGTCAGCCGGCTCACCTTCCGCTGGCTTCGGCGCGACGCCTGAGCGCTGCGCCACGCGAGAACCCTGTGGGAGCCTGATCACATGCAGAACGTGCGGTGGTGGGATGCCGCGGCGGTGGCGGTCACGGTCGTCATCGTCGCGGTCAGCCTGCTCGACCCGCCGTTCGGGGCCGACGACGCGGCGACCTGGGCGGCCGCGGGAGCGTTCCTGATCATCCACCTCGCGTGGGGCCGCCGATGCGTGCCGGTCGCGACACCACGCCGGCACCTGGCGATCGCGATCGCCTACGCGGTGCTCCTCGCGATCGGCACCACCATCGAGCCGTCGTTCGCGATCCTGCAGGCCTTCCTCTACCCGTTCGTCTGGTCGACGTCGCCGTCGACGCGGAGCGCGATCGTCGCGAACCTCCTCATCGCCGTCGCGATCGTCGTCGGGTACGCGATCCGGGTCTGGCCCGCGGGACTCGTGACCGGCACCGCGGTCGCCGCTCTCTCGGTCGGCTTCAGCATCGCGCTCGGCCTCTGGATCACGCGCATCGCCCAGTACGGCGAGGAGCGGGCGAGGCTGCTCGACGAGCTCCAGTCCGCACAGGGCCAGCTCGCCGCGATGCACCGCGACGCGGGCGTCACCGATGAACGGGGGCGGCTCGCGCGCGAGATCCACGACACCATCGCGCAGAGCCTCACCGGGCTCGTGATGGTCGCCCAGCGCGCCGAGCGACGGCTCGCCGGCGTCGAGGGCGAGGCCGCGGCATCCGCTCGGGGCGATGTCGAACTCATGGAGCAGATGGCCCGCGAGGCCCTCACCGAGGCGCGCGGACTCGTCGCGTCGCTCGCGCCGGTCGACCCGTCGGCAGGACTCGGCGAGGCGCTGCGACGGCTCGCGAGCGGATTCGAACGCGAGACGGGCGTGCGCGTCTCGGTCGAGGCCGATGCCGCGGCGCTCGACCGCGAGCTCGAGGTCGTGCTGCTGCGGTGCGCGCAGGAGGCGCTCGCGAACGTTCGGAAGCACGCGCGGGCGTCGTCGGCCTCGGTGACGGTCTCGGCACTCGACGGGGAGATCGTGCTCGAGGTGTGCGACGACGGCGTCGGGCCGGGCGACGCGGTCCCGGGCGACGGCGGCTTCGGCCTGGCGGGCATGCGCGACCGGGTGGCGCTCGTCGGCGGGCGGCTCGAGTTCGGGCCGGGCGGCGCGGGCGGCACCGTGCTGCGCGTGGTGGTGCCCCGCGCGGATGCCCCGGCGAGCGCCGAGACGGCGACCTCGACCCCGGCCGGATCCGAGCCGACGGGAGTGAGCGAGTCATGACCGATCACCGCGAGCCCATCCGCGTCGTCGTCGCCGACGACCACCCCATCGTCCGCTCGGGCATCGTCGGGCTGCTCGAGTCGGAGCCCGGCATCGAGGTCGTCGGCGAGGCCGTCGACGGCGCCGAGGCCGTCGCGCTGGCCGCCGAGCTCCGACCCGACCTCGTGCTCATGGACCTCCGGATGCCCGTGCTCGACGGCGCGGCCGCGACCGCGCGCATCCTCGCGGCGGTCGGCGCCGGCGGCGGCCCCGGCGGCACGCGCGTGCTCGTGCTCACGACCTACGAGACCGACGACCACATCCTCGCCGCGATCGAGGCGGGCGCGAGCGGGTACCTGCTGAAGGCCGCGCCGCAGGAGGAGATCCTCACCGGCATCCGCTCGGTCGCCGCGGGAGAGACGGTGCTCGCGCCGTCGATCGCGGCGAAGCTGGTGACGCGCGTACGGGCCGCCGCGGCGTCGGCCGCCGCGCCCGCGCCGCCGTCGCTGTCACCGCGCGAACTCGAGGTGCTCCGCCTCGTCGCCGACGGCCGCTCCAACCCCGAGATCGCCCGCACGCTGCACATCGGCGAGGCGACCGTGAAGACCCACCTCATCCACGTGTTCGAGAAGCTCGAGGTGAACGACCGAACGCGCGCGGTGACGCGGGCGATGGAGCTCGGCCTGCTCTGATCCGTGGCGCCGGCGCCGTACGCTGGGCCCGTGGGGCTGGTGACGGGCGTACGCGTGGCGGTGCGCCGGGCGCGCCTGCTTCCCGGTTGGGTGACCAGAGCGGATGCCGCGGCGACGCGCCGCATCAACGGCTGGCACTCGCATCCGCACGTCGACCGGTTCTGGTCGCGACTGACCGGGTTCGCGGACAAGGGCGTGCTGTGGTTCACGGTCGCGGGCGTGCTCGCGGTGGTCGGACGCCGACGGGCGGCGGCCCGTGGCATCCTGTCGCTCGTGGCGGCGAGCGCCCTCACGAACCTCATCGCGAAGCGCGTGTTCGGCGGCGACCGCCCCGCCCTCGAGGACGTGCCCATCGGCCGCCGCCTTCCCGTGCAGCCGTCGAGCCGCACGTTCCCGTCGGGGCACTCGGCGAGCGCCGCGGCGTTCACGGCGGGCGTCGCGCTCGAGTCGCCGCGGGTCGGCGCCGCACTCGCGCCGGTTGCGCTCGGCGTCGCGTACTCGCGCCTGCACACGGGCGTGCACTGGCTCTCCGACGTGGTGGGCGGGCTCGCGATCGGCCTCGGCGTCGCGGCGGCCGGCGCGGCGATCGTGCGACCGCGGCCCGGACCTCCTCCGCCACCGGTGCCGCCCGGCGTCGACCGTGCGCTGCCGGCCTCGCCCGACGGCGAGGGCGTCGTCATCGTCGTGAACCGGTCGGCCGGCACCAGCGTGGTGCGCGCCGACCCGATCGACGTGCTCGCCGAGCGGCTCCCCCGCGCCGAGCTGCACGTGCTCGAACCCGGCGACGATCCCGGCGAGGCCGTGCGGGCCGTGCTCGCCCGGCCGACCCCGCCGCGCATCGTCGGCGTGTGCGGCGGCGACGGGTCGGTCGCGTGCGTCGCCGACGACGCGCGCCGCGCCGGCGTGCCGCTGCTCATCGTGCCGGCGGGAACCTTCAACCACTTCGCGCGGACGGCGGGCGTGCCATCCGTCGACGCCGCCATCGACGCCGTGCAGCGCGGCGAGGGCGTGCGCGTCGACCTCGCCGAGCTCACCTTCGGCTCCCACGAGCCGATCACCGTGACCAACGTCGCCTCGGTCGGCCTGTACCCCGACTTCGTCGCCGAGCGCGAGCGACTGCAGCGGCGGCTGCGGAACAAGTGGGTGTCGGCGATCATCGCGGCGGTCCGGGTGCTCGGCCGCTCCCAGCCGGTCACGGTCGTCGTCGACGGGCGCCGCGCCGAGCTGTGGACGCTCTTCGTGGGCGTCGGCCGGAACGCCCGCGACGTGCCCGCCCCGTTGCAGCGCCGCACGCTCGACGACGGAGTGCTCGACGTGCGCGCCCTGCACGCCGGGTCGCGCACGGGCGCGATCGCGTCGCTCGCGTTCGGGCACCGCACCGCGGCCGTGCTGCGCGCGCTGCGACTGATCCCCGAGCGCGTCGAGGCGTTCACCGCGACCGAGCTCACCGTCGACGTGCGGCCCCGCCGAGGCCAGCCGCCCGGGTTCGCGCACGACGGCGAGGTCGCGCTCGACGAGCCGGCCGCGGCATCCGCCGACCTCTCGGCGCCCGGCTATCGCACGACGATCCGCGTCGTGCCGGGCGCGCTCGACGTGTACCGCCCGGCGGTGCGCACCGCGGCGACCGAGCGCACCGAGTTCGCAGGATGAGCCCGGTCAGAGGCCCGATATCGGGCCTCTGAACCGCGTCATCCTGCGAACTCGCAGTGTGGGGCGGTCGGCGTGAGGGCGGCCTACAGCTCGACTCCGACGAGCATCGGCTCGGGGTGCAGCAGGATGCCGAACTCGGACTGCACGCGCCCCTGCACGAAGCGGGCGAGCTGGGCGACCTCGTCGGCGGAGGCGCCGCCGCGGTTGGTGAGCGCGAGCGTATGCTTCGTCGAGATCGCGGCGCGCGACCCGGGCAGGGCGAAGCCGCGATGGACGCCCGAGTGCTCGATGAGCCACGCGGCCGAGAGCTTCACGAGCGGCGGGGCGGCCGCGCCATCCGCCGCCTGCTCCTCGACCCGCTCGAGCTCGGCCTGGTGCGCGAGGAACGCATCGAGCGGCGACTCGGCGGCCAGCTCGGCGAGCGGTGTCACCTCGTCGGGCTCGTCGGGCTCGACGTACCAGCGCGGCGCGTCGCCGGGCAGGGTGCGCGCGACGCGTTCGGGCACGATCGGGTTGGTGAAGAACGATCCGGCGCTGACGGAGTCGACGTCGTCGGGATCGAGCACCATGCCCTTGCCCGCCCGCAGTGCGAGCACGGCGTCGCGCACGCGTGCGAGGGGCGCGCGGTCGCCGAGCTGCACGCCGAGCGCGCCGGCGAGCTGCGCGTACGCGACCGGCGTGCCGAGCGCCTCGCCGAGCACCTCGCGCTCGGCGGTCGTGTCGTGCAGCGCGAGCTCGACCGAGACGACGACGCCGCGCAGGCCCTGCTTGAGCACCGAGGTGCGGTAGCCGAGCTCGAGCTCGTCGGCCGACATCGCGCGGGGCTCGTCCTCACCCTCGCCGAGGAACTCGATGCCGACCAGTGCGCTCGAGAGCTCCTGCCCGTAGGCGCCGATGTTCTGCACGGGCGAGGCGCCGACCGAGCCGGGGATGCCGGACAGTGCCTCGAGGCCCGCGTACCCCTGCTCGACGGCGTACGCGACGAGCTCGTCCCAGTTCTCGCCGGCCTGCACGCGCAGGTGGACCGTGCCCACCTCGTCGCCGGGCAGCACCTCGATGCCGCGGGTGGCGATCCGCACCACCGTGCCGTCGAATCCCTCGTCGCCGACGAGCAGGTTCGATCCGCCGCCGAGCACCATCCACGGCTCGCCCGACGACTCGGCCTCGCGCACGAGCTCGACGAGCTCATCGCGGGTGGTCGCGGTGACCAGCCGGTCGATCGGCCCGCCGACGCGCAGGGTGGTGAGGTCGGCGAAGCGGATGTCGCGTTCCTCGCGAGGCCCGGACGACTCGGTGGTGCTCATCTCAGGCGAGCACCACCCGCACCTGCGCCTTGCCGAGCACGGTGCGGCCGTCGAAGGTGACGGTCAGGTCGACGCGGGCGGTGCGCGCCTCGGCGTCGAGCTCGCCGACCTTGGCGGAGACCGACACGTCGGCCCCGGCCTCGGGGTCGACGACCACCGGGCGGGTGAAGCGGACCTGGTAGTCGCGCACGCGGCCCGGGTCGCCGGCCCAGTCGACGACCGGCTGCACCGCGAGGCCCATCGTGAGCATGCCGTGGGCGATCACGCCGGGCAGGCCCACGCCGGTCGCGACGTCGTCGCGGTAGTGGATCGGGTTGAAGTCGCCGGATGCGCCCGCGTAGCGGACGAGCGAGTCGCGCGTGAGGTGCACGTCGCGCTCGGCGACGACGTCGCCGACGGACAGGGCGTCGAAGTCGGGTGCGGGCATCAGTCGTCTCCTCGAACCACGAGCACGGAGGTCGCCGTCACGACGTGCTCCCCCGCGGCATCCGTCATCACCGACTCGGCGGTCACCGTCGAGTGGCCGCCGATCGACTTCACGCTCGTGACGCGCAGCGTCGCCGTCAGCTCGTCGCCCGCGACGATCGGGCGCGCCGAGGTGAAGCGCTGGTCGCCGTGCACGACGCGCGAGAAGTCGATGCCGGCATCGGGCTCGGCGAGCAGCTGCGCGAGCGTGTGCTCCTGCACGACCACGGCGAACGTGGGCGGCGCGACGAGGTCGGCGTGGCCCGCGGCGCGCGCGGCGTCGACGTCGAGGTTGATGGGGTTGGTCGCGAACACGGCGCGCGCGAACTCGCGCACCTTCTCGCGGCCGACGAGGTACGGCGCGGTGGGCGGGAACTCGCGCCCCTGCAGCTCGGGGTTCACTGGCACCGTGACAGTCTACGCAGGGCGCCCTTCGGCGAGCGGATGTCGCATCCGCTCGCCCGCACCGGCCGCGCTCAGCGCTTGCCGCCCCCGAGCAGCCCGCCGAGCAGGTCGCCGAGGCCGCCGAGCATGCCGCCGCCCGCGCCGCCGCCGCCGCTGCCGCCGAGCCCGCCGCCGCCGAGCAGCCCGCCCAGGATGTCGCCGATGCCGCCGCCGCCGCTCGCCGGCGCGTCGGCCTGGGCCGGCTCGCCGCCCTGCTGCCCGCGCTGGGCGAACTGGCCCGCGAGGAAGCTCAGCACGATCGGCGCGAGGATCGGCAGCAGCTTCTGGATGAGCCCCTGCCCGCCGCCCTGCTCGGTCGAGCCGAGCTTCTGCACGACCTGGTCGGTGTTGGCGCCGAACACGTTGTGGACGATCTTGTCGCCGTCGTCCGCGTCGACCTCGTCGAGGTTCACGCCGCCCTCGAACAACTGCGGCGAGTGGTGCTGCACTGCGCGCTCGAGCGAGGCGGCCCCCGCGGCATCCTGCGCGTTGGCGCCCATGCCGCCGAGCAGCGCCGGCAGGGCCTCGTCGACGGCCGACCGAGCGGTGGCCTCGTCGACGCCGAGCCTCGCGGCCAGGTCGGAGATCGGGATGTTGGCGATGATGTCGTCGTACGCGGCCATGCGGGCTCCCCCTTCGCGCGCCCGCCGTCGGGCGCCCACGCTCACGCTACCGGGGCGCATTCCCACGGTCGAGGCCGGACCGCTCGGACACTACATTCCCGCAGCCGATTACAGGAATCCCGGCGATCGACAGGACGGAGTCCGCGATTTCCTCCTGTAGATCGCCGACTCTCCTGCGAATCCGGAACGGCCAGCGCTCGCGTCGCCGGCCCTACCGGCCCGGGTCAGCCGTCGTCGCGCAGGCGCGCGAGACGCAGCCTGAGCGAATCGAGCAGCAGCTCGAGCCCCTCCTCGAACGCGCGGTCGGAGCGCGCGGCGCCGCGCTCGGCGCTCGCGAGCAGCCGTCCGAGGGTCGCGGTCGGCCCCTGCGGCTGCCAGATCTCGTCGGGCGAGGCGAGGTCGAGGCCGAACCCGAGCGCGAACGAGTCGAGGATCGCGACGACGACCAGCACCTCGTCGTCGGGGAACCCGGCGGCCAGCAGCGCGGTCGCGAGGTTGTCGTAGCTCGCGATGACGATCGGGTCGGTGATGGTCTTCCCGACGATGAGCGGGATCGCGTTGGGGTGCCCGGCGTACAGCGCCCGCTGGCTGCGCATGGTCTCGGAGACGACGTGGTCCCACGTGCCGGTCGGCGGTTCGGGCAGGTAGCGCTCGGCGAGCCTCCCGCGGATGAGCTCGACGATCTCGTCGCGCCCGCGCACGTGGTTGTACAGCGACGAGGGCGTGACGCCGAGCTTGCGCGCGAGGGCGTTGACCCCGAACGACTCGCCCGAGTCGACGAGCTCGAGCGCGGCGTCGGCGATGCGATCGGTCGACAGCAGCGGCACCTTGGGCCTGGGCATCCGCACCTCCTCGTCCGGGCCAGCCTAGGGGTCGTTTCGGACCGAATCCGAGATTCCCTCTTCCCCGCAGCGGCTTCGGTGTGAATAATAAACGAACACCATTCATTTAGCGGATGCCGCACCCGGCGTGCCGCGACCCCATCTCCCCGCACAGCGTCGTGCACCTCCCGTCAGGAGACTCCCCGTGACCGCAACCACTCCCACCTCCCGGGTGCCGCTCCGGTTCCCCGGAGCCGTCGCCACCTTCGGCGTCGGCATCGCCGGCTACCTCGGCGTCAACCTCTCGCCGTACATGATCGCGGCCCTGCAGACGGCGCTCGGCGCCGACGTGCTCACCGCGAGCTGGATCGTCACGGCGACGCTGCTCGCGACCGCGGTGACCGGCCTCGCGGTCGCCCGGCTCTGCGCCGGGCCGCGCCGGCTCGCCGTCGCGCGCATCGGCCTGCTCGTCGCAACCGTCGGCTTCGGCGTGGCCGCGCTCGTCCCCGCGCCGGCCGTCGTGGTCGCCGGGCTCATCGCCGGCGGCATCGGCGCGGGCGGCGCGGTCGCCTCGTCTGGCGCCGCGCTCGCCGCGTTCCTCAACCCCGATCGGGTCGCCGGATGGAACGGGCTCGCCAACCGCGCCGTGATCACCGTGATCCTCGCCGTCGTGCCGATCATCGGCCTCGCGCCGGTGAGCGTGTTCGGCGTGCTCGCCGGGTTCTCGGCCGCGATGCTGCTCACGACCGCATGGCTGCCCGCGGCGCCGATCGTCGAGGTCGCGCCGCACGCGCGCGCCGCAGCATCCGCGACCCCGTACGCGCGCCGCGTCACCATCGCCGGCATCGCGCTGCTCGTCTGCTTCGCACTGTGGGCCGTGAGCGAGGACTCGCTCTGGGCCATGGCCGGCATCATGGGGGCCGAGCAGGCCGCGCTCACGCCGGAGGGGCTCGGCATCGCGCTCAGCGGCGCGACCGCCGGCGGCATCCTGGGCGCCATCCTCATCACCGTCGTCGGCGACCGATTCGGGCGGGCGCTGCCGCTCGCGCTGCTGCTCGGCGCGGGCGGCATCCTGAAGATCGTCGAGTCGACCGTGACCGACCCGACCGCGTTCGTCGTCGTGTTCATCGCGTGGAACACGATCTACGCGATCGCGTTCCTCTACTTCGTCTCGACCGCGGCGGCGCTCGACGCCGACGGCCGCTGGTCGGGCCCGCTGCTCGCGGTGTACCTCGTCGGCTCGGCCCTCACCCCCGTGATCGGCGCGGCGCTCGTCGAGGCGTTCGGCTTCGCCGGCTTCGGCGTCGCCCTGGGCGTCGCGAGCTTCGCGCTCATCACGCCCGTCGTGCTCGTCGCGCGGTTCTCGCGCGAGGTGCAGGCGGCCGAGCATGCGGCGGATGTCGCGACACGCGCCGCACGCGGAGACTCAGGCACCGACGTGATCGCCGAGGGGGTGCGCGCATGACCCGCGTCGCGTACGTGAACGGCCGCGTCTTCACGGCGACCGACGAGCGGGAGTGGGCGGAGGCCGTCGCGACCGACGGCGACGCGATCACCGCGGTCGGCACCACCGCCGACGTGCTCGCCGCCGCCGGCGCAGGCGCCGAGGTCGTCGACCTCGCGGGCCGGCTCGTCGTGCCGGGCTTCGTCGACGCGCACACGCACCTGGTGATGATGGGCGAGGCGCTCGGCCGGGTCGGACTCACCGACGCGCGCTCGCTCGACGAGATCCGGGCGCGCCTGCGCGCCGCCCGGGCCGCACACCCCGACGCACCGCGCGTGCTGGGCCGCGGCTGGTTGTTCGACTCGGTCCCGGATGGCGCGCCCACCGCCGCGATGCTGGACGCCGCCGTCGCCGACGTCCCCGTCTACCTCGACGCCAACGACTACCACTCGTGCTGGGTCAACACGGCGGCGCTCGCCGAGCTCGGCATCACGCGCGACACCCCCGATCCGATCGGCGGACGCATCGGGCGCGACGCATCCGGCGAGCCGAACGGCATGCTCTACGAGACCGCCGCGCAGCAGCACGTGTGGGAGCACCTCGCCGCACAGGCCACCGACGCCGACCGCGACGCCGCCGTCGAGCGCACCATCGCCGCCTACCTCGCGACCGGCGTCACCGGCGTCGTCGACATGGCCTTCGACGACCTCGGGCTGGCGGCGTTCCGCCGTGCGGCCGAGCGTCGCGGCGGGCGGCTGCCGATCCGCGTCGTGGCGCACTGGTTCGTCGCGAACACGGGCGACGAGGCGGCCAACCTCGCGCAGGTGGCGCGCGCGGTCGAGCTCGCGCGCGAGGCCGACTCGCCGTGGCTGCGGATCGCGGGCATCAAGCTCGTGCTCGACGGCGTGATCGATGCGTGCACGGCCGCGATGCGGCATCCGTACGCCGACGGGTCGAACGCCGACCCGATCTGGCCACTCGACGCGCTGAACCCGGTGGTCGCCGCCGCGGACGGCGCAGGGCTGCAGGTCGCGATGCACGCGATCGGCGATGCGGCCAGCGGCATCGCCCTCGACGCGCTCGAGCACGCGATCGCGGTGAACGGCGAGCGCGACCGGCGGCACCGCATCGAGCACCTCGAGTACGTCGACCGGGCGGATGTCGCGCGGCTCGCGCGCCTCGGCGTCGTCGCGTCGATGCAGCCCGTGCACGCCGACCCCGCGATCTGGGCGAACTGGGCCGCGATGCTCGGCGACGAGCGCGCCGACCGCGGCTTCCCGTGGACCGAGATCACCGACGCCGGCGCCGTGCTCGCCTTCTCGACCGACGCGCCGACCGCGCCGCACGAGTCGCTGCCGAACCTGTACGTCGCCGCGACCCGGCGGTCGGCGCTCGACGGCTCGTTCCCCTCGAACCATCCGGAGTACGCCGTGCCGCTCGCCGACGCCGTACGGCACGCGACGCGCGACGCCGCGTACTCGTGCCGCGAGGAGCACGTGCGCGGGCGCCTCGCGCCGGGGCTCGCGGCAGACCTCGCGGTCATCGACCGCGACCCGTTCGAGCTCGGCGAGGCGTCGCTGCTCGAGGCGCACGTCGTCCGCACCGTCGTCGCGGGGCGCGCCGAGTACGTCGCCGACGCCGACGCGGCGGACGCCGCCGCCTGAGTCCGCTCCACCTCGCGTCCACCCGTCGAGAGGTCGCGGATGCACGGTTCGACCCGCCATTCGCGACCTCTCGTCTGTGGCCACGACCCCGGCCAGCCCCCTCTGCTCCAGAAGTCGCGGATGCACGGCTCTACCCGCCATCCGCGACCTCTCGATCTGGATGCGTATGTTTCACGCTTGACTTATATAAGTAGGCAGTGAATCATGGGACCATGCACGCGCTCGACATCCTCGGCGACCCGGTCCGACGCCGGATCGTGGAGCTGCTCGCCGACGGCGAGCTCGCCGCCGGCGACGTCGGCCGCGTCGTGCAGCAGGAGTTCGGCATCAGCCAGCCGGCGGTGTCGCAGCACCTGCGCGTGCTGCGCGAGTCCGGCTTCGCGCGCGTGCGGGCCGAGGGCACGCGCCGCCTCTACGCGCTCGACCCCGAGCCGATCCATCAGGCCGCCGAGTGGTTCACGCCGTTCGAGCGGTTCTGGCGACCGCACCTCGACGCGCTCGGCACCGAGCTCGCCAGGTCGGCGCGTGAACGCCGGCTCGCGACATCCGCCTCACCGACGAAGGAGCACTGACATGGACATCGAGGCACAGATCGACGCCGTCGACCGCACCCTCACCACCGGCGAACGCGACGGCGCGCCCGCGCACGTGCAGACCCTCGAGCAGACCTATCGCGCCGCCATCGGCGACGTGTGGAACGCCCTCACGACGATCGAGCGGATCCCCCGCTGGTTCCTGCCCGTGAGCGGCGACCTGCGCCTCGGCGGGCGCTACGCCATCGAGGGCAACGCGAGCGGCACCGTCGAGTCGTGCGACGCGCCGAACTCGTTCGGCGTGACGTGGGAGTACGGCGGCGGCGTGACGTGGCTCACCGTCCGCCTCGACCAAGTCGACGCGGAGCACACGCGCGTCGAGCTCGAACACGTCGCGCTCGCCGCCGACCTGCCGCCGGGCATGTGGGAGCAGTTCGGCCCGGGCGCGACCGGGGTCGGCTGGGATTCGACGCTGCTCGGCCTCGCGCAGCACCTCACGACCGGCGAGGTGCGACCCGACAACTCGGCCGAGTGGCTGCTGACCGACGAGGGCATCGGGTTCATGCGCCTGAGCGCCGACCGCTGGGCCGACGCCCATATCGCGAGCGGGGCGGATGCCGCGACCGCGCGCGCCGCGGCCGACACGACGTTCGCGGCCTACACCGGGGCATCGCCGGCGCCCGCGGCCGACGACTGACGCGAGTCGCGACATCCGGGCTCGAGACGCGCTTCGCCCCTCGCGACCGGAGCCGCAGACGCGGAACCGCCCCGCCGGGTGTCGCCGGCGGGGCGGTTCGCAGTCGCGTCCGGCCGGTGCGGGTGGAGCGCCCGCGGCCGGACGCGGGCTCAGTCGGCCGCGGCGCGCGAGAGCGTCTCGCCGCGGAAGAACGCGGGCCGCTTCACGGCCTGCCAGATCATGATCGCGACGCCCGTGAGCAGCACGACCATGCCGAGGATGAAGACCAGGCCGACGCCGAAGACGTTCGACCCGCTGCCGTAGTCCGGGTCCATGCTGTCGATCAGCGTCGTGACGAACAGCACCGACAGGATGACGCCGCCCACGAGCGGGAACAGCAGCGTGAAGAAGAACTCCCGCACCGAACGGAACCACGTCTTGCGGAAGAACCACACCGCGGCGAACGCCGTGATGCCGTAGTAGAAGCAGATCATCATGCCGAGCGCGGTGATGGTGTCCCACAGCACGTTCTCGCTGAGGAAGCGCATGACCGCGTAGAAGGCGGAGGCGACGACCGCCGACACGACGGTCGCGTACCCGGGCGTGAAGAACCGGGGGCTCACGCGCGCGAACTTCGGCGGCAGCGCCCCGTAGTGGCCCATCGCGAGGAGCGTGCGCGCGGGCGACACGAACGTCGACTGCAGGCTCGACGCGCTCGAGGTGAGCACCGCGAGCGACACGAGCGCCGCGAGCGGACCGAGGATGGGGCCGGCGAGCGCGAAGAAGACGTTGTCCTGGATGTCGGGGTTGCCGAGGCCGTACTCGCCGTCGCCGACGCCGGCGAACGAGATGAGCGACACCGAGATGAGCAGGTAGAGCACCACGATGATGATCACCGACAGCGTGGCCGCGCGGCCCGGGGTCTTCTCGGCGCCCTTCGTCTCCTCGTTCATGGTGAGGGCGACGTCCCAGCCCCAGAAGATGAAGATCGACAGGGACAGGCCCGCGGCGAGCGCGCTGAAGTCGCTCACGGCGAACGGGTTGAACCAGCTCAGCTCGATCGGCGTCGCGTCGAACGCGTTGCCGTTGGCGACCTCGACGAGCGCGGCCACCGAGAACAGCACGAGCACGGCGACCTGGAAGCCGACCAGCCAGTACTGCAGCTTCTGCGTCGTCTGCAGGTCGCGGTACGAGATCCACGTCGCGCCGAGCATGAAGAGCAGGCACACGACGACGTTCACGAACGGGTTCGCCGCGATGTCCGCGATCTCCGGGTTGCCGGCGATCTGCGAGATCAGCAGGAACAGGAAGTCGACCGCGATGCCGGCCAGGTTCGAGAGCACCAGGATCGTCGCGGCGACGAGCCCCCAGCCCGCCATCCAGCCGATCCAGGGGCCGAACGCACGCGTCGCCCACGTGAACGAGGTGCCCGAGTCGGGCATGCGCTTGTTGAGCTCGCGGTACCCGAACGCCACGAGGAGCATCGGGACGAAGCCGAGCAGGATGATCGCGGGCACCTGCGTGCCCACCTCCGACACCGTCGGGCCGAGCGCGGCGGTGAGCGTGTAGGCGGGAGCGATGCAGGAGATCGCGATGACGACCGCGCCGATGAGGCCGACCGAACCGGCCGAGAGGCCCTTGCGGGTGATGCCGCCCTGCGGCGCGTCGATCGCGCGGGTCGCCTCGGTGAACGGGGCGCCGGGCGTGGACTCGTTGTGCTGCGTCATTGCATCGTCTTTCCGTGGGTGTTGCGCGGTACCACGATCATCGGCACCGGGAGCTCGCGCAGCACCTTCGCTGCGGTCGAGCCGAGGAACAGGCGGCGAGGTGCCGCGAGCCGGCTCGAGCCGACGAGCACCAGCTCGCCGTCGTGCCAGTCGAGGGCCTGCACGGCGTCCTCGATCGTGGACCCGCGCGCGATCTCGACGGTCGCGTCGATGCCCGCGGGGAGCTTCCGGTGCGCCTCCTGCAGCACCTGCTCGGCGTGCGCCGAGCTGGTGAGCTCGGCGAGGTGCGCGTCGAGGCCCGCGGGCAGGTCGATCGGCACGAGCGAGAGCAGCCGGAGCGGGGCATGCGTGGCGCGGGCGAGCGAGGTCGCCGCCTCGAGCTGCTCCTCGGCGCCGGGGCGGGTGCCGACGCACGCGGTGATCCGGGTGACGCCCTGCGACACCGGGATCTCGCGCGCACCCGCTGGAGCGAGCGCGACCGGGACGTCGGAGGAGTGCAGCAGCTCGTTCGCGACCGATCCGACGCGTGCGTGCGCCCGGCGGCCGCCGCCGGCCGCGCCGACCACGATGAGGTTCGCGTCGAATTCGTGGGCCGCGTTGATGAGGCCCTCGGCGAACGACTCCGCGTAGCGGATGTGCAGCTTGGACGCGACATCCTCCCCCAGGTGCGTCGACGCCTCGGCGAGCCACTCGCGCGACTGTTCGCGCAGGTAGCGGAGGTACCCCTGGTCGACGGGCACGCGGGCGTTGTGCGCCTCGGACGGCAGCACCATCACGACCTCGAGCACGCCTTCCGCGGCGCTCGCCACGCGGCTCGCGAACGCGAGCGCGTCGGCGCCGGACTCGTTGGCGGTGTAGCCGACGACGAGCTTCAGGTCGCTCATCGCACACCTGCCTCGGCCGGTACGGCCTCGAGGACCTGCGCGGCGACGAGTCGACCCATCCGGATGGCACCGTCGACGTGCTGGTACCCCTTGCCCGCCATGTCGGAGCACGCGAAGCGGATCGGCCCGACCGGCGTGCGCAGGTCGGCGCCGTAGCGCGCGAGGCCGCCCATGTCGAAGCTCGCGGCGTACGCGCCGCGCGTCCACTCCTCCGAGCCCCAGTCGGACTCGTAGTAGACGACCGGGTGCTTGGCCTGCTCGCCGTAGTAGTGCGAGAGCGACTCGAGGATGCGCGCCTTGCGCTCCTCGGCGCTCAGGCGGAAGACCTCGTCGGCCGCCTCGTCGGAGACGAAGCCGACGAGCGTGCCGCGGGTGTCGCCGTGGTTGGTGTTGTCGTACGCCTCGTGCGAGAGCTCGTAGGGGCTGAACGCGGTGCCCGACAGGCCCTGCTCGCGCCAGAACGGCGTCTCGTAGACGGCGTGCACCTTGATGACGAAGCCCATCGAGATGTGCTGGTGCATCTGGTGCTGGAGGCGCGGCAGCGGCGGCTCGTACGAGATGCGGTCGTAGAGGATCGGCGCGAGTGCGAGGATCACCTGCTGGGCGTGCACCTCGAGCGCGTCGGTGACGACCGTGACGCCCGCCTCGGGGTCCTCGGGGTTCCAGCGGATGGTGCGCACCGGCTGGTTCAGCTTCACGGCGTCGCCGAGTCGCTCGGCCAGGCGCAGCGGCACCTGCTGGAGGCCCCCGACGACGCGCTTGTCGAGGATGAAGTCGGCGTCGACGAGGTTCGAGAACGAACCGGCGGAGGCCGCCATGAGCAACGCCTGGAGCGCCGAGAACGCGTGGGTCGGCTTCGTGAGCATCGCACCGGCGATGAACATGCCGATGTTGAGCTTCGCCTCCTCGTCGTCGGTCTGCGTGCCGAGCCACTCGGCGAACGAGATCTCGTCGAGCTCCTTCGCGCGAGGGTGCGCCCACGGCTGCTCGGGGTCGATCTCGGCGACGAGCTGGTCGAGCCGGTCGATGAGGCCGACGATCTCGCCCTCGGTCTGGGCGGGCACCGGGAAGATCTCGCCCTCGAAGAGGCGCCGCTCGCCGGTCTCGCTGATGTAGACGTTCCGGCCCTCGCGGTAGCGGTCGTAGGTCTCGAGGCCGAGCTCGTCGAGCGTCTCGATGAGCGCGTCCTGGTCGGGCGAGACCCACTGGCCGCCGATCTCGAGCATGGCGCCGTCGATCTCGCCGGTCCAGAGTCGGCCGCCGACGCGGTCGCGCGCCTCGAGCACGACGACATCGCGCCCGGCCTTGGCGAGCTCGGTGGCCGCGGTGAGGCCCGCGGCGCCTGCGCCGACGATCACGACGTCGGTGTCGATCCGTTGCATGGTGTGCGTTTCCGTTTCTTCTGTTCAGAATTCAGGAGCGGGCGCTCCGCGCCACGCGCTGAATTCAGGAGTGCGGCGGCGTCGCCGCCCGGTCGTCGCGCGGATTCGCGCTCGCGCGTGCCCAGTCGCGTCCATCGCTCCTGAATTCCGGACCTGCGTCGGGCGCATGTGCGTCAGCAACTCCTGAATTGTGCGCAGGGGGCGGATGTCGCGACGCGGGCACGCGCGTGCGAGGCGCGCCGCGACATCCGCTCGGCCCTATGCGGGGATGAGGGTGTACTTCGTGTCGAGGAACTCGTGGATGCCCTCGAAGCCGCCCTCGCGACCGATGCCCGACTGCTTGACGCCGCCGAAGGGCGCCGCCGCGTTCGAGACGAGGCCCGTGTTCAGGCCCATCATGCCGGTGTCGAGGCGGTCGATCATGCGGTGGCCGCGGGCGAGGTCCTGCGTGAACACGTAGGAGATGAGGCCGTACTCGGTGGAGTTCGCCAGGCGCACGGCCTCGTCCTCGTCGGCGAACGTGGTGATGCCGAGCACCGGTCCGAAGATCTCCTCGCGGAGCAGGCGCGCGTCGGAGGACACGTCGCCGAGCACGGTCGGCGCGTAGAACGAGCCGGCGCCGTCGATCGCAGAACCGCCGGCGAGGACCTTCGCGCCCTTCGAGACGGCGTCCTGCACGAGCTCGTCGGTTGAGGCGACCGCGTCGGCGTCGATGAGCGGGCCGATCGAGATGCCGTCCTCCGTGCCGCGGCCGACGCGCATCGACTGCACGCGCTCGGTCACGCGGCGCGCGAACTCGGCCGCGACCGACTCGTGCACGATGAACCGGTTCGCGGCCGTGCACGCCTGGCCGATGTTGCGGAACTTCGCGACGATCGCGCCGTCCACGGCCTTGTCGAGGTCGGCGTCCTCGAAGACGACGAACGGCGCGTTGCCGCCGAGCTCCATCGAGGTGCGGAGGATGCCCTGCGCCGACTGCTCGATGAGCTTGCGGCCGACCTCGGTCGAGCCCGTGAACGAGAGCTTGCGCAGGCGCGGGTCGGCGATGATCGGGCCCGAGACCTTCGACGAGCTCGTGGTCGTGACCACGTTGACGACGCCCTTGGGCAGGCCGACCTCCTCGAGCAGTTGCACGAAGGCGACCGTCGTGAGCGGCGTGAGGGCGGCCGGCTTGACGACCACGGTGCAGCCCGCGGCGAGCGCCGGGGCGATCTTGCGGGTCGCCATCGCGAGCGGGAAGTTCCACGGCGTGATGAAGTACGACGGGCCGACGGGGCGCTGCGCGACCACGATGCGGCCGGTGCCCTCGGGGTTCCAGCCGTAGCGGCCGGTGATGCGCACGGCCTCCTCGCTGAACCAGCGGAGGAACTCGCCCCCGTAGTTGACCTCGCCGCGCGCCTCGGCGAGCGGCTTGCCCATCTCGAGCGTCATGAGCAGCGCGAAGTCCTCGCGACGCTCCATGAGCAGGTCGAACGCGCGGCGGAGGATCTCACCGCGCTCGCGGGGCGCGGTCGCGGCCCACGACGCCTGTGCGGCGACGGCCGCGTCGAGCGCGCGGAGGCCGTCGGCGGCCGACGCGTCGGCGATCTCCTTGAGCACCTCGCCCGTGGAGGGGTCGCGGACCTCGAAGGTCTTCCCGCCTTCGGCCGCGATCCATTCGCCGCCGATGAACAGCCCGTCGGCGACGCGGTCGAGCAGTGCGGATTCCTGCGTTGCAGTGGTCATGCTGGGTGTCCGTTTCCTGTCGTGCGCGGATCTCGCGCGATCACGGGTAGAGGCCGCGGAGGCGGTGCGCCTCGGCGACGCGTTCGACGGCGAGTGCCGTGGCGGCGGTGCGGAGCGAGAGGTCGCGGGCCTCGGCATAGCCGAGGACGTGACGCCAGGCGTTCAGCATCCGCTCCTCCAGTCTGCTCTCGACCTCGTCGGCCCGCCACCAGTACGCCTGGTTGGCCTGGACCCATTCGAAGTACGAGACGATGACACCGCCCGCGTTGGCGAGGATGTCGGGGACGACGAGCACGCCGCGCTCCCGGAGGATCGCGTCGGCGGCGGGCGTCGTGGGGCCGTTGGCGCCCTCGACGACCACCGAGGCCTTCACGTCGCGGGCGTTGCCGCCGTGGAGCACGCCCTCGACCGCGGCGGGCACGAGCAGGTCGACGTCCTGCGTGAGCAGCTCGTCGCGGTGGAGCTCGTCGGCGCCGGCGAAGCCGACGACCGAGCCGGTGGCGCGCACGTGGTCGGAGAGCGCCTCGATGTCGATGCCGCGGTCGTTGCGAAGCGCGCCGTACTGGTCGCTCACCGCGGTGACCTTCACGCCGGCCTCGGCGAGGAACCGCGCGGCGTCGGCGCCGACCTTGCCGAAGCCCTGCACGGCCGCGGTGGAGCGGGCCGGCTCGAGTCCGGTGTGGCGCAGCGCCGCGAGCGCGATGTGCGTGACGCCGCGGCTCGTGGCCGACGCGCGGCCGAGCGATCCCCCGAGCGAGATCGGCTTGCCGGTCACGATGCCGGGCACGGTGTAGCCGCTGTTGACGGAGTAGGTGTCCATCATCCAAGCCATGGTCTGCTCGTCGGTGCCGATGTCGGGCGCGGGGATGTCGCGTTCCGGCCCGATGATGGGCAGGATCTCGCTCGTGTAGCGGCGGGTGACGCGTTCGAGCTCCGCAGTGGAGTGCTCGCGCGGGTCGATCGCGAGCCCGCCCTTGGCGCCGCCGTACGGCACGTCGAGCAGGGCGCACTTCCAGGTCATCCACATCGCGAGCGCGCGGACCTCGTCGAGGTTCACGTTCGGCGCGTAGCGGAGGCCGCCCTTGGCGGGGCCGCGCGAGAAGTTGTGCTGCACGCGGTAGCCGAGGTACAGCCGGCTCTCGCCCGAGTCCATGCGCAGCGGCACGGCCACGCTGAGCTCACGACGCGGCGTGGCGAGCATCTGGTGGAGGCCGTCGCCGTAGCCGAGCAGCGTCACCGCCTCGGCGAGCTGGGCGCGCGCATCGACGAGCGGGGTCGGTTCGAGGGCGACGGATGCCGCGGCATCCGTCGGCGACATCGTCGGCGCCGTCACGGGGTTCATGCCTGCTTCAGTCCTTCCGCGAGGACCTCGAGGCCCTCGATCAGCAGCTCGTCCGAGATGGTGAGCGGAGGGAGGAAGCGGATGACGTTGCCGTAGGTGCCGCACGTGAGCACGAGCACGCCGTTGGCGGCGGCGTAGGCGGCGAGCTTGCCGGTGAGCGCCGCGTCGGGTGCGCCGGTCTCGGGGTCGACGAGCTCGATCGCGACCATGGCGCCGCGTCCGCGGACGTCGCCGATGCGCGCGTCGGCGGTGCGCAGCGCGTTGAGGCGGCCGATGAGGACCGAGCCGATCTCGCGGGCGCGCTCGATCAGGCCGTCCTCCTGGTACGACTCGATCGCGGCGAGCGCGGCGGCGCAGGCGATCGGGCTGCCCGCGTAGGTGCCGCCGAGGCCGCCGGCGTGGGCGGAGTCCATGATGTCGGCGCGGCCGGTGACCGCCGAGAGCGGCAGGCCGCCGGCGATGCCCTTCGCGGTGACGATCAGGTCGGGCACGATGCCCTCGTGCTCGCTGGCGAACCAGGCTCCGGTGCGGCCGAAGCCGGTCTGCACCTCGTCGGCGATGAAGACGACGTCGTTCTCGTTCGCCCACTTCACGAGCGCCGCGAGGAAGCCGGGGGCCGGCACGATGAAGCCGCCCTCGCCCTGGATGGGCTCGATGATGATCGCGGCGAGGTTCTCGGCCCCGACCTGCTTCTCGATCTGCAGGATGGCGCGGGCCGCGGCCTCGGCACCCGACAGGCCGCCGTCGCGGAAGGGGTAGCTGAGCGGCACGCGGTACACCTCGGGCGCGAACGGGCCGAAGCCGCTCTTGTACGGGATGTTCTTGGCGGTGAGGCCCATCGTGAGGTTCGTGCGGCCGTGGTAGGCGTGGTCGAACGCGACGACGGCCTGCTTCTTCGTGAAGTGGCGGGCGATCTTCACGGCGTTCTCGACGGCCTCGGCGCCCGAGTTGAAGAGGGCGGAGCGCTTGGCGTGGTCGCCCGGGGTGAGCTCGTTGAGCTTCTCGGCGACGGCGACGTAGCCCTCGTAAGGGGCGACGGTGAAGCACGTGTGGGTGAAGGCGTTGAGCTGGGCGGTGACGGCTTCGACGACGCGCGGGTTCGAGTTGCCGACGCCGGTGACGGCGATGCCCGAGCCGAGGTCGATGATCGAGTTGCCGTCGGCGTCGACGATGACGCCGCCGCCGGCCGCGACGACCGACACGGGGATCGTGGTGCCGACGCCCGCGGCGACGGCCTCGGCCTTGCGGGCCATGAGCTCCTGCGAGAGGGGGCCGGGGATGCTGGTGACGAGGCGGCGCTCCTGCGGGAGGGCGGGGCCGCCGACGGCGGTGGTGGTGGCCGTGGGTTCGACGAGGGTCATGGGGTGCTCCGATGCGGTGACGACGGTGGCGGTGTCGGGCCATGGTAGGCAGCACCGATCGGATGGCACCCCCTCCCCCGTGTACACTCGTACCCACTGTGCTCGACGCGGCGTACATCCAGGAGGTTCCGTGAAGCCCACCGTTCGCACCCTCCTCGACCGCGGCGACCTCGCGCTCACGCTCCTCACCGACGAGGGCGGGCTGCCCGACGGCGCGCTCGACGCGCCCGCGGCGTGGGTCCACAGCTCCGACCTGGAGGATCCGGCGCCGTTCCTCGAACCGGGCCAGGTGCTGCTGACGACCGGCACGCAGTTCGGGGCCGACACCGGTCACGACGACCCCGCCGGGTTCGACGCGTACGTCTCGCGGCTCGCGGGCGCCGGCATCGCCGCGCTCGGGTTCGGCACCGAGGTGGTCCGTGCGGGCACGCCGCCGCTGCTCGTCGAGGCGTGCTCGACGCACGGGCTGCCGCTCTTCGAGGTGCCCTACCGCGTGCCGTTCATCCGCATCGCGCGCACCATCGCCGACCTCAACGCGGCCGACGCGAACGCCCGCCAGGCGTGGGCGCTGCAGGCGCAGCGCGCGATCTCGCTCGCGGCGCTGCGCCCCGACGGCCTCGGCGCGACGCTCACCGAGCTGAGCAATCGGCTCGGCACGTGGGTCGGGCTCGTCGATGCCGCGGGCGCGCTCGATCGCGAGGCGCCGGTCGGCGGGCTCGGCCAGCCCGCGCTCGGCGAGGTCGTCGGCGAGGCGCGCTCGATGCTGCGGCGCGGCCAGCGCGCGAGCCGCACGCTCGAGGCGGGCGCCTCGGTGGGCCGGCCGCAGCGGATGACGCTGCAGACGCTCGGGGCGGGTGGCGCGCTGCGCGGGGTGCTCGCCATCGGCGACTCGCCCGAGCTCGACGCCGCCGGTCGCGAGGTCGTCACCGCGGTGATCGCGCTCGCGGGACTCGCGCTCGAGCAGAACCGCGACCTCGACCGCGCGCGCGGTCACCTCCGCTCGGGCCTGCTCCGGTCGATGCTCGCGGGCGACGTCGAACTCGCCGCCGGCGTCTCCGCCGAGATGTGGGGCCCGCTGCCGCAGGACCCGGTGCGGGTCGCCGTCGCCGACCTGCCGCACGAGCACGTCGACCGGATGGCGGAACAGCTCGAACTGCGCGTGGACGACAAGGACGGCCGCCTCTTCTTCGGCCGCGACGGCGAGACCGTCGTGGTCGTCGCGGAAGACCGCGACAGCGGGGTCGCCGAGGAGCTCGCGCACGAGTTCGACGTGCCGGTCGGCGTCTCCGACGCGGCATCCGTCACCGACCTCGCCCGCCTGCACGAGCAGGCGACCCGCGCGCTCGAGCGCGCCCGCGAGACCGGGCCCGGCGTGACGTGGTTCGACGACATCAGCCGGCAGGGCGTGCTGGCGTTCCTCGCCCGCACCGACGCACGCGCGGTGGCCCGCGCGACCCTCGAGCCGCTCATCGAGTACGACCGCGAGAACGGCACCGCGCTGCTCGAGACCACGCGGACCTGGCTCGAGCACGGCGGCCAGTTCGACGCGACCGCGCAGGAACTCGGCGTGCACCGTCACACCGTGCGCAGCCGCATCGCGCTCGCCGAGAAGCTGCTCGGTCGCGACCTGTCGGGGTTCCATGCACGTGCCGACCTGTGGGCCGCGCTGCTCGCGACGGAGTGACCCTTCCGGTCGCCCATGTGCCGGGCGTACGGTGGAACCAGGACGGTCTCGCGATGAGGGGGTACCGATGCAGGCGACGGTCGGCGATCGGCTGGTGATCCACGGCAAGGCGGTGGGCAGCGGGGAACGGCACGGCGAGGTCCTCGAGGTCCGCGGCGCCGACGGCGCTCCGCCGTACCTCGTGCGCTTCGACGACGGGCACGAGGCGCTGCTCTACCCGGGCACCGATTGCGAGTTGGAGCACGCGCACAAGCACACCGCGCACTGACGGCCGCGCGGCATCCCTCGCTCGCGCCCGCCTGTGGACGGGCCGGGCAGGTGTGCGGGGGTCCCGCGATAGCGTGGAGGGCATGCTCTTCCACTCGTATGCGGCCATCGGCGACAGCTTCACCGAGGGCGTGGGCGACGAACTGCCCGACGGCAGCGTGCGGGGGTGGGCCGATTTCGTGGCGCTCGGGATGGCGCGCGCCGCCGCGCCCGACACGGTCGGGTACGCCAACTTCGCGATCCGCGGGCGCAAGCTCGGCCCGATCATCGACGAGCAGCTCGAGGCGGCGATCGCGCTCGAGCCCGAGGCGATCAGCTTCAACGGCGGCGGCAACGACATGCTGCGCCCGCGGATGCCCGAGGAGCTCGTGGCCGACCGGTTCCGCCAGGCCGTGCACCGGATCCGCGACGAGGACATCCACGTCATCATGCTGAGCGGCGCGAACCCCACCGACCATCTGCCGCTCGGCCGCGTGTTCGACGCGCGCGGGGTGCGCCTCACCAAGGCGCTGCACGACCTCGCCGCGCTGCCCGGCGTCACGTTCGTCGACAACTTCGCCGATCGGATGCTCCGCGACATCCGGTACTGGTCGCCCGACAAGCTGCACCTCAACGCGCTCGGGCACGCGAAGGTCGCCTCGAACGTGCTCACCGCGCTCGGCATCCCGGTGCCGGAGGAATGGGGCGTCGCCGAGGTCGCCGCCGCGCCCGCGGGGCCGAAGAGCCGCAACACCGCGGTGTACTACCGGGAGTACGTGCTGCCGTGGATCGGCCGCCGCCTCACGGGCCGCTCGTCGGGCGACGGCCGCGCCGCGAAGCGCCCGACCCTCGAGCCGGTCGCCCTCGACGCCTAGTCCCGGCCCGGCCGCCCGACCTGCCCCGCCCCGCCCCGCCCCGACCCGACCCGAGTGTTTCCGTTCGTCGCGAGCGTGCCCATCCGGACGGACGCACTCGCGACGAACGGAAACACTCGCGCGCGGGACGCGTCGGCCGTGCCATCCGGACGGACGTACTCGCGACGAACGGGACGCTCGCGCGCGCGACGCGTCAGCCCGTGAGCACGCCCTCGACGAAGGCGCGCGTGCGGCGCGCGAGCCCGTCGATGCGGGCCCACGCGTGCGCTCCGCTGCGCACCTCGGCGGGCGCGAGTGGCGCGTGCAGGCGCACGTTCTCCTGGCACGACAGGTCGCTGCAGAGGTACGTGCCGATCGTGTCGCCGTTGCGGCCGGCCTCCCCGGCGCGTCGCGCGGAGAACATCGTGACCTGGTTCATGGGCTGCTGCGTGTGGCACAGGCTGCACATGCCGGCGCGGAAGCGCGACGACGGCGGGTCGGCCGCACGCAGCACGACCCCGATCGGCTCGTCGTCGATGAGCGTGACGAGGTAGCCCCGGCGGCTCGCCCGGCGGTCGCGCCAGGCGAGCGCATCGACCCGGTCCCACTCGACCAGCAGGTACTCCAGCGGCAGTTCGAGCTCCTCGAGCTCGCGGTCGGTCGCGTTCACGAACGACGACCGGAGCTCGTCCTCGGTGATGGGACGCATCCGACCCCCCTTCGACCCGAACCAGTGTAGGCGCGTCCCGCGACGTCGCCACCCGGGCGGAGGTCCCGAACGAACCCGCCGCCGCTCGCGGCGCTAGTCGAAGCTCGGCCGCGGGCGATCGTCGACGCGCGGGCACCAGCCCGCCGGCGTGCGATCGTACTCGTGGGCGGGGCCGTCGGCCACGAGCCGCGCGAGCGCGTCGACGAACCGGTCGACGTCGTCGGCCGACGACCCGGCGCCGAGGCTCGCCCGCAGGCCGTTCGCGCGCGACGCGACGCGATCGAAGAACGGGTGCGCGCAGAAGCGGCCCGCACGCACCGAGATGCCGTGCTCGGCCGCGAGCGCCGCCGCGACCAGCCCGACCGACCCGCGCTCGAGTTCGATGGTCGCGATACCGAGCCGGTCGCCGGCATCCTCGAAGCCGCGGATGACGCGGACCCCGCGCACCGCTTCGAGGCCGTCGTGCAGGCGCTCGGTCAGCGCCTCCTCGTGCTCGCGCCGCGCGTCGTCGCCGAGGCGCTCGAGCTCGGCCAGGGCGCGCGCGAGCGCCGTGATGCCGAGCACGTTCGGCGTGCCCGCCTCGTGCCGCTCGGGCCCGGTCTTCCACGTGGCACCGTCGACCCGCACGGCCTCGACGGCGCCGCCGCCGGCCAGGTGCGCGGGCGCGGCGTCCAGCCAGTCCGGGCGGCCGACGAGCGCGCCGGCGCCGAACGGCGCGTACGCCTTGTGCCCCGAGAAGGCGAGGTAGTCGACGCCCGATGCCGCGAGGTCGACGCGCCGGTGCGGCAGCAGCTGCGCGGCATCCACCGCCAGGCGGGCGCCGTGGTCGTGCGCGAGCGCGGCGATCTCGGCGACGGGCAGGACCTCGCCGGTCACGTTCGACGCGCCCGTGACCGACACGAGCGCGGCGGGGCGACGACGCAGTTCTGCGGCGAGCGCGTCGATCGTCTCCGCGATCGTCGGCCGGGCCACGACCACGCGCCGCCCTCCGCGCTGCCACGGCAGCAGGTTCGCGTGGTGCTCGATGTCGAGCACGATCGTCTCGCCGGGCACCGCGCCCGCGAGCAGGTTGAGCGCATCGGTGGTGTTGCGCGTGAACACGACCGCGTCGTCGATCCGCGCGCCCACGTGCCGGGCGACGGCGACGCGCGCATCGTCGACGAGCGCGGTCGACGCCTGCGACGGGTATCCCGTGCCGCGGTGCACGCTCGAGTAGTACGGCAGCACCCGCGCGACGTGCGCGCTCACGGCGGTCAGGGCCGGGGCGGATGCCGCGACATCCAGGTTCACGTGGCGCACGCGCCGTCCGCCGAGCACGGGCACCTCGAGCCCGGCGTCGTCGAGCAGGGCGAGCGGCGCGGCGCCGGCGTGCACGGCGGTCGCGGAGCTGGACATGGCGCCTCCTCGGACGGGGTTCGCACGAGGCTACGGACGCACGGCCCGCGCCCTCAAGGGTGGCGCGTCACCGTGCGTCATGTCCGGAAACGGAGCGCAACACACAGGGCCGCCGGCCGGGTGCCGTCCCGGCCGTACCATTGGTGCATCCGGCGCCGTCGCGCCACGAACCCGACGAGCCCGACGGATCCCAGAACTCCACAACCCGACGAACCCCGGAGCACCCCACGACGTGACGACCCACGAGCCCGACCAGTTCCCCGACGACCGCCACGACGGCAACGGCGACGCCTTCCGCCGCCGCGTCCCCGACCCCGATCGGGGGCTGCAGCTGAGCGACGTCCCGGAACTCGTCCTCGTCACCTCGCACGCCCCGCACGCGCGCTTCGACCGCGACGACATCGTGGTCCGCAAGGGCCAGTACGCGCTCGCCAACGGGCACGCGACGCCGCACGAGTCGATGGTCGAGGACCTCCTCGCCGTGGCCTCCGCCCTCGACCACGCCGGCATCGACCACCTGCTGGTCCGACGCGACGGCGGGCGAGCCGTGCTCGCCGTCGACCGCGCCGACCGCAAGCGCGTGGTTCGCACGCTCGCGTCGGCCTTCGCGAACGAGCCGTTCTACTCCGCCACCCTCGTGCCCGAGAAGGCGGCCGATGCCGCGCACGTGCTCGTCGCCGACGGCACGCTCTCGGCGCACCGCAAGCCGCAGGCCGTGCGGCTCTACCGCCCGCGCATCGAGCCTGTCGGCCGCCTGCGGTACGGCGCCGAGTCGGCACTGCAGCTGGAGTTCTGGCGCTTCGGCGACGACGTGATCGAGGCGCCGTGCGAGAACGCGCTCATGCGCCGCACGCTGCCCCGCTCCGAGGCCGTCGACGAGACCGTGCACCTGCACGGGCGCGACTGGCGCACGATCGAGCACATGTGGGCGCCGCTCGCGAGCGACATCGACTTCGAGATCGACATGGTGTTCTCGTGGGTCGACGGCTCCGACGTCGAGTTCCTCCGCGAGCGCGCACGGCGCATGCAGACGTACGTGGTCGGCGAGGGCGACGAGTCCGAGGCCCGCTACCGCCAGATCGACGAGCTGAAGTACGCGCTGCGCTCGGTGCACCTGTTCGCACCGTGGGTTCGCCGCATCTTCATCTGCACCGACTCGCCCGCGCCGAACTGGCTCGCCAAGCACCCGAAGGTCACCATCGTGCGCAGCGAGGAGATGTTCGCCGACGTCTCGATGCTGCCCACGTACAACTCGCACGCGGTCGAGAGCCAGCTCCACCGCATCGAGGGGCTCGCCGAGCACTTCCTCTACTCCAACGACGACATGTTCTTCGGTCGTCCGCTCTCGCCCGACCTGTTCTTCTCCCCCGGCGGCATCACGAAGTTCATCGAGGCGACCACGCGCATCGGTCTCGGCGAGACCGACCCGAGCCGCTCGGGGTTCGAGAACGCCGCGCGCGTGAACCGCGCGCTGCTGCGCGAGAAGTTCGGCAAGGTCACCACGCGCCACCTCGAGCACACCGCGGCGCCGCTGCGCAAGAGCGTCATGGCCGAGCTCGAGGCGACGTTCCCCGACGAGTTCCGCCGCACCGCGGCGAGCCGGTTCCGCTCGGCGACCGACATCTCGGTGACCAACTCGCTCTACCACTACTACGCACTGCTCACCGGGCGCGCCGTGGTGCAGACCGACGCGAAGGTCAAGTACATCGAGACCACGCTCAAGCGCGCGCTCCCGGCCATGCGGCGGCTGCTCAAGCGGCGCGACCAGGACATGTTCTGCCTGAACGACGGCAGCTTCCCCGAGATCTCGGTCGAGGAGCGCACGACCGCGGTGATCGACTTCCTCGAGCACTACTTCCCGTTCCCCGCCCCGTGGGAGAAGGGGGCGACGGATGCCGCGGCGAACGCCTCGGCGACGGGCGACGTGCCGTCGATCGACGAGCTCCGAGGGGCCGACGGCCTGACGGCGTAGGTGCGCAGCCGGGCGTCCCGTGAGGGTTGAGGAGCGCACGGCGAAGGCGGGCGCGTCTCGAAACCCGGCACCACGCACCACCGCCGGGTTTCGAGACGGGCGCTGCGCGCCCTCCTCAACCCTCACGACCCACGCACCACCACCGGGTTTCGAGACGGGCGATGCGCGCCCTCCTCAACCCTCACGACCCACGCACCACCGCCGGGTTTCGAGACGGGCGCTGGGCGCCCTCCTCAACCCTCACGACCCACGCACCACCACCGGGTTTCGAGACGGGCGCTGGGCGCCCTCCTCAACCCTCACAACCGCTGCGCGCCCTCCTCAACCCTCGCAGGGGTCGACTACGCGAGCACCGGGATCGGCTCGGTGAACGGCGGCTCGGCGGTGCGCACGATCGTCGGCGCCGCGGCATCCGGGATCACGATGCCCTCGAGCGCCAGGCGGCGCGCCGATTCCTCGGGGTCGATGAAGTCGAGCGCGGGCGTCTCGCCGAGCGGCACCACCGAGTGCAGCACCGTGTCGGCGTACACGTGCACCAGGTTGAACGCGCGCGCGCCGTCGCGGCCGCGCGTGCCGCCGACGGGCACCGTGAGGTCCTGCGTGTAGCAGCTCGCCGACGCCACCGAGACGGGTACACCGGCGAACGTCGCCGTCGATGAGTAGTGCAGGTGCCCGCCGATGATCGAACGGATGTCGCTTCCCGCGACCACCTCGGCGAGCGCGGCCTGGTCGCGCAGCTCGACCGAGACGGCGAGGTCGAGCACGCTCGGCACCGGCGGATGGTGCAGCGCGAGGATGGTGCCGTCTGCCGCGGGGATCGAGAGCTCCTCGGCCAGCCAGTCGAGCTGGTCGCCCGTGATCTCGCCGTGGTGGTGCCCGGGCACCGTCGTGTCGAGCGTGATGACGCGCAGGCCGTTGACGTCGTGGACGCGGTCGACCGGGCGCTGGCCGCCGGCCACGTCGCCGAGCAGGCCGCGCCGGAACGCGTCGCGGTCGTCGTGGTTGCCCATGACCCAGATGACCTGCGCGCCGAGGCGGGCGGCGGCGGGCTCGACGATGCCGCGGAGCAGGTCGTACGCCTCGGGCTCGCCACGGTCGGCGAGGTCGCCCGTGAACACGATCGCCTCGGGACGCCCGCCCGACGCCTCGAACTGCTCGAAGAGCTTCCGGAGGTGGGTGTCGGCCGCGACCCGGTCGTAGAGCCGGCGTCCGCCGCCGAGCAGGTGGGTGTCGCTGATGTGCAGGAGGAAGTGCGACGGCCGCGGATACTCGGCCCTCCGGGTGTTCACGAATGCTCCGTCTCGTCGAGGTGCGGATCGTCCGGGTGTGGTCGAACCTAGCGCAGCACGTCGGGCCGAACGTGCAGTGAACGCGGGATGTGACGAAGCTGAACGCGGCGGCGACGACCCACGTTCGGGGGGCGATGTCAAGGCCCTCCCGCCACGGCGAGCGCCGGACGAGACTCGCTGACAGAGGTGGTCGTCACCTCCAGGCAGGCCGGTCGGCGAGCTGAGGACCGTTCCCGTCCCCCGGGAGCCTTCGCCGCCGGCCTGCCGTCCATCGACCGACGGCCGGTGCCTGGCGACGGTCGGCGGGCGGGCCGACGCGCGCTGCGGACGATCAGCCCTCGTCGGCGTCCTTCGGCTTCTTCGGGTTGTTGGTCGCGCCCGGAGGGTCCTGGCGGCCGTTGCCGGGCGAGTCCGCGGTCGGCGTCTCGACCGGCGCTGGGCTCGGCTCGGCGTCGACGGCGGGCGTGCCGGCGTCGCCCGTGGCCGGGCGGTCGGTCGGCCTCGGCGACGGCGAGGGCGACGGAGACGGCGCGGGCGTCGGCGTGCGCGTCGCGGGGCTCGGCATCGTGAAGCCCGAGGCGGGCTCGGGTCGCGCGGCCTCGTCGGGAGCCTCGCCTCCCGCGACCGGCCCCGGCACCTGCGCGATCATCGCGATCGTGCCCCCGATGGCGAGCGCGGAGGCGAGCAGGGCACCGCCGAGGAGCACCGGCAGGCGGTGCGCCGAGATCCACGGCAGCACCGGGCCGGCGCGGAACGCCGCGACGGCCTCACCCGCACGACCGCGGGCGGTGACGAGCCTCGCGCGCGCCACCGTGAGGCCCGCGGCGACGGCCGCGGCGGCGGTCTCGAGCGGGCCCACGGGGCCGGTCGGGGGCGCCGCGCGGCGGCCTCGCCGCCTGCTGCCCTCGTCCGGTCGGGGGTTGTCCATGCCGTTCACCGTCTCGTCGCTCGTCCGTCCGTCCGCCGGAGTACTCTACCTTCCCGGCGCGTTCGGCGCCTCCCGAACGGGGGACATCGGCGAGGGGGCTTGACACGGGGCGTCACGACCCGTCCGGCGGGCCTTTCGGCCCGGCATGCGCCATCCGCCCGCCCTACGGTCGAGACCGACCCGGGAGGTGTGAGGCATGCGTCCGATCGAGGTGCGCGACCTGCGCAAGGCGTACGGCGAGGTCCAGGCGGTGGACGGCGTCTCGTTCGAGATCGATCGCGGCGAGGTCTTCGCGCTGCTCGGCCCGAACGGCGCCGGCAAGACGACCGTCGTCGAGACCATCGAAGGCCACCGCACGGCCGACTCCGGCGAGGTCCGAGTACTCGGCCACGACCCCGCCCGGCGCGAGCGGGCGCTGCGCGAGCGGATCGGCATCGTGCTGCAGGAGGCCGGCTTCGACGAGGATGCGACCGTCGCCGAGCTCGTGCGCCTGCACCGCAACCTCTACCCGCGGCGGCTCGACGCCGACGCGGTCATCGACCTGGTCGGGCTCGCCGAGAAGCGCTCGGCGCGCGTCCGGACCCTGTCGGGCGGCCAGAAGCGCCGGCTCGACCTCGCGCTCGGCCTCGTGGGCGACCCCGAGGTGCTCTTCCTCGACGAGCCCACGGTCGGGTTCGATCCCGAGGCGCGCCGTCAGGCCTGGTCGATCGTGCGCGACCTGCGGGCGAAGGGCACGACGATCCTGCTCACGACCCACTACCTCGACGAGGCGCAGCACCTCGCCGATCGTGTCGCGGTCGTGGTGGCGGGCCGGCTCGTGGCGCTCGGCACGCCGGGCGATCTCGCCGCTCGCGGCAGGGCGACCGTGATCGAGTTCCGCACGGGCGGGGCAGCGGATGGCAGGGCCTCCGCGGCGGGCGGCGAGGCCGTCGCACCGCCCGGCCTTCCCGCCGCGCTCGGCCCGGGTCCGGCGATCGAGCGCGACGGCGCCGGATGGCGCGTGACGACGGATGACGCGACCCGAGCGCTTCACGCGATGACGACGTGGTCGCTCGAGCACCGGGTGCCGCTCGAGGAGCTCGAGGTGCGCCGCCCCACGCTCGAGGACGCCTACCTGGAGCTGGTCGGCGAGCGGGCGGTGCACGCGGGCGCCGATGAGGGGGTGCCGGCGTGACCGTCGGCTCCGAGCCATCCGTCGCCCGTGGGCCCCTGCCCGCCGCGGTCGAGGCGGGCCGCCCCGGCCCGGCCGGTCAGCTTCTGCATCGGAGCACGCACGTCTTCCGCTCGCTGTGGCGCGCCCGGATCGCGTTCGTGTTCACGTTCGGCCTGCCGCTCGTGTGGCTCGTGCTCGTCGGCATCGTCGCGGGCAACGAGGTCATCGACGAGTCGACCGGCCTGCGGGTGATGCAGTACGCGACGCCCACGGCGCTCGCGATGGGCTGCCTGTTCGCGACGCTGCCCTCGATCGCGACCTCGGTCGCCGAGGACCGCGAGACGCTCGTGCTCAAGCGCCTGCGCGGCACGCCGCTGCCCGGGTGGGCGTACGTGGCGGGCCAGCTGGTCGCGGTCACGCTGCTCGGCGCGGCGGCCGTCGCGGTCGTGCTCGCCGTCGCGGTCATCGCCTACGGCGTGCGGGTGCCGGGCGAGGCGGTGCTCCCGCTCATCGTCACGGTGCTCGTCGGACTCGCGTCGTTCAGCGCGCTCGGTATCGCGATCGCCTCGCTCGCGCCGTCGGCCCGGGCGACCGAGGCGATCACGGTCGGCGCGGCCGTGGTGCTCTCGTTCATCTCGGGCGTGTTCATCATCGGCGGGTCCCTGCCGCAGTGGATCGAGGACCTCGCCTGGATGCTGCCGCTCAAGCCGTTCGTCGACTCATTGCAGGAGCTGTTCGACCCGTACGACGACGCCGCGGCGTGGAACCTCGGCAACCTCGCGCTCATCGCCGCGTGGGGCGTCGCGGGTGCGATCGTGGCCGCGATCGCCTTCCGCTGGGAGCCTCGTCTCCGTCGCCGCGCCTCCCCTGCGGCTCGAGGAGGCGCGCAGGCCTCTCCTGCGGGTCGAGGAGGCGCGCAGGCCTCCCCTGCGGGTCGAGGAGGCGCGCAGCGCCGTCTCGAGACCCCCGCCCGCGCCGACGCCGCCACCACCGACGCCCGCCCCGGCACCGCGTTCGCCCGCGCCCTCGGTCAGCTCGGCGCCGCCCTCCGCTCCACGCTGCGCCGCCCGGGCGACCTGTTCTTCTCGATCGGCATCCCGGTCGGGCTGCTCTGGCTGCTGGTCACGCTGCAGGGCGGCGGCGAGCGCGACGGCATCCCGATCGTCACGTCGACCGCCGCCGCGATGTGCGCGTGGGGCGTCGGCGTGGTCGCGTTCATGAACACGGCCGAGTGGGTGGCCCGCTCGGCCGAGCGCGGACTGCTGAAGCGCCTGCGCGGCACGCCCCTCTCGCTCGCGGAGCTCGGCGCGGGCCGTGCCGCGGCCGCCGTGCTCGTCTCCTGGGCGATCGCCGCGACCCTGCTCCTCGTCGGCGCGCTCGCCTTCGAGCTCCGCACGACCGTGGCCGGACTCGCGCTCAGCGCCGTCGTCATCGTGCTCGCGGTGGCGTCGCTCGCGGCGTGCGGCCTGCTGCTCGCGACCGCCCTGCCCGACGCGCGGGCCGCGGGCGCCGCAGCGCTCATGATCCTCTTCGTCGTCGCCTTCGTGTCGGACATCTTCCTGGTCGGCGGCCCCGACTGGATGCGCGCGATCGGCGCGCTCTTCCCGCTCGCCCACGTCAAGACGGCGCTGCTCGAGGCCTGGCTGCCCGAGGGGCCCGCGATCGCCTGGGTCTCGCTCGCCGCCCTCGCGGGCTGGACCCTCGTCGCCTCCGCCGCGACGTGGCTGCTGCTCCGCGCGCGTGGCGCCGCGTGGAGCGGCACCCGCACCCGCGAGCTCAGTCGCGCGCCGAGGCGACGAGCCGGTCGAGCCACGCCGTCGCGGTGACCTCGGGGCTGTCCTCGCCGAACTCGTAGGCGTGCGCCCGCATCCGCTCGCGGGCCGCGGTGAGGTGCGCGACGGCGTGCGGATGGCGGAGCTCACCGCCCGGCACGTGTCGGAGCACCGCGAGCGCGAGCGTGTACCGGTCGAGCCCGTTCATCCGCAGCATGTCGAACGGCGTCGTCGTGGTGCCCCGTTCCGCGAACCCGTGCACGTGGAAGCTCGCGTGGTTCGGCTGCCGGTACGCGAGCTGATGGATGAGCGACGGATACCCGTGGAAGGCGAAGACGACCGGCGCGGCCTCGGTGAACACGGCCGCGAACTCGTCGGCGGGCAGGCCGTGCGGGTGCTCGTCGGGTGCCCGGAGCCGCATCAGGTCGACCACGTTGACGAACCGGACCCGCAGCCCCGGCACCGACTCGCGCAGCAGCTCGACCGCGGCGAGCCCCTCGAGCGCGGGCACGTCGCCGGCCGTGGCGACGACCGCGTCGGGCTCGCGCCCCTCCACCTCGGTGCCGGCCCACGCCCAGACCCCGAGTCCGCGCTCGGCGTGCGCCCGCGCGGCCTCGTACGAGAGCAGCGACGGCTCGGGCTGCTTGCCCGCGACGATCACGTTGACGTGGTCCCGCGAGGCGAGGCAGTGCTCGGCGACCGTGAGGAGCGAGTTCGCGTCAGGTGGCAGGTACACGCGCACGACGTCGGGCCCCTTGTTCACGACGTGGTTCAGGAACCCCGGGTCCTGGTGCGAGAAGCCGTTGTGGTCCTGCCGCCACACGTGCGAGCTCAGCAGGTAGTTCAGCGAGGCGACGGATCGCCGCCACGGCACCTGGTCGGCGACCTCGAGCCACTTCGCGTGCTGGTTGAACATCGAGTCGACGATGTGGATGAACGCCTCGTACGAGGCCAGCAGGCCGTGACGGCCGGTGAGCAGGTAGCCCTCGAGCAGGCCCTGCAGCAGGTTCTCGCTCAGCACCTCGATCACCCGGCCGCTGCGGCCGAGTCGGATGTCGACGGGCCGGCGCTCGGCCATCCACTGCGTCGAGGTGACCTCCCACACCGCGTCGAGCCGGTTGGAGGCCGTCTCGTCAGGGCCGAACAGCCGGAAGTCGTGCGGGTTGGCCCGCATCACCTCGGCGAGCCACCGCCCGAGCACGCGCGTGGACTCGACCGTGGCGCCCGGGGCGACGCGGTGCGCCGCGGCATCCGGGAGCACGAGGTCGCGCAGCAGCTCGCCGCCGTTCGCCGCGGGGGTCGCGCTCATGCGCGCGTCGCCGCGCGGGCGGCACTCGTCGAGCTCGGGCGCGGGCGCGCCATCCGCCGTGAACAGCTCGTCGGGCCGGTACGAACGCAGCCAGTCCTCGAGCAGCCGCAGGTGCGACGGGTCGTCGCGCACGCCCGCGAGCGGCACCTGGTGCGAACGCCAGGTGCCCTCGACGGGCTCGCCGTCGACCTCGCGCGGGCCGGTCCAGCCCTTCGGGGTGCGCAGCACGATCATCGGCCACGCGGGCTGCGGCCCCTCGGGGTCGCCGGCGTGCTCGGCCCGGATGCCGTCGATCCGGTCGAACGCGTCGTCGAGCGCGCTCGCGAACGCCTCGTGCACGCGCATCGGGTCGACGCCCACGTCGCCCTCGACGATCGTCGGCGCGTACCCGTAGCCGCGGAAGAGCTCGACGAGCTGCGACTCGGGCATGCGCGCGAGCACGGTCGGGTTGGCGATCTTCCAGCCGTTGAGGTTGAGGATCGGCAGCACCGTGCCATCCGTCGACGGGTTCAGGAACGCGTTCAGGTGCCAGCTCGCGGCGAGCGTGCCCGTCTCGGCTTCGCCGTCGCCCACGACGCACGCGACGAGGCGATCGGGGGCGTCGAGCGCCGCGCCGTACGCGTGCGCGAGCGAGTAGCCGAGCTCGCCGCCCTCGTGGATCGATCCCGGCGTCTGCGGCGCCGCGTGCGAGGGCACCCCGCCCGGCGTCGAGAACTGCCGGAACAGCTCGGTCATGCCGCGCTCGTCGAGGCTCACGCGCGGATACCGCTCGCTGTACGTGCCCTCGAGCCACGCGTTCGCGAGCATGGCGGGGCCGCCATGGCCGGGCCCCGCGATGTACAACGCCTGCAGCCCGCGTTCGCAGATGACGCGGTTGAGGTGCGCCCACACCAGGTTCAGCGCCGGCGCGGTGCCCCAGTGCCCGAGCAGCCTCGGCTTGACATGCTCGGGGGCGAGCGGATGGCGCAGCAGCGCGTTCTCCCGTAGGTAGATCTGCCCGGCGCTCAGGTAGTTCGCCGCCCGCCACCATCGGTCGACCGCGGCGAGCTCGCGCGTCACGCGGCGGTCCACCCCACGACCACGGCCTCGATGGACGTGTGCGGGACGACCACGACGGGGCCGGCGAGGTTCATGAGCAGGTCGGCGTTGGTCCGCCCGAGCGGGAGGAAGCCCCGCACCGGCACGCGGCGACCCGTGACGGTCAGGACCGCGCGCCGCGAGATGCCGATGAGCGCCGCCGACACGGGGTCGGCGGTCGAGCGGACCTCGATCGACAGCCCGGGGTGCACGGCCGCGGCCAGCGACGCTGCACGCTCGCCGATGCCGGAGCGACCGGCGTCGCCGTCGGCGGCGCGGAGCAGGACGAGCGGCTCCCCCAGCCGGCTCGCCTCCTCCGCAGCGAAGCGGACCGCGTCGTCGCTGACCGCTCCGTCCGCGACGCCGACGGCGACGCCACTGCGCCCCCGCCATGAGGTGACCGGGACCACCGCGCACGGCACCTCGGAGACCGCTGCCAACTGCAGGCTCCGCGAACCGAGCGCATGCCCGTGGAAGTACCCGACCTTGTGCGTCCCCACAGCCACCAGGTCGGCCTCGCGCGCCGCCTCGGCGAGCGCGAGCATCGGACTTCCGACGGAGACGACGCTCCCGATCGCGAGATCGGCGCCGACGCCGCGTGCGAACGCGAGTTCGCGTTCCGCCCGCTCCTCGGCGGTGCGCTTCAGCTCGACGAGCGCCGAGCCGCCGACGGCCCCCCATTCGTCGTCGACGACGGTGACGAGGGTGAGGTCGTCGCGGGTGCGCCGTGCCCGATCGAGCGCCCAGGTGAGGGCGGCCCGGCTCGCGACACTTCCGTCCGCCCCGACCAAGATCGTCATGGAGCAAGCATCCGGTGCCTGCGCCGCGGTTGCGGGGCCTTTGGTCCTTCGTGCGACCTCGACACGCCGGATGCTACAGTTTCGCCATCACGGGTCTGGGGGTGGGAGCCTGCATTCGTCGCCACTGTCCTTCCCGGAAGGGCCGAGGGTCGAACTCGATCGGGCCCTCCGCGACCTCGTCGAGCGCGCCGACGAGGTCATGCGCACACAGGGCCGCCTCCGGGCTCTGCTCCGCGCGACCCAGGCCGTCGTCGAGCAGATCGAGCTCTCCGAGGTGCTGCACCGCATCGTCGAGGCCGCCGTCGAGCTGGTCGACGCCCAGTACGGCGCGCTCGGGGTGCTCGCCCCGCAGGGCGGGCTCGAGGAGTTCATCCACGTCGGGATGCCCGAGGACACGGTCCGTCGCATCGGCCACCTGCCCGAGGGGCACGGGCTGCTCGGCGCGCTCATCGACCATCCCGAGCCGATCCGGCTCCGGACCCTCGGCGAGGATCCCCGCTCGGCCGGGTTCCCCGCGGGCCACCCGCCGATGGGCAGCTTCCTCGGCGTGCCGGTGTCGGTGCGCGACGAGGTCTTCGGCAACCTCTACCTGACCAACCAGCGGCAGGGCGAGTTCTCCGAGGAGGACGTCGAGTTGACGTCGGCGCTCGCCGCCGCGGCGGGCGTCGCGATCGACAACGCCCGCCGGTTCGCCGAGGCGCGCATGCGCGAGGCGTGGGCTGCGGCATCCGCCCAGGTCGTCTCGGCGCTGCTCACCGACGCCGACACCGAGGGCACGGCGGCGCTGCTCGCCGACGAGCTCGCCTCGCGGGGCGCGGCCGACCGGATCGCGATCCTCGTCGCGGCCGACGACGACCACGACCTCCGCGTCATCGAGGCGCGGGGCACGGATGCCGCGGCGATCGCCGGCACCGTGATCCCGTCCGCTCGCACGCTCGCCGCGGTCGTGCTCGAAGGCGGCGAGACGCGCGCGACGCCCGGCGGACGGATCGACGGCCTCGCCGACGCGCTGGCGCTCGAGCACGACGGGCATGTCGGCCCCGTGGTGTTCTCCGCGATCCGCAAGTCGGGCGCGCCTCGGGCCGTCATCGCCGCGGGTCGCAACCCCGGCACGCCGCACTTCACGCCGGCCGAGATGCGCATCGCCGACGACTTCGCCGAGCGCGTGTCGCTCGCCCACGAGCTCGCGGGCGCCCGCGAGGCGCAGCAGCGCACGATCCTGCTGGAGGACCGCGCGCGCATCGCCCGCGACCTGCACGACCACGTCGTGCAGCAACTCTACGGCGCCGGCCTCGACCTGCAGGCCGTCGCGTCGACCTCGAGCGATCCGGCCAATTCGCGCATCGAGTCGGCGGTGTCGGCGATCGACGAGGCCATCGCCCACGTCCGCACGATCGTCTTCGCGCTGACGCCGCGCGCCGACGGCATGCCGACGCTGCGGCACCGCGTGCTCGACCTCGCGGCCTCCGCGTCGAGCCACCTGCCGCAGCCCGTCGCCGTCACCTTCAGCGGCCCGGTCGACCTCGTCGCGGAGGGCCGGCTCGCCGACGAGCTGACCGCGACGGTGCGCGAGCTCCTGTCGAACGTCGTGAAGCACTCCGGGGCGGCGACGGTGCACCTCACGGTGACGGCGGCCGACGGCGAGGTCACCGCCGACGTCGCCGACGACGGCCACGGCATCGAGGTCACCGCCCGGCGCAGCGGGCTCGAGAACCTGCGCGTGCGCGCCGAGCGACTCGGCGGTTCGTTCCGCATCGACACGGGCGCGCGCGGCACGCGCGCCCGGTGGTCGGCCCCCGTCCCCGCATCCCCTGAGGAGTGAGATCCATGACCCGCGTATTCCTGGTCGACGACCACGAGATCGTCCGTCGCGGCGTCGCCGAGCTGCTCGAGCGCGAGCACGACCTCGAGGTCGTCGGCGAAGCCGGCACGGTCGCACAGGCACTGGCCCGCATCGAGGCGACGTCGCCCGATGTCGCGGTGCTCGACATGCGACTGCCCGACGGCGACGGCATCGACCTCTGCCGCGAGCTGCGGTCGCGGCATCCGGAACTGGCCTGCCTCATCCTCACGGCGTACGACGACGACGCCGCGGCGATGTCGGCCGTGCTCGCCGGCGCGGCCGGGTACGTGCTGAAGAACGTGCGCGGCACGACCATCGTCGAGGACGTGCGGGCGGTCGCGACGGGGCGGTCGCTCATCGACCGGACCGTCTCGGCGAAGGTCGCCGAGCAGGCCAAGCGCGACGACCACGACGACCCCCGCTTCAGCGCACTGAACCTCCGCGAGCGGCAGGTGCTCGCCCTCATCGCCGACGGGCTCACGAACCGGCAGATCGGCGAGGAACTCGGCCTCGCCGAGAAGACCGTCAAGAACTACGTGTCGGGACTGCTCTCCAAGCTCGGCTTCGAGCGCCGCACGCAGGCGGCGATCTACCAGCTCGAGCGCCGCAACCACGAGCCCGCCTGACGCGCGACGGCGGGTCGAGGCGTCGCCCCGCGCCCTCTCGGGACTCCGGCACGACGAAGGCGGACCCCCGGGCGGTGTCGCACCCGGGAGCCCGCCTGCCTGATGCGGCGTTCGACTCCTAGAAGTCGAAGTCCCCGATGTTCTCGGCGTCGAACACGTAGGGGTCGCCGAGCAGGACGGTCGCGTCGGCGCCGACCTCGTACTCGCCGAGCTTGCCGGCGTCGAACGTGTCGCCTTCCTCACCGGCGATCTCGCCCTCGATGAGCGCCTTCGCGGCGAACGCGGCGAGGTAGCCCAGGTCGGCCGGGTTCCACAGAGCGAACGCGGTCACGGTGCCGTCCTCGACGTACTCGCGCATCTGGTTCGGGGTGCCCAGGCCGGTCAGCGCGACCTGGCCCTTGTACTCCGAGGTCGAGAGGTAGCGCGCCGCGGCGGCGATGCCGACCGTGGTGGGCGAGATGATGCCCTTGAGCTCCGGGTAGGTCTGCAGCAGCGCCGCGGTCTTGTCGAACGAGGTCTGGTCGTCGTCGTCGCCGTACACGACCTCGACCAGCTCGATGTCGGGGTGGCTGGCCGCCAGCTCCTCCTCCATCAGCTCGATCCAGGCGTTCTGGTTCGTCGCATTCGCCGACGCGGACAGGATCGCGATCTGTCCGGCGTCGCCGATCTGCTCGGCGATCAGGTCGACCTGGATCTTCGCGATGCCCTCCGCGGTGGCCTGGTTGATGAACAGGTCACGGCACTCCGGGTTGGTGTCCGAGTCGAAGGTGACGACCTTGACCCCGGCGCTGGACGCCTCGTCGAGCGCGTCGCAGATGGCCTCCTTGTCGTTGGCCGAGACGACCAGCGCGCCCACGCCCTGCTGCGCCGCGGTCTGGATGAACGAGACCTGCGAAGTCGGCGAGGCCTCGGAGGGACCGACCTCGGCGAACTCGCCGCCGAACTCCTCGACCGCCTCCTCGCCGCCCGCCGACGACGTGTCGAAGTACGGATTGCCGAGGTTCTTCGGCAGGAACGTCACCGACAGGTTGGCCCCGTCGCCGCCGCTCTCACCTCCGCCGGAGTCGCCGCCGGAAGCGCATCCCGTGAGGGCGAGCGCGGCCGCCGCCGCCATGGCGGTGATCGCCACGCCGATTCGGCGCGTACGGTGCTGAGTGAACATCGTTGTTTCCTTCCTTGGTGCCGGGGACCGGACTGTGATTTCAGGTGGGGGGTGGTCAGGACGACGGAGGTGCTGCCGCGACCCGCCCCTTCTTCTTCCCGATCGCCGAGATCCGCCGACGGCGGAGCCAGGCGAGGAGGCTTGCGGACACCACCGAGAGCACGAGCAGCACGCCCGTGATGATGTTGATGATGTCGCTGGTGACGCCGGCGAGCCGGAGCGCGCTGCCGAGGGTGCCGATGAGCAGCACGCCGGCGATGACGCCGTGCAGGGCGCCGCGGCCGCCGAAGATCGACACGCCGCCGAGGAGGACCGCGGCGATGACCGAGAGCTCCATGCCGGTGGCATTGTCGCCGCGGGCGTTGCTGTAGAGCAGCGTGAAGTACACGCCCGCGAAGCCCGAGACGGTGCCGCTGAGCACGAAGAGGATGAACTTCGCGCGGCCGACGTCGACGCCCGAGAAGGCCGCGGCCTCCTTGTTCAGGCCGATGGCGTAGAGCGACCGGCCGAACGGGGTGAAGTGCAGCAGGATCGCGAAGCCGATCGCGAGGATCACGAACGGGATCATGATGCCGGGGATGGGCGTGCCGGGGATGTTGTCCTTGGCCAGGTCGGTCCAGAACTCGGGGAAGTCGGTGACCGCCGTGGTGCCGAGCAGGCCGACCGCGATACCGCGGAACAGGGCGAGCGTGCCGATCGTGACCGCGAGCGAGGGCAGCCCGACCACGGTGACGAGGAACCCGTTGACCACGCCCGCGACGGTGCCGACGAGGATCGCGGCGATCCCGGCGACGGGGAACGGGAGCCCCGCCTGGGTGAGGATGCCGGTCATCACGCTGGACAGGCCCACGATCGACGCGACCGAGAGGTCGATCTCCTCGGTGATGATGATGAGGGTCATCGGCAGTGCGATGAGCAGGATCGGCGCGACATCCCGCAGCAGGTAGGTGACCGTGAGCGGGCTGTCGAAGTTCGGCACGACCGCGAGCGCGACGGCGATCACGGCGACCAGCAGCGCGATCACGGCGGTCTCGCGGGTCAGGAGCACGCGCCGCCAGAGCGGGTTGGAGTACGCCTGGTACGTGCGGGCGGTCCGGGTGTCCGGCGCCGGAGCGGTGGCGGTCATCGGCCTTCCTCCCTGATCTGGAGCAGCTTGCGGGATTGTCGGAGCGCGAGCACCCGGTCGAGCACGATCGCCCCGATGATGAGGGCGCCGACCACGGCGCGCTGCCAGAAGTCCTGGATGCCCAGGATCGGCAGGGCCCGGTTGATGGTCAGCAGCAGGTACGCGCCGATCGCGGCGCCCCACACGGTGCCGACGCCGCCCGAGATCGCGACGCCGCCGATCACGGCCGCACCGATCGCCTGGAGCTCCCAGCCGGTGCCGGCCTGCGAGCTGACGGTGCCGTAGCGGGCGGCGTAGAGTACGCCGGCCAGGCCCGCGAGGGCGCCGCTGACGAGGAACGCGGTCAGGATGCGGCGCGTGACGCGCAGCCCGTAGAGGTGCGCGGCGGCCGGGTCGGAGCCGATCGCGTAGAACTCGCGACCGCTGCGCAGGTTGCGCAGCACCCACGCGGCCACGACCAGCACCGCGACGGCGATGATCGTGAGGATCGGGATGTACAGGATCTGCCCGGTGCCGAGGCCGCGGAAGTCGGCGGGCAGGTCGGAGGCGTTGATGCGGTCGCTGCCCGTCCAGGCGACGTTGATGCCGCGGTAGATGTACAGCGTGCCGAGCGTGATCACCAGCGCCGGCACCTTCGCGAACGCGACGAGCGCGCCGTTGATCAGGCCCAGGATGGCGCCGAAGGCGACCCCCGCGAGGAAGACCGCGATGATCGGGATGCCGGGCACGTCGATGAACAGCCGGCCCGTGAGGTATGCGGTCAGGCCGAGCACCGAGCCGACCGACAGGTCGACGTTGCGGGTGATGATCACGACCGCCTGGCCGACCGCGACGAGCAGCAGCAGCGACGGCGTCAGCAGGAGGTCGCGGAACCCGTCGGCGGAGAACAGGAAGTTCGGGTTGACCAGTGTCGCGACGAGGATCACCGCGAGCAGCGCGATCACGATGCCGGTCTCGCGGGCCTTGAAGATGTGGGAGACGGCGCGCGTGGCCGCGGAGGGCGCGGGCTTGGCGGGCGGGGCGGCGGTCGCGGTCACTTCGCGTCCTCCTTCTCGGCGGTGGCCGCGAACATCACGGTCTCGGGGGTGGCTTCGGAACGGGGGAACTCGCCGGTGAGCCAGCCCTCGCGCATGACGAGCACGCGGTCGGCCATGCCGAGCACCTCGGGCAGCTCCGACGAGATCATGAGGATCGCCAGTCCCTGCTGGGCGAGCTCGGAGAGCAGGCGGTGCACCTCCGACTTGGTGCCGACGTCGATGCCGCGCGTGGGCTCGTCGACGATGAGCACCTTGGGCTCGGTCGCGAGCCACTTGCCGAGCACGACCTTCTGCTGGTTGCCGCCCGAGAGGGTGCCGGTCTCGGCGTCCAGCGCCGCGGTCTTGACCTCGAGGCGGCTGGCCCACACCTCGGCCGCGGCGTTCTCGGCCCGGCTCGTGATCAGCCCCGCGGTGGCGATGCTGTTGCGGATGGCGAGGGTCACGTTGCGCGAGACGGACTCGTCGAGCACGAGGCCCTGCTTGCGGCGGTCCTCGGGGACGAGCGCGAGGCCTCGCGCCATGGCGACGCGCGGATTGCCCTTCGGCAGCGCCTGGCCGCCGAGGCGCACCGAGCCCGACTCGTACGGGTCGACGCCGAAGATCGCGCGGGCGACCTCGCTGCGGCCGGCGCCGACCAGGCCCGCGAGGCCCACGATCTCGCCGGCCCGCACCGTGAAGCTGATGTCGTGGAACACGCCCGTGCGGGTGAGGCCCTCGACGACGAGCACGTCGTCGCCGATCTCGGCGGGCAGCTTCGGGAACAGCTCCGCGACGTCCCGGCCGACCATCTGGCGCACGAGCTCGTCGACGCTGGTCTCGGCGATTGGCTCGGTCGCGATGTAGCTGCCGTCGCGCATCACGGTGACCGTGTCGCACAGCGCGAACACCTCGTCGAAGCGGTGCGAGATGAACATCAGCGCCCGGCCCTCGTCGCGCAGGCTCCGGGCGACCGCGAACAGGCGCTCGACCTCGACGCCCGAGAGCGCGGCAGTCGGCTCGTCCATGATCAGCACGCGCGCGTCGAGCGAGATGGCCTTGGCGATCTCGATGATCTGCTGGTCGGCGATCGAGAGGCCCTCGGTGATGCGGTCGGGGTCGATCGTCACGCCGAGCCGGGCGAAGATCTCCTGCGCCTCGGCTCGTATCGCCTTCCGATCGATGCGGCCGAACCGGTTCACGGGCTGGCGGCCCATGAAGATGTTCTCCGTGACCGACAGGTCGGGGAAGAGCGTCGGCTCCTGGTAGATCACGGCGATGCCGGCCGCCTTCGACTGCGCGGTCGTGTGGAAGTCGACCTCCTCGCCGCGCAGGCGGAACGTGCCCGCGTCGCGACGGTACAGGCCCGCGATGATCTTCACGAGCGTCGACTTGCCGGCCCCGTTCTCTCCGATCAGGGCGTGGATCGAGCCCTGCTGGAGCGTGATCGTGCCGGAGCGGAGGGCGACGACGGCGCCGAAGGACTTGACGACCTTCGACAGCTCGAGCGCCGGGGGTGCGGGGGTCGTGGGGACCTGGTCCACGGTCACGTCCTCCTCCTTGAGGTGAAAACTGTATGAATCGATTCAGGCTCGATTCAGGCATACTCTATGGAGGACATCCACCGCGGTCAAGTCGCACCCGGACGGATGACCCCCCGCCAGTGGATTCGATGGAGAAGGAGCGCGATGGCACCGGCGAGCATTCGCGACGTCGCCCAGCACGCGGGCGTCTCGGTGGGCACCGTGTCGAACGTGCTCAACCGGCCGGGCGAGGTGTCCGCCGAATCGATCCGGCGCGTCCACGAGGCGATCGAGGCCCTCGGCTACGTGCGCAACGACGCCGCGCGCAAGCTCCGCGCCGGGGTGAGCACGACCGTCGGCTTCGTGGTGCTCGACGGCCAGAACCCGTTCTTCGGCGACGTCGTGCGCGGCGCGGAGGACGAGGCATCCGGCCAGGGCATCGCCATCCTGTACGGCAACACCGACGAGGACCCGAAGCGCGAGCGCATGTACCTCGACCTCTTCGAGGAGCAGCAGGTTCGCGGCGTGCTCATCTCGCCCTACGGCGACATCAACCCGCGGCTCGAGCGGCTGCGCTCGCGCGGCATCCCGGCCGTGCTCGTCGACCGGTTCAGCGGCGACGGGCGGTTCAGCTCGGTCTCGGTCGACAGCGTGAACGGCGGGCGCATGGCGATCGAGCACCTCATCGCCACCGGACGCCGGCGCATCGCCTTCGTCGGCGGCCCGTTCGACATGCGCCAGGTCACCGACCGGCTCGCCGGCGCCCGGGCCGCGGCCGAGAACGCTGCGGACCACGTCGACCTCGAGGTGGTCGCGACCGACGCCCTGACGGTGGCGGATGGCGCGGCCGCCGGCGCCCGCATCATGGCGCGTCCGCGCTCCGACTGGCCCGACGCGATCTTCGCCGCGAACGACCTGCTGGCGCTCGGCCTGCTGCAGGCGCTCACCGTCGACGGGCGGATGCTCGTGCCCGACGAGATCGCGCTGATCGGCTTCGACGACATCGCGTTCGCCGCGGCCGCGGCCGTGCCGCTGTCGTCGATGCGCCAGCCGAGCCGGATGATCGGCCGCACCGCGCTCCGCATCCTGCTCGAGGAGACCGCCGACCCCGAGCTCATCCCCCGGCAGACGGTGTTCCAGCCCGAGCTGATCGTGCGCGCGAGCACGAACCCGCGCCGCTGACCGCCTCGGTGGTCGAGGAGGCCGGAGGCCGTCTCGAGACCTCCTGCGGGCAGGGAATGGATTCCCAGCGTCGGCCGTTGTCTTGATATAGTTGTAGATACAAGTAACGACTGGAGTTCCGAAATGGACGAGCGCATCCTCAACCCCGCCACCTCGATGGGCGCGGTGACCCTGCGCGTCGGCGACCTCGAGGGCATGTCGTCGTACTACGCGAACGCCTTCGCGATGGAGCGCCTCGAGGAGCAGAGCCGCGGCCGCGAGGTGCACCGCGTGCTCGGCCGCGGCACCACCCCGCTCGTGCGACTCATCCACACGCCCGACCTGCCGGGCGTCGACCCGCGCCAGTCGGGCCTCTTCCACACGGCGTTCCTGTTCGACGACCAGGCGAGTCTCGCCGCGACCGTGCTGCGCGCCGCGCGCGACCCCCGCAGCCGCTTCGTCGGCTCGAGCGACCACCTCGTGAGCGAGGCGTTCTACTTCACCGACCCCGAGGGCAATGGCGTCGAGCTCTACACCGACCGCGATCGCAGCACGTGGATCCACGACGGCGAGCAGATCCGCATGGCCACGATCTACCTCGACCCCAACGCGTACCTCGAGCACCACCTGTCCCAGGCCGCGGTCGACGCGGGCCCCTCGCTCGCCGGCAAGGTCGGGCACGTGCACCTGCAGGTCGGCGACGTCGCGACCGCGAGCGACTTCTACGTCGGCGCGCTCGGCTTCGAGACCACGCAGACCGGCTACCCGGGCGCGGTGTTCGCCTCGGCGGGCGGCTACCACCACCACATCGCGATGAACACCTGGAACAGCCGCGGCTCGGGCCCGCGCGCCGCGAGCCTCGGCCTCGGGGACGTCTCGGTGACGGTGCCCGACCGCGACGACCTCGACGCGCTCGTCGCCCGCCTGCGCGCCCGCGGCCTGCAGTTCGCCGACGACGGCCGGTCGGTCTCGGTCGACGACCCGTGGGGCACGCAGGTCACGGTCGCCCTCCCCGACCTCTCGACCGACGAGCTGCTCGCCCGATGAGCCTCGTCGACGTCCGCTCCCCCGAGCTTCGTCCCGACGCCGCCGCCGCGTCGGCCCCGCGGGCCGTGGCGCTGCTGCTGCACGGCTTCGGCTCGAACGAGCGCGACCTGGCCGGCCTCATGCCGATGCTCGACCTCGACCTGCCGTGGGCGTCGCTCCGCGCGCCGCTGACGGCCGGGCCGGGCGCCGCATGGTTCCAGATCACGACGCCGGGCAGCCCCGACGCCGCGCCGGTCGAGGCCGCGACCGACGCCATCTGGGCGTGGGTCGACGAGCACCTGGATGCCGCGACCCGCGTCGTCCCGATCGGCTTCTCGCAGGGCGGACTCATGGCGACGCAGGTCCTGCGGACACGGCCCGAGCGCGTGCTCGCCCCGGTGGTGCTCGGCGGATTCGTGCTGGGCGCGCCCCAGCCGGCCGACGAGCGCCTCGCGACATCCCGGCCCCCGGCGTTCTGGGGCCGCGGCGCCGAGGATCGCGTCATCGCCGCCCACGCGATCGCCCGCACCTCGGAGTGGCTCCCGCGCCACACCGACCTCGTCGAGCGCGTCTACCCGGGCCTCGCCCACGGCATCAGCGCCGACGAGCTCGCCGACGTCCGCGCCTTCCTCGCCGCCCACCTCCCGGCGGTCGAGTAGGACGCGAAGCGCCCGCACCGAGACCTCCCGTGACGTCGGTGGTCCCGCGTAGCGTGCAGACATGGCACCGGATGGCGCGGCCTGCACGGCCGTCGACGAACGCGGGCCGTGCACCGCGCTCGCCGACCCGCACGCCCCGCTCTCGCTCTGCACGATGCACCTGCTCGCCGCGTACGACTGGGTCGCCCGCGAGGAGGGCGTCACCGATGTGCTGCCCGGCGCGTGCCTCGTATGCGGGTCGCGCGTGGGGGTGCGGTACCCGTCGGGATCGGTCTGCGCGGTGTGCGAATGGCGGCTCGGCGACGTGCCCGACCCCGAGCTGGTGCCGCCACGCGTCGACGTCGTCTACTACGTGCGCTGGCGCGAGCGCGTCAAGATCGGCACCTCGTCGAACCCACGGCAGCGGCTCGCGGTGATCCCGCACGACGAGGTGCTCGCGTTCGAGCGCGGCGGACGGCTGCTCGAGCAGCGCCGGCACGCCGAGTTCGCCGCCTCACGCTGGCCGCGCTCGGAGTGGTTCCGGCTCGACGAGCCGCTCGTCCGCCACCTCGCCGAGCTCGCCGGCGACCGCGCCGACCCGTGGGACCGCTACGACCGCTGGCGCAGCGAGGAGCTCGCGCGCCGCGGGTGACTCACTTCTTGGGGTGACGTGGCTTCCGGAAGGGCTTGTCGTCGTCGCGCGGCGCGCGGTCGTCGTCGCGCGACCGTCTCGCCGGTCGGTCGTCGCCGTACTCGCGCGGCCGGCGCGGACCGCGGTCGTCGTCCCAGCTGCGTCGCCGCGGCCGGCCCGAGTCGGGTCGCAGCTCGATGAGCTGACCCGAGATGCGCGTGCCCGCGAGCCGGTCGAACACGTCGGCCGGCAGGTCGGCGGGCAGTTCGACGAGCGAGAAGTCCGACATGATCTGGATCGCGCCGAAGTCGTCGCGCTGCAGGCCGCCCTCGTTGGCGAGCGCGCCGACGATCTGGCGCGGCTGCACGCGCTGGCGCTTGCCGACGGCGATGCGGTACTGCGCCATGGGCTGGGAGTTCGGGCGCGGGCGTCGCTCCGGCCGGTCGCCGCGGTCGCCGCGGTCGCTCCGGTCGCCGCGCTCGGGCCGGTCGCGGTCGAACCGCTCCCGCACGGGGCGCTCGGGCTCGGGCTCGAGCAGGAGCGGCGACTCGCCCTGCGCGACGACGGCGAGCGCGGCCGCGACATCCGTCTCGGGCACGTCGTGGTTCCGCACGTAGTGGGCGATGATGTCGCGGAACCCGTCGATGCGATCGGCCTGGCCGAGCGCCGCGGTGATCCGGTCATCGAAGCGAGCGAGGCGGGTGACGTTCACGTCCTCGACGCTCGGAAGCTGCATCGGCGTGATCGGCTGCTTGGTCGCCTTCTCGATTCGGCTGAGCAGCCCGCGCTCGCGTGGCGTGACGAAGCTGATCGCGTCACCCGTGCGGCCGGCGCGCCCGGTGCGGCCGATGCGGTGCACGTACGGCTCGCTGTCGGTGGGGATGTCGAAGTTCACCACGTGGCTGATGCGCTCGACGTCGAGGCCGCGGGCCGCGACATCCGTCGCCACCAGGATGTCGAGCTTGCCCGACTTGAGCTGATTCACGGTGCGCTCGCGCTGGGCCTGCGCGATGTCGCCGTTGATGGCCGCCGCCTCGTAGCCGCGGGCGCGGAGCTTCTCCGCGAGCTCCTCGGTGACGTTCTTCGTGCGGACGAAGATGATCATGCCCTCGAAGTTCTCGACCTCGAGGATGCGCGTGAGCGCGTCGACCTTCTGCGCGTAGGAGACGACGAGGTAGCGCTGGGTGATGTTCGCCGAGGTCTGGGTCTTGGTCTTGACCGTGATCTCTTCCGGGTCGTGCAGGTACTGCTGCGACATCCGGCGGATCATGGCGGGCATGGTCGCGGAGAACAACGCGACCTGCTTGGTGTCGGGCGTGTCGGCGAGGATCGTCTCGACGTCTTCGGCGAAGCCCATCTTGAGCATCTCGTCGGCCTCGTCGAGCACGAGGTACTTGAGCTCCGAGAGGTCGAGCGTGCCCTTGTCGAGGTGGTCCATGATGCGGCCGGGCGTGCCGACGACGATGTGCACGCCGCGGCGCAGCGCCGAGAGCTGCACGCCGTACCCCTGCCCGCCGTAGACCGGCAGGATGTGCACGTGCTTGAGGTGCGCGGCGTACCGCTCGAACGCCTCGCAGACCTGCAGCGCGAGCTCGCGGGTCGGGGCGAGCACGAGCGCCTGCGGGGTCTTCTGCGACACGTCGAGGCGCGCGAGGATCGGCAGCGCGAACGCCGCGGTCTTGCCCGTGCCGGTCTGCGCGAGGCCCACGACGTCCCGGCCCTCGAGCAGGGTCGGGATGGTGGCGGCCTGGATCGCCGACGGCGTCTCGTAGCCGACGTCGTCGAGCGCCTTCAGCACCGGGCCCTCGAGCCCGAGGTCGGCGAACGTCGTCTGAGCGGGCTCGGCGGGAGCCTCGGCCTCGACGGGGGTATCGACGGAAGTCACCCTTCAGGGTAGCCCCGCCGGCTGGGAGAGCGTCGGGCGGGGTCGGCCGAGGGGCGCCAAGTGTGCGCCATCCGCTCGGAGAACGCAACGGGGTGATGCGGATCCCGATCGTCGGGAAGGGTGGATGGCTCGTGACCGCACTCGACGCAAGGAGGAAGACATGCTGACACTCACCGACACGGCGAGCACCGTCGTCAAGGAGATCGTCGACCGCAGCGGCGCGCCTGCTGGTGCCGGCCTCCGGATCGACACCGAGGGCGACTCGGCGACCCAGTTCGCCGTGGAGATCGCCCCGGAGCCGCAGGAGCGCGACGCGATCGTCGAGCAGGCGGGGGCGCGCGTGTACCTCGCCGAGGATGCCGCACAGGCGCTCGACGACAAGACGCTGGACGCCCATCTGGGCGAGGACGGACGCGTCGCATTCGACGTTCTGCCCCAGCGCATCTGACCAGCCGGAGACGGTGGCTCGGTGATCCCCCTCCCGGGTCGTCGCCTGCTGGACGGAATTCGGCTCAGCGCCCCGGGCTTCGGCCCGGGGCGCTGCGTCGTTCAGCCCTTCTCCGCTCCCGCCGTGGTATTCATGATTCGGCGCTGGAAGATGAAGAACAGCACCGCGACCGGGATGGTCATGAGCACCGCTGCCGCGAGCTGCAACGGGAACTGGTTGCCCGAACCCAGCTGTCCCGAGACGAGCGAGGCGACGCCGGTCGTGAGGGTGTTCAGCTCCGGACTCTGCCGCGACACGATGAAGTGCTGCAGCTCGTTCCACGAGCCCTGGAAGCTCAGGATGATGAGCGTGATGAGCGCCGGCCGCGCCATCGGCAGCACGACCGACCAGAACGTGCGGAACTGGCCGGCGCCGTCGATGCGCGCCGCCTCCTCGATCGACACGGGGATGGAGTCGAAGAACTGCTTCATGATGAACACGCCGGCCGCCGTCGACAGCAGCGGGATGATCATGCCCGCGTACGTGTCGTAGATGCCGAGCTGCTGCAGGATGAGGAACCGCGGGATCAGCAGCACCACGCCCGGTACGGCGAGCACGCCGATGAAGAACAGGAACACGAACGCGCGACCGCGGAACTGCAGCCGCGACAGCGCGTACCCCGCGAGCGAGTCGAAGAACACGCGCCCCAGGGTCACGATCACCGTCACGAGCAACGTGTTGCCGAACCAGAGCGGGAACGGCACGTCGGTGAAGAGCCGCTCGTACGCCGCGAACGTGACCGTCTCGGGGATGAGCGAGAGCCCGTTCTGCGTGGCATCCGCGTCGGTCTTGAAGCTGCCCGCGACCGAGAGGATGAACGGGTAGATGTAGATGAGCGCCAGGCCGATGAGGATCAGGTAGCTCGTCCAGAGTCCTGCGCGCACCTTGGCCGGCGTGCGGCGGCGGCGCGGCGCGGGGCGAGCGGATGCCGCGGCTCGGTCGCCGTCGGCGGCCACCACGGCTCGCGTGCTGAGGTCGGTCATCGTCAGCTCCCGCCTCGTCGATCCGCGTCGTCATGTTCGGTCGCGTCGGCGCCCGAGACGAGCGCGCGGTCGGTCGGGTCGGCGCCGACGACCGCCGCCGCGGCGTCGGGTTCGCGGCGCCGGAGGTCGTCTCCGCCCGCCGGTCCGCCGGCGCGTCGACCCCGCCTGCCCATGCCCTTCGGATCGCGCTCGCGGAGCCACCACCGCTGCAGGAGCGTGAGCAGGATGATGAAGACGAACAGGATGAACGCGATCGCCGCGCCCTGTCCCCACTTCAACTCCTCGAACGACGTCTCGTAGGCCAGGAAGGCGGGCGTCTTGATGGTCCCGCCGGCGGTGCTGCCGCCGAGCACGTAGATCTGGTCGAACACCTGCCACGAGCCGATGAGCCCGAGCGTGAGCACCGTGAACATCGTCGGCCGGAGCATGGGGACCGTGACGGAGAAGAAGGTGCGGAACGGCCCGGCGCCGTCCACCCGCGCGGCCTCGTCGATCTCCCCGCCGATGGCCTGCAGCCCGGCGAGGAACAGCAGCATGAAGGTGCCGGAGGTCGTGAAGATCGCGAGCATGATCAGCGTCATCATGGCGACGGACGGCCCGGCCAGCCATTCCCACCAGGTGATGCCGAGCGGACCGTCCTGGGCCAGCGCCTCCGGAGGGCTCGTGACGCCGAACGCGGCGAGCAGGTTGTGGAACACGCCGCTCGCGTCGTTGAGCCAGTTCGGGCCGTCGATGCCGAAGAAGCCCAGCACCGCGTTGATGGCTCCCGACGCGGTGAACAGGAACTGGAAGACGATGACGATCGCGACGGTCGAGGTGACCGACGGGAAGTAGAAGGCGGTGCGGAAGAAGCCTCGTCCGCGGATCACCGCGCGGTTGACCTGCACGGCGAGCAGCAGCGCGACGATCGTCTGCAGCGGCACCACGAAGACGACGTACCAGAGGTTGTTGCGCACGGCCCGGCCGAAGTTCTCCTGGTCGAGCCCGGGCTCGGTGGTGATCGCGGCGTAGTTCTCGAGCCCGACGAAGTTCACGTTCGGGTTCAGCGGCGACCGGAAGCCGTTCCAGTCGCTGAAGCTCACCCACAGCGCGAGCAGGATCGGGATGGCCAGGAACACCACCACGATGACGGCGGCAGGCGTGACGAAGAGCCAGCCCGCCCGGGCCTCGCCGCGACGGATGCCACCGCCGCGACGAGACCCGGAAACGGTACCGGTCATGATCAGCCGTTCGCCTCGGCGGCAGCCGCCTCGAGGTTCTCCTGGAACGGCCCGAGCACAGCGGCGGGGTCGGCGAGACCCTGCGTCTCGAGCGACGTGTTGAAGTCCGCGACGGCCGGCGCCGACCCGGCGAAGGCCACGGGGCTCTGCGCGTACTCGACGCCCGCGACGAACGCCGCGTTCTCGGGGAACTGCTCGGCGTAGGCCGCCGAACCGGACTCGGTCGAGGGGATCACGCCGAAGGCCTCGGCGAACGCGAGCTGCTGCTCGTCGGCCGTGAGGTACTCGACCAGGCTGACGGCGGCGTCACGCGTCTCCGACTCGACCGGGATGCCCCAGCAGTTGCTGAACGCGAAGGTCGCCGGGCCGGCGGGGCCCTCGGGCAGCTCGACGCTGATGAACTCCCGGTCCGGGTAGTCGTTCGCCAGCGCGCCGTTGATCCACGGTCCCTCGATGACCATCGCCGCGCTGCCGAGACCGAAGGCCTCGCCCGCCCAACCGGCTTCGAGGTCCTGCGGGTACTTGAGCGCTCCCGCGTCGATGAGCCCCTGCAGGTAGGTCAGCGCCTCGGCGTTCTCGGGCGAGTCGGCGGTCACCTCGCCGTCCTCGTAGACGCCGCCGCCGGCCTGCCCCATGAACGTTCCGATGCGCTGGTACTCCCGGCCCATGCCGAGCCCGACCTGCTCGCCGGTGGTCAGCCGCTGCGCCGCCGCCTGGAGGCCCTCCCAGTCCGTCGGGACGTCGGCGTCGGTGAGCCCCGCGGCCTCCCACGCCGCGGTGTTGATCTGCAGGGCCAGCGTCGAGAAGTCCTTCGGCGCGCAGTAGAACTGGTCGTCGTAGGTGAACTGCTCGCGGAGCGCGGGCAGGAACTGGTCGGCGTTCTCGAGGTCCTCGGCGTACGGCTCGATGAAGCCCTGGTCGGCGTAGGTCTGGAACTGGTCCCAGGGCATGTAGAACAGGTCGGGCGGGTTGTTGCCCGAGAAGCCCTGGCCGAGCTGCTGCACGAGGTCGTTCGCGGCGACGACCTCGACGGTGTTGCCGGTCTCCTCGGCCCAGGCCTCGGCGGCCTCGGTGACCGCGGTGGTCTCGGCCTCGCCCGACGAGCCGATCAGGATGCTGAGCTCCTGTCCGCTGGTCTCGCCGCCGTCGTCGCCGCCCGGGGAGCAGGCGGCTAGGGTGATGACGAGTCCCGTCGCCACGGCGACGGCGCTCCATTGTGATGTCCTCACGATGTATCCCTTCTGGTGATTGCCGGCCTCACGTGCCGGGGATCGCGTCGAGCGCCAGGTGTCCAGGCCGTCGCTCGACGAGTCGGGGCGCGAGGAGCCGGTCTGCCGGCTCCTCGTCGCTGCTCGGATTCGGGCGCACGTCGTCGCCCGCGGGACCGAACAGCAGGTCGAGTGCGGCGGCCACCACGTCGTCGAGGGGCTGCTCCACGCTGGAGAGCCCGACGGCGGCGGCCACCGGGGTGTCGTCGAACCCGACGACGGGGAGTGCGGGGCGGCCCGCGGTGCGGGCGGCGATCATCGCACCGAGTGCGAGCGAGTCGCTCGCGCAGACGATCGCGTCGGGGGGCTCGGGAAGCGCCAGCAGCTCCGAGGCGGCGCGCGTGCCCTCCGTCACCCCGTCGACGGTGTGCCGGGCGAGGAGCTCCCGGTCGTCGGCACCCAGGCCGCACTCGGCCGCCCACCCCGCACGGCGCTCGTCGCCGGTGCCGGAGCCGTCCGGCCAGCCGATCCAGCCGATGCGCCGCGCACCCGTGCTGCGGAGGTGCCGCACGGCCTCGGCGACGCCGGCCCGCCCGTCGACGTCGACCCAGCGATGCGGCACCGCCCGGGTCTCCGGATCCCACGGCCGCCCGAACGCGACGAACGGGACGCCCTGGTCGGTGAGGGCGCGGATGCGCTCGTCGCCGTGCGTGGTCGCGGTGAGCACGAACGCATCGACGTCCGAACCTTCGCGCAGGCCCCGGATCCGGGCCAGCTCCTCGTCGGGGCTGACGGCGGAGAAGACCATCACCCGCAGGCCCCTCGACTCGGCGTGCTCGGTGAGCTTGTGCAGGAAGCGATCCAGCACGGCGCCGGAGATGCCGTCGCGCCACGGGTCGATGCGCACGCCGATCGTCGCGGACTTGCGGGTTCGCAGCCGTCGCGCCGACGCGTGCGGTCGGTATCCGAGCCGATCGATCGCCTCGAGCACGCGCTCTCGCGTGGCCTCGCGCACGACTCCCGGGCTGTTGAGCACGTTCGAGACCGTCTGGCGCGAGACCCCGGCGGCCTGCGCGACATCCTCGACGGTCGGCATCCGTGACACTTCGCCTCCTTCGGCTCGTGCGCGGGTCGTCATCGGTGACGATCTTCGGAATCCGCCGATTTGATCGATCAAATCTTTGCTAGTGTTGCCGACGTCGGACAGCGGTGTCAACCCGGTCGGGATCACCGTTCCATCACGAACCGGAAGCGAGCACCACGTGACCGCATCACTTCAGCCACTGCTGCACGACGCGCTGGCGGTCCTGCGGGCGCCCATCCAGGTCTGGTCGTCGCACGACGGCACGATCGGCCGCGCGCCCGTCCACGGCATCTACAGCGCCGACATCCGCCTCGTGCGCGGTCTCCGGCTGACCGTCGGCGGCCAGGTCCCCGAACACCTGGCGACCGGGGGCGAGCGCAGCGACCGCACGCGCATCGATGCGCTGGTCCGCACGCTCGACGACCCGACGCCCGATCCCGGCGTGCGCCTCGTGCTGGAACGCGCCGTCGACGCCGACGGCGTCGCAGACACCGTCACGCTGCGCAACCGGCGATCGGTCGACGTGCGGGCACGGGTCGAGATCGAGATCGAACCCGACGCGAGCCCGGTCGACCACGTCAAGCTCGGCGCAGCCCCGCCGCCGGCTCCGCGGCCGACGCTCGACGGCGACGTCGCGGAATGGGGCGGCGACGAGGTCACCGCCCGCCTCGCCGCCCGCGGCCTCGACGTGCGGGTCGACGCGCGCGGCATCCGACTCACCGCCGACCTCCTCGTGCCCGCCGCGGGCGAGGCGAGCGTCGGGTGGCGCCTCGACACCGTCGACGGCGCCGCGGTCGTGCGGGGCGTCGACACGCCCGTCCCGTGGAGCGCCCCGGTGGTGACCGCCGCCGACGACCGCCTCGGGCGCTGGATCGCCCAGGGCCTCGCCGACCTCGACGCGCTGCGCATGACCACGGTGCGGCAGCCGGAGGCCGAGTTCATCGCCGCCGGCGCGCCGTGGTTCTTCACCCTCTTCGGACGAGACTCGATCTGGACCGCGCGCATGCTGCTGCCGCTCGGCACGAAGCTCGCGGCCGACACGTTGCGCGTGCTCGCAGGGCTCCAGGGCACCGACGTCGACGATGTCACCGCCGAGGAGCCCGGCAAGATCATGCACGAGCTGCGCCGTGCCGCCCTCGCGCTCGACGGCGATGAGGGCGAACTCCCACCGCTGTACTACGGCACGGTCGACGCGACCGCGCTGTGGATCATGCTGCTCCACGACGCCTGGCGCTGGGGACTGCCCGAGCACGAAGTGCGCGAACTGCTGCCGCACCTGCAGGCCGCGCTCGCCTGGATGCGCGACCACGGCGACGCCGACGGCGATGGGCTCCTCGAGTACGTCGATCGGTCGGGTCGCGGCCTCGCCAACCAGGGCTGGAAGGACTCAGGCGACTCGGTGCAGTGGCGCGACGGCTCCTTGGCCGAAGGCCCCATCGCGCTCTGCGAGGTGCAGGCGTACGCGTACGAGGCAGCGGTGCACGGGGCCGACCTGTTCGATGCGTTCGGCGTCGACGGCGGCGAGCAGTGGCGCACCTGGGCCGCTCGACTGCGGGAGCGATTCCACGCCGAATTCTGGATCGACGACCCGGCGGGCGCGTACCCGGCGATCGCGCTCGACGCGCACAAGCGCCCGGTCGACACCGTCACCTCGAATCTCGGGCACCTGCTCGGCACGGGCCTGCTCGACGCCGACCAGGTCGACCTCGTCGTGCGCCGTCTGACCGACCCGACCCTCGATTCGGGATACGGCCTGCGAACCATGTCGACCGAGTCCGGCGGCTACTGGCCGCTCAGCTACCACGGCGGCACCGTGTGGGCGCACGACACCGCGATCGCCGTGCTCGGCCTCGCGCGCGAGGGTCGCGGGGCGGATGCCGCGGGGTTGGTCGAGGGCCTCCTGCGCGCCGCCTCGGGCTTCGGCTACCGCATGCCCGAGCTCCACTCGGGCGACCCGGCGAGTGAGGTCGCGGTGCCGGTGCCGTACCCGGCGGCGTGCCGCCCGCAGGCGTGGTCGGCCGCGGCATCCGTCGCCGTGCTCACCGCCGTGCTCGGCCTCGAGCCCGACGGCGACGAGCTGCGCACGAATCCGCTCCCCTCGTTCGGAGCGCTCTCGGTCGACGGCCTCCGCATCGCGGGGCGCGATCGCCGCGTCGCAGCGGGCTGAGCGCCGGCGGGGCTCGTCAGTACAGCTCGAGCTCGTGCCCGGCGCGCTCGACCTCGCGCATCCGCGCGGACGCCGCGTCGCCGAGGCGTCCGGAGCACTCCGCGATCACGGCCTCGACGAGCGCCAGCACGGGCGTCATCGCGTCGAAGGCCGAGGGCGAGCCGGTCTCGCTCGGCAGCACCACGTCGGCATCGCTTGCGATGGGTGAGAGCCAGGCGTCCGTGAAGAGCAGCACCGAGGCGCGCCGGCCCTTCGCCGCCGCAGCCAGCCGTCGGGTCGGCTCCTCGTAGCGGCGGTAGTCGAACAGCACGACGACGTCGCCGCGGCGGAGACCGGCGACCGCCTCGGCGCGCCCGGCGTCGTGCTCGGGGACTGTGACGACACCCGGCCGGAGCAGTTGCAGGTGCTGGGCGAGGAATCTGGCGAGCAGCCCGCTGAACCGCCCGCCGCCGACGAGCACCCGACTGCGCGGCGCGCAGAGGAGCTCGACGGCGCGTTCGAACTCGCCCGGGGCGAGGGCCGCAAAGGTCCGGTCGAGCGTGTCGCGCATGATCGACGCGGCGCGGGCCAGGCCGGATGACTCGTCGGCGGCCTGCGTTCCCTGGCGGCGGTCGTACAGCTCGATGGGCGAGGCCGACCGCTCGTCGAGGTCGTCGCGGAGGGCCTGCTGGAAGTCGGGGAAGCCGCGGTAGCCCAGCCGGTTGGCGAACCGAAGCACGGTCGGGCCGCTCACGCCGGCGCGGGCCGCGAGCTTCGCGACGGTCTCGAACCCGGCCGACGGGTACGACGAGAGCAGGACGCGGGCGACCTTGCGTTCGGCCGGGCTGCACTCGGCCATGCCCCGACGGATCGCCTCCGCCATGGGCGGGGATGCCTCAGCCGCACTCATCAGCGCCTCCTCCGCACTCACCGTACCGACTCGCCCTCGGCGACGGCCACGACGAGGCCGGCGAGCAGCGCGACGCGTTCCGGCACGGTGCCGAGGTCGAGCCATTCGTCGTCGCCGTGGTCACCGCCGCCCACGGGGCCGAGCCCGTCGAGCGTCGGGATGCCGAGGGCCGCGACGAAGTTCGCATCGGACGCGCCGCCGGTGGCCGCGACCTCGAACGCGAGCCCGAGGCGGTCGCCGACCTGCCGCGCGAGCGCCGCGAGGCCGTCGGTGGCGCTGCGCTCCAGGGGTGGGCACACGTCGAGGCGGGTGACCGAGATGCGGGCGCCGTCGACCGCCGGATGGCTCGCCCGCTCGTCGATCGCATCGAGCGCGCCGACCAGGTCGGCGAGTGTGGCCGCGCGCACCTCGAGGTGCAGCTCGGCCGACTCCGGCACAATGTTGGGCCTCGAACCGGATGCCACGCGGCCGACGTTCACGGTGAGCCCGGGCGCGGTGCCCGAGAGCGCCTGCACGTCGAGCAGGAACCGGGCGGCCTCGACCGCGGCGTTGATGCCCCGTTCGGGCTCCACGCCCGAGTGGGCGGCCCGACCCCGGATGGCGACCACGAGGTCGGCGACGCCCTTGCGGGCTCCGACGAGGTCGCCGTTCTCGCGCGCGCACTCGAGGCACAGCGCGGCCGTCGCCCCGTGTGCCGCCTCGGCGAGCATCTCGCGGCTCGCCGGCGAGCCGACCTCCTCGTCGGGGGTCAGGGCGATGACGAGCTCGCCGTAGCCGCGGTATCCGACGCCGTCGAGCACCCGGGCGGCTGCGAGCCCGGCGGCGACGCCCGCGATGTCGTCGCACACACCGGGCCCCCGCGCGATGCCGTCGGCGACGCGGAACGGTCGGGCGGCCGCGGTGCCCACCGGGAACACCGTGTCCATGTGCGCGAACAGCAGCACCTTCGCCGTGCCCTCGCCCCTGCAGCGGCCGACGACGACGGGACCGTACCTCCGGCCGTCGCGCTCGGGCGTCGGCACGGTCTCGACCTCGAAGCCGTCGGCGGCGAGCGCCGACGCGGCCCACGCGGCGACCCGTGCGACGCCGTCGGGGTCGTGCGAACCGGAGTCGATGCCGACGAGGTGGGCGAGGTCGGCGCGATAGCGGTCGTCGACCTCGTCGGCCGCCCGGCGAAGGTGCTCGGCGGCGGGGAGGTGCGCGGCGGTCGCGGCGGAACCTCCGTCGAGGAACGTGCCCGCCACCTCAGAGCACCTTCGACAGGAATGAGCGGGTGCGCTCCTCGCGCGGGTCGCCGAGCACCTGCGCGGGATCGCCGGCCTCGACGACCACGCCGCCGTCCATGAACACCGCCACGTCGCCGACCTCACGGGCGAAGCCGATCTCGTGGGTCACGACGATCATCGTCATGCCGCTCTCGGCGAGGCTCCGCATCACGTCGAGCACGTCGCCGACGAGCTCGGGGTCGAGCGCCGAGGTGGGCTCGTCGAAGAGCATGACCTCCGGCTCCATGGCCAGCGCGCGGGCGATGGCCACGCGCTGCTGCTGGCCGCCCGAGAGCTGGGCCGGGTAGGTGCCGGCCTTCTCGGCGAGCCCGACCTGGGCCAGGAGGCGCATGGCCCGCTCCCTGGCATCCGCCTTCGAGCGCCGGGCGACCTGCGCCGGCGCCTCGATCACGTTCTCGAGCGCGGTCATGTGCGGGAAGAGGTTGAACCGCTGGAAGACCATGCCGACCTTGCGACGCTGCGCGGCGACCTCCTTCTCACGCAGCTCGTACAGCTTGCCGTTCCGCTCGCGGTAGCCCACCGTCTCGCCATCGACGCGGATCATGCCGGCGTCGATCTGCTCGAGGTGGTTGATGCAACGGAGGAACGTCGACTTGCCCGAACCGGACGGGCCGAGCAGGCACACGACCTGCCCTCGCTCGACAGACATGGTGATGCCCTTCAGCACCTCGAGGCTGCCGAACCGCTTGTGCACCTCGACGGCCTCGACCATGGGGCGCTCGGCGGTCGCCGTGAGGGGCGCAGCCTGGGGAACGGTGGCGGTCATGACGCCGACTCCTTCTTCGACGCGCGCGACGCGCGGGCTGGCAGCGCGATGCTCTGCGTGAACGTCGACACTCGCGATCCGATGGTGGGCCGAGCGCCGGTGAAGCCGCGGCCGTAGCGGCGCTCGAGCCACATCTGCGGGATCGACAGGATCGAGGTGAGCACGAGGTACCAGATCGCCGCGACGATGAGCAGCGGGATGATCTTGTAGTTCTGGGTGTACGCCTCGCGGATGTTCGACATGAGGTCGTCGCCGGCGACGATCGCGACGAGCGAGGTCGACTTCAGCATCGTGATCGTCTCGTTGCCCATCGGCGGGATGATCACGCGCATCGCCTGCGGGAGCACGATGCGTCGGAGGGTCTTCGCGGGCGACATCCCGAGCGAGTGCGCGGCCTCGGTCTGGCCGTGGTCGACCGACTGGATGCCGGCGCGCACGATCTCGGCGGCGTACGCCATCTCGTTGAGGCCGAGCGCGAGCAGGGCGGCCACGGTCGCCGGGATGAGGTCGCTCGTCGTGAACGACCAGTACTCGATCGAGGTGAACGGCACCCCGATCACGATCTTCGGGATGAACGCCCCGATGAAGCCCCAGAAGATGAGCTGGAGCAGCAGCGGCGTGCCGCGGAACACCCAGATGAAGAGCATCGCGGCGATCGACAGGACCGGGTTCGACGAGAGGCGCATCACGGCGACGACGATGCCGCCGATCACGCCCATGACCATCGACGCCGCGGTGAGCCAGAGCGTGATGAGCACGCCGTTGATCGTGAGCGGCTTGAAGAGGTACTCGCCCACGGTCTCGAGGTCGAGGTTCGGGTTCTGCAGGATCGAGGCCAGCGATCCGATCCCGACGACCAGGACGAGGACGGCGGCGATCCAGCGCCCCGGGTGGCGGACGGGGACGGCCTCGATGGGGCCCGGGCGGGCGGCGCCCGGAGGACCCGAGGGCCCTGCGGGCGCCGCCGTGGCTGACGGCTGCGTTGCGATCATGGGTGGTGCTTCCGTTCCGATCGTGCGTGGCGGGTCATTCGGCCTCGGCGGCGCCGTTGATCGTAGCCTCGTCGATGCCGATGCCCGTGACGCCGTACTGGTCGAGGATGGCCTCGTAGGTGCCGTCGTCCATCAGGGACTGCAGGGCCGCCTGGATGGCCTTCGCGAACTGCTCGTTCTCCTTGAGCACGCCGATGCCGTTGAGCGTAGCGTCGTAGCCGTTGGGTGCCTCGGGGTCCTCGACCACCTCGAAGGTCTCGCCGTTGTTCGTGGTCTTCGCGACGTAGCCCGCGCTCGGCTTGGTGAGCAGCGATGCGACCGCCTTGCCGCTCGTGATCGCGAGCTGCGCGTCGGCGTCGGACGGGAACTCCGACAGCTCGATCGGATCGAGGCCCTCGGTTTCGCACTCGCCCTGCCAGACGTCGTTCACCAGGTCGACCTGGCTCGTCGCGGCCTGCACGGCGACGGCCGTGCCGCAGAGGTCGAGGAAGCTCTCGATCCCCTCGGGATTGCCGGCGGTGGTGAGGATGCCGGTGCCCGATGCCGAGTAGTCGACGAAGGTCAGCACCTCCATGCGCTCGACGCTCGAGGTCATCGCGGTGATCGTGGCGTCGTAGTTGCCGGCCTGCAGGGCGGGGATGATGCCGTCGAACGCCTGCTGCTCGAACTCGAACTCGATGCCGAGCTTCGCCCCGATCGCATGGCCGAGGTCGACGTCGACGCCGGTGAGCTCGTCCGATCCCTCCTCGACGAACATCTCGAACGGCGCGTAGGGCGCGTCGGTGGCGACCTTGATCACGCCGGCGTCGGCGAGGTCGGCGGGCACCAGCTCGGCGGCGGCCTCGTCGACGGTGATCTCGATGCCGGCGACCTCGACCGCGTCGGCGGACCCGGCCGCGGTGTCGTCCGCCGCCGAGCCCGGGGTGCTGCACGCGGCGAGCAGCAGGATGGCGCAGAGGCCCGCGCCGACGGATGCCGTGCGGAGGAGCGGGGTGGAAGCAGTCATGAGCATGGGTCCTTTGATCGCTGCGGTGGGATCGGAACACGACCGAGTATGTAACATTCGTTCCAACATTGCCACTCTGTGATCGATCTGTAACAAAACCCGATCGAGCCGGCCGGGTCTTCCGAAGGACCCGTATCGTGCATTAGCATCGCGCTCGCTAGTGCTCTTTCTGTAACGCACATTCCAAGGAGGCGATGGTGCGAACACTCCCCCTGCACATCACGTTCGGCGCGGTCGGCACGGCGGTCGCCGTGCTCGCCGCGACTCCGGCGATCGCGGCGCCGCCGTCGGACGGGGGCGCGCGGCCGCACGCCGTCCTCATCGGCGGGAACCTGTCGGAGGACGCGGAGATCCTGCAGGCCATCGTCGATCTCGCCGACCCGGATGGCGCGGGCCCGGCCAGGGCTCGCATCGCGATCGTGACCGCGGCCGCGCGCACGGCTCGCACACCGGCGCAGGCCGCCGACCCGTCGCTCAACAACGCCGCTGCGAACGGGCTGTACTACTCCGACCTCTTCCGGCAGTACGGCGCCGACACCTACGCCGTGCCCGTCGACACCGCGGTCGACTACGACGGTGACGAGTACCGCCCGGATCGAGCGGACGACCCCGCCGTCGTCGCCGAGCTCGCCGGGGCCACCGGCGTCTTCTTCGGCGGCGGCGACCAGATGCGCTACGTGCGCACCCTGCTGGACTGCGAGCCGGCCGTCGACGAGGCCGTCACCGCGTGCACGGACACGACGGTCATGGGCGCGCTCCGCGAGGCCGCCGACCGCGGCGTCGTCGCCGGCGTCAGCGCGGGCCTGACCATCCAGCAGGGCGCCGACATGATCACCGGAGGCGAGTCCTACGAGGCGTGGCGCGACGGCGCCACTCCCGGCTACCTCGATGACCCAGCCGAGCTCGGCTACGTCCCGCACGGCGGCCTCGGCTTCGTGGACGGCGTCCAGCTCGACAGCCACTTCGCCACCTGGGGCCGTCAGGGCCGCGCGATCAAGCTCGGCCTCGAGACCGGCCACGACCTGATCCTCGGCGTGGACGAGACGACCGCCGTGGTACTCGACCGCGGAACCGGCGTCGGCCGGGTCATCGGCGAGCACGGAGCCTCCCTGCTCGACCTCCGCGACGCCCGCGAGACCGACGGCGGCGTGACCGGCGTGCGGTGGAGCTACCTCACCGCCGGCGACGAGCTCAACCTGCGCCGCGGCCTCGCACTCCCGGCGGCGGACTCCACCGCCCTGCGTCCCACCGCGGGCCCGGTCGCCGAGCGCGCCGACGTCTGGGATTCGCTCGCCGGCGAGGGCGGCACCTACTCGCTGCGCGACCTCGCACGCGAGGCCGTCGCGTCGAGTGTGCGCACCGCGTCCGGGACGAGCTTCGAGATCGACCCGCAGTTCCGCACGAGCCTCGTGCGGAACCCGTCGACCCGCGCCTGGAGTACGCCGGCGGGTGGCGTCTCGTTCGCAGGACTCGAGGTCCGGATCGACCGCATCCCCTGACGCGGGCCGAATCCGCTCCTGCCGGCTGCCGGCATGCGAACGCATCCGGTCCCTCGGGACCGGATGCGTTCCGACGTCCGGTCGGTCCTCAGCCTGCTAGTTCACGATGAGCGAGGTCGGGACGGCCTCGTTCACGCACTCGACGTCCCACACGCCGCTGCCCCACCGCACGACGCTGAGGGCGGCGTTGCCGATCCCGGTTCGCAGGGCCGACGGGTCGGCGCCGAACGCCTCGAGCGCCAACATGATCGTGATCCCGCTCGAGACCACGAGCACGTCGCCGCCGCCCGCGGCGGTGGTCGCCGCTGCCAGCTCGTCGAGCGCCGCGACGACCCGGGCGCGCACGGCAGCGGGGGCCTCGGCGGGCGGGCCGAGCGCACGACTCCGTTCCGGGAGGTCCGCGAGCATGCCGAGGAAGGCGCGGTCGGCAGCGGACGGATCGGCCAACGCCGCCCGGAGTTCCGCGTTCGGCGCGCCCTCGAACGCCCCGAACCCCAGCTCGCGCAGCCGCGGGTCGAGGATCGGGGCGATCGGTGCGCCCGCGGCCCGAGCGGCGAGCTCCGCCGTCTCGCGATGGCGCATCCCGTCGGCCGCATGCACCGCGACGAGTCTCACGCCCTCCGCGCGCAGGCGCTCGCCGAGGCGGGTCGCCGCCTCGCGGCCGACGTCGGTGAGCGGCGAGTCCGCCCACCCCTGCACCCGGCCGAGCGCGTTCAGCATGCTCTCCGCATGGCGGACGAGCAGGACCCGCACGGAATGCGACGGACCGCTCACGCCGCCCCGGCCGGCTCGTGCTCCCACTGCGGGCGCGGCACCGAGTCGAGCAGGAGTCGCGTGTACTCGTGCGCGGGCGCGCGCAGCAGTTCGGCGGTCTCGCCGCGCTCGACGATCTCGCCGCGGCGCATGACCACCGTCTCCTCGCAGACCCGGCGTACGACGGCGAGGTCGTGGCTGATGAACAGCACGGTGAGCCTGCGCTCGCGGCGGATGCCGGCGACCAGGTCGAGCACCTGCGCCTGGACCGACACATCGAGGGCGCTCGTCGCCTCGTCCATCACGAGCAGGTCGGGCTCGATCGCGAGGGCGCGCGCGATCGCGACGCGCTGCCGCTGCCCGCCCGAGAGGGTGCGCGGGCGCGCCTGCGCGTGGCGCTCGTCGAGGCCGACCCGGTCGAGCAGGTCGAGCACCCGGTTCCTGGCCTCCCGGGATCCGAGCCGGGCGTGGAGCCGCAGCGCATCCTCGATGGAGCGGCCCGCGGTGATCCTCGGGTCGAGCGAGAGGTACGGGTCCTGGAACACCATCTGCACCGAGCGCGCGTGGGCCAGCCGCTCGGCGCGCGTGCGCGGCGCCGCCGTGCGGTCGCGGCCGTCGACGCGGATGTCGCCCGCATCCGCCTGCTCGAGGCCGACGATCATGCGCGCGAGCGTCGACTTGCCCGAGCCCGACTCCCCCACCACGCCGAGCGCGCCGCCACGCGGGATCGCGATCGACGCATCGGCGACGGCGGGCACCGGCGTCCGGCCGCGCGGGTGGTAGGTCTTCGAGAGCGACTCGACGACGAGCATGGGCTCGGCGGCGGCGGATGGTGCGGGGGCCGGGTTTCGAGACGCCGCGTCGCGGCTCCTCAACCCGCGGTCCTGGTCTCCGGCTTCGCGGCTCCTCGACCCGCGGTCGTCATCCCCCACTTCACCGACCTGGATCGTCGGGGTCGCCGCCACCAGCCGCTTCGTGTACGCGTCCTGCGGGTCGCTGAGCACGCGGCGGGCGTCGCCGCGCTCGACGACCCGGCCGCCGCTCATCACGACGATGCGATCGCAGAACGACGCCGCGAGGTTGAGGTCGTGCGTGATGAAGAGCATCCCCATGCCGCGGTTCGCGCGCTGCTCGGCCAGCACCCCGACGATCTCGGCCTGCGTCGTCACGTCGAGCGCGGTGGTCGGCTCGTCGCAGATGAGCAGCGGCGGGGAGCCCATGAGCGCGCCCGCGATCATGACCCGCTGCAGCATGCCCCCCGAAAGCTCGTGCGGGTGCTGGTGGAGGTGCTCCTCGGGGCGCGGCATCCGCACCGCACCGAGCAGTTCCGTCGCGCGGGCGCGGGCCTCCGCGCCGGGTCGGCCCGCGCCGAGCCGCATCGCCTCGGTCAGGTGGTCGCCGATCGTGCGCATGGGATTGATGCCGGCCCGCGGGTCCTGGAACACCATGGCGGCCGAGCGGCGGCGCAGGTCGAGCAACTCGCGCGTCGACGCGCCGAGCACCTCCCGGCCGTCGAGCCGTACGGAGCCGGCGATGGTCGCCCGATCGGGGAACAGGCCGAGCACCGAGCGCGCGGTGAGCGACTTGCCAGAGCCCGACTCGCCGACCAGGCCGACGGTCTCGCCCGCGGCGACGCTGAGCGAGATGCCGTCGAGGAGGTGCGTGGCGCCCGGCAGGTCGAGCGTGAGCCCGTCGATGTCGAGGAGTGTCATGCGGGGATCTCGCCTCCGATGCGGTCGGACAGTTCTTCGCCGATCACGTTCACCGCGACGACGACCACGACGACGGCGACGGCCGGCACGATCGCCGGGAGGAAGTAGCCGCCGATGAGGCCGGCCTGGGCCTCGTTGATCATCGCGCCCCAGTCCGCGGTCGGCGCCTGGACGCCGAGGCCGAGGAACGACAGCGCGGCGAGTTCGGCGAGCACGTAACCGAAGTTCAGCGTCGACTGCGCGCCCACGATGGGCGTGACGTTGGGGAGCACGCGGCGGAACGCGATCCACGCGCCGCCGAAGCCCTGCACGCGGTAGGCCGCGACGTAGGGGCGGCTGCGTTCGGCGGTCACGAGCGAGCGGGTGAGCCGGGCCACGAACGGCGCGTACGCGATGCTCATGGCGATCACCGGAGCGACGAGTCCCTTGCCGAACAGCGCCACCGCCATGATCGCGATGAGCAGCGAGGGGAAGGCGAACACGACGTCGAAGACTCGGCCGAGCGCGGCGTCGAGCCATCCGCCGCGCCATCCGGCGAGCAGGCCCAGCAGGATGCCGAGCACCGTCGACGTGACGACCACGAGCAGCGGGCCGAGCAGGGCGGTGCGCGCGCCGTAGACGAGCCGGCTGAGCAGGTCGCGCCCGAGCGCGTCGGTTCCGAGCCAGTGCGCGGCGCTCGGGCCCGCGTGCACGGCCGACAGGTCGACCTGGTCGGGCGGGTAGGGCGCGATGAGCGGCGCGAGGATCGCGGCGAGCGTCATCGCGGCGACGACGCCGAGGCTCACGAGCAGCGTGACGTTCGCGCGGCGCACGCGCGGGGCGCGCAGCACCTCCACGGCGAGGGTGGGGGTGGCGGTCATCTGGCAGCAGCTCCGGCGGCGGATCGGGGATCGACCCAGGGTTCGAGGAGGTCGACGATCGCGTTCACGACGACGAACGCGGTGACGACGAGGAGGACGATCGCCTGGACGACCGGGAAGTCGAGGCGATCGACCGACTGCACGAGGAGCGATCCGATCCCCGCGAGGCCGAACGCCGCCTCGACGATCGAGCTCGCCACGAGCAGGCCCGCGACGAGCAGGCCGCTCACGGTGAGGATCGGACCGAGCGCGTTCCGGAGCACGTGTCGGCGCACGACCGTCGCTCGCGTCAGGCCACGGCTCGTCGCGACCTCGACGTGCTCGCGGTCGAGCTGGTCGACCATCGACGAGCGGGTCACCTTGCCGACGAGCACGACGAACACGATCGCGAGGGCGATCGACGGCAGCACGAGGTGGTACACCGTGTCGAGCCCGCCGTCGCCCGAGCCGAACGACGGGAACCAGCCGAGCTGGACCGCGAACACCGCGATGAGCACGATCGAGCCGACGAACGACGGGATGGCGCCGAGCATCGTGAGTCCGACGAGCACCGCCCGGTCGAGCACGCGTCCGCGGTTGAGCGCCGCGACGATGCCGGCCAGCAGGCCGACGATCGCGATCATCAGCCCGGCCATGAGCACGAGCCCGAGCGTCACCGGCAGCCGCTCGCCGATGACGACCGAGACATCCTGCCGGTACTGCAGCGAGCGGCCGAAGTCGCCCTGCAGCACGCCGGCGACCCAGTTCAGGTACTGCTGCCACGGCGGCAGGTCGAGGCCGTACTGCTCGGTGACCTGCGCCACCGCCTCGGGGCTGGGCTTGCGGCCCCGCAGGAGGAACGACACGGGGTCGCCCGGCACGAGGAACCGAGAGAAGAAGACGAGCAGCGACGCGAGGAAGAGCGTCAGGGCGAGGGCGCCGAGCTTGCCGGCCACCCGGCGGAACGTGGCCGAACCGGTCCACGTTCCGCCGGGTCGCGACGCGGTGCGCCCGGCCGGGTCAGCGAGCGCCAATGGTCGCCGCCCACGGGTAGTAGAGGAACGCGATCGAGGGCGCGACGCCCGTGATCCGCTCGCCGACGAACACGGGCATCGGCCCCGTGAAGAGCGGCAGCCACGGCAGCTCGGCGTTCGCGATGCGCTGCGCCTCGGCCGTCTTCTCCGAGCGCGCGGCGGGGTCGTCGATCGCGATGGCCTCGTTCACGACGTCGTCGAAGGCCGGGTCGCTCCATCCGCCGTAGTTGCTGAACTCGCCGGTGCGCAGCACGCTGTACATCTCGAGCGGGTCGGGGCTCGAGAGGTACCAGACGGTGTAGAAGAGGTCGATGCCCTCGCGGGCACTCGGGTCGGAGAACAGCGCCGTGTACGCGTTCGGGGTGACCGTCTCGATGGTCGCCGTCAGGCCGATCGACTCGGCGGCGGCGGCCGTCGCCTGGGAGATGATGTTGAAGTCGCTGCCGATCGGCGCGGTGGCGAAGGTGATCTCCTCGCCCACGGCGCCGGCCTCCTCGACGAGGCGCTTGGCCTCCTCGAGGTCGTAGGGGTACTCCTCGAGGCCGTCGAACGCCGACTCGAGCGCCGCATCGCTCGCGCCGACCCAGACCGAGTCGGTCGTGAGCGCGTTCGTCACGTCGCCGTAGCCTTTCGCCGCGGCATCCACGATGCCCTGGCGGTCGAGCGCCATGAGCAGCGCCTGCCGCACGCGCAGGTCGCCGAGCGGGCCGTCGAGGTTCGAGACGATCAGGCTCGAGACCGCAGTGCTCAGGCCGAAGTGCACGTCGCCGACACCGGATGACTCGAGCTGGGCGATCGCGTCGAACGGGATCATCCAGCCGCCATCGACCTCGCCCGACTTCAGCGCGTTGACGCGAGCGGTGGAGTCGTTCATGAAGATGAACTCGACCTCACCCGATCGCGCGCGGAGTGCGTCGTCCCAGTAGCCGTCGTAGCGCGCCAGGGTGATGGACTCGCCCGACTTCCACTCCTCGAGCGAGAACGGGCCGGTGCAGTTCACGCCGCCGGTCGAGTTGCCGTAGTCGGCGCCCGCGGCCTCGAGGGTCGCGGCCGACTCGACGACGCCGGCCGAGCCGCCCATGGCGAGGTTGAACTGCGAGTCGGGCAGCGCCTCGGTGACCGTGACCTCGCGCTCGCCGGTCTGCTCGATCGAGACCACGTTCTGGTAGACGGAGTACCACGACGAGCCCACTGCGGGATCGAGGTGGCGGCTCATCGAGGCGACCACGTCGGCCGCGGTCAGGGTGGTGCCGTCGTGGAAGGTCACGCCGTCGCGGATCGTGTAGACCCAGGTGGTCGGCGTCGGATGCGTGTACGACTCGGCCAGACCGGGCGAGAGCGTGTAGTCGGGGTTCAGCCGCAGCAGCGACTCGCACACGTTGGCGAGCACCTGGTTGTCGGCGTAGTCGAAGGCGTAGGCGAAGTCGAGCGAGAACGGCTCGGCGTAGCTCACCCACGTGAACGAGTCGATGTCGCCGGATGGCGCGTCGGTCGTGGTCGTGAGCTCCCACTCGACGCTCGCGTCGGCGTCGGGTTCGGGGCCGGTGCAGCCGGCGAGGGCGAGGGCGGCGGTCAGGCCGCCGGCGACGACGGCGGCGGTGCGCCGTGCGCGCCGGGGACGGCGGTCCGGGGTGCGGGGTGCGGACATGATGCTCCTCAGGGGTCAGCTGGTGCGGGTGTGGGCGAGGGCGCCCTCGATCCACGTGGACGTCACGGTGGACCGGTGGATCTCGTCGGCGGGCAGGCCGAACGGGTCGGGATCGAGTACGACGAGGTTGGCGAGGTAGCCCTCGCGGAGGTATCCGGTGTCGTGGTCGCGGTGGTTCACGTAGGCGGTGCCCGAGGTGTAGGCGGCCATCGCCGTGGCGAGGTCGAGGCGCTGGTGCGCGCCGCCGAGCGGTTCGGCGTCGGTGCCGGGAGCGACCCGGGTGACCGCGATGTGGATCGCGTCCATCGGGTCCGGGCTGGAGACGGGCCAGTCGCTGCCCGCGGCGAGCCGGGCGCCGTGACGCACGAGGTCGCCGAACGGGTACTGGCGCGCCTCGGCGCCGTCCTGCAGGAACGGCAGCGTCAGCTCGTCGATCTGGTCCTCGTGGGTGGCCCAGAGCGCCTGGATGTTGGCGACCGCATCGAGCGCGGCGAAGCGCGCCGTCTCGGCCTCCTCGACGACCTGCAGGTGCGCGAGGTGGTGGCGGCGGTCGCCGGCGCCGTTCGCCTCGCGCGCGGCCTCGACCGCGTCGAGGGCTTCGCGCACGGCCCGGTCGCCGAGCGCGTGGAAGTGCACCTGGAAGCCGGCGGCGTCGAGCCTCGTGACGATCTCGCGCAGCCGCTCGGGGTCGATGAAGGAGAGGCCGCGGTTCGACGTTTCGTGCCCGTGCGCGTCGCGGTAGGGCTCGAGCATCGCCGCGGTCTGGTTCTCGGCGACGCCGTCGACCATGATCTTCACGGTGCCGAGCGTGCAGCGTCCGCCGTCGAGCGCGGCGAACTCGCCGCGCCGGGCGATCATGGCGTCGACCTGCTCGAGCCCGCCGCCGCGCTCCCACCATTGCGCGCCGACGACGTGCGCACGCAGCGTGCCGTCGACGATCGCGCGGCGGTAGGCGGATGCCACGTCCTGCACGCCGCCGAGGCCGCTGCCGATCCACGCGTCCTGCCAGCCGGTGATGCCGAGGGCGATGAGCTCGTCCTGCGCGCGCAGCAGCCCGGCGTAGGCGAGGTCGTGGCTGATCGGCGGGCGGACCTCACTGAAGAGATCGCTCGCACCCTCGTGGAACGTGCCGGCGGGCGTGCCGTCGGGCTCGCGCTCGATGCGTCCGTCGGCCGGGTTTGGCGTGGCGGCGTCGATGCCGGCGGCCCGGATCGCCGCGGTGTTCGCCCAGGTCGAGTGGTGGTCGCGGCTCATGAGCAGCACGGGCCGGTCGGGCACGACGGCGTCGAGCAGGCCGCGCACGGGCGCCCCGCCCGGGAAGTGGTCCATCGACCATCCGCCGCCCTGGATCCAGCCCTCGTCGGGATTCGCGTCGGCGTAGGCCTTCACGCGGGCGACCGCGTCCGCGGCATCCGTCGCCTCCGCGAGGTTGCACATCAGCAGCTCGACGCCGGCGCTCAGCGGGTGCACGTGGGCGTCCTGGAAGCCCGGGCTCAGCAGCGCCCCCTCGAGGTCGACGATCCGCGTCGCCGGGCCGATCCAGGCGGATGCCTCGGGCTCCGGTACGACGGCCGCGATGCGACCTCCGGCGACGGCCACCGCGTGGCCCCGCAGCGGCTCGCCGGTTCCGGTGAACACGGCTCCGCCGGTGAACAGTACGTCTGCAGGCAACAGCGCCCCTCGCTTTCCTCGTCGAACCGGGGTGATGCGGCGAGGCTAATCGGAGGCCGGCACAGTTGTCAACGCTGTTGACAACACTGTGGTCATCACCGACGATTGGAGCGCTGCGCCCGCGAGGCGAGCCCACGAGCCCGCAGGGGTCGCGGGCGTGGCACCATGAAGCACGAGACGAACGAAGCGAGGACGATGACGACGGACGGCGCGCGATCCCCGAGCGACTCGAGGGCTCGCCAGGCGAAGCGGCACCGGCTCGACCGCGACCGCATCATCGCCGCGGGGCTCGAGCTCGCGGCCACGCCCGGCACGGCGTCGATCTCGGTGCGCGAGCTGGGCACCCGGCTCGGCGCCGATCCGACGGCGATCTACCGCCACTTCCGGAGCAAGGAGCAGCTCATGCAGGCGCTCCTCGACGACCTGGTCGGCCGCAGCGTCGCCGAGGTGACCGCCGACCCCGAGGAGTGGCGCGACCGCCTGCGCCAGCTCGCCGACTCCACCCTCCGACTCTTCTCGCGCCATCCGGCGATCGGTGTCGAAGCGACCGTGCTCACCACGCACGGGCCGGGCGAGCTCGCCGCCGTCGAGTTCATGCTCGACGCGTTCTCGCGGGCGGGCCTCGAGGGCGACGACCTCGTGAAGCACTACGCGCTGCTCGCCGCACACGTGCTCTCGAGTGCGGCCGGCATCGCCCGCGCCCGCGCCGAGCGCGGCGAGCCGAGCGACTCGGGCGATTCCGGCGTCGCCGAGCCGAGCCCCTGGATCGAGGGTCCGCTGCTCGTCGACCCGCGGACCCACCCGCACATCGCCGCGGTGAGCCGCCAGCTGAGCGAGCTCGAGGACCGCGACCTGTTCCTGCTCGGCGTCGAGGCGGTCATCCAGTCGGCGGAGCGGACCGCGCGAGCCTGAGGTCTTCGCGCGGCCGCGCCATCCGACCGCTGGTTTCTACGTAATGTAGAAGACATGCACCGCACGACGCTCGCCCTCCGGCTGCTGCTGCCCGCGTTCCTCATCGGCGCGATCGTCGCGATCTCGTTCCTCGAGGCACCGCTGAAGTTCCAGGCGCCCGGGATCACGATCCCGCTCGGCCTCGGCATCGGCCGCCTCGTGTTCACCGCGCTGAACATCCTGACCGGCGTCGTCCTCGCGGTGCTCACGCTCGTGAGCCTGCGGCGACCACGCGCCGGGCGCGCCTCGCTCGCCCTGCTCGGCGCGACGTGGGCCGTCTTCCTCGTCGAGGTCGCGGTCATCCGCCCAGTGCTCAACCGGCGCAGCGACCTCGTCATCGCGGGCGCCGAGGCGCCGGGCACCGACTGGGCGCATTACGCCTACATCGCAGCGGATGTCGCGGTGCTGGCGCTGCTCGTCGCGCTCGTCGTCGTCACGGTCCGCGAGACCCTGCCCGCCGGCGCGTCGCGGACCGAGCCGCCTCGCAGCGCTTGACACGGAATAGTTCATAGACAAAACTCTGTGGACGACGCGACATCGACGTCGCCCGACACAGGAGTCCACATGCGCATCGTCATCGCCGGAGCCGGCATCGGCGGCCTGGCCGCCGCCCTCAGCCTCGAGGCCGCGGGGTTCCGCGACATCACGATCCACGAACGCGCGACCCAGCTGCGCGGTCTGGGCGTCGGCATCAACCTGCTCCCCCACGCGATGCGCGAGCTCACCGAACTGGGGCTCGCCGACCGCATCGCCGCACTCGGCGTGCCGCCGACCACGCTCGCCTACTTCAATCGGTTCGGCCAGCCGATCTGGAGCGAGCCGCGCGGGCGCGAGGCCGGCTACCGGTGGCCGCAGCTCTCGGTGCACCGCGGGCGCCTCCAGCTCGCGCTGCGCGACGCGGTGATCGAGCGCCTCGGCGACGTCATCCGGCTCGACCACCGGCTCGAGGGCGTGACCGACGGGGCCGACACCGTCACCGCCCGGTTCGCGACCCCGGACGGCCCGGTGGAGGTCGAGGCCGACGCCCTCATCGGCGCCGACGGCATCCACTCCGCCCTGCGCGCCCTGCGCTACCCCGACGACGGCGAGCCGGTGTGGAGCGGCCTCACCCTCTGGCGGGGCACGACCGTCATCCCGTCCTACCTCGACGGCCGGACCATGATCATGGCCGGCGACGGCGACCAGAAGTTCGTCGCCTACCCGCTCGAGGAGCCGCGACCCGACGGCCTGCAGCGCATCAACTTCATCGCCGAGCGCCGCGGCACCGGCTCGCCCGACGCCGACTGGAACCGCGCCGTCGACCCCGCACCCATCGTCGAGCTCTTCCGCGACTGGCGCTACGACTGGCTCGACGTGCCGGCCGCGATCGCCGCGGCCGAGGAGATCCTCGAGTACCCGATGGTCGACCGCGACGCGCTGCCGCGCTGGTCGTTCGGCCGCACCACGCTCCTCGGCGACGCGGCGCACGCGATGTACCCGAACGGGTCGAACGGCGGGTCGCAGGCGATCCTCGATGCGCGCACGCTCGCCTTCCACCTCGCGAGCGCGCCGGCCGTCGACGAGGCCCTCGCCGCCTACGACGCGGCGCGCCGGCCCGCGACGGCGAAGCTGCTCGAGCTGACCCGGCAGACCGGCCCGGAGCGGGTCATGCTCCTGGCCCGCGAGCGCGCGCCCGAGGGCTTCGACGACATCCACGACGTCATCCCTGCCGCCGAACTCGAGCAGGTCGCCGCCGACTACAAGCGGGCCGCGGGCTTCCACCCCGACGCACTCAACGAGCGCTCGTCGCTGACGGTCGGGGTCGCATCGTGACGTTCGACGCCGCCCGCCTCGCGGCCGTCATCTCGCCCCTGCGGCGCGCACTGCTCGCCTCGGCGCGCGAGCGCGAGGCGCTGCCCGACATCCCCGACGCGCAGATCGAGGTGATCCGGGCGCTGCCGCGCGGCACCGTGACCTCGCCGAGCGACCTCGCCCGGTCACTCGGCCTCAAGCGGTCCACGATCAGCAACCTGCTCGCGTCCATGGAGCGCTCCGGCCTCGTCGCCCGGCGCCCCCGCGCCGACGACCGCCGCCACGTCGAGGTCGTCGCGTCCGCCGACGCCCTCGGCTACTTCGAGCGCTTCGACGCGGCGAGCGCCGCGATCGTCGCCCGCGCGGCGTCCGCGCTGACGCCGGCCGAGCTCGCGGCGCTGGATGCCGCGGTGCCGGTGCTCGAGCGGCTGCGCGACGTGCTCGTCGAGCAACGTCGCGACGCGACATCCGTCATGGAGGAAGCCTGATGCACGACCCCGCCGTTCCCGGCCTGGAGCCCGCCTTCGACGTCGCGGTGCGACTCGGACCACTCGACGACCACGGCGTCACGCGTGCAGGTCACCGGCGCGTCATCCCCATCGTCGGGGGCACCGTCACCGGCGGCGTCGACGCCGAGATCCTCCCGGGCGGCGCCGACTGGCAACGCGTGCGCCCCGACGGCGCGATCGAGATCGACGGCCGGTACACCGCCCGCACCCCCGACGGCGAGCTGCTCTACCTGCAGGCCGTCGGCGTGCGCACCGGCCCGCCCGAGGTGCTCGAGGCGCTGCTGCGCGGTGAGGATGTCGTGCCCGACCGCTACTACTTCCGCACCGTCGTGACCGTCGAGACCTCGGCCCCGAGGCTGCGGCACCTCGAGCACGCCCTGTTCGTCGCCTCGTGCGTGCGCGACGCGGATGCGGTTCGGTACACCGCGTACCGCGTGACGTAGTCGTACGTCGGCGCACTCGGTCGGACCGGACGGTCCGACCGGGAGTAGCCTCGCAGGAGCGCCGGGTCACGACCGGCGAGGGAATGGAGGACGTGCGTGGGCCGAGGCGACGATCAGCGGCAGGTGACCATCGACCGGTTGACGCGCGCGGCGCGCGTCGCGCTCGGCAGCGGCCGTGCGCTCGACGAGCGACTGGTCGCAGACATCTGCGAGCAGAACGGCGTGCACCCGACCGCGTTCCGACGCTTCTTCCCGACCGACGATGCCCTGCTCGATGCGGTGAACGAGCAGCTCGTGCACAACTGCGTGACCCGCCTGCGTTCTGCGGTCGACGCGTTCGAGGCGATGGCCGACCCCGCCGCCGACCCGATCGAGACCGCGGCGCGACTGCTCGCCGACTCGTGGCCGCTCGATCGCGGCGGGTTGATCCTCCGCGCCCAGCGCCGGCTTCGGGCGCTGACCTCGCACGCCGGCAGCGGCGATGCGGCGGCGGCCGCCGAGCGCTCGTTCGTCGACCGGCTCGTGCCGGTGTTCGAGGATCTCGCGGCGAAGCTCGACCGGCGCTTCGTCTGGCCGCCCGTGCTCGCCGTTCGGGTCATCGTCGACACGTACGAGCGGTCGTTCGAGAGCTGGCTGCTCATGGGCAACCGCGAGGAGGACTTCGACGCCTCACCGTACGCGACTCGGACGCTGCCGGTGCTGCTCCGCGAGACGAGCGCGCCCACCCAGGCCGGGTGAGCATCACGATCGGCGCGCGCGCCGGTCTCGGCGTGCGCCGATCTCGGGGCCCTCAGAGCGTCGCAGCGTGCGGATCGAACTCCGCCGGCAGCGAGCCGGGTTCCTCGATCGAGCTGCCGACCGTCGCGAACGAACGCGATTCGGCCGCCTCCTCGATCGCCAGCAGGGTGTCGAGCACGTGATAGCCGAATCGACCCGTCGCGACGTGCGGGCGGTCGTCGCGGATGGCACGCGCCATGTCGAGCACGCCGAGCCCACGACCGGCGAGCACGCCCTCCTGCGGCACGTCGAGCACGTCCTGCACGATCGGAGCCGGCGGCACGACCATCTCGGTGAGCTTCCGGGTGATCGTGATCGGGCCGCCGAAGGTGTTGGGGTCGGGGATGACCAGGGTGCCCTCGGTGCCGGTGATCTCGACGATCCCGTGCCGGAGCAGCGGGGAGTCGGTGCTGTAGAGGCTCTGGGCCTGGCCGCCCTGCTCGAAGTCCATCAGGACCGAGAGGGTAGAGGGGATCTCGACGGGGAACTCCTGCCCGGTGAGCTCGCCCACCTCGACGCGACGCGTCGGCGTGCCCTGGAGGCCGAGCGCGGCGACCGAGGCGACCGGGCCGAAGATATGGACAAGCGCCGAGACGTAGTACGGACCCATGTCGAGCAGCGGCCCGGCGCCCTTCGCGTAGAGGAACGCGGGGTTCGGGTGGAAGATCTCCGGGCCCTGCCACTGGAACGCGGTCTGCGCGTACAGCGGCCGGCCGATGTCGCCGCGGGCGATCGCACGCTTCGCCGTCTGCACGCCGGGGCCGAGCACCGTGTCGGGCGCGACGCCGACGCGGAGCCCCGCGGCATCCGCCGTCTCGAGCAGCCGGAGCGATTCCTCGCGATCCACGCCGATCGGCTTCTCGGTCCAGACATGTTTGCCCGCGGCGACGATCGCCTCGGACACCTCGACGTGCACCGCCGGGATCGTGAGGTTCACCACGATCTCGATCTCGGGATCGGACAGGACCACGTCGACGCCACCCCAGCGCGGCACGCCGTACGCGTCCGCCTGGGCGCGGGCGCGGGCTTCGATCACGTCGGCGATGGCGAGCACGCGGAGGTCGGGGAAGCTCGTCAGGCTCGTCAGGTACTGGTCGCTGATGTTGCCCGCGCCGATGATCCCGACGCCGACCGGTCCGGTCGCGGCGGCCATCAGGCGGCGACCTTCTCGTCGAGGAAGATGCGGCTCTGCTCGAGGGCGGCGAAGAGGTCGCCGTCGAACCGGTCGAACTCCACGATCGCCAACTCGAGCGCCGGTGCGGCGGCGATCGCTTCGCGCAGGGGCACCGCACCCTGGCCCGCGGGCAGCTGATCGGCGGGCGGGTACGCCGCCACCGCCTCGGGGTCGAGCGTGCCGTCCTTCGCGTGGACCGCGATCACGCGATCCCCGAGCCGCTGCAGCAGCGCCACTGGATCGACGCCGGCGCGGGCCACCCAGTACAGGTCGATCTCGAGCACCACACGCGGGTCGAGCAGGCGGGCGAGCACCTCCAGGCCGGTCTCGCCGTCGAACGTGGCCTCGAGCTCGTGCGCGTGGTTGTGATAACCGACACGGATGCCGCGGGCCGCGCCGATCTCGGCGGCGGCGTTGAGCAGACGCGCGGTCTCGGCGATCTGCTCGACCGACTCCCACCGGGCGGGCTCGGTGTACGGATCGATCACGGTCGTCATGCCCAGCGTCGCCGCGGCGGCGAACACCTCGTCGGGACCGGGGACCGCGATGGTCGTGCCGCTGCCGTCGGGGTTCACGAACGAGGTCGACGCGAGGAACGCGTGGCCCGACGGAGCCGAGAGGCCGTGCGACGCCAGCGCGGCGGCCAGCGCCTCGGCGCGGCGCACGAAGTCGTAGGGCTCGACCGCGGCGAACCCGCACGCGGCGACCCGTGCGAGGGCACGGTCGAGATCGGCATCCACGGCCTCCTTGATCGTGAACAGCTGGATCGATGTCTGGACTGCCATTGCTCCTCCTTCTCCGTCTCGCATGGCGTGCGCGCGGCCGGTGGCCCAACGCTTGCGTGGAAGCGTAGCACAAAACCTCCGCATGGAGGTTTCTGGCCGCCTAGACTTCGATGCATGCCGGAGAACAGCGATCAGGTGAGGCCCCGCGGCTCGTACGCGAAGGGGATCGCCCGACGGCAGGAGATCCTCGACCGCGCCATCGAGGTGTTCGCGCAGCGCGGCTCCGACCGGACGAGCCTGCGCGCGATCGCGCGAGAGGTCGGCGTGACTCACGCGGCACTGACGCATTACTTCGGCTCGCTCGAGGAGCTGCTCGTCGCCGTCTACGAGAACTCGGAGAAGCGCGCCGGAGACGACGGCACCTCCGAGCCCGGAACGACGCCCGTGGAGATGATGCTCCGGTCGGCTCGCGCCAATCGCGAGGTGCCCGGGCTCGTGCAGCTGTACTCCACGCTCGTCGCCGCGGCGCTCGAGGACGACCGGCCCGTGGCCCGGGACTTCGCGATCGCACGATTCGCGGGCCTGCGCCGACTCCTGGCCGATCGCGTGCGCGAGAACCAGCGCTCCGGACGCATCCGCGCCGACATCGACCCGACCGCCGTCGCCGCGCTCGTCATCGCCGCATCGGACGGGCTCCAGACCCAGTGGCTCCTCGACCCCGCCGCCCCGCAGGAGGACGCCCTCGCGCTCCTGGAGGAGCTGCTGCATCCGCCCGCGAGCCCCGGCGCGCCCACCAGAAGTGGGGCTTGACCTCCGGTTCGACCCGGCGAACCCTGAGATCGACCCGAACCCGGTGAAGGGGTTCACATGGACCGACGGACGTTCCTCACGCTGGCCGGTGCCGGCACCGCGCTCGGCGCGACCGAGCTGATGGGTTCCAGAGGCGCCATCCCCCGCGCGGTCGCGGTGCCATCGCAGGAGACGGCGACCGTGCCGCTCCAGATCCTCGACATCGAGGGCATCGGCCGGAAGATCGGCATCGAGATCCGCCTCGGCGGCGGCGAGCCGCGCCTCTACACGTTCGACACGGGGTCCTCGGGATTCTATGCGGCGAACAACCGGGACTGGTGGCCGTCATCGAAGCGCATCGGCGGCCCGCAGATCGCGCAGACCTATGGAAGCCACGAGACGTTCCAGTCCAAGCGCGTCCGCACGTCGGTCGGGATCCCCACCACCACCGGTGAGATCGAGATCGAGGCCGACGTCGGGCAGATCCTCGACGGATACGGAGGATCGCTCGGACCTCGCAGCCGATCGCCCTGGCGCAAGGACGTGGCCGCGGGGAAGCCGCCGCTCTTCGGGCACTTCTTCGGCGACTTCGGCTCGGGCCTGAGGGAGGTGAACGGCCTGTTCGCCATCCTGCCGCAGCTCCCCGGGAACCTGTCGAGCGGATTCGCGGTGCGGCTCGGATGCGACGGCAGCCCGGGTTCGTCGCCGACGCTCGAGATCGGACTGACCGACGCGATCCGCGCCGAGGTCACGTCGTGGATACCCATGGCCGGAGGCCCGAAATCGCCGCCGTTCCCGGGCAGCGGTCTCCCCACCTACACGCAGGAGCTCCTCGCCGGCCACTACTCGTTGAACGGCGGTCAGACGGTGTACCCGTTCGACACCGACGCGATCCTCGACACCGGCTGTCCGACGACCTTCATCCACGAGCACGGCGACCTGCAGGTCCCGGATGCGCTCCTCGACGCCCACCGTACGCAGCTGCTCGACGACGTCCTGTTCTGGGTCACCGCCGAGGGCACCGAGTTCGGCAACGGGTTCCACCTCGAATTCCCCGCCGGCGACCTCCCCGGGAACAACCAGGTGCTCGTCGCTCCCACGAACGAGCGGGCGTACGTGAACCTCGGGTTGATCCCGTACTTCCGCTACGGCGTGGTGTTCGACGTCGAACGCGGTCTCGTGGGATTCGCTCCGTGCAGCTAGCGTTCGCCGTGCACTGAGGCCGCGGGCTCGACCTCATCGACCTGCCGATGCTCGATGTCGTCGACGTGCGCGCGCGGCATCGCGACCGCACCCGCGATCGTCGCGACCGCGGCGATCGCGACGCCGATGAACACCGCCGCTGACGCGGCCTGGATCGCGGCGGCCGAGTGGGCCCCGAGCCCCGACTCGCCGATCACGCCGTTGGCGACGGCGCCGAAGACCGCGACGCCCACGGCGCTGCCCATCGAGCGCAGGAACATGTTCGCGCCGGTGACGACGCCGCGCTCCGACCACGGCACCGACGACTGCGCGGCGATGAGCGTCGGCGAGGCCACGAGTCCCAGCCCGAGGCCGACGACGAAGCACGCGACCGCGGTCGTCACGGGGTTCGGCGCGAAGGTCGCGGCGACCAGTCCGATCGCTCCCAGCACGGCGATGCCGAGGCCGAGGAATGCCGTGTTGCGGAAGCCCATGCGCAGGTAGAGGCGCCCCGACTGGGACGCGGAGAGCGGCCACCCCAGCGTGAGGGCGGCGACCGCGAGCCCCGAGACGACCGGCGTCGCGCCCGCCGACACCTCGAGGAACGTCGGCACGTACGAGGTCAGGCCGATGAGCACGGCGCCGACGCCGAGCGAGATGAGGGAGGTGGTGACGATGAGGCGACGCGAGAACAGCCAGAGCGGAAGTACCGGCTCCGCCGCCCGCCGCTCGATGAACACGAATGCGCCGATGAGGACGGCCGCGAGGGCGAATGCGCCGATGCTCTGCCAGGAGTTCCACGCCCACGCCTGCCCGCCCTCGAGCACCGCCAGGATGAGCAGCGTCAGTCCGACCGTGAGCACAGCAGCGCCTGCGATGTCGATGCGGTGCGGCTTGCGCTCGACGTTCTCGTGGTAGCTCCGGATGAGCATCCACGCCGCGATGATGCTCAGCGGGATGTTGACGAAGAAGATCCACCGCCAGGAGAGGAACTCGGCGAAGAGGCCGCCGAGCGAGGGCCCGATGACGGATGACGCGGCCCACACGCTCGCGATGTACCCCTGCACGCGGGCGCGTTCCCGCACGGTGTAGAGGTCGCCCGTGATGGTGATCGAGACGGGCAGCACGGCCCCCGCGCCCAGCCCCTGGATCGCGCGGAAGACGATGAGCGAGGTCATGTCCCACGCGAAGCCTGCGAGGATCGAGCCGACCAGGAAGGTGCCGATGCCCACGAGCATGATGGGCTTCCGGCCGATCGTGTCGGCGAGCTTGGCGTAGACGGGCACCGAGACGGCCTGGGCGAGCAGGTAGATCGAGAACAGCCACGGGAACTGCGCGAACCCGCCGATGTCGGCCACGATCGACGGCACTGCCGTCGCGAGGATGGTCGCTTCGATCGCGACGAGCCCGGTGCACAGCATCAGCGCCATCAGCACCGGCCCGCGCTCGGAGCGCAATCCCACGGCGGTCTGCTCGGTCACGCATCCTCCTCGCCGGACCGCCCACGAGTCACGGGCACCCCCTCAGAGCCAACGCGATCGAGCGGCAGGCATTCCCGGACCTGTCCGGATGCCACAATCGCGGCGCCCCTTCGGCCGACCCGCGTCGTCGATGACGACAGATCCGGCCCACGTCCGGATCGGCGAGTTTACCCTCCGAATATGACTGATTTCCGTCCGCCCGTCGCCGACCTCGCGTATGCGCTGAAGCATGTCGTGGGCTACGACCAGGTCGCCGAGCTTCCGGGCTTCGAGCACGCCGACTTCGACACCGTCACCGAGATCCTCGAGGAGGTCGGCGGCTTCATGGCCGAGGTCGTCGCCCCCACCAACCGCGCGGGCGACGTCGAGGGCGCCCGCCTCAACGCCGATGGCACGGTGACCACGCCCACCGGCTTCAAGGAGGCGTACGCCGCGTACGTCGACGCGGGCTGGGGTTCGGTGCCCCTGCCCGAGGAGTTCGGCGGCGGCGAGTTCCCGCGCACCGTCGGGCTCGCCATCCAGGAGCTGACGATGGAGGCCAACATGGCCTTCTCGCTCGCGCCGCTCCTCACGCAGGGCGCGATCGAGGCGCTCCTGCACTACGGCAGCGATGAGCAGAAGCAGGCCTGGCTGCCCAAGATGGTCAGCGGCGAGTGGACCGGCACCATGAACCTCACCGAGCCGCACGCCGGGTCCGACGTGGGCGCCCTCACCACGAAGGCCGTGAAGCGTCCCGACGGCACGTACGGCATCACCGGCCAGAAGATCTTCATCACGTTCGGCGACCACGACCTGAGCGAGCAGGTCGTGCACCTGGTGCTGGCTCGCACGCCCGACGCACCTGCCGGCACCAAGGGCATCTCGTGCTTCATCGTGCCCAAGTTCCTCGTGAACGACGACGGCTCGCTCGGCGCGCGCAACGGCGTGCACACCGTCGGCGTCGAGCACAAGATGGGCATCCACGGCTCGCCCACCTGCGTGCTGTCGTACGAGGACGCCACGGGGTACCTGATCGGCGACGAGAACCTCGGAATGCGCATCATGTTCGTGATGATGAACAGCGCACGCCTGTCGGTGGGCACGCAGGGCCTGGCCGTGGCCGAGCGCGCGTACCAGCAGTCGCTCGCCTACGCGACGGAGCGCATGCAGGGCCGCGCGATCGGCGCCACGCAAGACTCCCCCATCATCGACTTCCCCGACGTGCGCCGCATGCTCATGACCCAGAAGTCGTACATCGCCGCGCTGCGACGGATGATGCTCCTCAACGCCGTCTACGTCGACATCTCCACCCACCATCCGGATGCCGCGACCCGCGCCCGCGCTGACGAGATCGTGGGCCTGCTCACCCCGATCTGCAAGGCGTTCGGCACCGACCTCGGCAACGAGCTGACCTCGCTCGCGCTGCAGGTCCACGGCGGCATGGGCTTCATCGAGGAGACCGGCGCCGCCCAGCACTACCGCGACGTGCGCATCGCCGCGATCTACGAGGGCACGAACGGCATCCAGGCCGCCGACCTCGTGGGCCGCAAGCTCGGCGTCCGGGGCGGGGCCTCGTTCCTCGAGTTCATCGCCACCATGCGCGAGATCGACGGCGAGCTGGCGGCCGCCGGGGACGAGTTCGCGTCGATCCGCACCCAGCTCAGCTCGGGGCTCGACGTGCTCGAGCAGACAACCGGGTGGATGCTGCGCACCGGTGCCGCCGACCCGAACTCGGTGCTCGCGGGCTCGAGCCCGTACCTGCGCATCTGGGGGCTCGTGGTCGGCGGCTGGCTGCTCGCGAAGTCCGCGCTCGCCGCTCGCGAGCTCAACGGCGACACCGTCGCGGGGGCGCAGTTGCCGCTGGCCCGGTTCTACGCCGAGCAGCTGCTGCCCGCGACATCCGGGCTCGTCGGCGCCGCCACGGCCGGAACGCGCGACCTGTTCGCTCTCGACGCCGCCGCGCTCGGCGACGTGGTGCGGCGCACCGCGCGCGTCTGAATGATCGCGGACTGAGCGGCGGGGTCGTGCCGATCGGCGCGACCCCGCCGCCCTCCGATACGAACTCCGGCTCGGTCCGACTCAGCTCAGCTCGTCGCAGAGGTCCCTCGTGCGGCCGGACGAGCCCGTGATCGTGAAGACGCTCTGCGCGTCCACTTCGTAGGTCACCTGGCCGACGTAGAGCGTGGTGGAGGGGCCGGCCGGAACGTCGGTCGGGAACAGGATCAGCACGTTGTGTCCCGTGCTCCTCGCCGTCGACGTTCCATCCGGTTCGAGGGTCGTGCTGGTGACGGAGCCGTTTCCCTTCAAGAAGACGGTCGCCCCGGTGCTGAGGTTCGCGAAGGTGAGATCGAAGCCACGTCCTGCGGTCAGTACTCGGACGACGTTCCCGTCGGGATCGGTGAATTCCCTCGTGATCGCCGAGCCGCCCGTTCCGGTCACCCGCAGCTCGAAGTCGCACCCGATGCCGGCCGGAAAGACGATGTCGAAATCTGCCGCGGAAGCCGGGCCGGGTACCGCGACGGAGAGCAGCCCCGCCGCGACCGCCACCGCTGCCCACTGACGTTGAAGATGTCCTGCCATGATCGGCCTCCCCCATGATGGGCGCGACTTCAGCTCCGAAGCAGGGTCGATCGCGGAAGCGGCGCCGACTTTCCGATTCAGGAGCAGGATGGCAGCCCGAACACACCGCCGCAATAGGCCGTCACTCGAAACGAGCAGATGCACGAAAGGCCCGGAGCTTCCGCAGAAATCCGGGCCTGTAGTAGCGAGGGCGGGACTCGAACCCGCGACACCACGATTATGGGCCGTGTGCTCGTATCCGTGAGTACGGCACGATGCCGGCGCCGACCAAAACCCGCGAAAATTAGACCATTTCACCTCATGTTGACCACGACTCGTTCACCGATCAAGTGACGCGAGTGTGGTCAAAATGTGGTCACCGCGGAATGACTTCCGCGTCGAGGCCGGTGTGATGTATCGGGACATGCCTGACGTTTCTGCATCAGGACATCTCTGACGGTGGGAGGGTCTTGGGCCGTCGTCCGCGGGGTCGGCCGTTGCTGACGTACTTGGTGCCGGGCTTGGGCCAGGGGTGCTCGATGATGAGTGTGCCTTTGAGGTCGAAGTTCATCATTGTTGTCCCGGCGTCGATGACGCAGACCCGGTGTCCGGCCGTGGCCCGGCCGATTCCGAATCGGATGCCGCGGAACTCGACGGCACCGGTGTTCCCGACCAGCTTCACCCGGATCTGGTCTGAGGGTTCCGGTAGCGGCGTGTGCGGGGTGGTGGGTCGGGGTGCTTGGGTCTTGGGTGTCGTGTCCCAGGCTGACTGCGGGGTGATCCTGCCGGGAAGGGCTTGGTGGGACCTTTGGGTGTTGTAGATGAGATCGAAGTCGTCGACCTGCGTCTGGAGCTGCTCGAGGGTGTCGGCGAGGGGCTGCTTGTCGAGATACCGGAACAGGGTCTGGTGGAATCTCTCGTTCTTTCCTTGGGTGGTCGGCTTGTAGGGTTTCCCGGTGATCGGTTCGACGCCGAGCGATCGCAGGTAGGCGACCAGCTGGCCCCGCACGCCGCGGCGGGACGGGATCAGTGCGGCCCCGTTGTCGCTGAGCAGCCGCTGCGGGACACCGTGAGCGGCGATCCCCTTCTTCACGACGGCGATCGCCGCTTCGGAGGTTTCGCCCCAGGCGACGTGAGAGGCGACGGCGAGGCGGGAGTGGTCGTCGATGAGCTGGAAGATGACGCACTTGCGGCCGCCGGTGAGGACGTATTCGGTCGCGTCGAGCTGCCAGCACGCGTTCGGCGCCGGATGGACGAATCGCCGGTACGAGGACCGTGGCTTCTTCCGCGGTTCGACCTTCGCAACACCGGCGTCGCGGAAGATGCGAGACAGCGACGCCGTCGATGGCACCGGGTCCATCCCGAGTGCTCGCATCTTCTCGTGCACGCTGATCGGGCCGTGGTCGAGTGCGGACTGTTCCAGCGCGGCCCGCACCGCGACGGCCTGCGCGGCGACGTCGTCCGGGAGCTTGCCGGGGCTGCGATTCGGGCGCCTTGACGAGGGTGTCAGATCGTTTGTGTAAGGGGTGTCGGCTTCTTCTGAAGGGACGACACTGATGACCATGATCGACAGGGACGCTCGTGCGGAGCGTCGGCGACGGCAGAACGAGATGGCCAAGCGGCTGCGTGAGTCCGGCGTGCTGGACGAGTTGTTCGAGAAGATCGACGCGGGCGAGGTGCAGCTGGATGGCCCGGACGGGTTGATCCAGCAGATGATCAAGACCGGCCTCGAGCGGGGCTTGCAGGCCGAGCTGACCGAGCATGTCGGGTACGAGAAGGGCGACCCGGAAGCGGGGTTGTACCCGAACTCGCGGAACGGGTCGTATCCGAAGACCGTCGGCACGCAGGTCGGGGACGTCGAACTCGAGGTCCCGCGGGATCGCGACGGCACGTTCACCCCGCGGCTGGTGCCGCGCGGGTCGCGTCGGCTGAGCGGCCTGGACGAGATGATCGTGTCGCTGTACGCCGGCGGCATGACCGTCCGCGACATCGAGCATCACCTCGCCGCGACGGTCGGCACGGAACTGAGCCGGGAGACGATCTCGAAGATCGTGGACGAGATCAGCGACGAAGTCCTTTCGTGGCAGCGCCGACCGTTGGAAGCGTTCTACCCGGTGATCTACCTCGACGCGCTGGTCGTGAAGGTCCGCGACGGCGGCCACGTCCGGAACAAGGCCGCACACCTGGCCATCGGCGTCGATATGGACGGCGTCAAGCACGTCCTCGGGATCTGGGTCCAGCAGACGGAGGGTGCGAAGTTCTGGGCCTCGGTGTGCGCCGAGCTCGCCAACCGCGGCGTCGGCGACGTGCTCATCGTCTGCTGCGACGGGCTCACCGGGTTCCCCGAAGCGATCGAGGCGACCTGGCCGGACTCGCTCGTGCAGACCTGTGTTGTGCATCTGATCCGCCAATCGATGCGGTTCGTCGCCTACGGGCAACGCAAGGCCGTCGCCGCCGCGCTGAAACCGATCTACCAAGCCGCCGACGCGGACGCCGCGAAGGCCGCGCTGGACGCGTTCGCCGCGTCCGAACTCGGGCAGGCGAACCCGCACACGGTCGCCGCGTTCGAGAACGCGTGGGAGCGGTTCACGCCGTTCCTGGCGTTCCCGCCCGAGGTGCGGCGCGTGATCTACACCACGAACGCGATCGAGTCGCTGGACTACCAGCTGCGGAAAGTGACTCGCAACCGAGGCCACTTCCCAAACGACGCCGCGGTCGTGAAGCTGCTCTGGCTGGCCATCTGCGACATCGAGGACAAGAGAGCCCGGGAGCGGGAGAAGGAGCGCGGCAAGCCCGCGAACGAACGCAAGGCCCCGCCACGCCTCGTCGAAGGCCAGGTCATCACGAGCTGGAAACGAGCCCTCGCACAACTCGCGATCGCCTATCCCGACCGCATCACCCCGTACCTGTAACGCCACGCCGATGACCGCTTACACAAACAACTTGATAGGCTCGCCTTGACCGCGGCTCTAACGCTGCGACCGGCCCCTCCGTCGCGGCGCGTCGGCGGATCGCGTAAAACGTCTCCGGTGAGATCCTGTGCTCCAGGCAGAACGTCGTCACCGATCCCCGCGGCGCGTCCGGCGGCCACTGCGCGATCGCGAGGCGGACACGAGGATCAACTGGCTCAACACGGCTCATCCCTGGTCGCGTCAGAGATCTCTTGATCCGGAAACGTCAGAGATGTCCTGAGGGACCACATACCGTATTCAGCTTCTAGAACCGACGCGTCGAGGCCGGTGCCACATCCCTCTTGAGTCGCGGCTTATCTCCCGAGTTGAAGGACAAGCACCAAGTGGATCGCGGATCGATACGCTATCGCCATGCTGCTCCGCAGCGCGCGACCACGGACTGCCGCCCTATGAATTCGGAATCAAGGGACGGGTGATGACCAGTTGCTCTGCGACGTCAGCCTCCGATCCGGAGGAAGCTATGCCGGATGCGGAGAACGTGGGTGGCCGTCATGTTTGAGGCTCGAGACGACAAATGCGACCGTAACCTGATGGACGCAATGCTGGACACCGAGATTAAGGCCGACCAGGCATTGGCATGCATGCTGCCAGCGTGTTCGGTGAGCTTACGGTGCTGGCCCCGAGCCTGCCCCAGTCCGCGTTCCCGGGGAGGGTGTCCGGTCCGACGTCGTCCGCGGTGCCCGCGCCGGTTAGACCGTAAGGCTGCGTGACTACAAACTGTCACCTGATCGTGCCAGCAGGCCCAACTGTCACCTCTTCATGCAACAGACCCGCGTGTCCGGTCGAGTTCAGCGTGACTGTGATTGGCGACGACAATGTTCGAGCTCACGGCACAGCTCATCCGCATCCCAGCCAGTAACCGGTCCTGCAGCATGGGACCTGAGGGGCACAAAGCGCCGCATCTCTCCGTCCCCGTTTGCGACGACCTCAATGATTGGCGCGTCAACGACCGCAGACTTGTTGGCGACCTGCACCGCCGAGAATTCCTTCCAGTCGAGAACCTCAATGGGGCCGTCGCGCCCGAGGAAGCGAACCCCATTCTTATCAGCGATGAGCACAGCAAGCTGAGTTGCCCCGGTAGTACTTGAGAGCCTCACGAGCGACCGAACGGAGGTCGGGATGGCGTCCTTCTCAGCCTTCAGAATCCGTCGCGCCCATTGGGAGGATAGCCACGGAATCACAGCGAGGAGGGCAATCCCTACGCCCAGCACTGCGAACGTCAGCACGCTCCAAATCGGTGAAGTGATCTTCCCGCTCAGCAGCTGGAAGACCGGGATAACGATCATGGTCGTCGCCAAGATCCATAGGCCGAGGTTCCCCATACCCCGATGCTCAACACTGCGCATGACTTCCTCCTCGAATCGAGCTTCATTGCCCGCCAAATCCACTGACGCCCGAACGACGGCATCGCTCGTCGCGGGTGTAGCTAAGCGACACACGACTGGTGGGGGCAATATCCGCCCGGCAGATAACTCCTATCCAAGTGGACTGGGATAAGTACGGTCGAGAAGTTGGACACGCTCGTGGCGAAAACTCGGAGAGCGCCAACAGCAGCCTTGTTGAAGGAAACTCCCATCGTCATGGCCACGACTCCTTCTGCAGTCCCCTGAGCTGCACCTCGAAGAGCACCCTGCTGCATCCTCAATCGCGCCTTTGCCTGCGATTCACCAAGAAGCGCACTAGTAGCACGAGCCTTCGCGGCGCCCCCAGTCGCTCCAACGGACGCTGCAAAGCCGAGGCACCGGGCACTCCTCGAGAAGAAGCAGACCGTGTTGCTCGCGCCACGAAGCATAGCGTCGACGCCGTATGCGACTGCAACGTGGGCGACTCTTGTTGCGATCGACGTCTCGGAACGTCGGGTACTAATGCCTCCATTGCCACATCCGCAATCCAACCGTTCGCCCGTCAGATCGAACCCATTGATGGGGTCGGCGGGGTAGTCGTAGTTGTTGGTGACGCCGCCCTCGATGGGGTCGACTTCGAGGAACCGGCCGAGGGCGGGCACGTATTGGCGGGCGCCCATCTCGACGGTGTGGATGCTGCCGGCGTGTTCGGTGAGTTTGCGGTGCTGTCCGAGCCAGCCCCAGTCCGCGTTCCCGGGCAGCGTGTCCGGTCCGGTGTCGCCCGCGGTGGTGGTGCCAACCCGTCCGGTGCTCGGGTCGATGGGTTGCCCGAACGGGTCGTACCGGTGCACGCCCACGCTGCGGGTGCCGGCGGCGTTCGCAGTGACGGTGATGTCGCCGTGGATGTTCGGGTACGACCAGGTTTCCGTGCCATCGGCGGTCGTGGCGACCATGACGCCGCCGGGCAGTCCGATCACCTTGTTGCGCCCCGGGTCTGGTGGAGGCTCCTGACATCCGGAAAGGATGAGGGGCATGCCGAAGTTGAAGAAGTATCCGCCTGAGTTGAAGGAGCGCGCGGTTCGGCTCGTGCTCGCTGCTCGTGACGAGGACGGTGGCCGTCGGGGTGCGTGTACGCGGGTCGCGCAGCAGTTGGGCGTGAACGTGGACACGCTGCGCGGTTGGGTGCACCGTGCCGAGATCGACGGCGGTGTCAGGCCGGGCCTGAGCACGAGCGACAGCGAACGGATCGCGGACCTCGAGCGTGAGGTGCGGGAGTTGCGGCGGGCCAACGCGATCCTGCGCAGCGCATCGGCTTTCTTCGCGGCGGAGCTCGACCGCCCACGCAGCTGATGGTCGACTACGTCGACGCGCACAAGGACGAGTTCGGGGTCGAGCCGATCTGCCAGGAGCTGCCGATCGCCCCATCGACGTACTACGCGCGCAAGACCCGGGCTCCGTCCCCACGGGCGCTCAGTGACGAGGTCGCGTTGGGCGAGATCCGCCGGGTGCACGCGGACAACCTCGGCGTGTACGGGGCCCGGAAGGTCCGCGCGCAACTACGTCGCGAGGGCCACCGGTACGCCCGGTGCACGGTCGAGCGGTTGATGCGCCGCGACGGGCTGCGCGGGGTGCAGCGGGCGCGCGGGCCGCGCACCACGATCCCGGGGGATCCGGCCGAGCTGCCGTTGGACCTGGTCGAGCGGGCGTTCACCGCGACCGCGCCCGACCAGCTGTGGGTCGCCGACATCACCTACATCCGCACGTTCGCCGGCTGGGTGTACGGCGCGTTCGTGATCGATGTGTTCAGCCGCCGCGTCGTCGGCTGGCAGCTGTCCACGAGCCTGCGCACCGACCTGGCGTTGGACGCGCTCGAGATGGGCCTGTGGGTCCGGCGCCGCGACGGCCGGAACACCGCCGGGCTGACCCACCACAGCGACCGCGGCGTCCAGTACCGCGCGATCCGCTACACCGAACGGCTCGCCGAGGCCGGCGCGGTCGCATCCGTCGGATCCCGAGGCGACAGCTACGACAACGCCCTCGCCGAGGCCTTCAACTCGCTGTTCAAAGCCGAGCTCGTGCGCCACCGCGGCCCGTGGCGATCGATCGATGACCTCGAGTTCGCCGTGGCCGAGTACATCGACTGGTTCAACCACCGACGCCTGCACACCGCGATCGGGATGATCCCACCCGTCGAAGCCCAACAGCAGCACTACGATTCACACCACGACCCCGTCCGCAACCGCGAACGGGCGACGATGAGCCTCCGATGAACCCGGGGCGCAACAGCGGGACTCGAACCCGCGACACCGCAATTATGAGCCGCGGACTCATACTCACGGGTGACCACAACCCAATGGCACCGACGTGATGGAACATCTACTGATGTGACCGAAACGTGTCCGATTTCCGCCATCGGCACGAGGGCAGCGAACGATAGAACTGCAAGAATTAGTACCTGATCAGGCCTTGTAGCGAGGGCGGGACTCGAACCCGCGACACCACGATTATGAGCCGTGTGCTCTAACCACCTGAGCTACCCCGCCGCGAGGCTACCCCGGCACGGCCGGAGGAACCAGAGCCCCGAGTCAGGATTGAACTGACGACCCCTTCCTTACCATGGAAGTGCTCTACCACTGAGCTATCGGGGCGAGTGCCGCTCTCACGGCAACCACACGAGGATATCACCGCGGAGCGCGTGCATGAAATCGTGCGTCAGATGCTCGAACCGAAGCCCGAGGACACTCCCGCGGCGGCGAAGAGGACGACGAAGAAGAGCACGTACGCGGCGATCCCGAGGATCCACAGCGCGCTCAGCACGTAGCCCGCGATGAGCCCGGTCAGCGCCGCCGCGTCGCCCTGCTCGCCGCGGTCGCGGATCTGCCGGCGGGCGATGTGGCCGAGGATGATCGCGGGGATCGAGGTCACGAGACCCATCATGAGTCCGCCGAGCCCGAGGCCGAACGCGACCCACGCGAGCACGTTCTGCGGCCGCGCCACGGGCGGCGCCCACGTCGCGACCGGAGCCGAGGCGTACGCCGGAGCGACCCCGGTCGGGCCGTAGGCGGTCGCCGACCACGCGGGCGCCGCAGGCGGCGACGCCACCGCGGCCGGAGCCGGCGGAACCGGCGGGACGGGTGCAACCGGAGGAACCGGCGCGGCATCGGTCACGGGCACGGGCGCGGGGGTGGGGGCGTCCACGAGGGCTCCATCGGGTCGGGGTGCGGGGCTGGGTCGAGCGTCATGCTATCGGTCGCGGGTTGCGCACGGGTGTCGTGCGGGACGGCGACTACGAACGACGGATGCCGCGTCGCGGGGCCTCCGCGCGCGGCATCCGTCGTCTCAACTCGTTCGGAACTCAGGACCGGACGGCGCGCCGCGGCTCCCATGGCGGCGAAACGCCGCGCTGACCGTGGGCGCACCGCGCCCGCGTCCTGAATTCAAAACCAGATCGTGGGCTACTTCACCGCGCCCGCCGAGAGCCCGCCGACGATGTACTTCTGCAGGTACAGGAACAGCAGCACGACGGGGAGCGCCGCGATCACGGCGCCCGCCGAGAACGCTGCCCAGTCGGCGTAGCGCGGGTTCGAGACGAGCTTCACGAGCCCCACCGCGAGCGTCTGGTTCTCCGTGTCGATGAGGATGACCGACGCCACCACGTACTCGTTCACCGTGAAGATGAACGACAGGAGCGCGACGACCGCGAGGATCGGCGCGACCAGGCGAAGGATGATCGTGAAGAAGATCCGCGCGTGGCCGGCGCCGTCGATCTTCGCGGCCTCGTCGATCGACGCGGGGATCGTGTTGAAGTAGCCGTACATGAGGTACGTGTTCACGCCGAGCGCACCGCCGAGGTACACCATGATCAGGCCGATGTGCGTGTTCAGGCCGATGGCCGGGAACCAGTCGCTGATCGCACTCATCACGAGGAAGATCGCGACGACGGCCAGCATCTGCGGGAACATCTGGACCACGACGATCCCGATGAGCCCGACGCGGCGGCCCGTGAACCGCATCCGCGAGAACGAGTACGCCGCGAGCGAGCCGAGGAACACCGTGAGCAGCGCCGTCACGCCCGCGATGATGAGCGTGTTCGCGAACCAGGTCGTGAACGGCACGTCGGGGTTCGTCAGGATGCGCGCGTACGCGTCGAAGCCGATCTCCGAGAACAGTGCGTTCGAGCCCGTCAGCGTGCCATCCGGATTCAGCGACGACGAGATCACGAACACGATCGGGAACAGCGCGAACGCGACCACGACGATGCCGACGAGGTGGCGCCATCCGGTCGCCTTGAACCACCGGCCCAACGAGAACGGGCGCTTGGGCGCGGCCGGGCGGCCGCGCGGATGCTCAGCGCGCTCTGCCTCCGCTTCGCGGGCGCTCGCGAGGATCTCGGCCTCGACGACCGGGGCCTCGACCCAGGAATAGTGCTCCTTGGTGCCCTTCTTCGCCATCAGTTGATCTCCTCGAGCGACTTGGTGCGGCGGAACGCGATGATCGAGATCGTCGCCACCACGATGAAGATGATCACGGAGTACGCGGCCGCGAGCCCGTAGTCGCGGTTCTGGCCGGTGAAGGCCACCTTGTAGACCATCGAGATCAGGATGTCGGTGAAGCCGACCGGGATCGGCGCGGCGGTGTCGCGCGGCCCGCCGTTGGTCAACATGTAGATCACGTTGAAGTTGTTGAAGTTGAACGCGAACGACGCGATCAGCAACGGCGCGACCGAGACGAGCAGCAGCGGCAGCTTGATCAAGCGGAACGTCTGCCACGGCGAGGCGCCGTCGACCGTCGCGGCCTCGTTCACGTCGTCGGGGATCGACTGCAGCGCGCCCGTGCACACGAGGAACATGTACGGGAAGCCGAGCCAGAGGTTCACGATGAGCACCGAGATCTTCGCCACCGTGGGGTCGGTGAGCCACGGCACGCTGGCGCCGCCGAGCAGCACCTGGTTGATGAACCCGAAGCTCTCGTTCATCATGCCCGCCCAGACCAGCGCCGACAGGAACGACGGGATCGCGTACGGCAGGATCATCGCGATGCGGTAGAACCGGCGACCCCTCATGCGCAGGTCGTTGAAGACGAGCGCGAGGAAGAGGCCCAGGAAGAACGTCGACGCGACCGAGATGAGGGCGAAGGCGAACGTCCACAAGGTCACGTAGACGAGGGGGCCCGCGAGGCGCGAGTCGGTCACGGCGCGCACGAAGTTGTCGAATCCGACGGTGATCTGCCAGCCCGGCAGCAGTTCCGTGCCGTCCTCGGCGGTGAAGGCGCCCGTGCCGGTGTCGGAGTAGACGGTGCCCGTCGTCAGGTCGGTCATGGTGCCGGCGGCCTCGTCGTACTCGAGCGTCGAGGTGTAGAGATAGCCGTTCGATCCGTCGGGCGTGCGGATGGCACCGTCGTTCGGGTCGTCGGAGAAGGGCACCGCGAGCTCGGTGATCTCGTCGGTGCGGGCGATGACGTCCTGGAAGCTCAGCGTCGTCCATCCGTCGATCGCGACGGCCTTCCCGTTCTCGAGCTCGGCGCCGTCGACCTCCTGCAGGGGCTGCTCGGTCGTGCCGACGCTGACGTCGCCGTCGGGGTCGGTCACGAGCAGGCCGAGCGTGCCGAGCTGGTCGACGACCGTGACGCCGTAGGTGGGCGAGTCGGGCACGCGCTCGAGCGAGGAGGCCATCAGCGAGCTGACCGCCTGCTCCTTCGAGCCGTTGTGCCCCGTGCCGTAGTTGGTGAAGGCGATGTAGCCGGTGTAGACGACCACGAACACCTGGAAGAGCACGAGGAAGATGACGCCCGGCGTGAGGTACTTCGCCGGCAGCTTGGTCCGCGAGAAGTAGATCCAGTTGACGACGATGGTGACGACCGCCACCACGCCGAGCACGCCCCACTCTCCGGCGAGCGCGAGGATGATGACCGCGTAGAGCGCGATCGCGTCGACGATGCCGATGAGCACCATCTTGATCAGGATGGTGCGGAGGCCTCCGGACGCGGCATCCGCGATGGACGCGGCGCGTCGTTGCCGTTTCGTGGGCGGCGTCGCGGCCTCGGTCGTGACGTCCTCGTCAGTCGTGGTAGTCATTCGCTCGCTCTTCTCGTAGCGCTACTCGTGATACGTGACGGCTCCGGGCCGGATGCGCGGCGGCATCCGACCCGGAGCGTGTCAGGCGTCAGCCGGCGTCGATCGCCGCCTGGACGTCGGTGGCGAGCTTGTTCCAGGTCGCGACCGGGTCGGCACCGTTGATGATGTCGGCCTCGGCGATGCCCCAGTACTGCCACACCGAACCCATGGCCGGGATCGCCGGCATCGGGACGGCGTCGGCACCGACGGTGGCGAAGCCCTCGATGATCGGGTCGCTCGAGGCGGTCTCGGCGGCGGCCGAGAGCGCGGGCAGGATGTTGCCGGCCTCGAAGAGGTCGAGCTGCACGTCCTCGGTGCCGATGTAGTTCACGAGGAAGTCGTTCGCGGCGACCTTGTTCTCCGACTCGGACGAGACGAAGAAGCCCTTGACGCCGGCGAACGGCGAGGCGACCTCACCGGTGGGCGAGGGAACCGGGTCGATCGCGACGTTGACGCCGCCGTCGATCGCGGCGCCCACGTTCCACGGGCCGGTCAGCCAGAACGCGGCCGTGCCGTCGAGGAACGCCTGCTTGGCGATGTCACCGTCGATGTCGGTGTTGAAGTTGGCGGCACCGTTCTTGCCCTGCGTGCCGAGCCACTGCGCGAACGCGACGCCGCCCTCGTTGCCGAGCTGCAGGTCGGTCGGGTCGTAGCCCTCGTCGTTCGAACCGAACACCGGGGCGCCGAACGCCGTCTGGAACGGGTAGAGGTGGTAGGGGTTGCCCTCGGCGCCCTGCTCGACCACGAACGGCTTGTCGAGGCCGGCGGCCTGGCCCTTGGCGATCATGTCGTCGAAGCTCGTCGCGGCCTCGGGGACGAGGTCGGCGTTGCGGAGCACGGCGATGTTCTCGACCGCGTAGGGGAGCATGTAGACGGTGCCCTCGTAGGTGGCCGCGTTGATCGCGACGTCGAGGTAGTCGGCGGCGGAGTCGCCGAGCTCGAGTGGAGCCACGACGCCGTTGGTCGAGAGCTCGCCCAGCCAGTCGTGCGCACCCATCGTGATGTCGGGGCCCTCGCCGGTCGGGACCTGCTGGATGAAGTCGTCCTTGATGGTGGAGACGTCCTTGCCGACGATGTCGACCGTGACGCCGGTCTCCTCGGTGTAGGCCTCGGCCGCGCCCTTCAGCGCGTCGACGCGCTCGGAGTCGACCCAGACGGTCAGCGTGCCGCCGTCGGCCGCGCCGTTCTCGCCTTCGCTGTTGCCGCCCGCGCAGCTCGCGAGGCCGAGCGTCGCGACGACGGCGACAGCGCCGGCCGCGAGGAGGCTCTTGGTGTTCACCCGCATTGGTGTGTGCCCTTCTCAGTGTGCGTGAGACCGGCGCCTTCGCCTGGTGTGGGACGCTGCCCCGTTCCGCTTCTGGGAACCGCGCACCGTGCTCGAAAGGCCGTTCTTCCGGTGTGGATGTGCCCGCGATGTGATTGCAAGCGGTTTCAGGTATACCCTGTTCCCGTCGAGTTGACAACTCGGCGTTATCCGATCGAGACCGGTTCGCCGGGTTGGCGCATGTCGCCACGATCTGCAAACGCTTCCAGATTGATTAGGATTCCCCGCATGACTTCCGAATGGTGGCGCACCGCCGCGATCTACCAGATCTACCCCCGCTCCTTCGCCGATGCGAACGGCGACGGCATGGGCGATCTCGCCGGAATCCGCTCGCGCCTGCCCGAGCTCGCCGACCTCGGAGTCGACGCGATCTGGCTCTCGCCGTTCTACACGTCCCCCCAGAAGGACGCCGGCTACGACGTCTCCGACTACTGCGACGTCGACCCGCGCTTCGGCACGCTCGCCGACTTCGATGACATGCTCGCCGAGGCGCATCGGCTCGGGCTGCGCGTGATCGTCGACCTCGTGCCGAACCACTCGTCCGACCGGCACGTCTGGTTCCAGGAGGCGCTCGCCGCCGCGCCGGGCAGCGCCGCCCGCGCCCGCTACCTGTTCCGCGACGGCCGCGGCCCTGCCGGCGACGAGCCGCCCAACAACTGGGACTCGGTCTTCGGAGGCCCCGCCTGGACCCGCGTCACCGAGGCCGACGGCACTCCGGGCCAGTGGTACCTGCACATCTTCGACAGCTCGCAGCCCGACTTCGACTGGACCAACGAGGAGGTCCGCGAGGAGTTCCGCCGCATCCTCCGGTTCTGGCTCGACCGCGGCGTCGACGGCTTCCGCGTCGACGTGGCGCACGGCATGATCAAGGCCGACGGCCTGCCCGACTGGACCCCGCCCGCCGACAGCGGCAGCATGGGCGGCGCGAGCCACGGATCGGCCGCCGAGCACGCCCGGATCGAGGCCGGCGTGCCGCTCGAGCCCGAGATCCACGACGAGGGCGACGGCGCCCCCTTCTGGGGCCAGGACGGCGTGCACGAGATCTACCGCGACTGGCGCGCGCTGCTCGACGAGTACCCCGGCGAGCGCATCCTCGCCGCCGAGGCCTGGGTCGACCCGCTCCCCCGCGTCGCCAAGTGGGTGCGCCCCGACGAGATGCACCAGGCGTTCAACTTCGCCTACCTCGAGACGACGTGGGATGCCGCGGCCCTCCGTCGCGTGATCGACGCCTCGCTCTCCGCGTTCGGCGCCGTCGGCGCGCCATCCACCTGGGTGCTCTCGAACCACGACGTGGTGCGGCACGCCTCGCGCCTCGCGCTGACGTCCGAGAACCTGCAGGGCCACGGCATCGGGCCCCGCACGCCAGGGCTGCCCGACATCGAAGTCGGCCTGCGGCGCGCGCGCGCCGCGACCGCGCTCATGCTCGCGCTGCCCGGCTCGGCGTACATGTACCAGGGCGAGGAGCTCGGCCTGCCCGAGGCGATCGACCTGCCCGACGACGCCCGCCAGGACCCGACGTGGTTCCGCACCAACGGCGAGCGGTACGGCCGTGACGGATGCCGCGTGCCCCTGCCGTGGGAGGGCGACCGCCCGTCGTACGGCTTCGGGCCGACGGATGCCTCGTGGCTGCCGCAGCCCGCATCGTGGGCGTCGTACGCGCGCGACCGCCAGCGCGGCGTCGACGGATCCACGCTCGAGCTGTACCGCGCCGCGCTGCGCGGACGGCGTTCGCACGCCCTCGCCACCGGCGCGGTCGAGTGGATCTCGCCGGCGCGCGGCGACGCCGACGGCGTGCTCGCGTTCCGCAACGGCGACGTGGTCGTCATCGCGAACACCGGCTCCGCCGATGTCCCGCTGCCCGCGGGCGAGCTCCTGCTCGCGAGCGCGGAGCTCGCCGACGGCGTGCTCCCCGCCGACACCACCGCCTGGCTGCGCGCGTAGCCGCGGATGCGGCCGCGACGCGCGCCCGCCCGCGCCCCGCGCCCCGCGCTTCACAGACGCATGAGAATCCGCAACTCGCGCCTCCACGCGGCCCCATGTACCGGATTCTCATGCATCCCGCATCGGCCGCGCCATTCGGCCCGCCGCGCACGTCACCACGGACGCATGAGAATCCGCATCTCACGCCCCCACGCGGTCCACGCACCGGATTCTCATGCATCCCGAATCGGCCGCGCCATCCGCCCGCCGCGCACGTCACCACGGACGCATGAGAATCCGCATCTCACGCCCCCACGGGGCTCATGTTCCGGATTCTCATGCGTCCGGACGCATCGCGCTCACGCGCTCGCGGGCGCGAGGCCTCCCGCCCGCGGGAGCAGCGTCTCGGGCAGGTCGGGCGCGTAGGGGCCCCGCCCGGTCCAGCGGTGCTCGCCGCGCGCGACGAGCGCGAGGATGCCCGCACGTGTGCGGTCCCAGTCGTCCATGACCTGCCGGTAGCTGAGCCGCAGCACCAGGTATCCGCGCGTGACGAGCTCGAAGTCGCGGCGCCGGTCGTTCTCGAATGCGTCGCCGGTGTGGAACGCGCGCCCGTCGACCTCGATCACGAGCCGGTCGCCGACGAGGAAGTCGACGTTGCCGACCCCGTCGAAGTACGCCTGTGCGCGGAACCGGATCCGCCTGGCCTGCAGCAGCAGGCGCACCCTCGTTTCGAGACCCGACTGGCAGTTCGGGTCGACCCGATCGAGCAGCGCCCGGCGGGTCTTCGGCATCAGTTCGCGGATGAAGTCGAGGTGCCCGGGCTGAAGCGTGTCGCGTTCGAGCGCGGAGTCGATCGACGCGAGGACGGACTCCTCCCCGGAGCACGCGAACATCTCGGCCAGCGCGTCCGGGAGCGTGTCGCGTGGCCGGTCGAGTCCGCCGCGCGTGCTGTAGTGGACGCACACCCGATGCGCACCCCGGTCGAGCGGCATCGCGCGATTCTCGGGTGAGAAGAGCCGCCCGGTCGAGTGCCGGACGCGCACGTGCAGCTTCCCGTCGTCGTGCACCCAGACGTCGTGCATGCGTGCGACCGTCGTCGCGGTCGCCGTGCCGCCGACCCGAACGGCACGCACGAGGTCGGGATGCACGCCCGGTGCAGCGAACCATCCGTTGCGGATCCGGATGACGCGGCCCTCGTGCGCTGCAGCGCGCACCGTCGCTCGACCGAACCCCGCACGCTCGAGTGCGGCGAGCGGCAGCACGCCGCCGTTGGACGTCAGGTGGGCCACGACCGTCGACATGGTCCGAGTGTGGCGCGGACGCGCCATCCGCTCGTCGCCGCCTGCCGATCTGTGGAGGCCACCCGACCGGTCTGTGGAGAACGCCCGCCCCCAACCTCCGCACGGATGCATGAGGATCCGGGCGATGGGCCCGTCACGTGCGTCAGATCGGAATGCTCATGCATCCGTGGGTTGGGCGGGGCGCGCGGATGACGCGTCAGTTCGTGTTCGCGTAGAGCCACTCGAGCGGATCGACGTGGGTGCCGCTCACTCCGCCGAGGCGGATCTCGAAGTGCAGGTGCGGGCCGGTCGACATGCCCGTGTTGCCCGTGGTGCCGAGCACATCGCCGACCGACACCGTGTCGCCGACGGCGAAGCGGCGAGACCCGTACTCCATGTGCGCGTAGACGCTCGTGACGGTCTCACCGTCGATCTCGTGGTCGATCATCGTGACGACGCCGAGCGAGCCGCCCGAGTCGGTCGAGACCGCGACGGTGCCGTCGGCGATCGACTGGATCTGGGCGCCGAGGCCCGGGTTGAAGTCCTGCCCGCGGTGGTTCGACGAGCAGCCGGCGCAGTTGCGATAGCCGAAGCGGTCGCCGATGTGCACGCCGACCGCGAACGGCCATTGGATCGTGCCGAGCGGGTTGTTCGTGAAGGTCGCCTCGGGGCGGATTCCCGCCGCGCGCGCATACTCCTCGATCGTCTGGTGCTGGTAGCCCTCACGATCGACCGACGCGGCGAGCGTGCCTCCGGCGATCTCGACGCGCTGGCCGTCGATCGTCGTGACCGTGTTGTTGCTGAGCGCCATCGCCTGCACGTCCTGCGGCGAGAGCAGCGAGAGCGACGGCACGGATGTCGCCACCGCGAGCATCGCGACGAAGCTCATCGCGACCGTGCTCACGACGCGGGTCGACAGTGCGCGGCGGAGCGAGCGGCGCGGTGCCGGCTTCGACCCGGATGCCGCGGCGCCGGCCGGACGCGCAGTGCCCGTGGTGTGCGGGGCAGCGACGCCGCTCGAGCCGCGCGCGGCGCGGCCCTGGCCGGAGGCCCCGCGTCGCACGAGCGACGTGCGCGACGGCATGGATGGCCGGGGCTCGACCTCGCGGAACTCGAGTCCGGTGGGCGCGGCGTCGGCGCCGGCTGCGGCGGCGAGCATCGCGGCGAAGTCGTCGGCGGACTCGGCGCGGAGATCGCGCTCGGCAGCGGACGCGACGGGCGTCTGCGGGGCCGGGACTCGAGCCGCGGCCGTGGCCATCGCCTCGCCGGGTCGCTGTGACTGCGGACCGCTCGAGGCGCGGGCTCGGGCGTCGACGTGTGCCGCGTCGCCGGTCTGCGACGACGAGGGGCGCTGGCCGGGCCGGGCCTGCTGATCCGGGCGGGCGTATCGCTGATCGGGACGACCCTGCTGGGCGGGGCGGCCCTGCTGGTCGGGGCGGCCCTGCTGGTCGGTCGGCGTCGGCCGGCCGGGTCGAACCTGCTGATCGGGTCGAACCTGCTGATCGGGGTAACCGGGCCGCTGCTCGGGCCGACCCTGCTGATTCGGCCGACCCTGCTGGCCGCGGTGCGACGGCTCATGCTCGGGGCGAATGCCCTCACCGGGGCGACCCTGGCGGCCGGAGTTCGCGTACCCCTGGTCGGGCCGGTGCCCGGCCGGGGCCTGCTGGTCGGGGCGTGCCGGCCGTTCGGGCCGGGCCTGGCCTGGACGGCCGGGCTCGCCGGGATACGACGCGCCGGCACGCGGGTCGCGCTCGCGGGCGCGGTCGGCGGGCGCGTGCCCCTGCTGCGGGCGCTGCGGCTCGGGATATCGGCCGTCGGTTCGGCGCGGGTCGGTCTCGTGCGCGGGCGCGACGGGGCGGCGCTGCGGAGTCCAGTCGGGTGCGGGCACTCCGGGCCGGGCCACGGGGGCGTCGGGTCGCCGGCCGGTCTGCGGTGCGGGTGCGTTCGCCGCCGATACGGGCGAGCCGCCGTACTCGTGCTCGGGCGCGGGCGCCGCGCGCCGGCCGGTGCGCGGCGGCTCGGTCGGGGCCGGACGGTCGGGCATCCGCGGCGCGGCCGCCCCGGACGGCAGCGCCGACGGAGCGGCAGGAGCGGAGGGTGCGCCGGCGGCGGGCGCCGCAGCGGCATCCCGGCGGAGCCGGCGCGACTCGGGCGCCGGAGCCGCATCGGCGGAGCGCGGTCGCGCGGACGGCCCCGGCCCCGGCGCCGGCGCCGACGACGACGCCGCCGCCGCCGACGACGACGAGACGGATCCCGAAGCGGAGCCCGGGTGCGCGACGGGCGTCGGCAGCACATCGCGGCGCTCGCGCGGACGCAGCGGCCCCGTGCCATCCGCTCGCCCCGCGCCCGTGCCGTCGGAGCCCCGCGGAGGCAGGTACGACTCGAACGACATGCCCCCGGAAACGGCGGCGGCCGAACCCGGGCCGACCCTGCGGTCGGCCGGCTCGGCCGGTGAGGTGGTCGCGCGGTCCCGCAATTCGCGGCGCGTCAGCGGACGTTCTGACCGCACGCGGTCATGGGTGCCTGGCGCTGAATGGTCGGGCACGAGGGGGGACTCGGGCACGTGGGGGACTTTCGCTCGGGTTGGGCGGGACTGGGGGATGCTCGCTCAGCTCGTGGCCGAGGTAACGGATCGATAAAGCGTAACCGGTCGATGGCGTCTTCGCCACGTCGCGCGTCGGCCTGTGGACGGACCGCCCGACACCGGGAACGACGCCTCAGCCCGCCGCCGCGCCCGACTCCAACAGCAGCGCCGCCAGCTCGTCGTACACCGACGGCGCCGCCGCGACGAGCAGCTCGCCGCTCTCGGGCCCGCCGCCGACGCCGCCGACCCGGCCGCCCGCCTCGCGCACGATGAGGGCGCCGGCCGCGTGGTCCCACGGGTTGAGCCCGCGCTCGTAGAAGGCGTCGAGGCGTCCGGCGGCGATCGCACTGAGGTCGAGCGCGGCCGACCCGATGCGACGGATGTCGCGCACGCGCGGCAGCACGTGCAGCAGCACCTCGGCCTGCGTGCGGCGCCGCTCGGAGGCGTACCCGAACCCGGTTCCGACGAGCGCCTTCGACAGCTCGACGTCGTCGTTCACGCGCAGCTCGCGGTCGCCGAGCCGCGCCCCACCGCCCCGCGACGCCTCGAACACCTCGCCGGTCGACGGGTTCACGACGACGCCGGCGAGCGCGCGCCAGTGCAGCGGGTCGGGCGGCCCGTCGACCACCGCGATGCTCACCGCCCACGCCGGGATGTCGTAGAGCAGGTTGACCGTGCCGTCGATCGGGTCGACGACCCAGTTCAGGCCCGACGTGCCGACGTGCGTCTCCTCCTCCTCGCCGAAGATGCCGTCGTCGGGCCGCGCGTCGAGGATCATCGAGCGGATTCGCGCCTCGGTGTCGCGGTCGACCGCGGTGACGACGTCGACCGGCGAGGACTTCGTCGCCTCGACGGAGATGCCGCGACGGCGCTCCTCGAGCGCGGTCTCCGCGACGGTCGTGCCGATGCGGCGGGCGAGGGCGAGCAGGTCGACGGATGCCGCGTGGCCGGCGTGATCGGTCATGCCCCCACGCTAGCCGTGCCGGGCCGCCCGCGCCCCGGAAACGACGGAAGCCCCGGTCGAGACCGGGGCTTCACATGCGTGGCGAGTGAGGGATTCGAACCCCCGAAGTCGATGACAGCTGATTTACAGTCAGATCCCTTTGGCCGCTTGGGTAACTCGCCATACGCCCGACCACGTTCCTCACGCGACCGGGGGCCACACAAGGATACCCATGCGGGCGCGTGGCGAGAAATCGAGGCGGCGCGGATGGCTCGGGGCCGGTCAGCCGCGGAAGATCGGCTGGGTGTCGTTGGGGCCGAGCCGTTCCGGCAGGGTCTCGCCCGTGCCGTCGTCGTCGACGTCGCCGAACGGGCCGCGCAGGACGGCGGGGGGCGGCGGGGGCACCGGTTGCGTGCCCATGGGGCTGCCGTTCGGGCGGACCGGCCCACGCAGGCCGGCGCGCGCGATCGTGCGCTGGATCGTGAGATCGCGTTCGTTGGGGTCGCCGACGTAGCGGATCTCCTTGAGACCCTGCGTCTGCGCCGCGGACTCGAACACGAAGTGACCGAAGCCGCAGATGCGGCCGACGACCGGCCGATGCACCGTGATGTCGAGGATTCGGGCGAGCGGCATGGTCGAGATGTTCTGCGTGAGGATGCCGTGCACGCGGAACACCCGCATGTTCGTGATGACGAAGCGATCCATCTGGGCCTGCAGGACCCGCCAGAACCCGTGGACGGCGAGCACGACCGCGCCGATCGCGGGCAGCCACCAGATCTGCGGCGGCACCACGAAGGTCAGCACGAGCACCGGGATGGCCGCGACGAGCTCGATCACGGGCTTCACGATCGCCGCCCAGTGCTTCGCGACCTCGTCGACGATGACCTCGCCCTCATCGGCGATCAGGAAGCGCTCGACGCGCGGGTCGAACAGGCTTCGCGCCTTCGCGCTCACGTTCCGCCTCCCGTCGCTCCGGCCACTTCAGTCGCGGTCCGCTCGATCCGCCGCCCGCGCCGCTCCGGTCGCTCCGCTCGCCCCGGTCAGGCCGAGGCCAGCGAGGTGAAGAACCGGCCGACCGCCTCGATGCCGCCCCAGACGGCGGCGAAGGCGCCCTGCACGGCGTTGGCGGCGTCTTCGGGGCGGGTGATCATGTAGAACAGGGCGAACACCACCACGAGTCCCACGGCGATCCGCTTGACCCATTTCACGCGTTCATTCCCTTCATCACACGTTCGCGGGCAAGCCAGGCCCCCCGAGGCCCGCCCTGGACTCTGCTTTCCTACCCCACAACGCGGGCCACGGCAATTCGCCACTCCGCGCGGCGATAGGATCGAACGTCGCGCGGCTGATCCCGAGCCGCCTGCAGGTGCGAGGGAACATGGTCGGCATCGATGAGGTGGCCAAGCTCGCGGGGGTCTCCACCGCGACGGTCTCGCGCGCGCTGAGCGGGCGTGGTCACGTCTCCCCGGCATCGAAGGCGAAGGTCGAGGATGCCGCGGCGCAGCTCGGGTACGTCGTGTCATCCAATGCCTCGAGCCTCGCGTCGGGCCGCACGCGCAACATCGGCGTCGTCATCCCGTTCCTGAACCGCTGGTTCTTCTCGTCGGTACTCGAGGGAGCGCAGCAGGCGCTGCTCCGGCACGGGTACGACCTCACGCTGTACAACCTCTCGGGCGACGGGCGCGAGCGCTCGAGCGTGTTCGAGCACTTCCTGCTGCGGCAGCGCGTCGACGCGGTGATCGCGGTCTCGCTCGAGCTCACCGAGCACGAGGTCGAGCGGCTGCACGACCTCGGCAAGCCCCTCGTCGGCGTCGGCGGCCCGATCCCCGGCGTGCGCACGCTCACGATCGACGACGTCGCGGTCGCGCGCCTCGCGACCGAGCACCTCATCGGGCTCGGCCACCGGCGCATCGGGCACATCGGCGGCGACCTCGCGTTCGACCTCGACTTCCACCTGCCGACGAACCGGCGGCTGGGCTACGAGGCCGCACTGCGCGACGCGGGCGTCGAGCCCGACCCGACGCTGTTCGCTCCCGCCGACTTCACGATCGCGGGCGGGTACCACGCCGCGAAACAGCTGCTCGGGCGGCCGCACGACCGGCCGACGGCGATCTTCGCGGCGTCCGACGAGATGGCGATCGGCTGCATCCTCGCCGCGCGCGACCTCGGCATGATCGTGCCGCGCGACGTGTCGATCATCGGCGTCGACGACTACGACCTCTCCGACTTCTTCGGCCTCTCGACGGTCGCGCAGTTCCCGCGGGGCCAGGGCGAGAAGGCGGTCGAGATCCTCATGGAGCAGCTCGAGCCCGGTCCGGATGCCGCGCCTCCCGCGTCCACCCCGTTGCCGTTCGAGCTGCGCGTGCGCTCGAGCACGGCGCGCCCGCCCGAGTAGCCCGCGCGCGCGCGCCCGCGTCTTCTCGAGTGGGCGATCGCTTCCTTCTCGAGTGGGCGATCTTGGCGCACGAGCGCAGGATGGCGCAGCCAACATCGCCCACTCGAAGACAAAGCGACGCGAACCGAAGTACGAGTGGGCGATCTTGGCGCTCGAGCGCAGGATGGCGCAGCCAACATCGCCCACTCGAAGTCGAAGCGACGCGCGCCGAAGCGAGGACGCGAGGGCTCAGGCGGGGAGGCGCAGGCGCGCGAGCGCGCCCTGGATCGCGACCGCCGCGGCGCCGCGCGCCCAGGAGCCGAAGCCCGCGTCGTCGACGTGCACGACGACGGGCGACGCCTCGGGGTCGCGGTCGGCGGCGAGCGCGGCGAGCGCCACGTCGCCCGCGACCTGCCACAGCTCGATGCCCTCGCCCGAGAGCACGATCGTGTCGACCATCGCGATGTTGGCGATGTACGCGAGCATGCGGCCGAGCGCGCGCCCCGCGGCATCCGTCACCGATCGGGCGAGCGGATGGCCCGACGCGGCCAGTTCGAGCACCTCGTCGTAGCCCACCTCGCGGCCGAGCGCGATGCCGAGCTGCGCGCAGATGCTCGGGATGGAGAGCATCGCCGACGCGCAGCCGCGATGTCCGTCGGGGCAGAGGGGTCCGCTGGGGTCGAGCGGCAGGTGCCCGCCGAGGCCGAGGCCGGTGTCGGGCGTGGTGACCACGCGGTCGTGCATGACGAGGCCGTAGCCCACGCCGGCGCCGGTGGTGACGACGGCGAACGCGTCGCGCCCGCGCGCGGGGCCGAACCACTGCTCGGCGGTGGTGAGCGCGGTGACGTCGTTCTCGAGGTCGACGGGCACGCCGAGCCGGGCCTCGAGCACGTCGGCGAGCGCGACGTCGCGCCAGCCGAGGAACGGCGCGCGCGTGACGACGCGCTGCCCGGCGACGTTGCCGCCGACGCTCACGCCGACCCCCGCGAGCTCGACGCCGGCGACGGCACCCGCACCCGCGTCCGCGTCGGCGTCGGTGTCGGCGTCGCGGAGCTCGTGCACCAGCTCGACGATCGCGTCGACGACCGCGTCGAGGTCGTGGGCGGCGAGCGTGCGCTCGGACTCGGCGAGCACGCTCGCGCGCAGGTCGGTGAGCACGCCGTGCGCGAACTCGCCGGTCAGCTTGATGCCGACGAAGCGGCGCGCGTCGACGTGCACGTCGAGCGGCTTCGCGGGCCGCCCCGCGCCCGAGGGCGCCGTCTCGGCGGTCTCGACGAAGAGGCCGCGCTCGAGGAACGGCTTGCTGAGCCGGGTGAGGCTCGCGGGCGAGAGGCCGAGTCGGCGGCCGAGGTCGGCGCGCGAGATGGGGCCGTGGATGAGCACCTGGCGCGCGAGGTCGCGAGCGGTCTCGCTCATCTCGGTCTCAGTGGTCGCCATCGGCCCTCCCTGCCCGCAGTTCGTTCCATTCTGACATGAATTCCATCGGAGATTCGAGATTCGAGCGGATGGAATCCTCCGAATCCCGGTCTTGACAACCCTATATTTTCCGTCGTAGAAATAAACCATGCAACGCCGCACCGAGCTCGTCCACCTCCGCAACGGGGGCACCAGCGTCGTCCTCGACGCCCGCCACGCCCCGCTCCCCGTGATCGTCGCGTGGGGTCCCGACCTCGGCGACCTCGCCGCAGACGAGCTCGCGGCCCTCGGCCTCGCGGCCCTGCCGCAGCGCGTCTCGGGCGGCCTCGACCGCCCCGCACCGCTCACCCTGATCCCGCAGGAGTCGTCGGGCTGGCTCGGCACCCCCGGCCTCGCCGGCCACCGCGGCGGCCGCGACTTCTCGACCAAGCTCGTCACCGACGACATCGAGGTCGTCGGCGCCTCCGCGACGATCAGGGCGACGGATGCCGCGGCCGGCCTGGCCGCGACCATCGAGCTGCACGTGACCGACGCCGGCCTCCTCCGCCAGCGCATCACGCTGGAGAACCTCACCGCCGAGCCGTACGCGCTCACGGCGCTCGCCCCGACGTTCCCGCTCCCCCGCGACCTCGACGAACTGCTCGACACCACGGGCCGGCACCTCCGCGAGCGCAGCCCCCAGCGGCACGCGTTCACGATCGGCTCCCACCTCCGCGAGAGCCGCCGCGGCCGCCCCGGCGCCGACGCGAGCCTGCTGCTCGCCGCCGGTCGCGCCGGCTTCGGCTTCGAGCGCGGCCTCGTCTACGCGGTGCACACCGCGTGGAGCGGCAACCACCGCCTGCTCGCCGAACGCACGCCGACCGGCGACGCGCTCCTCGCCGCGGGCGAGCTGCTCGCGCCCGGCGAGATCGAGCTCGCCGAGGGCGAGACGTACACCACCCCGTGGGCGATCGGCTCGTGGGGCGACGGCCTGAACGAGCTGTCGAAGCGGTTCCACGACGAGCTCCGCGCCCGGCCGCAGCATCCACGCCGCCCCCGCCCCGTCACGCTCAACACGTGGGAGGCCGTGTACTTCGACCACGACCTCGACACGCTCACGAAGCTCGCCGAGCGCGCCGCGAGCGTCGGCGTCGAGCGGTTCGTGCTCGACGACGGCTGGTTCCGCGGCCGCCGCGACGACACCGCCGGCCTCGGCGACTGGTACGTCGACGACGACGTCTGGCCCGACGGGCTCGGCCCGCTCATCGAACGCGTCCGCGGCCTCGGCATGGAGTTCGGCCTGTGGGTCGAGCCCGAGATGGTCAACCTCGACAGCGACCTCGCGCGCGAGCACCCCGACTGGATCCTCCGCGGCCGCGACGAGCTGCCCGTGCCGGCGCGACAGCAGCACGTGCTCGACCTCGCCCACCCCGACGCGTGGCAGTACCTGCTCGAGCGGCTCGACGCGCTGCTCGCCGAGTACGACATCGCGTACCTCAAGTGGGACCACAATCGCGACCTCCTCGAGGCCGGTTCCGCCGAGACCGGCCGGGCCCGCGTGCACGAGAACGTCGCCGCGCTGTACCGCCTGCTCGCCGCGCTCAAGCGCCGCCACCCCGGCCTCGAGATCGAGTCGTGCGCCTCGGGCGGCGCGCGCGTCGACCTCGGAATCCTCGAGCACACCGACCGCATCTGGACCTCCGACACTCTCGACCCGATCGAGCGGCTGCAGATCCAGAAGTACACGGGGCTGCTCGTGCCGACCGAGATGATGGGCGCGCACCTGACCAGCCCCCGGGTGCACTCGACGGGCCGGACGGTCGACCTCGACCTCAGCGCCGGCGTGGCCCTCTTCGGCCACTTCGGCATCGAGTGGAACCTGACCGACCTCGACGACGCCGGACTCGACCGGGTCCGCGCCTGGGTCGAGCGGCACACGGCGCACCGCGAGCTGATCCACACCGGCGCGCTCGTGCACGGCGACACACCGGATGCCACGACCGACGTCCGCGGCGTGGTCGCGCGCGACGCGGCATCCGCCCTCTTCACGTTCACGCAGGTGACCACCAGCGTGACCTACCCACCCGGCCGCTTCACGCTGCCGGGACTCGCCCCCGACCGCCGGTACTCCGTGCGCGTCGCCGCGGGCAGCGTCGCCGACGGCCCCGGCCAGTCGGCGCTGCCCTGGGCCGAGCAGCCGATCACGCTGACCGGCCGCCAGTTGGGCACGGTCGGGCTGCAGGCCCCCGTGCTCTTCCCCGGGCAGCTCGTGCTGCTCGAGCTCACGTCCGCCTGACTCCACCGACGCAACCGACCACCCCGCACGTTCCAGCGCAAGGAGGCGCACGATGACCGACCGGACCACCCGATCGCACCCGCACCGGAGGCGGCGCGCCAAGCGACGGCGCACGCTCGCCGCGGCATCCGTCGCACTGGTCTCAGCCGCGAGCCTCATGCTCGCCGGCTGCGCGGCGCCCGGCGACGACGAGGTCGTCACCCTCGACTTCTTCCAGTTCAAGGGAGAGGCGCTCGAGGACTTCACTCGCATCATCGACGAGTTCGAGGCCGAGAACCCCGACATCCGGATCGTGCAGAACCAGGTCGCCGACGCCGACACGATCATCCGCACCCTGCTGGTGAAGGACAAGGCACCGGATGTCATCACCCTGAACGCCAACGGCGGCTTCGGCAAGCTCGCGCAGGCGGGAGTGTTCTACGACTTCTCCGACGAACCCGTGCTCGAGACGATCAAGCCGTCCGTGCAGGAGATCCTCGCCGACCTCGGCAACAAGGAGGGCGAGGTCAACGGCCTCGGCTACGTGAACAACGCGAACGGCGTGATCTACAACCGCGCGATCTTCGAGGAGCAGGGCCTCGAGGTGCCCGAGACCTGGGACGAGTTCATCGCCGTGTGCGATGCGCTCGAGGCGGCCGGCATCGTGCCGTTCTACGGAACGCTCGCCGATTCGTGGACCGGGCTGCCCTCGTTCAACGCGCTCGGCGCCTACCCGGCCCAGGACGACTTCTTCGAGAAGCTGCGCGAGGAGGGCGAGGACGTCGGTCCGGATTCGGAGGTGTCGTTCTCGAAGGACTTCCGCGAGGCGATGGAGCAGCAGTACGAGCTGTTCGGCTACACGCAGGAGGGATACCGCGGCAAGACGTACGACGACGGCAACGCCGCATTCGCCAACGGCGAGGTCGCGATGCTCATGCAGGGCATCTGGGCGATCAACCCGGTGAAGGCCGTGAACCCCGACATCGACGCCGCCATCTTCCCGTATCCGGCGAGCGACCAGCCCGACGACCGCCTCCTCGTGTCTGGCGTCGACGTCGTGGTCACGATGGGCAAGAACACGCCCCACAAGGAGGAGGCGCTGCGCTTCATCGACTACCTCTTCGAGAAGGACGTGATCGAGGAGTTCGCCGCATCGCAGAACATGGTGCCGTCCGTGGAAGGCGCGGAGCTCAGCGACGACCCCGTCATCCAGTCGGTGAAGCCGTTCTTCGACGACGGCAAGATCACGGGCTTCATCGACCACCAGATCCCGCCGAGCATCCCGCTCGCCGCGATCGACCAGCAGTTCCTCTTCGACGGCGACGTGGATGCCGCACTCGCCACCCTCGACAGCGAGTGGAGCAAGGTCGCCGCTCGCACGATCCCATTGACGGGAGAATGACATGACGACGCTCACCGAGGCCGTGCGTACCTCCTCGACAGGAGGCTCCGCACGCGGACGCGCGGCTCGCGTTCGCACCGAGGCCAAGCGCGCCCTGCCGGCCTACTACTGGATGGTGTGGCCCGCGGTCATCGCCTTCGCCGCCTTCCACACCATCCCGGTGCTCGTGGGGATCTTCTTCAGCTTCACGAACTACGCCGGCTACGGGGACTGGAACTTCGTCGGGATCTCGAACTACGTGAACCTGTTCAAGGACGACCGCGCACTGGCCGCGTACGGGTTCTCGTTCCTGTTCGCGATCGTCGCGACGATCCTCACGAATGCGATCTCGCTCGCGATCGCACTCGGGCTCAACGCCAAGATCAAGGCGCGCAACTTCTGGCGCGGGGTCTACTTCGTGCCCTACGTGCTCGCGATCCTGGTGATCGGCTACGTGTTCCAGTTCCTCTTCTCGAACTCGCTGCCGAAGATCCTCTCGGGCATCCCCGTCTTCGCCGACAACATCCTCACCAACCCCGACTGGGCGTGGACGGCGATCGTCGCCCTCGCGGTCTGGCAGGCGTGCGCGTTCACGATCATCATCTACCTGTCGGGTCTCCAGACGATCCCGGGCGAGCTCTACGAGGCAGCGTCGCTCGACGGCGCGAAGCCGTGGCGCCAGTTCACGTCGATCACGTTCCCGCTCATCAGCGCCTTCTTCACGATCAACATCGTGCTGAGCCTGAAGGGCTTCCTGCAGGTGTTCGACCCGATCGTCTCGCTCACGAACGGAGGGCCGGGCACCTCGACCGAGTCGGTGACGCTGCTCATCTTCAAGGGCGGCTTCTCGGGCGGCGAGTTCGCCTACCAGACGGCGAACGCCGTGGTCTTCTTCATCGTGATCACGATCGTCTCGCTCTTCCAGTTCCGGGTCCTTCAGCGCAGAGAGGCCGATTTCTGATGACCACTGCAACCAACACCGCCAGCCAGCTCGAGGCGGAGGTCGACGCCGTCACCGCCGTCGAGGGCCGCAAGCGACAGGGCGATCGCGACGACGACACCCGTCGCACGAACTGGTGGGCGACCGCCCTCATCGCGGTCTGCTCGCTGACGATCCTGATCCCGCTGTACCTCGCGGTCGTCGTCGCACTCAAGACACCCGACCAGCTCGTGACCGGCACCGGCTTCGAGTGGCCGAACCCGGTGCGCTGGGAGAACTTCCCCGAGGCGTGGGAGCGCACGAACTTCCCGCAGGCGCTCATGAACACGGCCATCATCACGGTGGGCTCAGTCGTGTTCACCCTGCTGACCAGCTCGGTCGTCGCCTATGCACTGGCCCGCAACATCCACCGGCCGTTCTTCAAGGGCGTGTTCTTCTACCTGCTCGCTGCGCTGTTCATCCCGTTCCCGATCATCATGCTGCCGCTCGTGAAGCAGACCGCGATCCTCGGGCTCGACAACCAGGCCGGCATGATCGTGCTCTATACGATCTACGGCCTGTCGCTGAACATCTTCATCTACACCGCCTACATCCGCTCGATCCCGATCGAGCTGGAGGAGGCGGCGCGGGTGGACGGCGCGTCGACGTGGCGGGTGTTCCGGTCGGTGATCTTCCCGCTGCTCATGCCGATGAACGCGACGGTCGGGATCCTGACCTGCGTGTGGGCGTGGAACGACTTCATCATGCCGCTCGTCGTGCTCACCGATCCGGCCGCGCGCACGCTGCCGCTCGCGCAGTACGTCTTCCAAGGGCAGTTCAACACCGACTACACGGTGGCGTTCGCGTCCTACCTCATGGCGATGGCGCCCCTGCTCATCGTCTACATCTTCTCGCAGCGCTGGGTCATCTCCGGCGTGACGCGAGGGTCGATCAAGTAACCTGCACGGATGTCGCGGGGCCCGCGCCCTCTGTGAGGGTTGAGGAGCGCGAAGCGCGTCTCGAAACCCGGACCCGCGACATCCGTTCGGCCGCACCGAACCACCATCCGCTCGGAAGGAACCACCGCCACATGACCACCGCCCGCCCGTCGACCCTCGACGCCGGAACCGTGCTCGCCGCCGACCCGAACTGGTGGCGCCAGGCTGCCGTGTACCAGATCTACCCGCGCAGCTTCGCCGACGCGAACGGCGACGGCATCGGCGACCTGAAGGGGATCACGTCGCGGATCCCGTACCTCGTCGAGCTCGGCGTCGACGCGGTGTGGCTCTCCCCGTTCTACCCGTCGGCGCTGGCCGACGGCGGGTACGACGTCGACGACTACCGCGACGTCGACCCGAAGATCGGCACGCTGGCCGAGTTCGACGAGATGATCGCGGCGCTGCACGCCGCCGGCATCCGCCTGATCGCCGACATCGTGCCGAACCACTCGTCGAACCGGCACGAGTGGTTCCGCGAGGCGCTGGCCTCGCCGAAGGGCTCGGCGGCGCGCGATCGGTACATCTTCCGCGACGGCGAAGGGCCGGACGGCACGGAGCCGCCGAGCGACTGGCAGTCGATCTTCGGCGGCTCGGCATGGGAGCCCGTCGGCGACGGGCAGTTCTACCTGCACCTGTTCGCGCCCGAGCAGCCCGACCTGAACTGGGCGAACCGCGAGGTGCGCGACGACTTCCTGCGCACGCTGCGGTTCTGGTCGGATCGGGGCGTCGACGGCTTCCGCGTGGATGTCGCGCACGGCCTCGCGAAGGATCTCACCTACCCGCTGCGCTCGCACGCCGACCTCGAGGCCACGAAGCTCTCGACCGACGGCTCGCACCCGCTGTGGGATCGCGAGGAGCTCGACGAGATCTACGCCGAGTGGCGCGCGGTGTTCGACGAGTACGACCCGCCGCGCATCGCGGTCGCCGAGGCGTGGGTCGAGCCGACCCGCCGCCACCGGTACGCGGCACCGACCAGCCTCGGACAGGCGTTCAACTTCGACCTGCTGCGGGCGAACTTCTCGGCCGCGGAGTTCCACGAGATCGTCGACCGCAACATGGAGTTCGCCGCCGAGACGGGCTCGTCGAACACGTGGGTGTTCTCGAACCACGACGTCGTGCGGCATGCGACCCGGTACGGGCTGCCCGACGACGACTCGTTCGAGTACGACCTCGGCAAGGCGTGGCTGCTCTCGGGCGGCACCACGCCCGCGGTCGACGCGGCGACTGGGCTGCGTCGTGCGCGGGCGGCGACGCTGTTCCTGCTCGCGCTGCCCGGCAGCGCGTACCTCTACCAGGGCGAGGAGCTCGGGCTGGCCGAGGTGGCGTCGATTCCCGACTCCGAGCGCCAGGATCCGACGTTCTTCCGCAATGCGGGCGTCGAGGTCGGGCGTGACGGATGCCGCGTGCCGCTGCCGTGGGTCGCCGACGCGCCGTCGTTCGGGTTCGGGCCCTCCGCGGCATCCCACCTGCCCCAGCCGTCGTGGTTCGCGCAGTACGCGGTCGACGTGCAGGACGGCGACCCTTCATCGACGCTGACGATGTACCGCCGCGCGCTCGCGCTGCGCCACGAGCTGCAGGGTGCGGAGAAGCTCGCGTGGATCTCGCTCGAGCTGCCGGAGGTGCTGGCCTTCCAGCGCCCGACGGGATGGACCGTGGTGACGAACTTCGGTTCCGCGCCGGTCGCGTTGCCCGACGGCCTGCGCGAACTCGAGGTGGTGCTCGCGAGCGCCGACCTCGTCGACCCGGCCGTGATCCCGGCGGCGACCACCGTCTGGCTCCGCTGACGATGTGAGGGTTGAGGAGCGCGAAGCGCGTCAGCCCTGTGAGGGTTCAGGAGCGCGAAGCGCGTCAGCCCTGTGAGGGTTCAGGAGCGCGAAGCGCGTCTGCCCTGTGAGGGTTCAGGAGCGCGAAGCGCGTCAGCCCTGTGAGGGTTCAGGAGCGCGAAGCGCGTCAGCCCTGTGAGGGTTGAGGAGCGCGAAGCGCGTCGGCCCTGTGAGGGTTGAGGAGCGCGAAGCGCGTCTCGAAACCCGACCTCACGCACCCCCGCGGAGGTCGGCCAGCACCGCCCGCCCGACGCGATCGCCCGACACGAGCGCGCCCTGGATCGACGCGGTATCGCGGTGGTCGCCGGCCACGTACAGCCCGTCGCCGATCCGCGCCGCACTCCTGGTACGCAACGGCGGCGGCTGTGCGGGAAGCGCGTCGTGGATGTCGTCGCGTCTCAGCAACGGCCACGCGGATGCCTCGGCTCCCCAGATCTCGCCGAGGTGACGCCGCACGTCTGCCTCCGCCGGCGCCGCCCCGGGGTCGGCGCGCGCCGCGGGCGGCAGCAGGCACGTCGCCTGGACGAGGTGCCGACCTCGCGGTGCGTACGAGGGTGCCGTGTACGACATCACCACGGTGTTGACGACCGGCCCGCGGCGGCGGCCGTCGACGGCGATCATCGCGGAGTCGGTGGGTGCGACATCCGGGGCGAACCACCAGGTCTGCAGGCCCTTGGTGACGGGCTTCGGGAGGTCGAGCAAGTCTCCGACCGCCTCCGGGCCGACCGCGACGACGACCGCGCCCGCCGTGAGCGGGTCGCCGCCGTCGACGTCGACCTCGACCGCGGCCGCGCCCTCGGACCCGTTCGACCGCAGCCGGCGTACCCTCGCCCCGAGCCGGATGTCGGCACCGGCGGCCGTCGCCACGTCGGCGAGCTGGGTCGGGAGTGCGGCGATGCCGCGTTCCGGCACCCCGGGCGAGCCGAGGACGAACATCCGAGCGAGCAGGCGTGCGAAGCTGTCGGAGCTGCGGCCCTCGCCGTCGGCGAGCACGCCCGCGAGGAACGGCTCGAGCACCTCGCTGCGCAGAGGGCCGTGGAGACCCACCCGCTCCCACCCGTCGTGCAACGTGCGATCGTCGCCCGCGATGACCCGACGCGGCCGCGCGAGCACCGGGACGATCCATCTGGCGAGCGCGACGGCGTCGCGCGGGGTCACCAGTCCGCTGGCGAGCGTCGCCGCGATGCGGGTCGGGTGCCGGCGCGGATCGGCGAGTTCGACGGTGCCGTGCTCGCGGCGCACCCGCACCCCGGCGGGGAACCGGTGCAACGCGAGCCCTGCGACATCCGCCCACCGCCGTACCGCCGGGTAGGCGGGGTTCAGCACCTGGAAGCCGCGGTCGAGCAGGAACCCGTCGACCGAATCGGTGCGCTGGCGACCGCCGACCTGGTCCTCCGCCTCGAGCAGCACCACCGCGAGGCCCGACTCGGCGAGCCGCGTCGCGCAGCGCAGGCCGGCCAGGCCCGCGCCGATCACGATGACGTCGGCGTCTCCATCGCGGCGCATCGCGACCCCCGTTCAGCTCTCCCCATGATGCCCGAGCGCACCCCTCGACCCGCAGACGACCCTCGCTAGACTGGCCCGCATGGCAGATTCGACGTTCGACATCGTCAGCAAGGTCGACAAGATGGAGGCCGACAACGCGGTCAACCAGGCCCGCAAGGAGATCGAGCAGCGCTACGACTTCAAGGGCGTCGGCGCGTCGGTCGAGTGGTCGGGCGAGAAGATCCTGCTGAAGGCCGCGTCGGAGGAGCGGGTGAAGGCGGTGCTCGACGTGGTGCAGTCGAAGTTCATCAAGCGCGGCATCTCGCTGAAGTCGCTCGACTCGGGCGAGCCGTACGCGTCGGGCAAGGAGTTCCGCCTGGAGGTCGGCCTGAAGAACGGCATCGACCAGGAGCACGCGAAGAAGATCGGCAAGCTCATCCGCGACGAGGCGCCCAAGACGGTGAAGTCGCAGATCCAGGGCGATGAGCTGCGTGTCTCGTCCAAGAGCCGCGACGACCTGCAGGAGACCATCCGCCTGCTGAAGGCCGCCGACCTTGACGTCGACCTGCAGTTCGTCAACTTCCGCTAGTCCCGCTCCGACGTAGTGGGATGCCGCACCTCGGCATCACAGGACGTCGCCGCGCGTTACGCGAGCTCGATGGTGACGAGCGGCGTGATCAGGTCGAACTCGCGGCGGTGCGCATCGAGTTCGACGTCGAGGTCATAGCGGTTCTGCAGGTTGAGCCAGAACCGCTCGCTCGTACCCAGGGCGCGCGACAGCCGCAGGGCGGTATCTGGCGTGACCCCGCGCTTGCCGTGCACGATCTCGTTGATTCGCCGCGGCGGCACGCCGATGGTGACAGCGAGCCGGTACTGGCTGATCCCGAGCGGCTCGAGAAATTCCTCGAGCAGGATCTCCCCCGGGTGAATCGGATCGTGTGCCTTGATCATGTCGTGCACCTCCTCAGTGTCGATCGGCCAACAGCACATCATCCGCCCCAAGGTCGACGAAGGCAAGCGTTCATCAGACCCGCGGCGCGTACCCCTCGAGCCACCGCGTGATCGCCGCGTAGGCGGCGGCCCGCGCCGGCTCCCGCGACAGAAACACGTCGTGCAGCGCCCCGTCGATGCGCGCGACCGTGACCTCGAGTCCGAGGCCGAGGGCATGCCGGGCGATGTCGTCGACGACGAGCACGATGTCGGACGAGAGCATCGCGTCATCCCACCGCCCCTGCAGTGTCGACCTGGCCGACAGCAGGGTGAGCACGGGCGCGCCCACGTCGATGCCGGCGTCGATGGTCGCGTGCCCGGCGAGGATCGCGGTGAGCCATGCGGGATGCGTCGGGAAGCCGCGGTCGGGCCGCCAGCGGTGGTCGTACTCCCACTCGCCGTCGAGTTCCTTCGCGACCGAGCGCGCGTAGAACCCGAGGTCGACGTTCGGCAGCGGCCGCATCGGGTTGACCCGCGCCCCGAACTCGATGACGGGCGAGATCGCCTGCCGCCCGATCCCCCGCAGCTGGAACTCCAGCCACGGGCTGTTCAGCACGACCGCCGCCGCGCGCCCGGGATTGCGCGCCGCCCACAAGCTGAGGACGAGCCCGCCGGTGGAGTGCCCGAGCAGGATGAGCGGCCGCTCCTGAGGGTTGAGGAGGCCGCTCTGCTCGTGAGGGTTGAGGAGGCCGCTCTGCTCGTGAGGGTTGAGGAGGCCGCTCTGCGGCCGTCTCGAAACCCGCCCCCGCGCACCGTCGGCTTCCTGCTCCCGATCATCCTCATCGATCGCGACGAGCGCCGCCTCGATGTCCTCGTCATACGTCGCCAGATCCGTGACGTACCCGGGCGTCTGCCACTCCCGCAGGCTGCGCCCGTACTTCCGCAGGTCGAGCGCGAAGAACCGCGCGCCGGCATCCGTCCAGAACCGCGCGAGCTCCGGGTTGAAGAAGTAGTCGCTCCACCCGTGCACATAGAGCACATCGCACCCGGATGCCCGAGGCTCAGGCATGGGCTCAAGCTCGCGTTCCCACGGCCACCGCCAGCCGCGCCGCACCGGCGCCTTTGCGGCGGGCGGCACGTGCCGCACGAGCGTCGCGACAACCTTCCCCTCGTCGTCGGACTCGAGCGGCATCGTCAGCTGCTCGAACCCCTCGCCGAGCACGTCCAGCCGCCAGTCGTCGGCGGCCGTCTCGAGCATGGTCCCCTCATCCGGCGGTGTCGGCATCGGTCCGGCCGTGTATGCGCCGGCTCCTAGAAGAATATGCCGATGATGCCGATGACTGCCGGAAAGAGAATGACGATGAAGAGCACCGGCAGGATCGCGAACACGAGAGGGAAGACCACCTTGATCGGCACCTTCATCGCCTGCTCCTCCGCCCGCTGCCGGCGTCGGATACGCATCTCGCCCGCCTGGACGCGCAGGACGTCAGCAACCGCGATGCCGTAGCGATCCGCCTGCTGCACCGCGCGGATGAAGCGCTTCAGGTCGACGCAGTCTGTGCGCGTGAGCAGGGCGGCGTACGCGTCGCTCCGCGACCGGCCGATCGACATGTCCTGCAGCGTGCGGATGAGCTCTTCCGAGAGGGGTCCATGACTTCCCTGAGCGGCCTTCGCCATCGCTGCTTCGAACCCGAGCCCGGCCTCGACCGCGATGGTCATCTGGTCGAGGGTGTCGGGCAATGCCAGCAAGATCGCCTTCTGGCGATCGTCTGCACGGCTCGTGAGTATCACCTCGGGCAAGAAGAAGATCATCACCGCGAATGCTGCGCCGACGACCTTCCCCAGAACGCTGGGCGCCGCTGTCAGGCTCATCACCACGATCAACAACGCGACAGCTGCAACTGCCACGCGCACGAGGAGGAATCCTCCGACCGTCCACTTCCCGGCGTTGCCCGAGTGAATGATCTTCCTCTGGATCCAGCCCGTGTAGCCCGTCGGCATCACTGCCTGCAGTGTCTGCGCGAACGTCGCACGCTCGACGCGCTCGCGCTCGGCCTCGGTCGTCGGGGCGACGACTGCCACGACATCCGCCTTGGCGGGAATCGTCAGGAAGATGAGAAACACTATGAGGCCGATGCCGATGGCGACGGCCGCGATGGCGACGATGGGGACGAGGCTCATCTCGATTCCTTCAGAACTTCACGCGGACGGCGAAGGCCATCCAGACGGTACCGATGATCATCAGGAGCACAGCAACCGCCAGCGCGACCCACCCCAGAACGGTCTCGAAGAACGGTGCGAGATAGGTCGGCTGGATGACGAGGACGATCGCGAACACCGCGATCGGCAGCGCGAGGAGCACCATTGCCGACAGCCTGCCTTCGGCGCTCAAAGCCTTCACCTGGCGCCGGATCTGATTGCGTTCGCGGATCGTTGCCGCGGTGCGCTGGAGGGTCTCGGCGAGATTGCCGCCCGTCTCCCGATTGACGGCGATGGCTTGTGCCGCCCAATCGAAATCTGCTGACTGCATCCTCACCGATGTATTGGCGAGCGCAACATCGAGGTCGCGCCCGATGCGAACTTCGTTCACGATGCGGGAGAACTCCTCCGATGTAGGGGGATCCGCGTACCGTGCGACCGAATCGATCGCCTGCGTCAGTCCGTGCCCAGCGCGGAGGTTGCCCGACACCAATGTCAACGTGTCGTCGAGCTGATCGGCGAAGTTAGCTCGACGACGGGCAGTCCGCGCCGAAAGGTACAGGTGCGCGATCAACGGCGCAAGTAGCGCGAAGAGCACGCCCCACACCAGTGCCCCCCATGTGCCGAAGCCGATCAGCACGCCGAGGAGGCCGAGCACCGCTGCCATTGCGAACACCACGAGAAGGAAGGCCGATGGTGTCATTCGGAGGCCCGCGAGTTCGAGCCGCTCCTCACCGAAGAGTCGCCGGTCGCGTCGCGACATCGCCGATTCGATCGTGGCAACGGTCTTCTCTGTAGCCTTCGTCAGCGGCGAGACATACTCTTCGCCCGGCGCCAGTCGCCGCTGGATCGCGACCCGACGCGCGGGCGGCGCGATGACGAGGAAGACCAGGGCCAGGAGAGCGATGAGCGAGAAGAGGATGCCCACGACGAGCAAGCCGTTCATCCCATCTCCCCCAACATGCCGCGTTCCCGTGGCTGGAACCGGAAGATGCTGGCGGGAATCTCGATGCCGAGATCGTTGAACTGGTCGACGAATCGAGGTCGCACGCCTGTCGAGACGGCATGCCCACGGAAGCGACCGTCCTCGTCGACGCCCGCTGCATAGTCGAAGGCGAAGGCGTCCTGAAGCGTGATGATGTCGCCTTCCATACCCTGCACCTCGGTGATGCTGGTCACCCGTCGGGTGCCATCTCTGAGGCGGCTGATCTGCACGACGATGTCGATCGCCGATGAGATCTGTTCGCGGATGGCGCGGAGTGGGAGGTCCATGCCCGCCATGAGAACGAGCGTTTCGAGTCGAGCGAGCGCGTCGCGCGGCGAGTTCGCGTGGATGGTCGAAATCGATCCCTCGTGGCCCGTGTTCATCGCTTGAAGCATGTCGAGGCTCTCGCCTCCTCGTACCTCACCGATGACGATACGGTCGGGCCGCATGCGCAGCGAGTTCCGTACAAGGTCGCGGATCGTGATCTCGCCACGTCCCTCGATGTTCGCCGGACGGGACTCGAGGCGCACGACGTGTTCCTGCTGGAGTTGCAGTTCGACGGCATCTTCGATCGTGATGATCCGTTCGTCGCCGGGGATGAATGCCGAGAGCACATTGAGCAAGGTTGTCTTGCCGGTACCGGTGCCTCCGGAGACCAGGATGTTGAGCTTCGCCCGCACGGAGGCATCAAGCAATGTCGCCATCTCGCGAGTCAGCGTGTCGAAGCCGATCAAGTTGTCGACGGTATACGGCGTGCGTGAGAACTTGCGGATGGTGAGCGACGAGCCGTCGACGGCAAGCGGCGGGATGATGGCGTTGACACGCGAACCGTCGGCCAGTCGGGCATCGACCAAAGGCGACGACTCATCGATGCGACGCCCCACTCGGGAAACAATGCGTTCGATGACGCGTCGCAACTGCGCCTCGCTGGTGAATCGGCTCCGGGACTCGAAGAGCCGCCCGGATCGTTCGACGAATATCTGGTCGTAGCGATTGACCATGATCTCCGAGACACCGGGGTCGTCAAGCAGCGGCTCCAGCGGGCCGAAGCCGAGCACATCGGCCCCGATCTCGGTGATCAGGCGGTTCCGCTCACCGCTCGTGAGCGCGACCTGCTCGGCCTCGACGATGCGGCTGAGTTCATCGCGCGCCAAGGCATGCAGCTTTTCCTCGGTCAAGGTCGGGTCATTGAGCCGCGCCCCGATGCGACGGAAGAGCTCCTCCGCTGCGCGTTCCTTCAAGTCGGCGAGGGCGTCCGCCGGCCCGACGGGGTCGGCTGTACCTGCGAGCGCATTCCACGTGCTCGTATGCGTTTCGGAGGCCGCCGGCTGTACCGGCGAGTCGTCGGTTGACTCACGGAGAACTTCCGTCGGCGTCGGTTCTATCTGAAGCCGCGGAAGCTCCATCGTCGCGTCGTCGAGGGGCGGGAGGTCGCCGGGTTCACCTGGAACCGCGCGGTGCCCCCCTCGCGCCCTCTGGAGGCGATCACTCAGACTCATCGCGTCCTCGCTTTCCTGTGGATACGTCGGCGAGTCGGGACTGCTGACGGGTCGATCCGCTGCACGATGGCGCGGAGTGCCCTCGCGGCGGGGTCGCGGACATCATGGTGAATGAGCGGCGCACCCTCGTTGGATGCAAGGACCACTGCTGTAGAGCGGGGCACATGGATGTCGATCGGCGTCCCGATGATGGCCTCGACGTCCTTCGTCATCAGACCGGTGTTCTTCTCGACGAAATTGAGCACGACATGCCGATTGTTCGGCACAAGGCCGAGGGCGACAAGAAGCTCGAACTCCTTGCGGAGCGCGCGGAGGCTCGGAACGGTCATGTTCGATACGAAGACCCCGTCGGTCGCATGCTCGAGTGCGGTAAGCGTGTGCTCGGGCATCCCGGGTGTCGTGTCGACGATGACGTAGCGGAACATCGTGGCGAGCCGGTCGAGCAGCGCCCCGAGCGCGTCGGTGGCAATCCCGTCTGCAAGTTCAGGTGACGGAGGGGCGGCGATGATGAAGAAGTCATCCTCGTGATGCGTGAGCAGGGCCTTCAGCGCCACCTCGTCGGTACCTGTCTGTACGACGTCGGCGAGGGAATACTGCGGATTCAGATCCAACGCATTGGCGATATCCCCGAACTGGACATCAGCATCGACGAGCACGACGGAGTTGGGTTCGACTTCGGCGAGTCCCGCAGCCAGGTTGATCGCGGTCGTCGTCTTACCCTGCCCGCCCTTCGGCGCTGCGACGACGATGACTTCGCTGCGCACGTTCTCGGCCATCGGAGGCAGCACCCATTCGGGCTCCTCCGGTTCGGTTACAGCTTCGACTTCGGACGACTGCTCGAGATGGCTTTCGTCCCCATCGGCTGACTCATCGATGTCGATGTCGGGACTCGACGCTTCGTCGGTCGTCGCGATTCCCTCGGTGTCCTGACGAAAATCCGGGTCGAGTAGCGCGAACACGTTCGCGATCTCGTCCTGGTCGTGTGCCGCGGATTCCTCCTCCGGGCTTACAGCAGGCAGTCGCCCGGATGAGGTAAGCCATTCGTCGAGCCGGGCGAGGAGCGACTCGGTCGTGCCGTCGGTGGCCTCGGGACTGAGGACGGCATGGATCTCTATGCCGTCGACCCAGTCTTCAAGGTCGGATCGCTGCTCCCGGACGACAATGATGCCGATGCCGGGCCACCGCTCGGAGAGCTTCTCGCTCAGCGACTTCGTCTCGTCGAAGCTCAGGAGCGGTCCTAGGAGCGCGATTCGGGCCGACCCCCTGACGCGCCGGAGCGCGGAGTCGGCTCCGAAGGTGAGGTATTCGCCCGGCACCGTCTGGAGGCGGCCACGGAGAAGTCGGCGAAGCCGGGTCTCGTACTCCGCGCTGCGGCTGACCAGCAAGTACCGGGTCACTGGAATGCGGTGCTTCCATCGACGGGCGAGGTCCCGCTGTTGTCGGTGGACTCGTTCTCAAGGGTGAGCCACATCTGCGCGTAGTCGGCGGCTTCGCCTTCGGTGAACCACACCCAGCGCTCGATGTCGTGCGCGGACAGCGCGATCGTGAGCATGATGCTCGAGTCCGAACTCTGGTCGGCTTCTTCGCCGGTCTCCGGATCCACTCCAAGCACGCCCTGGACTCTCGTCACAAGTACTCCGTGGAACGCGAAGCTCGTAATCGGATTGAGGACGTCCTCAGTGCCCTGCTCGTCCGGGTCAACGGTCCCCACGAGACCGACACGATCACCGGCGGAAACCTGACCACCTACCACTCGATCAGCAGGCAAGGTAAACGAGACGAGCTGCATGCCCGGAGGGACCGCTACTGCACCATCCGCCGCGTCAGCAGGGTCAATGAATCTTCCCTCGCGGAGCACATCCCCGGGCAGCAGATCAGCCGACGTGACCAGGCCTGCGAGGTCGCTGAGGTCGGTCACGGCGTCTTCGGGAACGGCATTCCGAGGCAGTTCGGAAACCTCGAGCTTCTCCTGCACCGCTTCCGCCGGGGTTCCCAACGGTACCGCTTCCGTGACGACGTACGCTTCCACCAACTCAGCACCCTCGGCCGCCCGCGCGTCAGCTCCAGCGACGTAGAGGTAGATTGCGACGCTCCCCGCCACCGCGAGGATGACGGCGAGGATCGCGCCGATGATTCGGGTCTTCATGTGCTGCTTTCTGTAGGGCTCTGAGGCGTCAACCGATCAGCGCGGCTCGTTCGTCGTCGGTCAGGATCATACGCACCACGCTGAGGCTGTCGGAGTCGCCGTCGCCGAGCACGAACGAGTCATCGATGGCGACATACTTGACGAACTCCCCCTGCAGACACCCGGCCTTGCACGGAGGCGCCGACGTATCGATCTCCGTGAAGGACGTGAGCTTTCCGCCAGTGAGCAGGAACGCAGCGAACTTCGAGATGTGGTAGCACTCCTTGGTCGGTGTGGCGATCGGAGACTCATCACAGCTCTTCTTGACGTACTTGAACGAGTCGAAGATCGGGATGAGGATGACCGTACCGAGCAACGGCGTCAGGTCGTCCTTGGGATTGCATTCCGACGACCCTCCGCCCATGCCGCTCTCTCCGAGATGCCAGAGTTCGCCATCCTCCAGATCAAATTCGACTGAGCAGTCTTCAGCAGTCAACCAGCCGAATCCACCGGGGTTGTCCGTCACATCGGGGCATTCGGCCCGCGCCTTGACGCCGAGTTCGATCGAGATCTTTTCTCCCGGCTCGGCAAGCTCAAACTCGCAGTTCCCAAAGCCGATCGGAATGACTTCCCCCGCGACTGGCGTGCCCCATTCGGCCGACCCTGACGCGAAGACACTCGTCGCATCGCCTACAAGGACCTGCGCGAGCACATGATCAACCGCGGTATTCGCCGTGACGGTCACCGTGTTGTTCGCCAGGCTGATAGTAGGAGTATCAGCCACCGGCTCTCGGAGGATCGCTGCGTTGTCCTCTACATACTCTTGAGCGGTGTCTCCGGGGCTCGCGGTGCACGTTGCCGCATCCCGAGCGCACGATGCGGCGATCGCCAGAGCCGCGGCGTCCACTCCGTTCTGCAACTGTGCGCGCTCTGCGTAGAGAGCGCCAACGTCGACGGCGATCGCGCCCGCACCGAGGAGCGGAATGAGTGCGAACGCGACAACGGTCGCGGTAGCACCCCGCTCAACACGAAATCGCGCCGTCAGCCGCCGCATGGAGTAACTCCTCTTCCGGTGAGGGTGATGGACTCACCGAGACCTTCGACGAATGCCTCAAGACCGGTGATGGTGTCCAACTCGAGCGATACCACGACTTCTGCATCGCCCGGGCCAGTGGCTGGACAGATCTGCGGTGTGGTCACCAAGGGGGCGCTGTCGAGAGTCGAAGCGGCGTTCGTCGCAGCGGTGATCGCATCGCCGGCGTCGCGAGTAATCGCGAGGACGCGGGCACCCTCGCGAGCCGCGTTCGTCACGGTCAGCTGTTGGTTGAAGGTGTAGCCGAACTCGATGATTCCGAGCAAGATCACGAGTAGCGGAATCAAGACGAGGGCAAACTCCACCGCGGCGGCACCGCGTTCATCGCGACCGTGCCTGTAGCGACGACGCTTCAAGATCACGCTCCAATCGATGCCAGGTGCGCGGCCGCAATCCGCGGCCGCGCACCTATTCGCCAGTTGAGGCCGCGTTAGCCGACCTCGACCTCGCCGATACGGTCGCCCACGTCGGTGAAGAGCGTGTTAAGTGCAGGTCCCAGAATCATCAGACCCGCGATGATTGCGACCGCGATCAGGCCGATGATGAGGCCGTACTCGGCGGCGTTGCCGTCCTCCTCGGTGCGGAGCGAGTTGAGGCGAGCCTGCGCCTTCGTGATGAGCTTGAGCATGGGTGACACCCTTCGGGTCGTACAAACAGTTCTTGGGGGTGCCGCCCACAGTTGCAAGCGGCTCCCCGAACCTAAGGCCCAGTAAAACCGGGGGCTATGCCCCATTTCGGGGTGCACTCTAATTGGGGGTCAGGGTGGGGTACAGCCGTGATCGGAACGTGATCGATGCGCTGCTATAGTCCGCACTTCGGGGGACAAGGGACCTCGACTCGGGGGGACAACCCGGGAATCGGATGGGACGGTGCGATTCCACCCGCGTTCTGGGGGTCATGCCGCCCAGACGAAAATCGCGAGGATCGCGCCGGCCAGCATCGACGGTCCGAACGGGATGGACCCCCGCAGCGTTACGCGACGCAACAGCAGCGCGATGAGGCCGACTACTCCGCCGATGACGAAACCGGCGACCAGCCCGACGAGCCAGACGTTCCAGCCAAACCATCCGAGAACCAGGCCGAGGGGCGCCGCGAACTTCACGTCGCCCATGCCCATGCCGGACGGGGAGATGAGCGCGAGCACGAAGTAGAAGAGGAACATACCGGCGCCGCCGGCGAGCGCCCAGAGGAGACGCATCCACTCGCCCGTGAGCGCGGAGGCGAGGACGAGCAAGACCGCGACGATCGCGAGGGTGGGCAGCAGCACTGCGTTCGGGAGGCGGTGCTCGGTGAGGTCGACGATCGAGAGGACGACTCCGGTCGCGACAAGCGCGAGCACGGCAGGCAGGATGGGGTGGGCGCCGAATCGCCAGGCCGAGATTGCGAAGCCGACGGCGGTTGCGAGTGAGCACCAGACGCGGAGGGTGTGGAGCGGCATCCGGTCGGTCGAGGGCTTGTGGATGTTGCGGTCGGCCCAGGCGGCGAGCGGGAACCAGCCCAGGAGAGCGCCGAGTAGTGCCGCGCCCACGGTGAGGAGGGCGGGGGCGAGGGGCATGAGGGGGAGCCTATCTTCTCGCCGCACGGGGCGGGTTTCGAGACGGGCGCAGAGCGCCCTCCTCAACCCTCACAATCCGGGTTTCGAGACGGGCGCGGAGCGCCCTCCTCAACCCTCACAGAGGCACAGCGCGGCGCAGCCGCTCCTCATTCCTCACAAGAGAGCGCGGCTTCGCCGCTCCTAGAGCTCGCCGCGCGAGATCGACACCATCTCGTCGCGGGGCACGACCTTGACGCGGGCGCGCTCCTCGGCGGAGCCGAGGGCCTGCTCGTGCTCGTCGAGGCGGTGCCATCCGTCGAGGTCGGTCCAGCGGATGCCGCGGGACTCGAGCATCTCGATCACCGACTCCTCGGAGGGCGACTCGGGCCGCCACCAGTTGCCGAGGTCGTTGATGACGTGCTTGATCGTCTCCATCGCGTCGGACTTGGTGTGGCCGATGAGGCCGACCGGGCCGCGCTTGATCCAGCCCGTCGCATAGACGCCGTACATCTGGCGCGACTTGCCGGTCTCGGGGTCGTGGATGAGCACCTGGCCCTCGCGGTTCGGGATCACGCCGTTCTCGCGGTCGAACGGGATGCCGGGCAGCGGCGAACCGTAGTAGCCGACCGCGCGGTAGACCGCCTGCACCGGCAGTTCGCGGATCTCGCCGGTGCCGACGATGCCGCCCTCGCCATCGGGCGCGGTGCGCTCCCAGCGGAAGGAGGCGACGTGCCCGGCACCGTCGGAGACGATCTCGAGCGGCTTGGCGAAGAAGTGCAGGTGCAGTCGGCGCGAGGCCTCCCCCACCGAGCGCTTGCGCCACTGCTGCAGCACCTTGTCGATCACGAAGACCTGCTTGTTGCCGGCCACGGCGGCGCGCGCCGCGTCGTCGTAGTCGAAATCCTCGTCGTAGACGATCATGTCGACGTCGCGCAGCTCGCCGAGCTCGCGCAGCTCGAGCGGGGTGAACTTGACGGATGTCGGGCCACGACGCCCGAACACGTGCACGTCGGTGACGGGCGACGCCTTCAGCCCCTCGTACACGTTCGCAGGGATCTCGGTCGGCAGCAGGTCTTCGGCGTGCTTCGCGAGCATGCGCGCGGCGTCGAGCGCGACGTTGCCGTTGCCGATCACGGCGACCGACTGCGCCTCGAGCGGCCAGTCGCGCGGGTAGTCGGGGTGCCCGTCGTACCAGCTGACGAAATCGGCCGCGCCGTACGAGCCCTCGAGATCGATGCCCGGGATGTTCAGGGAGGCATCCTTCACCGCGCCGGTCGCGAAGATCACCGCGTTGTAGTGCTTCTTGAGGTCGTCGAGCGTGATGTCCTCGCCGAAGCGCACGTTGCCGAAGATGCGGATGTCGCCGCGGTCGAGCACCTCGCGGAGGGCCGTGATGATGCCCTTGATGCGCGGATGGTCGGGGGCGACGCCGTAGCGCACCAGGCCGTACGGCGCCGGCAGGTGGTCGAACAGGTCGATCGAGACGTCGAAGTGCCGCTCGGCCTTCAGCAGGATGTCGGCGGCGTAGATGCCGGCGGGACCGGCGCCCACGATCGCCAGGCGCAGCTTGTTCCTCGTCACCGGCTCGGACCTCCTGTACTCGGTTCGGACATGCTCGACGCGATCGCGCTCAACTCGACCGCTCCACGATGGTGTCGGCGAAGCGCGTCAGCGCCTTCTTCACGCTGCCCTCGGGCACGGGCGCGAGCGCCGCGACGGCCTCGTGCGCCCAGCGGTGCGCCTCGGCGAGCGTCGCGCGCGTGGCCTCGTGCTCGCGCAGCTCGTCGACGAGCGCGTCGACGGTCGCGCGCGACGGCACGATGCGCGCCGCGAGGGTGTTCGTGTCGAGCGGATCGCCGGCGTCGGCGGCCGGCGTGGGCAGCACGTCGCGACGGATCCGGTCGAGCAGGTCGGCGGAGGCGACATCCGTCTTCGCCAGCTCTTCGAGGCGCAGCAGCGGCAACGTCACGACGCCCGCGCGCAGGTCGGTGCCGGGCACCTTTCCGGTCTCCTCGGGCTGCGGCGACAGGTCGATGACGTCGTCGATGAGCTGGAAGGCGACGCCGATCTTCTCGCCGAACGCGACGATCGGCGCCTCGAGCGCGGAGTCGGCGTTCGAGAACACGATGCCCGACTGCGCGGCCGCCGCGATGAGCGAGCCGGTCTTGTCGGCGAGCACCTGGATGTAGTGCGCGATCGGGTCCTCGTCGGGGTCGGGCCCGACGGTCTCGTTCAGCTGGCCCAGCACGAGGCGCTCGAACGTGTCAGCCTGCATCCGGATGGCGCGCTCCCCGAGCTTGGCCATGAGCTGGCTCGCCCGCGCGAACAGCAGGTCGCCCGTGAGGATCGCGACCGAGTTGCCCCACACCGTCTGCGCGCTCGGCACGCCGCGGCGGCGCTCGGACTCGTCCATGACATCGTCGTGGTACAGCGAGCCGAGGTGCGTGATCTCGATCGCCATCGCCGCCGTCACGACGTCGTCGGTGACGCCGTTGCCGAGCTGCGAGGTGAGCAGCGTCAGCATCGGGCGCACGCGCTTGCCGCCCGCTTCGAGCAGGTATCGGCCCGCGACATCGGCGATCGTGTCGGCGAAACGCACCTCGTCGACGAGGCCCGATTCCACGCGCTCGAGCCCGGCATCGATCGCCCTCGCCATCGCCCGGTCGGCCGAGGAGGCGAACACCCGCTCGCTGAGGCCGAGGTTGGCGGCGAGTGTCGACCCACGTCGGACGACCGGATGGCTCGGATTCACGACGCCCAGCCTACCGAGAGCCAGCCGAGCGGATGCTGCGAGCCTGTCGAAAGCGGACGGCTTCGCGCTACACCGCGGCGAGCGGCTTGCGGGCGCGGTGCAGTGCGACGATGCCGGCGGTCAGGTTGCGCCACGCGACATCCGACCACCCGACCTCGCGGATCCAGCCCGCCAGCGTCGGCTGGTCGGGCCACGCGTTGATCGACTCGTTGAGGTACTCGTAGGCGTCGTCGTTCGAGCTCGACAGCTTCACGAGCGGCGGCATGACGACCTTCTGGTAGAAGTCGTACCCCGCACGCACGACGCCGATGGGCGGGTGCGAGAACTCGCACACCACGAGTCGGCCGCCGGGCTTGGTGACGCGCAGGAACTCGGCGAGCGCGACCTTCGGTTCCTTCACGTTGCGCAGGCCGAACGAGATCGTGACCGCGTCGAACTCGTCGTCGCCGAACGGCAGCGCCATCGCGTCGGCCTCGACGAACACGAGGTTGGGCACGTGCGCCTGACGGCGGCGGCCGACCTCGATCATGCCCGGCGAGAAGTCGGCGGCGACGACGCTCGCACCCGACTTCGCGAGGCTCGCGCTCGACGTGCCGGTGCCGGCCGCGACATCCAGCACCTTCTCGCCCGGCTTCGGCGCGACCGCCTTCGTGGTCGCGGCGCGCCAAAGCGTCGCGTTGCCGACCGAGAGCACCGTGTTGGTGCGGTCGTAGCGCGCGGCGACCCGGTCGAACATCGCCGAGACGTCGCGCGGGTCCTTGCCGAGGTCTGCCCGCGTCATGCCTGCGAGTCTACGGTCGGGGGCTGGGTCGGTGCTGGGCGGCGGCGGATGGCGCGGAGCCGGTACCGCGCCATCCGCCGCTGCCTCACCATGTCGGGTTCGCAGGATGAGGTGCGCCAGGCCTCCGCATGCGCCCCGCTGATCCGCCTCATCCTGCGAATTCTCTGGGGGAGCCTGTGAGAACCCATGCAAAGGGATGGAATCGCCCGTCGGCCGCGTTGACTGAGGGTGACACGGAAGGAACACCGACGACATGGGTATGAAGGCGATCTGGAACGGCACGGTCATCGCGGAGTCCGACGACACGGTCGTCGTGGAGGGCAACCACTACTTCCCGCGCGAGGCGATCCGCCCCGAGTACTTCGCCGACAGCGACAACCGCAGCGTGTGCCACTGGAAGGGCACCGCGAGCTACTTCCACGTCGAGGTCGACGGACAGCGCAACCCCAATGCCGCCTGGTACTACGCCGAGCCGTCGGCCGCCGCCGAGGAGATCCGCGACCGCGTCGCGTTCTGGCGCGGGGTCGACGTCGTCGCGGCCTGAGCCGCGATGAGGGTTGAGGAGCGCCGGAGGCGCGTCTCGCTGTGAGGGTTGAGGGGCGCCGGAGGCGCGTCTCGAAACCCGGTGCGCGCGGGCGGGTTTCGAGACGGGCGCTGGGCGCCCTCCTCAACCCTCACACTCCGCGCGGGCGGGTTTCGAGACGGGCACAGAGCGCCCTTCTCAACCCTCACCCTCGCGCCCTCCTCATTCCGCAACACCCGGCGAGGCGTAGGCTGATCCGGTGACGCGAACGGATGCCGCGGCGCCGCCGGCCGCCGATACGAAGCTGCGCGTCCGCACCGTCCCGGTCGACGAGACGGCGCCGCTCGTGCCGCGGCTCGACCCGCGGAACCCGCTTCTCTGGATGCGGCGCGGCGAGGGCATCATCGGCGTCGGCGAGGTGCTGCGCATCGAGACCGCCGGGCCCGACCGCGTCGAGCGTGCGGCCGACGGATGGCGCCGGCTCGCCGCCGCCGCCGACGTCGACGACCGCGTCGGACTGCCGGGCAGCGGGCTCGTCGCGTTCGGCGCGATCGCGTTCGCCGACGAGTCCGCGGCCACGAGCGTGCTCGTCGTGCCCGAGATCGTGCTCGGACGCCGCGACGGACGCGCCTGGGTCACTCGGATCGAACTGCTCGACGCGACATCCGGCGCCCCCGCGCCTGCCTCCGCGGTCGAGATGCCCGAACCGTCGCCCAAGCGCGACGTGCCTCGGGTGCGCTTCGAACCCGGCGCCATGCCGCCCGAGGCATACACCTCCGCCGTGGGCGAGGCGGTGCGTCGCATCGACGCCGGGCTCTTCGAGAAGGTCGTGCTCGCACGCGAGATCGTCGGCGAGCTGCACGAAGGCGCCGGGCTGCGCGCCGCGCTCGCCAAGCTCGCCGACGACTACCCCGACACGTGGGTGTTCGCGGTCGACGGCCTGATCGGCGCGAGCCCCGAGACGCTCGTGCGCGTCGACCACGGCACGGTCTCGGCGCGCGTGCTCGCCGGCACCGCGTCGCGCGGTGCGGATGCGACATCCGATCGCGCGCAGGCCGCCCGCCTCGCCTCCTCGCACAAGGACCTCGCCGAGCACGCGCTCGCGGTCGAGAGCGCCGTCGCGACGCTCGCCCCGCACACCGCCCGGCTCGATGCGAGTCCCGAGCCGTTCACGCTCCAGCTGCCGAACCTCTGGCACCTCGCGACCGACCTCAAGGGCACGCTCGGAGACGGCTCGAGCTCGCTCGACCTCGTCGCCGCGGTGCACCCCACGGCCGCCGTCGCCGGCACCCCGCGCGAGGTCGCGCTGCGGGCGATCGCCGAGCTCGAGGGCTTCGACCGCGGCCGGTACGCCGGTCCGGTGGGCTGGATCGACGCCGACGGCGACGGCGAGTGGGCCATCGCGCTGCGCTGCGCGCAGGTGTCGGCCGACGGCACCGTGCGCGCATATGCCGGCTGCGGCATCGTGCACGACTCGGTGCCGGCCGACGAACTCGCCGAGACCGCCATGAAGTTCCGGCCGATCGTCGAGGCCTTCGGCGCCCCGCCGCCGTCGCCGCCGATCCCGTAGCCGCCCCGGCGGCTCAGCTCACCATGAGGCGCTGCCGCTGCTCCTCGACGTCGAAGTCGGCCACCGGCCAGTCGAGCCGCATCGCCTCGAGCGCCTCGATCAGCAGGTGCTGCACCGCGAGCCGCGCATACCACTTGCGGTCGGCGGGCACCACATACCACGGCGCGTGAGGCGTCGTCGTGCGGTCGAACACCATCTGGTAGGCCTCGCGATACTTGGGCGCGAGCATGCGCTCGTCGATGTCGCCGGGGCTGAACTTCCAGTGCTTGTCCCGCCGCTCGAGGCGCTTGAGCAGCCGCTGCTTCTGCTCGTCCATCGAGATGTGCAGCATGACCTTGATGATGGTCGTGCCGGATGCGGCGAGCTCGGCCTCGAACTCGTTGATCGCGTCGTACCTGCGCTCGATCTCCTCGGGCGGCGCGAGTTCCCGCACCTTCGCGATGAGCACGTCCTCGTAGTGCGAGCGGTCGAACACGCCGATCATCCCGGCGTCGGGCAGCTCCTTGCGGATGCGCCAGAGGAAGTCGTGCGCGAGCTCCTCCTCGGTCGGCTGCTTGAACGCCGCGTACTGCACGCCCTGCGGGTTGCCGGCGCTCATGACGTGCTTCACGATGCCGCCCTTGCCCGCGGTGTCCATCGCCTGCAGCACGAGCAGCACGCGACGCGGGTCGTCACCCATCTGGTTCCCGGCGAACAGCATCTCCTGCTGCGTCGCGAAGATCCCCGCGCCCTCCTCGAGCGACACCTCGGCGTCGGCCTTCTTGCCCGCGAACCCGGGCGTGCCGCGCGGCTCGACCTCCTCGAGCCGGAACCCCTGCCTGACCCGCAGCACCTCCGACGGATCGGTCGCCCAGTACGTTTCGAGACCCACGTCGCTCCCCTCATGGCGGCGTCCGCGCCGCTGTGTGCCTTCATCTTCGGGGCGCGACGGATGCCGCGGCAAGGGGGTGGCGTTTCCCGCGGATTGAGGAGGCCGCTTGCGGCCGTCTCCCCTGCGGATTGAGGAGGCCGCCCGCGGCCGTCTCCCCTGCGGATTGAGGAGGCCGCCCGCGGCCGTCTCGAAATTCGCCCACGCGCACCGGGTTTCGAGACGCGCCCTGGAGGGCGCTCCTCAACCCACACAGAAGGAACCGCGCCCAAATGGCGCTCCTCAACCCTCACGGGTTCGGCGCCTCCGGCGCTCCTCAACCCTCGGGCTCAGCGGACGAGCGGCACCTCGAGCAGGGTCGGCCCCGTCACGGCGGTGCCGAGCGCTTCGTCGAGCTCGCCTCGTGTCGCAGCGCGGCGGTATTCCCAGCCGTAGGCGGCGGCGAGCGCCGCGAAGTCGACCTGCTGCGGCGTGTACTGGACGCGGTCGAACGCCTCGGCCGGGGCGGATGCCGCGACCTCGAGTGCGTCGAAGATGGTGCCGCCGCCGTCGTTGCCGACGACGAGCAGCACGCGCGGGCGCACCTCGCCGGCGCCGAGGAGGAGCGACCCGACGTCGTGGAGCAGCGTGAGGTCGCCGATGACCGCGCGGGTCGTACCCCGCGCCGCGGAGGCGGGCGCGTCGGCCGCACCATCCGTCGCCTGGCTCGCGATCGCGATGCCGAGCGCGGTCGCGACCGTGCCGTCGATGCCGGCCAGTCCGCGGTTGGCGTGCACGGCGATGCGGCGGCCGGGCACGGCACGGTCGGCGTCACGGATCAGGCGCGAGGCGCCGAACACGAGCCGGTCGTGCGGCCACGTCGCGGCCCAGACCGCCTCGACGAGCATGCGACGGTCGACGGGCGTGCGGATGCGCGCGAGCTGGTCGCGCAGGTACGCGCGCTGCGCCGCGAAGTCGGAGACGTGTCCCGTCTCGTCGACGCCGCTGCGGAGGCCCGCGCCATCCGCCGACGTCTGCACCGTCGTCTGCGTCGCCGCCTCGTCGAGCAGCAGGCGGCTGGCGCGCACCCACCGCCCGGTCCAGGCGCGCTCCTCGGCGGTCGGCTCGCGGGGCTCGACGTCGACGGCGCGCTCGAACCGGTCGACGGCGTGCCCGGGGTTGAACCACTCGATGCCGGATGGCGCGACCGCCACGACCTCGACGTCCTCGCGCTGCACGAGCGCGGGCACTTCGCGCGACAGCGTCGGATGCCCGAACACGATCGCGCGCTCGACCTCGTCGCCGAACCCGGGCTCGCGCAGCAGTTCGCGGTAGGCGACGACGAGGTTCGGCCCGAACCGGGCGCCGCTGGTGACCTCGGCGAGGAGCGGCCAGCCCGCGGTGCGGGCCAGCTCCTCCGCCTCGGGTCCGGCTCCGGCGCCCGCGATCACGACGGTGCGGTGGCCGTGCGCGAGGCGCGCGACGGGCACAACGTCGTGCGCGGCCGCGGCGGCGGTGATGCGGGCGACGGATGCCGCGGCATCCGCCGTCGGCACCGATGTGTCGTCGAGCGCGACCGCCGACGACAGCGGTTCGCGCAGCTGGAGGTTGAGGTGCACCGGGCCCGGGCCCGGATGGGGAATCGCGCGGCCCTCGGCGTCGACGCCGCGCGCCGCCCGCACGGCCTCGCGCGCAAGGCGCGCCGCGCCATCCGCATCGCCGGCACGGCCTTCGGGCGGCGGCACGTCGTGTTCGAGGCGCACCGCGCCGGCGAAGATGCCGGGCTGCATGGTGGTCTGGTTCGAGCGGATGCCGCGGAGCTCGGCGGGGCGGTCGGCGGTCGCGAGGATCAGCGGAACGCCGCCGTGGTGCGCCTCGAGCACGGCCGGGTGCAGGTTCGCGACCGCGGTGCCGGAAGTGGTGACGACGACGACGGGCCGACCGGTCTCGACCGCGAGCCCGATCGCCAGGAAGCCGGCACCGCGCTCGTCGATGCGCACGTGCAGGCGGATGGCGCCCACCCGCTCGAGCTCGGCGGCCGCGAGGGCGAGCGCCTGGGAGCGCGAACCCGGCGCGACGACCACGTCGGTGACGCCGGCGCGCACGAGCTCCGAGAGCAGCGCGAACGCCGCCGCGGTCGCAGGACTCGCGACCGCGCGCGCGTCACGCATTCGGCCGGCCCGACGGGCCGGGCTCTCCCGGAGTGTCGGTGCCGCCGTCGTTGCGGCGGTGGTCGCTGCCGAGCGCGTCGTCGGGGCGCGGACGGTCGGATGGGGTGTCGTCGTCGAGCTCGGCGAGTTCCTGCTCAAGGCGGCGGATGCGCTCCTCGTGCTCGGCGTCGGCGCGCAGCCGGCGGAGGAATTCGGGGTCGTCGTCGGGGGCGTTCGATCGCGGGCCCACCTTGCCGACGCGGATCGCGCGACCGCGCCCGACGACGAACCACAGCAGCCCGCCGATGATCGGCACGAGGAGGATGACCACGATCCACCAGCCGCGCGGCAGACCGCGGATGCGGGAGCGGTCGAAGAGCGCGCAATCGACCGCCGCATAGATCGTGAAGACCACGGCGGCGACACCGAGGATCACCCAGAGGCGGACCATGCACCGATCCTACGCGCGCTGCGTCACAGTCGGCTGGGAGCGGTCACCCAGATTCACCCGCCTACACTGATCGCGTGAAAGCCGTCCCCGTCTGGCTCCGCTACACGCTGCTGCGCGTGCTGCTGTTCGCCGCTCCGCTCATCGTGCTGCTCATCGCCGGCGTCAGCCCGTGGATCGCCGTGCTCGTCGCCGCACTCTTCGGCTTCAGCGCGTCGCTGATCTTCCTGCGCCGTCAGCGCGAGGAGTTCGCGAGCGACCTCTACGCGGCCCGGCACCGCGAAGCGCCCGTCGTGCGCGACGACGACGAGGCCGAGGATGCGGCGGTCGACGCGACGGACCAGCGCCCCTCCGAGTAGGCGAGCGATGCGCCATCCGCTCGGCCCGTCGCCGCGCCATCCGCTCAGAATGCGAAGACGAGCCCCATGCCGACGCCGTAGGCGAGCGCCGTGAGGCTCGCGAGCTGCAGCGCGGTGATGAGCTCGCGCGGCGTGCGCGCCCAGCCGACGATGATGCACGCCGGCACCGCCGCGAGCAAGGCGAACAGCACGAGCCACGCGGGCGGGTACAGGAACGCCCAGAACACGACCACCGCGAACGGCAGCAGCATGAACACCGCGAACAGGATGCGGGACGCGAGCGGCCCGACCAGCACCGACAGGGTGCGCTTGCCCGCGGCGCGGTCCTGGTCGATGTCGCGCAGGTTGTTCGCCATGAGCACCGCGCACGCGATCAGGCCGACGCCGGCGCCGCCGGTCCACGCCTCGAGGTTCACGGTGAGCGCCTGCACGTAGGCCGACCCTGCCGTCGCGACGATGCCGAAGAACACGAACACGAACAGCTCGCCGAGGCCGTAGTAGCCGTACGGGCGCTTGCCGCCGGTGTAGAACCAGGCCGAGACGATCGCGACCGCGCCGACCGCGAGCAGCCACCACTGCTGCGTGATGACGACGAGCGCGAGGCCCGCGACCGCGGCGATCGCGAAGAAGGTGAGTGCCACGGCGAGCACGCGCTTCGGCGGCACCAACCCGGAACCGGTGAGGCGCGCCGGGCCGACGCGGTGCGCGTCGGTGCCGCGGATGCCGTCGGAGTAGTCGTTCGCGTAGTTCACGCCGATCTGCAGCGCGAGCGCAACGACGAGCGCGAGCACGAAGCGCCACGGATGGAACGGCTCATCGAGATACGACGCCGCGACGACGCCGGCGCCGGTGCCCAGCGCGACCGGGGCGATCGCGAGCGGCAGCGTGCGCAGGCGCGCGCCGCCGACCCAGTCGCGCCACGTGATCGGGCCGCGCTGGACCGCGGGCGCGGCGGCGGCCCTCGCAGGGTTGCCGGAGCGTCCGTTGGTGCGCCCCTTCGCGGCGGGCTTGGCGGGCGGGGTCATGCGCTGGGGTTTCGGGCGGGCCACCGTGCCATCGTATTCGGCGCGGCCTCCTCGCCGAGTGTTCCCGTTCGGTCCGAGTGTGGCCGCTCGCGCGGTAACACTCGGCGCGAACGGGAACACTCGAGGGGCTCAGGCCCGCGGGTCGGCGGCCGCGCGCGCGAGCGCGGCGCACGCGACCCTGTCGGGCTTGCCCGACGCGAGACGCGGGAGGTCGGCGACCGGGACGAGCAGCACGGGACGGGCCGCGGGCGGGAGGCCCGCGGCATCCGTCGCCTCACGAAGGGCGTCGAGCGCCCCCGGCGCCTCGGCGGCAGTGCCCGACGCGACGACCGCCGCGCGCTCGCCCCACTCGGGATCGGGCACCGCGACCGCGACCGCATCGCCGAAACCGGGCACGGCATGCACCGCCCGCTCGACCTCGCCGAGCACGACCTTCACCCCGCCCGACGTGATCACGTCGTCGGCGCGCCCGGTGACCCGCAGCACTCCACCCGCGTCGATCGACCCGAGGTCGCCCGTGCGGTACCAGCGCGTGCCGTCGGGGTCGGTCGCGAACGCCGCGGCCGTGCGCTCGGGGTCGTCGAGGTAGCCGTCGGCGAGCGTCGGGCCGCCGAGCTCGAGCTGCCCGTCGACCACCCTGGCGCGCACGCCCGGCAGCGGACGGCCGTCGTAGACGCACCCGCCCGAGGTCTCGCTCGACCCGTAGGTGCGCACGATGCGCGCGCCGAACGCCGCCGCCCGCTCGACGAGCGCGGGATCCACGCGCTGCCCGCCGACGAGGATCGCCGCGTAGAACGCGAGCGTGCGGGCGAGGTGACCGGATGGCTCGGCCTCGGCCGCCTCCACGATGCGGGCGAGCTGCACGGGCACGAGCGAGGTGTACCGCGGCAGCGCGTCGCGCGTGCGCATGACGCGCATGGTCGCCTCGGCGAACGCCTCGGGCGTGAACGGCTCGGCGGCCGGGGTTCCGACCACGGGCGTGCCCGCGACGATCGAGCGGACGAGCACCTGCACGCCCGCGACGTAGTACGCCGGCACGGCGAGCACCCAGCGACCGTGGCCGCCGAGTGCCGTCGCGGTCGCGTCGGCGCTCGCGCGCAGCGCTGCCGCTGACAGCAGCACGCGCTTGGGCGCGGCGGTCGAGCCGGATGTCTCGACGACGAGCGCGATCCGGTCGTCGACCTCGCCCACTGCGCGAGTGTTTCCGTTCGCGCCGAGCGTGCCCGCTCCAGCGGTCGCATTCGGCTCGAACGGAAACACTCGAGCCTGGTCACCATCCGCTCGCCCCCCGCCCGGCACGGGCCAGATCGCCGGCCCGCCGGCGAGCGCCGCCTCGAGGAGATCGCGGAGCGCCGCGACATCCGTCACCGGAACCCGCAAGAGGGGTTTCACCGCGACATCCGCTCGCCCACCGTAACCCCCTGAGTCAGTAGTGCCAGGGGAATGCTCCCCAGTCGGGGTCGCGCTTCTCGAGGAAGGCGTCGCGACCCTCGACTGCCTCGTCGGTGCCGTACGCGAGCCGCGTCGCCTCGCCGGCGAACACCTGCTGGCCCACCATCCCGTCGTCGACCGCGTTGAACGCGAACTTGAGCATGCGGATCGCCGTCGGCGACTTCGTCAGGATGGTGCGCGCCATCGCGATCGCCTCGCGCTCGAGGTCGGCGTGCGGCACGACCCGGTTCACCGCGCCCATCTCGTACGCGCGGTCGGCCGAGTACTCCTCGGCGAGGAAGAACACCTCGCGCGCGAACTTCTGGCCGACCTGGCGCGCCATGTACGCGCTGCCGTACCCGGCGTCGAAGCTGCCGACGTCGGCATCCGTCTGCTTGAAGCGCCCGTGCTCGCGGCTCGCGATCGTGAGATCGCACACGACGTGCAGCGAATGCCCGCCGCCGGCCGCCCACCCGGGCACGACCGCGATGACGACCTTCGGCATGAACCGGATGAGCCGCTGCACCTCGAGGATGTGCAGGCGGCCGAGCCGCGCGTCTGAGGGTTGAGGAGGGCGCGAAGCACCCGTCTCGAAACCCGGACCGTCGGATGGGTCTCGAGACGCGTCGGCTTCGCCGTCGCTCCTCGACCCGCTGACATCCTCGTACTTGTAGCCGTCGCGCCCGCGGATGCGCTGGTCGCCGCCCGAGCAGAACGCCCAGCCGCCGTCCTTCGGGCTCGGCCCGTTGCCGGTGAGCAGCACGACGCCGATGCGCGGGTTCGTGCGGGCGTCCTCGAGGGCGCGGTAGAGCTCGTCGACCGAGTGCGGTCGAAACGCGTTGCGCACCTCGGGCCGGTCGAACGCGATGCGCGCGATGCGCCCGTCGGGCGAGTGATGGTAGGTGATGTCGGTGAAACCGGCTGAACCGGTGACGGACGCCGCGGCCTCCACCCACTCGCTCGGATCGAACAGTTCCGACACCTCGACTGCCATGCCGTCCAGCCTATGGCGGGTCGTGGCTAGGGTGGAGCGATGACGGATGTCGCGACGCGAACGCTGGGACGCACCGGGCTCATGGTGACCGAACTGTGCGTCGGCACGAGCCCGCTCGGCATCCCCGAGCTGTACGGCCCGGTCGACGAGGAGCGCGCCGTCGACACGGTGCTCGCGGCGCTCGCGAGTCCCATCCGCTTCATCGACACGTCGAACAACTACGGCGCCCACGGCGAGAGCGAACACCGGATCGGCGAGGCGCTGCGCCGGGCGGGCGGACTGCCTGACGACGTGGTGCTCGCGACGAAGGTCGATCCACTCCACGGCAGCGACGATTTCTCGGCGCGACGCGTGCGCGCGTCGCTCGCCGAGAGCCTCGAGCGGCTCGGCGTCGACCGGGTTCCGCTGCTGCACCTGCACGACGCGGAGCGGATCGGCGTCGACGCCGCGCTCGCGCCGGACGGCCCGGTCGAGGCACTCCGCGAGCTCAAGGCCGAGGGCGCCGTCGACTGGATCGGGCTCGCGGGCGGCACCCTCGCCGTCGCCGCGCCACTCATGGAGACCGGCGTGTTCGACGTCGTGCTGACGCACAACCGCTTCACGCTGCTCGACCGGTCGGCCGACGGCCTCATCGGGCGCGCGACCGAGTTGGGGCTCGGCGTGCTCAACGCGGCGCCGTACGGCGGCGGGCTGCTCGCGAAGGGGCCGGCCGCCACGACGAAGTACGCGTACGGGGAGCGTCCCGACATGCACGAGGCGGCGGTGCGGATGGCGCAGGCCTGCGCCGAGTTCGACGTGCCGCTCGCTGCCGCGGCGCTGCAGTTCTCGACGCGCGACCCGCGTGTCCACTCCACGATCGTCGGGATGTCGACGCCGTCGCGCATCGCGCAGACGCTCGCGTCGTATGCGACGCCGATTCCCGACGGGCTGTGGGCGCGGTTGGAGGAGCTGGTGCCGCCAGCGGAGAGCTGGATCGGCGAGCGCTGAGGGTTCGGGGGGTGAGGGGGCGCACCGGCCGGGTTTCGAGACGGGCGCGAGCGCCCTCCTCAACCCTCACAAGACGAACGAGCGCAGAGCGCCCTCCTCAACCCTCACAACTGGAGCGAACGCAGAGCGCCCTCCTCAACCCCCGCGCCGGGCGAGGTGACAGACTCGGGGCATGAGCGACGCCGCCGTCCCGCCCCTGCACGACCTGCTCGCGACCGCCCGGGTCGTCGCGCTCCCGCTCGTCACGCGGTTCCGCGGCCTCGACGTGCGCGAAGCGCTGCTGTTCGAGGGTCCGGAGGGGTGGTCCGAGTTCGCCCCGTTCGCCGAGTATCCCGATGATGAGGCGGCGACGTGGCTGGCCGCCGCGATCGACTTCGGATGGCACGCCGCGCCGCCGACCGTCCGCGATCGCGTGATCGTCAACGCGACCGTCCCGTCGGTCGACCCCGACGCGGTGCCGTCGGTGCTCGAGCGGTTCCCGGGTTGCCGTACCGCGAAGGTGAAGGTCGCGGCATCCGACCAGACCCTGGCGCAGGATGTCGCGCGCGTGCGCGCCGTGCGCGAGGCGATGGGCCCCGAGGGACGCATCCGGGTCGATGCCAACGGCGGCTGGAACGTCGACGAGGCGGAGCACGCGATCCACGCACTCGCGCCGTTCGACCTCGAGTACGTCGAGCAGCCGTGCCCGACGGTCGACGAGCTCGCCGAGATCCGCACCCGCACGAAGTACATGGGCATCCCGATCGCGGCCGACGAGAGCGTGCGCCGCGCCGCGGACCCGCTCGCCGTCGCCGAGGCGCGCGCCGCCGACCTGCTCGTCATCAAAGCGGCACCGCTCGGCGGCATCCGTCGCGCCCTCGACCTCGTCGATCGCGCGGGCCTGCCCGTCGTGGTCTCGAGCGCCCTCGACACGAGCGTCGGCCTCGCGATGGGCGCGCACCTGGCGGCATCCATTCATGACCTCGACTACGACTGCGGGCTCGGCACGGCGTCGCTCCTGGCGGCGGATGTCACGCGCGACCCGCTCCTCCCCCGCGACGGCGCGATCGACGTGCGCCGCGTCGACCCCGACCCCGCACTCCTCGACCGGTACGCCGCCGACGAGGAGCGCACCGCCTGGTGGCTCGCGCGCCTCGAGCGCTGCCACGCGCTGCTCACCGCGCCCGCCGCCGTCGCCACCGCCGACTGACCCGATCCCCCGGACACGACGAATCCCGGGCTCCTGCGGCTACGGCCGCGGAAACCCGGGATTCGGCGTGCTCCGGAACAGGTCCGGGCGGAGCGGCGCACACCCGCTCCGCCCGGACCTGTTCAGGCCGCGCCGCGCACGGCGCGCCTCACCAGAGCAGGATCATCGCCGGGACCGACTGCGATCCGGCGAACCCGTCGCCGCCACCGAAGTCGACCTGCACCCAGTGGGCGCCGGCGCCGAGCTTCGGCAGCTTCACGCTGAACCCGCCGTTCTCGCCCGCCTCGATCGGCTCGGTCGCGACGACGTCGCCGTCGACCAGCACCGAGACGGTGCCGACCGGGCGCGAGCCGTCGAGCGCGGTGACCTGTCCGGAGACCTTGATCGTGCTCCCGGCCTTCGCGATCGCCTTGCTCGGCGCGGCGAGCGTCACCGTGGCGACGCCGGCCGGCTCCTGCTCATCGACGAGCACCGCCGCGGTGCGTGCCGGCAGGGTGAGCGTGCCCGACGCGGCATCCCACGACGTGCCCTTCACGACCTCGTCGGCACCGCCGGCCTGCACCTCGTTGAGCGCGAAGTCGCGCCCCGCGAGCCCGTCGACCTGCTCGGTGATCGCCTCGGGCGAGGCGTTGAACACCACCATCGCACCTTCGAGCGACGCGTCGAGGTCCTCGCCGACGAGGTCGTCGATGAGCATCACGATGAGGCCGTCCGTGGCATCCGTGCCGCTGTTCGGGAACGACACCTTCTGCTCGATGAGCTCGGCCGAGCCCAGCTGCAGCAGGTCGACCGACGAGCGCACGCGCAGCAGGTCGAGGGCGGATGCCTCGGCCGAGGCGATGTCGGACGCTGCGGGCTTCAGGGCCGGGTCGGCCAGCAGCGGCTTCATGAACTCCCAGTGGTCCTGGTTGTCGGCCTTCGGCGGCAGGCCCGAGCCGAACGTCGACTCCAGGCCAGTCCAGTCGATCCGGTTGAACCAGTCGCCCGAGTTGTAGCTGTTGCGATCGAGCGACTTCGAGCGCAGCAGCTCGGTGCCGGCGTGCCAGAACGACGGCGTCTGCGCGAAGGTCACGGTCGCGAGCGACAGCGTGTTCATGCGGACGCGGTCGGCCATCGACGTGTCGGTCGGCAGCTTGAAGACCCCGAGATCGAACAGCGTCTCGTTGTCGTGCGCGTCGACGTAGTTGATGACCTCGTCGGGCTGGTCGGCGTAGCCGGCCGGTACGCCGTTGTAGTCGACCTCGGCGCCGCTCTTGACCACGCCGTCGTACCCGGTGAACTCGAAGTCGCGGAGGTTGCCCGCGAGCCCGAGCTTCACGAGGTCGGTCTGCTGGCCGAGGTTGCGGATGCCCTCGCGCGTGGGCAGGCCGTTCGGCTCGCCCGCGAGGCCGGTGCCGAAGCCCTGCTCGAACTTCGACTTGCCGTCGACCGGGCTGCCGCCGTGCACGCCGTCACGCAGCCGGTCGTTGAACGTGCCGATGCCGGTGCCGCCGAGCTGGCCCTGAGTGGCCTGCGTGAACCGGGCGTTGTCCGCGACCTCGCCGAAGTTCCAGCCCTCGCCGTACAGGTACACCTTCGACCCGTCGACGCCGTCCTCGGCGAGCGTGAGCTCGTCGAGCGCCGCGCGCACCGCGAGCAGGTTCTCCTTCGAGTGGTGGCCCATAAGGTCGAAGCGGAAGCCGTCGACCTTGTACTCCTTGACCCAGAGCACGGTCGAGTCGACCATGAGCTTCTCGCCGAGGGCGTGCTCGGTCGCGACGTTCTGGCAGCACGTCGAGGTCTCGACGCCGCCGTTCGCGTTGAGCCGCTGGTAGTAGCCCGGCACGACCTTGTCGAGCACCGACTTCTCGCCCTGGCCCGACTGCGCGGTGTGGTTGTACACCTCGTCGAGCACGACCTGCAGCCCGGTGGCGTGCAGGGCGCCGACCATCTCGCGGAACTCCGCGACGCGCGCGCCGCCCTCCGGGTTCACGGCGTACGAGCCCTCGGGCGCCTGGAAGTGGTACGGGTCGTACCCCCAATTGAAGCCGTCGAGGTCGCGGATCTTCTCGAGGCACGCCTGCTGCTCCTCCGAGGCCGGACCGTACGACGCGAGGTCGCAGTCGGGGGTGGCCTGGAGGGACCGTCGCTCCTCGATGGTCGCGATGTCGAACGTCGGCAGCAGGTGCACGGTGTTGATGCCGGCGTCGGCGAGCTCGCGCAGTTGCGCGGTGCCCGCGCTGTCGCGCGTGAACGCGCGGTACGTGCCCCGCTCGGCCTCGGGCACCGTCTCGTCGGTGATCGAGAAGTCGCGCACGTGCAGCTCGTAGATCGCGCGGTCGACCGGGCGGTCGACGGCCGGTGCGGGCGTCGACGCCCACTGCTCGGGTGCGAGCACCGGGTCTTCGAGGTCGACGACGACGGTGCGCGCCGAGTTCACGGTGAGCGCGGCCGAGTACGGGTCGGTCACCGAGTTCGACTCGATCTCGCCCGTCGTCGGGGCGAACACCTCGACGAGCCAGCGGTACTCGTCGCCCGCTCCGATCGCGGCATCCGTCACCGACCAGGCACCGGATGTCGCGTCGAACGTCGCGGGCAGCACCTGGGGGTCGCCGGTCGCGCCGGCCTCCCACAGCTGGAGCGACACGGACTGCGCCGTCGGCGCCCAAACGGACGCGGTGACGGCGTCGCCGGCGAACGAGGCGCCGAACGCGGCGGAGGCCGCGCCATCCGCGTACAGGTCGTCGAGCACGCCCGGCAGCTGCACCCCGGTGAGGGCGGTCAGCTCACCCTGCTGGTTGAGCCCCGTCGAAACCCGCTGGGCCACCTGCAGCTCCTCGGTGAGGAGCGCGGCGATCGCCTCGCGGTCGAGCCCGACCGGCCGCAGGGCCGCGTAGCTCGCGAGGTGCGGGAACGACGCGGCGAGCTCGTCGCCGATGCCGGCGGGGTCGATCTCGAGCTCGATCGGCTCGCCGCCGCCGGTCACGGCGCCGTCGGCGACCGCGAGCCCGGCGTCGGCCGAGTGCTCGAGCGTCCACGAGAGGTCGCCGGGCGCGACGCCGCCGAGCAGCGACTGCGGCCACGCGAGCGTGTTCGCGTCGAGCCAGTACGCGCGCTGCGTGCCGGTGCCCGCGAGCGGCGGGTCGGCCACGACGATCTCGAGCACGTGGGTGGCGAGCGTGTACCGGAAGGTCACGAGCTTGCCCTCGGTCGCGCTGAACGAGAGGTTAGCACCATTCCGCACGCCGTCGGCGCCGTAGTTCTCGTCCCACGAGAGGCCGTGCGCGACCTTCAGCTCGTAGTTTCCGCTGGGCAGCTGGTCGGTCGCGAACTCGTACACGCCGTCCTTGTCGCCGTCCTGCGCGAACGTGACCATGCAGTCGGGCGCCCAGTCGCCGGGGCAGCCGAGCTCGGACTGCAGGTTGCCCGGCAGTGTCACGATCGGCCCCTCGGCGGTCGACGAGAAGACCTTCGTGCGGGGGTCCCAGTAGAAGGTCACGGGAGTGGTGCCATCCGTCGTGTAGGTGGCGTTCGCACCGTCCTGCACGCCGTTCGCGCCGTAGTTCAGCGCCCACGAGCCGTTGATCGCGACCTTGTACTCGTACGAGCCGGCCGGGACCTGGAACGTGCCGGCGTAGATGCCGTCGGCGCGCTTCGTGAGCTTCGCGGCCTCGCAGCCGGGGGCCCAGTCGCCCGCACAGCCCATCTCGGAGTTGTGGCTGCCGGGAACCGTCACGAGGCCGATCTCGGGCTCGGGCTCCTCTTCGACGACGAGGTTGACCGCGTTGCCGACCGACGCGTACGTCGAGGCGGCGGCGCGCTGGCCCGCGGCATCCGTCGAGATCGCGCGGTACTCGACGAGGGTGCCCGGAGCGAGGCCCGCGGTGTCGTGGAAGACGCGCGGCGTGGTGTCCTCGGCGGTGCCGAGCGGCGTCCACTCGTCGGAGCCGGCGACGCGCCAGGCGAAGCTCGTCTCCTGCCAGGTCGAGTCGGCGACATCCGCCGAGACCGGGGTCACGCCCGTGACGCCGGCGCCCGCGGCGGGCACGTCGACGGCGATGGCGGATGCCGCCTCGGGCGCCGTCACCTGGCGGTTGGCGCGCAGCACGACCGCACCGAGTGCCGGCACTGCGACGGATGCCACGCCCTCCGCGTTCGCGGTGACGCCCGGGCCGTCGGTGCCGGCCGTTCGGTACAGCGGCGTGAACACGCCGCCCGCGGTCAGCGTCGACACGTCGACCGTCTTCGCCTCGTTCGCGTTGTTCACGGCGACGAGGTACTCGACCTTCTCGTCGCGGTCGACGCGGCTGAATGCGTACACGCCCGCGCCATCCGTCACGTACCGCTCGATCTGGGCGCCCCGGTCGAGGGCGGGGTGCGCGTCGCGCAGCTCGGCGAGCGCGGCGATGTGCTCGTACAGCGGTGCGGTCGTGTCGTACCGGTCGACGCTGCCGGCGTTCTCGCCGGTGACCAGCTTCTGGTTCACGTACTCGGCCGTCTCGCTCGCGAAGAGCGTCTGGCGCGCGTCCTTGTCACCGCCGGTACCGGCGAAGCCCTGCTCGTCGCCGTAGTAGACGACGGGCTGGCCGCGCGTGAGGTACATGAGCTCGTGCGCGAGCTCGTCACGCTGGAGCGCGTCGCCCGTGTTCGCGAGCATGTAGCCCACGCGTCCCATGTCGTGGTTGCCGAGGAAGGTCGGCAGCGCCGTCGCCGACGAGTCGGGCGTCGTGTAGTAGTCGTCGCCCGCGAACAGCGACTGCAGGTTCTTCGAGCTGTTGCCCGACGCGTACGAGACGGCCTGCGACTGGAAGGTGAAGTCGAGCACCGAGTTCATGTCGGAGTTGCGGACGTACGGCGACAGCTTCACGGGGTCGGCGTCGTAGACCTCGCCGAACATGAAGAAGTCCGGATTGCCGGCCGCGTGTGCGTAGTCGAGCACCTCGGTCGACCACTGCTCCCAGAACTCGAAGTTCACGTGCTTGGCCGTGTCGATGCGGAAGCCGTCGATGCCGAGGTCGATCCAGCCCTGGTAGACGTCGATGAAGCCGTCGACGACGGTCGGGTGCTCGGTCATGAGGTCGTCGAGGCCGACGAAGTCGCCGAACGTGACCGACTCGCCCGACCAGGTCGAGTCGCCGCGGTTGTGGTACAACGTCGGGTCGTTGAGCCAGGCCGGAACCTTGAGGTCGGCGTCCTCGGGCGCGATGACGGGCGTGTACGGGAAGCTCGTCGCGGGGTCGAGTGCCGGGAAGGCCGGGTCGGCGGCGCCGGCGTAGTCGCCGGGATCGAACGCGGTGCCCGCGGCATCCGTGTAGGGGCTCGTCGCCTGGTCGATGTACGAGTACTGCTGCTCCTCGTAGTCGATCACGTCGGCCGTGTGGTTCGTGATGATGTCGAAGTAGACCTTGATGCCCTTGGCGTGCGCCTCGTCGATGAGGGCCTCGAGCTCGGCGTTGGTGCCGAGGTGCGGGTCGATCTGCGTGAAGTCGGTGATCCAGTAGCCGTGGTAGCCGGCCGACGCGTTCGCTCCCTCGCCCTGCACCGGACGGTTCATGAAGCTCGGCGTGAGCCAGATCGCGGTCGTCCCGAGCCCGTCGATGTAGTCGAGCCGGTCGCGCAGCCCCTGGATGTCTCCACCCTGGTAGAAGCCCTTGTCGGTCGGGTCGAACCCGGTCGTCAGGCGGTCGCCCTCGAGGCCGCCCTCGTCGTTCGTCGGGTCGCCGTTGGCGAACCGGTCGGTCATGACGAAGTAGAAGTTCTCGGTGCTGCCCGGCTGGCGTGCGGGTGCGGCGACGAGCGCGGCATCGGTCGCGTCGTCGTAGGCGCCGCGGGTCTCGAGCAGCTCGAGGCCGACGCGCTTCTGCGTGTCGTCGAACACGACGCGCACGTCGGTGTCGCCGCCGACCGTCAGCGGGATGTTGTCGCCGCCGCCGTTCAGGCCCCAACTCGCGTCCCACGAGTCGTTCGCGGCGACCTTGTACTCCCACGAGCCCGCGGGCACGGTGAACTCGGCCGCATAGACGCCGGCCGTGTCGGTCGGCGGCAGGTGCGTCGCCTCGCAGGCTGGCTGCCAATCCTCCGAGCACCCGAGTTCGGACTGCAGCGACCCGACGAGCGCGAACGTGTCGCCCTCCTCGGCCGCCGCCCCGAGGGGAACGACGGAGAGCACGGAAGCCGCGACGGCGCCCGTCACCCCCAGTGCCAACCAGCTGCGAGCGCGCGCTCGATGCGTCATCTTCGACTCCCGATTCCCCGGCACGACACCGTGCCTGAACGACATTGGGTGCGACGCTATCGGGTGGCGGACGGTTAATGCAAGCGCTTGCAAGATCGGATGGCGGAACTGCTCGGCCGCGGATGCCTCACCCGGTCTGCTGAGAGCCGCACGGGCCCGTGCGATTGGAAGCGCTGCCACGAGCCGCCCCTCGTCCGCGGGGTACCGGGCACGAATGGGCACAGGGAACGGGGTGGGTCCTGGTGCCCTGTGCCGGTCACATGAGTCGTCCGACGGCGACGGCGCGGAAGTGCTCGGTGCGGAGGGAGTCGGCCTCGCGCTGCAGCTCGTGGAGTTCCCAGGGGTCCATTCCCTCGAGCCGGGCGGAGCGGGCCCGAGCGACGGCGAGCGCGGCGGAGCGGAGGAGGCGCCCGGGCAGCGTCCAGCGCCGGATCCGGCGGGAGGATGCGGTCGGGGCGAGGACTGCGGAGTTCATGGTGAGGTCTCTCGTGAATCGGTGAACGGGTGGGTCGGTGGGTCGGTGGATCCGCTGATCGGGAGGCCGTCTGGATGACCGGGTGAGCGGATCAGCGGGGCAGGGTCGGCGTCCGGCGGTAGCCGTCGCGACGGAACTGCACGGATGCGCCGGTGACCGCCGCCGCCGCGAGCAGTCCCAGCAGGATCATGGTTGCGAGCATGTCGCCCCTCCTCTCCGTCTCGAACTTCGGGGCCCGATCGGGCTCATCTCAGTTCTACGACTGGGGGGCATGGCGGCTCATCGGCGACGACTACCGAGATCAGACGGTCCGCATACCGACATCGGCCGCGGCATCACCGAAGGCGGAACGGACGAAGGCGGGAGGGAAGGCGGCGCGCGACGCTCAGCCGGCCTGCTCGAGCACCTCCGGCGCCATCCGAGCGGCCTCACTCCGCGTCGCCACGCCGAGCTTCGCGAGCACGGCGGCGACGTGCGTGTCGACGGTGCGGACCGACAGCACGAGCCGGTCGGCGATCTCGGCGTTCGTGAGGCCCTCGGCGACGAGCCGGAGCACCTCGACCTGCCTCGCGGTGAGGCCCGCCGGATTGGCGCGGGTCAGGGTCGAGGGCCCGCGCGGGATGGTGCGCACCCCGCGTTCGCGAAGTCGTGCCCTGACGACCCGCGCGAGCGGCACGGCTTCGAGGCGGTCGAGGATCGCGAGGGCTGCGACGAGGTCGGCCTCGTCCGGGCTCTCGGCGAGCGCGGTGGCCTCGTGGTACGGCGCTCCGGCGGCATGCCAGAGCTCCGCGGCCCTCCGCCAGTCGCCGCGGGCCTGCACGGCGAACGGGTGCTCGTCGTCGGGCGCGACCTCGACCTCGTCCCCCGCGGAGCGCAGGACGTACGCGAGCTCGGCGCGCAGCGACCGGGCGTCGAGACGGTCGGCCTCCGCGAACTCCGGGCGCGCGATGGCACGGGCCGATGCGGGGTCGCCTCGCAGCAGTGCCGCCTCGGCTCGCGCGGCGGCCACCGGCCCTCGTCGCTGCAGCTCACCGAGCTCGACCGCGAGCCGCCACGCCTCGTCGAGCAATGCATCGCCCTCGGCGTCGCCACGCCGGACGTGCACGGTTCCCGCGACCATCAGGGCCACGCACCGCGCGTGCGGCGCCTCGATCTCGCGATCGAGGGTGTGCAGCGCGTCGTCCCAGCGCGCGCGGGCGAGGTCGAGCCGAGCCTGCTCCATCTGCTGGTAGGTCACGAACCCGATGAACTCCGCGCGCTCCGAGATCTCGAGGGCGCGCGCCAGGTAGTGCTCCGCGAGGTCGAGCCGGTACTGGTCGAGCAGGCCCCACACGAGGTTGACGGAGGCGCGGGCGGCGTCCTCGATGTCGTCGACCGCCAGCGCCACCTCGGCGGCCTCGATGAGCTCGGCCATGCCGGCGTCGTCGGCGAGGAACATGAGCGCCGTGCCGTGGTTGTTCAGCGCGTGCGAGAGCACGCCGGCGGCGCCCGTCTCCCGCGCGATGTCGATGGCGCGGCCCGAGAGCTCGATGGCGCGGGTGGTCTCGTGCGCGAGCAGGGCCAGCTGGGCCTCGTTGCTCAGCGCCATCGCGTACAGGCTCGGTTCGCCGGCGTCGACGAGCACCGCGGAGGCCTCGCCCGCCGCCGCTTCGGCCTCGGTGCGATGCCCCGCGAACCACTGGAACCGCGACATCCACCGCAGGCTCGCCCCCAGCCGGTGCGCGTCGCCGAACTCCCGGCGCAGCGGCATCGCCTCGGACTCGGCGATCACGGCCTCCTGGGCGAATCCGACGGTGTACGCCTCGATCGCGTACTCCTCGAGCAGGTCCGCCCGCTCGGCGGGCGGGTATCGATCGGCGTGGGCGCGGGCCACCCGGAAGTGCGCCGCCGCCTGTCGGTGCGCACCGGATGCCGCGGCATCCCGGGCCGCGCGCGGAGCCCACTCGACGATGACGTCGAGATCGCCCGCCGCGAGCGCATGGTGCACGAGCGTCGCGGGATCCGCGTCGCCCGCCGCGAGGAGCGCGGCGAGCACCCGGCGCTCGAGCTCGATCCGGCGCGAGGCCGGAAGCCCGTCGACCACCGCGCGCCGTGTCAGCTCGTGGCGGAACCGCACCCCGTCGGGCTGCACGACGAGGAGGCCGCCCTCCTCTGCGGCGCGCACCGCGCCGGCACCGCCGGGCACCAGCCGTGCGAGCAGGTTCGCATCCACGGCCGACGGCACGACGGCGAGTTGCTCCACGTGCTCCTGGGTCGCGGCGTCGAGCCGGCGGAGTCGACCGGTCACGGCGTCCACCACGGTGGGAGGCACGCGCACCTCGTCGGCCGACGCCACGAGCTCGCTGACGAAGTAGGGGTTCCCGTCGGTCAGCGCCACCACGCGGTCGACGTCGACCCCGGTGCCCGCGGTCAGCTCGCCGACGGCGGCGGGCGAGAGTCGCCGCGGCGCGATGCGATCGACCCGATCGCCGTGTCCGAGATCGCCGAGCAGGCGGTTCAGCGGATGATTGCGGTCGAGCTCGTCGCGGTAGGTGAGGACCAGTGCGGCCGGCAGGTCGTCGATGCGACGCGCCAGGAAGCGGACCGCGTCGAGCGTCGCCTCATCGGCCCAGTGCACGTCCTCGATGACGAGCACCGTCGCGGGCGTGCCCGACAGCTCCTCGCGCAGCGCGTCGAAGACCTCCTCGCGGTCGCCCGCGCGGAGCGCCTGCCCGAGCCGCGGCCCGACCGAGGACGTGAGGTCGCGCAGCGGACCGAGGGGCCTGGGCGTCGACATGGCGTCGCCGCGCCGAGGAGCACGCGCACGCCGTCGGGCGGCTCCGCGCGGAGCGCGTTCACGAGGCTGGACTTGCCGATGCCCGATTCACCGTGCAGCAGCACCAGGCGTCCGCGCGCCGCGGCGGCATCGCGCGCCGCGGATCGCAGCGCGTCGAGTTCCCGATCGCGTTCGAGCAGGGCCCGGCCCATGCAGCGATCGTGCCCGCGAGTCGTGGCGATCGCAACCGTGCCGTCCCGGAGCCGCACGTCGGATGCCACGAATGTTCCCGTTCGTCACGAGCGTGCCCGTTCGAACGGGCGGTCTCGGCTCGAACGGGAACTGTCGAGCGTACGGTCCGGACGGGAGCGGTCGAACGTCCCGGCCGGACGGCGACAGTCGGGACGGGACGGCCGGATCAGAGACCCGAGTAGGCGTGCAGCCCCTTGAAGAACAGGTTCACCACGGTGAAATTGAACAGCACCGCGGAGAATCCGATGATCGCGAGCCAGGCCGATCGCGTGCCGCGCCATCCGCGCGTCGCGCGCGCGTGGATGTACCCGGCGTAGACCACCCAGATGATGAAGGTCCACACCTCCTTGGTGTCCCAGCCCCAGTAGCGGCCCCAGGCCTTCTCGGCCCAGATCGCGCCGGCCATGAGCGTGAACGTCCAGAGGATGAAGCCCACGATGTTGACCCGGTACGCGAGGCTCTCGAGCGAGGCCGAGTCGGGCAGCGTCGCCAGGAACGACTTCTTCACCGCGTCGGCGGTGGCGGCGATCGCCTCGCGGCGCGCCTGCATGAGCTGCACGACCGACAGCGCGAACCCGAGCGCGAAGAACCCGACCGCCGTGGTCGCGACGAACACGTGGATGACGAGCCACACCGACTGCAGCGCCGGCGGCAGCGGCACGACGCTCACATAGAAGTTCACGGTCGCGACGCCGAGCAGGACCAGCACCAGCCCGGTGATGAACGTGCCGAGGAACCGCAGGTCGGTCTTCGAGATCACGAGCACCACGAGGTACACCGTGGTGACGACGAGCGTGCCCGTCAACGCGAACTCGTACATGTTCGCCCACGGCACGCGCTCGGCCGCGATGCCGCGCAGCACGGTCGCCCCGAGGTGCAGCAGCCACGCGATCACCGTCATCGCGACGGCGACGCGCAGCACGGCCGAACGCCCGTAGGCGACGGGGGCGGATGTCGCGGCACCGGCCTTCGACGACCGGTCGCGCCCGGCGGCTCCCCCGGACGAGGTGGCCGCGGTCGCGCCCGCGCCCGCCGCGGCGAGGACCTCGACCCGCTCGGCGCCGGACCCCGCAGCGACCGTCGCGGACGCGGCATCCGTCGCCGTCGCCGAGGCGGCCGACCGCTTCGCGAGGTCGATCGAGTACGCGATGAACGCGATCGCGTACACGGCCATGGCCGAGTAGACCGCGATGATGGAGATCTCGTCGAGCGTCACCGTTCCACCTTACGTCGAAGCTTTCTCAGGATCTGCGGGAGCGTCCTCAGGCCCGGCGTGCGCGTCCGCGAGCTCCTCGACCGCGCGGTCGAGGCCCGGGTCGTCGCCGCGCGCGAGGCCGGCGTACTCGAGCGTGGTCGTGCCATCCGCCCGGGTCACCGCCTTGACCCACATGCGCCGGCGCGGGATGAAGAGCGAGAGCAGCAGTCCGCCGATGATGAGCACGGCGAACACGAGCACCCAGCCCTGCGACGGGTCGTGGTGCACGTCGAACGAGGCGAAGCGCGGCACGGACTGCGAGAAGTCGTCGGCCGCGGCATCCGGGGTCGCCGTCTCGAACTCGACCGTGCCGAGGCCGTTCGGCAGCTCGGTCGACTGGCCGGGCATGAGCTCGACCGAGTCGACGCCGGTGTCGCCGCCCGTGAGCTGCTCCATCCCGGTCGTGTCGAGCTGGTAGACCGAGCGCGGCGTGCCCTCGTCGATCCCGAGGTCGCCCGAGTAGACGTTGAGCGTCAGCACCGGGTAGACGAGGTCGGGGTAGCTCGACGTGTACGCCCCCGAGGGCAGCGTGGTCTGCGTCGGGTAGAAGAAGCCGACCATGCCGACCTGGTCGGCGAGCCCGTCGGGAACCTTCACGACGCCGATCGAGGTGAGGTTCGCGTCCTGCGGGAGGAACGGGATCGAGTCGGTGAACACGACCTCGCCCTCGGGGTCGCGCACCGTGATCGTCGGCGCGTAGCCGTTGCCGAGCAGGTACACGTCGGTGCCGTACTCGTACAGCGGCTCGTTGACCTTGACCTGGCGCTCGGCCTCGCCGCCGGTGCCGTCGATCGTGACGCGCGCCGTGAAGTCGATCGCCTGCCCGAGCGCGTCGCGGTTCTCGGTCTCGTAGACCGCGTCGAGCTCGTCGAGCGTCAGCCGGTACGGCGTGAGCCGGGTGTCGTCGAAGAAGCGTCCCGGGTTGAACGAGTCGTACGCCGCGAGGGTGTTCACGAACGACTGGCCCTCGACGATCACTCGCTGGCCGGAGAAGCCGAAGCCGCCGCCGACGGCGACCGCGACGAGCACGCCGACGAGCGCCGTGTGGAAGATCAGGTTGCCCGTCTCGCGCAGGTATCCCCGCTCGGCGGAGACGGATGGCGCGCCGCGCACGTCGTACCGCTCGATCCGGTAGCCCGACTTCTTGAGGGCCGCCGCGGCCCGCTCGACCGCGGCCTCGGGCGTCTCGCCGTCGCCGAGCGGCCGCTCGGTGTACGCCGACAGGCGCGACAACCGCGCGGGCGTCTTCGGCGGGCGGGCCCGCAGCGCCTCGAAGTGGTGCTTCGTGCGCGGGATGATGCAGCCGATCAGCGAGACGAACAGCAGCAGGTAGATCGCCGAGAACCACACCGACGTGTACACGTCGAACATCTGGAACCCGTCGAGCACCGGCGCGAGGTCGGGGTTGTCGGCGAAGTACTGCACGACGCCGTTCGGGTCGCTCGACCGCTGCGGCACGAGCGATCCCGGCACGGCGGCGAGGGCCAGCAGCAGCAGGAGCAGCAGCGCGGTGCGCATGCTCGTGAGCTGGCGCCATCCGAAGCGCAGCCACTCGACGGGACCGAGCTTCGGGGCGTTCACCGGGCCCGCGGAGCCGCCCGAGCCGGCGACCTCGCCGTCGCCGGCGGCGGTGTCGGCGCCGGCGCCGCGCGAGCCGTCGTCGTAGTCGGCCGGGCGCAGCGGGTCGACGCCCGTGTCGCGCGCCGGCGTGCCATCCGCTCGCCCGCCGTCGGGCCGCGCCTCAGATCGCGGGGACGAAACCACTGATCACCGCCTGCAACTCGTACATCCAGATGGTCCAGAGGCCCGACACCATGAGCAGGCCGATGGCGATGAGCAGGCCACCGCCGATGAGGTTCACGGCTCGAATGTGCCGCCGCACGAACGCGAGCGCGTTCGCGGCCCAGCCGAAGCCGAACGCGACGAGCAGGAACGGGATGCCGAGGCCGATGCAGTACGCCAGGCCGAGCAGCGCGCCGCGGCCGGCGTTGCCCGCGTCGGCGCTCAGTGCAAGCACGACCGCGAGCGTCGGGCCGATGCACGGGGTCCAGCCGAGGCCGAACACGATGCCGAGCACCGGCGCTCCCGCGAGCCCGGTCGCCGGACGCCACGACGGCTTGAAGGTGCGCTGCAGGAACGTGAACTGGCCGATGAAGACGAGCCCCATGCCGATGAGCACGACGCCCAGCACGCGGATGATCACGTCGGAGTAGAGCCGCAGCCACGCGCCCATCGCGCCGAACGCGGTCGTGAAGAGGAGGAAGACCAGCGTGAAGCCGGCGATGAACAACAGCACGCCGAGGAGGAGCCGGCGGCGCGCACGGCGCTGCTCGTCGGCGTCGGCGCTCGCGTCGGCGAACCCGCCCAGGTAGCCGAGGTACCCCGGCACGAGCGGCAGCACGCACGGCGAGAGGAACGACACGAGCCCCGCGGCAACCGCGATCGGCACCGCCGCGAGCAACTGGCCGCTGAAGATCGTCTCGCCGAGGTCCATGCGCCGCTACGCCTGCTCGGCGATGACGTCGCGCACGATGGTCTCGAGGATCGAGGCGTCCTTCAGCTGGCCGAGGATGCGCGCCGCGACGCGGCCCTCGGCATCGAGCACGATCGTCGTCGGCACGGCGGCGGGCGGCACCTCGCCGGCGAACGCGTACTGCACGGCGCCGTCGTTCACGTCCACGATCGACGGGTAGGTGATGCCGTAGTTCTCCTCGAAGGATGCCGCGGTCGCGGCCTGGTCGCGGACGTTCACGCCGACGAACGACGCGCCGTCGCCCTCGAACTCCTGGGAGACCTCCTGCAGGAGCGGCGCCTCGGCACGGCACGGCGCGCAGCCGGCGTACCAGAAGTTGACGACCGTGACCTGCCCGGCGAGGTCGGCCGAGTCGAGCGCCTCGCCCTCGATCGTCTCGCCCGCGAACGCGATCGGCTCGCCGCGCTCATCGGCGGGGAACTCGGCGATCGTGCCGTCGCCGGCGATGTAGCCCTTGTTGCTGCCCTCGCGGTACTGCTCGGCGAGAGGGTCGCTCGAGCAGCCGGCCAGCACGAGCACGGATGCCGCGGCGAGCGCGACCACTCCGAGGGTTGCGGAGCGGCGCAGCCGCGTCTCGGAACCCGGCCGTGAGGGTTGAGGAGCGCGCCCAGCGCGCATCTCGAAACCCGGCACTCGCGACCCGCCCATCACACCGCCCCCACATCGGTCGCGTTCGCGGCGAGCGAGGCCGCCGGATCCCGGTACCCGACCTCGACGAAGCGCCCGTCACGGCGCTCGAAGCTCGTGATGCTCGACAGTGCGCAGCGACGGCGGCGCGGGTCGTGCGCGAGCGACTTGCCGGCGACGCGGCGGTGCACCATCCAGATCGGCAGCTGGTGGCTGACGAGGACCACGTCGCCCTCGTCGACCGAGTCGGCGGCATCGGACATCGCGTGGAGCATGCGGTCGGCGATCGAGCGGAACGGCTCTCCCCAGCTCGGCTCCCAGGGGTTCACGAGGTACGACCAGTTGCGCACGTCGCGGAGGGCGGAGTCGCGCCCGGTCATCCGCTTGCCCTCGAACCGGTTGGTGGGCTCGATGATGCGGTCGTCGAGCGCGACCTCGAGGCCGAACGCTTCGGCGATGGGCTCGGCGGACTGCTGCGTGCGCTGCAGCGGCGACGAGATCAGTGCGGCGACGTGGCGCTTGCGCGCGGCGAGGTCGCGCGCGGCGCTCGCGGCCATGGCGCGGCCGAGGTCGCTCAGGCCGAATCCGGGGAGACGGCCGTACAGCACGCCCTGCGGGTTGAAGACCTCGCCGTGGCGCACGAGATGGATCTGCTCGGCCGGCACGCCCTCCAGTCTACGAACCGGTTCCCTTCGAAATCGCCGAGCGTCGTGGGCTACCCGTTCCCCCAGCGGCCCAGGTCCGGCATCGGCACCCGGATCTCGTCGAGGTCTTCTACCCGCAGGCCGAATGCGCGTGCAAGTTCGGCTGTCGCCCGGGCAGCCCCTCGCCGAGTCATCGCCGTGCACGAGAGCTCGCGGTCACGCCCGTCGACCTCCAGTTCGAGGACCTTGATCCGTCGACTGGGCGAGAAGTTCGTGAACCATCCCGAGTAGTCGATGAGGATGGCATCGCCGATACGCTCGTGACGGAACCGGTACGTGCGGAACCACGAGACGATGATCAGCTCCGATCCGCGGATTCGGATGCCGACGAAGAAGCTGCGCGCCACGAGCGCTGCGGACGGCACGATGACGAGCAGCATCGCCGGACCTGCGCCCGCGGGTGCGACACTTCCCAGGAGTGACGCGAGCAGCAGGAAGCCGCCGTAGCCGTACCCGAACCCGCGGGCGACCCGACCGACCGGACGAAGGTCGCGGTGCCGCACCGCCGGCGTCGTTCTCGCGCCCGATGCGGCGTCCCGATCCGTCTCCACCGTGGCATCCTCCCAGAGTGCGCACCGCAACCGGTTCACAGGAGTCTCGGCGAACTGCAGGACGGAATCGTGGATCGGCTCCTGTGCATCGTCGGGACTCCTGCAAACCGGGCCGGGCGTGGAGGCCGGGCGCGAGCGGATGGCGCGAGGAGGGCCGGTCGGGCGGGGAACCCCGGCCGGTAGGATGGCCTCTCGTGAACACGCGCACCCTCGTCAAGGACCTCGCCGCACTGCCCGACGGCCCCGTCACCGTCGCCGGATGGGTCGAGACCGTCCGCGATCAGAAGAAGGTGCAGTTCATCATCCTGCGCGACGAGTCGGGTGCCGTGCAGCTCGTGAACCCGGCCGTGCGCGAACTCGACCCCGAGGGCGTCAGCGTCGGCGCGGCCGAGGCGCTCGCACTGACCGAGCAGATCTCGGCGCTCGGCCACGGCACGTTCATCAGCGTCACCGGCCAGCTGAAGCACGACGAGCGCGTCAAGCTCGGCGGGCTCGAGGTCAAGATCGCGACGCTCGACGTCGTGAGCGAGGCGCTCGAGACGCCGATCGCCGCCGACTCGAGTCTCGACAAGCGGCAGGACTGGCGCTTCCTCGACCTGCGCCACCCGAAGCAGAACCTCATCTTCCGCATCCAGACCACGTTCCTGCACGCGCTGCGCACGTACTGGGTCGAGCGCGACTGGGTCGAGATCCAGACGCCGAAGCTCATGGCGTCGGCCTCCGAGTCGCGGGCCGAGCTGTTCGAGCTCGGCTACTTCGACGGCACGGCGTACCTCTCGCAGAGCCCGCAGTTCTTCAAGCAGATGGCGCAGCCGGCGGGCTTCGGGCGCGTGTTCGAGGTGGGCCCCGCGTTCCGCGCCGACCCGTCGTTCACGTCGCGCCACGCGACCGAGTTCACCTCGATCGACGCCGAGATGAGCTGGGTCGAGTCGCACGAGGACGTCATGCGGATGCACGAGGAACTCCTCGTCGCGGGCTTCACGGCGGTGAAGGAGAAGCACGGCGCCGAGATCCAGGAGCTGTTCGGCGTCGAGATCACGGTGCCGGCGACGCCGTTCCCGCGCATCCCCCTCGCCGAGGCGAAGCGCATCGTCGCCGAGCGCGGCTACGTCGTGCCCCGCAACGACGCCGACATGGACCCCGAGGGCGAGCGCCAGATCTCGCAGTACGTCAAGGAGGAACTCGGCCACGAGTTCGTGTTCCTCACCGACTACGCCTCGAGCATCCGGCCGTTCTACCACATGCGCCACGCGGATGACGCGGGCCTCACGAACTCGTACGACCTCATCTTCAACGGCGTCGAGATCTCGACGGGTGCGCAGCGCGAGCACCGCATCGACGTGCTCGTCGAGCAGGCGAAGGAGAAGGGCCTCGACCCCGAGGAGCTCGGCTTCTACCTCGACTTCTTCCGCTACGGCGTGCCCCCGCACGGCGGCTTCGGCATGGGCCTCGCGCGTGTGCTGATGCTCATGCTGCACGAGCACTCGATCCGCGAGACGACCTACCTGTTCCGCGGGCCGACGCGCCTGCTGCCGTAGGTCTCGCCCGACCCTCGGGTTGAGGAGCGCCGGAGGCGCGTCTCGAAACCCGACCCCTGGCGACGGCGCCTCGGCACGCCCGCAACGTGGCGTACTCGACCGGCGCGCGCGGCGGCGGCAGACTTCTCGATGTGGAAGCGCTGTTGCTGTCGTTCGCGCTGGTCCTGCTCGCCGCGATCCTGATCTCCGGGCTCGCGCACCGCACGGTGCTCTCGACGACCGTGCTGTTCCTCGTCGCCGGGTTCCTGCTCGGCAGCGGCATGCTCGACATCGTCGTGCTCGAGGCGACCGATCCCACGGTGACCACGGTCTCGTCGCTCGCGCTGTTCATCGTGCTCTACACCGACGGCCAGGAGTTCGGGCTGCGCGAACTCCGCGCGGCCTGGCACCTGCCCGGTCGGGCGCTGCTGCTCGGCATGCCGATCACGTTCGCGATCACGACGGTGCTCGGCGTCTGGCTGCTCGGGTTCACGTGGCTCGAGGCGGCGCTCGTGGCGGCGGTGCTCGCGCCGACCGACCCGGTGTTCGCGTCGGCGATCGTGGGTCGCGGCGAGATCCCCTACCGCGTGCGCCACCTGCTCGGCGTCGAGTCAGGACTCAACGACGGCCTCGCGCTGCCCGTCGTGCTCATCCTCATCGCCACGGTCGGCGGCCCCGAGGCCGAACCGCTCGTGCTCGCCGAGGAGCTCGTGCTCGGCGTAGCCGTCGGCATCGCCGTCCCCCTGGTGGTGTCGTGGCTCGTGCGCCGTCCGGTGTTCGCCCGCACCCCGCTGTACGCCTCGCTCACGCCCATCGCCGTGGGCCTCATCGTGCTGGGCGTCTGCACGGTCACGCACGCCAACCTGTACCTCGCCGCGTACGCCGCCGGCATCACGGTCGCGACCGCGGCGCCCGAGATGCGCGACGCGTTCCACCAGCTGGGCGGGCAGGTCTCCGAGCTCGTGAAGCTGCTGGCGGTCTTCATGTTCGGGGCGCTCATCTCGCCGGCCCTGCTCGTCGACGTGCCGTGGACGGGCTACCTGTTCGGCGTGCTCCTGATGGTGTTCGCGCGGCCGATCGCGGTCGAGCTGTCGCTCATCGGCAGCCGGCTGCCCTGGGAGGAGCGCGCGACGGCGGCGTGGTTCGGCCCGAAGGGGTTCGCGTCGGTGCTCTACGGGCTGCTCGTGCTGCAGAGCGGCGCGCCGGGGGCGGAGTTCATGTTCCACGTGATCGTCGTCGCGATCGCACTGTCGATCCTCGCGCACTCCTCCACGGACGTGCCGATCGCCGGCTGGTTCGCGCGGCGTGAGGCAGCCGAGCGCGCCGCCCGCGCAACGTGGCGCGACACCCCGGAGGCGTCACCCCGGGGCATCCACCCGCCGCAGTCCGACGAGTGACCGTCAGGACGAGATCGGCGCCCCCGTCGGGATGGATGACAGGAACCCGTCGCGGACTTCGACCCAGATGACCGGGTGGCCGTCGGCGATCGCGACGAGCGCCTCGAACGACGTCACCGGCCGCTTCGTCCCGTTGTCGAGCGCGTAGATCGTCGTCGAGGCGGCCGACTTGACGAACGGCTTGCTCGTGAGCGACTGGTTCGCCCTCGGCAGGTGCCAGCACAGCGCGTCGCTGAGGCCGGCGACGGGCATTCCCTCGACCGCATGCTCCGGCAGCGGCCAGCGCTTGCCGGCGGAGGCGAGCCAGAGTCCGCCCTCGCACGAGGCGAGCGCGTCGAGGACGACCTGGGAGCGCTGGATCCCGGCGAGCGTGCCCTCCGGGACCTGGCGGTACGCCGTGGACAGGCCGAACGCGCGCGCCGATTCGAAGGTGGCCAGTGGTTGCAGGTCGAACGGACCGTCCACGACGTAGACGGTCGGGTCGCCGGAGGTCTTCACGAGCGTGCCGGAGGGGAGCACGTCGGGCCCTCGGTTCAGCGACGCGAGGAACGCGTCGTTGACGGCCCACGCGATCGCCGCGTGCGGGCGCGAGACGTCGACGACCGAATCCCAGCTCTCGACACGACGCTTCAGCCCGTCCGAGAGCATGAACACCGTCGAGCTCGACCTGGACTTGACGAAGATCGGGGTCGCGCGGAGCGAGGTGTCCCCCAGCCGGCACGTCTCATCGGCCAGTGCGGTCGTCGCAAGACCAGCGACGAGCGACGACGAGACCTCGTGCATCGCGCCGTTGCCGAGGAAGTAGTGCGCGCCTGCACATGTCGCCACGTTCGTGAGCTGCGATGCGCCGACGGAGTACGCGCCCAGGTCGGCGCGCGGCACCGTCTCGAAGCCCAGCGACGACGGATTCGAGACGGGACCGGCGCCCATGTCGAGGGCGAGCTCGAAGCTCGGGAGCCTGACCAGCCCGGAGAATCCGTCGACGACGTAGATGTCGGGGCCGTCGCTGGCCTTGACCAGGGTCTTCGGGGCGAAGACCGGCTGCCCCTTCGGTGTCTCCGCGACGAACGACGGATCGACCTGGCGCAGGAGCCCGTACCGGCCTTGGAGGTTCTGCAGCGAGGACATGGTCGTCACCGGCCGAAGGCGGCCCTCCACCAGCGCCCAGACCCTGGCCTCACCGGCGGCCTTCATCAGGGTGAGCCCACCGAGCGGGTCCTGCTGCCGCTGCATGGCAGCGCAGGTCTCGGGATCCAGGGTCAGCGGCGACAGGCCCGCCACGGCGGTGTCGGGCACCGGCCATGCCCGACCATCCAGGCCGAGGTAGGTTGCGCCGTCGCAGGAGACGAGCACCCCCAGCGACCGCGGTGCCACCGTCCGAGCGGCGATCGCGGCATCCGAGACCACGCGATAGCTCGTCGGGAGGCCCAGCGCGGCGACGGTGCCGAAGCTCGACACGGGTATCAGCCGCAGGTCGCCGTCGACCAGGTACACCATCGGCTGGGCGGCCGACTTCACGAGCGTGCCCGGCGTCAATCGCTCGGCGACAGTCGGGAGGAGCTCGAGGTACTCGGGCCGGACGGTCAGGAAGTTGGGTGCCTGGGGTGCGCTGAGCCGCTCCGCCTCGCCCATGCTCGCGACCGCCGACTTCGTGCCGTCCGCGACGTGGAACACCACGGGCGATGTCGGGCCCTTGAGCAGCAGCGCTTCGGTGATCGCCGGGGACCGCTGCGGAAGCCGTCGGCAGGCGAAGCCCGTGAGTTCGGACACGGGCAGGCCCGCGGCCTCGTCGGCGGACACGGGCCACGCGCCGCCGTTCGCGCCGACGTACGACGTTCCGTTGCAGTGGACGGCATTGCGCAGCGTGTGTTCGTCGACCTCGTACTCGGCGCGCTCCACCGCGGGCCGAGTCGTGAAGGAGGTCGGGAGCCCCATGTCGGAGACCGTCGCGAAGGACGTCAGTCGCGTCAGGCGCGAGTAGCCGTTCGCGAGGTACACGGCGGATTGGTCGTCGAACTTGAGGAGGCCGCCTGCGACGACGCGCGGGGTGCCGGTGGGGAGCGTGCCGAGGAACGCGTCGTTGACAGGGTGCGCGCCGACTCCGGAGGCGCCCAGCACCTCGTGCTTCCCGGCCTCCTCCTCATCGACATACCAGACGCGGCCGCCACTCGAGAGGTATCCGCTGAAGCGCTCGCCGGTGACGGCGAGCCGATCGCACGTCGACGGGTCGAGTTCGCTCCGAGGCGAGTACGGGAACTCCTTCCAGGTGATCCAGTACAGTCGGCCGCCCGAACCCAGCTGACCTCCGTCGCAGCTCACGAGGTTGCTGAGCGGGCGGAAGTCGATCTCGTAGTCGTCCAGCTGCGCGTCGGGCACCACCGAGTACGAGGTCGGGATGCCGAGGTCCTGGGCCGTCGAGAACGAGGTCAGCCGCACGAGCTCGGTCGGCCCGTCGACCAGGTACACGTCGGCGCCGCTCCCCTTCACGAGGACCCCGGGCTGCAGCCCGACCGTGGGCGAGAGCGTCCTGGTGTTCCACGTGCGGAGTTCGCCCTCGGCCATCGTGAACGTCGGAGACAGGTCGGCGGCGAGGCCGCGCGGCCCGCTGTACCCGGCGCGGACACGGTACTCGCCCGGGAGCAGGCCGCCGAGCCGATAGCCGCCGTCGGCAGCGATGGGCGATCGCTGCACCATCGTCCAGGTCGCGCGCTCCGGGTCGCGGAACTGGAGCTCCGCGTAGACCGAGCCGTCGGAGTACTGGTCGGGCGTCAGTCCGTCGACCGTGACCTTGCCCGTGATCGACGCTGGGCGGTGCACCGTGGCGTCGAGTCGCCGGACGGACGGAGCCGTCAGGTCGATCAGCTCGGGCTCGGTGTACGTCACGCCCGGCCATCGGACCGGCACGAAGCCCTCGGCCGTGATCCACACCTCGTAGTCGCCGGGCCCGATGCTGTCCATGCGGAACGCGCCCGAACCGTCGGTCGTCGCGGTGTAGGAGAGCCATGTCCCGTCGGTGAGGGCCTCGCGAGCGTTCGCCGTCACCGTGGCGCCCCCGATCGCGCCGCCCCCGGAATCGCGGACGGTTCCCGCGATGATGCTCGCAGGTTGGAGCGTGGCGTCGACGCCCTCCTTCGACGCGTCCTGGACGTAGACCACGCCAGGCGTCCGCCCGTCGGCCCACGGCTCGTCGCCGACGTAGTCGAAGCGGACGACGTAGGTGCCCGGATCGAGCCGCAGCGTGTACGCCCCCGATTCGTCGGTGGTCACCGACTCGACGTGCGATTCGCCGCCGACCAGGGCGCTGACCCGCACTTCGCCCGGAAGTGCCGGCCTCGACTCGGACCCGAGGAACACCCGGCCGCTGATGGTGTGCACGGCCGGGATCCTGAGGAACTGCTGATCCTGGTAGATGCCGGTCGACTGCGGACGCGGATTGAAGAGTCCGGATCCGAGGTAGGTGTACCGCACCGAGTATGCGATATCGTCCCGCAGCGTGAGCGTGACCTGCCCGGCGGCATCGGTGAGCGCGCTCGCGGTCGGCTCGACCTGGCCGGATGGGATGGCCTCGACGAGCACCTCGTCAGTGCCGGCGAGCGTGGGCCACGTGCCGAGTACGACGGTCGCCTGCCACGTGCGCTCGGCGGCCTGGACCGGCGCGGGATTCGCCATGGCGAGGACGGCCGCGAGGAGTGCGGCGACGAGCAGCGTCGAGGGTCTGCGCGAGAGGGTCATCACGGCCTTCGCTCGTAGGGTCGAGCATCGGGTCGTGCTCTCAGGGAGAACGTAGCGTTCAGCGCGGTTCGGCGCCAGATGGCTCTTCGGCTCGTTCGGCCGCACCCGCGCGCAGCACCTCGTCGAGCGGTGTCACCTCGGCGCGCTCGAGGTCCCGCAGCGCGGGGCCCTCGATGCGGCGACCGCGGTGGTCGAAGCGCGAGGCGTGCAGCGGGCAGTCCCACGTGCACTCGGCGTCGTTCCAGCGCAGAACCCCGCCGAGGTGGGTGCACACCGCGGAGACCTCGCACGTGTCGCCGCCGACCGTCGAGACGCCCACGGGATGCGCGCCGCGCCGCAGCACGACACCGACGCCCTCGGGCGGCGCCGGCGCGGCCTGCGCCTCGGGCGCGCGCAGCGCGTTCGCCCAGCCGCCCACCGCCGCGGCGCCCACGCGCGCCCCCTCGGCGAGGCCGCGCACGAAGTCGGCGGGCATCGTCAGCCGGGTGCCGATGGTCCGTCCCCAGTCCGGACGGCGGGCGCCGAGCATCTCGTGCGAGATGCGGATCGCCGCGGCCGTGCCGTTCGTGAGCCCCCACTTGGCGTAGCCGGTCGCGAACCACACGCGGCCGCGGCCCCGCGGCATCCGGCCCACGAAGGGCACGCGGTTGTGCGACTCGTAGTCCTGCGCGGCCCACTGCTCAGCGTCGGCGACGCCGGGCCACCAGGCGTGCGCCCAGGCGAGCAGTTCGTCGAGCAGGTCGCCCGTGCTCGGCTCGCGCCCGGTGCGGTGGTCGGCGCCGCCCACGATCAGCTGCGTGCGGCCGCCGTGCTCGGCCGAGCGGATGCTGCGGCTCGGCCGGTCGACGGAGAGGTAGAGCCCGTCGGGCAGGCCCGCTGCGGCGGTCTCCGGCACGTCGAACGAGGCGAGCATCGACCGGAAGCCGCTCGTCTTCGCCCAGTACAGGCCCCGGTCGAGCATCGGCGCGCCCGTGGCGATGACGACCTGGTCGGCCGTGAACGTGCCGGCACTCGTGCGCACCCGCACCGGATCGGCGGCGCGCACCCCGAGCGCCCGGACGCCCGTGACGAGCCGGCCGCCGCCGCGCGCGACGAGCTCGGCGAGGCCCCGCATGAGCTCGGCGGGATCGAGCGCGAGCTGGCCGTCGAGCGCCGCCGCGCCCGCAAGCGGGAACGGCACCCCGTCGGGCACGTCGTCGACGCGCCGCACGGGCAGTCCGGCCTCGCGCGCGGCCCGGACCTCGGCGTCGACGGCGTCGAGCCCGTCGACCGACTGCGCGTAGCTGTACGCGGTCGACTCGCGGTACGCGACGTCGGCGCGTTCGCACGCGCGCCGCAGCCACTGCTGCCCGGCCCGGTTGGCGTCGACGTACGCGCGGACGAGCCGGGCGGGGTGCGCGCGCCGGATCGTGGAGAGCCGGGTGCCCTGCAGCAGGCTCACCTTGCCGGTGTTGCGTCCGCTCGCGAGCGCGCCCGCGACATCCTGTTCGAGCACGGTCACGCGGCGCCCGGCGTCGAGCAGCATGACCGCCGTCGCCAGCCCGGTGATGCCTGCGCCCACGACGACCACGTCGGAGTGCTCGTGGGCGGCCGGCTGGTCGGGGTGGGATGCCGCGAGGGTCGTCATGCTGCAAGTCAACGCCTGCGGCATCCGATTCTCACCCCCTTGAGCGAGCGGATGCCGTCGGCTAACGCCTCGCGAGCAGCGCCGTCTTCAGCCGGACCGGGTCGATGCGCCAGTACCCGTGCACCTCGTCGTCGACGAGCAGCACCGGGATCTCCTCGGCGTACCGTGCGCGGAGGGCGTCGTCGTCCAGGATCGACAGCTCCTCGAGGCGCGTGACCGGTGCGTCGGGCGTCGCGGCGAGCTCCTCGCGCACGCACTGCACGACCTCCCGCGCGTCGTCGCACAGGTGGCACCCCGGCTTGCCGATGAGGGTGAGGCGGATCTCGCGGGGGGTCATCCGGTCAGGATACGCGCGCTCAGGGTGCCCGGACGCGCCGCCGGGACTCCGGGACCCGCGGATTCCGCGCAGCGAAAAGCGCCAGGCCTCACGGCCTGACGCCCTGCCAGTGGTCGAGTCGACTACTTCTTGTTGCGACGCTGGTGGCGCGTCTTGCGAAGCAGCTTGCGGTGCTTCTTCTTCGCCATGCGCTTGCGACGCTTCTTGATGACGGAACCCACGAAAACCTCACAAAGATCGGGTCGGCCGCGCGTGCCGCAGCCGTGGGGCGATCAGCCCCGCGGTAGTCTAGCCCATTCGCCGACGAGGCGCCGAGCCATCCGCTACGTTCGAGGGATGTCCCGACCCGGACTCGTGATCCGAACCACGCGCGAAGCGGACTGGCCTGCCGTCCGAGCGCTCCGCCTCGAGATGCTGCGCGACACCCCGATCGCCTTCGGCGACACGATCGAGCGGGCGCTCCAGTACGACGAGGCCGAGTGGCGCACGCGCGCTCGTCGCGGTGAGGCGCGTGAGCAGACCGTGCTCGTCGCGATCGAGGGCGAGCGGTGGGTCGGCACGATGGGATGCTACGTGCCGGACGCCGCGACCGGACCGCTCCTCGTCGGCGTCTACGTGTCGCCCGATCGCCGCGGCGAGGCGGCCGGCGTCACGCGCGCCCTGCTCGACGAGATCGAGCGGTGGGCCGCCGAGCGCAGCGACACGCTCCGGCTCGAGGTGCACGAGGACAACGCGCGAGCGCGCCGGTTCTACGAGAAGCTCGGGTTCGCCTACACCGGGTACCGCCGGCCGTACGAGCTCGAGCCGGGCGGGCTCGAGCTCGAGATGGAGAAGCGGCTGGGCTGAGGGTCTCGATACGCGCCGGGCTCCGCCCGGTGCGACTCGACCACCGGGGTCACTTGCGCTTGCGCTGCGACGCGACGACCGCGGTGACCTGGTGCGCGGTGTCGGCGAACGCCTTGCCGAGCGCCGATGCGAAGGCGCGCTGCTCCTCGTTGAGGCCCTCCTCGGCGCCGGCATCGGCGCCGGCGAGCGTGACGGCGTCGGCCGCGGCATCCGTCGACACGAAGGGGATCAGCCAGTCCTCCAGGCGCTCGAGCGGCGCACGGTCGAGGTGGTAGTAGCGGTGCTGGCCCTCCTCCCGGACGCCGACCAGCCCGGACTCGCGCAGCACCTTGAGGTGCTTGGACACCGTGGGCTGGCTGACGCCGAGCGCCGTGACGATCTCGCCGACGCTGATCTCGCCGCCGGATTCGGGAACCGACGTCTCGCGGTCGAGGAGGACGCCGAGGATGTCGCGCCTGGTCGGGTCCGCCACCACGTCGAAGATGTCCGCCATGGCTCAAGGGTAGTCAGTCGGGGCGGAGAGCGGGGAGTACGATGACACACGCGTCGAGCGAGGGGAGGGCGGATGGCCGCGCAACCCGTGGGTCGTCGGGGGATCGCCCGTCGCTCATGGCTCGGCCGCGTCCGCGACGCCGTCGACGGGCTCGTGCGGAGTTCGCCGTCACGGTTCGCGATCCTGATCTTCGCCGGCCTGGTGCTCATCACCACGCTCCTGCTGACGCTGCCGATCGCCAGGGCCGGCAGCGGCACCGGCGGCACACCCCTGTACGACGCGTTCTTCACCGCGACGTCCGCCATCTGCGTCACGGGCCTGACCACCGTCGACATGGCCACCCACTGGTCGCCGTTCGGCAACGCGGTGATCTTCATCGGCATGAACGTCGGCGGCATGGGCGTGCTGACGCTCGCCTCCATCCTCGGCCTCGTGATCTCGCGCCGGCTGGGCCTGCGCGCGAGGCTCATCGCGGCGAGCGACACGAACCCGTCGCGCGTGCACGCCGGCCCGGTGTCGGAACGGCAGGCCATCCGCCTCGGCGAGGTCGGCGGCCTGCTCGCCACGGTCGCGATCAGCACCCTGTCGATCGAGGCCGTCATCATGCTCGGCATGATCCCGAGCATGCTCGCGGCCGGGTACGACGCCGGCACGAGCATCTGGTACGCGGCGTACTACTCGGTGAGCGCATTCACGAACACGGGGTTCGCACCGAATCCGCTCGGCCCGGTCGAGTTCTTCGACGACTACTGGTTCCAATCGCTGCTCATGCTCGACGTGTTCCTCGGCAGCCTCGGCTTCCCCGTGATCTTCGCGCTGCTGCGCACGTGGAAGTTCCCGCGCCGATGGAGCGTGCACGTCAAGCTCACGCTGACCACCACCGCGATCCTGTGGGTCGCGGGCGCGCTCACGTTCCTGGTGCTCGAGTACGACAACCCGAAGACCTACGGGTCGTTCGGGTTCGGCAAGACGCTGTACGAGGCGTTCTTCATGTCGACCATGACCCGTTCGGGCGGGTTCGCGACGATCGACATGGCCGACCTCTACGGGTCGAGCCTGCTCGTGACCGACATGCTCATGTTCGTCGGCGGCGGTTCCGCGTCGACCGCGGGCGGCATCAAGGTCACGACGCTCGCCGTGCTCTTCCTCGCCGCGTACGCCGAGGCGAAGGGTGCGCCGGCCATGGAGGCGTTCGGGCGCCGCATCCCGCGCGACATGCTCCGGCTCGCGGTGAGCGTCGTGCTGTGGGGCGCGACGATCGTCGCCGTGTCGACCGTGATCATCGTGCAGATCACCAAGGCGCCGCTCGACTTCGTGCTGTTCGACGTCATCTCGGCGTTCGCGACGTGCGGCCTGTCAACCGGCCTGACCAACGACCTGCCGCCCGAGGGCAAGTACGTCATGGCCGTGACCATGTTCATGGGTCGCGTCGGCACCGTCACGCTCGCGGCAGCCCTCGCGGCCGCGCAGAAGCGCCAACTGTTCAAGCGACCGGAAGAGAGGCCCATCGTTGGTTGATCGCATCAAGCACGACGCCCCCGTGCTCGTCATCGGACTCGGCCGGTTCGGGGCCGCCACGGCCGGCCAGCTCGACCGCCTCGGCCGCGAGGTGCTCGCGGTCGACGAGGACGAGGCCCTCGTGCAGAAGTGGGCTGAGCGGGTCACGCACGCCGTGGTGGCCGACGCCAAGTCGCTCGACGCGCTGAAGCAGATCGGCGCGCAGGAGTTCTCGATCGCCGTCTGCGCGGTCGGCTCGTCGGTCGAGGCATCCGTGCTCATCACCGCCAACCTCGTCGACCTGAAGATCCCGCAGATCTGGGCCAAGGCGATCTCGAGCTCGCACGGCAAGATCCTCGAGCGCATCGGCGCGAACCATGTCATCTACCCCGAGCGGGAGGCGGGCGAGCGCACCGCGCACCTGGTGTCGGGCCGCATGCTCGACTTCATCGAGTTCGACGACGACTTCGCGCTCGTGAAGATGTACCCCCCGAAGCCGATCCGCGGCAAGAACCTCACCGAGTCGGGCGTGCGCTCGCGGCACAACGTGACGGTGGTCGGCGTCAAGAGCCCGGGCAAGCCCTTCACCTACGCGACCGAGAAGACGGTCGTGTCCAACCACGACCTCATCATCGTGTCGGGCACCGAGGGCGACATCGAGAAGTTCGCCGCGCTCGAATAGCGGGGCGGCCGCGCCGGTAGCGGGGCGGACGCGCCTGTGCCGGCGCCGCGACATCCGTCGGCGCCCGCCGGGCCGTCAGCCCATCACGCCGGCGAGCGTGGACGCGATCGTCGCGACGAGCCCGATGCCGAGCAGGATCACCGCGAGCGTGCCGAGCAGCCGGGGCACCGGCGAGTCGGCCTCGAACCGGAGCCGGTCGGGCGTGCGACGGCGGTAGAACGCGGGCTGCATCTCGCTCGCGTCGAGGTGCTCGCGCTCGTCGTGGTCGAGCGCCCGCTCGTGGAACTCGCCCTCGGCGAACCACCTGACGCGCGCACCGGCCGGGCCGTCGACGACGACCGCCTCGGTGGGCTCCCACGTGCCGTCGGCCATGCGCGCGAACGCGAACGCGAGCAGGCACAGCCCGCCGCCGACGAACGTGATCCACGCGACCACCTCGCCGACGAGCGCGATCACGTCGAGCAGACCCATGACGCCGAGCGTACCTGCGGTTCGGGGAGCCGGATGACAGGGGCACGAGTGCCGTTGGTCCCTCCCGCCCTCGCGGGGCTGGCGTACCATCCGCCGCATGACCAGCGTGATCAGCACCCGCGGGCTCGAGAAGCGCTTCGGACGCACCGTCGCGCTCGACGGGCTCGACCTCGAGGTGCGTCCCGGCGAGATCCACGGCTTCCTCGGCCCGAACGGCGCGGGCAAGTCCACGACCCTCCGCATCGTGCTGGGCCTCGCCCGCGCGAGCGGCGGCACGGTCGAGCTGTTCGGCCGCGACCCGTGGGCTGAGGCGGCATCCCTGCATCGACGGCTCGCGTACGTGCCCGGCGACGTGACCCTGTGGCCGAACCTCACGGGCGGCGAGGCGATCGACCTGCTCTCCCGGCTGCGCGGCGGCACCGCCGATCGCGCCGCGTACGCCGAGCGCAAGGCGCGCCTGATCGAGGCGTTCCAGTTCGACCCGCGCGTGAGGGGCCGGGCGTACTCGAAGGGCAACCGGCAGAAGGTCGCCCTGATCGCCGCGTTCGCGACGCCCGCCGAGCTGTACCTGCTCGACGAACCGACGAGCGGACTCGACCCGCTCATGGAGGTCGTGTTCAACCGCGAGATCGACCGGCTCGCGAAGGACGGCGCGACGGTGCTGCTGTCGAGCCACATCCTCTCCGAGGTCGAGGAGCTCTGCGATCGCGTGAGCATCATCCGCGCCGGGCGGCTCGTGGAGTCCGGCACGCTCGCCGAGCTGCGGCACCTCACCCATTCGACCGTCGCGTTCGTGCACGTTCCGGGCCAGGAGGGCGCCGTCACGGCGATCGACGGGGTCCACGATCTCGTGGTCGACAACGGCCGGGTGCGCTTCACGGTCGACAGCGACCGGATCGCGCGCGTGCTGCCCGAGCTCGGCCGGCTCGGCGTGCAGGCGCTCACCGTCATGCCACCCTCGCTCGAGGAGCTGTTCCTGCGCCACTACGGCGACGACCCCGCGCTGGTCGGCGCGGAGGCGCGCGCGGAGGCCGGCACGTGAACCTGCTCGGCGTGCTGCTTCGACAGCGCCTCCGCCGCGACCGGGTGCAGCTCGCGCTCTGGATCGCCGGCACGGCCGGGCTCGGGCTCATGGCCACGACCGCGGTGACCACCACGTTCGGCGATCTCGCCGAGCGCGAGGGGATCCTCCGCTTGACCATGGTCGCGCCGGCCATCCTGATGTTCCGGGGCACGCCGAACGGCGCCGAGGAGGGGCCGTTCGCCTTCTTCCTCATCTTCGCCTTCATCGCACTGCTCGCGGGCCTGATGAGCACGTTCCTCGCCGTGCGCCACACGCGCGGCGACGAGGAGGCCGGGCGAGCCGAGCTCGTCGCGGCGACGCCGGCGTCGCGCGTACTCCCGACGACGGCGACGGTGATCCACGGCGTGCTCGCCGACGTCGTGCTCGGCCTGGCCGTCGCGCTCGCGTTCATCGCGAGCGGGCTGGAGGTCGCGGGCTCGCTCGTCGCCGGCACGGCGGTGGCCGCGTGCGGCATCGCGTTCCTCGCCGTCGGGCTCGTGTTCGCGCAGCTGTTCCGCACCTCGCGCGCGGCCAACGCGGCGGGGGTGGCGGCCGTCATCGCCGCGTACTTCGTGCGCGGCATCGGCGACGCGGCGGGCGAGCCGTCCGACGACGGGCTGCACCGCACCGCGATGTGGATCAGCTGGCTGTCGCCGATCGGCTGGGGCCAGCGCACGGGCGCGTTCGCCGAGGACGACCTGCGGCCGGTGCTGATCGCGCTCGGATTCGCGGCGGTGCTCGTCGTGCTGGTGTACGTCTTCCAGTCGGCGCGTGACAGCGGGGCGAGCGTGCTGCCCGGCTTCCGCGGGCGCGATCACGCGGGCCCGGTGCTGTCGGGCTCGCTTGGCCTCGCGTGGAAGCTCAGCATCGGCGCCGTGCTCTCGTGGGCCGCCGGCGCCCTCGTGATGGGCGCGCTCGCGACCTCGCTCACGCCGTTGGTCGACCAGATCGGCTCCGACGTGCCCGAGGTCGCCGTGAGGCTGCAGGCCATGGCGGGCGCGGATGCCACGCTCGAACAGGCGCTCACGACCACGTTCTTCAGCGTGATCGGCATCCTCGCGTCGGCGTGCGCGCTGCAGCTCGTGATGCGGGCGCGCCAGGAGGAGGCGCACGGCACCGCCGAGGTCGTGCTCGCGACGCCCGTGCCGCGCCAGCGTTGGCTCGGCGAGTACGGCGCGGTCGCATTCGTCGGCGTGGTGATCGTGATCGGCGTCGCGATGCTCGGCGCCTTCGCGGGCGCGCAGTCGGCCGACGACCCGGGCGGCATGGCGAGCGACGCCGCCGAGGCGGCCGTCGCGCAGCTGCCGGCGATCCTCGTGTTCCTCGGCCTCGGCCTGCTGCTCTTCGTGCTCCTCCCCCACCAGATGATCGGCCTCTCGTGGGCGCTGCTCACGCTCGGGGCGTTCTTCGGCGTGTTCGGCGAGCTGCTCGGACTGCCCGACTGGGTGCACGACCTGTCGCCGTTCGCCCACTCCCCCGTGCCGATCGGCGACGACGTCGACTGGACCGGCGGGATCTGGATGACCGGCATCGGCCTCGCGACGATCACCGTGTCGATCGTGCTCATGCGCCGCCGCGAGCTCGCCACGGGCGGCTGAGCGGGCCGCGTAGCCTTGACGGGTGCAGTGCCCGTACTTCGACGCGGGGCGATGCCGGTCGTGCTCGCTCATGGGCCGGCCGTACCCGCAGCAGCTCGCCGACAAGCAGGCGCACGCCGTGGAACTCCTCGCGCCATTCGACGTGCCCGAATGGCTGCCGCCCGTCGCGAGCGGCGAGCGCGACTACCGCAACAAGGCGAAGATGGTGGTCGGCGGCACGATCGAGGCGCCCACGATCGGCATCCTCGACGCCGACGGGTACGGCATCGACCTGCAGTCGTGCGGCATCTGCTCGCCCGGGCATCGCGCGGCGTTCCCCGTGCTCGCGCGGTTCGTCACGCTCGCCCGCATCACCCCGTACGACGTGGCCTCCCGCCGCGGCGAGCTCAAGCACCTCATCGTCACCGAGTCGCCCGACGGCGAGCTCATGGTGCGGTTCGTGCTGCGCTCGACCGAACCCCTCGGCCGCATGCGCAAGCACCTGCCGGCCCTCCTCGCCGAGCTGCCGCAGGCTCGCGTGGTCACGGCGAACCTGCTGCCCGAGCACAAGGCCGTGCTCGAGGGCGCCGACGAGGTCGTGCTCACCGACGCGGGCACGCTGCCGATGCGGCTCAACGATGTGACGATGCACCTGCGCCCGCAGAGCTTCTTCCAGACCAACACCGCGATCGCCGAGGCGCTGTACGCCGAGGCGCGCGAGTGGATCCGCGAGCTCGCTCCCGAGGACGCGTGGGACCTCTACTCGGGCGTCGGCGGGTTCGCGCTGCACCTGGCCGACGCCGAGGGCCGCACCGAGGTCACCGGCATCGAGACGAGCGTCGAGGCGGTCGCGAGCGCCGAGCTGAGCCGGACGGATGCCGCGCTCTCGCGCGTGCGCTTCGCTGCGGGCGACGCAACGGCCTACGCGCTGGCCGCGCCATCCGCCCCCGACCTCGTCGTCGTGAACCCGCCGCGCCGCGGGATCGGGGCGGAGCTCGCGGGCTGGCTCGAGCGGTCGGATGCCGCGCACGTGCTGTACTCGTCGTGCAACGCGGCATCCCTCGCGAAGGACCTCGCGGCGATGCCGTCGCTGCGGCCCGTGAAGGCGCGCGTGTTCGACATGTTCCCGCAGACCACGCACTTCGAGGTCATGGTCCTCCTCGCCCGCCGCTGACCGCCCTGTGCAGAATTCAGGAACGCCCACCTCCCCCGCTCGTGCAGAATTCAGGGACGCCCACCTCCCCTGCCCGTGCAGAACTCAGGAACGCGGCGTCCCTCATGCGAGCAGAATTCAGGAACGGGCTCCTACTGCGACGTGGTGAGCTCCTCGAAACCGCCTCCGGTCCCGGCCCTTGCTCGCCTCGATCCTGAATTCTGCGCGGACAGGCGAACGGACTTCGCGTGCGTCTCCTGAGTTCCGAACGTGGGGGCGACGGCCCTACGTACGTGCTTCCTGAACTCTGCGCGTAGGAATTGCCGGCCTGCGCGTTCGTCCCCTGAATTCTGAACGTGGGTGGCTCGGGTGGCGGGGCGCGGGCGGCGGGGTGCGAGCGGATGGCGCGGGGCGCGGGCGGCGGGTCAGGCGCCGGCGGCGAGCTCGCGCGCGCGCGCGAGGGCGGCGTCGGTGGCGCGGTCGAAGAGCGCCGAGAGGTCGGCCTCCTGCAGCACCGCGATCGCGCGCTCGGTCGTTCCCTTCGGGCTCGTGACGCGCCGTCGGAGCTCGGCCGGGTCGTCGCCGGATGCCGCGAGCAGCTCGCTCGCACCGCGGAACGTGCCCTGCACCATGGTCGCGGCCTGCTCGGGCGTGAAGCCCTTCGCGATCGCGGTCTTCGTGAACTCCTCGATGAGGAGGAACACGTAGGCCGGCCCGGATCCCGAGATCGTCGAGAGCGCGTCGAGCTGCGACTCGGGCACGACGAGCACCTCGCCGACGGTCGCGAACAGCGAGACGACGAGCGCCAGGTCGGCGTCGGTCGAGCGCGTGCCCGCCGAGACGCCCGTCACCGCGCGCCCGACCACGGCCGGCGTGTTCGGCATGGTGCGCACGACCGACACGTGCGACGGCAGGTGCGACTCGAACGTGGCGACCGTCACGCCGGCGGCGACTGAGACCACGATCGCGCCGGGCTCGAGCGCATCCGCGATCTCGTCGAGCAGGTCGGGGACCATCGCGGGCTTCACGGCGACGACCACGAGCTTCGCGCCGGCGACCGCGCGGCGGTTCGCCGCGGCATCCGTCTCGGTCGCGTACGCCGTCACGCGCGGCTCGTCGGCGAACTCGGCCGCGCGGGCCTCGCTGCGATTCGTGGCGCGGATGCCGCCGGCGACCGTCACGTGCGGCTGGAGCAGTCCGGCGAGGATCGCGCGGGCCATCGACCCGGCGCCGAGGAAGGCGATGGAGGGCAGTTCGACGTGCGGGTCAACCGGCTGGAGGGAGGTCATGGCGACCATCCTAGGATTGGCGCATGAGCGCATCCGGCGGCACGAAGGCGATCCTCGCGGCATTCCTCGCGAACACGGGCATCGCGGTGACGAAGTTCATCGCGTGGGCCATCTCGGGGTCGGCATCGATGCTTGCCGAGGCCGTGCACTCGGTCGCCGACGCGGGCAACCAGCTGCTCCTGTTCGTCGGTGGGCGACGCGCCAAGAAGGACGCGGACCGCGCACATCCGTTCGGCTACGGACGCGAGCGGTACGTGTACGCGTTCGTGGTGTCGATCATTCTGTTCTCGGTCGGCGGTCTCTTCTCGATCTACGAGGGCGTCGACAAGCTCCAGCACCCGCACGAGCTCGAGAACGCCTGGGTGCCGATCACGGTGCTCGTGATCGCGATCGTGCTCGAGTCGTTCTCGCTGCGCACCGCGGTGAAGGAGTCGAACCTCGTGCGTGGCAAGCAGACGTGGGTGCAGTTCGTGCGCCACGCCAAGGCACCCGAGCTGCCCGTCGTCCTCCTCGAGGACATCGCGGCCCTCCTCGGCCTCGTGTTCGCACTCTTCGGCGTCGGCCTCACGGTCATCACCGGCAACACGATCTTCGATGCGATCGGCACGCTCATGATCGGCACCCTGCTGATCATCGTCGCGATCATCCTCGGCATGGAGACGAAGAGCCTGCTCGTCGGCGAGGGCGCCACCGCGGGGGATCTCGGCAAGATCGAGAAGGCGATCCTCGCCGGACCGGAGGCCGAGCGCATCATCCACATGAAGACCCTCTACCTCGGGCCCGATGAGCTCATGGTGGCCGCCAAGCTGGGCTTCCACGGCGGCGAGACCCTGGCCGAGGTGTCGACGGCGATCAACGTGATCGAGGAGCGCGTACGGCACGCCGTCCCCGCGGCCCGCGTCATCTACATGGAGCCCGACATCTACGTCGACCCGAACGAGCACGCGCCGCCCACCGACGCGATCGTCATCAAGGGGCTCGAATGACGGATGGCGCGGGGTCGGCCCCCGCTCGACTTCCCGTCGCGATGGTGCTCCGCCACGACTCGGCCATCGGCCTGGGCAACCTCGGGCCGGTGCTCGAGGCCCACGGCTACGAGATCGTGACGGTCGACGCGCCCCACGAGGACGTCACCGCGATCGACGCGCTCGCACCCGACCTGCTCGTCGTGCTCGGCGGCGACGAAGCCGCCTACGAGACCGACCGCTACCCGTACGTCGGGCACGAGATCGAGCTGCTCCGGCAGCGGATCGCCGCCGAGGCGCCGGTCTTCGGGGTGTGCCTGGGTGCGCAGATGCTCGCCGACGCGCTCGGCGGTCGCGCCTACCGCGGGCCGCGCAAGGAGGTCGGCTGGCTCGGGGTCGACGTGACCGACGCCGGCCAGACCTCTCCGGTACGCCACGCCCGAGGCATCCGGTTCGTGCAGTGGCACGGCGACACCTTCGACCTCCCCGAGGGCGTCGAGCGGCTGGCGTCGTCGCCCGAGTACGCCAACCAGGCGTTCCGCCTCGGCGACTGGCTCCTCGCCGTGCAGTTCCACCCCGAGGTGACGCCGGCGATCCACGAGGACTGGCTGGCCGCGTGGGGCGACGAGCTGCCGGAGTACGGCCTCACGGTCGAGCGCATGCGCGAGCTGCAGGCCGAGTGCGGGCCGGCCGCCGAGGCGGCGTCCAGCGCGATCCTCGGCGAGTTCCTCGACGGGCTCGGTCAGGGGCGCCGGGCGGGATCCTCGAAGAAGTCGAGCAGCAGCCGCGCCGCGGCATCCGCCTCGACCCCCGCGTAGACCTCGACGCGGTGGTTCAGCCGCCGGTCGCGCAGCACGTCGTAGAGCGACCCGGCCGCGCCGGCCTTCTCGTCCCACGCCCCGAAGACGACCGTCGGGATGCGCGCGGCCACGATCGCGCCGGCGCACATCACGCACGGCTCGAGCGTGACGACGAGCGTGCAGTCGGTGAGGTGGCGGTCGCCCGTGACGCGGGCGGCCTCGCGGATGGCGAGGAGCTCGGCGTGCGCGGTCGGGTCCTCGTGCAGCTCGCGCTCGTTGCGCCCGGTCGCGATGACCTCGCCGTCGCGGACGACCACGGCGCCGACCGGCACGTCGCCGGTGGCGAGGGCGGCGGATGCCTCGGCGAGGGCCAGTCGCATCCATTCCGCGTGCTCGGGCAGCTGGACCGGCATCCCCCTCGCCCCTTCTCGCTGGCGGAACCCCCGCAACTAGACTCGAGCCTATGCGAGTCCACGTTGCCGACCACCCGCTGATCACCCACAAGCTGACGGTGCTGCGCGACGTGAACACGCCGTCGCCGGTGTTCCGCTCGCTGGTCGAGGAGCTCATGACGCTGCTCGCGTACGAGGGCACGCGCGACGTGCGCGTCGAGCCCGTCGACATCGTCACTCCCGTGGCCCCGACCACCGGTGTCCGCATCGCCGATCCGAAGCCGCTGATCGTGCCGATCCTACGCGCGGGCCTCGGCATGCTCGAGGGCATGGTCAAGCTCCTCCCCAGCGCCGAGGTGGGCTTCCTCGGCATGGCGCGCAACGAGGAGACCCTCGAGCCGACCACCTACGCCGAGCGCCTGCCCGACGACCTCAGCGGCCGCCAGTGCTTCGTGCTCGACCCGATGCTCGCCACGGGCGGCTCGCTCACGGCGGCGATCGAGTTCCTGCTCCAGCGCGGGGCGACCGATGTCACGGCCATCTGCATCCTCGCCGCGCCCGAGGGCCTCAAGGCGGTCGAAGAGGCCCTGCACGGCCGCGAGGTGTCGATCGTGCTCGGTGCCGTCGACGAGCGGCTCAACGAACACGGGTACATCGTGCCGGGCCTCGGTGACGCGGGCGATCGCCTGTACGGCACCGTCTGACCTGCGCGTCCTGGCGACGTGCGCATCGCCTCCTGGTGAGGTTTCCGCAAGATCACCGCACCCTCACGTCGCAGGATCTTCGTCGTGAGACACGCCCAAGCGCCTTTCGAATTCCAGAATTCGATGAAATCTCTTCCAGTCGAAGAATCTTCTTCACGATCGGATGTTTCGCCCGAACCTCGCACGGGCGCGGATGACGCGCGCACCGCGTGCGACGTCACGCGCCGTCATCCCGGCGTCACGGTTTGACACATCGCGGAACGTGAGTTTGACTTTCGCTCATGACTGACACCGCACGCACCCTGACCGCCCGCGAGGCGAACAGGACTGCCGACATGATGATGTCGGCGCGTGCCCCCATGTGTTGTCGAATGTGCCGCTGACCAGCGAACCCTCCGCCGAGTCACGCGACTGATCCCACCCCGATCGGCGCGGCTCCGTCGAACCCGATGCGCTTCCGGGTTCCCCCGGCCACCACAGGCCTTCGCTTCAGACCCCGACGACGGGGTCGTCGACGCATCTTCAGCACAAGGATCCGCCATGTCTCTCGCTCTCGCTCCCGCCGTCCGTCCGTCCCACCCCGCCGTCCGCCCGACGCACCCCGCGGCCTACGCTCCGCAGCCCGCCCGGCCCGCCGCTGTCCCGGCCGCGCCCGTTCCGGTCGCCGCGCAGGCCCAGCCGGCCCAGGCCGCGCCCCGCGTCCGCGCCGTGCCCGAGGGCACCGAGGCGCGCGGGTTCGTCCTGTACGTCGGGCTCGACGAGGCGAAGGCCGTCGCCGACGGCACCACCCTCCACCGCCTCGTCGAGGCGATCCGCAACCTGACCGCAGAGATCGCGCCGTCCGCCGAGACGTACGCCGCGGTCGCGCTCGCACCCGAGGGCGCCGGCGGCCGCGACGTCGACGTCGTGCGCCTCGCGCTCCAGGACCCGACCGCGCTCGCCCGGCAGCGCGAGTCGCAGGGCCTCCAGGCCGACGCCGACCGTCACCCCGACGGGGTCATCATCGACATCTCCCGCAAGCGGGTCCTGCTCGACGGCGAGGCCGCCGGCCTGACGTACAAGGAGTTCGAGCTGCTGCAGTACCTCGTGCTCCGCGAGGGCCGCACGATCGACCGGCACGAGCTCATCGACGGCCTCTGGTCGGGCGAGGACGAGGCACCCAACGAGCGCACGATCGACGTGCACGTGCGGCGCCTGCGCTCGAAGCTCGCGCACTACCAGGACATCGTCCGCACGGTGCGCGGCGTCGGCTACCGCTTCGACCGCCACGCCGACGTCTCGATCCGCCAGGCCTCCACGCCGAGCCCCGACGTCTTCTGATCGCGGGCGGCTGAGCCGCTGCCGGAACCGGGACCTCGCGCCGGGGTCGCGGCATCCGCCGGGAGTGGTCGGCACGAGAGGCGCGCGCGAGGATGAGGGCATGCCGACGTCGCCGATCGTGCTCGACCTGCCCTTCCGCGGGCGATGGATGGCGCGCAACAGCCCCGCGCGCCGGGTCCCGAGCCACGGCACGCACCTGATGGGCACGACGTACGCCATCGACTTCATCGCGGTCGATGAGCGGGGCCGGTCGGCGCCGTCGAACTGGCGCGCCTGGCTCTCGGTCGAGGCGCCCGACTCGTTCGTCGGGTTCGGGAAGCCGATCCTCGCACCAGTCGCCGGAACCGTCGTCGCCGTGCACGACGGCGAGCCCGATCACGAGGCGCGTCGTTCCTGGTTCGCGCTCGCCGGGTATGCGCTCGGGCAGGCCGGCAGGGTGCGCGCGGGCCCCGACGCGATCGCCGGCAACCACGTGGTGTTCGCCATCGCCGAGGGCGGTCCGTACGTCGCGGTGGTGCACCTGCGGTGCGGTTCGGTGCGCGTGAAGGTCGGCGACCGCGTCGCGTCCGGCGACCAGGTCGGCGAGTGCGGCAACTCCGGCAACAGCACGCAGCCGCACGTGCACGCGCAGGCGGCCGACTCGCTCGACTGGGGCAGGGCTCGCGGACTCCCGATCGCATTCCGGTTCCGCCACGCGGGCGTTCCCGGGGCGACGGTGACGGGTCTGCCCGAGGAATCCGAGATCGTCGAGGACCCCGGCTCCGACGCCTGATCGGACACGGGAGCACCTGCGGAACGCGCGAACCGCCGGGCGATCGCTTCGCCGACCGCATCGAGTTCGCCTTCGTCGAGGAGGCAGGCACGCTCCCTCCGACGACGCTCCGGACATGGTCGCGGACCTTGTGCTCGACTGGTTCGACCGGGAAGACTGAGCCGACCGCGTCCGGCGCCGCACCGTTGAGTCGACACGACCGGCGAATCCCCCGCATTCGGGGCACACGGGGCTAGCGCCCGTTATCGATCCGTTATATATTCGGAGAGCACCGGTTGTTTGCTGTGGCGGCCGGTGCGGAATGTGATTGCAGGACACTCTTGGTGCAAGGGCGAGGGCCGGTCGTCAGCCTCTACGACCGGCCCTCAACCGTGTCCGGGCGCCGTCGACGGGCCCGCGTTCGGGGCACATCCGGCATCTCCCTCGTTCCGAACCCCGTGCGCGGACGGTGTTCGCTATCGTCGGACTCGGCGGCGACCTCACGGGTCGCCGGGCTTGATGGAGGGAGCACGGGTGGCTGATCGCGCGACGGCCGTGGCGGCATGGGAGGCGCTGTTCCGGGCGCAGGTCTCCGTGATGCGGAGACTCTCCGCGGAGTTCCCGACCGAGCTGATGTCCCTCAACGAGTACGACGTGCTCTTCAACATCTCACGCGCTCCGGGTCGGCGACTGCGCCTCAAGGAGCTGAACCGGCACGTGCTCATCTCCCAGCCGAGCGTGAGCCGCCTCGTCGACCGACTCGTGGCCCGAGGCCTCGTCGAGAAGTCCGACGACCCGCTCGACGGTCGCGGCACGATCGTGCAGCTCACGCCGAAGGGGTTCGAGGAGTTCCGTCGCGCGGCGATCCACCACATGCACGCCATCACCGACCGCGTCGGCACCGCGCTCGACGACGACGAGCTCCATCGGCTCATCGAGCTCTGCGACCGCCTGCGCGAGGCGCAGGGCCCGACGGCCGACGCGTCACCTGGCGAGCCCCACGAGCGCGGAGCCTGACGGTGGCGAATTGGCGCATCCGCGACTTCCACGCCGACGACGTCGACGGCATCCTGCGGCTCTGGGAACAGGTCGCCGCGGCCGATGCGGAGCCCGTGTACAACCTGGCCGAGGTGCTCGCGTCGTGCACGAAGGACCACGCGGTCGTCGCGGTCAGGGGCGATCAGGTCATCGGCGCCGCCGTGGGCCGGGCCGCGCACGCGCAGGGCTGGGTGGTCTTCCTCGCGACCGATGCCGATGAACGCGGCCGTGGCATCGGATCCTCCCTCCTCGCCGCACTCGAGGCGCGGATGGCGCCCTCGGGCGTCTCGAAGCTGTCGGCGCTCATGCCCGCCGCCGAGACCCGCGTGGGCGCGTTCCTCCATCAGGGCTTCGAACTGAAGCAGGACCTCCACTACTTCGAGCGGCACATCCCCGTGCAGCGCGAGGAGCTGAAGCTGCTCGCCGAGCTCGGCGGCCGGGTCCTCCCCCGCGGCCTGTGGGACGCGGTCGGCGGGATGGCGCGCGAGAAGGAGCTCCTCGAACGCCGGCTCGTCCTGCCGCTCGCACAGCCCGAGCTCGCGGAGCGCTTCGGGGTCGCCCCGCCGCGCGCCGTCGTGCTCTTCGGCCCGCCCGGAACGGGCAAGACGACCTTCGCGAAGGCGATCGCGTCCCGGTTGGAATGGTCGTTCGTCGAGGTGTTCCCCTCCCGACTGGCCGCCACGCCCGGCGCGCTCGCCGGGGCGTTGCGCGAGACCTTCCTCACGATCTCCGAGCTCGAGCACGCCGTGGTCTTCATCGACGAGGTCGAGGAGATCGCCTCCCACCGCCAGGGCGAGCCGCCGTCGCCGACGCAGGGCGTGACGAACGAGCTGCTGAAGATCATCCCCGCATTCCGCGAGCAGCCCGACCGCCTGCTGATCTGCGCCACGAACTTCATCCGGGCGCTCGACTCCGCGTTCCTCCGGCACGGCCGCTTCGACTACGTGATCCCCATCGGCCTGCCCGACGAGGAGGCCCGCACCGCGATCTGGGACCGCTACATCCCGGCGGCCGCGGTCGACGTCGACGTCGCCACCCTGGTGGCGATGACCGACGGGTTCTCGCCGGCCGACATCGAGTACGCCGCGCGGAAGGCGTCGCAGTCGGCGCTCGAGAAGGCCGTGTACTCCGACATCGCCGACGCGCGCGGCCCGCACATCGAGGACTACGTCGCCGCGATCGCGGCCACGCGAGCCACCGTCTCGGCCGAGGTCGCCGCGGAGTTCCTCGAGGACATCGAGACGGTCGGGCGCCTGTAGCCCGTGCGTCCGCGCGGATCCGGCTTCTGCGCCCGGACATGACGGTGGGGCGGGAACCCGTTTCGATGTGCCGCCAAGGCGGCTCGGTACTGGGCACTTCCGCGAGATTCCGGGCAAGTTGGATCAGCTGACGACGCGTCGATATGACTTGGATGACTCACAATTGTGGGCAAAGTGTGGGCAAAGTTGCGTGCATGAAACCCACGTCTCGCAGCTCGGCAAGTCATGCACCAGCGACCTGTCCGTGTCGCGCAACGAGCTGATCAAGACCGGCCACATCTTCGCGGTCGATCGTGGCTTCGTCGCGTTCACCGTTCCCGGAATGGCGGCCTTCATACACCGACGAATCGATGACTGACGCCCTGCCCCAGGGGCCGCGAGCGCTGCACGGACGATCCTTCGCCGATCGGAGCGGGGCTCCTCTGTCTAAGAGTCGCGCGCGTCTTCGATCAGGGCCCACAACTGCCGATCCTGCGCCTCATAGCCCGGTCTGCCAACGTTGTCGAACGGGTTGCTCGGCAGGACGAAGGCGTACGCCGCGTTGTTCAGCTTCTTCCCTGGAGTGCCTTCGCGCATCGCTCGCGACGTCATCTTCGGTTGCCGGGGGAACTTCCCGCTCATGCTCGATCCGGCGCTTGCCCTCGATGTGCTCGCCGAGTCGAACGGCTCACCCTCGGTCGCATAGGCCATCTGGACGCGGCGCTCGTGGAGCGCGATCGCCTTTCCCGATGCTGATAAGGCGACCTACTCGGGACAGCTGGGAACGTCTGGAATGGGCTCGGATCGATACTCGTTGAATACGTGTGCGCGCATCAAGTCTCACCGGGGTCACCGGCGCCCCGCCTGATGCGGTGCACCCCGGCGGTCATCGCCGGTGGACGCGTGGCCATCATGTCCCCTGCAGACATGGCATCTGCGTCGACGTCAGTGCACGCATGTGTTGTTGCTGATGCCGAGCTCGAACAGGCCGCCTCCTGCCAGTGACTGAACGACGCCGAGACCGAGCAGAGATGCGAGAAGAACCGCAGCGATCGCGATCGCGATGCCTCGCCGTCCGCGGCGGCACACCCAACGGCGCCCTCGATGACCAGGGATGCACCTCGACCGGCAACGGCTCGTTCGCCTGCCCATCCAACTGACCGGACTGAGAGGAATCACCTTGACCCCCGCGATTGATCCCCTTGCAACAGCCCTACTGCCGACGCGGCCGATCGACATCACCGCCTACCTGCCAGACCCGGCAGACGAGCCCAGCGGCTGACCGGTTCACTGCCGATCGCCTATCGAATCGTCACCAGTTGTCTCCGTAGAGAACGTCAACGGTGACTTCGATGGCGCGAGTCGCGTCGTCAACGATCACCCGGAGGATGGCTTCCTCGCCGTCCAGGTTCTCTTCGTTGGTGAGCTGGGCGCGTGTGCGCGTGAGGAGGCTTGTCGGATGGTTCAAGTCCTTCCAGTGCCCGAAGGGCTTGCGATACTCAGACATCCGGCGGACTCTCGCTGCGACGCCCGGATCAATCTTGTCCTGCTTCTCCAACTCCGCCAGAAGTCGGCCGAGGCCCATGGTTTCCCATCGGCTTGGCGCATCCGTCGCATCCATCCAGAACGGTCCAAAGCGTCCCGCCAATGCGCGCTCGCAAACGGCGTGACAGCACAGGATGGTTGCGATCCAGTTCCCCTGCACGAACGCGCTCGCAGCGGCGGCCCACGTCCACATCGCTTCCTCGCCTGCCCCTGACATCCAGAACTCGCGGCCATCCATTGCCGCCTCATACAGCCGTTCGATGTAGGCGCGGCGTTCTTCTGGACTTGCGGCCCGCGCGTCCAATGGACCAAAGACCTCGGACCATGAAAGGGCGCCGCGTGGCTCCAGCGGTTCGCTCGAATCCATGAAGTCATCCCCTCGTTGGTGGCGAGACAGGCGACGACCATTCTGGTCTCTCAAGCGGTGGGTCGCGCCGCAGGTGCTCTAGTGCCCGCCGCTGGGGATGGACTTTCGGCCAACCTGGACGAGCGAGGGGACGCCCGGTGGGCGACGGCAGAGCAGCGCGCGGCCTAGCCTGCGCGACTGGTTTCAGTCTCGGAGAGCGAGAGGAGCATCTGGGTCGCCGCCGTCAACCAAGGGTGAACCATGTCGCCCGGGATCCGTCGCTCTTCGAGTGTCGGGCCTGTCGCGTAGGCGCCGGCTCTTATGAGCAGCAGCCGGCGTCCCTCATCGTCCCAGTGCAACGCAAACTTCATCACCTTGAGCTTGCCCTTGCGTGAGGGCCTCATGAACTCGACGAGCGCGTAGCCTTCGCGTGACTCGTTCTCCGCATAGATGTTGACGCCGCGACAGTCGGGACGATCCATCATGAGTTCGCCGAGCGCCTTCGCAGCCTGGCGCAGGTGTACGCCGCGGAACCAAGTCTTCACAGATGAATCATGTCAGCCACGTCGGAGGCAAATCCCAAGCAAGACGCTGGGATTCACCGACCGCGACAGCGCAGGGCCGACTCAAGTTGCCCGCAAGCCGGTCCTGGTTTTTAGCGGCTGGCGGTGCGCGCACTCCGCCGCGACGGCTCTTGCATCTGCGACTTCAATAGGCCCGCCCGGCGATGTGCCCGATGAGGGTTCGCCAAGTGCGATGCATCGGCGCCGCGCGATCGCCGAGCCAGGAGCGGCAGGTCATGACTGGTCGTGATGTCTCAGGACGTCAGTGACAGAAGTGCGTCAACACATCGGTGACAGTTCTGGACGGGTTGGCCGCCGTTGAAGCGTCGTTCGCGGCGCCCGTCGTCGAGCCCGGCCCGGTTTGTGGACGAGGTTCGGGCGGGCGGTGTCGGTTCGGGCGGCGTTGGAGTAGTCCGGGTTGGTTCACCGGACGATCAGTGTGGCGCCCGAGGGCGAGGACGTATGGTGTTCGCTGGAAGGAGAACTAGTCTCGTGACACCTGAACCTGGAAGCGCGACGGCGGATCCTTGTTGAGCCCGGGGCGCGACACATCCCACCAGCGTGGCGGTTGCGGTTATCTCCGAGCATCCCAGGCTTCCTTCAGCTTCCTTAGGAAGCTCTCATCGCTCCCCCAATACAAGGAGACATGGGCGCCACGGTAGTAGTTCTCCAGATACTCGCGCGCGCGTCCGGCGTCGATTGTGGATTCCTCCTCGGGGTCGGCCCGAACGGCTACGTGTGTGTACGCCTCACGCCGGCGCGCATCCTCGGACGGCATCAAGCTGCGGCAGAGGACCTGAAAGTCCCACTCATCGAGGCGGAAACCAACAAACATGAGCGCCGAGTCTGACAGCCGCCGGCGCACCACCTTCGGGATGAGGTCCTGATTGCGGGTGATGCTTACGAAGGAGTTGAAATAGTCGTCCTGAGTCAGCACGAGCGAGTCGGGCTCGTCGAAGGTCCCGAGCAGGTGGTAAATCAACGGGCGCTGCGGCGTGGGCCGGTACCCGGGCTCCCGCTCGAACACCGACTCCGGCCAGTCGGCGTCTTCGTGCCAGCGGCAGAGCTCCACCTCGGGCTTGCGGCCGGCATCGCGTAGCGCGCTAGCCAGCAGGCGGGAGTGCAAGGTCGTGATATAGACAGGCGCCGGCATCTGGGCCAGCACAGAGAAGGGCTCGACCGCGTCACGCTTATGCCGCGCATTCCAGGCTGCGGCGATGACATCCTCGAGAGGGGCGTCCTCGGCGAGTAGGTCCGCAGGGAGGTCGTCGCGGTAGCGCTGGACGATCGTGTGGTGCAGGTGGCTCATGTATTCCAGGCGGGGGAAGCGCCGTGTTTGGTTGACCGCCAGGTACTGGGCGACCTGGGGCAGGCTCTCCCGGTTGTACGGCGCCATGGGGAACCTGTAGCTCTGGGCCCAGTCCCTGGCAATCTCCTGTCGGGTGCCCAGCAGCGCCTCGGCGATGCCGAATCCGATCACCGGGGTGCAATTCCCGACCTTGAGGTCGCTAATCAGCGACGGCCACCTGTCGAACCGCTCCCCGCCGGAAGCGATGCCCGGCACGTACCACAGCCGTCCGGTCTTCAGCCGCATGAACAGCGCGGGCACCCACCAGTCCGGGCGGTCGCGCACGGCCGACCGGGCGACCGCGGTTGCACGGTCCACGACCCCGTCCTCCTCAAGGCTGGCGAAGAAGACCCGGGTGAATGCGGCAGAGGTGGTCATGGAGATGTCCCCCTGCATCGCCACGACCGCGGGAACGCCGGCCTCGGCCAGCCGGGGCCCAATCGCGGCGAGCACGCCGGCGTCCTCGCTGCGCCGGTCGCCGCCCGTGCCCGCGCTCTGGGACGACGCGAGGAACACCAGCCGGGGCAGCTGGGGGAGCTCTCGCAAGTGGCTGACCAGCTCACTCCCCAGCAGCGGGGCGGCGTGGCCGTCCTCATCGACCAGCAGGAGGACCGGCTCGTCGTTGACGACGTAGCCGTGGCAGACCAGGTAGAGCACGTCGACCCCGCGGCTTACCTCATCGAGCACGTTTCCCACGGTGGGTGCGGCAGCCCCGGGCAGCGTGGTCAGCGACAGGGACCCCAGCCCGGCGCGGGCACGGGCCAGCTCCTCGTCGACGATCACGGGGGCCAATGGGCGGCCGGCGTCGATCGAGTCGAGGTCCGACGGCCCGGCCACCACAGCGAGCGCCCTCAGGCTATCCCGGGGCCGAATTCCGACGGGGCGCCAATCCTGGCTGGTCAGGTACCGCGAGAACAGCACGTTCCTGTTGGTGAGCAGTTTTGAGTGGTCGATGGGACTGCGCAGCGTCTCCCATCTCAGCCCGTGCAAGGCGGTGGCGCTGCTGCCGATCACCAGGCGCACCCGCAGCGGCACGCCTTGGCTCTGCGAGATCGCGACCGCTGCCTGGAACGCCGCGCCAGCCCCGTGACCGAACAGACCCGACCCCAGCGCCAGGCCATATTCCTCCTCGTCGTCGATGGCGGCGAGCTGCCGCGGGTCGATATCGGCCAAGAGCGGTCCGGAGACGTCCAGCTGCGTCTCGGCGTCGGTCCGGGGTAGCGAGAAACGGAGCTCCACGCTCCAGGTAACGGCGTCGCGCCGGTGGAGACCGATCTCCAAGTCGGCGTATTCATCCGCTTCGCTGTGTGGATCCGAGCCGACAGTTCCACCGGGCACGACCGGCGACATGGGTACTGCCTCTCGGGTGGCCCGCTCCTCGGCCTCTCGGGCGGCCCGCTCCTCGGCCTGTCGGGCGGCCTGCGCCTCGGCCTCTCGGGCGGCCCGCTCCTCGGTCTGTCGGGCAGCCTGCGCCTCGGCCTCTCGGGCGGCCCGCTCCTCGGCCTCTCGGGCAGCGCCGTCTAAGGCCTCAATCCGGTCCCGCTCAGCACGGGCGTCCCTTGGCGCCGACGGCGGGGAAGCCGATGGGTGCGGGGCAGTCTCTGTAGGCCCATTGCCACCCGCGATTTGCTGCAGCACAGCAGCCGCCTCCAACGAGACCGCCCGGCTGTCATCATCCGCCAAGGTCGTCAGGTGTTGGATGACGGAGGCACGGACAAAGTCGTTGCCGACACGGTGTAAGTGGGCTAGCTCGTCAACAGCGCCGCGCCGTTGCGCGGCGATCGGGCTTTCGATTACGTTCTGCAGCCGTATCGGAAGCGTCCAGTGCACATTTCGTGCAATGAAGATTCGGCCGTCAACTTCCTCCTGCTTTTTTGGCCGTTGCTGCGGCATCTCCGACACGACACGCTCGTACACGTAGCTGTACAGCTCATCCAGTGCGATCTCGCCATCGTTGTCAAGATCAGCCTCGCCGCTACGCATCGCCTCGACCAGGTAGCGGGTGAACACCGATGACATGCCAGAACCGCGCACGTCATTGCCCTCGAAGGCGTACTGGGTGGCATCGGAGGCCGTGAGCACCGCCCGCCCTTTGCCGTGGAAGCGCTCCAAGGTCTGCACTCCCTCGTCCGCTTTGGCAGCTCTGCCGGCCGGGAATGCGCCGCTGTAGCAGCAATCGAGGATCAGCACCTTGCGGCGTGACGGGGAGGTCTCCATTGCCTCGTTGAGTTGGGCGGCGGAAATTGCGGTCCACACCAGCGCCTCGCGCCGGGTGTTCGTCATCGCCAGATACAGCCGACCCTCGTCGTCCTTGAGTCCATGGCCAGTGAAGTACAGCAGCGTTAGGTCATCCCTGCGGCTATTGGTATAGAAATCCGCGATGGCCTCTCCCACGACGGAATTCGGTTCGTTGATCAGCGTGGTGACGTCAAATCCCGCAATCTCCGGATCTTCCAGCACTCCCGCGAATGCTTCCGCGTCGTGCGCCGGTGCGACTAACTGCCCTAGGCCACTGTCCGCGTATTGGTAGGACGCAATGACGAGAGCACGACGGGCGGCCATGGGTCACCCGGACTGGTGACGCTTGACGAAAGCCTTGACCAACTGGGTTTGCTCCGCCGACGTCGCGCTGCTCAGCTCCAGCGTGTCGCCATCGATCGTCACTTTGACTGTATTCCTATACGCGCCAGCGCGTCGGCCCAGCCAGTCATTGATCGTCGCGATCAACGTGGTGATGACCCCACCGCTCGCGCTGAGCGTCACGAGCCACTCGGTCATCGCCTCGACCACGGGACCCTTCGAGCCCGGCGGAGGCTCAGCGGAGGGAACGGCGTCGACAGTGGCGACGTCTAACGACCGCAGCTCGTTACGTAACTGCCGCCCCAACCGCTCCACGTACTCAGCATCCGTGTCGACGTCCGGCTCCAACACGACGTGTATCTCCACGCGCGAATGTTGCGTCAGGGTGCCGCGCGACACAAGGGACTTAAGACCAATCGCGAGAGGGCGCACACTCGAAGGGGGTCAATTGTGAGGCTGTTATGCCGCCTCGCTGTCTTCCTCATTGAGAAAGTCGAGGGCGGGATCGTCCGGCTCGCCCTCGTCCGTCGAGAGCAGCGAACAGTCAGGGTTCACCGGGCGCAGGGTGCGATCGACAATGCTCGCCGGCCCCCGGTCCACCGTTCGGTCGGATTCGATGTGGTGACCTTCCGTGATGGCAGTCGACCCGTGGCCGAGGAACGTCGCAGCCGGTCGGCGCTGTCTCCGCGCGTAATGACTGTTGCGCCCGTGCGCCGGTACCAGCGCAAGGTGATTCTCAGCCAGCTCGAGGAAGGCGCGAAAGGTTCGACGCACATTGAAGTGGCTGAGCGGCATCCCCGCCCGATTCGCGAAGATCGTCCGCTCACGGTCGCCGTAGCCTATCTGCGCGACCCGGATGACGGCGGGGTCCGCCACCTGGGCGCGCGGCGTCGAGTCTTGCTGACGAAAATCGGGTCAGCGGCCCACCGTCGCGCGCGCGAGTATGTGGGCGAGATGTGGGCAGCCGCGGAAACTCGCGGGAGATGCCGTCCTGCCGCGTCCTGATTCACCGTGAACGAGGGGCATCAGACATGATGTGAACGGTGGGGCGGGAACCCTACCTCCCGCCCCACCGCGGCCTCACAGGAGGCCCTCCCCGCCGAGCGACCCGAACTGAGCTCGGCGAGCCAACCTCCCGAGCGACCGCGCTGGGACAATGGCGGTCGCTTTCGCCGCGTGGGGCGAGGTGTCGGGTCGGGTCCCGACTCGGGGTTGTGAGGAATCGTATCGTTCTGCATACTCCGGCCGCAGTGCCCCAGAGCGGGGGTCAGGATCCGGACCGCGGGGTCCGGATCCTGACCTCACGCCGCGGGCGAGGTGTCTGCGGGCCAGTCGACGGACTCCTCCCAGCCCGAGTGACGACGCAGGTACGCCGCGATGAACGGGCACCTCGGTACGATGCGCTCGCCGCGCGCCACGGCGTCGTCGAGCACGTGCCTCGCGAGGCGGCTGCCGAGCCCCTGCCCCTCGAAGTCGGGGTCGATGATCGTGTGGATGAACACGATCCGCCCCGGCCTCAGTTTGTACTCCACGTACCCGGCGAGCGCGTCGCCGACGAACAGTTCGTACCGATTCGTCTCGTCGTCGCGCTCGACGTGCACGTTGTCGTCGGTCACGACTCGACCGAGTGGGTCGCCTCCGGCACCTGGACCGTGCGGGCGGTGTCGGCCGTCTCGACGGCGACCTTGCGCGGCTTCGCCTTCTCGCTCACCGGGATCGTGACGCTCAGCACGCCGTTGGTGTAGCTCGCCGAGATGCGCTCGGTGTCGACACCCTGCCCGAGGCTGAGCTGGCGCAGGAACGAGGCGCCCTCGCGCTCGCGGGTGATCCACTTCACGTCCTCCCCCGAGGGCAGGGTGCGCTCGGCTCGGATCGTGAGCAGCTGACCGTCGACGTCGACGTCGACCGAGCCGGGGTCGATGCCGGGCAGGTCGGCGGTGAGCACGTAGTGGTCGCCGTCGCGGTAGAGGTCCATCGGCATGCGTCGCGGCCCGCGTCGGGTCGTGTCGAAGAGCGCCGAGGCGAGACGGTCGAGGTCGCGGAACGGGTCGGTGTTGGCCATGATCTCTCCTTCCATCGTTGCGAAGTTGAGTCGTATCGACTCATGCTTGCTTCGATGATACGAGTTGAGCCACATCGACTCAACTTCTCATCAGGAGGAACGCGCCAGCGCCGGCACCATTCCTCGAGCGGGTCCGCCCATGGCGAACGCGGGCTTGGCGACGGCGGTCCGGGACTCGGGTCGCCGCGGCTGCGCGGACTCGTTCCCCATCGTCGGATGCGTCGTCACGACGAGCGCGATGAGCCAGACGAACACCAGCGCGAACGCCACGACCTCGAACACCGTGAGCGACGCGAGGCCGAGGCGGTCGTACACGATCCAGGTCCCGACCTCGATCGCGAGCGCCGCCCAGGATGTCGCGACGAGACGCCGCGGCATCCGTCTCACGAGCCACGGCGTGAGCGAGGCGAGCAGGAAGAACGCGGCGCCCGCCGCGCTCGCGAACACGTTGTGCAGCACCTCCTCGGTGTTGATCGGCACCAGCCCGACGCCCGCCAGGGAAAGGCCGATCACGGCGACCAGCACGCGCGCGGTGGCCACCGCGCCGCGGCGGGCCGCGTACTCGGCGCGCTCGAGACCGCTCGCGAGCCGCCCGGCCATCGCGGCCATCGCCCCGCCCGACAGGATGAGCGCGAGGTTGAAGCACGCCGCCGCGAAGTCGCCCGACGTGCCGAGCGTGCTGAAGTTGTCGACCCACCACTCGCCGGTCGAGGTGAGGCTCATGCTCGCCAGGCAACCGGCGGCGAGCAGCATCGCGACCATGTTGAACGAGCGGTACGCCGACTGGTGGTGCGCGCGCCGGTGGACCGTTCCGGTGACCGCCCCGAGCGTGCCCGCGAACAGCGCGCTCGCCGTGACATGGCCGCCGGGCAGCGGCGCGAACGCCTCGGCCGCGGCGCCGACGGCGAGCGCGGCGATCGTGGCCCAGACCGACGCGTTCGCGAGAGCGCCGAGTCCCGGGCTCGCCCAGACCATGCGGCAGCGGCCGCCGGGGCGGCGCCCGGACGGGACGGATGCCACGGCGAGCGCGGCGAGCAGCAGCATCGCGACCACGACGGCCGCGATCACGCACAGCGGATCGAACACGACGTGCACGCCGCGGTGGGCGCCATGCGACCCCTCCACGCCGGGCAGGACATGGACGAAGTGGAACAACTCGCTCGCCACCGCGACGGCGACGGCCGCGGCGATGGTGAGCATGGCCGCCACGAGGGCAGCATGACGGACGATCGGCGCCGGGCCGATCGCGACGGCTCGCACACCCCTCATAGCCGAACTCTCGATCGCGGGAATCAGACCGGTTCGAGCCTAGCCCGCCCCGTCGAACCCGTCACGCCCGCGAATCGGCACCCGTCCGGGATACCCGGCGGATTCACAGCGCATGCCTCCCGTTCGCGGGGCGCATGCGGCAGGCTGGGCACATGGCACGACTGGGAATCGACGCCGACGTCGACCTCGCCCGGATCCGCTCGGCTGCGCCCGACTCCTCGGCCCCCGCCGATGCCGAGTTCGCCCGGCGCCTCACCGCGCACTTCCCCACCCTCCACGGCCTGTTCCGGCGACTGTACGGCGACCGCGACGACGCGCTCGACGAGCTCGCCGGCGTGATCGCCGACGCCGCGACATCCTGGGCCGACCGCCCCGCCGACCTGAAGGCCGCCGACGCGCAGCGCGAGCAGGACAGCGGCTGGTACCTGTCGAACCGCATGCTCGGCGGGGTCTGCTACGTCGACCGGTACGCGGGCGACCTCGCCGGAGTGCGCGCGCGCATCCCCGAGTTCGTCGAGCTCGGCCTGACCTACCTGCACCTCATGCCGCTGTTCGCGGTGCCCGAGGGGAACTCCGACGGCGGCTACGCGGTGTCGAGCTACCGCGCGGTCGCGCCCCACCTCGGCACGATCGACGACCTGCAGGCCCTCGCGGCCGACCTGCGCGCGAACGGCATCTCGCTCGTGCTCGACTTCATCTTCAACCACACCGCGTCGAACCACGAGTGGGCGCGGCGTGCGATCGCGGGCGAACCCGGCTACGAGGACTTCTACCTGATCTTCCCCGACCGCACGATGCCCGACGCGTACGAGAAGACCGTGCGCGAGATCTTCCCCGACGACCACCCGGGCTCGTTCGTGCAGCTGCCCGACGGCCGGTGGATCTGGGCGACGTTCCACACCTTCCAATGGGACCTCAACTACGCCAACCCGGCCGTGTTCCGCGCGATGGCGGGCGAGATGCTCTTCCTCGCGAACCTCGGCGTCGACGTGCTCCGCATGGATGCCGTCGCGTTCATCTGGAAGCGGCTCGGCACCCCGTGCGAGTCGCTGCCCGAGGCCCACCTGCTGCTGCAGGCGTTCAATTCCGTGCTGCGGATGGCGGCGCCATCCTTGCTGTTCAAGTCCGAGGCCATCGTGCACCCCGACGAGGTCGCCGAGTACATCTCGCTCGGCGAATGCCAGCTGTCGTACAACCCGCTGCAGATGGCGCTCACCTGGGAGGCGCTCGCGACCCGCGACCCGCGGATGCTGCGCCAGGCCCTCGAGCGACGGCACACGCTCCCCGAGGGCTGCTCGTGGGTGAACTACGTGCGCGGCCACGACGACATCGGCTGGACCTTCGCCGACGAGGACGCCGCCGAGTTCGGCATCCAGGGCTACGACCACCGCCGCTTCCTCAACGCGTTCTACGTCAACCGGTTCCCGGGCAGCTTCGCGCGCGGGGTGCCGTTCCAGGAGAACCCGCGCACGGGCGACGCGCGCGTCGCGGGCACGACGGCCTCGCTCGCGGGCATCGAGGCCGGCGACGCGCACGGCGTCGACCGGGTGCTGCTCGCGCACGCGATCGCGCTGTCGACCGGCGGCATCCCGCTCGTCTACCTCGGCGACGAGGTCGCGCAGCTCAACGACGACTCGTACCTCGACGACCCGGCCCTCGCCGACGACAGCCGATGGGTGAACCGCCCGCCCTACCCCGCCGAGGCGTACGCGCAGCGGCACGACCGCTCCACGCCGGCGGGCGCGGTGTACGCCGGCCTGACCCGCCTCATCCAGGTGCGACGCGAGACCGCCGAGCTCGCGGGCGGCCGGCTCGTGCCGTTCGACGCGACGCACCCGACGGTGCTGGGTTACCAGCGGCCGGGGGCGACGGATGGCGCGCCATCCGCCTCGACGACCGTGCTGTGCCTCGCGAACGTCGGCGACGCGCCCGCGACCGTCGACGCGCTCACCCTGTCGGGCTTCGCACCCGACGCGCACGAGCTCATCACCGACCGGCAGGTCTCGCTCGAGCGCGGCATCGTGCTCGAGCCCTGTCACGTCGCGTGGTTGCGCGTGCGCGCGGCCGACGAGCCGCCGCGGTTCTGAGCGGCGCGGCGCCGCGCCATCCGCTCAGGGACCCGCGCGCCGGCCCATCTTCAGCACCGGCGCGACGTAGCCCGAGCCGTGGTCGAGCTGGTAGTCGAGGTTCACGGCCGCGTTGATCAGCGCGAGGTGGCTGAACGCCTGCGGGAAGTTGCCGAGCTGCTCGCCCGTGAGGCCGATCTCCTCGGCGTAGAGCCCGAGGTGGTTGGCGTAGGTGAGCATCTTCTCGAACACGAGCTGCGCCTCGTCGAGCCGACCCGACCGCGCGAGCGCGTCGACGTACCAGAACGAGCACAGCGTGAACGTGCCCTCGGAGCCGCGGAGGCCGTCGGGCGACGCGCTCGGGTTGTACCGGTACACGAGGCTGTCCGAGACGAGCTCCTCGTCCATCGCCTCGAGGGTCGACATCCACAGCGGGTCGCGTGGCGCGATGAAGCCCATGAGCGGCATCAGCAGCAGCGACGCGTCGAGCACGTCGCTGCCCTCGTGCTGCACGAACGCGCCGCGCTTCGGGTCCCATCCGGTCTCCATGATCCGCTCGTAGATCTCGTCGCGCACCTCGGTCCAGCGGGCGGTCGCGGCCGGCCGGCCGCGGGTCTGGGCGATGCGGATGCCGCGATCGAGCGCGATCCAGCACATGAACCGGCCGTACGTGAACGGCTGCGGTCCGCCGCGAGTCTCCCAGATGCCCTCCTCGGGGGTGTCCCAGTGCTCGCAGACCCAGTCGAGCATGCGGCGGGTCTGCGTCCAGCCGACGTGTGGCAGCTCGAGCCCGTGCGTGTCGGCGAGGTGGATCGAGTCCATCGCCTCGCCGTAGATGTCGAGCTGGAGCTGGTCGGCCGCGCCGTTGCCGATCCGCACGGGCGCCGAGCCCCGATATCCCTCGAGATGGTCGAGGGCCTCCTCGGACAGGTCGGACGAGCCGTCGACGCGGTACATGATCTTCAGCGGGCCGGAGGTCTCGCCGACGCTCTCGTGGATGCGCTCGAGCAACCAGGCGACGAACTCCTCGGCCTCCTCGGTGTAGCCGAGTCCGAGGAGGGCGTACACCGAGAACGAGGCGTCGCGGATCCAAGTGTACCGGTAGTCCCAGTTGCGCTCGCCGCCGACCTGCTCGGGCAGGCCCGCGGTCGGCGCGGCGACCAGGGCGCCGGTCGGCGCGTACGTCATCAGCTTCAGCGTCATGGCCGACCTCGCCACCATCTCGCGCCAGCGGCCCGTGTACGTCGAGCGGTCGTTCCACTCCCGCCAGTAGCGGCGCGTGTCGGTGAACGTCGCGAACAGCTCGTCGAGCGGCACCTGCCGAGGCTCGACCCCGCCCGACTCGAGCATGACGCCGGTCATCTCGCCGGCGTGGAGCGTGATGGTCACGCGCACGCCGTCGCCGTCGCGCGAGATCTTGCCGGCGCGCTCGCCGCCGCGCATGATCGGATCGCCGACGCGGTGCAGCGTCAGCGTGAGGTCGTCCGAGACGAACTGCGCGCCGACGCCGACCGGGACCAGGCGGTGCGCTGCGCGGCCGTAGTCGAAGCGGGGCTGGATCTCGCCCTCGAAGGTCATCGTCCCGCGCACGACGCGCACCATGCGCACGAGGCAGTGCGTGTCGGTCGCCTCCTTGCCGGCGACCGGCATGAAGTCGATGACCTCGCCGACGCCGTCGGCGGTGAGGAAGCGGGTGATCAGGATCGCGGTGTCGGGCAGGTAGAGCTGCCGCGTCACGTGATCGGCACCGACCGGCCGGATGCGGAAGTACCCGCCCTTCTCGGCGTCGATGAGCGAGCCGAACACGCTCGGCGAATCGAACCGCGGGCAGCAGTACCAGTCGATCGTGCCGTCCGTCGCGACGAGCGCCGCGGTCTGCAGGTCGCCGATCAGGCCGTGCTCGCTGATGTCCGGGTAGTCCGTCGCCCCCATGCGTGTCCCCTTCCCCCTTCGGGGATGCTGGCACGGGCGGGCGGGGCGGGGCAAGCATCGCGGGCTGCGGATGCTGCGGGGCGGATGCTGCGGCGGGAACGACGAAGGCGGCCCGCTTTCGCGAACCGCCTTCTTCTTCCGCGCGCCCGGAGGGACTCGAACCCCCAACCTTCTGATCCGTAGTCAGATGCTCTATCCATTGAGCTACGGGCGCATGGGATGTCGCCTGCGCGATCTTCGCTCATCAGGCAACCCCGTTACTTTATCCCACGCGACGCTGCGGCGCCAATCGAGCGTGACCGCCGGGCGCGTCCTCCACCCGCGACGCCTGCGGGAGTACGTTCACGACATGAGAGTCGTGTTCACCGCATGGCTGGTCGGCATCTTCGCCGGGCTCGCGTACATGTTCGCCGTCATCATCGTCGGGAGGTAGCGCATGCGCGTCAAGCAGCACCTGCTCAGCCTGTTCTTCGCCGCGATCTTCCTCATCGCGCTCGCGCTGCAGTCGGTCGCGGGGCTCGCCGTCACGAACGAGGAGAACGCCGTCCACGGCGAGCCCGCCGTGACCTGGCTCGACTTCGTCACGTCGTCGGACTTCGTGGTCGACGTCGCGGAGAACTGGCAGTCTGAGTACCTGCAGTTCTTCCTGTTCATCCTCGCGACGATCTGGCTCATCCAGAAGGGCTCCCCCGAGTCGAAGCAACCCGGCGAGGAGGGCGTCGGCTCCGACGAGGAGCAGCTGGTCGGCCGGCACGCGCGCGCCGACTCGCCGAAGTGGGTGCGCGCCGGCGGATGGCGGCTCTGGGTCTACAGCAACTCGCTGCTGCTGACGATGGGCACGATCTTCCTGCTGTCGTGGGTCGCGCAGGCGTTCGCCGGCGCCGTCGTCTACAACGAGGAGCAGCTGCTGCACGGACTGCCCGTCATCACGACCGGCGAGTACGTCCTCTCGGCCGACTTCTGGAATCGCACCCTGCAGAACTGGCAGTCGGAGTTCCTGGCCGTCGGCAGCATGGTCGCGCTGTCGATCGTGCTGCGACAGCGCGGCTCGAGCGAGTCGAAGCCCGTGGGAATGCCGCACCACGTCACGTCGGCCGAGGGTTGAGCCCGCGGCATCCGTTCGGCATTGCCTCTATCCCTTGGGTCCCGTCGACGCGACCCCGGGAGGAAGAGGATGCCGATCGCGACCGGGGGTGGCGGTTCTGGTGTCGGTATGCAACCCTCCTCCCGAGCGTCCGGACCCATGTCAGTCCACCCTCCGCCCGGGCACTAGCATTCCGCATATGGGCAAGCTCATCTACAACTCCTCGAATCGCGAGATCGAGATCGAGGACCGCACCCTCGCGCACCTGCGCGTGGCCATCATCAACAAGCTGCGCCGCTCCGAGAGCTTCGCCATGACCTGGGAGCACGGCATCGAGCACGGGAGCGGACGCACCACGCTGTGGCTGCACGAGTCCATCCCGCTGCAATTCGTGTTCAGCGGCAACCGCCCGCCCAAGCTCAACCGCCTGTGGATCGAGCAGATGCTGCTCTCCGCGAACAGCACGTCGGGCCTGCAGTACATGCCCGAGCCCACCGAGGACGAGCCGTTCGAAGTCGAGTAACGACGGCGGGATGGCGCGCCTGACGCGCCATCCGATCGCTGTCGTTCAGTCGACCGCCTCGATCTGCGTCTCGATGAACGCGAGGTCGGCGGCACCCAGCCGGTCAGGCGGTTCGGCGCCGGTCCGGTCCCGGATCTCGCCGCGCACGCGCTCGGAGATCGGGGCCGCCGGATCCGCGAGGATCTCGTGCTTGGCCTCGATCGACAGGTGCGGCCACCACCGCTCGGCATCCGTCGTCTGATCACCCATGGCGCACCCCCGAACGTCGCCGTTTCCCTACCCCCGTCGTACCAGCCGCCTCGCGGGCCTGCAACCCCCTCGACCCCTCGGATCGAGCGTGCCTACCGTGGCCGGGGCGCGCAACCGTGCGCGCTTCGAAACGGAGGTCCAACATGAGCACGACCGTCACCGCGGATGCCGAGGTCGACGTTCCCGTCCGCGTCGCGTACGACCAGTGGACGCAGTTCGAGTCGTTCCCCCACTTCATGAGCGGCGTCGAGTCGGTCCGCCAGATCGATGACACGACCACGCACTGGATCGTCTCGATCGCCGGCGTCACGCGCGAGTTCGACGCCGACATCTCCGACCAGGTGCCCGACGACCACGTCGCGTGGCGCAGCACCAGTGCCGAGGTCCACCACCGCGGCCGGGTCGACTTCCGGCCGCTCTCGGCCGACCGCACCCGCATCGATCTCACGATCGAATGGCAGCCCGAGGGCTTGGTCGAGAAGGCCGGGGCCGCATTGCAGCTCGACGACGCGCAGGTCAAGCGCGACCTGCACCGCTTCACGGAGTTCATCGAGAAGCAGGAGGTGCCGACGGGTGCCTGGCGCGGCGAGGTCCACGGCGGTCGCGAGACCGCGTCGAGCAGTTCGGCGGGCACGGATGGCACGCCCCGAACCGCCGGGAGCGCCGGCTCGGTGAACCCGCCCACGAGCGAGGGCGTGATCGGAGCCGACCCCGACCTCCGGGCGTAGTTCCGCCGGTCGAACGCGAGCGGGCCTCGGCGCTATGCCGGGGCCTGCTCCGCGGCCGGCTCCACGATGAGCGGGTCGGCCGTCGGGATGTCGAGCACCTCGGGAACGAGCTGGATGCCGCCCGTGGAGTTCGCGGAGCGCATGAGCTCCTCGATCCACGCGTGGCTCAGCTCGGGCGGCTCGGGATCGTCGAACACGAACCGAAGTGGGATGTTGGGGTGGAGCCACAGAGTGCTCCGACCCGTGGGCTGCTCGTCGGGGTGCTTCCACGAGACCGTGAACGACTCGCCGCGCCGGAGCTTGGTGATGATCGCGACCTTCAGGTGCGCCAGCGCCCGATCCTCGATCCCGATCGGCGTGCCCGCGTCGCCGTAGAACAACGTGCCCATGCATCCGACGATAGCCCCGAACGAGGGGCTTCGGTGGCCGGATTACGGGCCCCTGCCGCGTGCGGTGCGCGGGTCCGGACGCGGCCGCCCGCGGACACGCCACGGCGGGCGGCTCCCGAGGGAACCGCCCGCCGTGAACAGCCGGGGTGGAGTCCGTCAGACGGCCTTCTTCCCGCCGAGGTAGCGCACCAGGAACACGATGGCAGCCAGCGCGAGCAGCACCAGGCCCACCCACAGCAGGAACTGCAGCGACTGGACGGCTCCACCGGTGATGAGGAGCACGATGGCGATGACGGCGATGATGGCGATGAGGATGTTCATGATCTCTCCTTCGGTACCCGTCTCGTGGACGGTGAGCGGCCCCGCCCGGGCGGGCGTGACCTCCGAGGCAGCCTGTCGGCCTCGTGCTGACGACCGTAGGGCCCGGCGGCGCGCAACGGCGAGGGGTTGACCCCCATTCGCGGGGCATGCTACTCGCGGGCGGGCGCACCGCACCACGCCGGCGTGCCGCACGGCGGAGCGGGCCGCGGCATCCTGTCAACCCATCGCCCCGCGAGGCGGACGCGCGTAGCGTTGCCGACGCTGGACGATCCGGACGAACGAGCGCGAGGAGGATCCGTGACCGACCACCTGACCGATCCCACCACCAAGCACACCGCCGAGCCGTTCCCGAGGCAGGAGCAGCAGCCGCCCGGACTCACGCCGGCCATGTCGCCGCAGCCCGACCACGGCGAGCACAGCTATCGCGGGCACGGCCGGCTCGCCGGCCGCCGCGCGTTGATCACCGGGGGCGACTCGGGCATCGGCCGCGCCGTGGCCATCGCGTACGCGCGCGAGGGCGCCGACGTCGCGATCTCGTACCTGCCGTCGGAGCAGGCCGACGCCGAGGAGACCGCCCGGTGGGTCGAGGACGCCGGGCGAAACATCGAGCTGCTCCCGGGCGACCTGCTCGACGAGCAGTACTGCATCGACCTCGTCGACCGCACCTGCGACGCGTTCGGCGGCCTGGACCTGCTCGTGCTCAACGCCGCGCACCAGCGCGACCGCGGTGGCATCGACGAGGTGCCGACCGAGGACTTCGACGCCGTCATGCGCACCAACCTCTACGCGACGGTCTTCCTGACCCGCGCCGCCGTCCCGCGACTCGACGCCGGCTCGTCGATCATCACGACGTCCTCGATCCAGGGCTTCGACCCGTCGTCGCGGTTGGTCGACTACGCCATGACGAAGGCGGCGCTCGTGGCGTTCACGCGGGCGCTGGCCGAGGAGCTCGGGCCCCGCGGCATCCGGGTCAACTCGGTCGCGCCCGGCCCGATCTGGACGCCGCTCATCCCGGCGACGGGCTGGCCCGACAAGCTGCCGAAGTTCGGCCAGGACACGCCGCTCGGTCGTGCCGGGCAGCCCGCCGAGCTCGCGGGCGCGTACGTGTACCTCGCCTCCGACGACGCGTCCTACACGTCGGGGGCGATCCTCCCGGTCACCGGGGGCAAGCCGCTCTGAGCCCGCGGGCGCACGAGCGGAGACGAGGAAGGAGCAGGCAATGCCGAAGGATCGACGCGGACAGTCCTCGCTGAAGGACCCGGAGCTCTACGAGGAGCTCCGCAAGGACGGCGCCTCCAAGGAGAAGGCCGCCCGCATCTCGAACGCGGCCGCCGCACGCGGTCGCAGCTCGGTCGGCCGCAAGGGCGGGAAGTCCGGCGACTACGAGGACTGGACCGTGCCCGAGCTGAGGAAGCGCGCGAAGGAACTCGGCCTCACCGGTTACAGCGGCAAGCGCAAGGGCGAGCTCATCAGCGCCCTGCGCAACCACTGAGGGGCAGCGGATGCCGCGGCTGCGACGCGTCGAACCGTACGCGTCGCCCGGCATCACGCGCCGCCGAAGCGGCCGCGGCTTCACCTACCGTCACGCCGACGGCTCCCACGTCGACCGCGTCGACCGCAACCGCATCGCCGACCTCGCGATCCCGCCCGCCTGGGAGGACGTCTGGATCGCCGAGGCGCCCAACGCGCACATCCTCGCCGTCGGCGTCGACGCGGCCGGCCGCCGCCAGTACCTCTACCACCCGGTGTGGCGCGAGAAGCAGGACATGGAGAAGTTCCTGCGCATGACGGCGCTCGCCGAGGCGCTGCCCGCCGCGCGTCGGAGCGTGCGGCGCGACCTCGACCTCGAGGGGCTGCTCCGCGAGCGCGTGCTCGCCGCCGCGTTCCGCACCCTCGACCTCGGCGCCATCCGCATCGGCTCCGAGGAGTCGCTCGCGACGGCCCGCAGCCGCGGGCTCACGACGCTGCTCGTGCGCAACGCGCGGCTCGAGGGCGCGGACGCGGTGCGGCTGAAGTTCCGCGCCAAGGGCGGCATCGCGCAGAACCTGGTGCTGCAGGATGCCGCGCTGGCCGCGTTCGTGCGCGGCATGGAGGGCCGCTCGCCCTCGTCGCGGCTCTACGCGCACGAGCTCGGCCGCCGGATGCGCCCGCTCGGTCCGGTCGACGTGAACGAGGACATCCGCCTGCGCACGGGCGGCGACTTCACCGCGAAGGACTTCCGCACGCTGCGCGGCACGATCGCCGCAGCCGACCGGCTCGCGCACCTCGGCGCGGCTGGCACGAAGCGTGCGCGCGCGGCATCCGTTCGCGAGGCGATCGAGCATGCCAGCACCGTGCTCGGCAACACGCCCGCGATCGCCAAGGCGAGCTACGTCGACCCGCGCGTGGTCGAGGCGTACGAGCATGGCCGGCTCGTGCGCCTCAGCGGCCTCCGCGAGACCGCGCTGCTGCAGCTCCTCGTCGACGACGCGGGCGAGTGACGCGGACGGGAAACCTCCCGAAACGCACATCCCGTACGCAGGCAGCGCCCGTAGGCTTGCGTCATCTGCAACGGGCGTTCGCCCGTGACACACCGGCTGGGAAGTCGACGACGACAGGCCGGGATCATCACGACCATTTCCTCAGCCGTACCCGCGCGACTCGGCGCGGTGCGGACCACCGTCCCGCGCGGCGACCGTCCGGGCGTCACCAACAGCTACTCGGCACTCTCGCAGGTCATCAAGGAGAGCGGGCTGCTGCGGCGCACGCCCTGGTTCTACGCCCTCCTCATCGGCGGGCTCACGCTCGCACTCGGCGGTGCCGTCACGGGCTTCGTCCTGCTCGGCGACTCCTGGTACCAACTGCTCATCGCGGGCGCGCTCGGCATCATCCTCACCCAGTTCGCGTTCATCGCGCACGAGGCGTCGCACCGCGCGGTGCTCGCCTCGGGCAAGGCCAACGACCGCGTCGGCCGACTCGTCGCCACCGCCGTCGTGGGCATCAGCTACCAGTGGTGGATGACCAAGCACACCCGGCACCACGCGAATCCGAACCGCGTCGGCAAGGACCCCGACATCGAGTTCGACACGATCTCGTTCACCGAGGAATCGGCGGCGAAGCAGCGCGGCCTGATCGCGTGGATCACCCGACGCCAGGGCTGGCTGTTCTTCCCCCTGCTGCTCCTCGAGGGCATCAACCTGCACGTGACGTCCATCCGCTCCCTCTTCGAGCGACGCGCTGTCCCCGGCCGCGTGCTCGAGCTCGGGACGATCGCGCTGCGCCTCGGCCTCTACGTGGCGGTGGTGTTCTGGGTGCTGCCGCTCGGCATGGCGTTCGCGTTCCTCGGCGTGCAGCTCGCGGTGTTCGGCGTGTACATGGGCGCGTCGTTCGCGCCGAACCACAAGGGCATGCCGCTCGTCCCGGCCGACGCGAAGCTCGACTTCCTCAGCAAGCAGGTGCTCACGAGCCGCAACATCACGGGCCGCTGGACGGGCGCGCTCATGGGCGGGCTGAACCACCAGGTCGAGCACCACCTGTTCCCGAGCATGCCGCGACCGCACCTCGGCCGCGCACGCGAGATCGTGCGCGAGCACTGCCGATCGCTCGGCATCCCGTACACCGAGACGACGCTCGTCGACTCGTACGCGATCGTGATCCGCTACCTGAACCGGGTCGGGCTCGCCGCCCGCGACCCGTTCGACTGCCCGGCCGCGGCGCAGTTCCGGCGCCGCTGACGCGCGACCCCGATCGGGCGGTCGGGACTACGCGGCCTCGACCGGCTTCGGCCCCGGGCGCTCGACCGCTTCGAGGGCGGCGAGGTCGATCACGATGCCGCCGCCGGAGTTCGCGGAGCGCATGAGCTCCTCGATCCACTCGCGGCTGAGCTCGGGCGCCTCGACCTCCTGGAAGACGAAGCGGAGGGGGATGGCGGGGTGCAGCCACAGCGAGCTGCGGCCGCGCGGCTGGTCGCCGGGGTGCCGCCACGACAGCATGAAGCTCTCGCCGCGGCGCAGCTTGGTCGTGATCGCGATCTTCAGGTGCGCGAGTGCCCGGTCGTCGATGTCGACGGGGGTTCCGGAGTCGCCGTAGTAGAGGGTGCCCACGTGCGGCACACTACCCCCCAACGGGGGACGGTTCACCGGGTCATGCGCCATCCGCCCGCATTTCGCGCGGTTCGGCGGATGATTCAGCCGATATCGGATACGTGAACGATCTCAGCCCTCGAACACCACGTCCTCGGGCCGCTTGTCGGGCCGGAGGCCACGCCAGCGGGGATGGCGCGCCACGCCGGTCCTCGTCCACTCGCCGAACTCGATCTCGCCGACGAGTTCGGGCTCGACCCACACCGCGTCGACGACGTCGGCCGCCGGCACGTCGTCGAACGGCGACTCCGCCCGGGCGAGTCCATCGAGCCGCGCGAGCAACCGCTCGGACTCCCGCTCGCGCAGCCCGGAGCCGACCCGCCCGGCGTACCGCAGGCCGCCCTCGGCCGGAATCCCGATCAGCAGCGAGCGGATGCGGCCCTCGCGCCCGCCCGTGCCCTTGCGGTACCCGCCGATCACGACCTCCTGCGTGCGCGAGAGCTTGAGCTTGACCCAGTCGTCGCTGCGGACCCCCGGTCGGTAGGTCGAGCGGCGCCGCTTCGCCACGAGCCCCTCGAGCCCGAGCCGCTGCGCCTCCTCGAGGGCCGGGGCCGGCTCGCCCTCGACGATGGGCGGCACGTCGATCGGCACGCCGTCGCGCGCACGGAACAGCCGTTCGAGCCGCGCACGCCGCTGGTCGTACGACTCGTCGATCGTTGACGTGCCCGCCACCTCGAGTACGTCGAACAGGTGCAGCGTCACCGGCACGGCGGCGGCGGCCTCGGCGATCTCGCGCGGCTTCGAGAGGTTCATGCGGCGCTGCAGGAGGCCGAAGTCGGGTCGCCCCCGTTCATCGAGCGCGACGACCTCGCCGTCGACCACGGCGTCGCCCCGGAGCACGCGCGCGAGCCCCGCGAGGTCGGGGTAGGTCGCGGTCTGGTCGATGCCCTTCCGACTGGCGAGCCGCACGACACCGTCGTCGACGCGCGCGAGCAGGCGGATGCCATCCCACTTCCACTCGAGCGCCCACTCGTCGCCCGTCACCAGGCCGGCCGTGCCGGGCACCGCGAGCATCGGCGAGTACCCGACGTCATCGGTGCCGGCCGTGCCATCCGCCGGTCGGCGAGCGGGCGCAACCGACGGTCGAGCCGCCCTCGACGCGATCGGCTCTCCACCCTGCTCCTTCATCCGGTGCAGCAGCCACTGGCTCTTCTCCCCCTCGCCCTCCGTGCGGATCAGCGCGAGCCGGACCTGCCCGAGCGGCCCGCCGACGCGCCCGGTGAGGGTGAAGATCACCTCGTCGTCGCGCCACTTCTCGACCTCGAACGTTCCGGTGTCCCACACCGTCATCGACCCGGCGCCGTACTGCCCCTCGGGAATGGTGCCCTCGAACACGAGGTACTGCATGGGGTGGTCCTCGGTCTGCACCGCGAGGTGATTGGTCCCGGATGTCTCGGGCACGCCCTTCGGCACCGCCCAGCTCTTCAGCACGCCCTCGCGCTCGAGCCGCAGGTCGAAGTGCAGGCGTCGCGCATGGTGCTCCTGGATCACGAACCGCGGCTCGCCGTCGTTCGCGACGCCCCACGCCGACTCGGGCATCGGCTCGGGCGTGGCGCCGTGCGTGCGCATCGAGAGGTAGGTGCTGAGCGGGCCGTCGGCGGATGCCGCGGTGACCGCGAGCATCGGATCGCCGCGCTCCGCGACGAGCGCCACGACCTCGTCGGCCTCGAGCTGCCGCAGCTCCGGGTCGTCGAGCTCCTCCCAGGTGCGGGGTGCCGCGACCGTGGGCCGGAAGCGCCCGCGCAGGGAGTACGGCGCGATCGTCGTCTTCTTGCCGTTGTTCTGGCTCCAGTCGATGAGCACGCGGCCCGACCGCAGCGTCTTCCGCATGCTCGACACGATGAGGTCGGGGTGGTCGGCCTCGAGGGCCCTCGCGAGCTCGTGCGCGACGGCCGAGACCTGCTCCGACGTCTGCGCGCCGTCCAGCGCCGCGTACAGGTGGATGCCCTTGCTGCCGCTCGTGACCGGCACGGCTTCGAGCCCCATGTGCTGCAGGATGCCGCGCACGAGCCGGGCGACCTCGGCGCACTCCGGCAGGCCCATGCCCTCGCCCGGGTCGAGGTCGAACACCATGCGATCGGGATTCGCGGGCGCCCCGGACGGGTCGAACCGCCACTGCGGAACGTGCAGCTCGATCGCGCCCATCTGCGCGAGCCAGACGAGCGTCGCCCGGCTGTCGGCGATCGGGTACGACTTGTCGCCGTCGGAGTGGTGCTGCACGCCGCGGCGGATCCACTCGGGCGCGTGCTCCTCGAGGTGCTTCTCGAAGAACGCCTGCTCCGGATGCTCCGGGGTGCCGACGCCGTTCACCCACCGCTTGCGCGTGATCGGCCGGCCCGCCACGTGCGGGAGCATCGTCGGCGCGATCTCGGCGTAGTACGCGATCATCTCGCCCTTGGTCAGGCCCGTCGACGGGTACATGACCTTGTCGAGGTTCGTCAGTCGCAGCCGACGGCCGTCGACGTCGACCTGCTGGTACGGCCCTTGCGCCATCCCCCCATCCTGCCCGGCCCGGCCCGCCGCAACACCGACTCACGCGAAAACGCCCTTCCGCGGGCCGTTTCGCGTGAGTCGGTGCCGCCGGCGCCGTCGGCAAGGGGTACCGCTCGCGGCATCCGGGGTGTCTACTGGGAGGATGCGAGCCGTCTGGAAGGGGGCGGTCACATTCGGCCTAGTCAATGTGCCCGTCAAGTTGTACAGCGCGACCGAGGATCACGACGTGTCCCTGCACCAGGTGCACGACGCCGACGGCGGGCGCATCCGCTACCAGCGCGTGTGCGAGATCGACGGCGAGGTCGTGCCGTACCAGCACATCGACAAGGCGTACGACGACGGCGAGCGCACCGTCATCATCACCGACGAGGACCTCAAGTCGCTGCCCGCCGAGCGCAGCCGCGAGATCGAGGTCGTCGAGTTCGTGCCGACCGAGCAGGTCGACCCCATCCGCTTCGACAAGAGCTACTACCTCGAACCCGACTCGGCCTCGAACAAGGCGTACGTGCTGCTGCGCGAGGCGCTCGAGTCGACCGAGCGGACCGCGATCGTGCGGATGGCGCTGCGCCAGAAGACCCGCCTCGCCGCGCTCCGCGTCTACGGCGACGTGCTCATGGTGCAGACGCTCCTGTGGAACGACGAGGTGCGCGAGGCGAAGTTCCCCTCGCTCGACGAGAAGGCCCGGATCAGCGACAAGGAGCTCGACCTCTCAAAACAGTTGATCGAGAGCCTCTCGAACGACTTCGACCCCGACCAGTTCGTCGACGAGTACCAGCAGGAGCTGCGCACCCTCATCGCCGCCAAGCTCGAGCAGGGCGATGCGATCGACACGGCCGCGACCTTCGGCGAGCAGCCCGAGAAGGAGGAGGGCGGCGAGGTCATCGACCTCATGGAGGCGCTGCGCCAGTCGATCGCGGCCAAGCGCGGCGGCGGCGAGGAGAAGCCCGCGGCGACGGCGGCGGCAAAGTCCACGTCCTCGAAGGCCGCCTCCTCGAAGGCCTCCTCCTCGAAGCCGGCGTCGAAGACGGCCTCGAAGGCGGCGTCGAAGGCGGCGGTGGCGGATGGCGCGGCGAAGCCGGCCGCCCGGAGGAAGACGACCAAGAAGGCGGGCTGACGTTCCGTCAACCCCGTGCGTCGCCGGATGGCGCGACGTAGCGTGACGGCATGAGCGACAACGACGACATGCTCTCCCGGTTCGCCGCCGGAGAGGGCGAGGACGGGCCGCCCGCGCCGAAGCGAGGAGACACCTCGGCGTCGAGCAACGACGTGCCGGGGGCGAACACGAACCCCGACGACGACCGCACGAGTCCGGGCAGCGAGGCCGAGACCGCGGCGAAGCAGGCCGACCCGATCCCCGACGCGGTCGAGGCCGACGTCGACACGTCGGCGGTGCGAGCCGTGCCCGGCACGGGCGGCCCCGACGACGCAGGCGACGTCGATGTCGACCCCGACGAGCTGAACCTCCCCGGCCGCGCCTGATCGATCCCGATCAGGATGCGTCGGCCCGGACCGGCAGTCCGGGCAGGGCGCCGATCGCCCACGCGTAGTGGCCGCCGAGGCACTCGTGCGCCGGCTCGGCGAGGGTCGCCCCGCCGAGCCACGGCCGGCCGTCGCTGAAGATCGCGTCGTCGTCGAGTGCGTCGATGCGGGCGAGCGCCGAGCGATGGCTCGCCCGCAGGCGCTCACGGGCGGTGTCGAGGTCGCCGTCGCCTCGGTACCGGTCGCGCAGGTCGCGGTTGAGCCGGTCGAGGTCGCGCCAGGTGTAGCCCTCGGCGGGGTACCCGGGAGACCGCCCGGCGGCGTCGGCCGCGAGCCAGCCGAGGAGCAGCATGTGCCAGGCGTGCAAGTGGTTGAGCACGTCGACGGCGTCGCGGTCGCGACGTGAGGTCTCGCCATCCGTCGCCGGCTCGGGCGGTGCCGCGGAACTCGAGGCGGGCTCGGCCAGCAGGTCGTCGATGGCGTCCTCGAGCTGGTCGAAGCGCTCCTCGGCCTGCCGCACGAGGTCGGCGCGATGCGTCGGGATCGTCACGGCGCCAGCCTACGAGGACCCTCGGACGAGCAGGACCGCCGCGGACTCGCCGGGCAGCACGAGCATGCCGCCCGCCGGCACGGTGTCGGCGAGCGCCGGCCCTGTGGTGAGCAGGACGTCGGCCGGCGCGTCGACGCCGACCTCCCACGGCGCGAGGCCGAGGTTCGCGAGCACGACGACGCGCTCGGACGCCTCGGGGTCGCCGCGCTCCATCCGGAACCGCTTCGACGCGTCGTCGGCCCATGCCGCGGCGTGCGCGAACGCCGGATCGGTGAGCTCGGGGCGGGCGCGGCGGAGCGCGAGGAGGCGACGGTGCAGGTCGAGCAGTCGCGCGTGCGCGCCATCCGCCGACGCCGCCTCGGCCCAGTCGAGCTTCGACCGGCGGAACGTCTCGGGGTCCTGCGGGTCGGGCACGACCGAGCGGTCCCAGCCCATGCGCGCGAACTCCTCGATGCGACCCTCGGCGGTCGCCCGGCCCAGCGCGGGCTCGGGATGCGAGGTGAAGAACTGCCACGGGGTCGACGCGCCCCACTCCTCGCCCTGGAACAGCATGGGGGTGAAGGGGCTCGTGAGGTTCAGCACGGCGGCGACCGCGAGGCGCGCCTCCGACAGGGTCTGCGAGATGCGGTCGCCCGCGGCGCGGTTGCCGACCTGGTCGTGGTCCTGCGTGAACGTGACGAGCCGCCACGTCGGCACGGCCGGGTCGATCGGGATCCCGTGGTCGCGGCCGCGGAACGACGAGAACGTGCCGTCGTGGAAGAACCCGCGCGTCGTGGTCTTCACCAGCGCCTCGAGCGGCGCGAAGTCGGCGTAGTAGCCGACCGTCTCGCCGGTGAGCGCGACGTGCATCGCGTGGTGGTGATCGTCGCTCCACTGGGCGGTGAGGCCGTAGCCGCCGGCCTCGCGCGGCAGGATGAGCCGCGGGTCGTTGAGGTCGGACTCGGCGATGAGCGTGAGCGGCCGGCCGAGGTGCGCCGAGAGCGCGTCGGCGTGCTCGGCGAGCTCCTGCAGGATGTGCCGGCCCGACGTGTCGCGGAGGGCGTGCACGGCGTCGAGCCGCAGCCCGTCGACGTGGAAGTCGCGCAGCCACATCATCGCGTTGTCGACGATGAGCCGCCGCACCTCGGGCTCGTCGAGGTTCACCGACTCGCCCCACGTGTTGCGCTCGGCCGCGCGCAGGTACGGCCCGAAGCGCGGCAGGTAGTTGCCGCTCGGCCCGAGGTGGTTGTAGACGACGTCCTGGATCACCGCGAGGCCGCGCGCGTGGCAGGCGTCGACGAACCGCTGGTACGCGGCCGGGCCGCCGTAGGCCTCGTGCACGGCGTACCAGAGCACGCCGTCGTAGCCCCAGTTGTGCGTGCCGTTGAAGGCGTTGACGGGCAGCAGTTCGACGAAGCCGATGCCGAGCTCGACGAGGTGGTCGAGGCGCTCGATCGCGGAATCGAGCGTGCCGTCGGGCGTGTACGTGCCGACGTGCAGTTCGTAGACCACGCCCCCGGCGAGCTGGCGCCCGGTCCACGCGGCATCCGCCCACTCGTGCGCGCCGAGGTCGAATGCCGCGCTCGACTCGTGCACGCCGCGCGGCTGGCGCAGCGACCGCGGATCGGGCAGGGCGCGCTCGTCGTCGTCGAGCACGAAGCCGTACTCGTCGCCGGGCGCGAGGTCGACGTCGGCGCGCCAGCGGCCGCCGTCGGCGCGGTCCATCGCGACGTCGGGATGCCCCGGCCGCCGCAGCGCGACCCGCGACGGGTTCGGCGCCCACACCTCGACGCTCACCGCACGGCCCCCGTCGCAGGCGAGTCGTCGGGCACGAGCAGCGCCACGGGGAAGGTCGCGAGCAGCTCGCCGAGCGGCATCGCGCCGCCGTCGTGCCGTCGTCCGGTCAGCGCGTCGACCATCGGGCGACGCGGGACGAGCACCACCGTGTCGCCCCACGCCTCAGGCGGGACGGGAGCCGACGGCGCCAGGCCCGCCCGAGCGGCGAGCGCCACCGGCAGGCGGGTCGCCACCGTCACCGCGCCGCCGCGGTCGAACGCGATCACGTGCCGGGAGGCGACATCGGCGACCGCGAGCGGCGTGTACCGCGTGAACCACTCCGGCCGGTCGCGGCGCAGGCGCAGCGCTCGCGAGGTGACCAGGAGCTTGGCCGCCGCGGTGTCGCCGACGGGCGGCAGGTCGCCGCGCGCGAACCCGGCGTCGAGCTCGCCCAGCATCCGCCGCCGCACCGCGAAGTCGACGGGCCTGCGGTTGTCGGGGTCGACGAGGCTCGTCTCCCACAGCTCGCTGCCCTGGTACACGTCGGGCACGCCGGGCATCGTGAGCTGCAACAGCTTGGCCGAGAGCGAGTTCGACCAGCCCGCAGGCGCGAGCCACGCGACGAACGCGTCGAGGCGCTCGCCCACGGCCGGCACGTCGTACGCCCGGTCGATCACCTCGTGCATGCGACGCTCGAACGCCTCGTCGGGCGCGGTCCAGTGCGTCGAGACGGATGCCTCGCGCGCGGCCTTGTCGGCGTAGGCATGCGCCCGCTCGCGCTCGAGCGGCCACGCGCCGACGATCGCCTGCCAGAGCAGCGCGTCGAACGGGCCGTCGCCCGTCGACCCCGCGCCATCCGCCGATCGGAGCCACCGGAGCTCGTCGGACCAGCGCTCGGGGATCTCGGCGAGCACGTCGATGCGCGCCCGCACGTCCTCGCCGCGCTTGGTGTCGTGGGTCGAGAGGGTCGTCATCGAGTGCGGCCACGACGCGTGCCGGCGCTGCTGCCGCGCGTGGAACGCGTCGACCCCGATCGCGAACTCCGACGGATCGCCGCCGACCTCGGTGAGCGAACCGAGCCTTGTGAACCGGTAGAACGCGGTGTCCTCCACGCCCTTGGCCATGACCATGCCGCTGGTCTGCTGGAACCGGATCGCGACCGGATCCGCGGCGTCGGCGAGGACGGAGAGGAGCACGTCGACGGTCGCGGCGAGGTCGGGCCGGTGCTCGCGCGCGAGCCGGGCCGCCTGGTCGAGGTACTCGCGGCCTGCGGGAAGGTACGAGCGGTACACCGGGAAGCAGGCGAGCAGCTCGGCGAGCGCGTCGGCCGCGTCGGCCGGACGGGGCTCGGGCAGCATCCGCTCGAGGCGGAGCACCTCGCTGCGGAGGATGCCGTCGGCGATGCCGCGTTTCGTGCCGTGGATCAGCTCGTGCCAGTCGGTGGGGCCGTCGATGCCGGTCTCGGCGCGCAGCCGCGCGTCGAGCGCGTCGAGCGGGCCCTCCCCCGCGGGATCGACGAGCACGCGGTCGACATCGGCGAGCGCGTCGTACCCGGTCGTGCCGTCGGTGCGCCAGTGCGGGGGCAGCGGCTCGTCGCCCTCGAGGATCTTCTCGACGAGCACGTACGCATCGCCCGTGGCCTCCGCCAGCCGGTCGAGGTAGTCGCCGGGCGCGGCGAGCCCGTCGGGGTGGTCGACGCGGAGCCCGTCGGCGAGGCCGTCGCGCACCCAGCGCACGATCTCGGCGTGGGTCGCGTCGAACACCTCGGGCCGCTCGACGCGCACGCCGGCGAGCTCGTTCACGGCGAAGAACCGGCGGTAGTTCAGCTCGGCGTCGGCGCGCGTCCAGTGCACGAGCTCGTAGTGCTGCCGACCGTGGACCGTGGCCGCGTCGGCGCCGTCGTCGGCCGAACCCGGCGCGAGCGGGAACCGGTGCTCGAAGTACCGCAGCTCGCCGTGCTCGACGCGCAGGTCGCCCGACGCCGCCGCCTCCTCGAGCGTGCCGCCGAGCACCGGGATCCGCACCCTGCCGTCGGCGAGTGCGCCGTCGACGTCGAACGCGTCGGCGTGCGGCGACGCGGGCCCGAGCTGCAGCAGGCTCCACCACCAGGCGTTCTGCGCGGCATCCGCCACGCCTACATGGTTCGGCACGATGTCGACCAGGATGCCGCGGCCACGGCGGTGCGCGGCATCCGCCACCGCATCGAGGCCCGCCTCGCCGCCGCGCGCCGCATCGACCGAGTCGTGTGCGACCACGTCGTACCCGTGGTCGGAGCCGGCGCGGGAGGGCAGGATCGGCGACAGGTACACCCAGTCGGCGCCGAGCGCGTCGAGGTAGTCGACGACGGAGGCCGCGTCGTGCAGGTCGAACGAGGGCCGCACCTGGAGCCGGTACGTCGAGCGCGGCTCACGGCGCGGCGCCCGCGGGCCCGTCACCGGCCGGCCTCGCTCTTCGGCGCCGGTGCTTCCTCCTTGCTCGCCGCCACCATCGCCGACAGCGAGGCCGCGACCGAGTGGTCGACCTCCTCGGGAGTGGGATCGTGCTGGCACAGCACCACGAGCGAGCGCTGCTCGAGCGGGAGGGTGCCGCCGGGCTGGATCGGGGCGGAGTCGGCGCGCTTGCCCGCCGTGTCGATCAGCACCTCCCACTCGGGCGAGAACTCGTGCATCGGCAGCGTGAACTCGACGGTGTCGTCGTGCGCGTTGAACAGCACGATGAAGTGCCGGTCGACGATGCGCTCGCCGCGGCGGTCGCGCTCGCGGATGCCCTCGCCGTTCAGGAACACGCCGATCGCCTTGCCGAAGCCGGCATCCCAGTCCTCGGGCTCCATGATCGAGCCGTCGGGGCGCAGCCAGACGATGTCGGGAACGCGGTCGCCCGCGCCGCGCCGCGCCGGGCGGCCGTCGAAGAACCGGCTGCGCCGGAAGGTCGGGTGCTCGGCGCGCAGCTTGGCGACCGCGGCGGTGAACTCGATGAGCGGCTGGTCGGCGTGCTCCCAGTCGATCCAGCTCAGCTCGGAGTCCTGCGCGTAGGTGTTGTTGTTGCCCTGCTGGGTGCGGCCGAGCTCGTCGCCGTGCGCGAGCATCGGCACGCCCTGCGAGAGCAGCAGCGTGGCGATGAAGTTGCGCTGCTGCCGTGCCCTGAGCGTCAGGATCTCGGGGTCGTCGGTCGGTCCCTCGACGCCGAGGTTGTACGAGCGGTTGTGCGATTCGCCGTCCTTGTTGTCCTCCCCATTGGCCTCGTTGTGCTTCTCGTTGTACGAGACGAGGTCGCGGAGCGTGAAACCGTCATGGGCGGTGACGAAGTTGATGGATGCCACGGGGCGGCGGCCCGAGTGCTCGTACAGGTCGGCCGACCCCGTGAAGCGCGAGGCGAACTCGCCGAGCGTCGCGGGCTCGCCACGCCAGAAATCGCGGACGGTGTCGCGGTACTTGCCGTTCCACTCGGTCCACTGTGGCGGGAAATTGCCGACCTGGTAGCCGCCGGGCCCGACATCCCACGGCTCGGCGATGAGCTTGACCTGCGAGACCACCGGATCCTGCTGCACCAGCTCGAAGAACGTCGACAGCTTGTCGACGTCGTAGAACTCGCGTGCGAGCGTCGACGCGAGGTCGAAGCGGAATCCGTCGACGTGCATCTCGAGCACCCAGTAGCGCAGCGAGTCCATGATCAGCTGCAGTGCGTGCGGGTGGCCGACGTTGAGCGAGTTGCCGGTGCCCGTGTAGTCCATGTAGTACTGCTTGTCGTCGTCGACGAGCCGGTAGTACGCGGCGTTGTCGATGCCGCGCATCGACAGGGTCGGTCCCATGTGGTTGCCCTCGGCGGTGTGGTTGTAGACGACGTCGAGGATCACCTCGATGCCGGCCGCGTGCAGCGCCTTCACCATGGCCTTGAACTCCTGCACCTGCTCGCCGCGCTGGCCCGTCGAGGCGTACGCGTTCTGCGGTGCGAAGAACGCGATCGTGTTGTAGCCCCAGTAGTTGGAGAGGCCCTTCTCCTGCAGCGTGCCGTCGTTGACGAACTGGTGCACCGGCATGAGCTCGAGGGCGGTCACGCCGAGCTTGACGAGGTGGTCGATGACGGCCGGATGGCCGACCGCCGCATACGTGCCGCGGATCTCGTCGGGCACGCCGGGCAGGGTCTGGGTGAGGCCCTTCACGTGCGCCTCGTAGATGAGCGTCGAGGCGTACGGGGTGCGCGGGTGCCGGTCGCCGGTCCAGTCGAAGAACGGGTTGGTCACCACGCCGAGCATCATGCTCTTCGCCGAGTCGGCGTCGTTGCGCTTCTCGGGCTTGCCGAACTCGTACCCGAACAGCGACTGGCTCCACTTCAGCTCACCCTCGACCGCCTTCGCGTAGGGGTCGAGCAGGAGCTTCTTCGGGTTGCAGCGCAGACCGCGGGCGGGATCGTTCGGGCCGTGCACGCGATAGCCGTACCGCTGGCCGGGCTGCACCTGAGGCAGGTACGCGTGCCAGATGTAGGCGTCGACGTCGATGAGCTCGACCCGGGTCTCGCGCCGCCGATTGTCGAACAGGCAGAGCTCGACCTTCTCCGCGACCTCGCTGAACAACGCGAAGTTCGTGCCGTTGCCGTCGAACGTCGCGCCGAGCGGATAGGTCGAGCCGGGCCAAGTGTGCAAGTCGTCCCCCAACGGTGAGCCTCAGGCCATCGTAGGGTGCCGATGCGCGGCCGTGCGTCCCGTTGACAGCACCCCCGGCCGGGCATGGAAACGGCCGGAGCGGGGTGCTCCCGCTCCGGCCGTTCGAGCGTCACCGGCGGCGGCGCCGGATCGGCGGGCTACTCCTCGCCGTCGGCGCAGACCGCGTTGACCTCGGTCGCGGCCTCCATCACGGCCGTCTGCTGCTCGGCCATGGCCTCGGGATCCTGCTCGACGACGGTCGCCTCGGGGTCGTCCTCGGACGGACCCTCGGTGAGCTCACCCGCGTACTCCGAGACGCTCTCGAGCTGGGCCTTGAACTCCTCGACGGCGGCGGTGAGCTCCTCGTTGTCGCCGGCCTCCTCGACGGCCGCGTCGACGCGCGACTTCGCGTCGTCGAGGTACGCCTGGATGTCGTCGGTCGACGTCGCCGAGGCGAGCGTGTTCTGGATGCCGTTCGAGATGTCACGCATCTCGCTCGCGACCGTGGCGCAGGTGTCCTCGGCCGGTGCGGCGGTGTCTCCGCCGTTTCCGGTCGCGCACCCGGACAGGGCAAGTGCACCGGCGAAGACCAGTGCAGCGGGCATGGCGATACGTCGCATAACGCATTCTCCTCTGTTCTCGTGAAACAGATGGGAGCCTACTCCCGCGCACCGACACGGGAAACGCCCCTTGACGGGCATATCCTGCCGTTCTCGCACCGGGGCGCACCGACGACCCGGATCGTGATCAGGACCGCGCGTCCCCGGAAATGCGGACTGGTCGAGCGGAGCCGGGAGGTGTATCGAGAAGTACGCGAAGTCGATCCATTCGGGAGGACGGGATGGCCGGCGAGGAGATCGTCGCGAACGGGGTCAGCGGTCTCACCGGCGAGTACCTCGTGCCTCCCCTCGATCCCGCGGAGGTGGCGGCGTGGGCGATCGAGCGGCCCGAGGATCCCTCGGTGCAGGCGCAGCTCCGTCATCTGCACGCTGCGATGACGCAGGAGCACCTCGGGCTCCCGTTCGACGTCGACCCGGCGAAGGTCGAGGAGGCGGGTTGGGCCGTGGTCTTCAGTGCGGACGAGAGCGAGGACGTGAAGTCCGCGCTGGAGCCGCTCATCGAACATCGTCGGCGGCGGATCGGCGACGCTCGCACCAAGGTCCTCGAGCATCGCCCGGGCGAGGGCTGGGCTGCCTGGCTCGACCGCCACAGGACCGCCCCGGGGAACATCGTGCCGGAGAAGGTGCCCTACTACGTCGTCGTGATCGGCGGGCCGGATCGGATCCCGTTCTCCTTCCAGTATCTCCTCGACACGGAGTACGCCGTCGGTCGGCTGGACTTCGACGACCCGGCCGACTACAGGAACTACGTCGCCGGACTCATCGACTACGAGAACGCGGAGTCCGCACCGCGCGACACGTCTGCGGCCTTCTTCGGAACGCGGCATCCATTCGACCGCGCGACGCAGCTCTCCGCCGACTCGCTGGTGATGCCCCTGGTCGAGAGCTTCAGGTCGGGCGGCCGTTTCGCCCGCTCGGTATCGCGCTGGCGAATCGACGACCTGGTGGGCGAGCAGGCCACCAAGGCCCGCCTCGGAGAGATCTTCGCGGGCACTGGCACGTCAGGTCGGCCCGCGCTGCTCTTCTCCGCCTCCCACGGCATGGGCGGCTGGCCGTCCGGTCACGTGGACCAGCGCGCCCGTCAGGGGTCGCTGCTCTGCCAAGACTGGCCCGGGATCGGCCGGATCGAGCACGCCCATTACCTCGGCGCCGCTGACATCCCGGAGGATGCCCGGGTGCACGGCTTGGTGGCGTTCTTCTTCGCGTGCTTCGGGGCGGGCACGCCGAAGGAGGACGCCTTCGTCCACCTCCCCGGCGGGGAGCGACAGGAGCTGGCTCCGGAGTCCTTCGTGAGTGCCCTTCCGAAGCGCCTGCTGTCCCATCCCGAGGGAGGGGCCCTCGCCGTGATCGGGCACATCGACCGGGCTTGGGGCTACTCGTTCGTCGGCGGCGGCCAGGGACAGCTCCTGCCGTTCCAGAACGCGTTGGGGCGCGTCCTGCTCGGTCATCCGGTCGGGTATGCGATGAAGGACTTCAACGAGCGGTATGCCGCCCTGTCGGCGAATCTCAGCACGCTCCTGGAGGACGCCCGGTTCGACGACCAGCGCACGCCGGAGCGCGAGCTGGCCCTGACCTGGACGGAACGGAACGACGCCCAGAACTACGTCGTCCTGGGCGATCCCGCCGTGACGCTGAACGTCGGCTGACCCAGGACGGGCTCAGCGTGCGATGAGCGCGATCACCAATCCGACGATCACGGCGCTCTCGAGGATCAGGAGCGACCGCATGCTGGCCACGGCGCCGCGCATGCGGTCGAATGCGCCACGGTCCCGCTCGGCGTGTCGGCTCTCGTCGAGGAACCTGCGTTCGTCGTCGTTGAGCTCGCGTGATCTCGCACGTTCCTGCGCTGCTCGAAGCTCCTGCCCACGCAGGAGCGCGTCGTCTTCTCGGTCGAGGGCCCACGCGCGAGCCTTCCACTGCCACGGCTCGAGGTGGCCCAGGAACCACTTCCGGTTGTCGTCGATGACGGCGCGGATGAGCGTGTCGTGGGACAGCTCCCACCACGTTGAATCGCCACGGGTGTCCTTCCGGATGAGCCGCGCCTCCTCCAACGCCAGGAGCAGCGCCTCCGGGTCCGCTGTCCCCGCCACGGGCCCTGCGAGGACCTGCGTGCGGAGCCGATCCTTCGTGATGAGCTGCGTGTCGAACCAGCCGCGCACGGCACCCTCATCCGCCCCCGTCTCGGCGGCGACATCCCGTACCGCACCGGCGTAGTAGTCGGCGAGCGCCTGGGGAATGTGCGCCAGCTCCTGCACGTGAGGGAGCTCGATCGCCGTGAAGTCGTCGCCCGAGCGGCGCACCATCTCCCTCCAGAGGCGACGGCAGACGACCTGCAGCTGGAATGGCTGGACATAGGGGGCGTCGACCTCCGTACTGGCCTGCGATGGTCGGGCGACGACGGTCTTCGCGAGTCTGGCGACCAGCTCCGCTGCCGCATCCTCGGCGAACGCGACGCCGACCGCTTCGGCCGGCCGCCGGATTGCCGCCTTCGCCGCGTTCCGGGAGAGGTAGTCGAGTCGGAAGGTCGCGTGGAGTTGCCCCGGCAGGTACCGGAGGAACCGATCCAGCCCGCCCATGTAGTCCTCTCGCATCGAGATCAGCGTCCAGACCCGACCGTCCTGGAGCACGGTGCCCAACTCCTCGAAGAAGACCCTCTGGTTCGTCCAGTCGGTCGGATCGAGCGAGAGGATCTCCTCGAACTGGTCGAGGATGAGAACTGGATACCGCGTGTCGTCCGCGGGTGCGAGCCCTGCGACGATGTCCGGAAAGGTGATCCCGGCGAGCTCCTCGGGATCTCGACCACCCTCGAGCAGGTCGAGTGCGACGCTGTGGACGTAACGGTTGTGCACGTCGACGCCCTGCGGCGGCGGCGTCTTCACGCGCGCCACGCGTGTCGGACGGAGGATCTCGTTCTCCTGCAGCAAGGGGATGAGCCCGGCTTGGATGAGCGAGGTCTTGCCTGCGCCTGATGGAGCGTGGAGCAGGACGATTCGCTCGGCCACGAGCATGCTGGCCAGGTCCCGCTGTTCGCGGTCGCGCCCGAAGATCGCCTCGCCTTCGCGCAACGCCCGTGGTCCGACGTACGGATTGGTCCGCCGTCGATGCACGGATTCAGAACCTGCTACCTGGGATGACACGTCACAGCCCGGTCCGGGTGCGGAGGTCGTCGAAGAAGTGGCGGGTCTCCCCCCAGTAGATGTTCACCTTGTCGTTGCCGAAATACGACTCGAAGTACTCCTGCGCGGCCTCGGGTTCGATCAACTGGCTGTCGGGGCTCAACTGGACGCCGACGTGGAGACCCCTCCTCAGGATCATGCTCCCGCCGAAGCTCTTCACCGCGTGGAACACCACCCGGAAATCCCAGTCGTCGAGACGGAAGCCGACGAACATGAGCGACTTCGCGACGAGTGATTCCTGAACCACCGTGGGGATGTCCCTTCGCTGGGTCAGCCAGGCAGCCATCCAGTCGAAGTAGTCGTCCTCGGTGAGCACCATCGAGCTCGGTCGCTCGAGGCGGCCGAACAGGTGGTACACCAGCGGACGCGCCACCGACGGCCTTTCGAGATTCTCGAGCATCTCGACGTCGGGCCTCTCGTTCCAGGGGAACGTCATGGTGACCGGTTCGCGCGGCGGATCCTGGTCCCGCAACGCGGCCTGCAGCAGATCCGTCACCGCCGTGGTCACGTAGACATCGACGGGCAACGCAGCCGCCACGCTGTACGGGTCGCCGGGGTCGATCCTTCGAACGCGGCGGCCGACCTCGGTGATGGCTTCCTCGGGTCGCTGCGGGTCGAGAGGCAGGTCGCGGAAGGGGTCGCCCGGCTCAGCGCGCTCGGAACGCCTGCGGATCTCATCGCGCAGGTAGTCGATGAGATGGCCGCGTACCACCATCTCGGACTTGCGGACCGTCAGGTACTGGGCCACCTGTGCGAGGTCGTCCTGATTGTGGGCCGCCAGGGGCAGTTGCCAGCGCTTCACCCATCGTCGCGCGATGTCCTGACGGGACCCGAGGATCGAGTCGGCCAGTCCGGGGCCGAGCACCGGCAGGACGCGCCCCCCGCGCAGCTGCGCCGTGAAATCCTCCCATGTCGCGTCAGTCCGCTCGGTGAACTCGGGCCTGTAGTAGGTGCGGCCGGAGCGCAGCCGGGAGAACAGCACGGGGACCCACCAGTCCTCGCGTTCACGGACCGCTCGCCTCGCGGTCGCCATCGCCCTGTCGACGACCCCGTCCTCGGCCAGCGCCTGGAAGAAGGCCTGCGTGAATGCTCCCGCAGTCGTCATCGACACGTTGCCCTGCATCGCCACCACGGCGGAGACACCTGCTCCGGCGAGGCGCGGACCGAGTGCCGAGAGATCTCCTTCGTCGACGCTCCACTGCTCGCCTGCCCCCGATGCCGACTGACACGAGCACAGCATGACCAGCGTCGGCCGTTTGGGCAGTCCGGTCAGGCGCTCGACGAGCGTGCGTCCGTCGACGCGATCGCCCGTGCCGTCCGGTTTCTCGAGATACAGCACAGGGACGTCGTGCATGAGGGCCCCGTGGCAGACGAGGTACAGCACGTCCACGCCGACCTCGAGTCCTGCGAGGAGTCCGGCCATGGTCGCGTCGCCGTCGGTCAGTACCTCGACGTCCCGGAACGCGGTGAGTGCGCGCCGGGCACGCGCCAGTTCCTCGTCGACCCGCACCGGGGCGAGCGTGCGCTCATTCGGATGGTACGTCTCGATGTCGCTCGGGCTCGCGATCACCACGAGGGCACGCAGATCGTGCTCGGGGACCGCAGGGATCGGCCTCCAGTCCGGGCTCGTCAAGTACCGCGAGAGGAGCAGGCCGGATCGGGTGGCGATCGGATCGGGCGAGCGCAGGTCGCGGAGGGACTCCCATCGCAGCGCGTGGAACTGCGGTGGGGCGTTGATGCGCAGTCGCAGATGGAGGTCGAGCTCGTTGCCCTCCGTCGCCGCGATCGCCTCGTGCAGGAAGGGCTGAATATCGTCGCGGCCGAGGACCATTTCGCTGAGCGCCGTGCCGTACGCCTCCTCGTCATGTCCGAGGCTTCTCAGTCGCCTGAAGTCGATCGCGACCGGCGGGACCCGCGGGAGGATCCGGTCGACGTTCTCTCGCGGGTTCTGGAATCGAATGCCGACCTCGAGTTCGCCCACGTCGAGAGGGTCTGCGTCGAGGACCGCCGGCGTCGTGACTTCCACCGTGCCTGCGGCGTCGCCGTGCCGGATCCAGGTCAGGCCCAACTCGAGATCGGCGTCACCGGGCATCGTGGCGACCCCCCGGGTCACGAAGGAATCGGATCTGGGACACGTCCGTGAGGTTCGGCGCGATTCCCTCCAACTCCTCGAAGGGATCCAGGTCCGCGAGCCGTCCGAAGGAGAGCCCGGCTCGCTGCTCGATCGACGCGATCGAGCGCTGCGCCGTTTGGTGCGCGCCGAAGACGAACTCCTCCTCGCGGAGGAAGTCGCGTTGGGACATCGTGTAGCCGGTTGCGCACAACTCGCCGGTCTCGTCATGGATGAAGGCGATGACCTTCCAGAATTCGACGGGGATCCGGACCCCGAATCTCGTCGGATCGTCGTCTTCGAGGAAGGGGCCGGTGAACACCGAGATCTTCATCTCATCACGTCGCGCGTTCTGCAGTGCGTAGTCCTCGAGGTCGAGCCAGATCCCGGCGTTGAACGGCTGCATCTGCGGTACGGCGTTGGTGACGTGCATCGAATCGGCATTGCCGAGTGCCGCGGCCGTGTCCGTGCCCCAGACGGGATCCTCGCGACGAGTCATGTGACCCCGAGAGAACCTGGGTGGATCGCCGTAGCACTCGGCCTTGATCTGGGCTCCTGCCGGTATCCGGGGATCGGTCCGCCAACCGACTCGGGCGAACCTCTTGGGACGGTCGCCGTCGATGTTGACGGCACTGAATCGGCACAGCCGCCGCCCGGCGCTCATCAGCACCGAGAAGTGCTCGTACTTCAGCACGCGCTCGTCGCGGTCGTCGAATCGGAATGTCAGGACGTCGTCCACTCCGCGCGTGATGACCGGCAGTGGGATCGGATCGTCGCCCAGGAAGCCTTCCGCATATCCCGACCTGTCGACGTAGTCTTCGGCGACGGCCTCGACGAAGACCTCGCCCTCGCCCTCGCCCTCGCCGACAGCCAGGCCACCTGCCTGGATCGCAGCATGGACGCTGCGCTCGCCGGCCGGCTGCAGGTCGCCGACGTGCACCGTGATGGACAACGGCAGCTGGTACGACACCGTCGCCGTGGGCCCGGCCGTGCTCGGCGACTGCGCCGACACGGGAGAGGCTCCCTCGCCCGAAGGCGAGGATCCAGGGCGACCCGCGCGTCCCCGTCGCACGTCGTCGAGCCGCCGGGCCAGGACGCTGCCGGAGACCGCGAAGTTGGCTTCGAGGAACCTGCCGGCGTAATGCAGCCCGACCGCTTCGCCGGTGGCCAGCGACAAGACGACCGACCCGGAGTTCCCTCCGAGCGTCGAGCAATCGTGACGGATGGAGTCGCCCGAGGGCTCCAGCAGCTGGCCCGGCGCCAGCCGTTTCTTGTCGTACACGTTCCCGAAGATCCGGTCCATCAGCCCGACATCCGGGATCCGGCTGTCGCGGGCCGGATAGCCGATCACGGCCACGAAGTCATCGGGCTGCGATGCTCCCGCAATCGGGATCGGGGTCGCGGCCGTGCCACCCGCGATCTGGTCGACGCGCAGGAACGCGATATCGGGGCCGCCCGAATCCTCGATATGCACGACCTGGCGGACTTCGAACGTCAGGCTCTCCTCGCGTTCGACCTCCTCGAGGAAGTCGATCGAGGCGTGCATCGCGCGACCGTCGAGTCCCTCTCGGAAGATGAACGTGGTTCCGCGCTCGCGGGCGAATTCGGCAGCCACGTGCCTGTTCGTCACGATGGTCTCGGGTGCGACCAGCCAGCCCGTGCCGACCCAGTCGAGGCTGTGGCCCACGACCTCGATCCTGCCCACCGCCCGGGCGGCACGGACCACGTGCCGGCGTGCGTCCGCGAGCCGATCCTGCCAGACCGCGCTGTCGGGATCTTCGAGCGTCAGTTGCGCCTCGTCCCGCTTGATCGCCAGCACCGGACGCCCCGTGCGCAGGACGATCGTCTCGAGCTGGAATTCGTCGACCTGCATCTCGAGCGCCGGTCCCTCGGCGACCCCACCGTGAGCCAGCTCCTCGTCGAGGTCCGAGTCGCGACTCCGCATCGCAGCATTCTGCGCCCTCAGCCGAGACAACGCGTCCATCGATTCCTCCTGTCGCCCTGCACGCCGAGCGTTCCGAGATCCTCACCGTTCCCGATTGCTACGCCGCCGGTGTCACCGCCGCGTCACCGGCAATGGCTCGAAGGTGGGCCGAGTCCTCGAAAATGAGGACTACTCAATCGGCTTCGCACGGGAGTACCAAGAAGTACGCCGTGCGCGCGGGAAGGGGGGCTGCAGGCCAGGATGGCGATTCCCGCCCTCGCCGACCCGCTCATGAGGATCCGTACGAAGACCGGGGAACGGGCGCGCGACCTCATCCGTGGCAGCCGCCCAATGTCCGTCCGTGCACGGTCCTGAGGAATGGAGGCTCGACATGTCGGGCAGGAGCGGCGTCCAGGAGCAGCAGTGGCTCGAGTCGGTGCTGCCGTCGCAGCAGCAACTCGATGACGTGTTGGGCAACGACCCGGCCGCAGCATTGCTCGGACTCGCACGGAGCCGCGCACCGATCGAGACCGGCTTCGTCGGCGATCCGGGCGACGACCCGGAGCTCAGGAACGAGTTCGCCGAGGCGCAGGCCGCCGCCGCGGCCCTGAAGAAGGATGCGAACGCCATGCTCTCGGCCGAGCAGATCCAGGCACTCCACGCGTTCGTGCACCTGCTCGCCCGACCGGCGCTCCGCGTCGTCGACGACGCCGTTCCGGCGATCCCCCAGTCGTGGGAGCGGCTCAGGACGGCACATGAGTCGGTGATTCGGAGGATCCGCGGCGTGGGACGGATCGACACGAGCGAACGCGTGCATGTCGGCACGGGGTGGTTCGTCGCCGAGGATCTCGTCCTCACCAACCGGCACGTCGCCGGGGCACTGTGCGGCCTCGACCCGCACCACGACCCGGCATGGCTCGACAAGCTCCCCACGGCGGTGGCCACGACCAACGCGCGGTGGGACGACGACCCATCGCGGCGCGCGGTCTGGGATCCAGCGGAGATGCCGAGCGCCGCGAGTGCCGCGATCGGCAGAGTCACGAAGATCCGCGCCTTCCATCCACTCCTCGACATGGCATTGCTCGACGTCACGGGCGTGGAGAACAGCACGGACCTGGTCCTGCGCATGCACGCCGTGCCGCCGGCCGCGGTCGCGCGACACGATGTCTACCTCGCCGGCTACCCTGGCGTCACCCCGCCGCACGGGGTGTCCCTGCAGGTCGCGAAACTGCTCTTCCGCGACGCGACGTCGAGCGGCCTCAAGCGCGTCTCGCCCGGACAGCTCGTCGGGCTCGTGGACGACCTCCCGATCGCGGCGGGCAGACCACGAGAGAGCCACGACGGCTCGACGCTCGGCGGCAGCTCGGGCTCGCCGGTGATCGACTTCGACAACCACCGCGTCGTCGCGCTGCACTATGCGGGTCGGTACGGCGTCGCGAACTACTCCGTGCCACTCTGGCTCGTGAAGGACGAACCCTTCTTCTCCGAGCACGGGATCGGGTTCGCATCATGAGCGATCGAGCCCTGGTCATCGGTCTCGACGCCTACGTCAACGAGGCGTGGGAGCTTCGGGCAGCGGTGCGCGACGCCGTCGCATTCGCGAAATGGGTGACGGCGCCCGGCGCGGATCGGGCCACCGAGGAGACCCTGACGCTGCTGCTCTCCCCCCACGAGGATCGCCCGGTCGACGACATGGAGTTCCAGCCGGCGACCGAGAAAGCCATCCGGGACGCGCTCTACGATCACCAGACGAGTGGCGCAGGTGCCGATCGGCTCTGGTTCTTCTACGCCGGCCACGGCCTTGCTCCGGGCGGCGGCGGGCCGGATGAGGCACCAATCATCGTGCCGGCGGACGTACAGGACCTCGACCGCTACCGGGGCTCGAACCCGATCGAACTCGGCTCGTGGATGCGCAAGATGCTCGTCAGCCCGCCGCGGGATCAGTTGTTCTTCGTCGACGCCTGCCGGGGCATCGTCGGCGACGACGATCGCGTCACTGCGATGACCACGCTCTTCTTCGACCTGTCGAAGTCTCCGGCCGAAGCCCAGGCGCGACAGGCGGTCCTGTTCGCAACCACCGCGGGCCAGCTTGCGAACGAACAGGGCCTTCACGGCCTGTTCGGCCGCGCACTGATGGAGGGACTGCAGGGCAGAGGGCCCGCGCTCGAGCCCGACTCCGACACGGAAGAGTTCTTCCTCACGTTCGGCGCGCTCGCCGACTACACGAAGGGCCAGATCCAACTGCAGTCGGAGGAAGCGCGCCGCGAGGGCAGGACCCTGCCGACACAGGAGCCGGCCGAGAGTCTGTTCCGCATGCCGAGCTCACTCGAGCTCGCGCGATTCAAGCACAAGCCATCTGCGCGGGTCCGGGTCTTCGTCGAGCCCGAGGATGCCACCGCGGTCGGCACCGCCGGTATCCGCGCCTACAACGACTGGAAGAAGGAGTGGGAGCGTCAGGCGGAGAAGCCACCGCCGCTGGGAGTACCGATCGAGTGGGAGCTGTCGCTGGATTTCCACAAGATCGAGATCGAGGCACTCGGATTCGAGAACTGGGCGAGGAAGGTCCAGGTCATCGGGCCGATGGAGCTCCACGCAGACCTCACCCCCAAGCCGAGCGTCGAGTTCGGTGGCGTGATCGGCCGCGGCGACGACGTCGGACTCGAGGGGTTGGGCGTACCCCCGGGCGGAGAAGATGTCTCCTTCTCGCCTTCTTTCTCCCCCGACGGCGCGGAACTCGCGGCTGGCAGGCTCGGCAAGCTGTTGGTCGACGCGCGCGACCGCTACGCACGGATCGAAGTACTCGACGCGGAAGGCAAGCGGGTCGCGTCAGCGTGGGGATGGCTCGACAGAGAGCTGCCGGTCGGCTCCTACCGCGTGGAGATCGCGCTGCCGACCGAGCGGCCTCGTGTCCAGTCGGTACTCGTGACGGCCGACGAGCCAGAGGTGATCTTCGTTCGCCCCGACTCCCAGCTCACACGGAGGCTGCCGGCCGGTACCGGCATGCTCCAGCCGCACGACGGCATGTCCGTGCCCTCCGAGGCGTTCGGGATCGTCACGACCACACATCTTGGCTCGTTGCTCGCGTGGGCGGCGTCAGCGGCGCAGTACGAATCCGACGGACATGGTCAGAAGCTCCGCGAACTGGGCGTCGACCGCGTGCCTGCCGCCCCCGATGAGTGCTTCGTGCGTGTGCTCGTCGGCGATGCGCTGGCGCTTGAGGCGAACCCGCTCGGGGGGCCGATGGAGCAGTTGCTCGTTCGGATGAACGAGCAGACGGCGGTGTGGACGTCGTTGCCTGCGCTCGCAGGTTCAGCAGTGCAGTGGCACGCGCCCGTGACTCAGGACACCAGCCTCACGTTGCAGACACGGGAACTCAACCCGCGACGCCTTCCACTGCCCTTCATCGCCGGCCACGTGTGGACGATCGTCATCGCGCGCGAATCGGCGCAGCAGACCGAGATCCACCGGTACCTTCAGCCCGTCGAACCCCGGCAACCGTTCGACGACACGATCCGCCTCGTCGAACAGAACTGGCGCGCCCTCGAGGCCCGCACCGCGCTGTACGAAGACGAGGCTGCGCAATTGCTCGCACGCGACCTGGACCCGCTCGCCCTCGCCGTGCTCGGGTACCGACTCGCACTCGACGGCCCGGGCCCGGAACTCGAGGACGTCGTCAAGCGACTCGAGAGCGCGAGGCTCGCCGATGCACAGGTTCTCGCCGCACTCGTCGGAGACCGCGACGAGAACATGAAGCACGCGGCGAACAATCCCGCCGTGCCGATCGTCGGCGAGGGGTACCGGATGTTGAAGGCGTGGGTCACCGATCAACTCGCAACGGAGAGCATGCCGCCCCCGATCGCGCCCGAGCCCTTCACCGGCGAACTCTGGACGGCGTTCGACACTCGCGGACAAGCGGTGATATCGAAGGCGTTCAGCGTGCAGCACGCGCCCGCGTGGGCAGCGCCGCTGCACGCTGCCGCGGACGCGACGGCGCGAATCGAGCCGGGCCCGGGCAGCCCGAATCCCTTCATCGGCACCGGCTTTCTGATCGGCCCTCGCGCGGTCGCGACGACGGACTTCATCGCGAGGGAGCAACCGATGGCCGCCTTCTTCGACGACCAGCACGTCGTCATCGAGGAGATCGTGGGAGCGACGGACGACGACCGCCACGCCGCTCTGGTACGGACCGCTCCAGGGGGCCCGGCGCCATTGCGGATTCGGTGGGCGACGCCTGAGGTCGGAACGCGGATCGCGGTGATCGGGTACCCGAGGATCACCTTCGTTCCCACACTCGAAACGCTGGCGGCCTTCGAGACGATTCCGATGGGCGAGAAGACGATCATGCCGGGGGTGATCACCGTGGTCGAGGAGGCGCAGCTGACCTATGAGTGCTGGACGATGGCAGGCGCGGCGGGCGGGCCGATCATCGACCTCGAAACGGGCGAGGTCATCGGCATCCACCACAGCGGCAGGTACGAGGGCGCGGGAAGGAAGCTCGGCTTCGGTGTGCCGGTGACTGCCATCAAGGACCTGTTGAGCACGCCGATCTGAGCGTGGTCTCGGCGAGACGCAACCGATCGATCCAGAGGCTGCGCACGTCGAATCACAGCTGATCAGTACTTCGGTGAGCGGAGACGGCGGGATTTGAACCCGCGGTCCCCTTACGGGGACTCCACCTTAGCAGGGTGGTGCACTCGACCGGACTATGCGACGTCTCCTCGCGGACACCCGAAGGCGAACGCGACTGCAATCATAACCGGCATCCGGTCGAAAGACGATTCGAGCGAGCGGATGCCGCGCGCGGCGCGCCGCGCGGACGCCGACCCGCGCCGGCCGAGCGCCGCAACGCGAGCCCGAGCGCCTACTGGTCGGCGAGCGATCGTCCGGCCGAGCAGCGCGTCTCGGCGGCGGTCTGGCCGCTGACATCGCTCGGGAGCGCCTGTTGCGTGGGCGCGGGCGCCTCGGTCGCAGGGGTCTCGGTCGTGGGCGTCTCCTCGGCCGGAACCTCCTCGACGGGCGCCGCCGGGTCGGCGGGCGCGGCGTTCGGGTCGGCCGCCGAGGCGAACGACGAGTCCTGCTGCGCGGCGGCGTCGAACACGACCGGCGTGTCGTTCTGGAGCGCGAGGTCGACGACCTCGGCCGAGTCGGTGGGCATGACCGCGGCATACCCGTCGACGTAGCCCGTCGGGTACTGGATGAACGCGATCTGGGTCAGGTCGATGTCCTTCAGCGCCTTCGCGATCGAGACCATGCGGACGGGGTCGGTGAGGCTGTCGGAGAGCTGCATGTTGGCCAGCGCGGCCTTGGCGATGCCGTAGAGCTTGACCGGGTCGGAGTAGGTGCCCTCGCTCTGCAGCTTGCGGGCGAGCGAGCTGAGGAAGACCTGCTGGTTCGAGATGCGGCCGAGGTCCGAGCCGTCGCCCACGCCGTGGCGCGTGCGGAGGAACTGCAGGGCGGCCATGCCCGAGAGCGAATGGGTGCCGGCGGTGAGGAAGGTGCCGGTGTACTCGTCCTCGATCGGCTCGGCGACGCAGACCTCGACGCCGCCGACGGCCTCGGAGAGCCCGGCCACGCCCATGAACTGGACGATGCCCGCGAAGGGGATCGTCACGCCGGTGAGCTCCTCGATGGTCTTCACGACGCACGGCATGCCGCCGTGCGAGAGCACCGAGTTGATCTTGACGTCGTACAGCTCGTACAGCTGCTCGCCCGGGTTCTCGGGGTCGTCGCACGCGGGCACGTCGACGAGCATGTCGCGCGGGAAGCTGATGACCGACGCGTGCGAGTGGTCCTCGGCGATGTGCATGAGCATCGTCACGTCGTTGAGGACGGCGGTCTCCTCGTCGGGGTCGCCGAATCCGTCGCCCTGCCCCTGGCGGCTGTCGCTGCCGACGATGAGCATGTTGACGCCGCCCTCGATCGCGCCGACGTCGGGCACGCCGGCGAGCACCTCCTCGTTGCCGAGGGTGACGCTCGGCTTCGCCGTGGCGGCGAGGTCGAGCGCGGCGTAGGCGGCGACCGCAGTACCGGAGACGAGCACGACCGCGACCACGGACGCGACGGCCTTCAGCACCGTCGACCAGATGCCGTGCCGGCGCAGTCTCCCGTGACGGGCGAGCGCAAGCGTGTCTTCAGAACGCGCGGGAGGTTGCGTCGATCGGCTCACTCAGGCGGCTCCTCTCTCGTCGTCGTTCGCCTTCGGGTGCGGAGGGCGTGGGATTCGAACCCACGAGGCATTGCTGCCCACTGGTTTTCAAGACCAGCTCCATCGGCCGCTCGGACAGCCCTCCTCGCCCGGCACGCGGGCGCTCCGCGGGTGTCCGCGGCGCGTCATCGGGCTGGGCAGGCCCCGATTCTAGCCGAAGCACATTCCATCCAGACTTCCACGCGCAGCCTGAAAAGGTCCTGTAACGGATGGCGCGACGCGCGCCCGAGGGCTCCTCAGCCCCAGATCAGCCCCAGTTCGCCGACGCGCAGCGCACGTCCTCCGCGGTCTGCCCCGTGACATCGCCGGGCAGCGCCTCGGCGGTCGGCGTGGGGGCGGCGGTGGCGGATGGCGCGGGGGTGGCGCCGTCAGTGGGCGGCGCAGCGGCATCCGTCGCCGCCGGCGCCTCGACCGGCGCCTCGGCCGCGCCCGCGTTCGGGTCGACGGTGCCGAACGAGGCGTTGCCCGTCGCCGCCGGGTCGAAGCCGACCGGCACGTCGCGTTGCAGCGCCGACGCGAGCACCGCCGCCGAGCCGGAGGGCACCACCGCGCTCATGTCGTCGGTGTACACGGTCGGGAACTGGACGAACGCGATCTTCTCCAGGTCGATGGCCTGCATCGCCCGTGCGACGGTCACGAGGCGCGTCGGATCCTGCAGCGCCTGCGAGAGCGTCATGTTCGCCAGGACCGCCTTCGCGATCGAGTACAGGCGGACCGGGTCGGCGAGCGTGCCGCTCGCCTGGAGCTTCCGGGCGAGCGAGGCGAGGAAGGCCTGCTGGCTCGAGATGCGGCCGAGATCGCTGCCGTCGCCGACGCCGTGCCTGGTGCGGAGGTACGCGAGCGCCTGATAGCCCGACAGCGAATGCGTGCCGGCCTCGAGCTGCAGGCCCGTCCAGGAGTCGTCGATGGGGTCGACGAGGCAGACCTCGACGCCGCCGACCGCCTCGGAGAGCGCGGCGACGCCGTCGAACTCCACGATGCCGCCGACCGGGATCGTGATGCCGAGCAGCGCCTCGACCGTGGCCGCGACGCAGTTGAGGCCGCCGTCGTTGAGGATCGAGTTGATCTTCACGCCGTACCGCGCCGAGTAGCCCGGCCCGGACGGGTTCTCGGGGTCCGGGCACTCCGGCACGTCGACGAGCATGTCGCGCGGGAAGCTCACGACCTCGACGTGCGAGTGGTCCTGCGAGATGTGCAGGAGCATCGTGACGTCGTTCAGCACGCCCGATTCGATCTCGGGATCGCCGAACGCGCCGCTCTGCGGCCGCTTGTCGCTGCCGACGAGCAGGAAGTTCAGCCCGCCCTCCATTGCGCCGATGTCGGGCACGTCCTCGAGGATCTCCTCGCGCTCGATCACGACCGCGGGCTTGATCTCGCGGACGACGTCGACCACGGCGAACGCCCCGATCGCGGTGGCGCTCACGGCGACGACGGCGACCGTCGCACCGACGACCTTCGCGACCGTGCGTCCCGTGCGGTGCCGTGCGAGGCGACCGTGGCGCGCGGGCGGCAGGGTCGCCTCGGTGAGCACCGGCGCGGGGATCGCGCCGGTGGACGGCGCCGGCGGCACGAGCCGCAGCGGCTCAGACAGCGGACCCTCGGTCGAGGCATGCAGGTCGGCGGCGCCGACCCCCTCGGGCGCACGGTCCTCCGACGCGCCCTCGCCGACCGGCGGCGCGTCGCCCCTCGACCCGGAATCCGACTCGCTCACGCTCTCCCCCGCGCCGATCCTACTCGCGGAAGCCCAGATCAGCCCCGAAGTGCGGCAACCTCCGGCGCGGCGACGCTCAGGGCAGCGAGTCGAGCACGGCGGCGAGCCCGGCCTCGTGGATCGTGCCGGTGCGCTCGGCCGCCGCGGCGATCACCTCGCCCGGCGCCTGCCCCATCGCGATGGCGCGGCCCGCGGCCTTGGCCCAGTGGAACATCTCGATGTCGTTGCGCCCGTCGCCGACGGCGATCACGCGGTTCAGCGGCACGTCCATCCAGCCGCGCACGCGCTCGAGCGCGGTCGCCTTGTTCACGCCATCGGGCGCGATGTCGAGCCACGCCGTCCAGCCGATCGCGTAGCTGACGTGGTGCAGGCCCATCCGCTCGACGATGGAGAAGAACTCGTCGAGGTCGTGGTCGACCGACGTCGCGACGACGCGCGTCGCCTCCTGCCCGAGGAGCTCGTCGAACTCGACCTGGCGGGCGCGCTCGAGGTTCCAGTCGGTCATGCCCTCGGTGAACAGGCGGTAGCCGTCGCCGAGCTCGACGAGGAAGCGGCCCTCGGGCAGCACCTCGCGGATCCGCTCGAGCACGGCGGTGGGGTCGAACGTCTCGACGTGCGCGCGCACCCAGCCCTCGGGCGACTCGGGGTCGCGGCGCATGGTGATCGCGCCGTTCGCGGTGACCACGTAGTCGGGCTCCAGCTCGAGGTGCTCGAGCACCGGCCTGGTCGTCGACCATGACCGACCGGTGGCGAGGGTCACCAGGTGGCCGCGCGCGACGGCCGAGGCGACGGCGTCGGCCACGCGCGGGTCGATGGTCTCGTCCTCGTGCATGATCGTGCCGTCGACGTCGAGCGCGACGAACCAGCGCTCGCTCATCGGGTCACGGGGCGGAGCACCTCGAGGCCGCCGAGGTAGCCGCGCAGCCCCTCGGGCACGACGACCGACCCGTCCTCCTGCTGGTGCGTCTCGAGGATCGCGACGATCCACCGAGTAGTGGCGAGCGTGCCGTTGAGCGTCGCGACGGGCGCCGTCTTCCCGCTCTCGGTGCGGTGGCGGATGTCGAGGCGGCGCGCTTGGAACGTCGTGCAGTTCGACGTGGAGGTGAGCTCGCGGTACGCCTGCTGCGTCGGCACCCACGCCTCGACGTCGTACTTGCGCGCGGCGCTCGAACCGAGGTCGCCGGCGGCGACGTCGATCACGCGGTACGCGAGGCCGAGCGCCTGCAGCATCTCCTCCTGCCAGGCGAGCAGCCGCTCGTGCTCGACCTCGGCGTCGGCCGGGTCGACGTACGAGAACATCTCGAGCTTGTCGAACTGATGCACGCGGATGATGCCGCGCGTGTCCTTGCCGTGGCTGCCCGCCTCGCGGCGGTAGCAGGTGGACCAGCCCGCGTACCGGATGGGGCCGTTCGACAGGTCGAGGATCTCGTCGGAGTGGTACCCGGCGAGCGCGACCTCGCTCGTGCCGGTGAGGTAGAGGTCGTCGGCCGGCAAGTGGTAGACCTCCTCGGCATGCGCGCCGAGGAACCCGGTGCCCTGCATGATCTCGGGCCGCACGAGGGTGGGCGTGATGAGCGGCGTGAAGCCGTTCGCGATGGCCTTGTCGAGGCCCATGTTCATGAGGCCGAGCTGCAGGCGCGCGCCGACTCCCTTGAGGAAGTGGAAACGGGCACCGGAGACCTTCGCGCCGCGGGCCATGTCGATGCCGTCGAGCAGTTCGCCGATCTCGAGGTGGTCGCGCGGCTCGAAGCCGAACGCGGGGATCTCGCCGACCTCGCGGAGGATGTCGAAGTCCTCCTCGCCGCCGGCCGGCACGCCCTCGATGACGACGTTGCCGATGCGCTGCACGGCCGCGGTGAACGCCTCCTCGGCGGTCGTGGCCTCCGCGTTGGCCTGCTTGACCTTCGCCGCGAGCTCCTGCGCCTGCGCGACGAGCCCGGCCTTCTCGTCCTTCGGGGCCTTCGCGACCTGCTTGCCGAACGCGTTCTGCTCGGCGCGGAGCATCTCGAACGCGGCGATCGCGGCGCGACGCGCGGCATCCGCGGCGACGGCGTCGTCGACGAACGCGGACGACTCGCCGCGCGCCTCCTGCGAGCGCTTGACCAGGTCGGGGTTCTCGCGGAGCAGCACGGGGTCGATCACCCGTGCAAGTGTAGTCGCGGCATCCGGCGGCGCCTTCGGCCTCTGCCCGGCGCGGCCCATGCACCGCAACCCGGGATGTTCGCAGCCCGCCATGCCCTAGATTCGACGCATGGATGGTGGGGGCAGCGAAGAGCGAACGGATGCCGCGGGCGGAACCAAGCGCGCGGCGGTGATCTTCAATCCGGTGAAGCAGGGCGTCGATGCGCTGCGCACCGCCGTCTCCGAGGTCGAGTCGCAGCACGGCTTCGGCCCCACGCTCTGGATCGAGACCACCGAAGAGGATCCCGGCACCGGCCAGGCCCGGAAGGCGGTCGAGGAGGGCGTCGACCTCGTCATCGCCGCGGGCGGCGACGGCACCGTCCGCGCGGTCGCCGAGGGGCTCGAGGACGAGGAGATCCCCGTCGGGCTGATCCCGCTCGGCACGGGCAACCTCTTCGCCCGCAACCTCGACATCCCGGTCAACGACATCCCCGCCGCCGTCGCACTCGCGTTCACGGGCGCCGACCGCGCGGTCGACGTCGTGCGCGCCCGCGTACGCCGGCCCGACGGCTCGACCGAGACCGAGGTCTCGCTCGTGATGAGCGGCATCGGCTTCGACGCTGCGATGATCGCCAACACCGATCCCGACCTGAAGAAGCGCGTCGGCTGGCTCGCCTATGTCGACGCGGGCCTCCGCGCCATCCCGAACTCGGCGCCGTTCCGTGTCGCGCACCGCATGGACGACGGCCGCACGCACCGCTCCCGCGTGGCGAGCGTGCTCATCGCGAACCTCGGCTACCTGCCCGGCAACATCGAGCTCATCCCCGACGCGTCGATCGACGACGGCCGCCTCGACGTGGTTCGCCTCCAGCCGAAGAACTTCTGGGGCTGGCTCATGGTCTGGCGCAAGGTCGCGTGGGAGAACCGGGTGCTGCGCAAGTCCGCACTCGGGCGGCAGCTCATCGACCTGACCGGCGGCAACCGGCGGCGCGAGGTCGTCTACTCGAGCGGCCGTTCCATCGACGTCGTGATCGACGGCGAGCCCCAGGAGTTCGAGATCGACGGCGAGGAGAAGGGCACGATCACGGCCGCGCGGTTCGTGATCGACCCGAAGGCGCTCACCATCCGGGTCAAGCAGAAGTAGGCGTCGCTGAGGCGCGCCTCGCGCGCACGATCGCGGCGTACCGCGCGCCGATGACGACGGGCAGTCCGATCAGTGCGGCGACGAGCACGGTCGTGGCGGCCGGGCTCAGCAGGTACGGCAGGATGAACATGCGCTGGAGGGCGTCCTGCTGCTCGAGGGTGAGCGTGCCGCTGCTCGCGAGTTCGATCGCCTCGAGGTCCCACGCGGTGAGGCGCCACAGGCCGGCGAGGCCGACGACGGCGAGCCCCAGGAGCACCGCGACCGAGCGGTCGAGCAGGGCGCGGATCACGGTTCGGACCCGTTCCCGGGTGCCGGCGCGGGGAGGCGGTTCGCCCGGCGGAGGCCGTCGACGATCGTGAGCACGACGATGCCGAGCAGGCCCGTCGCGAGCAGGCTCGGCGCGGCGAACTGCGCGAGGGTCTGCAGCACCAGCTCGGGATCGCCCGGTCGACGCCCGAACGGATCGGTCGTGGCGACGAGCGACCACACGAGCCCGGCGCCGATCACCGCCGCCGCCCCCGAGATCGCCCAGGCGATCCCGAGCGCGATCCGCACGATCCGGGCCGCGTCGGCCTCGACTGTCGCGTCGACCGCCGGTCCCGGTGACGGCGGGACGGTCGGTTCGGCCGGCCAGCCGGGGGCCGGCTCCGGCGCGTCGGAAGCGGCCTCGACGTGCGAACCATCGACTCGATCGATGGACGGACGCGGCGCGTCGAGCGCACGTTCGGGCGCGGACGAGGCCGGCGATTCTCCCGGACGAGCCTCGACCGCGTCGCCCTCGGGTGGTTCGTCCGGCGCCGCGCCATCCGCCTCGCCCCCGGCCCAGCCGCGCTGGAACCGCGCGTCGTACCGCGGATCGAACTCCGGCCCCGTCGCCGCCCCCGACATGTCGCTCAGTCCTCTCCGGGTTCCCCGCTCAGGATGCCGCGCAGCCAGTCGCGCGCCTCGATGAAGATCTCGTCGTCGTACTTCGAGTGGTACTCGACCTCGCGGCGGTCCGCGCGGGGGTACGAGCCGAGGAAGATGACCTTGGGGCTGAACCGCCGGAGGCCGAGCAGGGCGTCGGCGACGCGCTCGTCCTCGACGTGCCCATCGAGGTCGATCACGAACCGGTAGCGGCCCATCTCGTCGCCGATGGGGCGCGACTGCAGCAGCGACATGTTCACGCCGCGCGTCGAGAACTGCTCGAGCATGGCCAGCAGCGACCCGGGCTCGTCGTCGGGCAGCTCGACGATGAGGCTCGTCTTGTCGGCGCCCGTGCGCGGCGTGAGGGTGCGCGAACGACTCACGAGCACGAACCGCGTCATGGCGCGCGGGTTGTCGCCGATCTGCTCGGCGAGCACGTCGACGTCGAGGTGGTCGACGATGCCGGGCGGCGCCACCGCGGCATCCGCCAGGCCGCTCTCGAAGAGGGATGCCGCGGCCTGCACGTTGCTCGTCGCCGGCAGGTGGGCGTGGTCGGGCAGGGCGCGCTCGAGCCAGGCACGCGACTGCGCGTACGCGACCGGGTGCGCGTTGACGACGTGCACCTCGTCGAGCCGCGTGCCGGGACGCGCGACGAGCACGAAGTTCACGGGCACGAGGTACTCGCCGACGATCCGCAGGCCGGGGACCGTCGCGAGCGCGTCCTGCGTGGCCGAGACGCCGCCGTCGACCGAGTTCTCGATCGCGATCATCGCGGCGGTCGAGCGACCCGCGACGACGTCGGCGAGCGCCTCACCGACGTTGTTGACGCTGCGCCAGTGCTTGCCGGCCGCCTCGGGCACCTGCTTGAGGGCGGCCTCGGTGAACGTGCCGGCCGGCCCGAGGTACGAGTACGTCTCGTCGGGTCGTGGCGCTGCGGCATCCGTCATGCCGCCAGCCTACGGCGCGCCGCATCCGCCCACCCGCGGATGACACCGTGCCGAATTCAGGAGGGGCGGGTGCAGAATTCAGGAGTCGCGGCTCGCGACGCCGGATCGGTGCGGACGTTCCGCGTTCCGATCAGGCGTCGGCGGGCCGAGGCTCCTGAATTCCGCACGGGGGTTTCCTGAATTCGGCACGAGGGGGTGCGTGAGGTGAGTGAGACGGATGTCGCTGCGCGACGCCGCACGGTGCCCACCGACGATGAGCGCCGCATCGCCCTGCGGCGCATGAAGCGGCTCGCGACGAGCCTGCTGCTCGTGGCCGCCGCGGTGTTCGCGGTCGCGTTCCCACTGCAGGAGACCGTACCGTGGATGGGCTTCGTGCGTGCCGCCGCCGAGGGCGCCATGGTCGGCGCGATCGCCGACTGGTTCGCGGTGACCGCGCTGTTCCGCCATCCGCTCGGGCTGCCGATCCCGCACACCGCGATCATCCCGCGCCGCAAGGACGAGATCGGCGCCGCGCTCGGCGCCTTCGTCGAGGACGAGTTCCTCTCGGACGCGGTCGTGGCGGGCAAGCTGCGCTCGATGGGCGTCGCACGACGGCTCGGCGAGTGGCTGCGCGAGCCCGCCAACGCGGAGCGCGTCACGGCGGAGGCCTCCGTCGCCGGTCGCGGCGTGCTCGCGCTGCTCTCCGACGACGACGTCGCGAACGTCATCGAGCAGCTCGCGCGGAAGCACCTCCTCGAGCCCGAGTGGGGCCCGGCGATCGGGCGCGTCGGCGCCCGGCTCATCGCCGCCGACCAGCAGCGGGCCGCGGTCGACGCGGTGCTCGAGAAGGCGGAGGCCTGGCTCGCCGCGCATCCCGAGACGTTCGGCTCCATGGTCTCGAGCCGGCTGCCGAAGTGGGTGCCCGGCTTCGTCGGCGGGCTCGTCGACGACAAGGCCTACCGGGAGGTGCTCGCGTTCGCGCAGTCCGTGCGCGCCGAGCCGAGCCATCCGCTTCGCCTCGCGATCGACGGGTGGCTCGCCGACCTCGCCGACGACCTGCAGCACGACCCCGCCATGATCGCCCGCGTCGAGCGCCTCAAGGCCGACCTGGTCGACAGCCCGCGGCTGCGCGAGTTCGCCGGCGAGGTGTGGGGCTCGGTCAAGGTCTCGCTCGCCACGTCGCTCGAGGACCCGGCGAGCGAGCTGCGCGCCGGGTTGCGATCGGCGCTCACGGAGGTGGGCGCGCGGCTCGCGACCGACCCCGAGCTCGCCGGCAAGGTCGACGTGTGGGTCACGGATGCCGCGTCCTACGTCGTCGGCAAGTACCGCCACGAGATCGCGGGCGTCATCACCGAGACGGTCGAGCGGTGGGACCCGACCGAGACCACGGAGAAGATCGAGCTGCAGGTGGGTCGCGACCTGCAGTACATCCGCATCAACGGCACGGTCGTGGGCGCGCTCGCCGGCCTCGCCATCCACGCGATCGCGACGGCCGTGCAGTCCCTCACATGACCGACCAGACGCAGAATTCAGGAGCGCACCCGCCGAGGCGCGCGCAGAATTCAGGAGCCCACCCGCCGAGGCGCGCGCAGAATTCAGGAGCGGACCCGGGTTGCTTCCGCCAGGATCGCTCGAATCGCCGCCCTGACCGCAGCAGCCCCGCCGTGCGGTCCTGAATTGCGCACCCCTTCGCAGGATGCGCGTCCTGAATTCCGCACCCCTTCGCAGACTGCGCCTCCTGAATTGTGGAAGCCGACGAGGCGGAGGGGCAGACTGGGGGCATGCACGAGCGAGCGGGCACCCCGGCGACCGAATCCGACCTGATCGACGTGGAGGCCCTGCTCAGGGCGTACTACGACCTGCATCCCGATGTCTCGATCCCCGAGCAACGCGTCGTGTTCGGCACCTCGGGCCACCGCGGATCGAGCCTGAACACCGCCTTCAACGAGGACCACATCCTGGCGATCACGCAGGCCGTCGTCGATTACCGGAACAGCCAGGGCATCACCGGTCCGCTGTTCATCGGCGCCGACACGCACGCCCTCAGCGGTCCGGCCCAGACGACGGCCCTCGACGTGCTCGTCGCCAACGGCGTGCGCGTGCTCGCAGACCAGTACGACGACTACGTGCCGACGCCGGCGCTGAGCCACGCCATCCTGAAGTGGAACAACGACCCGGCCCGCCGCGCCGAGGGCGAGGCCGACGGCATCGTCATCACGCCGAGCCACAACCCGCCGCAGGACGGCGGCATCAAGTACAACCCGCCGCACGGCGGGCCGGCCGACTCCGACGCGACGAGCTGGATCGCCAAGCGCGCCAACGAGCTCATCGAGGGCGAGCTGCACGAGGTCAACCAGGCCGAGCCGAGCGCGGTCGAGACCTACGACTTCCGCGGCAACTACGTCGAGGACCTGCAGCAGATCATCGACTTCGACGCGATCAAGCGCAGCGGCATCCGGATCGGCGCCGACCCGCTCGGCGGGGCGTCGGTCGGCTATTGGGGCGCCATCCGCGACCGCTACGGCATCGACCTCGAGGTCGTGAACGAGAAGGTCGACACCCGCTGGGCGTTCATGACGCTCGACTGGGACGGCAAGATCCGCATGGACCCGTCGAGCCAGAACGCGATGGCGTCGGTGCTCGCCAACCGCGACCGGTTCGACATCCTCACCGGCAACGACGCCGACGCCGACCGGCACGGCATCGTCACACCCGACGACGGCCTGATGAACCCCAACCACTACCTCGCGGTCGCGATCGAGTACCTCTACACGCACCGGCCCGACTGGCCGGCCGATGCCGCGATCGGCAAGACGCTCGTGTCGAGCTCGATGATCGACCGCGTCGCCGACTCGCTCGGCCGCCGTCTCGTCGAGGTGCCGGTCGGGTTCAAGTGGTTCGTGCCCGGCCTCATCGACGGCTCGGTGGCGTTCGGCGGCGAGGAGAGCGCGGGCGCATCGTTCCTGCGCAAGGACGGCACGGTGTGGACCACCGACAAGGACGGCATCCTGCTGTGCCTCCTCGCGTCCGAGATCCGCGCGGTCACGGGCAAGAGCCCGTCGCAGCTATACGCCGAACTCGTCGAGCGCTTCGGCGACCCGGCCTACGAGCGGACGGATGCCGCGGCATCCGCTGCGCAGAAGGCCGCGCTCGGCAAGCTCGACGGCGACGCGATCTCGGCCACCGAGCTCGCGGGCGAGCCGATCGTCGCGAAGCTCTCGAACGCACCGGGCAACGGCGCGGCCGTCGGAGGCGTGAAGGTCGCGACCGAGCACGCCTGGTTCGCGGCCCGACCGAGCGGCACCGAGGACGTGTACAAGATCTACGCCGAGTCGTTCAAGGGCCCGAAGCACCTGGCCGAGGTGCAGGCCGAGGCGAAGCGGATCGTCGACGCGGCGCTCGCGTCGGCCTGACCCGGGGAGACGCAGGGCCGACGGGGCCGACGGGGCCGTTGTCAAGCCGCATCCAGGGTGCGGCGTCGATGCCTAGAGTGGCGTGGTGACCAACCTCGTCGTCATCCCGTGGCGCCCCGCGCCCTCGCGCATCGCCGCGTTCGAGCGGCTCGTCGACTGGTACGGGCGCGAACTGCCCGAGTTCCGCATCGAGACGATCGACAGCGACGACGACGTGTTCGTGCTCGCGCGCACGCGCAACCTCGCGATCGCCGGGCTCGCCGACCCCGACGACGTCATCGTGGTCAACGACGCCGACACCCTGCCCGAGCCGGGCGCGCTCCGCGAGGCGGTCGCTGCGGCACCGGGCAGCGGGCGCGTGCAGCTGCCGTACACGTCGTACCACTGGCTCGGCCCCGAGGGCTCGGCCGAACTCGCCGAGGGGGCCGCACCCGCGGACTGCTCGTTCGTGCTCGTGCACGGCGCCTGCTCGGGCGTGTACGTCACGACGCGGCGAACGTGGGAGGCCCACGGCGGCCAGGACGAGCGGTTCCGCGGCTGGGGCTTCGAGGACTCGGCCTGGTACCTCGCGCACGAGACGCTGCTCGGCGCGCCGCCGCAACGGCACGAGGGCACGGTCTACGCGCTGCACCACGTCGCGGAGGTCCGCGCCGGCGAGCAGTACGACCGCAACGCCGGGCTCATGGAGCGCTACCGAGCCGCCGCAGGCGACGTCGCCGCGATGACGGCGCTCGTCGCGGAGGGTCAGTCGGTCAGGGCATCGAACGCGAGCTCGGGCCCGGGCCTCGCGGCCTGATCCCCGGCGACGGCGTCGAGTCGCGCCCGGACCTCGGCGGGCAGGTCGAGCACCTGCCGGACCGCCGCGCCGATCTCGTCGGCGTTCGCGGCGTTCGGGTCGAGGGCCGTGCCGAACCCGCTCGCCTCGATCGCGGCCGCACCGGCGAACTGGTCGGTCGAGAACGGCAGCACCACCAGCGGCACGCCCGACCCGATCGCCTCGGTCACGGAGTTGTTGCCGCCGTGCGTGACGGCGGCCGACGCCGCCGCCAGCAGGCGCACCTGCGGGAGGTAGCCGCGCACGAGCCAGTCGGCCGGGATCTCGCCGAGTTCGCGGGGATCGGTCGAGCCCGACGCGATCGCGGCGCGTACGCCGAGCGCGCGCAGGGCGTCGGCCACGCGGCGCAGCACGTCGCCGCGGACCGACAGGAAGCTGCCGAAGCTCACGTACACGAACGGGCCGGCGGTCGCGATCCAGTGCGCGACCTCGGCGTCGACCGCCTCCTGGCGCCGCGCCGAGCCGAGGAACCGGTGCGGAGGCAGGAGCGCACGGCGCGCGTCGTCGGCGAGCTCGGCCGGCGAGTTGTAGAGCACGAGCGGACCGTGCGCCGCGAAGGCGTCGTCGATCGGATGGTGCGCCGGATCCAGTTCGCCGGCGGCCCGGTTCCACTCCTCGGCGAACCGTTCCGAGACGAGCTCGCACTCGCGCCTCAGGCCGGCGAGCTCGGCGGGTTCGGGCGTGATCGCGGTCGGCCACGCCGGCGGGAACCCGTACACCTCGTCGCCGACGGGCAGCGCGCTCGGGTGTCCGAGCACCACGTCGCCATGCGGGATGCCCGCGGTCGCGAGTCCGAGTCGCGCGCTGAACGCGAGGTGGTCGACGAGCACCTGGTCGGGCCGGACCTCGGCCACGACCCGCTGCGTCGCCCGCGCCGACTCGACGGGCTGCCACATCAGGTCGGTGAGCCGTTCGGCCGCCTGGTAGCGCAGCGTCGCGACGGCGCCCGCGCGCGTCGCCGCGAAGAACCCGCGCAGCGAGGCGCCCTCGTCGACGGGTTGCTCCTCCGCCGAGATCACGCCCGGGTTCGATCCGCGTCCGAGACGCAGGTCGTGCCGCTCGAACCCGAAGGCGTCGACGATCCCGGCCGTCGCGGGCCCGCTCGCCACCACGACGCGCTCGCCTCGGTCGCGCCACGCCGTTGCGAGCGTGGCGAGCGGCAGCAGGTGCGAGGCGTAGTCGGGACTGACGACCAGGAGGGTCATCGGGCGCGGTCCACGAGCTCGAGCAGCGCGGCCTCGTCACGTGCGACCCGGCCGTAGACCTCGCCGAGGGCCGACGACATCCGCTGGATGGTGAACTGGTCGCGCACCATCGCCCGCGACCGCTCCGCACGGCGGGCGTCGCGTTCCGCGCCGGCCGCGGTCACGGCCGCATCGAGGGCCGCACCGAGCCGGCCGGCATCCCAGGTCGCCGTGAGGATCCCCGTCACGCCGTCCTCGACGTAGGTCGCGGGCCCGCCGCCGTCGGGCGCGACCACGAACAGGCCGGTCGCCATCGCCTCGAGCAGCGCGATGCCGAACTCCTCCTTGATGCTCGCGCAGGCGTACACGCCGCCCGGCGCGGTCAGGCCGGGCAGGCCGAGCCGCGCGGCCGCGAGCCACCGCGCCGCGACGTCGTTCGGCCGGTGGCCGGGCAGCATCAGGCCGGCGCGCGCCCACTCGCGGGAGGGGACCACGGCCTCGATGCGGGCGAGTTGCTCGCGCTCGTCGGGCGACGGCGACACGAGGTCGCCGCCGATCACGAGCAGGTTCGCGCGCTGGGCGAGCGGCCCGTTCGCCCAGGCCTCGACGAGGGTCGCCATGCCCTTGACGCGGTGCAGGCGGCCGACGCTCACCACGAGCGGCAGGCCGCGGCGCTCGGCCGCGAGCCCGTCGACCAGCGTGCGGAGCTCGGCGAGCGCCGGGCCGGGCTCGCCGCCGTCCGCGTGCGTTGCCGCCTCGGCGAGCGCCCGGTCGATCGTCACGAGGTCGACGCCCTCGGGCACGATGGTGTGCCGCTCGGCGTGCGCGCCGAGATCGATCCCGACCAGCCGCCGCATGTCCTCGTGGAGCCTCGGCCGGGGGAACAGCACGGTGTGCGCCGCGTTCGCCGCGAGCCGCTGCACGAGCCGGCTGCGGAACCAGAAGTGCTCGGCGAGGTCGACCCGGCCGAAGTCCTCGCGCGTCAGCCGGCCGGAGCGGTCGAGCGACTCGATCACCGCGTGCGGGTCGGGCGCGACGGTGAACACGACCGGCACGCCCAGCTCGCGCGCGACGTCGGCCGCGGCGAGGCTGCCGACGTCGGCCATGCGCAGGTGCAGCAGGTCGACGCCGCCTGCGGCGCGGATGATCCGTCGGATGCCGCGACGTGTGGCGACCCGCATCGGCCACGCCTCGGCCGAGGGCACGGGGTCGCGCAGCAGTGGGATGCGGCCGTACTCGTGGCCGACGCGGCCGTCGGCCTCGAGCGCGAGCAGGTCGGCCGTCGCCTCCTGCACGGAGCCGCGGGAGAGCGTGATGACCCGGTGGACGCCGGTTGCGGAATCCGAGGCGAGTGCGTCGCCGAGCCGCACGAGCAGTGTCGCGATGCCCCCGTTGTCGCCCGCACCCGCCGAGCTCAGCGCCGGATCGATGTCGGCGTGCAGGAACAGCTGGGCCACCGTGAGTGCGTCCGCGTCGCGACGACGTGCCGGTTGCCCTGACGCTGCGAGGTCGACGAGCGCCAGCCGCGCGACATCCGACACGAACGCGTCGCCCGAGGCCAGCCGTTCGAGCAGCTCGGGCAGGTCGTCGTGCCCGGGCCGCTGGCCCAGCGCGGAGACCGCGGCCGCGCGAACGAGGTCGGCCTCGGACCGGTCGGCGGCCAGCCGCATGAGCGGACCTATGGCGAGCGGGTCGCGCACCAGCCCGAGCGTCTCGACGAGTCGCGCGCGCGCCTCGGGTTCGGCGATGCCGAGCAGCGCGCCCTCCACCCCGACGACGACCGCCTCGGCGGTCGCGCCGGACCAGTGCTCGAGCGTGCGCTGCGCGAGCATCCCGGCGAATCCGCCGTCGACGACCATCCCGAGCAGGCGCCCCATCGCCTCGAACCGCGGCAGTCCCGCTCCGAGCGCCCACGCGGCGTGCTCCCGCAGGAAGGCGCGCTCGTCGGAGAGCAGCCGGGCGAGCACCCGGCCCGCCTCGTTGTCGATCACCCCGGCGAGCGCGTGCGCGGCGGCGATCGCCGCGAGCTGGTCCTCGCCCTGCAGCGCCTGCTCGAGCACGCGGATGGTGCGCACGCCGGGATCGCGACCGGCCTCGAACGCGAGGTCGTCAGCGAGGCGCATCGCGTCGACGATGGTCGGCGCCTGCATCACGGCGTCGAGCGCGGTCTGAACCCCCACGGCAGCACCCCCTCGGTCGTGGCACGCGCCGGCGCCCGGGAGTGCCGGACGTCGACGGCGCATGCGCTCTGGATGATACTTCGGCATGATGGACGTTCCTGTCACCCGGTTGACAGTTCGCTGGGAGAAGGGACCCCTGAGCATGCACGTCGTGGTGATCGGTGACGTCGGCGTCGCCGACGGGATGATGCACATCGGCGACGAGGCGATGTTCGAGGCCATGGTCGAGTCGCTGCGGAGGCGCGGCGCGACGGCGATCACGGGCGTCTCGAGCGCGCCGGAGGAGACCGCCGCGCGGTACGGCATCGGGGCCGTCGGCCGGATCCGGTTCACCGGGTCACGCGCCGAGATGGAGTCGCGGCTGGCCGACGTGCTCGCCGCGGCCGCGGGCGCGCCGACGCTGCCGCGGGGGGATTCCGCGTGGCCCGTGATCGATGCGGTCGAGCGCGCCGACGCGGTCGTGGTCGCGGGCGGCGGCAACCTCGCGTCGAACTGGCCGCTGCACGTCTACGAGCGGGCGGCGCTCGGTGCGATCGCGGAGCGGTTCGGCCGTCCGCTGGTCGTCTCGGGGCAGACGTTCGGTCCGCGCCTCGACGGTCGGGATCGCGAGCTGGTCGGCGGGCTGCTGCGCTCCGCGCGGCTGGTGGGCGTGCGCGAGCACGCGTCGGCGCGACTGGCGTCCGAGCTCGGGGTGGAGCCCGGGCGGCTCGCGGCGAACCGCGACGATGCGAGCTTCCTCGGCCTCGGCGACGGCGACGCCGCTCCGGACGAGGCGGATGTCGCGGAGCCGCGCATCCTCGTGAGCCTCTCGGTGCACCTCGGCGGGATCCCGCGCGACGAGGCGGTCCGCGGCGCGGCCGCGGCGTTCGACGCGCTCGCCGACCACGCCGGGCTCCCGCTGGCCTTCCACCCGCACTTCGGTTCGCTCGACCCCGCAGTCGCGGCGGGCGACGAGGTCCTGCACGCGGCGATCCGCAGCGAGCTGCGCACCCCGTCGGTCGCGTTGCAGCCCGGCGACCCCCGACCGGCCGCACGGCTGGCTCGCGGCGCGGCCATGCTCGTGACGAGCCGCTACCACCCCGCGGTCTTCGCGGCGCCGGCCGGCGTGCCGATCGCGGCCCTGTCCGCCGACGAGTACACGGCCGTGAAGCTGCGCGGTGCGACGGGCTGGTGGGATCAGGACGCCGTGATCGACCTCGCCGAGGCGGTCTCGCCGGCCGGCGGCGACGCGCTCCGGCGCGCCTGGGACGCGCGGGCGGCCGCGCGGGCCGCCGCGGAGCGGGCCCGACCGGACGCGGAGGCGGCCTCGACGGCGTGGTTCGACCGGGTCGCCGAGGCGCTCGCCGGCTGAGCCGGGGCGATCGGGCTCGTCAGCTCAGCGAGAAGTACGAGACCGTGCCGCCGCCCGTCGCGAGCGCTTGGTCCACGTCCCAGTAGTCGGCGTCCTTGGTGTGGCCGCCGACCCAGACCTTGGTGCCCTGGTCGGTGTGCTCCACGCGCGTGACGATCGCGGTGTGGTCGCGGTCGCCCGAGCCGTCCCAGTCGAACTGGGCGATGTCGCCGGCCTTGACCTGGTCGCGCTGGGCGTCGGAGAGCGCCGTGGCGCGGGCCGGCTGGGTGAGCAGGTAGTCGCGCAGCGCGGTCGAGCTCGACCACGAGGGCGACATCTGCCGGGTGCCGGCGTCGTAGTACCACGCGCCGTCCATCGTCCAGCCGCGCGCGATCAGCGACTGGCTGGCGAAGTTGGCGCAGTCGACGCCCCTCAGCACCGGGTACTGCGCGGCGTTGTACGACGACCAGTACGCGAGCACGTAGGCCACCTGCGCGTCGATCCCGGGGTCGGCGGTGTAGGTGATCGTGAGCGGGTCGGCCGCGGCGGTCGCCGCGTCGACGTCCGTCGCGGTCGCATCGGTCGAGGTCGCGGGGGCGGACGGCGCGGCCGGCGTCTCGATGTCGACGGGCGTGCCCGCGACATCCGTGAGCTCGACCGCGACCTCGCCGCGGACTGCGTCGTCGACGGCCGGCACCGCGAACGTGATGGTGTCGGGCGTGACCGCGACGATCTGCGCAGGGGCGCCGGCGACGCTGACCTGGGCGACCTCGTCGAGGTTGCGTCCCTCGACCGTGACCTCGGTGCCGCCCGTGAACGGGGCCTCCTGCGTCGAGAGACCTCCCGTCACGACGGGTCGCGAGGCCTCGACCTCGGAGACGATCGCGTCGGCGGCGGCCTCGCCTCCCGCAGCGGCGGAGATGGCGGACTCGCGGGCGTCCTCGGCAGCGGTCGCCGCGGCGGCGTCGCGGTCGGCGCCGGCCACGACCACGCCGCTGACGAGCGCGCCGCCGACCACGGTCGCGGCCAGGCCGAGCGCGAGCGCGCGGCGCAGGCCGCTCGACGGTCGACGGTTGCCGATCCGGTCGGCGCGGTGGCGCGGGTGACGCTCGTCGGACGGCGGCGCCTCGTCGGACGGCGACGCCTCGGCGGTGCGTTCCGGCGTCGGCAGGGCCGTCGAGCGGCGGCGCGCCGGCGTGGCGGGTGCGAGGTCGGGCAGGTCGAGGTCGGCGAGCACCGCCGCGACGGATGCGGCGCGTCGGGCCGTGACGGCCTCGACCTCGGCCTCGGCCGGCTCGGGCGCGCTCGACGGCGTCAGGTCGAACGCGCGCGCCTCGTCGGGGTCGGGGGCGCGGAAGGTCGAACGGCGGGAATCGGGCAGGGGGAAGTTCTTGGAGTTCTCGGGCACGAGGGAATGGGGGTTTCCGTGTCGGCATTCAGGGGGACACGACAGCCCATCACGCCCGCTTGTGAGGATCCCTCGCGGGGCCTGTGAGGAACGTGAATGCCGACCGCGACTCGGTTTCAGGCGTTGGCGGCGGACTCCCGCTCGGCGCGACGGTTCGCGCGCGCCACGCCGACGCCCGCGAGCACGAGCGGCACGAGCACGAGGATCGCGACGACGTTGACGCCCGCGAACCCCGCGATCCCCAGCACCACCCCTGAGAGCGCGGCGGATGTCGCGGCCGCGACGTTCATCGCGGCATCCGTCGCACCCTGCAACGGCACGCGCATCGCGGCGGGCACCGTCGTGGTCAGCAGCGTCGACCCGCCGATGAGCCCGGCCGACCATCCGAGTCCGAGCAGGCCGAGCGCAAGCGGGAGGATCGCCATCGAGTCGCCGGCGACGATGCCGAGCACGGTCGCCACGAGCAGGATGGCGCCGCCCATCGCGATCACCCGCGTGGGCCCGATCCGATCGGCGAGCCACCCCATCAGCGGACTCGCGCCGAACATGCCGAGGATGTGGATGCTGATCACGACACCCACGAGCGGGATCGGCAGCCCGTGGTGGGTCATGTGCACGGGCGTCATGACCATCACCGTGATCATCACCGTGTGGGAGCAGACGATGGCGAGGATCGCGAGGCGCCCACGGCGCTCGACGAACGTCGAGCGCAGCGCCGCCCACGCGCCCACCCGCTCGTCGGACCCGGTCTCGCCCGCGTCGGACTCGAGATGGCCGGCGCGCGGGAGGCGCATCGCCGTCGCGGCGATGAGCGTCGCGATCGCGAAGACGGCCCCGGAGATCACGAAGGGACCGACCAGCGGCGGGAGCCCCATCGCCCGGCCGAGGTCGTCCCCCGTCGACGAGAGCAGCGGCCCGGCGACCGAGCCGATCGTGGTCGCCCAGAGCACGAGCGACATCGCGCGGGCCTCGAATCCCGGCGCCGCGACCTCGGTCGCCGCGAAGCGCGCCTGGAGCCCCGCCGCGGCGCCCGCGCCGAACGCGGCCAGGCCGAGGAACACCACCGGCACCAGCCCGGTCGCCGCGGCCGTGACGATCAGCACCGCACCCGCGACCGCGAACGCGTACCCCGTGGCGAGCGCGACGTGACGCCCGGCCCGCACCGCGAGCCGCGCGAGCGGCACCGCGGAGACCGCCGCACCGAGCACGCTCCCGGACTGCGCCAGCCCGGCCAGCGCCTCGGACCCCGTCAGGTCGGCCACGAGGACGGCCGCGAGCGCCATGCCCGTCGCCACGCCCACGCCCGCGAGCAGCTGGTTGAGGATCAGCAGGCCGAGCTGCAGGCCGTTGCCTCCGCGCGGGTGGGGCGGACGCGCCATCCGCTCAGGGGTCATCGCACCGTCGCCCACCTCGGCAGCCTACGCCCGCGGCGCCGGGCCCGCAGCTACTGGTACGCCGGGGCGGCCGGGAGTCCGAAGAACTCCTCGAGCGTCGTCACGCCCGTCGCGCGCATCTCCTCGGCGAGGTCGGCGCCGACGTACCGGAAGTGCCACGGTTCGAACTGGTAGCCGGTGACCGCCTGCTTGTCGGCCGGGTAGCGGAGGATGAACCCGAAGCGGTGCGCGTTGTCGCGCAGCCACTGCCCCTCGGGCAGGTCGGCGAAGCACACCTCGATCGAGCACGTGCCCGACTCCGCGCCGATGTCGATCGAGAGGCCGGTCTGGTGCTCGCTGTAGCCCGGACGTGCCGTGAGCTCGTCGTCGCCGACGTAGATGTTCTGCTGCGCGGCATACGAGCGGTAGGCGCTGTTGGAGGCGAGCGACAGCCCGGCCTCGGCCCTCGCCGCGGCGAACATCGCCACGACGGCGTCGGAGGCCTCCTGGCGCAGGAGCGGGTCCCACGTGTGCGCGACCGGAACCGTGACGAGGTCGCCCGGCTCGAAGTCCATCGGCTGCAGCGGGCGCAGCTTGTCGACGACGACCCAGATGCTCATGGGGTCGTCGATCGAACGCGCGGCCCGGTCGAAGGCGTCGACCGGCGTCGCCGTCGGGGTCGCCGCAGGCGAGGGGCGCTCGACGGTCGGCGACGGCGTCGGCGTCGGGGTCGACGAGGTCGAGGCGGATGCCGCGGGGTTCCCGTCGTCGCCGCCCGCGACGATCAGCGCCGCGGCCGTGATCGACCCGCCGAGGACGACGGCGAGCGCGATCGCGCCGGCGATGAGGCGATTCCTGCGGACGCGTGCGGAGGCCGGGGTGCGGGGCGGCATCAGTCGGCGAGGCGCCAGTAGTACACCGACGCTCCGGGGTGTTCCGTGGTGATGGCGACGTCGACGTCGCGGTAGTCGCTGTCGAGCGTGTGCCCGGCGAAGTACACCTTCACGCCCTGGCTCGACCGCTCGATGCGGGTGACGACGCCCGTGTGGTCGCGGTCGCCCGAGTTGTCCCAGTCGAACTGCACGAGGTCGCCGAGCTGCACCTGGTCGCGCTGGTCGTCCTCGAGGGCGGTCGCGAGGTCGGGACGGCTCGCGAGCCAGTTGCGCATCGCGGTCGAGCTGCGCCACGACGCCGAGGAGGAGTACGGGTCGCCGCCGTGGTACCACTGGGCCGACTGCTCCCAGCCGCGCACCACCAGCGATTGGCTGGCGAAGTTCACGCAGTCGTTGCGCTCGAGCACGCCCCACTCCTCGTCGTTGTAGTCCGACCAGTATTGGAGCACATAGTCGACCTGTGCGACGACTCGGGGGTTGCTGGCCACGTCGACCTGCACATCCTCGCTCGCGTCGGTCACGGGGTCGTCGGACTCGGCGGGTTCCTCCGGCTCGGGAGTCGCCGGGGCGGTCTCGGCCCCGCGCTGCTGATCGGGCGTCACGGTGCCGATCGACGCCTGCGGCGGCAGCGGCGGGATGCCGGCGCACCCGGTCGCGCCGACTGCGATGGCAGCGGCGAGTCCGGCGAGGAGCAGAGGTCGGGGCACGCGGAAACGGTAGCCGCCGCGCCTCCGAGTACGCCGGGAGCGGACCCTCCGTTTCATCCGCATCAGCCGCACAGAACCTGCGCGGCAGCGGAGCGCCACCCGGTCACGACCCGGTCTCTGAGAAGATTCGTGAGAGCGCTCTCTTGACATCTGGGCAGGGATGTCTCTACCATCGGGAACCGCATCGTGAGAGCGCTCTCACACCCGAACAGCGCGCGCTCACGAGCGCCCTGCAAACCCATCCACGCACACAAGGGAGTGACCGTGAATCTCTCACGACGCACCAAGGCGTTCGCGGCCGTCGCCGGCGCCGCATCCTTCGCCCTCATCGCCACCGGCTGCGCCGCGGGCGACCAGACCGCCGACGCCGACGGCCAGGTCGAGCTGACCATCGCCACGTTCAACGACTTCGGCTACACGGACGAGCTCCTCCAGGAGTACATGGACGAGAACCCGAACGTCACGATCGTCCACAACCGCGCCGCCGAGTCCGGGGACGCACGCGCCAACTACTTCCAGAAGCTCGGCAAGGGCGGCCTGGCCGACATCGAGGCCGTCGAGATCGACTGGTTCGCCGAGGCCATGCAGTACTCCGACCTGCTCGCCGAGGCGCCCGACAGCGTCAAGGGCCGCTGGCTCGACTGGAAGGAGGCCGCGGCGACCGACGCCGACGGCCGCCTCGTGGGCTTCGGCACCGACATCGGCCCGCAGGGCATCTGCTACCGCTCCGACCTGTTCGCGGCCGCCGGGCTGCCGACCGACCGCGCCGAGGTCGCCGCGCTCTTCGACGGCGACTGGGAGCACTTCCTCGACGTCGCCGACCAGTACCGCGCCGCCACCGGCAAGCCGATGATCGACTCGGCCAACTCGGTGCTCCAGGGCATCGTGAACCAGATCGAGTACACGTACACGGAGGAGGACGGCACCGTCATCGCCACCGAGAACCCCGAGATCGAGGAGGCGTACAACCTCGTCGTCGAGCGCGCCATCCCCAACTCGGCGTACTCCGGCCAGTGGTCCGACGACTGGTTCGCCTCGATGGCCAACGGCGAGTTCGCCACCATGCTGTGCCCGGGCTGGATGCTCGGCGTCATCTCGGGCAACGCCGCCGAGGTCACCGGCTGGGACATCGCCGACGTCTTCCCGAACGGCGGCGGCAACTGGGGCGGCTCGTACCTCACGGTGCCGGCCGACGGCGAGAACGTGGAAGCCGCACTCGAGCTCGCGGACTGGCTGACCAGCCCCGAGACGCAGATGAAGGCCTTCGCGAACGCGGGCACCTTCCCCAGCCAGCTCGAGGCCCTCGAGGGCGACGAGCTCGCGAGCGCGACCAACGAGTACTTCAACGCCGCGCCGACCGGTGAGATCCTCTCGAACCGTGCCGCCGCCGTGTCGGTCGCCCCGTACAAGGACGCCGACTACTTCAAGTACCACGACGCGCTCCAGAACGCGGTGAACCGCGTCTTCGACGGCGCCGAGGACCAGCAGACCTCGTGGAACACGTGGGTCTCCGAGGTCGAGGCCTTCTAGTCCGGACGGGTGTGCGGGCCGGGCGACCGGCCCGCACACCCCATCCCGCCGCAGCCACCCCGCCCACTGAGACGGAGCCATCGTGACCACGACGCAAACGCGCCCCCCGGCGCCGACGCCGGCGCCCAAGTCCGCGCCCGCCGAGCCCGCGGACCGCCCCGTACGGGTGCTCTCGTTCCGCCAGCACCTGAGCCGATGGGACCTGAAGGTCTCGCCGTACCTCTACATCTCCCCGTTCTTCATCATGTTCGCGGTCGTGGGGCTCTTCCCCATCGCGTACACCGCCGTCATCTCGTTCATGGACTGGGACCTGGTCCGCAATTCCGGCGAGTTCGTCGGCTTCGAGCAGTACGTCTGGATCCTGCAGAACCCGCAGTTCTGGACGGCGCTGCGCAACACCTTCAGCATCTTCCTGCTCTCGAGCGTGCCGCAGCTGATCGCCGCGGTGTTCATCGCCGCGATGCTCGACCGCAACATCCGGGCGAAGACCTTCTGGCGCATGAGCGTGCTCGTGCCCTTCGTCATGGCCCCGGTCGCCGTCGCGCTCATCTTCAGCAACATGTTCGGCGACAACCACGGCCTCGTGAACAACGTGCTCACCGACCTCGGCCTGATCGCCATCCCCTGGCACAAGGACCCGTTCTGGAGCCACGTCGCCATCGCCACGATGGTCAACTTCCGCTGGACCGGCTACAACACGCTCATCCTGCTGGCCGCCATGCAGGCGATCCCGCGCGACTACTACGAGGCGGCCACCGTCGACGGCGCCGGCGCATTCCGGCAGTTCACGAGCATCACGCTGCCCTCGCTCAAGGCGACCCTCATCTTCGTCATCATCACCTCGACCATCGGCGGACTGCAGATCTTCGACGAGCCGCGCATGTTCGACAACACCGGCGAGGGCGGCCCCGCCCAGCAATGGCTCACGATCACGCTGTTCCTCTACAACATCGGCTGGGGCGAGTGGAACTTCGGTCGCGCCGCCGCACTGGCCTGGATCCTGTTCCTGATCATCCTCGTCATCGGCCTCATCAACCTGGTCGTGACCCGATCGCTCGTCCGCGGCGAGGGCACCCGCAACCCGAACGCCCGTGCGAAGAAGAAGGGAGTGCGCGCATGAGCTCCACGGACTCCCCCGTCGCGCCCGCCATCGACGAGTCCCCGGCCACCGAGGCCCGACTCCCCCGGACGACCGAGCGCCGCCGCGCCCGCACCACGCGGATCAAGGGCCGGCGCGCCGGCTTCTGGGTCTACGCGGGCCTGGTGGTCGTGCTGATCGCCTCGGTGTTCCCGTTCTACTGGTCGTTCCTCATCGGGTCGGGCGACTCGACGACCATCAACGACCAGGACTTCTCGTGGTGGCCCGGCGGCAACTTCCTCGCCAACGCGACCACCGTCGTGAACGACCCGGCCGTGAACTTCTGGCCCGCGCTGTGGAACTCGATCGTCAGCTCGGGGCTGATCGCGGCATCCGTCGTCATCACCTCGACACTCGCCGGCTGGGCGTTCGCCAAGCTGCGGTTCCCGGGCTCGAAGGCGCTGCTCGTGTTCGTGGTCGCCACGATGGCCGTGCCCATGCAGCTCGGCGTCGTGCCGCTGTACATCCTCTTCTCCGACCTCGGCTGGACGGGGCAGATCGGGGCGATCATCATCCCGGCCGTCACCAGCGCGTTCGGCGTGTTCTGGATGACGCAGTACCTGCAGCAGTCGGTGCCCGACGAGCTCATCGAGGCCGCGCGCGTCGACGGCGCGTCGATGATCCGCACCTTCTGGACCGTCGGCGTGGTCGCCGCCCGGCCGGCCGCCGCGATGCTCGGCCTCTTCACCTTCGTCACGGCCTGGAACAACTTCTTCTGGCCGTTCATCGTGCTCGACCGCAGCGACCCCACGCTGCCCGTCGCGCTCTCGCTCCTGCAGTCCAACCACTTCGTGGACTACTCGATCGTGCTCGCGGGCGTGCTGCTGTCGACCATTCCCCTCCTCCTGCTGTTCGTCGTCGCCGGCAAGCAGCTCGTCTCAGGAATCATGCAAGGAGCCGTCAAGGGATGACCATCGTCCAGCCCGCCACCACCACTGCCACCGCGACCGGCCGTCGCTTCCCCGAGGGCTTCCTCCTCGGCGCGGCCGCCGCCGCCTACCAGATCGAGGGCGCCGCCCACGAGGACGGCCGCACCGACTCGATCTGGGACGCCTTCAGCCGGGTGCCCGGTGCGGTCATCAACGCCGACAACGGCGATGTCGCCTGCGACCACTACCACCGCTACCGCGACGACGTCGCGCTCATGCGCGAGCTCGGCCTCGACACGTACCGCTTCTCGACGTCGTGGTCGCGCGTGCGGCCCGACGGCGGACCGGTGAACCCGAAGGGCATCGACTTCTACTCGCGCCTGGTCGACGAGCTGCTCGAGGCCGGCATCCTGCCGTGGCTCACGCTCTACCACTGGGACCTGCCGCAGGCGCTCGAGGAGCAGGGCGGGTGGACGAACCGCGACACCGCGTTCCGGTTCCGCGACTACGCCCTCTCGGTGCACGATGCGCTCGGCGACCGCGTGAAGGTCTGGACGACGCTCAACGAACCGTGGTGCTCGTCGTTCCTCAGCTACACGGCCGGCGCCCACGCGCCGGGGCGGCAGGACGTCGCCGCCGGGCTGGCTGCGGCGCACCACCTCATGCTCGGCCACGGGCTCGCCGTGCAGGCGCTCCGGGAGCGCGACGCGTCGCTCGAGCTCGGCATCACGCTGAACCTCACGAACGCGAAGCCCGTCGATCCGACCCGACCGGGCGACGTCGACGCGGCCCGCCGCATCGACGGGCAGTTCAACCGGGTCTTCCTCGACCCGATCTTCCGTGGCCACTACGCGGGCGACCTGCTGGCGGATGTCGCGCACCTCGGCCTGCGCGACGTGATCCTGCCCGGCGACCTCGAGATCATCTCGACCCGCATCGACGCGCTCGGAGTGAACTACTACCACGGCGAGTCCGTCAGCGACCGGCCGCCCGCCGCGCCCCACGGCGGGGAAGCGCCCACCGACCGCCCGGTCCGCTCGCCGTTCCCTGCCGCCGACGGCGTGCACTTCCACTCGCAGGGCCTGCCGCAGACCGCCATGGGCTGGGAGGTCGAGCCCGACGGGCTGCGCGAGCTGCTCGGCCGCGTGCACCGCGAGTACGCCGGCCCGGCGGGCGTCCGGCTGTTCGTCACCGAGAACGGCGCCGCCTACGACGACGAGGTGACGGCCGACGGCGCCGTCCACGATGCCGAGCGCGCGGAGTTCCTGCTCTCGCACCTCGGCGCGATCCTCGACGCCATCGACGAGGGAACGCCCGTGCACGGCTACTTCTACTGGTCGATCCTCGACAACTTCGAGTGGGCCTGGGGCTACGACAAGCGGTTCGGGCTCGTGCGCGTCGACTACGACACGCAGGAGCGCACCGTGAAGGACAGCGGGCTGGCGTACCAGCGCGTCACGCGCGACCGCGCCCTGCCCGCGGCATCCGCTCGCTGACCCCGCCCACCGACCCGCCACGCGCCCCGGACCGCCGCCCCGTGCCTCTCGGAAATAGACTGACGAGCATGCAGGGGGTGAGCGGGACCGGGGCGCGGCCGTCGGCGCCGACCCTCGAGATGGTCGCACGCGAGGCCAACGTGTCGCGTGCGACCGTGAGCCGCGTCGTGAACGGCTCGCCGAAGGTCTCCCCCGAGGTCGTCCGGTCGGTCAACGCGGCGATCGCGAAGCTCAACTACGTGCCCAACCGCGCGGCGCGCTCGCTCGCGAGCCGCACCTCGGGCGCCATCGCGCTCGTCGTGCCGGAAGACACCACCATGTTCTTCGGCGACCCGTACTTCGCGGCGATCGTGCAGGGCATCACGCGCCGGCTCGACACGAGCGAGTACCTGCTGAACCTGCTGCTCTCGACGAGCGACCCCAACCGCAAGACCGTGCGGTACCTGCGCTCGGGCGTCGTCGACGGCGCGCTCGTCGTGTCGCACCACGAGGGCGACCACTCGCTCGCCGACGCGGCCCGCGAGATGCCCATGGTCTTCGGCGGGCGGCCGCCGAACATCGCCGACGACGACGTCTACGTCGACGTCGACAACGTCGAGGGCGGCATGACCGCGACCGAGCGCCTGCTCGCGATCGGGCGGCGGCGCGTCGGCACGATCACGGGCCCGCTCGACATGCCCGCCGCGGTCGACCGGCTCGACGGCTACCGGCGCGCGATGGCGACGGCGGGGCTGCCCGACGACGCCGTCGAGACCGCCGACTTCTCGGTGGCCGGCGCGGTCGCGGCGACCCGGCGACTGCTCGACCGGGTGCCCGACCTCGACGGCCTGTTCGTGGCGAGCGACCTCATGGCCACCGGCGCGCTCTCGGTGCTGCGCGAACGCGGGCGAACCGTGCCCGGCGACATCGCCCTCGTCGGGTACGACGACAGTCCCGCCGCGACCTCGTCGGCGATCCCGCTCACGACCGTGCACCAGCCGTCCGAGGAGATGGGCTACATGATGGCCGACCTGCTCCTGCGCATCCTCGCCGGCGAGGACGTGCCGCACCGCAACATCATGCCGACGCGGCTCGTGCGCCGCGCGTCGGCGTAGCCGCCTGTGCGGGTCGAGGAGCGCCGCGCGAAGCGCGACGCGTCTCGAGACCTGCCCCGCGCCGGGGTCTCGAGACGCCGCTTCGCGGCTCCTCGACCCGCACACGCGTCATACGTCAGGGCTCGAAGCGCACGCCCGCGGCATCCGCGAACCGGCGACGCATGACGTCGATCGCGTCGGCGTGCTCGTCGACGAGCACGAAGCGCCGGCCGAGCGATCGCGCGACGGCCCCGGTCGTGCCCGAGCCCGCGAACGCGTCGAGCACCCAGTCGCCCGGGCGGCTCGACGCCTGCACGATGCGGCGCAGCACGCCCTCGGGCTTCTGCGTCGGGTAGCCCGTCTTCTCGCGGCCCGTCGGCGAGACGATCGTGTGCCACCACACGTCGGTCGGCAGCTTGCCGCGCTCGGCCTTCTCAGGCGTCACGAGTCCGGGCGCCATGTACGGCTCGCGGTCGACCGCCGCCGAGTCGAAGTAGTACGCCTGCGGATCCTTCACGTACACGAGGATCGTGTCGTGCTTGGTCGGCCAGCGCCGCTTCGACTTTCCGCCGTAGTCGTACGCCCAGATCAGCTCGTTGAGGAAGCACTCGCGTCCGAACAGCGCGTCGAGCAGCACCTTCGCGTAGTGCGCCTCGCGGTAATCGAGGTGCAGGTAGAGCGTGCCGTCGTCGGCGAGCAGCCGCCACGCCTCGGCGAGGCGCGGCTCGAGGAAGCCCCAGTAGTCGTCGAAGCGGTCGTCGTAGCGCATCAGGTCGCCGCGGATGCGCTCGTACCGCTTGCCGGCGAATCCGGTGATGGTTCCGGATGGCGCGGGCGCCGCGTCATCCGCCCCGCCCTGCCGCACGTGCGTGGTCGACTGCCGCGCCTGGCTGCGCCCCGTGTTGAACGGCGGATCGAGGTAGACGAGCGTGAAGCGGCCGTCGGGGAGCGTCGGCAGCACGTCGAGGTTGTCGGCGTGGATGACGCGGTCGGGTTCGTCGGCGGCCACCGCTCAAGTCTGCCAGCGGATGTCGCGGCGCCCGCGCACCACGACCGGGCTTGCAGCTCAACCGGTCGAAGGTCCCTCGCGGCGCGCCATCCGTCGCCGTAGCCTGTCGCGCGGGGCAGCACGACGAGGAACGAGGACGGGGCCATGCGCGCACTGGTGGTGTACGAGACGATCTGGGGCAACACCGGCGAACTCGCGAATGCGATCGCCGAGGGGCTGCGCGCGGGCGCGGGCGTCGACGCGGTCGAGGTCGTCGAGGCGGTCGACGCGCCCGCCGCGATCGACCCCGACATCGACCTGCTCGTGGTCGGCGGGCCGACGCACGCGTTCTCGATGTCGACCGGTTCGACGCGCGACTCGGCGCGTCAGCAGGGTGCGACGAGGATCCCCGCGAGGGGCATCCGCGAGTGGCTCGAGCAACTCGCGCCGCCGGCCTCTGCGGTCGCGGTCGCGACGTTCGACACGCGGACCGTGCACCCGCGCCTGCCCGGATCGGCCGCGAAGAAAGCGCTCAAGCAGCTCGTCGCGAAGGGGTTCCGACCCGTCGACAAGCCCAACACGTTCGGGGTGCACGGGTACTCGGGACCGACCGCCGACGGGGAGGTCGAGCGCGCGCGGGAGTGGGGGACGACGCTCATCGACGCATAGCGGTCGGCGCCGGGCGGTCACGCCGGCGGCGCGGGGCGGTCGGCGCAGCGCTCATCGCTGGCCGTCGGCGGTCAGCGCCCGACGTCGAGGCGGATGCGACCGCGGAACCGGTCGGGGTCGTCGTCGTCGGCGTCGGCCGCCGCGAACGCGATGCCCTTGTCGCCGTCGCCGGGCAGCGGGGCGGGTGCGGGCAGCCGCGACTGGCGCTCGAGTTCGACCTGCGCCTCGTACTTGCGCGGGGCGAAGACCTCGTCGCCGATCATCATGACGGCGGCGCCCGACGGCTTGCCGCGCTTCGTCTTGTCGGACAGGTCGATCCAGCCGAGGCGTGTCGCGACGACGCCCAGCACGATCACCGCGCCTCCGATGAGGAGGATCATCCACCAGTCCACCCGGCGATTCTAGACGGAGTGACGTCGGCTCACGTTCAGGAGTTCCTCAGGGCGCGTGCTCACACCGCCCGCGTCGCCGCCCGTGCGTGGTTCGTGCGTGGTCCGTGCGTGGTCCGTGTGGTCCGGAATTCAGGAGCCGCGCGGGTGCGCGGGCGGATCAGCGCGCGGATTCCGCGCGTGACCGCGACACCGCACGGTCAGGTTTCCTGAATTCTGCACGCGCCGCGCGCGCTCACGGCACGCGCTGCAGCCACTCCTCGGTCGCGAACTTGGAGGCGACGAGCGCCTCGGCCTCGGCGAGCTCGTCGGGCCTCACCGACCCGGGCGTCGCGCCGTACATGCCTGCGAACGTCTCCTTCAGCCGATCGATGATCTCGGCGCGCGCCAGGCCGGTCTGCGACCGCAGCGGGTCGACGCGCTTGGCCGCCGATGCGATGCCCTTGTCGCTGATCTTCTCGCGGCCGATGCGCAGCACCTCGAGCATCTTGGCGTTGTCGAGGTCGTACGCCATCGTCACGTGATGCAGCACGCCGCCCGAGCCGAGGCGCTTCTGCGCGGCGCCGCCGATCTTGCCGGCGGGGCTCGCGATGTCGTTGAGCGGCTGGTACGTCGCCTCGATGCCGAGCGAGCGCAGTCCCTGCAGCACCCAGTCGTCGAGGAACGCGTACGAGTCGGCGAAGCTCATACCCTGCACGAGTTCGGCCGGCACGTACAGCGAGTAGGTGACGACGTTGCCCTTCTCCATCATCATCGCGCCGCCGCCCGAGATGCGGCGCACGACGTCGAAGCCGTAGCGGGACGCGCCATCCGGGTCGACCTCGTTCTTGACCGACTGGAACGAGCCGATCACGACGGCCGACTCCTCCCATTCCCAGAAGCGCAACGTGGGCTTGCGGCGGCCCTCGCCGACGCGCGTCGCGAGCACCTCGTCGAGCGCGAGGTGCAGGCGCGGCGGCACGGCCGGGTCGTGCACGATCTCCCACTCGTAGTCGGCCCAGGTCCGCGCATCCGTCAGCGCCCGGCGCACCGCGACGGCGATCGCCTCGGCCGAGAAGCCGAGCATCACGGCGTCGGGCCGGAGCCCCTTGGTGATCGCGGCCGCGATCTGCTTGGCATCGGATGCCGCGGGCAGGCCCTCGATCGCCCGGTTGAGGTCGTCGAGCGCCTCGTCGGGCTCGAGGAAGAAGTCGCCCGCGACCCGCGCGCCCCGGATCGCGCCGCCCTCGACGTCGAAGTCGACGACCACGAGCTTGCCGCCGGGGACCTTGTACTCACCGTGCATGGGCTCCAGCCTACGGATGCCGCGACCGCCGCCCGCGGTTCACAGGAGAATCGGCGATCTGCATGACGCCGACGCCGCCGGATCCGTCCTGTGCATCGCCGGTTCTCCTGTAGACCGTGGGGGGCGAGGGGTGGCGGGCAGGGATGGCACGCGGCGAGGGACGCGGAGCGAGGGGCGCGGCGGCGCGAGGTGGAGCACGGGCGTAGGCTCGGCGCAGGGGCGCCCGCGCGTGACCGGCCGGCGTCGAGACCGTGGAACGGAGGCCGCGATGACGACGCTCTTCCTCGCCCGGCACGGCGAGACCGTGTGGCACGCCGAGCACCGCTACGCCGGCTCGTCCGACGTCGAGCTCACCGACCACGGGCTCGTGCAGGCCGACGAACTCGGCGCATGGGCGACGCGCGCGCGTCTCTCGGCCATCGTCGCCTCGCCGTTGCAGCGGGCGCGGCTCACCGCGAAGCCGGCGGCCGAGGCCACGGGCCTCGAGACGCGCATCGACCCGCGTCTCGTCGAGATCGACTTCGGGTCGGGCGAGGGGCTGACCCCCGCCGAGCTCGACGAGCGCATGCCCGCCGAGTGGAAGGCCTTCGAGCGCCATCCGGCCCGTCAGCCCATGCCCGCGGGCGAGTCGGGCATGGAGGGCGTCGCCCGGGCGCTGCCGGCGCTGCTCGAGCTCGTCGACGAGTTCCCGCACGGGCGCGTGCTCGTGGTGACCCACGCGACGCTCATGCGGCTCGTGCTGTGCGAGCTGCTCGGCATCGATCCCGACCGGTACCGCGAGCTGTTCCCCGTCGTGGAGAACTGCGCGCTCACCGACCTGCGGTTCGAGGAGCTGGACGGGCAGCGCCGGGCGCGGCTGCTCGGCTTCAACCTGTCGCCGCGCGGCTGACTCAGTCGACGGCGAAGCGCTCGTCGAGCCAGCGCACGAGGTCGGCGCGCACGTCTTCGCGGTTCGGCTCGTTGAAGATCTCGTGGCGTGCGCCCTGGTACACGATGAGCGTCGCGTCGACGAGGTGCGCGCGGCGCTCGTAGTCCTTGAGCAGGGCGAGGCAGCTGCGCTCGCCGCCGACCACGTCGTCGGAGCCGACCATGAGCAGCAGCGGCAGCTCGCTCGAGATCCGCTTCGACGGCCGGGTGATGAGCGTGAACGACTGCGGCCAGCCGAACAGCTGCTGGAGGGTGCGGCCGGTCGTGTACGGGTCGGCCTCGAACGCCTCGCAGACGGCCGGATCGCTGCAGATCCACTCGACCGAGGTGCCGCCGGGCCTCCGGAATCGCTTGTTCAGGTCGCCCGTGTTCGTGTACCCGAGCTGCAGCCACGCGCTGCCGCTCAGCACGACGGCGTCGTAGCGGTCGGGATGCCGGTTCACCACGTGCTGCGTCAGGAACGACCCCCACGAGTGCCCGAGGATGACCAGCGGCACGTCGTCGCCCTCGGTCTCGCGGATGATCTCGCCGAACCGCTCGACGCCCGCGATCGCGGCGCGCATGCCGCCGGGCCCGGGGCGCCCCATGCGGTCGAGGTCGCCGCCGTGCTGCTCGAACCCGGTCTGCCCGTGGCCGCGGTGGTCGTCGGCCCACACCGAGTACCCGGCCGCGTTCAGCGCCGCGACGAGCTCACCGTACCGCCCGATGTGCTCCCCGATGCCGTGCGCGAGCTGCACGACCGCGGTCGGCTCGGGCACGCGCCAGTGCTCGTAGTGGATGTGCACGCCCCAGGCGTCGGTGAACGTCGGCATGCGCTCATCCTGTCAGGCGCGCGGGCGAGCGGATGTCGCGGCGCGGGCGGCTCCCCGGACGTCGCCGCCCCGCGACAGCGTCCGCAATTCAGGAACGGATGGCGCGCCCGCGCCGGTCAGCGCACGATTCCGCCCGTCACGCGTGCCTGGCCGTGGCCGGCTCCTGAATTGCGCACAAGGCTCAGGCCTCGCGCGTGACCTCGACGGAGACGAACAGCTCGGACGAGCCCGGCCCCGCGTACACCCCGCGGAGCGGTGGCACGTCGCCGTAGTCGCGGCCACGGCCGACGAGCACGTGCAGCTCGCCCACTTCGGCGAGGTTCGTGGGATCGTAGCCCCGCCACGTACCGGCGAACCACTCGACCCACGCGTGCGACTCCCCCGCGACGGTGACGCCGACAGGCGCCTCGCGGTCGGGGTGCAGGTAGCCCGAGACGTACCGCGCGGGGATCCCGACCGAACGCAGGGCGCCGATCGCGAGGTGGGCCATGTCCTGGCAGACGCCCTTGCGCTCGGCCCACGCCTCGCGAGCGGTCGAGTTCACTCCCGTCACGCCCGTGACGTACTCGACCGCGTCGCCGATCGCACGCGAGATCTCGAGCGCGGTCTCGCCGACGGGCATGCCCTCGGCCGCGATCTCCGCGGCGAGCGCGGCGACCTCGGCGGGCGGCTCCGTGGCATCCGTCTGGGTCGTGAGCTCCACGAACGGGATGCTCGAGGTGCGGATGGCGGCGAGCTCGTCCCACGTCGGCTCCGGGCCGCGGCCGGGCAGGGGTCGCACCTCGACGAGGCTCGTCGCGGTGACCGAGAGCTCGCGGTGCGGGGTCAGCACCTCGAAGGTCGACACGCGCGTGCCCCAGTAGTCGACGTAGGTGTGCTGCGTCGCGCCGGGCCGGATGTCGAGCGAGGCGTGCAGCACGAACTGCTCGCCCGCCGACGACGGCAGCATGCGCGCCTCGTTGTACGACGCGGTCGCCGGCTCGGCGTAGTCGAACCCGGTGCGGTGGACGATGCGCAGGCGGCTCATGAGACCTCCCCGATCCAGACGGGCACGACGCTCGCCGGGAAGTAGCGGTGGCGGATGGCGTCGCTCGCGTCGGAGACGACCTCCTGCACGTGCTCCATGTGGCCGGCGAGGTCGAGCAGGATGTCGCCGATCGGCCGGTACTCCAGCTCGGATCGGATCTGGCCGAGCAGGCGTTGCGCCTGGTCGGTCACGCCCACGCGTCCGGCGCGCGGGTCGATCTCGCGAAGCGATTCCTCGGCGCGGATGACGCTCGAGATGATCGAGCGCGGGAAGAGCCGGTCGAGCAGCAGGAACTCGGCCGCCGACTGGGTCGAGGGCACGCCGCGGTAGCTGCGCAGGTACGCCTCGTAGCCGCCGCAGCTGCGGAGGATCGTGGTCCAGCTCGGGCCGCTCGCCTCGGTCAGCGAGCGCGTGGCGAGCAGGCGCGCGGTCATGTCGGCGCGCTCGATGGAGCGGCCGAGGTTGAAGAAGTGCCACGCCTCGTCGCGGCTCGTCGCGGAGTCGACGACGCCGAGCGCGAGGGCGGCGCGGTCGCGCACCCAGCGGAAGAACTCGTGCGTCTTGTCGGATGCCACGTGCCGGGGCATGCGCGCGTTCGTGTGGTTCAGCGCCTCCCAGAGCTCGGTCGAGACGATCTCGCGAGCGCGGCGGGCGTTCTCGCGCGCGGCGGTGATGGAGTGCGCGATCGAGGCCGAGTTCTTCGGGTCGACCGCGAGCAGGGCGATCACGTCGTCGCGGCCGAGCGCGATGTCGTCATCGGCCTCGCTGCCCATGACGGAGAGGAGCGCCCGGCACGCGGTGTCCTCGTCGATCCACGGGTCCTCGAGGAGGAGCTGGAGGTGCACGTCGAGGATGCGCGCGGTGCCGTCGCTGCGCTCGATGTAGCGGCCGATCCAGAAGAGCGACTCGGCGATGCGGGAGAGCATCAGTCCACCTCCCCGTCCGTGCCGGTCGAGGAGCCGACGGAGTCGGCGTCTCGAGACCCGTCGGCCCGGGTCTCGAGACGGTCGCTGCGCGACCTCCTCAACCCGCTGGACTGCTGCTGTTGCTGCTGCTGCTGTCGCACGGGCGCGTCCTCGTCCTGCGGGGACGACTCGGGGCGGTGGCTGCGGTGCGGTGCGGCCTGCTCGACCTCGACCACCGGCGTCGACGCCGTCACGGGCGCGGTGGCCTGGTCGGCCACGACGCCACCGACACCGCTGCCGCGCGCCGGCACGAGCCCCACGATCGGGCCCGTCACGTTCGCGTCGTCCAGCACCCACGTGTCCTTCGACCCGCCGCCCTGGCTCGAGTTCACGACGAGCTGACCCTCGGGCAGGGCGACCCGGGTGAGTCCGCCGGGCAGCACCCACACGTCGGTGCCGTCGTTCACCGCGAACGGCCGGAGGTCGGCGTGGCGGGGGCGCATCCCGTCGTCGACGAGCGTCGGGATGGTCGACAGCTGCACGACCGGCTGCGCGATCCAGCCCCGCGGATCTTTGAGCAGCCGACCGCGCAGCTCGGCGAGCGTCGACTTCGAGGCATCCGGCCCCACGACCAGGCCCTTGCCGCCCGAGCCGTCGACGGGCTTGACGACGAGCTCGTCGAGGCGGTCGAGCACCTCGGCGAGCGCCTCCGGCTCCTCCAGGCGCCAGGTGTCGACGTTCGGCAGGATCGGCTCCTGCCCGAGGTAGTAGCGGATGAGGTCGGGCACGTAGGTGTAGACGAGCTTGTCGTCGGCGACGCCGTTGCCGACCGCGTTCGCGATGGTGACGTGCCCGAGCCGCGCGGCGAGCATGAGGCCGGGGGCGCCGAGCACCGAGTCGGGGCGGAACTGCTGCGGGTCGAGGAACTCGTCGTCGACGCGGCGGTAGATCACGTCGACCCGCGTGGGGCCGGCGGTCGTGCGCATCCACACCCGCCCGCCCGAGCAGAACAGGTCCCGGCCCTCGACGAGCTCGACCCCCATGAGGCGGGCGAGCAGCGTGTGCTCGTAGTACGCGGAGTTGAACACGCCGGGCGTCAGCACGACGACGGTCGGGTCGTCGACGCCCTCGGGCGCGCTCGCGCGCAGCGCCTGCAGCAGCCGGTTCGGGTAGTCGCCGACGGGCCGCACCCGCATCGAGGTGAACAGCTCGGGCAGCGTCTGCGCCATGACGCGCCGGTTCGAGATGACGTACGAGACACCGCTCGGCACGCGCACGTTGTCCTCGAGTACGCGCCAGTCGCCGAGCTCGTCGCGGATCACGTCGATGCCGGCGACGTGGATGCGCACGCCGTTGGCGCTGACGATCCCGGCGGCCTGGCGGTGGTAGTGGGTCGAGGAGCTGATGAGGGCGGCCGGGATGACGCCGTCGCGGATCGCGTGCTGCGGGCCGTAGATGTCGCCGAGGAACCGCTCGAGCGCGCGCACGCGTTGCGCGACGCCGGCCTCGACGACGCTCCACTCGGACGACGAGATCACGCGCGGCACCGCGTCGAGTGGGAAGGGCCGCTCCTCGCCGGCGAAGTCGAACGTCACGCCCTGCGCGAGGTACGAGCTCGCGAGCGCGTCGGTCCGGCCGCGGAGCTCGTCCTGCGTCATGCGCGCGAGTGCGGGATACAGCTCGCGGTACGGCTCGCGCACGGCCCGCGCCCCGGCGGGGAACATCTCGTCCCACGCCTGCGTGCGGGCACGCCGGCGCGGCCGTGTCGCCACGTATCCGTCGAAGAGGCTGCCCATGGACCCGAGCGTCCCAGTCCGGCGTTTCCGCGGTGTTTCCGACACGCGGCGGGCCGGTATCGCGGGGGAATCGTTAGCCACACTAATTTGTTATGCTAACTACATGGCCGATATCTTCGCTCCGGCGCCCGCACCCGCGCCCCTACGCGCTCGGCGCGCGACGCTCGCCGAGCAGAGCACCGAACTGCGCCTCTCGGTCATGCGCCTCGCGCGACGCATGCGGCAGGAGCGCGCCGACACCGAGCTCAGCGCGACCCAGTACGCCGCTCTCGCATGGACGGCGAGCGAGGGCCCGCTCACCCCCGGTCGCCTGGCCGAGCTCGAGCGGGTCACCCCGCCCTCGATGAACCGCACCGTGAACTGCCTCGTCGAGGCGGGCCTGCTCGTGCGCGAGGGCTCCCCCGACGACGGCCGCAAGATCCTGCTCCACGCGACCGAGGCCGGGCACGAGATCGTGCGCGAGACCCGCCGCCGGCGTGACGCCTGGCTCGCCAAGCGACTCGCCGCCCTGACCCCCGACGAGCGCAGCACCATCGCCGCCGCAACCGACATCCTCAGGAGGCTCACCGACCAGTGAAGTCCATGTTCCGCTCCCTCGCCTCCGTCGACTACCGCATCTGGTTCGTCGGCGCGCTCATCTCCAACATCGGCGCCTGGATGCAGGCGACGGCCCAGAGCTGGGTCGTGCTCACCGAGCTCACCGACAACGACGCGCTGGCCGTCGGCATCACGATGGCGCTGCAGTTCGCGCCGCAGCTGCTGCTCGTGCCCGTGACCGGCCTCATCGCCGACCGGTTCGAGCGCCGCAAGGTGCTCATGGTCACCCAGTCGGCCATGATGCTGCTCGGCTTCGCGCTCGGCGCGCTGCTCATCCTCGGCCACGCCGAGCTCTGGCACCTCTACCTCTTCGCCGGCCTGCTCGGCATCGTCAACGCCATCGACGTACCCGCGCGCCAGACCTTCGTGGCCGACCTCGTGTCGTCGTCGAACATGTCGAACGCGGTCGCGCTCAACTCGGCCTCGTTCAACGCGGCGCGCATGATCGGCCCGGCCCTCGCGGGCCTGCTCATCGTGCTCGTCGGCACGGGCTGGGTCTTCGTCATCAACGCGGTCACGTTCATCGCGGTGCTCGTCGCGCTCGCGAAGCTCAAGGGCTCGAAGCTGCGCCGGATGCCGCGGGCTCCCCGTGAGCGCGGCGCCTTCGTCGCGGGCTTCCGCTACGTGGCCGGCCGGCCCGACCTCGCCGTCGTGTTCGTCATGGTGTTCCTCATCGGCGCCTTCGGCATGAACTTCCCGATCTTCTCCTCGACCATGGCGGTCGAGTTCGGCCGCGGCGCGGGCGAGTACGGCCTACTCTCGTCGATCCTCGCGATCGGCTCGCTCACGGGCGCGCTGCTCGCCGCCAAGCGCGAGCGCGCGCGCATCCGGGTCATCATCACGGCCGTCGCGTTCTTCGGCGTCGCGGCCACCGTCGCGGCCCTCATGCCGACGTACTGGCTGTTCGCCGCGTCGACCGTGTTCATCGGCTTCACGATCGTCACGATGCTCACCACCGCGAACGGCTACGTGCAGACCACGACCGATCCGCTCCTGCGCGGCCGGGTCATGGCGCTGTACATGGCGATCCTGTCGGGCGGCACGCCGATCGGCGCGCCGATCGTCGGCGCGGTCGCGAATGCGTGGGGCCCGCGCTGGGCGCTCGGGGTCGCCGCCGCGGCGGCCGCCCTCGCCGCGCTCATCGGCCTCACCTGGCTCATCGTCGCCCGCGGGCTGCGCGTGGTGCGCCATCCGGTCGACGGAAGGATGCCGCGCTTCGGCCTCGCCTACGCCGAGGCGCCGACCGCGGCGATCGCCGTACCCGTCACGCGCCCGGTCGACGTCGTGGAGGTTCGCGCCGGCGCGCGCCACACGCAGGTCATGCGCCCCGTCGAACCCCCGTTCCGTCGCATCGACATGCCGGTTCCGCTCGGATTCGCGCGCTCGCGACCCGGCGAAGGGGGCAACTCGAAGGAGCACCCGGGCACCAGAGACGCGAAGGCGCCCACCCTCCACCGGTGAGCGCCTTCGGCCTCGTTCGGCGGGCGAGTGTGCACTCGCCCGCCGGGGTCAGCGCTCGATCTTGTCGAGGTGCAGCATGCGGGCGAGGTTCTTGTCGAGCTCGTCGTCCTGGAAGACCTTCTTCCAGTCGTCCTTGATGATCGACTCCTTGCCGTAGTCCATGGCGATGAGGCAGGCGTCGCTGAACGGGTTGTCGCCGCGGAGGCCGTTCGCGAGCGCGACCTGGGTGTGGCCGAGCAGGATGGAACGGGCCGCCGCCTCGGGCACGCCCATGGTGTTCACGGCCTCGTCGAGCGCCTCCTTGAGCAGGGCGCCGACCATGCAGGCGATGGTCTCGACGAGAGTCGGCTCGAGCTGAGCGAGCTGCTTGACGGTGACCCAGTGCACGTCGATCACGGGCGCGTAGATGGCGCGGACGGTGGCCTCGACGATCGCGGCCTTGGCGGGGTCGTCGGACTCGATCGCGGCGATCGCGTCCTGCGGGGCGGCGATGCCGCCGAACGTGTCCGCGTACTCCTCGGGGGTGGTGCGCTGCAGGAACACCGACGGGTGGCACGGGTGCGCGACGGCCTGGATGACGTCCTCGCGCGTGGTGAGCAGGCCGGCGTAGGCCGCGGCGGGGTCGAGCGTGAGGACGATGGCGCCCGGCTTGAGCTGCGGCACGATGTCGGAGGTGACCGGGCCGAGCGCGAGGTCGGGCACGGCGAGCACGACGATGTCGGCGGCACGCACGGCGTCGGGCGTCGCGGTCAGCTCGCGGCCGGCCTCGCGCACGCGCTCCTGCCCGGCGGGCGAGTTCTCGCTGTAGAAGACGGTGTGCGCGGTCTTGACCAGGTTGTTCGAGACGCGCATGCCCATCTTGCCGCCGGCGCCGATGACGGCGATGGTGAACGTCTCGGTGGGCGTGATGGTGTCGGTGGTGCTCATCGGATACTCCTCAGGTACTCCAGTGCGGTCGAAGTCCACTCCAGTTCGGTGCGGACGGTGGTGTCGGGGTCGCCCTGCCAGGGCAACCAGTGCTCGATGACCTGGTTGACGCCCCGCTGGTCGGGGCGCACGGTGTCGAGCAGGTGCGGGTAGTCGTGCAGGCCCTCGCCCATGGGGGCGCCGCTGTAGGTGAAGCCCACCCAGCCGTCCTGCCGGGCGAACGCGAAGTCCTTGGCGTGGATGTTGCGGGTCAGCGGGGCGCATCGTTCGACGGCGTCCTTGGGCAGTTCGAGGCCGGCGACGACGTTCGCCGGATCGAGGCAGATGCCGAGGCGGTCGCTGCCGACGCGCTCGACGAGCGCGACGAGGTCGGTGGTCGTGACCTGCTCGTAGGTCTCGAGGGCGAGCGTGACGCCGGCGGCCTCGAACTCGGGCATGACCGTTCCGAGCAGTGCGGCGGCCTCATCGTGGGTGGGCCGGAAACCGGGTGCGAAGACCATGGTGCGTACGAGCCGCGCGTCGAAGACGTCGGCGAGGCGCAGGAAGTCCATGAGGTGCTCGGGTGCGACGCCCTTGGTGCCGAGCTCGATCGTGAGGCCGAGCCGGCGCGCCGCGGTGGCCGCGTCGCGGAGGTCGTCGGCCGACATCGCCTGCAGCGGGGCGTAGTCGCAGATCTGGAACAGGTCGACGTCGAGGTCGCGGGTGCGTTTGAGCATGTCGACCAGGCCGAGCGGCCGTTCGACGCGATCGGAGTGCTGCCAGAAGAAGGCGTACGTGCCGAGGCCGATCATGCGATCGCCTCCTCGAGCCGGTCGGCGAGCGCGGCGGCCTCGTCGAGCACGTCGGCCAGGGCCGCGGGGTCGTGCGCGAAGCGGCCGAGGAACAGTCCGTCGACCGCGTCGCCGAGGCGGGTCAGCAGGCCGGGGCCGGCCGAGCCGCCGTAGATCACGAGGCTGCCCTCGCGGCCGGGCAGCCCGTCGAGCTCGGCGCGGAGCGCGCGGGTGACCTCGGCGATGTGCGCGACCGGAGCAGGGTCGGGGGCGCCGATCGCCCAGACGGGTTCGTAGGCGACGAGCACGCGGCCGGCCGGGGCGCCCTCGAGGGCCGAGCGCAGTTGGGCGATGGTCGCGACGGCGGCGGTCGCGCCATCCGCCCGCTCGGTCTCGCCGATGCAGAGCACCGGGGCGATGCCGTTGCGGAGGGCGGCTGCGGTCTTCGCGGCGACGACCTCGTCGGTCTCGCCGAACAGGCGGCGGCGTTCGGCGTGGCCGACCTCGGCGACGCGCACGCCGACCTCGGCGAGCTCGGCGGCCGAGACCTCGCCGGTGAACGCGCCGGCGTCGTCGGTCGCGACATCCTGCGCCCCGACCACGACCCGGGTGCCGGCGAACGCGGCCAGCGCCGGGAGCACCTGCAGGTAGGTGGGAATCACGAAGCACTCGACGCGGCCGTCGGCCACGGCGGGGTGCGCGGCCGCCAGGTCGGCGACCCGCTCGAACCAGCGGCGCGCGTCGGCGTGCCCGAAGTACATCTTCAGGCTCACTCCGACCGACACGCGCGGGGACATCAGCAGGACCCCGTGGTCTCGTACTGGCCGATGACGGCGACCTTCTCGGCCGACGCCGAGGTGGGGTCGAAGCGGTAGGTCAGCCACTCGCGCACGAGGCGGCGGGCGAGCTCGATGCCGACCACGCGCTGGCCCATGGTGAGGACCTGGGCGTCGTTGGAGAGCACGCTGCGCTCGACCGAGAAGCTGTCGTGCGCGGTCGCGGCGCGGATGCCGGGCACCTTGTTCGCGGCGATCGCGACGCCCAGGCCCGTGCCGCAGATGAGCAGCGCGCGGTCGGCCTCGCCGGCGGCGACGAGCTCGGCCGCGGCGACGGCGACCTTGGGGTACGCGGTGTGGCCTTCGGCGTCCACGCCCACGTCGACGACGGAGACCACGCCGGCGTGCTGCTCGAGATCGCGCTTGAGGATCTCCTTGTAGTCGAACCCGGCGTCGTCACTGCCGACGACGATGCGGAGCTGGTCAGGCATGCTGTGCTTCCTCTTCCTTCGGGGCGCCGGCACGGCCGGCGAGGGCTGCGCCCACCGCGGTGACGATGAGCGCGAACGAGTGGGCGCCCGGGTCGGGCGTGCCGAGGCTCTTCTCGGCGTGGGGGCGGGCGCGGCCCATGCGGGGCAGCAGGTCAGCGGTGGCGGCAGCAGCAGCGGATGCCGCGGCGGCGGCCTCCGCCCACGCATCGGCCAGGCGCGCCCCGCCGTCGACCTCGCGGCCGAGCGTGTCGGCGAATGGGACGAGCGCGTCGACCATGGTCTTGTCGCCGACCTCGGCCTTGCCGTACGACTGGATGCCGTCGCGCGCGCCGGCGACGCCGGTCGCGACCGCGTGGCGGGTCGGGGCCGCGTCGTCGCCGAGTGCGGCGCCCACCGAGCGCAGGGCGACGCCCCAGAGCGCGCCCGACGTGCCGCCGGCACGGTCCGACCAGGCGTCGCCCGCGCGGTCGAGCAGCGTCGCGGCACCGGCACCCGCCGCCGCAGCCTCGCGGGCCGCGTCGAGGGCGGCGTGCGAGCCGCGCTGCATGCCGATGCCGTGGTCGCCGTCGCCGGCGATCGCGTCCATGCGGCCGAGCTCGTCGACGTGCGCGTCGATCGTCGCGACCGTGGTCTCGAGGGCGGCGAGTGCGAGGGCGGCGGCCTGCTGCGAATCGGAGCTGCCGACGGGGATGGCGCGGGCCGCGACATCCGCCGCTGCCTCTGCCTCGTCGACCTCGACGCGCTCAGCCGCGACGACCGCGCCGCGACGGTACGCGGGCGTGTCGACCGGGGCGTTCCAGAGTCGCTCGAGTTCGTCGTCGAGCCAGAACAGGGTGAGCGAGCCGCCCGCCATGTCGAAGCTCGTGCAGTACTCGCCGACGTGCGGGTCGACGATCTCGATGTCGGCCGCCTCGAGCAGCTGCGCGATGCGGCGGTAGACGACGAAGAGCTCCTCGTACTTGAGGGCGCCGAGGCCGTTCAGGATGGGGACGACGCGCGCCCCCTCTGCCGTGGCGACGCCCTCGGGCAGCTCGGCGAGCAGGCTCGACACGAGCAGCTCGGCCAGGCCGTCGGCCGTGGGCACGTCGGTCTCGTCGATGCCGGGCTCGCCGTGGATGCCGAGGCCCACCGCCATCCGCCCCTCGGGGACGGTGAACAGCGGGGTCTCGGCGCCCGGGAGCGTGCAGCCCGTGAAGGCGACGCCGAACGACCGGGTGCGCTCGTTCGCCAGGCGCGCCACGCGCGCCACCTCGGAGAGCGCGGCGCCCTCCTCGGCGGCCGCGGCGGCCGACTTGAAGACCGTGAGGTCGCCCGCGATGCCGCGGCGCTTGTGCTTCTCGGCCAGCGGGGCGCTCGAGATGTCGTCGGTGACCGTGACCGTCTCGGTGGGGATGCCCGCGGCCCGCAGCTGCTCCTGCGCGGCGTCGAAGTTGAGCACGTCGCCCGCGTAGTTGCCGTAGCTGAACAGCACGCCGCCGCCCCGCTCGGCCGCCGTGGCGACCGAGCGGACCTGCTGCGTCGAGGGCGAGGCGAAGAGGTTGCCCATGGCCGCGCCGTGCGCGAGGCCCTGGCCGACCAGCCCGCCGAACGCCGGGTAGTGTCCCGAGCCGCCGCCGATCACGACCGCGACCTGACCCTGCGGCGTGGCGGTCGAGCGGGCGACCCCGCCCGAGATGCGACGGACGTACCGGCCGTTGGCCGCGACGAACCCGTCGATCATCTCGTCGGCGAAGTCCTCGGGCCGGTTGTGCAGGCGGGTCATCGCCGGGCCTCCTCCGCCGGCGTCTCGGCCTCGCTGCCGTCGGCCTGCAGCGGCGCGGCTGCGTCGGCCGTCGCGTGGCCGTGCGCGACCTTCACGCGACCGCGGCGGGCGAGCGAGATCATGAGGATCGCCGAGATGAGCATGAACCCGCCGACCACGAACATGGGCACCTCGTAGCCGCCGGTCCAGTCGTGCACCGCACCCGTGATGAACGGGGCGCTGAAGCCCGCGATGTTGCCGATCGTGTTGATGAGCGCGATGCCCGCGGCGGCGGCCGCGCCGGTGAGGAACTGCGTGGGCAGGGTCCAGAAGTTCGGCAGGGCCGCGAAGATCGCCATGGCGGTGATCGAGATGACCGCGATGGTCAGCACGGGCGAGCCGGCGAACAGGGCGAGCGGGATGCTGACGGCACCGGCGATCGCAGGGCCGGCGATGTGCCACGTGCGGAGGCCGCGGCGCGACGCGTCGCGCGACCAGAGCCAGAGGGCGATCGCGGCGGGGATGTACGGGATCGCGGTGATGAGGCCCTTCTGGAACACGTCGAACTCCGTGCCGGCCGCCGTCTGGAAGCCGTCGATGATCGTCGGGAGGAAGAACGCGAGCGCGTAGAGCCCGTAGATGAAGCCGAAGTAGATGAACGAGAGGGCCCAGACGCGGCCGCTCTTGAAGGCGTGCTTGACCGAGACGTGGTGCTGGGAGGCCTCGGTGGTGGACTTCTCCCTCGCGAGCGCGCCGGTGAGCCACTCCTGCTCGGCCGGGTTCAGCCACTTGGCGTCGGCCGGGCGGTCCTTGAGGTAGAACCAGGCGATGATGCCGACGACGATGGCCGGGATCGCGACGCCGAGGAACATGAAGCGCCAGCCCTCGAGGCCGAAGAACACGCCGTCCTGCTGGATGAGCAGGCCCGCGAGCGGAGCGCCGATCACCGTGGTGAGCGGCTGCGCCAGGTAGAACAGCGCGAGGATCTTGCCGCGGTAGGCGGCGGGGACCCAGAGGCTCAGGAACAGGATGGCGCCGGGGAAGAAGCCGGCCTCGGCGACACCCAGCAGGAAGCGGAGCACCACGAGCTGCTCGAAGTTCTGCACCCAGGTGAAGAGGGCGGCGACGATGCCCCAGCTCACCATGATGCGGGCGAGCCACTTGCGGGCGCCGAACTTGTGGAGCGCGAGGTTCGAGGGCACCTCGAGCAGGATGTAGCCGATGAAGAAGACCCCCGAGGCGAAGCCGAACTGGGCGGCCGACAGGGCGAGGTCCTCGTTCATGCCGTTGGGTGCCGCGAAGCCGATGGCGGTGCGGTCGAGGTAGTTGATGAAGAACATCAACGCGACGAACGGCACCAGCCGGACGGCGACCTTGCGGATGGCGGACTGCGCGACGGCGGATTGCGCCTCGGCTCGAGTGGTGGTGTCCACGCTGACTCCTGCTTCTCTCCTGCTCAGGTGCCGGAGGACTCCGGCACTGGATGACGGGGTCCATATTGGCAAACCGGTTGACCAATTGCAAGCCGGATGTCGTGTTCCTGGACGGGCGTCCACCCGCCGCGCCGCACCGACCCGCCGGCCCACCGGTTGGTAGGTTGGAGGCATGCCCGTGTTCCGCGACGACAGCTCGGCCGAGATCGCCGCCGCCCTCGGCGCGCTGCCGTCCGGCTCCGCCGTCTCCGTCGTGGCCACCAAGCTGCTCGACCTCTTCACGAGCGGGTCCATCGCGCCGGGCACACGCCTGCCCCCCGAGCGGCAACTCGCGGCGAACCTCCAGGTCGGCCGCTCCGCCGTGCGCGAGGCCCTCGCCGCGCTCGAGATCCTCGGCATCGTCGACGTGCGTCCCGGTTCGGGCACCTACTTGCGCGGCACGGCGAGCGAACTGCTCCCCCAGAGCCTCAGCTGGGGCGTGCTCATCGGCGAGCGCAGCACCGCCGAGCTCCTCGAGCTCCGATCGGGCCTCGAGATCTACGTCGCCCGGCTCGCCGCCGACCGCCTGACCGACGCGGAGCTCGCGAGCCTCGGCGCGCACCTCGAGCGCATGCGCGCGAACGTCGACGGCGACCTCAAGGCCTTCGTCAAGGCCGACCTCGCCTGGCACCACGACCTCGCCTCGAGCGCAGGCAACTCGGTGCTGCTCGACCTCCTGCAGATCGTGCGCTCGCTGCTGCGCGTCTGGGTCGACCGCGCCGTGCAGGACCAGGCGCAGGCGGGCACCGCGCTCGCCGAGCACGAGGCGGTGTTCCGCGCACTCGAGGCGCGCGATGCCGACGGCGCCGCGTCCGCGATGGCCGCGCACATGACCACGGCCTCGGCGCGACTCTCCGGCGCGGCGATCGGGTCGCGCGGCGACGCGGGGGCGGCCTGAGCCGATTCGCGGCGAGCACCGAGGCCGACGCGGCACGGCTCGACGCGGCGCTCCTATCGGTGAGGTGGAGAAGTGGTTCGCCCGAAGCGACGAATCGTAGACCCTCGGCACCGGGTCCGCCAGATGCTGGACCCGGTTCTCGAGTCGACCTAACGTGTGGCTCGTCTGACGACCCGTCAGGCATCACACCATGACACGGAACCGGAGAACGACGATGCAACGACGCGCGTCACTCATCACGGCCGCCGTCTGCGCCCTGGGGCTCACAACGCTCGGGCTCAGCGCACCAGCCGCGGCCCATCCAGACGATCAACACGGCACGCTCGAGGGCCACCTGGTCGGCGACGGCGAATGGGGGAAGATCGACCTGAAGTCGGTCCTCGACCTCACCGACACATCAGACCTGATCGCCGACGTCACCGTCTCGCCAGACGGGAACACCGCCTATCTCGCGAATTGGGGTGAGCCGGACTGCGCCGGCCCGGAGAGCGGCGGCCAGGGCAGCCCGGATGCGGGCGCCTACGTCGTCGACATCTCGGGGGTCGACACCGATCCCGCATTCGAGCCGGAGCTCATCGGGTTCATCCCCTCCCATCAGGACACGCGCCCCGGCGAGGGCATGCAGGTCATCGAGCTGACGACGAAGCAGTTCAGCGGCGACGTGCTCCTCATGAACAACGAGCCGTGCGGCAAGAACGCCAAGGGCGGCGTCTCGCTGTGGGACGTCACCGACCCGACCGATCCGAAGAAGCTCGCCGCGAACGTCGGCGACAAGGAACCGGGCAGCCCCGACGTCAACCAGATCCACAGCGCGTTCGCGTGGGACACCGGTGACAACGCCTACGTGGTCCTCACCGACAACGTGGAGGCTCAGGACGTCGACATCCTCGACATCACCAACCCCAAGCGGCCGAAGCTCATCGCCGAGTACGACCTGAACGACTTCGGCGTGGACCAGCCCGAGCTGGGGCTCACGGACTCGTTCCTCCACGACATGGTCGTGAAGAACATCGACGGCACGTGGTACATGCTGCTCTCGTACTGGGACGGCGGATTCGTGATCCTCGACGTGACCGACCCGGCGAACGCCGAGTTCGTCGCGGACACCGACTTCCCCGCGGTCGACCCTGAGCTGCTGGAGTCGCTGGGCGTTTCACTGACGCCCGAGGGCAACGCCCACCAGGCGGAGTTCACCATCGACGGCAACCTGTTCATCGGCACCGACGAGGACTTCGCGCCGTACCGCACCGACGCGCTCAACATCACGACCGGCGACTACGCGGGCGAGTACGAGTCCGTCATCGTCCCCGGCGGACAGCCGCCGGCCGCCCTCGACGACCTCACGCTGAGCGGACCGGTGGTCTACGGCGGATACGGCTGCCCCGACTCGGCCGCCATCCCGAGCCCCGAGGACATCCCCGGGTACCTCGACTCGCTGCAGCCCGGCGACGAGACGATCATCGTGCTCCAGCGCGGTCCGACCGGTGACCCCAGTGCGACCGAGGAGGCCTGCTTCCCCGGTGAGAAGGCCCACGAGGCCGCCCTCGCCGGATGGGACGCAGTGCTCTTCGTGCAGCGGCACGTCGAGCCCGACACGGCCTTCTGCGGTTCCGGCGCGTTCGTCGACGAGATCGTCGCCGTCTGCACCACGCACGAGGCGTTCCACAAGCTGTTCGGCCTCGACCCGGTCGAGGGTCCGTGGAGCTACCCGGAGGACATCGCGATCGGCGACATCGGCGAGCGCATCGAGGTCGGCTCGATCTTCGACGGATGGGGCTACGTGCACCTCTACGACACGGCGACCATGGCCGAACTGGACACCTTCGCCATCGACGAGGCACACGATCCGGACTACGCGTTCGGCTACGGCGACCTGTCTGTGCACGAGGTGGCGGTCGACCCGCAGGATCCGTCCCTGGCGTACCTCGCGTACTACTCCGGCGGTCTGCGCGCCATCCAGATCATGTGCGACGGCGTCCCCTACGACCCGGAGGTCGTGACCGACACCAGCGGCTGCGAACTCGTCGAGGTCGGCGGCTACCTCGATGAGGAAGGCAACGACTTCTGGGGCGTCGAGACGTTCGTCGGCGAAGACGGGATGACCTATGTCCTCGCCAGCGACCGCGACAGCGGCCTCTGGATCTTCGTGGACCCGTGATCGACTGATCATCCATGGAGGGGGCGGGCGACCGCCCCCTTCACCATGTCCACGGCGCGGTCACTCGCTCGGGACGGGCGCGGAACGGTGCTGTCTGCTGACGTGCCTGGGATGACGCGCCGCGCGATGCGCGACCCGGGTGCGGGCCACGAAGATGACGGTCACGATCACTGCGAGGCCGATCGCCCAGGCGAGGCCGACGAGCAGCCCGACCCATTCGTCGAACGTCTCGGTGAGCCCGGCGTCGATGAGGAGGCGATAGGGGCCGTAGCCGGGGAGCAGGATGGCCGGCCCTGGAGGTTCGAGTCGGAGCATCGGGCTCTGGGTGATGCCCAGGTCGAGGAATGGCACGACGAACGCGATGAGGACCCCGGAGACCCGGTCGAGCAGGAACCCGAGGCACATCCCGAACAGCGCATACACGACCCCGACCAGGAGCATCGCCCCGATGAAGGCGCCCCATTGCTCGGCGGGGAACACCAACGCGGTGATCGCCAGCGACGCCGCGGTCGTCACGACGACGGCCACGCCGACCTGGCCGAATCGGCCGGCGAGCAGCGCCGATCGGTGCAGTCCGGTCAGCACGAGGCGCCGGTCTCCCTCGCGATCGCTCAGCGCGATGAAGAGCCCGGCGACGGTGGCGAGTGAGGCGACCGCGATCGGGGCCATGGTGCCGGCGTGCGTGTCGGGCAGCCAGTAGCGGGCGTCGAGCTCGCGGCCGTCGTCGATCACCCGCATCACGGCGAACTGCTCCTCGGTGATCAGCTTGGACAACCAGATGAAGATGACCGGGACGGTGACCAGCAGGATCCAGAGCGCCGGGTTCCGCCGGTGCTCACGGATGCCCAGCCGGAATGCGGTGAGCGCCTGCCTGCCCCATCGCGGCCGCGGCGCGGGCCGGCTGCGACGACCGACGCGGGTCGCGCGCGCGAGCAGCAGACAGCTGCCGATGACGGCGACCACGACCCACAGGAGGGCGAGTCCGAGGTCGCCGAGCTGACCCGCGTGGCCGGATGGGAGGTCGACCATCCACAGGGTGGTGAAATGGGTGGGCATCCAGCGGGTGAGCTCGACGCGGTCGGGTGAGGTCAGGGCGGGACCGAAGAACACGTCGAGGATCCAGATCAGCAGGATGACGACGGTGCCGTTGACCGGGTCGCGTACGACCGCGCCGACTGCTGCGCCGATGCCGACGTAGATCGTGGCGAACATGAGCGTTCCCGCTGCCACGCGCAGCGGCTCGTCGACCTCCGCGCGCAGATACAGCGTCGCGAGCGCAGCAGCGGAGACGAACAGCGCGATCAGCAGGCCCGTCGACAGGCGAGCGGCGACCAGTACGCTGACGCGCGCGCCGGCGAGTGCGAGACGGCGGTCGGCGGATCGCGCCTGCCGTGTCTGGAAGTACATCGCCAGGGCGGCCAGGAACGCGGCCGCCCACCCCGTCGTGGCGGTCTCGACTGCCACGCCCGTGCCGCCGAGCAGTTTCGCGGCATCCGCCATCGGTTCGGCGGCGACGAGCACGAACACGACCGGCACCACCACGAGCACCAGCAGGTTCACCGGGTTCCGGACATACACGAGCAGGAACCGGCGTACGAAGGCGAAGTACGCGGTCACTTCTCGATCGCCTTCCCACCCCGCAGCTGCACGATCCGGTCGAATCGTTCCTCGTCCGCGATGAAGTGGCTGATCACCAGGACGGCACGTCCGGCGGCCCGGCGTCGACCCATCAGCTCCCAGAACCGGACGTACGTGTCCCAGTCGAACCCGGCATACGGCTCGTCGAGCATCAGGACCTCGGGGTCGGGAAGGAGGGCGAGGGCGAGGTTGAGCTTGGCGAGCGTGCCGCCGGAGAGCCGATCGACGCGCATGTCTGCGTACCGGGCGAAGTCGAGCTCGTCGTACAGCCGGGCTTGGGAACGCCGCCGTTCCTCGGCAGTCAATCGATACGCCGCACCGAAGAGCTCGAAGTGCTCGTCGCAGGTCAGCCGGTCGAACACCACGGGTCGTTGCGGGCAGTACCCGAGCGATCCGTTCAGGTCGACCTGTCCGGAGTCGGCGGGCAGCAGGCCGACCAGGATCTGCATGAGCGTGGACTTGCCGGAGCCGTTCTCTCCCACGAGCCCCAGCACCTCGCCCCGGTGCAAGATGAGCCCCGCGCCATCCAGTACCCGGTTCCGGCGGCGGAAGGGCCAGACGCCCTGGCGGTACGACTTGGACACGTCGCCCGCCACGAGCACGGGAACGCCCCGAGCAGCCGCATCCGACATCGACGCAGGCATCCTGCAGCCCTCTCCTCGGCGGCCGCGGTCCTGCGCGACCCGAGCGTCGACGCCCGGACGACTGGCCTCCCGTGGCCATGACCAAGCCAACCGCACGCAAGGAGCGGCGGTCGGGCCCTTGGACCCCCGATGCGAACGGCAGGTACTCTGGGAGGGTATTCCACAGCCTGGCGCACGCGACGAATCGGGAGGTGACATGGGGTTGGAGCTGATCCGCCGCGTCTCGCGTCCCGGAGCCCGAACCGCCCCTGCGACGTTCCTCAGCGTCGTGCTGATGATCGCCGTCGCGCTCGGGCTGGTGGCGATGCACGACTCGGGTGTCGAGCACGCCGCGCATGGCGGCGCCGCCACGGCGCAGGAGTCGCATCGGGCCGAGCACGCCGGCGAACCCGCCGCCACGGGGGCCGCGACGGCTGCCGCGACGATGGTCGCCTCGGTGACGACGTTCGTCGTCGGATGCGATGCCGGGTGCATGGAGCGCCTGCTCGACTGCGCCGCCGTGGCGATGGCGTGCGCGATGATGATCGCGTTCGCGGTCCTGCTCGCCCTCGCGGCACGGCCGGCGATGTTCCGGCAGCTCCGCGACGGCGGCGGCCCGGGGATCGCCGCGGTCCGCGACCGCGTCGCCGTCCACCTCCGACCAGACCTGCACGTCCTCTCGATCAGCCGGACCTGATTCCCGGGTGCCGCCCGCTGACCGCGCCCGCGCGGACGGCGAGCACACGAGGAGGAGTTCCAGGTATCGAGAGAATGGATGACGCACGCATGCGCAACGCACGCACCGCCCTGAACGTCGCGACCGCCCTGGTCGCCGCACTGACCCTCGCCGGCTGCACCATCAACCTGCAGAACCGGCCGGAGGATGCCCCCGCCACGACCTCGCCGGCAGCCGAGGCGGTCTTCAACGACGCGGACGTGATGTTCGCCCAGATGATGATCCCGCACCACGAGCAGGCGATCGAGATGAGCGACGACCTGCTCGAGAAGAACGGGGTCGACGAGCAGGTCCGCGACCTCGCCCAGCAGATCAAGGACGCCCAGCAGCCAGAGATCGACCAGATGAAGGACTGGCTCGACGAGTGGGGGCAGGACGAGCTCGACGGCATGGGCGGCATGGACCACGGCATGGGCGACGGGATGATGTCCGACGACGACATGAACCGGCTCGAGGAGGCCGACGGCACCGACGCATCCCGCCTGTTCCTCGAGCAGATGATCGTCCACCACGAGGGCGCCATCATGATGGCCGACATCCAGGTCGAGGACGGCGAGAATCCCGACGCCGTGGCCCTGGCCGAGGCGATCAGCGAGACGCAGAGGGAGGAGATCGCCGTCATGCAGGACCTCCTCGCCACCCTCTGAGACGCACGGCCGCCGCGAATCGTCGGCTACGGGTCTGGGAGCTGCGCCGAGACATGGAGGGGGGCTCGGTCGATGTGACGCTGAACCCGTGAGGGCGCAGGCCGGCGGTCATTCCTCCGTCACGACGGCCGTCACCACCTCGTACGGCGGAAGCTGCAGCACGCGCTCGCGTCCGCCGACGCGGACCACGACGGTCGTGGGCTCGGTCGCCAGGCTCGCCGCGAGCACGGCGACCGGGCCGTCGGGCCGTTCGGCGCCGACCACCTGCACGCCCGGTGGGACCTCGCCGACCGGCACGAGCAGCTCCCCGCCGCGCAGTCCCGCGATTGCCGCGATCGCCCGCGCGACGGGGTAGTCGCCATCAGCCGAGCGGATGCCTCGGGGCCCGTCGACCTCGAAGTACGCGATCGATGCGACCGCGGCATCCGGGGCCGTCGCGATGGCGGCGTAGCTCGCGACGGTCCAGGCCTCGAGTGCGGCCGAGCCCTGGCGGGGGTCGGTCGCGCCGGTGACGAGCTCGGCGCCGTAGCCCTCGGCGAGGGTCGCGTCGTCGTCGTCGTCGGCCGGGCTCGTGGCGACCGCGTTGAACCGCGAGCGCAGCGTGACCGGGCCGACGTGGAGCGGACGACCCGCCGCGATGTGCCCGGCATCGCGCGTCACGATCGCTTGGATCGGCACGGACTCGACGAGCTGAGCTCGCTCGGTCGCGTGCATCTGGGGCGTCATCGAGAAGGCGAGGGCCGGCAGGCCGTGCGGCAGTCGGTGGTGCTCGCGGTTGAGCTCGGTGAAATGCGAGCGGGCGCCCCCGACGAGCTCCGTGCCGGGCAGCCGCGCGGGTCCGGTCGCGGCGAGCACCTCCCAGAGCGCCGGTTCGGTGACGTGCGTGCGTCCCGAGAACACGCCGACGCGTGCGACGCGACCCGCGCCCGCGGCGGCGATCGCGTCGACCGCCTCGGCCACGCGGTCGGGTTCGTCGGCGACGATGCGGACGTCGAGCGGGAGCGCGCCGGCCTCGGCGAGGGCCCGGTCGAGCGCGGCCCGCCACTGCGCCGTCCGCGTGTCGAGCTCGACGAGGATCGCCGAGACCCCGGAGGGGGCCGCGGTCGCGGCGACCAAGTCGTCGGTGCGCGTCGCCGGCGCGACATCCGGCGTCGTGGACGCACCGAGCACGACCTCGGGAACGGGGCGACCCGCACCCTCGAGCACGAGTGTCGCGGGGCCGGGCACGCCGGCGGCGGCACGACCCGCGATCCGCGACGCCGTGACCGAGACCGACTGCGCGATCACCGCGCCGGCCTCGATCCGCACGGGGAACGGCAGCGCAAGCGGCGTGCCGTAGGTCTTGTAGGAGGCGTCGGTCCAGTTGCGCTGGTCCTCCATCTCGAAGACCTCGCCGGCGAACTCGACGCGCGCGGCGACGCCGTCGTGCGCCCAGGCGAGCGAGCGGATGTCGGTCGCGGGCTGGTGGGGCGACACGGCATCGGGGAACGACGTGCGCCGTTCCAGCCCCGACGGCGTGCCGACCAGGAGCGGCGCCCCGGCGACGACTGGCGGATGGAGCACGACGAGGCCGAGCCGGTTGCTGAGGAACTCGGTGTGCGAGGTCGCGTCGAGCGAGATGGTGATCCGGTCGGCGTCGGCGTCGCCGGCAGTACCCGCGTCGGCACCGACCTCGACGATCAGCAGCGCCGTGATCTCGGCGCCGAGTCCGCGCATCGCGAGCCGGACGCGGCATCCGCGCTCGGATCGCTCAATTGCCTCGACGGTGGTCGGCACCGTGTTCCAGTCGCGATCGCGCGCGACGGCGCGCACGCTCCGCAGCACCGCGCTGCCGTCGTACGCCAGGTCGGCGACCTCGTCGCCGCGCAGCTCGAACCGCCACGGGCCGAGCACGACCTCGACGGGCGCGGGCTCGGCGACGCCCCACACGCGGTCGAGCAGCCGGGCCTCGTCGGGCGTGGTCACAGCACCGACATCCCGCCGTCGACCGCGAACGCCGAGCCGGTCGCGAACGAGCTCTCGTCGCTCGCGAGGTAGACCATGATGCCCTCGACGTCGGCCGGCGAACCCGACCGTCCCATCGGGATGCGGCCCACGATCGCGGTGTGCGCGTCGGCGTCGCCGGTGAGCGTCGAGACGAGCGGGGTCTCGGTGTACGCGGGGATCACGGTGTTCACGCGGATGCCGTCGCGCGCGTACGCCGCCGCGACCGTGCGGCCGAGCCCGTGCATGCCCGCCTTCGACGCGCTGTACGCGGTGAAGTCGGCGCCCTCGCCGCGCACGCCCGTGGGGCTGCCGGTGAGGATGATCGAGCCGCCGTCGCCGCCGAGCATCGCCCGCACCGCGTGCTTGAGCGTGAGGAACGTGCCCGTGAGGTTGATGTCGATCGTGCGCTTCCACACCTCGAGGTCGAGGTCGGCCGCCTTCGCGTCCTGCCCGAACAGCTGCACGCCCGCGTTGGCGACGACCACGTCGGGTCGCCAGCCGTCGGCGACGAGCGCCTCGAACGCGGCGGCGACGGATGCCTCGTCGGAGATGTCGGCGACGGCCGCGCGGGCCCGCTCGCCGAGCGCGGGCACCACGGCGTCGAGCGCCGCCGCGTCGCGGTCGGCGAACACGACGCGCGCGCCCTCCTGGAGGAACCGGAGGGCGACCTGGCGCCCGATCCCCGACGCCGCGCCCGTCACGAGCGCCGTCTTGCCGGTCAGCCGTTCAGTCATGTCGGTCATGCCCTCCGCAACGTCCTTGTCGATGAAACCGGTTGACCGGTTCACCGGATAGGGTACCTGCTCGCGGCCGCCGATGACGACCCCGATCAGAACGGCCCGGGCCGAGGGGCCGGTCCGCGCGCCGGGCGGCGCCCGCTACGAACGCGCTCGCGTGGACTCGCGCACGACAAGCTCGGGCTGGAACTGCACCTGGTCGGGCACCGACTCAGTGCCGTGACGCGCCTCGCGCAACAGCAGGTCGACCGCCGTGTACCCGATCAGCCATGCCGGCTGCCGGATCGACGAGAGCGGCACGACCGCGGCCTGCGCGAAGTCGATGTCGTCGTAGCCGATGAGGGCGATGTCATCGGGCACGCGCGTGTCGCCCAGCATCACGAGCGCCTGCAGCACCCCCATGGCCAGCAGGTCGTTGGCGGCGAACACCGCGTCGGGCCGGTCCTCCGGCGCGCGCGCGCGGATGCGCTCACCCGCGGCGCGACCCTCGAGCACCGTGGTCGACTCGGTCGGGATCACCTCGAGGGTGACGCCCGGCCGCTTCGCCGCCGCGCGCCGCGCGCCCTCGAGCCGGTCGGCGACCTGCCGGATGCTCGTGGGCCCGCCCACGAACGCGATCCGCTTTCGGCCCGACTCGACGAGGTGCCGCACCGCCTGGGCCCCGCCCACGACGTCGTCGACCGCGACCGACGAGAAGCTGCGATCCTCGGCCTCGCGGTCGACGAGCACGACCGGCACGCCGCGCGTGCGCAACCGCGCGAGGCGCGGCAGGTCGTCGGCCATCGGCGAGATGAGGACGCCGTGCACGCGCTGCTCCTCGAACAGGTCGAGGTAGGCCCGCTCGCGGTCGGGGTTCTCGTCGCTGTTTCCGAGCAGGATGGTCATGCCGTCCTCCGCGGCACGATCCTCCGCGCCGCGGGCGACATCCGTGAAGAACGGGTTGCGTACGTCGAGCACGACGAGGCCGATCGATCGGCTTCGCCCGGCCCGCAGCTGGCGGGCGGCGTCGTTGCGCACGAAGCCGAGCTCGTCGATGGCGGCGAGCACGCGCGCGACCGTGTCGGGCGCGACCTTCTCGGGCCGGTTGAGCACGTTCGAGACGGTGCCCACCGAGACCGATGCGGCAGCCGCGACGTCGCGCACGCTGACTGCCATGCCGTCCTCCTGTCGTTCCCGGACTCCCCCGGTCCTTCAATGATCGCAGCCCCGGCCAAGGTCGAAGCGGAGACGCACCGCCGATTCAGCGGTGCTCGTGCGACATCCGATGGCCGTTCCCGCGGCGCGGATCGCCGCGACCCAAGCGCGGATCGCAGACCCGACGGCCCTGCGGAGGCGTAGGGTCAGGAAATCGCATTCCAGACTTGCGCGGAGACATTCGGCCATCTAATCTTGAAACGATTCACAATAGAACGGAGAGCTCGACGATGAGCACAGGCACCACGCAGCGGGTCTGCTTCCAGCTGCAGGTCGACCCGTCTCGCCTCGACGAGTACCGCGAGCGCCACGCCGCGGTCTGGCCCGACATGCTCCGGGCCATCGAGGCATCGGGCCGGCGCAACTACTCGCTCTTCCTCCGCGCCGACGGCCTGCTCATCGGGTACTACGAGGTTGACGACGACGACGCGGCCCAGGCGTCCCTCGCGAGCGACCCGCGCACCGCGCCGTGGGAGGCCGAGATGGCCGAGTTCTTCGTCGCCCTCGACGGCGCCCGGCCCGACCAGGGCACCCCCCGGATTCCCGAGGTGTTCCACCTCGAAGACCAGCTCGCCACGCTCGATGCCGACGCGGCATCCGTCACCCACACAGAAAGCAGCCACTCGTGAGCACCATTCCGCAGACCGTCCTCGACCAGCTCGAACTGCAGTCCATCGAGCTGCCCAGCTGGGCCTTCGGCAACTCGGGCACCCGCTTCAAGGTGTTCGCGACGCCCGGCACGCCGCGCGACCCGTACGAGAAGATCGCGGATGCCGCGCAGGTGCACGCGTACACCAAGCTCGCACCCACCGTGGCGCTGCACATCCCGTGGGACAAGGTCGACTCGTACGACGACCTCCGCCGCCACGCGGAAGACCTGGGCGTCTCGCTCGGCACCATCAACTCGAACACGTTCCAGGACGACGACTACAAGTTCGGCGCCCTCACCCATGAGGACGCCTCGGTGCGCCGGAAGGCCATCGACCACCACCTCGAGTGCATCGACATCATGCACGCGACCGGCAGCCGCGACCTGAAGATCTGGCTCGCCGAGGGGTCGAACTACCCGGGCCAGGCCGACTTGCGCGGCCGGCAGGACCGCCTGCACGAGTCGCTCGCCGAGATCTACGCCCGGCTCGGCGACGACCAGCGCCTCGTCCTGGAGTACAAGTTCTTCGAGCCGGCGTTCTACCACACCGACGTTCCGGACTGGGGCACCTCGTATGCCCAGGTCGCCGCGCTCGGCGACAAGGCGATGGTCTGCCTCGACACGGGCCACCACGCGCCCGGCACGAACATCGAGTTCATCGTCATGCAGCTGCTGCGCCTCGGCAAGCTCGGCTCGTTCGACTTCAACTCGCGCTTCTACGCCGACGACGACCTCATCGTGGGTGCGGCCGACCCGTTCCAGCTGTTCCGCATCGTCTTCGAGGTGGCGCGCGGCGGCGGCCTCAACCACCCCGACGTCGCGTTCATGCTCGACCAGTGCCACAACGTCGAGGACAAGGTCCCCGGCCAGATCCGCTCGGTGCTGAACGTGCAGGAGATGACCGCGCGCGCCCTGCTCGTCGACACCGACGCGCTCCGCGCCGCGCAGGTCTCGGGCGACGTGCTCGAGGCGAACCGCATCTTCATGGACGCGTTCTACACCGACGTGCGCCCCGCCCTCGCCGAGTGGCGCGAGTCGCGCGGCCTCGCGGCCGACCCGATGAAGGCCTTCGCCGAGTCGGGCTACCTCGCGAAGATCGCCGAGGAGCGCGTCGGCGGCGTGCAGGCCGGCTGGGGCGCGTAACCCCCTCTCGAGTGGGCGATCCTGGCGACCTCCGCCCCCGGGACCTCGCCAAGATCGCCCACTCGCGACTCACACGACTTCACCGACGATCGAGAGAGGCAGACGGATGACGCAGCAGACGCCGTACGGCGCGGCCGACGGGCTGGTCCGGGTGTACCCGGCGGATGCCGCGGCGACGCGTCCCACGGCGGCGCTCGTCTGGGCGCACGGCGGCGGCTTCGCCGCCGGCGACCTCGACATGCCCGAGGCCGACTGGGTCGCCCGCGCGCTCGCGGCCCGGGGGCTCACGGTCGTCTCGATCGATTACCGGCTCGCGGTCGGCGGCACCGGGCGCTACCCCGCTGGCTCCGACGACGTGCTCTCCGCCTGGCGGTGGACGCTCGCGCACGCCGACGAGCTCGGCGTCGATCCGGCCCGGCTCATGCTCGGCGGCGCGAGCGCGGGCGCCAATCTCGTGACCGGCGCCGTGCTGCGGCTGCTCGGGCATCGGGCGTATCCTGACTCCGCTGGCGGGGCGCCTGCGCCCAGCGCGACACCCGAGGTCGCGCAGGAGACGCGCGCCCCGTCGGCGGCCTCCACTCGCCTTCCTGCGGGCGTGTTCCTCGCGTACCCGACGCTGCTCGCGATCCAGCCGGCACCGGATGCCGCACTCAGGGCCTTGCTCGACGCGAGTCCTGCGGCCGACCGGTTCGGGCCCGACGTCGTGCGCACGATGTACGAGAACTACCTCGGCGGGCCGGCCGACGGCGCGCCGCTGCCCGCCGTGCCCGGCCTCGCGGCGCCGGCCGACCTCGCCGGCTTCCCGCCCGTGCTCATGGTCAACGGCGAGGCCGACGAGCTGCGCGTCTCGGGCGAGGCGTTCGCGGCGACGCTCGCCGCGGCATCCGTGCCCGTCGAGGTCGTGACCGAACCCGGCACCGAGCACGGGCACCTGAACCGCCCGCACCAGCCCGCGGCATCCGTCACGGTCGAGCGCGTCGTGCGCTGGGCCGCCGGCCTCGAGGCGGCCGCCGCGCGTACACCCCATTCACGAGTGGGCGATCTTGGCGGTCCGGCGATCGCCGGCACCGCCAAGATCGCCCACTCGAGAACCTCCGACCATCGTTCCATCACCGAAGGAATCACCCCATGACGAACCAGGCAGCTGCCGACCTCATCGCGCGGTCGAACCGCCTCGGCGCCGACCCGAGGAACACGAACTACGCCGGCGGCAACACGTCGGCCAAGGGCACCGAGACCGACCCGGTCACGGGCGAGCCCGTCGAGCTGCTCTGGGTGAAGGGCTCGGGCGGCGACCTCGGCACGCTCACGGAGCAGGGTCTCGCGGTGCTGCGCCTCGACCGCATGCGGGCGCTCGTCGGCGTCTACCCGGGCGTGGACCGCGAGGATGAGATGGTCGCCGCGTTCGACTACTGCCTGCACGGCAAGGGCGGCGCCGCCCCCTCGATCGACACCGCCATGCACGGCCTCGTCGACGCCGCGCACGTCGACCACCTGCACCCCGACTCCGGCATCGCGATCGCGACCGCGGCCGACGGCGAGGCGCTGACCGCGAAGATCTTCGGCGAGAAGGTCGTGTGGGTGCCGTGGCGGCGCCCAGGCTTCCAGCTCGGCCTCGACATCGCCGAGATCAAGGCGGCGAACCCTGCCGCGGTGGGCTGCATCCTCGGCGGTCACGGCATCACGGCGTGGGGCGACACGTCGGAGGAGTCGGAGCGGAACTCGCTCTGGATCATCGACACGGCCGCCGCGTACATCGCCGAGCACGGGAAGGCCGACCCCTTCGGCGGCGTGCGGGCCGGGTTCGAGGCGCTGCCCGAGGCCGAGCGGCACGCCCGTGCCGTGGCGCTCGCGCCCACCATCCGGGGCCTCGCGTCGACCGACAAGCCCATGGTCGGTCACTACACCGACTCCGACGTCGTGCTCGACTTCCTCGCGTCGGAGCGGGCGCCCGAGCTCGCGGCGCTCGGCACGAGCTGCCCCGACCACTTCCTGCGCACCAAGGTGAAGCCGATGATCCTCGACCTGCCGTCGACGGCGACCGTCGAGGAGCAGCTCGCGCGGCTGCAGGAGCTGCACGAGGCGTACCGGTCCGACTATCAGGCGTACTACGACGCGCACGCGACGCCCGAGTCGCCCGCGATCCGCGGCGCCGACCCGCTCATCGTGCTCGTCCCGGGCGTCGGCATGTTCAGCTACGGCGCGAACAAGCAGACCGCGCGCGTCGCGGGCGAGTTCTACGTCAACGCGATCAACGTGATGCGCGGCGCTGAGGCGCTCTCGACCTACACGCCGATCTCCGACGCCGAGAAGTTCCGCATCGAGTACTGGGCGCTCGAGGAGGCCAAGCTCCAGCGCATGCCGAAGCCGAAGACCCACCAGGGCCGCATCGCGTTCGTCACGGGCGCGGCATCCGGCATCGGCAAGGCCATCGCGACCCGCCTCGCGGCCGAGGGCGCGTGCGTCGTCGTCGCCGACCTCGACCTCGAGAAGGCGCAGGCGGCCGCGGCCGAGCTGGGCGGCACGGATGTCGCGATCGGGGTCGCCGCGAACGTCGCCGACGCCGAGGGCGTGCAGGCCGCGATCGACGCGACGGTGCTCGCGTTCGGCGGGATCGACCTCGTCGTGAACAACGCCGGCCTGTCGCTGTCGAAGCCGCTGCTCGAGACCACCGAGAAGGACTGGGACCTGCAGCACGACGTCATGGCCAAGGGCTCGTTCCTCGTCGCGAAGGCCGCCGCCAAGGCGCTCATCGAGCAGAAGCTCGGCGGCGACGTGATCTACATCTCGTCGAAGAACTCGGTCTTCGCCGGCCCGAACAACATCGCGTACTCGGCGACGAAGGCCGACCAGGCCCACCAGGTGCGCCTGCTCGCGGTCGAGCTCGGCGAGCACGGCGTGCGCGTCAACGGCATCAACCCCGACGGCGTCGTGCGCGGCTCGGGCATCTTCGCCGCCGGCTGGGGCGCGAACCGCGCCGCGACCTACGGCGTCAAGGAAGAGGACCTCGGCCAGTTCTACGCCAACCGCACGATCCTCAAGCGCGAGGTCGTGCCCGAGAACGTCGCCGACGCCGTGTACGTGCTGACCGGCCCCGAGCTCAGCCGCACCACGGGCCTGCACATCCCGGTCGACTCCGGCGTCGCCGCCGCGTTCCTGCGATGAGCACTCACCTCGTGAGGGTTGAGGAGCGCCGCGCGCAGCGCGACGCGTCTCGAAACCCGGGATCGGGGCGAGTCGTGAGGGTTGAGGAGCGACGCGCGAAGCACGACGTGTCTCGAAACCCGGGGTTGGGTTTCGAGACGCCGCTGCGCGGCTCCTCAACCCACGCAGAGGAGACGCCGCTGCGCGGCTCCTCAACCCACACAGAGGAGACGCCGCTGCGCGGCTCCTCAACCCGGACAGGGCCGACGCCGCTGCGCGGCGCCGCGACCCGCGGAGGTCGCCCATGAGCGCCGGCGCGGTCGCCGCGGTCGACCTCGGCGCGACGAGCGGGCGCGTGATCGTCGGGCACGTCGACCAGACCGCCGGCACGCTCGAGCTCGACCACGTCGCACGGTTCCCGAACGGGCCCGTGCGGCTCGCGTCGGGCCTGCACTGGGACTTCACGGGCCTCTACCGCGACCTCACGCGCGGCCTCGCCGACGCCTTCCGCCGCGAGCCCGGCGTCCGCTCCGTCGGCGTCGACTCGTGGGCGGTCGACTACGGCCTGCTGCGCGGCGGGCGCCTCCTCGGCGAGCCGTTCCACTACCGCGACGCCCGCAACGACGCCGCGGTCGACGCCGTGCACGCGCGCGTGCCGTTCGAGGAGCTCTACCGCCGCAACGGCCTGCAGTTCCTGCCGTTCAACACCGTGTACCAGCTCGCGGCCGAGCAGGCCGGCGGATGGCTCGACCTCGCGGACTCGCTCCTGCTGATCCCCGACCTCATCGGGTACCTCCTCACGGGCGCGAAGGTCGCCGAGCGCACGAACGCGTCGACGACCGGCCTCGTGGCGGTCGAGTCGGGCGAGTGGGACGACGAGCTCATCGAGCGACTCGGCCTCGCGCCATCCGTCTTCGCCCCGCTCGTGAACCCCGGCGACGCGCTCGGCGGCCTGCGGGCCGACGTCGCGGCCGACCTCGGCGCTCCCGCCGGCATCGAGGTCGTCGCCGTCGGCTCGCACGACACCGCGTCAGCCGTCGTCGCCGTGCCGATGCGCGCCGAGTCGGCCGCGTACATCTCGTGCGGCACTTGGGGGCTCGTCGGCGTCGAGCTCGAGCGCCCGGTGACCACGGATGCCGCGCGCAAGGCGAACTTCACCAACGAGGGCGGCGTCGACGGACGCGTGCGGTTCCTGCACAACGTGATGGGCCTGTGGCTGCTGTCGGAGTCGGTGCGCTGGTGGGAGCGGGACGGGGAGACGATCGACCTTTCCGAGCTGCTCGCGGCCGCGGCATCCGTCACCGCGCCCGTCACGGTGTTCGACGCGAACGACGCGCGCTTCCTCGCGCCGGGCGACCTGCCCGGCCGGATCGCCGAGTGGTGCCGCGAGCACGACGAGCCCGCGCCGCAGACCCGCGCCGAGTTCGCCCGGTCGATCGTCGAGAGTCTCGCCGAGGCGTTCGCGCAGACCGTGCGCACCGCGTCGGTGCTCTCGGGCGTGGACGTCGAGACCATCCACGTCGTCGGCGGCGGCGCGCTCAACGAGCTGCTGTGCCGACGCACGGCCGACCGCTCCGGCCTGCCCGTGCTCGCCGGCCCGGTCGAGGCGACCGCGATCGGCAACGTGCTCGTGCAGGCGCGCGCCCAGGGGCTCGTCGACGGCGACCTCGAATCGCTGCGGGCGCTTGTCGCACGGGCGTTCGCGCCGACGCGATACGAGCCGTCGGGGCGCTGAGCGAGACATGCTGCGACACGCTCGGTCTCGAGACGGCCGCTGCGAGGCCGCTTCGACCCGCGAGAACGGATCAGTGGCCGTGCGCGAGCTGCTGCAGCAGGACCACCGCGAGGCCGAGCGCCACGAGGATGCCGAGCGCGACGAGCTGCTTCCACCACGCCGCGTTCGTGCGGCGCACCGCGACGTAGCCGACGAGCCCGAGCGCGACGAGGTACAGGATCGACGCGGTGCGCAGCGCGGGCTCGAGCTCGAGCACGCCCACCGCGGCCAGCGCGAGCACGATGAGCGGCGCGGCCGCCGACGCGATCGCCGACCCCGAGACGCGGAGCATGCGCCCCAGCTCCTCGCGGTCGGGGAACGCGGCGTGGTATGCCAAGTGGGCGATCACCCCGGCGACGAACCCGGCCGCCGTGATCGCGACGATGCCGACGAGGAGGGTGAGCGTCGCGCGGGTGGCGGTCACGTGCTCGACGTTGGCGTGCTGCACGAGCACGATCGCGAGTCCGGTGAACGTCGCGTAGACGCGTTCCTTGAGCGCCTCGGCGCGCTCGTCGACCGGTCGGTCCCGGCGCCGCCGGCGTCCGCCGGAGCGCGTGCCGCCGGCACCTGGTGCGGGAGCCTCCATGCGCGTCACCGTACCAGCGCGGCGCGGCGCCGCGACATCCGCTCTGCGAGGATCGACGCATGACCGACGAGACCCGGACCCTGCTCGTGACCGTGCCCGGCGCGACCCTCCGCCGCGCGCTCGAGCGCACGCCCGGCGGCGTGCCCGACGGCGTCGACCTGGTCGAGTGGGACATGGCGGGCCCGCCGCCGGCCGCGGCATCCGGGCGGCGCATCGACATCGTGGTGCCGCCCTACATGGGTGCGGCCGCGCGGCTCGGCACGCTCGAGGGGCTCGAGATCGGGCTCGTGCAGTCGCAGTCGATCGGCTACGACGACGTGCCCGACGCGCTGCCCGCCGGGCACGTGTTCGCCAACGCCGCGTCGGTGCACGAGACCTCGACCGCCGAGCTCGCGATCGGCCTCGCCATCGCGGCGCAGCGCGGGCTCCCCGACTTCGTGCGCGCGGCCGCCGAGGGCCGCTGGGCCCCGGCGCGGCACGACAGCCTCGCCGACCGGCGGGTCCTGCTCCTCGGCTACGGCGGCGTCGGACGGGCGATCGAGGCGCGGCTCGCGCCGTTCGAGGTCGAGCTGACGCGCGTCGCCAGCCGGGCGCGCGACGACGAGCGCGGCCGCATCCACGGCATCGACGAACTGCCCGCCCTCCTGCCCGAGGCCGAGGTCGTGATCGTGGGCGTGCCCCTGACCGACGCGACGACGGGCCTGGTCGACGCCGCGTTCCTCGCCGCGCTACCCGACGGCGCGCTCGTCGTGAACGTGGCGCGCGGGCCGGTGGCCGACACCGACGCGATCGTCGCCGAGGCGACATCCGGCCGCCTGCGCTTCGCGCTCGACGTGACCGATCCCGAGCCGCTGCCCGAGGGGCACCCGCTGTTCGCACTGCCGAACGTGCTGGTCTCGCCGCACGTGGGCGGGGCGACCAGCGCGATGATGCCGCGAATGGCGCGGCTGCTGCGCGACCAGATCGAGCGGATGGCGCGCGGCGCCGCGCCGCGCAACGTCGTGCTCCGCACCTGAGCGGGGAGCAGAATTCAGGATGGTGCGTCACAGGCGATGAAGGAGATCTCACGAAGTGTGCGGGTGCACGGCGGTTTCGCTCACGTCTGGCGAGCCCGCTCGACGATGCTGCGATTCTCACGCCTCGCGGCCACCTCGCTTCCTGAATTCCGAACGGTTCGACCCCCGCACCCCAGAGAGGAACCCGCATGCCGCAGTTCGACCACGCCTTCGACTGGGTCCGCCGCCACGTCGACGACGGGCCGCTGCCGACCGCCGTGCTCGGCGTCGCGACCGCCGACGGGGTCGTCGCGCTCGACGCATTCGGCGCGGCATCCGTCGACGACCACTACCCGCTGTTCTCGATCACGAAGCCGATCGTCGGGCTCGCGGCACTGCGGCTCGTCGAGCAGGGCAGGCTCACGCCCGAGACGCCCCTGACCCGCGCGATCCCGTCGTTCGGCGAGGGCCGCGACGACGTCGTGCGGCTCCGGCACCTCGCGAGCCACACGTCGGGCATCGTCGAGCCGCCGCTCGACACGCCCCGCGGCCTGCGCCCGTCGCTCCTCGCGCCGGGCCGCGACTTCGCCGCCGGCACCGTCTCGCGCTACTCGACGATCGCGTTCGAGGGCATCGCCGCGCTCATCGAGGACGCGTCGGGCGCACCGTGGGAGCGGGCGGTCGCCGAGATCGGCGAGCGAGCGGATGCCTCGGGGCTGACCTTCGACGACGTGTCGCCGCATGCGCCGGTCGACGCGGCCGAGCAGGGCCTCGACTGGCCGCGCATGGCGTCGCTGCGCCATCCGGGTGCCGGGCTCTTCGCACGTGCCGCCGACCTGCTCGGGCTCGGCGCGGCACTGCTGCGCGACGACGGCTCGGTCGTCTCACCGCTGACGTCGGCGGCGATGCGCCGGCCGCTCACCGCCGGGCTCCCCAAGCTCGAGCCCTACCCCGAGTCGCGCGGGCAGGACTGGGGCTTCACCTGGAACCTGCGGCACTCGGCACCCGGCCTGCTCGCGCGCGACACGTTCGGGCACGGCGGCTGGGCGGGCACCGAGTTCTGGATCACGCCGTCGCTGGGCGTGTGCTTCGTGCTGCTCGCGAACGTCGGCGGCGGCATCGGCCGGCTCGGCATCGACGCCGACGAGCTGCACAACGCGGTGGCCGCCGCGGCCTGAGGCCGGCCCGGTGGGTGCCGGCGGTGCCGGCGGTGTCGGCTACTCGCTGACGCTGCCGACGGGACGCACGTCGGCGTACCCCTCGATGACGTGCTGGATGCGCGCAATCGCCGCGGCGTCGAGGTCGCCGTCGCCCGTGACGGCGCGCCATCCGCCGAGCACGACGTCGCCGTAGTTGTGCCCGTAGCTCGCGGGCACGCTCTCGCCCATGAACATGTCGACGACGAGCTGGATCGCGGTCACCGCGGGGATCCATCGCATCGAGTCGCTGAGATGCTCGGACCGCTCGCCGGGCGTCAGCCAGTCGGGCTCGGCCCAGATCAGCTCGGGCCCGAGCCAGGTCACCGGGTCGGTGGCGTGCTGCAGGTACGCGACCCGCGGGTCGCGCCATCCGTCGCCGAGCGCGTCGAAGTCGCCGGGCGCCGACTCCCAGCGCACGTCGCGCCCGCCGTCGACGACGGGCTGCCACTCGGGGCTGCCCTCGTCGCGGCCCGCGGTCAGGGTGCGCCACATCGTCGACCCGTTCGGGCTGCCGACGAAGAGGCCGCCGTCGGCCCGCGACCGCAGGTCGTCGAGGCTCGCGAAGCTCTCCTGCGCGCCGTGGGCGCCAAGACTGAGGCCGTAGACGACGAGCTGGGGCCGGTCGTCGGCGGGCAGCTCCAGCCAGGTCGCGTGCACGGCCTCGAACAGGGCGACGGATGCCGCGACCGGGGCGTCGGGGTCGAACACGAACGACACCCAGCTCGGCGTGTACGCGTACTGCATCGACACGATCGCGGTGTCGCCGCCGTGCAGGTACTCGATCGCGTCGACCGTCTGGGGTTCGAGCCATCCCGACCCGGTGGTCGTCGCGACGACGAGCACGTCGCGGTCGAACGCGCCCGTGCGCTCGAGCTCGCGCACGGCCATCGTGGCGCGCTCCTCGACCGTGGGGGCGTTCGCCTGGCCGACGTAGACCCGCACCGGCTCACGTGCCGGCTGCGCCGTCAGCTCCTCGATGTCGGCAGCGGTGGGCCCGCCGCCGAGGAAGGCCGTGCCGTGGCGACCGACCGCATCCCAGTGGACCTCGGAGTCGGGCCCGGCCGAGCGGAACCCGCTCACGGGCTCGCTGACCCACGGCGCGGCGGGCCCGTTGTTCGCCAGGTAGAGCCGGTCGAGCGCGAACATCACGACGGACAGGAGCACGGCGACGCCCACGACCACGGTCGCGGCCGTCGCGACGGTGCCCCACGCACGACCCCAGGCGCGCTGCGCGCGACGCTGCAGCCGGCGGATGCCGCGGGCGCTCGCGATGGCGATGACCACGACCGGCACGAACCCGACCGCGAACAGGAGCACGTCGACGCCGTCGGCCGGGGGCATCGCCACCGACCTCCGCACCTCGTCCTGCCAGCCCACCGACGCTGCGGCGAGCGCGACGGCGACGACGACCGCCACGCCGAGGTAGACCCACCACGCGATGCGCCGCTGCGACGGCGTCGGCCGCCACGTGACGAACCGGCGCACGAGCCACCACACGCCGACGCCCACGGCGTAGCCGATCGCGAAGGCGAGTCCGGTGATGAGCCCCTGGAACAGGGCCGGCCGCGGCAGCAGCGACGGCGTCATCGAGAGGGCTGCGAGCCCGAGCCCGATGATCGCTCCACCCGGATCGAGCTGCCACCAGCGACGTGCGCGCACCGTTCCCCCTCCGCGATGCCGACGCGGATGCGCGACGTCACCCGATCTTGGCACGGCGCCGGAGGGATTCGGTGCTCGCCCTGTTGACGCCGGGCCCCGACAGGGCGATCATGCGCGCATGGGCGCGATCATGGAACTGGAGATCGGGCCCGGGGCCGATCCGGGTTCGTACGCGGTGCGCGTGCTGCAATCGGTCGGCGCGGGCGAACCGACCGCCACCTTCGCGCTCGACCTCGACGAGCTGCTCGGGCGCCGTCGGGACATCGAGGCGAACGTGCTGTCGTCGGCCGTGCCCACCCGGCGCGTGCTCTCGGATACGGAGGCGGCCGTGCAGGAGGTGGGCCGCCGGCTCTTCGAGTCCGCGTTCACCGACGACGTGCTCACCGCCTACCGGACGAGCCACGCCGTCGCGTCGGAACGCGGCAGCGGCGTGCAGATCGCCCTGCGCATCACGGCGCCGGGGCTGGCAGCCCTGCCCTGGGAGGCGCTCTTCGACCCGGTCGCCGACGCCTACCTGTGCCGCAAGGATCCGCTCGTGCGCCACGTGCCGGCCGCTTCGCCGCCGCCCGCGCTCGCCGTCACCCCGCCGCTCCGGGTGCTCGGCATGATCGCTGCGCCGCGCGGCCTGCCGCCGATCGACGCGGAACGCGAACGCGAACTGCTGGCCACGGCGCTCCGGGCGCAGATCGACGCCGGCCTCGTCGAGATCGACTGGCTCGAGGACGTGACGTGGGCCCGCGTGCACGAGAAGCTGCTCGAACGGGAATGGCACGTGCTCCACTTCATCGGGCACGGCACCTACGACACGCAGACCGACGAGGGCGTGCTCGCCTTCGTCGGTCGCGACGGCCGTGCCGACATGGTCACCGCCTCGAGCCTCGCCGACCTGCTCGACGAGGCCGACCCGACGCCTCGGCTCGTGCTGCTCAACTCGTGCCAGTCGGGCGCGGGCGGCGGGGACGACCTGTTCTCCGGCACGGCGGCCGCGCTCGCGCACAGCGGCATCCAGGCGGTCGCCGCGATGCAGTTCGCCATCAGCGACGCCGCCGCGATCGAGTTCGCCCGCGGCTTCTACACGGCGCTCGCGCACGGCCGCGGCGTCGACGAGGCGGTGCGCAGCGGCCGCATCGGCATCCTCGGCACCGGACGCGGCACGCTCGAATGGGTGACCCCCGTGCTCTACCTGCGCGGCGAGGACGCGCACCTGTTCGACATCCGGCCGGGGCCCGCGTCGACCCGCGCCGGCCGAGCGAGCCGGCGCCCGCGACCTCCAGTCCCAGGCGCGACGCCGGGGCCGCGCGCCTCGGAAGCCGGGAGCCGACGCCGACGCGCCGCCTGGATCGCGGGTGGGGCCATCGCACTCGTGGGACTCGCCGCCGGGGTCGTCGCGGTGGTCGCAGCGCTCTCGCCGCAGGGGGGTGGGACCGGCGGTGACTCCGACCCCTCCTCGACCGAGGTCGTCGTCCCGATGAACGTCGCCTGGACCGAGTCGGGCGTCTTCTGCAAGGAGGGAGACACGCTCCTCATCTCCGCGAGGGGTGAGTTCCGCTACGACTCGCCGCAGGGTCGGCTCATCGGCCCCGACGGCATCACGAGCGGCGAGGAGTCGCAGGCTCGTGCGTTCTCGTGGGAGTACACCGCCGCGCTCATGGGCCGGGTCAGCACCTTCGACGGCCCCTTCCTGGTCGGCCTCGAGCGCGGCTACGAGTGCAACGACGACAGCGAGCTCGAGCTGGGCCCGAACGACCGCAGCCCGAGCGAGAACGTCGGCGAGCTCCGCGTGGAGATCTCACGGATCCCCGGCGGATGACGGGCCGGCTGCGCTCAGGGACGTCCCGCAGCCGAAGTTCAGGGCCTGCCCGCTGGGCTCGCGCCCGCCACGGCGCAAGGATGCGCGCATGGAGACGGTCCTGGAACTGGAGATCGGCCCCGGACCGGATCCGGGCACCTATGCCGTCCACGTCCTGCGGTCGGTGGGCGGAGGCGAGCCGGTGGAGACGATCGCGCTCGACCTCGAGGAGCTGGTCGACCGCCGCGGCGACTTCGAGGCGAGCGTGCTGGCCTCCGCGGTCGCGGCCCGGCGCATCATGACCGATACCGAGGCCGCGATCCAGAAGGTCGGCCGCACGCTCTTCGAGTCCGCGTTCGTCGGCGAGGTCCGCAACGCCTACCGGACGAGCGTCGCCGTGGCCTCCGACCGCGGCAAGGACGTCCAGATCACCCTGCGTCTGACCGCGCCGGGACTCGCCGCCCTGCCGTGGGAGGCGCTGTTCGACCCGGCCGCGGGTGCCTACCTGTGCCGCAAGGACCCCCTCGTGCGGCACGTCCCGTCCACCTACTCGCCGCCCGCGCTCGCGATCGAGCCGCCGCTCCGCGTGCTCGCCATGGTCTCCTCGCCGCGGGGGCTCCCGCCGCTCGACGCCGAGCGCGAGCGGGACCTCCTGAACGATGCCCTGCGCTCGCACATCGACGCGGGCCGCGTGCAGATCGACTGGCTGACGGATGTCACGTGGGCCGCGGTCCACGACAAGCTGCTCGACCACGAATGGCACGTCCTGCACTTCATCGGGCACGGCAACTACGACACGCAGACCGACGAGGGCGTGCTCGCCTTCGTCGACGACCACGGTCGCCCCGACTACGTGCCCGCGTCGAGCCTCGCCGACCTGCTCGACGAGGCCGAGCCGACACCCCGGCTCGTGCTGCTGAACTCGTGCCGGTCGGGCGCGGGCGGCACCGAGGACCTCTTCTCGGGCACCGCGGCGGCGCTCGCGCACAGCGGCATCCACGCGGTCGCGGCGATGCAGTTCTCGATCAGCGACACCGCGGCGATCCAGTTCTCGCGGGGGTTCTACTCCGCCCTGGCCCGCGGACGCGGGATCGACGAAGCCGTGCGGAGCGGACGCATCGGGATCCTCGGCACCGGTCGTGGCACGCTCGAGTGGGTCACGCCCGTGCTCTACCTCCGTGGCGAGGACACGCGACTCTTCGACATCGCCCCGACCGCGGCGGCGGTCGATGAGCCGACGGCTCGACCGGCACCCGCCGTGACGACGGACTCCGCCACGCCGCATGCACCCGCAGCGACGAAGGCCGGAGCCCCTGCGCCGGCGACGCGTGCACCCGCACCCGCACCCGCCGTGCAGACCCAGCCGGCAGCCCCGATGTCCCGGCCGTCCATCCCCGTCGTGCGGATCGCACAGCCGGCGCCGCCCTCGGCCGCTCCGCCGACCGCCGACGCGCCCGTCGTGTCGCACGCCCCGGCTCCGCCGCAGCCACCCGTGACGCCACCGGTCGGCTCGCCGAGCCATCCGCCCGCCCGTCCTCCGACGACCCCACCGCGGGCGACGCCGCGACCGGCCGCGACGCAGCCCCCGGCGCGCGAGCGTCGGCGCACGCCCGCCTGGATCGCCTGGACCGTCGTGCTGCTCGTCGCGGCGGCCGTCACCGGAGTGGCCGCCTCGATCGTGATCCCGCGGCTGAGCGGTGAGGAGAGCTCCGGCATCACGCTGCCCCTTCCGGGTCCGTTCGGCGGTGGCGGCGGCGACTCGGAGGAGGCGTCCGGCCTGCCGGCGCGCCCTCCGGACGCGACGGTCCCGGTCCCGGGCGACGCGGAATGGACCGCGACAGGCCTGTCCTGCGTCGGCGGCGACCGGTTCGAGTTCGCCGCGGACGGTCAGGTCCGGCCCGCCGGCCCGAGCTCGGCTCCGGTGGGTCCCGCTGGGATCTCCGGCCAGGAGGGTCCGCGGCCGGGCATCGGGGACGCGGCCCTGTTCGCCGGACTCCGGTTCGAGGCCGACGAGCGCCATGCGGTCGGTACCCACACCACCTACCCCTGCCCGAATGCGGGCACGCTCTGGCTGGGCATCAACGACGCGAACGTGACCGACAACGAGGGCGGGTTCACCGTCCGGATCTGGAAGCATCCCGTGCAGTGACGGCGGGGGGCGCTGTCGCCGGACCCGGGCCCGGCCTACGATCGAGACGAACCCCGACGGAAGGTCGACATGCCCGCTACGGCAGAACCCCGGGTCGCGCTCTACTTCGACTTCGACAACATCGTCATCTCCCGGTACGACCAGCTTCACGGCGAGAGCTCGTACCGCAAGGACACCAGCCGTACCAAGACGGTCGCGCCGGGCACGCAGGCGTGGAAGCGCCTGCAGCAGGCCACGGTCGACATCGACGCCGTGCTCGACTTCGCGGCGACGTTCGGCACGATCGCGATCGCGCGCGCCTACGCCGACTGGTCGACGCCCGTGAACGCGAGCTACCGCAACCAGCTCATCGACCGCGCGGTCGACCTCGTGCAGCTGTTCCCGCTGTCGGCGACGAAGAACGGCGCCGACATCCGTCTCTCGGTCGACGCGATCGAGGATCTCTTCCTCATCGAGAACCTGTCGCACATCGTGATCGTGGCGGGCGACTCCGACTACGTCGCGCTCGCTCAGAAGGCCAAGAAGCTCGGCCGGTACGTCGTCGGCATCGGCGTCGCGGGCGGCACGAGCCGCGCGCTCACCGCCGCGTGCGACGAGTACGCCGACTACGACGCGCTGCTGGCGACGGATGCCGCGGTGCGCGACGACGAGGCGACGGATGCCGGTGCACCGCCGCCGTCCGGCCGCGCCGGGTCGAACGGCCGCGCGGGCGAGAAGCCGCCGACGGCGACCGCCGACGCCGAGTCGGGCACCGCGCCCGCGCGTCGCCGCAGGGCGTCGACCAGGAAGCCCGCGGACGCGCCGAGCGAGACGGCCGCACCCGTCGAGACGAGCCCTGATCCGTCCACCTCGCGGGCCGTGAAGTTCGTCGCCCCCGCCGAGCCGGGCGCCGCCGAGGAGGTGCCCGCCGGCAGCACGCGGAACCCGGGCCGGCTCCTGCTGAAGGCACTCGAGCTGATGCGGGCCAAGACCGACGACGAGTGGCAGTCCTCGAGCGCGGTGAAGAACCAGATGCTGCGCATGGACCCCTCCTTCCAGGAGCGCCGGCTCGGGTTCGCCTCGTTCACGGACTTCCTGAAGTCGCGTGGCGGCGTCGTCGAGCTCGACGAGACGCCCGGCGCGAACCGCGTGCGCATCCGCCCCAAGAAGGGCTGATTCCTGGGCCGGGGCTGGCGGGAGCCGGCCAGACGGGAACCCGAGCGGCATCCCGCGCGGCGATCTCGGGTATCGCCGCCGGGCTCGAGCGATCTGCCGGACCGCGCGCAAAGCTGAGAGAATGTCAGGGAATACCCCGTGGCGGCACGATCGCCGATGCGCTGGAGTTCGCACATGGACGCGGTGATGGAACTCGAGATCGGGCCCGGCCCTGATGCCGGCTCCTTCACGGTGCGCGTGCTGCGCTCCGTGGGCGGAGGCGAGCCGACCGGAGTCGTCCGGTTGGACGTCGACCAGCTCGCCGCCCGCAGGCCGCTGCTCGAGGCGAGCGTGCTCGCCTCGGCCGTCTCCGCACGCCGGGTGCTCCCGGCGACGGAATCGGTGCTCCGCGACATGGGCGAGCAGCTGTTCGACGCCACGTTCGCGGGCGATGTCGGCGCCACCTACCGCACGAGCCGCGCCATCGCCGCCGAGCGCGGCACGGGACTGCAGATCGCGCTCCGCCTGACCGCGCCGGAGCTGGCCACGCTGCCGTGGGAGTCGCTCTTCGACCCTCAGGCGGACGCCTATCTCAGCCGAAAGGAGCCGCTGGTGCGGTTCGTTCCGGCCCCGTACTCGCCGCCGGCTCTCGAGATCGAATCGCCGCTGCGGATCCTGGCGATGGTGGCCTCGCCGCGGGGTCTTCCGGATCTCGACGTCGAGGCGGAGCGGCAACGGCTCGAGGAGGCGCTCCATTCGCATCTCGAACGCGGGTCGATCGAACTCGAGTGGCTCGACGACGCCTCCTGGGCGGGCATCCACGGCAAGCTCCTCGAGCAGCAGTGGCACGTCCTGCACTTCGTCGGACACGGCACGTACGACGCGGCCACCGACGAGGGCATGCTCGCGTTCGTCGGCCCTGACGGGCGCGCCGACCTCGTTCCGGCGAATGCGCTCGCGGACCTGCTCGACGAGGCCGAACCGACGCCCCGGCTCGTGGTGCTGAATTCGTGCGAGTCCGGCGCGACCGGAGGTTCCGACCTGTTCTCGGGCACCGCCGCAGCGCTCGCCCACAGCGGCATCCACGCCGTCGCCGCGATGCAGTTCTCGATCAGCGACAGGGCGGCGATCGCCTTCGCGCGAGGCTTCTACACCGCCTTGGCGCAGGGCCGGGACGTCGACGAGGCGGTCCGGAGCGGCCGCATCGGCATCCTCGGCACCGGCCGCGGCACGCTCGAATGGGTCACGCCCGTGCTGTATCTCCGTGGAGAGGACGCGCACCTCTTCTCGATGGCACCGATTCGGGAGCCCGATGCTGCGGTCGCAGCCCCGCCGGAGGGCGGGCCGACTCCGGTCCCGCGTGCCGCGGCGGCGGCCGCCCCACCTCCGGAGACGACCGCCGGGCCGCCGGCCCCCGCTCCAGCCCCGAGCTCGCCGCAGACCACTGCCCCGCCGCCCGAGTCCGGCTCTCGCGGGTCGGCGAGGAGATGGCTGCCCTGGCTCGCCGTCGGCGGGGTCGTGGTCGCCGGTGGTGTCGCGCTGCTGGCACTTCAACCGTGGGCGCCCGAGGACGCGGGCGGCGGGTCCGCTGAGGAGGGCGGCGTCTCGCCGGACGACGCGACGGGCCCCGTCGGCGGCATCGGCGACACGACGTACACGGAGGTCGTCGTGCCGATGGACGCCCGGGTCACCGTGACGGATGTCTGGTGCGCCGCCGGCGACCGACTCGACATCACCGCGTGGGGTCAGGCCTGGCATGACGAGACCGACGCCTCGCTCGTCGGCCCGGACGGCCTCACGGGCGGCGAGTACCCGGATGCGCGGATCCTGACGACCGCGAACACGGCGTCGATCATCGGCGTCCTCGAGGACACCGACGAGGCGCCGTTCTTCGTCGGCTCGGGGACCAGGTACGCGTGCCCGGTCGACGGCACGCTGTACCTCGGGATCAACGACACGAAGCTCGCCGGCAACCGAGGCGAGTTCACCGTCGGCATCACGCATGTCCCCGGCGATTGACCGGTGGAACGGAGGCGATCAGGATGACGCACGTGGCGCTCTACACGACCGCTGACGGGAGCGAGGTCGCGGTCCAGGTCTCCGACGCCGACACCGGCGGCGTCACCTTCCGTGGGGGCGGCGGCGGCGCCCTCGTGGAGCGTACGCAGCAGAACCTGGACGAGGTGCTCGCGCACGCTCGGCCGGCGGTCGCCTCGCTCCTGCGTCAGCTGCGCGACGTGGAGGATGCGCCCGACGAGCTGGAGGTCGAGTTCGGCATCCAGGTCAGCCTCGAGGTGGGGGCGTTCATCGCCACGGCCGATTCGTCGGCGAACTTCCGCGTGACGATGCGGTGGTCGCGCGACCGCCATCCCGGTCGCGACGGCGAGCGAGACGACTGATCGCGTCAGGTGCCGCGGTCGGGCTTGCCGTTCGGCCCGTAGATGATGATGGCCGCGACCGGGATGATGAGGAACCACATCCACGACCAGACCCATCCGCCCGCGAAGCCGGTCCAGAAGAACAGGCCGAGCGCGATGAACGGCGTGAGCGCCATGATCGTGTCGCCGACGCGGCCGCCGAGCGCTCGCGACCGACGGGCCGGCTGGGCGGGCGGGTACGGGTACGGATCGGCGGACGGCGGCGGCAGCGTGCCGGGCCCGGCGAGCAGCGTCGGGCCGCATGTCGCGGCCGGCGCCGCATCGGGCAGGTCGGCGAACAGCGGCGCGAGGTCGCCGCGTGTCACCGCGATGCGCGCCGACGCGGCGCGCTGCTCGTACTCGGCGGGCGTGAGGCGCCCGGCGATCTGCGCCTCGGAGAGGCGCGTCACGGCCTCCTCGCGTTCCAAGGTGCTGAGGCGCTCGTCGGGCCGGTCGGGATTCGCGTAGCCGCTCATGCGTCCAGCGTGTCGCAGTCGCGGCGTCGCGGGAAGTGACGAACGGCCCACCGTGCTCGTGTGGTCAGACCACATCTGCTACTGTGGTCTGACCACAGCGGCGCGACGGAGGGAACGGCATGGGCGACGAGGCATCCACCCGTTCGATCGAGCCGCGCGCGTGGCAGGCCGTGCTCGAGCACATCGAGCGCCGGCTGCTCGACGGCGAACTCGCCCCCGGCGATCGGCTCCCCGGTGAGCGCCAGCTCGCGGCCGAGCTCGGCGTGGGCCGCTCGAGCGTGCGCGAGGCGCTCCGCGTGCTCGAGGTGCTCGGGCTCGTCCGCACGCACACCGGCTCGGGTCCGACCGCCGGCGCGATCATCATCGCCACGCCCGGCGGCGGCATGAGCGCGCTCATGCGCCTGCAGGTCGCCGCGACCGGGTTCCCCGTCGACGACATCGTCGCGACCCGGCTCGTGCTCGAGGCGCACGTCGCGGGCGACCTCGCCGAGGCATCCGGCGACAGCGACGGCTCGGCCCCCGACCTCGCGGCGGCCGAGCGCCTGCTCGACGCGATGGACGACCCCGGCCTCGACCCGGCCGAGTTCCTCGCGCTCGACGCCGCCTTCCACCTCGCCCTCGCCGAGGCATCCGGCAACCAGGTCGTGACCGCGACGATGGCCGGGCTCCGCAGCGGCATCGAGGGGTACGCGCTCGCCGGCCACGGCCGCATCGCCGACTGGCCCGCGACCGCCGCACGCCTGCGCGGCGAGCACCGCGGCGTCGTCGCCGCGATCAGGGCGGCGGATGGCACGGCCGCCCGCACCCGCATCCACGACCACATCTCGGGCTACTACGCCGAGATCTCCCCCGAACCCGTCCGCTCCCCCGACCGCAGCACCCCCGCCGCGCCGAGCACCTCCTAGGAAGAGAGCCCACCATGGTCCAGCGCCAGTTCCCGAACCCGCGCGAGCTCGCCGAGCTCATGCGGTTCAAGACGCCGACGCTCAACCCCACCGACCGCCGTCTCGAGAAGGCGCTCACGATCGCCGACCTGCGCGACATCGCCAAGCGCCGTACGCCCAAGGCGCCGTTCGACTACACCGAGGGCGCCGCCGAGGGCGAGCTGTCGCTCACGCGGGCGCGGCAGGCGTTCCAGGACGTCGAGTTCCACCCGTCGATCCTGCGCAACGTGCCGGTCGTCGACACGAGCCGCGAGGTGCTCGGCGGCGCGAGCGCGCTGCCCTTCGGCATCGCGCCGACCGGCTTCACGCGCCTCATGCAGACCGAGGGCGAGGAGGCCGGGGCGGGGGCGGCCGGCGCCGCGGGCATCCCGTTCACCCTCTCGACGCTCGGCACGACCTCGATCGAGGGCGTGAAGGCGGCGAACCCGAACGGCCGCAACTGGTTCCAGCTCTACGTGATGAAGGACCGCGAGATCTCGTACGAGCTCGCGCGTCGCGCCGCCGTCGCCGGCTTCGACACGCTGTTCTTCACGGTCGACACACCCGTCGCCGGGGCGCGCCTGCGCGACAAGCGCAACGGCTTCTCGATCCCGCCGCAGCTCACCCCGGGCACGATCATCAACGCGCTCCCGCGCCCGGCCTGGTGGATCAACTTCCTCACGACCCCGAAGCTCGAGTTCGCCTCGCTCTCCTCGACCGGCGGCACCGTCGGCGAGCTGCTCGACTCCGCGATGGACCCGACGATCTCGTTCGCCGACCTCGACGTGATCCGCGAGATCTGGCCCGGCAAGATCGTCGTCAAGGGCGTGCAGACCGTCGAAGATGCCAGGCTCCTCGCCGACACGGGCGTCGACGGCGTCGTGCTCTCGAACCACGGGGGCCGCCAGCTCGACCGCGCGCCCATCCCCTTCCACCTCCTCCCCCACGTCGTCCGCGAGGTCGGCAACGACCTGGAGGTGCACCTCGACACGGGCATCATGAACGGCGCCGACATCGTGGCATCCGTCGCCCTCGGCGCCCGGTTCACGCTCATCGGCCGCGCGTACCTGTACGGCCTCATGGCCGGCGGGCGTCGCGGCGTCGACCGCACGATCGCGATCCTCCGCGGTGAGATCGAGCGCACCATGAAGCTCCTCGAGGTCGCGAGCCTCGACGAGCTCTCGCCGAAGCACGTCACGCAGCTCGCGCGCCTGCAGCCGATCGCCCGACCGGTCGCGGATGCCGCGGAGGCCGCCGCGTCGCGCCTGCCGGTGCAGCTGTGACCGCGCCGGCGCCACGGTTCGCCCTCGGGTCGTACACGCCCGACGGCCGCCCGGCTCCCGGCCTGCACCTCGCGGAGCGGTCGGCGTCGGGCGACTGGCGGATCGTCGCGTCGGCCGTCACGTCGAACCCGTCGTTCGTCGCGCGCTCGGGCGACCTGCTGTTCGCGGTGCTCGAGGGCGCGTCGGGCTCGGTGGCGAGCTTCCGGGTCGAGGGCCCGGGCGGGCCGGATGGCGCGGCCGACGCGCTCGTGCCCGTCGACGTCGTCGAGCACGGCGAGGCCGACCCGTGCCACGTCGCCGTCGATGCCGCGGCCGGCGTGCTGCTGGTGGCGAACTACACGGGCGGCTCGGTCACCGCCGTGCCGTTCGCCGCAACGGGCGCGCTCGGGCGTCCGGTCACGCTCGCGCTGCCGCCGGGCACCGGCCCGGTCGCCGACCGGCAGGAGGCGCCGCACGCGCACCAGGTCGTGCCGACCCCGTGGGGCACGTATCTCGTGAGCGACCTCGGCGGCGACGCGATCCACGAACTCGTGGTCGAGCGGTCGACGGATGCCGCGGCGCCGGCGCTGCGCATCGCCCGCACGATCGACGTCGCCCCGGGCACCGGCCCCCGACACATGCTCGTCCGGAACGGACTGCTGCACGTCATCGGCGAGCTCGACGGGCGCCTGCACACGTTCGAGGTCGACGCGGCGGCATTCCGCGCTGCCGGCACCGAGCCGGCCGTCGTGCACGCCTCGAGCGGCGCCGCCGATGTCGTGCAGCCGTCGCACCTCGACGTGAGCCCGTCGGGCCGCCTGTTCACGGCGCTCATCCGCGGCCGCGACGCGGTGAGCGTGTTCGACGCGACCCTTCGAGAGCCGCAGTCCGGAACGGATGCCGCGCACCCGCACCTCGCGTCGGAGCACCCGATCGGCGCGGCGTGGCCGCGCCACCACGCGCACCTCGACGACCGCACGGTCGTGGTCGCCGCGCAGGAGGGGAACGCCCTCGTCGAGGTCGACCTCGTCACGGGCACGACCCGCCGCGTGCTCGAGCTCACCGCGCCGACCTGCGTGCTGCCGCTCGAGTGAGTCGACGCGGCAGCCCCGCGTATCGCGGCACCCGTTCGGCGTAGAGCGCGTACTCCTCCCCGAACTCCAGCCGGAGTCCGCGTTCCTCGACGACCGCCGCGCCGAGGTGTTCGAGCAGGATGGCCGCGGGCAGCGTGGCCAGCACCCAGGCCGATCCGCGCAGCAGGCCGACGCCGAAGTGGATGAGCCACCATCCGAGGTACATCGGGTGGCGGCTGAACGCGTACGGCCCGGTGGCGACGATCGATTCCGGCTGCTCGAGCTGGAACTCGCCCGTGGTCCGACGACGACGTTCGGCGAGCGCCCACACGTTCAGTGCGCAGCCTGCGGCGAGCGCGGCGGCGCCCGCGATCCGGTGGACCGCCCGGCTGCCGGGAAGGGGCGCAGGGCGAAGGCGCTCGAGCACGAGCACCAGGAGCGCGCCGACCGCCGACCCCGCCGGCAACGGGAGGTTCTCGTAGACCGCCAAGGCTCGCCGTGCGAGGTTCGGCATCATGCCGTCCGTCCGATCCCGTCGCGATGAGGGTCTCGGCGAGCCGAGACGTCCCGATACCGCACGAACCACACGAGCATCAGCGCCGACGCGACGAGGTAGAACCCGTGGAGGAACCAGATGGGTCCCGCCGGCAGGCTGAACACGTACAGCGAATGGACGAGGTTGCCCGCGTTGGTGATCGCGAGATTTCCGAGGCTGTACGACGAGAGGTCCTTCGTGCGCGCGGCCTTCACCAGCATGGGCAGGTAGCTCATGGCGAAGAGGCCGGTCGACATGACGCCGGCGAACACTGCGACGTCCATGCTCAGAACCTACGGGTCACGGTGGGTGACGGCATCGGGAGAAGTGCCCATTTCAGCGGGCACCCACCCGGGGGACGCCTCCGGGTGGACCATGAGACCCGACTCCGTCATCCGCTCCGCGAGGTACCGCGCGTCGCGCCCGACGCCGACCAGCGTCGCCGAGCCGAGGGCGTACAGGAACTCGAGCCCGATGAAGTAGAGACCGGGGACGGCTTCCACGACGCCGCGCCGGTGTCGCGGCTCGCCGTCGTCGTCGAATGCCGGGAGGTCGATCCATGAGAAGTCGTTCCGGTACCCGGTGCACCAGACGACGCTCGATGCATCGACCACGGTGCCGTCGGCGAGCACGGGCCGCCCGTTGTCGGAGATCCCCGCAACGCGCGGGACGATCCGGACGCCCGCCGCGACGAGGTCGGCGACCTTGGTGCGGATGAGCGGCGCGGTTCCGATGCGTTCCGCGGCCGCCCGCCCGAGCGGATTCCCCCGCGTGAGCACGCGCGCACCCACGAACCCCAACAGCGGGAAGAAGAATCGCGCCGTCGTGCGGGTCGGCCGGACGGGAGCCTCGGCGCTCGGCCGTCCAGCCGCCCACGTCGGGTGTGCCGCGGCGACGTCGCGGGCGACCTCTGCGCCGGAGTTGCCCAGTCCGACCACGAGCACCGGGCCCGGCGGCAGCTCGGTCGGGTTCCGGTACGCGCTCGAGTGCAGTTGCACGATGTCGGCGGCCAGCCTCCCGGCGAATCCCGGCACCCTGGGCGCCTGGCATCCGCCGGTGGCCACGACGACCTCACGCGCCTCCCAGCGGAGGTCGCCGGCGGACAGGCCGAACCGGTCGCCCTCGCGCCACACGCGATCCACTCGTACTCCGGTGCGCACGGGCAGGTCGAGCGCGCGGGCGTACCCCTCCAGGTAATCGGCGACCTCATCCTTGGAGACGAAGGCGAGCGGGTCGCCGGGGAACGGCATCCCAGGGAGCCCGTTGATCCTCGCCGGCGTGAACAGCCGGAGCGAGTCCCATCGGAGCCGCCACGCGTCGCCGACCCGGGCGCCCGCGTCGAGGATCACGAGATCGCGGCCCTGATGCGCAAGTTCGGCGCCGATCGCGAGCCCGGCCTGACCACCGCCGATCACGACGGTGTCGACGAGCTCCGGGGCGTGTTCGGACATCTCGCACCTCCTGACCGACCCCGAGCGGGGTCCATGCCCGGAGGGTCGCATCGAGAGGTCACGTCCGCATCGGAAGAAATCCCCAATCAGGACACGAGCCCGTGCTCGTAGGCGTACGCCGTCGCCCCGGCTCTCGACGAGACGCCGAGCTTCGCGAACACACTGGCGAGATGGTGCGCCACCGTCTTCTCGCTGAGGTACAGCTCGCCCGCGATGACGCGGTTCGACTTGCCGGCCGCGACGAGGCGGACGACGTCGAGCTCGCGTGGGGTCAGCGGCCCGGATGCCTCCTTCCCCACCGCCTGCGCGAGCGCGTCCACGAGCGCGACATCCGGTGCGGCGCCGAGTTCCGTGAACGCCGCTCGCGCCGCATCCAGCTCCATGGCCGCCGTCTCGTGGTCTCCGAGCGCGCGACAGGCGCGGGCCACGAGGACGCGGCATCGCGCGGCCTCGTACGGCACGTCGAGCTCCTGCCAGAGAACCCAGGCTCCGCGCAATCGCTCCCGCGCGGCCCGGGCATTCCCCTCCTCGAGCAGGACCGCGCCCTCGCAGCGCTCGACGATCGCGCGGAGCATGGGCACCGCGCCATCCGGCGTCGCCGCGACCAGCTCGCCGAGCGCTCGACGGGCCGCGACCGCGTCGTGCGCGGCCAGCTCGATCTCGATCAGCGCGGGCACCAGCGTCGGGCGGGCGAACGGGTCGGCCTCGTCCACGGCCGCGCGGATGAGCGACTGCGCGAGTCGCGGCTTGCCCTGTCCGAGCCGCAGGAGGGCCAGGCCGGGTTGGGCGGGGTACCCGGTTTCGAATGCGTGACGGTACGCCTCCTCGGCCGCGGCGACGTCGCCGCGGAGCCGATGCACCTCGCCCTGCTGGTACCAGGCTCCCCAGAACGCGTCCCGATCGCCGCGCCGCGCGCGCTCGAGCGCCACCCGTGCCGCGTCGAGCGCCTCGTGCCACGCGCCGTGCAGGCGGTAGAGCTCCGCGCGATGCGTCTGGCACTGGCCGCTGAACGCGACCAGCTCCGGCTGGGCGCCGCACCAGTGATCGAGCGCGAGGGTCCATTCGCGGGCCCGGTCGACGTCGTACACGAGGTGGCAGAGGTGGATCACCGCGCAGTACGCGATCCCGGCCGGCACGGGTGAGACCTCACCCGCCGTGACCGCGACCATCACCTCGTCGAGCAGGGCGAACCCCGCAGCGACCTCGCCGAGCCCGACCCGGATCTGGCCCAGGCCGAGCCGCGCCAGCGCCAGGGTGTCGCGGTCGCCGTGGCGCTCGCCGATCACGAGCGCCTCCTCGAACCCCTGCGCCGCAGCCGTGAACTCACCGCCGAACATGGCTCCGACAGCCCGGGTGGCCAGCACGAGACCGCCGACCGATTCGGCGCCGTCCGATGCGGCGAGCCGGCCGGCACGCGCAAGCCATCCGCCGCTCCTGGCCGTCTCGCCCTGATCGAGCAGCTCGAGCCCGATCCATGCGGCGGCTCGCGCGGCCCCCGCGGTGTCGCCCGCCGCGAGGAGCGCCTCGTGCGCTCGCGTCGCGATGTCGAGTGCGTCCTCGCGCCCGAGGAGCTCGGCCGCCGTTGCGAGGCGGGCGAGATCCTCGCCGACGAGGCCGACGGTCGCGTCGGCCTCCGACAGTGCGGCAAACGCGTCGGCCCAGCGCTGCTCGGCGAATGCGTCGAGCCCGCGTTCCAGCACCGCAGAGGAGGTCATCTCGCCTTCCGCGGCGGGCGCACCACGTGCTCCGACAGCGCGGGGAGCGCCCGTCAGACACCCTTCACGCTACGCCCGCCGTCACCGAGCGACAAGGCGCGGATGCGTCGAGCGCGCCGCCTCGGCTCACTCCGCGTCGATCAGCTCGAGCAGCTTCTTCGCGGCGTCGCGGATGTCGTCGTGGTCGTACTGGCCGGCGCGGCTCTCGAGCGAGATCACCGCGCAGCGGTGGACCTTCCGGAAGTCGCCGTACGGGAACGAGTAGGCGCCCTTCGTCTCCTCGTTCTCATCGTCGTCGATGCCGAGGTGCCAGTGCCGGAACTCGGTCCAGCCCTCCTGCTCGACGAACGCGTTCTCGTCGTCGGCACTCGGCGCATGCTCGCTCCAGTCGTCGCGTTCGTCGCGCACCACCTTGCCGTCGCGCACGAGCGAACGCGCGTGCCGGAGCGCCGTCTCGTTCAGGCGGATCGCCATCTCAGGCGCCCTTCGCCCTCATGCGGCGCGCGCGGTCCTTCGCGGTCTTGCGGGCGCGCTCCTGGTCGGTCGGCGTCGAGATCGACGCGAACACCGTGCGGATCCCGCTGAACAGGGCCATCTTCGACGGCTGCTTCACCTGGGCCCGCTGCTGCTTGATGGTCTTCGAGCGACTGCCCTTCTTCGGCGACCCGCTCGACGACGCCCTGCCGCCGGCGGTGCCGTAGCGCACGGACACGCGCTCGAGCCGGGCCGAGGAACGCCGTGCCGCGCGCTTGGCCCACGCCGGGCTGCGCGAGGCATCCTTCTTCACCCGGTCGATGCGCTGGGCCTCCGCCTTCGCGGCGGCGCCCACGCGGCTCTTCGCCGGCTCTGGCAACGACGACGCGAGCTTGCGCGTCTCCTTGCCGGCACGTTCGGCTTCCTTCACGGCGCGCTTCGCGGCGCGGCGTGCGTCTCGATCGGTCTCGGTCTTCGCCATTCGCGATCCTCCTGCTTCGTCGCGACCGGGCGGATGCCGCCACCCGGCGTCCCTCGCGAGGCTACGCCGCGCGGCATCGGGCCCCAACCCCCTTGACCGCGGCGCGGCCGACCGCAAGCACCGGCCGCGATCGAACCCCCACTCGCCTGGCGATGCGACCGGCACGTCCTCGGCAGCCCACCGCCTGGCGAGCTTGCCCAGTGCGGCCCGGTCGAGTTCGCATTCGTAGTAGACGCCGAGGTCGACATCCGAGTCCGGGCGGTGCGTGGTGCGCGCACGGCTGCCCCCCATGTGCGGTCCTTTCAATGCCTCGTCGTTGAGGGATGCGAAAACAGTACGTCGCTCGGTTTTGAATTGCAAGCGTCATTCGGTTTTTTGGAGACGGCCACCTAGGATCGGTGACATGGCACGCAGGGGTTCCTATGCGAAGGGCGTCGCGAAGCGCGAAGAGATCCTGACGGCAGCGCTCGACGTGGTCGCCCGCAACGGCTACGGACGGGCTTCCGTGCGCGAGCTGGCCGACGCCGTCGGGCTGAGCCAGGCGGGGCTGCTGCACTACTTCTCCTCGAAGGAGGAGCTCTTCGCCGAGGTGCTCCGCAAGCGCGACGAGGTCGACAGTGCCGCATTCGACGGGGTCGAGCGCGGCGACCTCACGTTGACCGAGGGCTTCGTGCGCACCATCCGGCACAACGCGGATGTCCCGGGGCTCGTGCAGCTCTACGCGCGACTCTCGACGGAGGCGACCGACCCGGCCCACCCGGCACGCCCCTTCTTCGATGAGCGGTACCGGATGTTCCGCCGCATGGCGGCCGAGGCGATCCGCGAGCGGCAGGATGCCGGCGAGCTCCGCCCCGAGATCGATGCCGACCAGGCGGCGACGCTGCTGCTCGCCGTGGCCGACGGGCTGCAAACCCAGTGGCTCATGGACCCGTCGGTCGACATGGCGGAGCACGTCGAGGCGTTCTTCGCGTTGCTCGAACGGGGGGCGCCGCAGGGCGGGCCCGAGGCCGGGGCCGAGGCCGCGGGCGCGACTGCCGACGCGATCGACGGCGCGGGAGCGACGGCGTGATGGCCGCGGGCGCGTCCCCCGCGCACCTCGCGGACCGCGCGCACGTCGAGGTCGCGACGCCGTCGGGGCGCGTGCGCGGAGCGTGGCGCGGTTCGCCCGGGGCTCCGGGAGCGTCGGCGGCGTTCCTCGGCATCCCGTTCGCCGAGGCGCCCGTCGGTGCGCGCCGGTTCGCGGCGCCCGAGCCCGTGGCGCGGTGGGCGGGCGTGCGCGACGCGCTCGCGTTCGGCGCGACCGCGCAGCGCGGCGACCCCGGCGTGACCCTCATCCCCGAGCCATCCGTGCCGGGGGAATCAACGCTCAACGTCAACGTGTTCACGCCGTCGCCAGAGCCGGCGTCGCCGGGTGCCGGCCTGCCCGTGCTCGTGTGGATCCACGGCGGGGGATTCGTGGCCGGCTCGCCGGCGAGCCCGTGGTACGACGGCCGCGCCTTCAACCGCGACGGCATCGTGACCGTGACGATCTCGTACCGGCTCGGCTTCGACGGCTTCGGCTGGATCGCCGACGCACCCGCGAACCGCGGCGTGCTCGACTGGTTGTGCGCCCTCGAATGGGTGCGTTCGCACATCGCGTCGTTCGGCGGCGATCCCGGGCGCGTGACGATCGCGGGCCAGTCTGCGGGCGGCGGCGCGGTGCTCACGCTGCTTGGGATGCCACGGGCGCAGGGGCTGTTCCACCGGGTATGGGCGGTGTCCCCGGCGACGGCGGATGTGCCGCTCACCCGGGCCGAGACAGTCGGGCGACGGCTGGCCGCGCTCGGCGGGGTGGAGCCGACCCGCGCCGGCCTGGGTTCGCTGCCCGAATCGCGCCTGCTCGCGTTGCAGGAGCAGGCTGCCTCGACCGGCGAGGGGAATCCGGGCGGTCAGCTGCTATCGATGGTCGACGACGGGCTGCCGTGGGGCCCGGTCGTCGACGGTTCGCTCGTTCCCCGGCCGACCCGCGCATCGTTCGGCGTCGGTGTCGGCGCCGACGTGCCACTCGTGCTCGGTGCGACCGACGACGAGTTCGCGATGGCGTTCCAGGACGCGGCGCCCGGGCTCCGGGACGTCCCCGCGAGCGTTGCGCTCGACCGCATGGGGTTCGCCGGACCGGCGCGGCGCGACTGGCTGCACGCCAACGACGAGGTCCGGCGGCGCGGTACCGCGGCCGTGCTCGGACGGTACGTCAGCGACCGCATCTTCCGGGCGCCGATCGTGGCGGCGATCGCGGCGCGGGCCGAGGGCTCGGCGGGCGGCACTACCTCCGGCGCAGCGGATGGCACTGGCACCGGCGCAGCGGATGGCGCTGCCTCGACGAACACGTGGGCGTACCGGTTCTCGTGGCGTTCGCCGGTGTTCGACGCCGCCGTCCACTGCCTCGATGTGCCGTTCCTCTTCGACTGCCTCGCCGATGAGCACGTCGCGCGCATCGCCGGCCCCACGCCGCCGCAGTCGCTGGCCGACGCGGTGCACGGCGTCGCGGTCGGGTTCGTGCGCGGCGTGTCGCCGGCGTGGCCGGCGGCGACGGGGGCTCGCGCCACGGCGCAGGTCTTCGACGAGCCGGTCTCGGCCCTCGACGACGCGTTCGCCTCGGCCCGGCCACTGGTCGCCGCGGCGGCCGGGTAGCGACTCGTCCTCCACAGGCTCGCCTGGCTGGAAAGATATTCACAGCCTGATCAGCGATTTCTGCCGGTACGAATGTCAGTGGGTGCCGACAGGATGAACCCATGACCGGCACCCGAGACGCGCTCGAGCAGCTCCGCTCGAGCCTGCTCGGGGTACCGTCCACCGGCACGGCGCGGGCACTCGCCGACGACGAGTTGCTCCTCACCCTCGGCGCCATCGAGGCGCTCGGCCGGGTCGTCGACGGGCACCGTGCCGTGCTCGCCGGTGAGCTCGCCGAGCGCTCCCGCTCCGAACTCGGCGACGCGCGGTTGTCGACCCGCAAGGGGTGCCGGTCCGCGACCGAACTGCTCGAACGCCTGACCCAGGTCACCGCTGCCGAGGCTCGCCGCCGCATCCTGCTCGGCGCCGCGACCCGACACCGCGACGGACTGACCGGAGAGATGCTCGAGCCGGCGTTCCCTGCCGTGGCGACCGCGCTGGCCGCGGGCGAACTCGGTGCCGATGCCGCCGGGGTGATCGTCCGCGAACTCGACCGGGCCCGCCCGGTCGCCGACCCCACAGGGCTCGCCGCCGCCGAACTCGCCCTGGTCGCCGAAGCGACCGGCAACGGCGATGGCGCTCCGGTCCGGTGCGCCGCCGATGAGCTCAGGGTGCAGGCACAGGCGTGGGCCGCCTTCCTCGACCAAGACGGGTCCGAACCCGACGAGCGCGCCATGCGCCGACGCGGCTTCCGCCTCGGCCGTTCGCGCGACGGCCTCATCCCGGTCACGGGCGAACTCATGCCCGAGATCGCCGCGAAGCTGACCCGACTCTTCGACGCGCATCTCGCGCCCCGGTCCGGCGGCGGGTTCATGAGCCGGGAAGAGCGCGCTCGCCCTGAGGCGCATGCCGAGACCCGCACGGCCGATCAGCAGCGCCACGACGTCCTCGCTGCGATCATCGACACCGCGGCGCGTTCCGGCGAGCACCCCTCGATCGGAGGCGCCGCGCCGACCGTCATCGTCAGCGTCCGAGCATCCGACCTGAGCGCCGGCACCGGCATCGCGCACGCCGACGGTATCGACGCGCCCATCTCGCTGCGCGCCGCCGCCCACATGCTCTGCACCGGCGGCAGCCAGACCGTCACCTTCGACGACGCGGGGCGGATCCTCGCCATGGGCGTGCCCGATCGATGCTTCACCGCGCACCAGCGACGTGCGATCACCCTCCGCGACGGCGGCTGCATCATCCCCGGCTGCACCATCCGCGCCGCGTGGACCGAGATCCACCACGTGGTCCCCGATCGCGACGGCGGACCCACCCACCCCGACAACGGCGTCCTGCTCTGCTGGTTCCATCACCGCACCATCGATACCTCCGGCTGGGGCATCCGGATGATCCGAGGCGTCCCGCACGTCCGTCCACCCGCTTGGCTCGACCCCGGCGGCGAATGGCGGCCCAGCACGAAGTCACCGACCCGACTCGCCGACCGACACGAACAGCGCGAACGAGATCCCCGCGTCGCCGGAACCGCCGCGTGAGAAGCCAGGAGCACGCGCGCACAGACGCATGCGGCGCGCGTCGACGCCACGAGGCAACGGAAGGACGCACCCGCACGCCGAAGCGCCGAGACGGGGCACGCGTCAGTGCAAAGGTGGGCGATCGCGTGCGGGGCCGGCACGCGCCTCGACGCCGTGTCGAAGCGCGCGGCCCGCGGGCGCCGCCGCAGCGACTTCCGAGTGACGCGGCGGGTTCGTACGATGACGCCATGGACATCCCGTCGCTGTGGAACCTGGATGGACGCGTCGCGATCGTGAGCGGCGCGGGGAGCCCCGCCGGCATCGGATTCGCCGCCGCGCGTGCGCTCGGCGAGCTCGGCGCAGGCATCGTGCTCACCGCGACGACCGAGCGCGTGCATGAGCGCGCCGAGGAGCTGCGCCGCGCGGGCATCAGCGCGACCGCGGTGATCGCACGGCTCGACCTCGAGGAGCAGGTCGACGTGCTGGCCGCTGAGCTCGCGGCGAACGGCATCCGCCCCACGATCGTCGTGAACAACGCCGGCATGATCGCGACCGGCGACCCCGAGATGCTGCACGGCGACGGCACCATGTCGCTGGCCGACTGGAATGCGGGCCTCGCGATGAACCTCACGACCGCGTTCCTCCTCACCCGCGCGATGCTGCCCGGCATGCGCGAGATCGGCTGGGGCCGGGTGATCTGCGTGTCGAGCGTCTCGGGCCCGCTCATGGCCTCCAAGGGCGACGTCGGCTACGCGACGGCGAAGGCGGGCATGCTCGGGTACGTGCGTGCGCTCGCGGTCGACGAAGCCCTGTCGGGCATCACGGCGAACGCCGTCGCACCGGGGTGGATCGCGACGGCCAGCCAGCTGTCGAGCGAAGCAGAGGAGGGCCTGCTGGTCCCGGCGGCGCGAAGCGGCCGACCCGACGAGGTCGCCTCGGCGATCGCGTGGCTCGCGAGTCCGGGTGCGTCCTACGTCACCGGTCAGCTGATCGCGGTCGACGGCGGCAACTCGGTCGCCGAGGAGCGCCGCTGACCCGGTGAACCGGATGGCTCGCTCAGTCGGCCAGCCTCGGCGAACCAGGTCAGACGATCGTCTCGTGCCCCGGCGGCCACACGTACGGCAGGTCGGATGGCACGTCGGCCGCGATGCCGGCGTAGAACTCGGGGTCCTTCCGCAGCAGGTTCGACCGGTGCGAACGGTGGAACTCCTCGTCGCCGAACCACGGCGGCAGCTCGAAGTCGCGGGCTCGGAACGCCGCCCCGTCGTGGCGGTCGGCGTCGAGTTCGACGAGGGTCTTCGCGCGGCACGTGTCGGCGTGACCTCGGCGCTCCCACTCGTCGCAGACCGCGTCCTGGTACGCCATGAGGGCCGGACGGAACCCGCGCCACATGCGCGTGACCGGGTGGTGGCGCCATCCGTAGTCGGGAACAGTGAGCGCCCGCATCACCTGGAGCGTCTCGACGCGTTGCTTGCCCAGCCGCACGGTGTCGAGCGCGCCGGCGCTTCGGTCGAAGTCGGGGAAGGGCAGGAACGTCTGCATCGGCTGTCGCTCCCCTCCCGCGCGAGCCCGCGTGAGCTCACGATAGGCGCGCGGACTGGGAGACGCCTACGGATCGGCGGTCCCCCTGGTGCACGGCGGGTGCATCCGCCACGGCCGGCGCATCCGTCGGTACCCCGGCCGCGCCCACGAAGCGCGCGGTGTCCGACACGGCGGCCGTGAGCAGCGCGACGAGTCGCTCGTCGGCGTCCGCGACGCAGGCCCGCGCGATCCCGTCGACGGCCCCGGTCACGATGTCCCGGCACTGCCGGGTGGTCATGCTCGGACGGCGCACCGAACCGACCTCCTCGATGAACCGCGCCGCCCACTCGTCGGCAGCGGGCGCGGTGCGGAGGGCGGACGCCGACGCCTCGCGCAGCTCCTCGATGAGCGCACCCTCGTGGCGCGCGAGGATCTCGCCGGCGACGTGGAGCGCGACGGCCTGCGAGCGCTGGCGCTCCTCGGCGGCGATGGGCAGGGCGGCGCTCGCGGCCCGCGCGGCGAGCAGCACGTCGAGCAGGGGGTCGTCGCTCGTCAGGCCGATCACCGACGGGATGAGCGGTGTGAGCCGGGCCCGGGCGGTGTCGCCCGTGCGGTCGTTGACCATCCGGGCGAGGTGCGCGAGGGTGGCGTGGGTGCAGGCGGGATGGTCGCTCCATCGTTCGCCCGCGAGGTACGAGGCGAACTCCATGAAACAGGCCCCGCGCCGTGGCGAGCGGTGCTTGCCCGGCGAGAGGATCGGCATGCCATCGGGGTGAACGATCGTGTCGCGCATGAGACCTCCATCGCTCCTCCCACTGTGCGCCCGTCGCGGCCGGGATTCAAGAGGCGATTGCCGGATGTCACGCAGGCGAGCGCCAGAGGCCCCCGGGTGTCGGGACCCGCGGTCGGCGCCTACCCGACCGGCGAGATCCGTCGCGCGCGGATCGCGACGTACTGCCGCGCGGGCAGCTCGACGCGCACGGCGCCGGTGTGGGGGCCGCCGGGAACGGGCGACACCGTCATCTCCCACGTGTCGATCACGTCGAGCTCCCACTCCCCCTCGGGCAGCACGACGTTGCGGAAGCTCGGCCGGTTGAACCCGAAGTAGGCGATCAGGTACGAGCCGGCGACGCCGCCCCACGGCACGTCCCAGTCCGACGGCAGCGGATCGAGCACACCACCGGGCGCCTCGCCGACGATGCGGTCGAGGAAGCCGAGCCGGGCGGGGCTGGTGCCGACGAGCTCCCCGCCCTTGGACCACCACAGTTCCTCGCGGTCGTTGAGGTACGTCTCGCCGTGGGCGACGTAACCGCCGCGCACCGCGCCCTCCCAGGCGCGCCGCACGAGCTCCTCGCCCGTCAGGTTGCCCCAGCCCTGGTCGATGTCGCCCTCGTAGCCGACCTCGTCGATGACGACCGGCTTGCCGTACTCCGCGCGCCAGACGTCGGTGTTCTCGGCCGTGCGGTACACGTCGATGCGCTGCGCGCTCACGTGCGTGATCCACGGCCGGGCCTGGTCGTAGAACGCGTGGCAGTTGTGGATCGACCGGAGGTGCCCGTGCGGGTCCTCGTGCACGATGAGGCGCGCGATGCGCTCCCAGTCCTCGCCGGTGCGGCCCCAGACGAGGTCGTACTCGTTGGCGAGCGCCCACCACACGTTCGCGTGCGCCGCGAGCCGCCGCACCGCGTACCGGACGACCCGGTCGTCGACGGCGCCGCCCAGGTCGGCGAAGCCCCACCGGTCGTACGCGTGCGACAGGATCAGGTCGGCCTCGATGCCGAGCCGTGCGAGGTCGGCGATGCGTCCCTCGAGCTCGCGCCAGAACGCGACGTCGAAGCGCTCGACGTCGAAGCCCTCGGCGAGCGAGCCCGGGAAGGGGAAGCGCTCGGGCTCGTTCGTGTTGTACAGGTACGACTTCGGGAAGAGGCACATCCGGATCTTGTTGAACGGCGAGTCAGAGAGCGCGGCGAGCGTGCGCTCCTGCAGCTCGACCGGCTGGTGCGTCCATGCGTACGCGGTCGTGCCGACGGGCCGGTACCGCGTGCCGTCCGCGAACGCGAAGTGCACGCCGTCGACCCGCACGGGTCCGTGGGCACCGGATGCCGCGGGGCCGACCTCGAACGTGCCCGTGATGCCGTCGAGCGACCGCGCGGTCGAGGTGGTCTCGAACCGCCACTCACCCTCCGCCTCGGCGAGCACGCGGATCAGGTACGCGCCGTCGCCGTCGTAGAACCCGCCGATCCGGAACGTCCGCTCGCCGTTCGACACGTCGGCGCCGAGCTCGACGTCGACGAACGGGTTGCCGTGCGACGGCCCGTCGAGCCGCAGTTCGACCACGCCCCAGCGGGGCACGGGTGCGGTCGGCACCGTGAGCCGTGCCGAGCCGCGCGGCACGTCGTCGCCCTCGTACGCCGGGTCGGGTTCGATCGCGGGTGCGTGATCGCGCCCGCCGCCCGCGCCGTCCTGGATCTCGGCGAGCCTCGCCCAGAACGCATCCTGTGCGACGGCGTCCTCGCGCAGCGTCGGCGAGATCGCGACGAGCTGGCCCAGTCGGGCGTCGCGGAACTGCGCGGCCATGGGCGAGGCGGCGATGCCGGGCAGGAACGTCTCGAGCACGGCCCGGGCCGCGGAGTCGTCGAGCGCGTGGCCGAAGGTCGAGGAGCGGTCGAACATCAGGTGGATCTCCTAGCTGAGGGCGCCGAGCGCGCGGTCGACGTCGTCGAGCACGTCCGGCGGAGTGAACATGAGAGCCTGGCGGAGCGTGCGCCCCTCGGCCCAGACGGTATCGGTGCGCACTGACTCCGCGCGCGCCGGGTCGTGCCCGGCGAGCGCGTCGAGCAGCGCGCGGTACGCCTCGGGGTCGTCGATGATCGCGGCGGTCGGCGAGTCGAGGCCGAGCGGACGTCGCGACGCGACATCCGCCCGCTGCACGAACCGCCACTCGTGGCGACCCGAGCCGACGACGTGCGGGGCGATGCCGGGCAGGTCGACGGACGCCTCGGCGTTCGGCGGCACCTCGGCGACGACCACGACGGCGGCACCCTCGCGGTGCCACGCGACCGACGCGGGCCCGTACGGCGTGCGGAGCGACGCGCGGGCGTGCTCGAGCGCGCGCAGGGGGCGCGGCGCGATGCGGATGCGGCGGTAGCCGGGCGCGGCGGGCGCGAGGCCCGCGACGGTGCGGTGCAGCCAGTCGGCGACCGCGCCGAGCGCGTAGTGGTTGAACGAGGTCATCTCGCCGGGGTTGACCGACCCGTCGGGCAGCAGGCTGTCCCAGCGCTCCCAGACGGTGGTCGCGCCCATCGTGACCGGGTAGAGCCACGAGGGGCACTCGGTCTGGAGCAGCAGGCGCTCGGCGGTGTCGAGGTGTCCGGCGTCGGCGAGCGCGTCGGCGACGAGCGGCGTGCCGACGAAGCCGGTCGCGATGCGGTAGCCGCGCTCGCGCACGAGCACCGCGAGGCGGTCGGCGAGGGCGGCGCGGGTCGTGCCATCCGTCACCAGGTCGAACCGCAGCGCGAGCGCGTACGCGGTGGGCGCGTCGCTCATCATGCGGCCGGCGGGCGTGACGTACTCGGCGACGAACGCCGCACGCGAGCGCTCGGCGAGCGCGTCGAAGTGCGCGTGGTCGTCCTCGTGCCCGAGCAGCTCGGCCGCGTCGGCGACGAGGCGCAGCGAGCGGGCGAGGTGGGCGGAGGCCACGAGGTCGCCGTCGACCTTCGCCTTGCCGGGCTGGTCGGGCGGCGCGTCGGGGTCGAGCCAGTCGCCGAGCTGCATCGCTCCCGCCCAGAGGCCGGAGCCGTCGGTTGCGCGGAGCACCGCGTCGACCCAGTCGCGCATGCTCGGGTAGGCGTCGCGCAGGGCGTCGAGGTCGCCGAAGCGCTCGTACAGCACCCAGGGCACGATCGTCGCGGCGTCGCCCCACGCGGCGACGGGGCCGCCCCCGCCGAACGAGGGCAGCGCGGCCGGCACGACGAGCGGCACCACGCCGTCGTCGCGGCGCTGCTCGTGGGCGAGGTCGCGCAGCCACGACACGAGGAACGCGTCGCAGTCGCCGAGGAACGCGGCGGTCGGCGCGAACACCTGGATGTCGCCCGTCCAGCCGAGGCGCTCGTCACGCTGCGGGCAGTCGGTCGGGATCGACAGGAAGTTGCCGCGCATGCCCCACACGACGTTCTCGTGCAGGCGATCGAGCAGCTCGTGCGACGACGCGAACGAGCCGGTGGCCGGGAGGTCGCTCGCGAGCACCACCGCCGTGACGTCGGCCGGCTCGAACTCCCCGGGCCAGCCCTCGATCGAGGCGTAGCGGAAGCCGTGGAAGGTGAACCGCGGCTCCCATTCGACCGGGCCGCCGCCCGCGAGCACGAGTTCGTCGGTCGCGACCGCGTTGCGCAGCGGGCGGAGCGACAGCTCGCCGTCCTCGAGGACCTCGGCATGGCGCAGCGTCAGCCGCGTGCCGGCAGGCCCGTCGACCCGCAGTCGGAGGCGCCCGACGAGGTTCTGCCCGAAGTCGAGGATCGTCGCGCCTGACGGGGCGGTGAGCACCTCGACCGCCGGAAGCTCGGCGACGCGGCGCACGGGCGGCGCGATGCGCGCCTCAGCGACGGGCACGGCCTCGTATCCGGGCAGGGCGGATGCCGCGACGCGGGCGGGCGCCCACGCCGACGCGTCGAACGCGGGCGTGCACCATCCGTCGACCGTCGCCGCCCGCCCGAGGTCGGCGTGCTCGCCGGCGTAGATGCCGGAGTCGACGATGGTGCCGTCGCCGGATGCGACCCAGCCGTCGCCGGTCGCGACGGTCTCGGTGCGCCCGTCGGCGTACTCGACCACGAGCTGCGCGATGAGGCTCGGCTGGTCGCCGTACACGCGGTCGGCGAACTGGAAGAAGCCGTACTTCTCGGTGTACCACGCCCCGGCGATGGTCGCCCCGAGCACGTTCGCGCCCTCGCGCACCAGCTCGGTGACGTCGACGGTCTCGTGCACGAGCCGGTCGCGGTAGCTCGTCCACCCCGGCGAGAGCACGTCGTCGTCGACCCGGGCGCCGTTGAGCTCGGGCTCGGCGACGCCGAGTGCGGTCCAGTACAGGATGGCGCTGCGCACCGGGCCGTCGACCGTGAACGCGGTGCGGACCAACGCGGGCTGCGCGGGCCGGTCGGGCTGGGCGAGACCGATGGGCTCGGCCACCCACTCGCCCTCGGCGAGGAAGCCGCCGACGACCTCGAGGGGCTCGCTCCACGCGGTCGCGGCGCCTGACTCGGCGGTCACGCGCACGCGCACCTCGCGGCGCTCGCGTGGGGCGAGCGGGGCGAACGGCCAGGCGACGAGCACGGACTCGGCGGTCTCGAGGCGAACCTCCTCGTCACCGGCGCGCAGCTCCACGGCGGCCTGGTGCCATCCGGGCTGCGCCGACTCGACGGTCCAGGTGAGGCGCGGGGTCGAGGTCGCGACGAACTCGGCGTCGTCGCGGAGCTCGGCGCGCAGGGAGGCCACGCGGGCGGAACCCGGCTCGGACGAGACGACGTCGGCCGCGGCATCCGACACCGAATCGGCGTCCACCGACCCGGCGCCGACGGCCTCGACCAGGTGCCTCACGAGTCGTCGCCCTCGTAGTCGATGCGGTCGACGGCGACCTCGCCCTCGAGCGCGAACAGCCCGATCACCCGGCCCGTGAACGACTCGGCGGTCTCCGACGAGAGGTAGCGGCCGTCGAGCTCGAGCAGCACCGTGCGCTCGCCGTCGACGATCGCGGCGAGCTCGACGAGGTCGGACGTGCGGGCCTCGAACGGGCCGCCGTCGGGGCGGCGGCTGCGCAGCTCGAGTGCGAGCGTCGCGCCGTCGAAGGGGAGCTCGGCCGTGCGCTCGAAGCCGGGGACGGCGCCGCGCGCGACGATCCGCCCGGCGCCCGCGGCGATCGAGTAGTGGAAGCGCTCGTCGTAGCGCACGGCGAGCCCGCCGACGCCGGCCGACACGTCGATCGTGGCGGTCGTGCGGGAGGTCTGGTGCTGCTGGCGCCGGCCGAGGAAGACGGGGATGGCGTCGTCGAGCGTCGAGCCGTCGGCACGGAGCACGACCGAGCCGGGCCGGGCGCCGAGGTCGGCGATCGACGCCGGCGTGCGGCGCACCGAGATCCACTCGGGGCCGAGCTCGTCGCCGTCGAAGTCGTCGGCGAACGCGACCGTGCCCGGGCGCGGGTCGAGCTGCACCGGCTCGAACGCCGGCCAGCCGTCATCGCCCCAGGTCACGCGCGACACGAAGGTCTCGCGCCCGAGCGCCGAGAACGCGCGCGTCATGCTGCGCGGCCGCACGCCGAGGAGCACGAGCAGCCATTCGCCGTCGGGGCCGAGGACCAGGTCGCCGTGCCCGGTGTTCTGGATGGGCCGGTCGGTGCCGCGCGCCGTGAGCAGCGGGTTGCCGGGCGCGGTCTCGAACGGGCCCTCGGGGCTCGTGGCGCGCGCGACGCTCACGCTGTGGCCGCGCTCGGTGCCGCCCTCGGCGATCACGAGGTACCACCACTCGCCGATGCGGTACAGGTGCGGCGCCTCGGGGAACTGTCCGCCGACGCCCGACCAGATGCTGCGCGCCTCCTCCAGCGCGCGGCCCGCCTCGAGGTCGACGCGCGCCTGGAGCAGGCCGCGGTGGTGCATGAAGGTCGGCAGCGCGGGGTTCACGCCGAGGCCCGAGAAGGTGAGGTACGCCGTGCCGTCCTCGTCCCACACGAGGTCGGGGTCGATGCCGTCGATGCCGTCGAGCACCACGCCGTCGCTCCACGGACCGGCCGGGTCGGTGGCCGTGAAGTGCAGCGTGCCGCGGCCGAACGCGTCGGTGATGACGAGGTGGAACACCCCGTCGCGATGCCGGATGGTCGGCGCCCACGCGCCGCCCGCCGTCGGCACCCGCTCGACGTCGAGCTGGCCGACACGCGTCGCGACGTTGCCGACCTGCGTCCACGTGACGAAGTCCCGCGAGTGGTAGATCGGGATGCCCGGCAGGTACTCGAACGTCGACGTCGCGAGGTAGAAGTCGTCGCCGACGCGCACGACGCTCGGGTCGGGGTTGAAGCCCGGGATCAGCGGGTTCGGGTACGAGCGGGCCATCAGGCGGGCACCTTCACGGCGAGCGCCGTGGCGGGCGACACGGTCGTCTCGAGCGGCAGGTCGTCGACGGATGCCCCGGCGCGGAGCGTGAACGCCCCCGGCTCGAGCTCCCAGCCGCCGTTCCAGTGCGCGAAGCGGCGCGCGTCGACGGCGATCTCGACGGTCGCGGTCTCGCCCGCCGCGGCGCGCACGACGCCGAAGCCGACGAGCCAGCGCACCGGACGGTCCACGGCCGAGTCGTCGCGCGAGGCGTAGACCTGCACGACCTGCTTGCCGGCACGCTCGCCCGTGTTGGTCACGGTCACCCGCACGACGGCGTCGCCCGCGTCCGCGCCGGTCGCGGCATCCACCGAGATCTCGTCGAACGACCAGGTCGTGTAGCCGAGCCCGTGGCCGAAGGCGTACGCGGGCGCGACGCCGGCGCGCAGCCAGGCGCGGTAGCCCACGTGGACGCCCTCCTCGTAGACCAGGTGCCCGTCGACCGGGGTCACGTCGAGCACGGGGACGGCCTCGAGCGTCGCCGGCCACGAGGTGGGCAGGCGCCCGCCGGGCTCGGCCGCACCGAGCAGGATGTCGGCGATCGCGTCGCCGAACTCCTGGCCGCCGAACCAGCCGAGCAGGATGGCCTGCACGTCGTCGCGCCACGGCATGAGCACGGGCGATCCGGAGTTGACGATGACCACCGTGCGCGGGTTCGCGGCGGCGACCGCGCGGACGAGCTCGTCCTGGCGGCCGGGCAGGTCGAGGTCGCTGCGGTCGTAGCCCTCCGACTCGACCTTCGAGTTGGTGCCGACGACGACCACGGCGACCTCGGCCGCACGGGCCGCCTCGACGGCGCGCGCGATGAGCGCGTCGGGGTCGGTGTCGTCGGGCGCGACGCCGAACGTCACGCTCAGGGCGTTCGCGAGCGCACCGCCCTCGTTGCCGATCTCGAACTCGGCGCGCACGTCGACCGGCACCCCGGCCTCGACGGGCACGGGCACGGTGAGCGAGGGCGGCGACAGGAACGCCGCGCCGAGGTCGGTGCCGGTGATCACGGCCCGGCCGTCGAGCACGGGCTCGCCGTCGACCCACACCCGGCCGTGCTTCGCGGTCGCGAAGCCGAGCCGGATCGTGCCGGTCTCGTCGGGCGTGAACGTGGTGTGGAGCTCGAGCAGGTCGGCCGCCGCGATGGGCGCGTCGCCGCCGAACCAGACGAGCGCGGTCGAGCGACGGTCCTCGCTGAACAGGTCGTCGCCGTCGGCGCCGCGGAACGTCGCGACCAGGCCGGGCTCGCCCGTGCGCGGGTTCGTCAGGCGCGCGAGCGGGATCTCGGCGACGCCCTCCTGCACGACCGCACCGACCTCGTAGACCACCTCGGCGGCGGGGAGCGCGCGGCGGATGCCGTCGAGCGGGGTGACGATCTCGTCGGGCAGGACGGTCGCGCTGCCGCCGCCCTGGGTGCGCGCGTCGCGCGCGTTGTGCCCGATCACGGCCACCTTCGAGAGGGTCGACGAATGCCACGGCAGCTCGCCCTCGTTCTTGACGAGCACGGCGCCCTCGATCTCGGCCTCGCGCGCGAACGCGTGCCCGTCGAGCGGCGCCGGCGTGACGGTCGTCGTGCCCTCGAGCGCGCCGACCCGCTCGCCGAGCAGCAGCAGGCGGAGCACCTTCCGGTCGAGGTCGGCCTCGTCGACGCGGCCGTCGCGGATCGCCCCGGCGAGGTCCTCCCACGCGGGCGCGGGCCCGGGCATCGCGAGGTCCTGCGCGGCCGGGACGGACTCGAGGCTGCGCACCGCGGTCCAGTCGGAGATCACGGCGCCGTCGAAGCCCCACTCGGAGTTCAGCGGCGTCTCGAGCAGGTCGTTCTCGGTCATCGTCACGCCGTCGACCGAGTTGTACGCGCTCATGATCGCCCACGCGCCGGCCTCGACCGTGCGCTCGAACGGCAGCAGGTAGAGCTCGCGCAGCGCGCGCTCGTCGACGTGCACGTCGACCGTGTACCGGTCGGTCTCCGAGTCGTTCGCGACGTAGTGCTTGGGCGTCGCGGCGACGCCGTTCGCCTGCAGGCCCTCGACGTACGCGGCGCCGAGCTCGCCCGAGAGCCACGGGTCCTCGCTGAAGCACTCGAAGTGGCGGCCCCCGAGCGGCGATCGGTGGAGGTTGATCGTCGGTCCGAGCACCACGTCGACGCCCTTGCGACGCGCCTCGAACGCCGAGGCGGCGCCATAGCGGCGGGCGAGCCCCGCATCCCACGACGCGGCGAGCGCCGTGCCCGACGGCAGGTTGAGCGACGGGTCGCGTTCGTCCCACACCGGACCGCGCACGCCGGCCGGGCCGTCCGAGAGGGTCATCGCGCGCAGGCCGATGTGCGGCAGCGGCACGGTGGTCCAGAAGTCGGCGCCGCGCACGAGCGCGACCTTGTCCTCGAGGCTCAGTCGCTCGAGCAGGGGACGCAGGTGGTCGGTGGCGTGGGTCATGCGGAGTTCCTTCGTGATGCGAGCGGGTCGGGCGGCCGTGAGGCGGCCGTCAGGCGGCGGTCTCGAGGAGGCGCCGGCGCGCGGCGCGGCGCTCCTCCTGGTGGTCGGGGTCGGGCACGGGCGCCGCCATGAAGAGGCGCTGCGTGTAAGGGTGCTCGGGGCGCGCGGTCACCTGGTCGCCGTCGCCGTACTCGACGATCTCGCCGTGGTACATGACCGCGACGCGGTGGCTGATGTGCCGCACGACGGCGAGGTCGTGCGAGACGAACAGGTAGGCGACGCCGGTGCGCTCCTGGATCTCGATGAACAGGTCGAGCACGCGCGCCTGGGTCGACAGGTCGAGCGCCGAGACGGGCTCGTCGCACACGATGAGCCTCGGGTCGAGCGCGAGGGCGCGGGCGATCGCGACGCGCTGCCGCTGACCGCCCGAGAACTCACGGGGCAGGCGCGAGCGGGCGTCGGCGGGCAGGCCGACCTGCTCGAGCAGCGCGCCCACGCGCTGCTTCGCCTCGCCGGATCGGACGCCGCGGATCGTGAGCGGCTCGATGAGGATCTGCTCGATCGTCATCGACGGGTTCAGCGACGAGTACGGGTCCTGGAACACGACCTGGACGTCGCTCGCGAGCTCGCGGCGCTCGCGCCGGTTCAGGTGCGAGATGTCACGGCCGTCGAAGCGGATCGTGCCGTCGGTGACGGGCGCGAGCCCGAGCACCGCACGGCCGAGCGTGGTCTTGCCCGACCCGGACTCGCCGACCAGGCCCACGGTCTCGCCCGGGAGGATGTCGAGCGAGACGCCCTTCAGGGCTCGGAACGGCTGGGCGCGGAACCCCTTGCCCGGGTATTCGACGACGAGGTCCTGGACCTCGAGCAGCGGCGCGGTCATCGCGCGCCTCCCTTCGTGAGCAGGCCCTCGGTCGACGTGCCGAGCGGCGGACGGGCGGGACCCTCGTCGAGGATCGCGGAGAGCAGCGACCGCGTGTACGGGTGCTCCGGGTGGCCCAGGATGGCGCGCACCGGGCCGGTCTCGACGATGAGGCCCTGCCGCATGACCGAGACGCGGTCGCACAGGTCGGCCACCACGCCGAAGTTGTGGGTCACGAGCATGAGCGCGAGGTTGCGCTCCTGCTGCAGGTCGCGGAGCAGGTCGAGCACCTCGGCCTGCACCGTCACGTCGAGGGCCGTGGTGGGCTCGTCGGCGATGATCAGGTCGGGCTCGGTCGACACGGCGCCGGCGATGAGCACGCGCTGCGCCATCCCGCCGCTGACCTCGAACGGGTAGGCGTCGAAGGTGCGCTTCGGGTTCGGGATGCCGACCCGCTCGAGCAGGGCGAGCGACTTCTCGGTCGCCTCCTTCTTCGAGAGGCCGAGCGTGACGCGGAGCGGCTCGACGAGCTGGCTGCCGATCGTGAAGGACGGGTCGAGGTTCGACATCGGCTCCTGCGGGATGTAGCCGATGCGGCGGCCGCGGATCGCGGTGTACTCCTTCTCGCCGAGCGTGTCGAGGCGGGTGCCCTCGTAGTCGACCGTGCCGCCCGTGATGTGCCCGCCGCGCGGCAGCAGGCCGAGCACCGCGAACGCGGTCTGGGTCTTGCCCGAGCCGGACTCGCCGATCAGGCCGTGCACCTCGCCGCGACGGATGTCGAGCGAGACGCCGTGCACGACCTCGAGCGGGTCGCCCTTCTCCTGGTCGTAGCCGACCCGGAGGTCGCTCACCCGCAGGACCGTGTCGCCGGCGCGCGCGGCGGCCCGCTCGTCGTCCTCGTGGCGGATCGTCGGCTCGCCGGCCAGCACGGGCACGGACTCCGTGACCGCGCCGATCGAGGTCGTGACGGCGGCGACCGAGCCGGTGGCCGTCGCGACCGCGCGGCGACGGCGACGGCGCACCACGGCGGTGCGCTCGAGCGCGTCGCGCATCGCGTTGGCGAGCAGCGTCAGCGCGATGCAGGTGAGGGCGATCGCGAGCGAGGGCCACAGCATGAGCAACGGCGCCCGGTAGATGTTCGCGAAGCCGTCGTTGAGCATGCCACCCCAGGTGGGCACCGACGTGTCGCCGAGGCCGAGGAACTCCAGCCCCGACTGGATGGCGATCGCGATGCCCGCGATGATGGCCGACTGGATGATGATCGGCGCGCGCACGACCGAGAGGATGTGGCGGGCGATGATGCGCACGTCGCCGAGGCCCGAGACGCGCGCGGCGTCGACGTACAGCTCGGACCGCACGCCGTTCACGGCGGCGTAGGTGAGCCGGTAGTACGCCGGCGAGAGGATCACGCCGAAGATGAGCATCGCGATCCACACCGACGGGCCGACCACGGCGCGCGCGGCGAGCAGCACGACCATGCCGGGCAGGGCCATGACGAGGGCGGTGAGCCATCCGGAGACCGAGTCGAACCAGCCCTTGTAGTAGCCGGCGATCAGGCCGCCGCTCACGCCGATGAGGAGCGAGGTGACGACCGCGACGAGCGCGGCGGCGACGCTGACCTGCGTGGCCGCGAGCAGCCGCGAGAGCACGTCGCGTCCGGCGCTGTCGGCGCCGAGCGGGTGCTCGGGGCTCGGCGGCGCCAGCACGAGCTGCAGCGAGGCCAGGTTCGGGTCGTACGGCGCGATGAACGGGCCGATGATCGCGATGAGCACGACGAGTGCGAGGAACGCGAGCGAGATCGCGCCCAGCGGCCGGCGGACGACGCGCCGCATGAGCGAGGCGCGGACGTGCGGCGTCGGGACGTCGGTGGGCAGTTCCACGGCGGTGGTCATGACAGTCTCACCTTCGGGTTGAGCGCCGCCTGGGCGATGTCGATGAGCAGGTTCACGACGACGACAATGATCGCGGTCGCGATCACGACGCCCATCACGATGGGGATGTCGCCGGCCACCGTGGCCGACACGGTCAGCTGGCCGATGCCCGGCAGGGCGAAGATCTGCTCGATGATGATGGCGCCGCCGAGCAGGCCGATGAACTGCACGGCGAGGACCGCGAGTGCGGGGCCGCCGGCGTTGCGGAGCACGTGCTTGTATACGACGCGGTTGGTGCTGAGCCCGCGCGAGCGGAGCGTGCGGACGTAGTCGCGACCCTGCGCGTCGAGCACCGAACCGCGGATCTGCTGCGCGACGGTCGCGATGGCCCCGATCGACAGCGCGATGATCGGCAGCGTGACCGAGGCGAGCCATCCGCTCGGGGACTCGGTGAACTGGACGTAGCCGGTCGCCTTGAACCAGCCGAGGTTGATCGCGAAGACGATGACGAGCACCAGCGCGATCAGGAAGCTCGGGATCGCGAAGCCGACGACGGAGAAGAACTGGATGGTGCTGTCGATCCAGCCGCCCTTGCGTGCGGCGAGGATGCCGAGGACCACCGAGACGATCGCGGCGATCAGCGTCGCGCCGATCACGATCGAGAGCGTGACCGCGAGGCGGTTGGTGACGCCGGTCGCCACGAGCTGGCCGTTGAACCACGAGCGGCCGAGGTCGCCTGTGAGGGCGGAGGTCAGCCAGTCCCAGAACTGCGTGAGCAGCGGCTGGTCGAGGCCGAGGTCGGCCGCCTTCTGGTCGACGGTCTCCTGCGTGGCGTTCTGGCCGAGGATGCGGCGGGCGATGTCACCGCCGCCGAGGTAGAGGAGCGTGTACGCGAGCAGCGAGATCACGAACACGAGCACGACGCCGGAAGCGAGGCGGCGCAGCACGAATGGGAGCATGACGGTCTCCGTGGGAGTCTGGCGGGATCCGGCGGCCGCGCGAGACCGCGCGGCCGGTGGGACCCGGCCCGCCCCGGTGATCCGGGACGGACCGGGTGGTCGACTCAGCCCTTGGGCTGGAAGTCGTAGATGGCCGGGTAGGCGTTCGTCGGGAGCATCTCGACGGTGGTGTTCGCGTCGGTGGCCATGACGCCCATCACGCGGTACCACGGCGCGAACCAGGCCTGCTCGACGATGTACTCGTTGAGCTCGCCGGCCTTCTCGGCCTGCGTCGCCTCGTCGCCGTTCTGGATCTCGGCGATGAGCTCGTTCACCGTCGGGTCCTCGTACTTGAACGGGTTGAAGATGGCGTTCGGCGCGATCATGAACTGGATGAGCTGCCAGTCCGGGTTCTGCTCGAGCGCCATCCACGACGCCGGGAACTTCGGCGCGAGCAGGTCGGCGATGAAGTTGTTGCCCGGGTCGGTGTACTCGACGGAGATGCCGATGTCGGCGAGCTGCTGCTCGATGAGCGTGAACGTGGCGGGGCTGATCACGGTCGTGCTCGGCATCGACAGGGTGAAGCCGTCGGCGTAGCCCGCCTCGGCGAGCAGTTCCTTGGCCTTCTCGGGGTCGTAGGGGTAGCGGTCGTCGAGCTCGGGGTCGTACGCATCGCTCGTCTCGGGGAACACCTGGCCGGTGACCGTGCCGTTGCCGTTCTGCAGCGCCGTGAGCAGCGCCTCGCGGTCGAACGCGTGGTTGATGGCCTGGCGCACGCGCACGTCGGCGAGCTCGGGCGCGATGGTGCCGGCGCGGTCGAGCAGGAGCAGGCCCTGGAAGTCGAGCTCGTTCGAGTTGAGCGTCCAGCCGGCGGCCTCGACCTCGGCGAGGTTGTCGTTGTTGGCCAGTCGCACGCCGTTCGCCTCGCCGGCCTTGATCGCGTTGAGCGCCGCGGTCGGGTCCTGCAGCACGTTGATCGTGAGCGCGTCGTAGTGCTGGAGGTCGGGGTTCCAGTAGTCCGGGTTGGCGGTGTACACGTAGCTCGTGCCCGTGACCGTCGCCGCGGTGTCGAGGATGTACGGGCCCGAGCCGATCGGGTCGGTCGCGAGCGACTCGGCGTCGGCGAAGGTCTCGGCGCTGGCGATGAGGCCGGGGTCGCGCGTGAGGTAGTTCAGCATCGCGGGGTCGGGCGCGGCGAGCGTGATGACCACGGTCGTCTCGTCGGGCGCCTCGATCGAGGTGATGCCGGCGAAGTAGCCCGCGTCGGGCGAGGTGCCGGTCTGGAACCGCTCGAGGTTCTGCTTGACGACGTCGGCCGTGAGCTTCGAGCCGTCGGTGAACTCGACGTCGTCGCGGATCGTGAGCGTGAGCACGGTGTTGGTCTCGTCGTACTCCCACGACTCGGCCAGGAACGGCTCGATCTCGCCCTCGGCGGTCGCGAGCAGGAGCGTGTCGTAGACGGCCTGGTAGAAGGGGGCGCGGTTGCCCCACTCCGAGCCGGCCGGGTCGAACGTGGTGGGCGCGGCGATCGCGCCGAGGGTCAGGGTGCCGCCACCCTCACCGGAACCCGCCTCGTCGCCGGCAGCGCAGCCGGCGAACGTGAGCGCGGCGGTGGCGGCGATGGCGACGGCTGCTGCGGCCTTCCTCCAACGGAGCATCTTCGGTCCTCTTTTCCGGGGGCGATACCACTGCGGATCGCCTCGTGATGAGAGACCGTAGCACCAATTCCGAGCGTCCACTAGGTTTTTGCAAAAGAATTTCTAGTGATCGCTAGGTTTTCATTTCGGGGCATGTCACCATGGGGTGGTCGGGCCCGGAAACGGAGCGGATCATCCGCCGAAGTAGGCTCGACGGCAACGATGCAGGAGGCACTGGAGTGAGCGAGACGACGACCGCCAGGCGCGGTCGGGGCAACGGCAAGCCGCGCGGTTCGTACGCCAAGTCGGATGCGACGAGAGCGGCGATCCTCGAGGCCGCGCTCGACGTGTTCGCGCGGGGCGGTTATCGGGCCGGCTCGCTTCGCGAGGTCGCCGAGCGCGTCGGGATGACCGAGGCCGGCGTACTCCACCACTTCCGCAACAAGAGCGCGCTGCTCGCCGCGGTGCTCGACCTGCGCGACCAGCACTCGCTCTCGATGGTGCCGCTCCAGGGCGACGACCCCTACGAGGCGTTGCGAGGGCTCGTCACACTCGCCCGATACAACGCGTCGGTTCCCGGCGTGGTCGACCTCTACTGCACGCTCTCCGCCGAGGCGACCTCGCCCGACCACCCTGCGCACGACTACTTCGTGGGCCGCTACGCGTTCACGTTCACGAACATGAGCGCCGCCTTCCAGCGCTGCGCCGACCGAGGCACGCTCCGCCCCGGCGTCACCCCCGCGAACGCCGCGCGCGCCACGATCGCCCTCATGGACGGCCTGCAGGTGCAGTGGCTGCTCGACCGCGACAGCGTCGACATGGCCGAGGAGCTCTCGATCTACCTCCACGGCATCGTCGACTTCCCCGACGAGCCGGCACCGCCCTCCGACGGCTGAGCGCCGGGTACTCGTCCCCCGAACGGGGTGCTTTCTGCGCGCCATCCGTCGCCAGCATGCTTGCGCCATGACCCTGCCCGGCGCGCACGCCGACCCTCCCGCCCCGAATCCGACCGCGGTGCCCGGCTCCGCACACCCCGCGCAGGTCGCGGCCGTCGTCGACCACCTGCTCGCGCACGGCAGCGCGAGCCGGTCCGAGCTCGCCGCCGCCGCGGGACTCGGGCGCACCGCGGCATCCGCGCTGCTGCACCGGCTCGTCGAGCGCGGCGTCGTCGTCGATGCGGATGGCGCGGGCGACGGTCGCGGCGGACGACTCGCCCTCGCCGTGGCCGACCGGCTCCTGCTCCTCGCCGGCGTGGCGGGCGACGACGCCGTCGCGACCCTCGCCGAGCTCGGCGGCAGGGAGGTCGCGCGCTACGAGGAGCCCGTCGCCCTGGTCGACGACGACCCGCGTCCCGGCCCGGCGGCCGCGCTCGACGCGCTCGCGCTCGTCGTCGACCGCGCGATCGCCCAGGCGGCGCGCGACGACCGACGCATCGCGTCGGTGACCGTCGTCGTGCAGGGCGCGGTCGCCGGCTCACCCGAGCTCGCCGTGCTCGACGACGCGCTCGCACTCGAGCCGATCGACGTGATCGGGGCGCTGCGCGCCAGATCCGAGCGGCTCGGCGGAGTCGAGTCGGGGCTCGACCTCGCGCCGGCACTGGTCCCGGGGCCGAGCGCGGACGCCGTGGCCGAGGCCTCGATCCAGCCCGCGTCGGTGCTGCTGCACATCACGGGCGACACGCAGGTCGCCGCGGGCATCGCGATCGCCGGGGCGTCGTACCAGGGCGCGCACGGACTCGCCGGCACCTTCGGGCACCTGCCCGTCGTGCCCGACGGGGTCCGCTGCGCGTGCGGCCAGCGCGGCTGCCTGACGACCGTCGCCGCGCCGGGGGTCGTGCTCGAGCGGGCGGAACTCGCGGAGTTCGAGCGGCAGTACGGCCGACGCGCCGCGCTCGAGGAGCTGTCGGCGCGCATCGCCGAGGCCGAGGACCGTGCGCGCTGGGCCTGGCTCGACGCGGCACGCTGGATCGGACGCACCCTCCAGGTGGTCGTGCCCTCGATCGACCCCGACGTGATCACCGTCGGCGGGTGGTGGGCCCCCCTCGCCGCCGACGTCGAGGCAGCCTTCCGCGACAACCGTCCCGACCTCGGCGGCGGCGCGCTCGCGTCGATCCCGCGGATCGCACCCGCCGCCGCGGGTGCCGACGCCGGCCTCGGCGCCGCGCGTCAGGCGCGCGAGCGCCTGCGCTCGGCGCTCGTGTCGATGTCCTCCTGACGCGGGCGGCGGCCGAACCGCCGGGCGAGGCCCCATCCGGTCACTCGCACGATGGCCTCGAGGACGATCGCGAAGCTCATCTTCGATCGCCCGCGCTCGCGCTCGACGAACGTGACGGGCACCTCGACGACGGTCAGACCGTACTCCACCGCATGCCACAGCATGTCGACCTGGAAGCCGTACCCGCCCGTGTGCACCTGCTCGAGGTGCAGCGCGCGGAGCGCGTCGGCGCGGAACACGCGGTACCCGGCGGTCGCATCCCGCACCGGCAGCGCGAGCATCCAGCGCGAGTACGTGCTGCCCGCCTTCGAGAGCCACATGCGCCGGCGCGGCCAGTTCACCACGGACCCGCCCGGCACCCAGCGCGACCCGATCACCACGTCAGCGGTCCGCCCCGCGGCATCCGTCGCGTCGAGGCCCTCGAGCATCGCGGGAAGCTGCTCGGGCAGGTGCGAGCCGTCGGCGTCGAGCTGCACCACGGGGTCGTAGCCGCGCTCGAGCGCCCAGTCGAAGGCCGCGAGGTACGCCGCACCCAGCCCCTCCTTGCCGCGGCGATGCAGCACCTGCACCGCCGCATCGACCCGGGCGAGCCCGTCGGCGATCTCGCCGGTGCCGTCGGGCGAGTTGTCGTCGACCACGAGCACCGAGGCCCCGGGCAGCGCATCGCGCACGCGCCCGACGATGTCGGCCAGGTTCTCCCGCTCGTTGTAGGTGGGAACGACCACCAGCGGCCCGCTCATCCGCTGCTCCTCACCTCGGGCTTGGCACTGGTGGAATCGTACCGGCGCGAGCCCGATACACCCACACCCTGCGCAACGGCCCGGAATCGAGGCATCCGACCGGGGGCCTTGTCGGGCCGCCCGACGGGATGCTGGACTGGCGGCGCACGCCACGACGAGACCACTCGAGGCGACCGCGCGAGACCAGGGGGAACCAGATGCCGACCATCACGATCGGGACCGAGAACTCGGCACCCATCGAGCTCTACTACGAGGATCACGGCGAGGGACGTCCGGTGGTCCTGAGCCACGGGTATCCGCTCGACGGACAGTCCTGGGAGAAGCAGCAGCGCGCGCTGCTCGCCGCCGGCTACCGCGTGATCGTCTACGACCGGCGCGGGTTCGGACGGTCGGGCAAGCCGACCATCGGGTACGACTGCGACACCTTCGCCGCCGACCTCCACGCGCTCCTCGAGACGCTCGACCTGCGGGAGGTCTCGCTCGTGGGCTTCTCGATGGGAACGGGCGACATCACCCGGTACCTCGGCACGCACGGCAGCAGCCGCGTGGCGAAGGCCGCGTTCCTCGGCTCGCAGCAGCCGTACCTGCGGCAGACCGAGGACAACCCCGGCGGTGCCGCGCCCGACTTCGACGGGCTCAAGGCGCAGGCCGAGGGCGATCGCTTCGCGTGGTTCGACGCCTACTTCGAGAACTTCTACAACCTCGACGAGAACCTCGGCTCGCGCATCTCCGAAGCCGCCGTGCGCGGCAACTGGGCGACCGCGGCGCAGGCGTCCTGGTTCGCCGTGTCGGCGTGCGTCGACGCCTGGCTGACCGATTTCCGCGACGACATCGAGCGGATCGACGTGCCGGCGCTGATCCTGCACGGCACGGCCGACCGCATCCTGCCGATCGACGTGACGGCCAGGCGGTTCCGGAAGCTCCTTCCCGAGGCGGACTACGTCGAGATCGAGGGCGCGCCCCACGGGCTGCTGTGGACGCACGCCGACGAGGTCAACGCGGCGCTGCTGACGTTCGTCGCGAGCTGAGCGAGCCGAGCAGGTCGGGCCCGCCCGGCCCGCTCGTCGCACGGGTGGGGGCGGGGCGCGACCTCGCGACCGCGCCCCGGCCGTTTCAGCGGCGCAGCTCCAGCGTGCAGCACTTGACACCGCCGCCGCCGAGCAGCAGCTCGGAGAGGTCGACGCCGATCGGCTGGTAGCCCGCCTCGCGCAGCTGCTGTTCGAAGCCGACGGCACGGGCCGCGATCACGACGTTGAGCCCGTCGCTGTACGAGTTGAGGCCGAGGACCGCGGCGTCCTCCTCGGAGACGAGGATCGCGTCGGGGTACCGCTCCTCGAGGATCGCGCGCGAGGGCTCGTCGAACGCGCTCGGCAGGTAGGCGATGTGCTCTTGGCCGGCACGCGAGTCGAGCACCGCGATCGCCGTGTCGAGGTGGTAGAAGCTCGGGTCGACGAGGTTCAGCGTGACCACCTCGCGGCCCGTGATGCGCGCGAGCTCGTCGTGGCTCGACGAGTCGCTGCGGAACCCGGTGCCCGCCAGGATCACGTCGCCGACGAGCAGGAAGTCGCCCTCGCCCTCGTTGACCTCGGCGGGCTCGCGCACGTCGAAGCCGGCCTCGCGGAACCAGTCCATGTAGGCGGGACCCTCGGCCGCGCGCTGCGCGTGCGTGAACCGCGCGCCGTACGCGATCCCGTCGATCACGGTGCCGCCGTTGGCCGCGTAGACCATGTCGGGCAGGCCTTCGACGGGGTCGATCAGGTGCACGTCGAAGCCGAGGCCGACGTACGTGTCGTGCAGCACCTGCCACTGCGCGACGGCGAGCTCGGTATTCGTGGGCTTGGCCGGATCCATCCACGGGTTGATCTGGTACACCACCGTGAAGTGCTCGGGACGGCACATCAGCACCGTCTTCTTCGACGGCGTGCGTCGGGCCGCGGGGGCCGTGCGAGCCTCGTCGCGGGTCTCGTTCTGGGTCTCGGTCACAGTCGACATCTCACTCCTCAGGAGGTACTCGTGAGCCGAGCGCGGCGGCGCGCCGCCGAGCCGGCTGGTGTGGTGTCGGCGGACCAGGTCGCTCTCTCGAGCCCCGGCGACGGCGACGGATCGCGCCGACGTCGAGACGCCGCTTCCAGTGTGCCCGCGAAGTCGCGCGCCTTCTCGGCATCGTGCACACGAATCCTGCGCATTCTGGCCCGATTCGCAATGAATCGAGGGTCGCGGATGGCACATCCGCACGCTTCCGGCGCTCCGACGGCGCGACGACGCCCTCGGATCGTGCGCGGCCGCAGGTTGCCTGTCGACGACGCGTCGGGCAGCCTGAGCGCGTCCCCGCTCCCTATCGGACTCGTCGTCTGGCTGGCCTCGGGGGCGGACGGCGTCATCGCGTCCACGACCGGCTGACGCCTCGCGCCGCCGGCGTTGCGCACCCGGCCCGACGCGGTGGATGCTGGAGTGATCGGCCCTGTGCCGAGCGGACGGCGGTACCCACGATGTCGCAGCTCGACGACGAACGGGTCGCGCGGTTGCAGCGTGCGGCCTACGGCGCCCACGTGTCCGATGCCGAGCGCGCCGTCGCCGAGAACGAGCTCGCGGCGATCCGGAACCGTCTCGGGACCGACCCGCCGGCCGGGATCGACGGGGCGAGCGCGACGACGCCGACGTCCGCCGGAGCGGACGCATCCGCCGCACCGTCTCGAACGTCGCTGATCGCGGCGAGCGCGTTCGCGCTGGTCGTGGGCGTCGGGATCGGCGTGTCGCTCGACTCCGTCGCGGAGCTGTCCGAGACAGCTCGCACGGTCCCCGCGGCCCGGACGGAGGCATGGAGTGTCTTCCAGCTCCCGCCGCTGAACGGCCACCCCGCCCGGTTCCCCGTGCCCGACGCCGACCTCGACCTCGACCTCGAGAGCCGGCGCGTGCTCGCCTCGCGCTGGGACGGCGTCCGGGTGATCGCGGTGCGAACGACCGACGGGGAGGACGGGTGCCTCGTCCTGATCGTGCCGCTCGGCCCGCCCGCGACCGCGTGCACCACTGACGGACGATTCCCCCTCAGCGGGCTCATGGCGTCCACGGAGGTGCGAGGCGCCGGTGTCTACAGCGCGACGTGGGAGGTCACCGGCCACGTGTCACTCGCGCCGGCGGTCCCGGCCGAGTGATGACGACACCTGACCGATCACGCCCGATATCCCCGATCACGCCCGCTGCTGTTGCCCGCCGCATCGCCGAGGAGGATCCTGAGATGGGGGCCGGTCGCATCGTGCCGGCCACCTCCGGGGGTCACCGGTGTTGGACGACGAGCACATCGCGGAACTGCAGCGCAGGGCCTACGGCGCGGACACGCCGGATTCCGTCCGGGCGCGTGCCGCCGCCGAACTCGCCGCGCTCGCCGCGCTCGCCGCCTCCGCGGCCCGGGGCGGCTCGCGTCCCCAGGTGGGCGCGGATGATGGGCCTGCGCGCGATGCGGTCGCGGGCGATGCGGTCGCGGGCGATCCAGCCGCACGCGTCGAGGTCGCGAGCGACGTCGTCGCCGGCGGCGCGGTCGTCGACGAACCGGCGCCCGTTCCCGCCGACGCCCGATCTGCCAGCCCCGACGGAACCCGCTCCCGAGTGCGGCGCTGGGCAGCGGCCTTCGGCATCGCGGGCCTGCTGGTCGGCGCCGCGGCCGGCACCGTCGTCGGCCGCACGAGCTCGGCGGGGCCTGATGTCGCTCCGGCCGACGTCGCCCCGACCGGACCCGCATTCGGCTCGGGCGAGCCCGGCACGCCGCTCGACGACAGCGGCCTCGTGCACCTTTTCGACCGGCTGCCGCCCACTGCCGCCGACGGTGAGCTGGGCTTGGCCGTCTCAGAGATGGATCCGGCGTCCCTGCGACTGGTCGCGACCCGGACCGACGGCCCTGCCGCCTACATCGCCCGCACCGTCGACGGGAACGATGTCTGCCTCATCCTGGTCGTGGCGCCCGACGGATGGGTGGAGTACCGGTGCACGAGCGGCGGGCGACTGCCGGCCGGCGGTCTCCGGATCCAGGTCGCGCATCCGGTCGCGGGATTCGCCGTGGCGATCCTCAACAGCGGGGGCACGCTCACGCTTGGGCTCAACGCCGGGCGATGAGGCGGACGGCTGCCGCGTCAGGCGGCGTCGGCGCGCCGTCCGTCGTTCTTGCGGTCGCGCCATGCGAGCCAGTGCCTGACGGCCGTGTCGTCGTAGGCGGGCCCCGAGAGGCCGAGCGTGAACAGGCGCACGCCGGCGTCGTACAGGGCGTCGGCGTGGTCGTCGTCGATGCGGCCGCGCGAGAGCTCGTTCGAGATCGTGATCTCGGAGACATCCCGCCCGACCTTCTCGCCCCAGCGGGCGAGCACGTCGAGCTTGTGCGCGATCGCGTCGGGCCGCACGAACGAGTGCCAGATGTCGGCGTGCTCGGCGACGAGTCGCAGGGTCTTCTGCTCGCCCTGGCCGCCGATCATGATCGGGATGTCGCGCGTCGGCCCCGGATTGAGCTGCGCCCAGCGCGCCTTCACGCGCGGCAGCGCCTCGGCGAGGTCGTCGAGGCGCGAGCCGACCGTGCCGAACTCGTAGCCGTACTCGTCGTAGTCGCGCTCGAACCAGCCCGAGCCAGTGCCGAAGATGAACCGGCCGCGATCGCCGCCCTTCGCACTGATGTGGTCGAGCGTGCGGGCCATGTCGGCCTGAAGGTCGGCGTTGCGGTACGAGTTGCAGTTCACGAGCGTGCCGAACTCGACGCGCGCGGTCTGCTCGGCCCACGCGCCGAGCATGGTCCACGCCTCGAAGTGCAGGCCGTCGCGGTCGCCCGAGAGCGGGAAGAAGTGGTCCCAGTTGAAGACCACGTCGACGCCGAGGTCCTCCATGCGGAGCACCGCGTCGCGGATCTGCGCGTAGCTCGCGTGCTGGGGCTGCAGCTGCACGCCGAGGCGTGCGGGCGCATTCGTGTTCGTCGCGTTCCGGGTCATGCTTCGACCCTAGGCACACTGGCGAGCGGTTTCCGAGGGGTTGCGTTGCGCCCACCGCGAACGGACGGTGCGGTCCCCCGCTCCCCTCTTCCTCTTCCGCTGCCGACTCACGCGAATCCGCCCCTGCAAGGGCGGATTCGCGTGAGTCGGGTCGCGGTGAGGTCGATGCAGTGCCGCCCGCCGCGCGAGGCACGACGGGCGGCGCGCCGAGCGCGGCTACCCCTGCGCGCGCTCGCTTGCCCGCGTCGCCCCGACGGACGGCGCCGGCTCGTCGGCGCCCGCCTCCTCGCGGAGGTCGAGCATCGGCACCGGGCGACGGAACCCGCGCGTCACGACCGCGAGCAGCACCACGCCGAGCCCGAGCCAGATCAGCCCGACGACGAACGTGCGCGGCGAGAGGCTCGTCCAGAGCCACAGCGTGAGCGCGAAGCCCACGAGCGGCAGCACCAGGTTGTTCACCACGGCCCCGCCCGACCGCTCTCGCCGGTCGACGAAGTAGTGCTTGATCACGGTGAGGTTCACGACCGAGAACGCGATGAGGGCGCCGAAGCTGATCATCTCGACGAGCAGTCCGAGGTCGATCACGACCGCGAGCAGCGAGATCGCCGACACCACGAGGATCGCGATCACGGGCGTGCGGAACCGCTCGGAGAGCCGCCCGAAGACGGCGCGCGGCAGCACGCGGTCGCGACCCATCGCGTAGAGGATGCGCGCGACCGATGCCTGCGACGTGAGCGCCGATCCGGTCGCGCCCGCGATGTACGCCGCGGTGAAGAACACGGCGAGGAACTCGCCGCCGGCCGCGCCCATGACGTCGAGCGCCGCCGAGTCGACCGATGCGAACGCGTTCGACGGGTAGACGACCTGCGACACCCACGACAGCAGGATGAAGATCACGCCCGCGGCGACGGTGGTCCACATGATGGCGCGCGGCACCGAGCGGGTCGGGTCCTTCGCCTCCTCGGAGAGCGTCGAGACCGCGTCGAATCCGAGGAACGACAGGCACAGCACGGCGGCGCCCGCGAACAGCACGCCCGGCCCCTCGACCGAGCCGTCGCCCGTGAACGGCGCGAGCAGGTCGACCTGTCCGGTGCCGCCGATCGCGGAGAGGCTGAGCGCGACGAAGGTCACGATGAACAGCGCCTGCACGGCGATGATCACGAAGTTCGCGCGTGCGACCGACACGATGCCGATGATGTTCAGCGCGGTCACGACCAGGATCGACGCGACGATGAACACCCACTGCGGCACGGCCGGGAACGCGGCGTTCAGGTAGATGCCGATGACGAGGTAGTTGATCATCGGCAGGAACAGGTAGTCGAGCATGAGCGACCAGCCGGCGAGGAATCCGACGCCGGGTCCGAAGGTGCGCTGCGCGTACACGTAGGCGGATCCCGCGTAGGGGTAGGCCACCGCCATCCGGGCGTACGACCGCGCCGTGAAGAACATCGCGACCAGCGTGATCGCGTAGGCGAGCGGAACGCGCCCGCCCGTCAGCTCGGTGACGATGCCGTAGGTCGTGAAGACCGTGAGCGGCACCATGTAGACGAGCCCGAACAGCACGAGCGAGGGCACGCCGAGCACGCGCCGCAGGTGGGCGTGCTCGGTGCCGGATGCCGCGGGGCCGGGCTCGCCGGCGACGGAGGTCTGGGACATCGGGTGGGTCCTTTCAGGGGTGGAGCGCGACGCTGCGCTCGGGGGAGGTGGAGGTGTTCGACGGTGCGGGGGCTTCGGTGGGGCGGCCGGATGTCGCGAGCCGGGGTTCGCCCGCGAGGTACGTCTCGCGCACCTCGACGCCGGGCAGTTCGTGGGGGTCGATGCCGCGCGGGTCGCGCGCGAGCAGCACGAGGTCGGCGCCGGCACCGGGGACGATCCGTCCCCAGGGCGCGTCGGCCGAGTCGGCGAACGCCTGGTGCGCGACCGCGGCGGTGTAGGCGCCGAGCGCGGCCTCCATGGGCACGATCTCGTGCGGCGTCCATCCGCCGACGGGCTCGCCGGCGACCGTGCGGCGCGACGCCGCGATCGCGAGGCCGTCGCGGGGGTCGCCCGACGAGACCGGCCAGTCCGAGCCGAAGGCGAGCACGGCGCCCGTCGACGCCAGGGAGTGCATGCGGTACTGTCGGTCGGCGCGTTGCCGCCCGAGCCGCGGCACGGTCAGCACGGTCATGAGCGCGTCGAGCTGCGCCCACAGCGGCTGCATGTTCGCGATCACGCCGAGCTCGGCGAAGCGCGCGAGGTCGGCGTCGTCGACGAGCTGCGCGTGCGCGATCACGGGGCGCCGGTCGCGCGGTCCGTTGGCGTCGATCGCGCCGGCGATCGCGTCGAGCGCCTGGCGCACGGCCGCGTCGCCGATGGCGTGCACGTGCACCTGGAACCCCGCGGCATCCGCGGCACGCACCGCCTCGGCGAGGCGCTCGGCGCCCCACACCGACATGCCGTGCGAGTGCAGGCCCGAGCAGTACGGCTCGAGCAGGGCCCCGGTCTCGTTCTCGACGACGCCGTCGGCGAAGAACTTCACGGTGTTCGCGGTGAGCCACGGCGATCCGACTGCCGCGACGCGCTGCCGCGCGGCGATCATGCCGGGCAGCTGCGCGGCGAACCGGCGCGGGTCGGCGTAGAGCGCGAGGTTGAACCGCAACGGCAGGGCACCGGATGCCGCGGCAGCCAGGTACACGTCGACGTCGGCGGGCTCGACCCACGCGTCCTGCACCCAGGTCACGCCGCGCTCGAGGTAGTAGCGGCCCGCCCGTTCGAGCGCGCGGACGCCGGCCTCGATAGGCCGCGGCGGCATGACGGCGGCCACGAGGTCGACGGCGCCCCACTCGCGGAGCGTGCCGAGCGGCGTGCCGTCGGCCCGGCGCGGGATCTCGCCGAGCTCGGGGTCGGGCGTCGCCGCGTCGATGCCGGCGAGCTCCAGCGCCGCGGTGTTGACCCACACCGTGTGGTAGTCCCAGGCGCGGAGCATCACGGGCCGGTCGGCGACGGCCTCGTCGAGCCAGCGCGCGTCGAACAGGCCGCCCTCGGCGAGGCTGCCGTCGTACGAGGCGCCCGTGATCCACTCGAGCCCGGGGTGCGCCTCGGCGTACCGGCGCACCTCGGCGACGATCTCGGCGACGGAGCCGCACGCGCGCACGTCGGGGCCGTCGTCCTCGAGGCCGCCGAAGATCGGGTGCGCGTGGCCGTCGCCGAACGAGGGCATGAGGAAGCCGCCCTCGAGGTCGATCACCTCGTCGGCGCCGGCGTCCGTGAACTCGGCCTCGGCCGCGGCGCCGAGGGCCGCGACCCGTCCGTCCCGCACCAGCAGGGCGCGCTCGTCGTCGCCCGAGCCGGTCCACACCGTGCCACCGTGGAAGAACGTCGTCGTCACCGCACCTGGTCCTCGTCGTCGTGTCCGTGGAGCGTCGCGTCGCGACATCCGTATACGAACATTGTTCGTGTTTGCGTGCGGTCACGTTACACTGCCGATCACGGCGACGGAAGACCCCGGAGGACATTCGTGACTCGGCTCAAGCGCGAACAGCTCGTCAGCGCCGCGCTCGACCTCGTCGACGAGGAGGGCGGCGAGGCCCTCACGATGCGCGCGCTCGCGTCGCGCGTCGACCGCCAGGTCTCGTCGCTCTACAACCACGTCGGCAGCCGCGCCGAGCTCATCGAGGCCGTGCGCGCCCGCATCGTCGAGGGCATCGACGTCTCGGCGTTCGGCGAGCACCGATGGGATGTCGCGCTCGACGCGTGGGCCCGCTCGTACCTGACCGCCTTCGCGGCGCACCCGAACGTGATCCCGCTGCTGGCGACCACGCCGATCCGCGACCGTTCGACGCTCGAGATGTACGAGACCGTCGTCGGATCGCTGCTCGCGGGCGGCTGGCCCACCCGCGACGCCGTCGCCGTCATGCGCACCGTCGAGGCGCACGTGCTCGGCTCGGCGCTCGACATCGTCGCGCCGGGCGACCTGCTCGCGCACGCCTCGGTCCCCGCCGAGCTCGCCGCACTTCGGGCGGCGCTCGACCCCGAGCACGCCGACGCGTCGGGGGCCGAGCGCGCCTTCCGGCTGGGCCTCGACGCGCTCATGCACGGGCTGCGGGAACGGCACGCGGCGCTCCCCGCCGGGTGAGGCGCGCGCCCTCGATCACGAACCTGCAACACCACGCAGGAAAGCGGCGTCCGGCCGTACCGGCACGCAACGAACCGCCGTACACTCGGCGCATGGACAACCTCGACCGCGCCATCCTCGACCTGCTCCGGCAGAACTCGCGCGCCGGGTACGGCGACATCGGGTCGCAGGTCGGGCTGTCCGCGTCGGCGGTCAAGCGCCGCGTCGACAAGCTCGTCGCCGAGGGCGTCATCAGGGCCTTCACCATCCAGGTCGACCCGGCCGTCGACGGCATGAGCACCGAGGCGTACGTCGAGCTCTTCTGCCGCGGCACGGTCGCACCCGACGAGCTCCAGCGCATCCTGCAGGGCGTGCCCGAGATCGTCTACGCCGGCACCGTGACCGGCAGCGCCGACGCGATCGTGCACATGCGCGCGCGTGACATCACCTCGCTCGAGGACGCGCTCGAGCGCGTGCGCATCGCCCCGAACGTCGACCACACGCGCAGCGCGATCGTGCTCTCGCGGCTCGTCAACCGCAACCGCGACTGAGGCCGGGCGACCCCGCGATGCGCTTCACCGTCGAGGCCGGCTCCGCCACACCGCCGTCGGAGCAGGTGCGCATGCAGGTCGTCGACGCCGTGCGCGACGGTCGGCTTGCGGCCGGCGCGAAGCTGCCGACCGTCCGCGCCCTCGCCGAGCAGCTCGGGCTCGCCGTGAATACGGTTGCCAAGGCCTACAAGGAACTCGAGGCCGACGGCGTCGTCGAGGGGCGAGGCCGCAACGGCACCTTCGTGCGCGCCACGGGCGACCCGGTCGAGCAGGCGCTGCAGGCCGCGGCATCCGCCTTCGCCGAGACGGTCGGCCGGCTGGGCGTGGCGACGGATGCCGCGCTGGACGCGGCGGCACGGGCGCTCCGCTCGCGCTGACGTCAGCGGGTCGACCAGCGGGCCAGCGCGCGGGAAGTCACCCCGTCGTGCGCTCCCCCGGGTCTCGAGACGGCCGCGAGCGGCCTCCTCAACCCTCAGCGGTGTCAGCTCGCCGCGTCGACCGGAGTCGGCACCGCGGCCGGGATCGGCTCCTTCGGCAGCTTGCGCACCTTCTGGCGCCGACGCCGACGCTCGGGGATCATCGAGCGCATCTCCTCGAGCTTGCCGAAGCAGAGGAGGCGGTCCTCGCTCTCGAGCACGACGCCCTTGCGGGGGTTCGGGATGACCGTGGTGCCGCGGTGCAGCGTGAGCACCGTGATGTCGCGGTCCCACAGGCCCGACTCGCCGAGCGTCTTGCCGACGAGGTCGGCGTCGCCGTGCACGAGCAGCTCGGCCACGCCGTATCCGGTCGAGACGGTCAGGCGCTGGCGCACGTCGATCTCGGGGAACGCGACCTGGTTGGCGATGTAGTCGATGATGGCGCCCGCGACATCCAGGTTCGTCGCCGTCTCGATGCCCTGCAGGCCGGGCGACGAATTCACCTCCATGACGAGCGGGCCGTCGTTGCCCTCGAGCATGTCGACGCCGGCGACCTTGAGTCCCATGATCTGGGCCGAGCGCACGGCCGCCTGCTCGTACTCGGGCGTGAGCTCGACGCGCTCGACGGTGCCGCCGCGGTGCACGTTCGAGCGGAACTCGTCGCCGCTCGCGCTGCGACGCATCGCCGCGACCACGCGGTCGCCGACGACGAGCGCACGGATGTCGCGGCCGCGGCTCTCCTTCACGAACCGCTGGATCAGCACGTTCTGCTTCGTCGAGTGCAGCGTCTCGATGATGGCCTCGGCGACCTTCACCTCGGGGGCGAGGATGACGCCGATGCCCTGCGTGCCCTCGAGCAGCTTGATCACGACGGGAGCCCCGCCGACGCGTTCGATCGCGGGCCGCAGGTCGGCGCGGTTGCGCACGAACGTGGTCGCGGGCATGCCGATGTTGTGGCGCGACAGGATCTGCGTCGCGCGCAGCTTGTCGCGCGCGTTCGTGATGCCGTTCGCGGTGTTCGGCGTGTAGACGTCCATCTGCTCGAACTGCCGCACGACGGCGGTGCCGAAGTACGTGATCGAGTTGCCGATGCGCGGCAGGATCGCGTCGTAGTCCGACAGCTGCCGGCCGCGATACTGCAGGTCGGGTTCGGGACCGGAGAGGTCGATGCCGAAGCGGAGGGTGTTGAGGACCTTGACGTCGTGACCGCGCTGCTGCGCTGCAGCACGGAGACGCTGGGTCGAGTAGGCCTGGGGGGCGCGCGACAGGATCGCGAGTTTCATGCGGAAGTCCCTGCGAAGATGGTTCGGATGACAGAGCCCACCCATTCAAGCACCATCGCCGGATGGCGCGAATGGGTGCGCCTCCCCCAGGCCGAGGTCGACTGGATCAAGGCCAAGCTCGACACCGGTGCGCGCTCGTCGGCGCTGCACGCGTTCGACCTCGAGGAGTTCTCGCGCGACGGCGAGGGCTGGGTGCGCTTCGGAATCCACCCCTGGCAGGACACCGACGTCGACGCCGCGACCGTCGAGCTGCCGGTGCACGATCGTCGCGTCATCCGGAGCTCGACGGGGCACGAGGAGGAACGCCTTGTGGTCCTCATGGATCTCGTGCTGCTCGGCCGCGAGGTGACCGCCGAGGTCACGCTCACGAACCGCGACGCGATGGGCTTCCGCATGCTCGTGGGCCGCGAGGCGCTCCGCAACGGGTTCCTCGTCGACGCCGGCCGCTCGTTCGTCGGCGGGCGCGCGCCGCGCGCCATCCGGCGCCGCAACCGCGGGCGCGCCTAGCCCACCCTGCGGGTCGAGGAGCACGCGAAGTGCGCGTCTCGAGACCCCCTGTGCGGGTCGAGGAGGGCCGCAGGCCGGTCTCGAGACCCTAGCCGACCACTTGACGGCGGGCCTGCCGGCGAGTAGTGCAGGGGTGACACGACGCGCGTCTCAGTGACACGGGCGTCGGCAGGAGGAGCGTGCGGTGGTGCGTTTCGGCTATGGACTGCCCTGTGTGCACCCGGCCGGTGAGATGGTGGACCTGATCCGCGCGGCCGATCACCTCGGATTCGACTTCTGTCATCTTGCTGACGACCCGACGATGCTCGACCCGTGGGCTGTGCTCGCCGCCGCTGCCCGCGAGACCTCCACCATCAGGCTGGGCCTCAGCGCCACGCACGTGTACCTGCGTGAGCCCACCCTGATCGCACAGGCGCTCGCGACGATCGACCAGCTCTCCGGCGGACGTGCCCAGGCGGTGGTGAGCTTCGGTACTGCGCAGATGCTCGACGCCTATCACGTCGAGTGGCGAGGGGCCCGGCCGCTGGCGCGAGTCCGCGAAGCGATCGGAGTCATGCGGGCGTACCTCGACGACGGTGCGGTCGACCGGCAGGGCGAGTTCTTCCGCTACTCGGGGATCCAGACGGCGGTGCGCCCGGTCCAGGAGCACCTGCCGCTGTACGTGGGCGCGCTGGGTGGCCCGCGATCCTTCGAGCTGGCCGGTGAGGTCGCCGACGGAATCGAATGCGGCAGCAGTTCGCGTGCGAACTCGGCATACGTCGTCGAGCATGTCCGCAGGGGAGCCGAACGTGCCGGACGAGACCCGGAGAGGATACGGATCGGCGCGACCGTCATCGTCGCGGTCGGCGACGATGCGGCAGCGGCCAAGGAGGCGGCGCTGGGTGTGGCGGTGGCCTGGCTGCCGGCGCTCCCACCCAGCATGATCGTGCGACACGGACTGGCCGACGACCAGGTGGCGCCGGTCATGGCGGCGATCGACGAGGGCGACTTCGCCGAGGCGGTGCGCCGGGCGACGCCCCAGATCGGCGAGGCGCTCACGATCGCCGGAACCCCGGAGGAGTGCGCTGATCGGATCCGCTTCGACCTGCTGGACGCCGGGGTCGATCATGTGCTGCTGGCTCTCGTCGACCCGGCCGTGGCGGAGATGGCGACCGGCACACGGCCGAATGGACTGCCCGACGCCCGTGAGCAACTGCGACTCATCCACGACCGCCTCTTCCCCGCCTTCGCGGGGCGCTAGGCCACTTCCGCCTCCAGCCGCGCCACGTCCTCGGCCCGGCACAACTCGGTGGCCGGCAGCATCGCCGTCGCGCTGCCCGCCGCGACTGCGGTGCGGAAGGCCTCCGCGATCGGCCGGCCCTCGGCCAGCCGCAGCACGAGCCCCGCGAGGAACGCATCGCCCGCACCGACCGCGCTCGCGACCTCGACGCGCGGCGTCGGCAGCCGCAGCACCCCCTCCTCCGTCACCAGCACCGCGCCCGCGCCGCCGAGCGTCAGCGCGACGACCTCCGACCGCCCGCCGGCGACGATCGCCCGCGCGGCATCCACCTGCTCGTCGAGGCCGAGGTCGGCGTCAGCGCCGACCAGCCCGGCGAGCTCGTCACGACTCGGCTTGATGAGGAACACGCCCTCGTCGAGCGCCGCCGCGAGCGCCGGCCCCGAGGCGTCCACCACCACCCGGATGTCGTGCTCGTGCGCGATGCGCGCGAGCATCGCGTAGAAGTCGACGGGCACTCCCGGCGGCAGGCTGCCGCTCGCGACGAGGAACCCGCCGACGGGCAGGTGGTCGCCGACGACCGACAGGCACGCGCGCCACTCGGGCTCGCGCAGCGTCGGCCCCTGCAGCACGAACCGGTACTGGTCGCCGGTCGAGAGCTCGTCGACCGTGAAGCTCTCGCGTGTGCTGCCGGCGATCGTGATCACGCGCCCGATGATCCCGGCCCGCTCGAGGAACCCGCGATACGCCTGGCCCGTCGGCCCGCCGAGCGGGTAGATCGCGACCGAGTTGCCGCCGAGATTCCGGATGGCGCGACTCACGTTCACGCCGCCCCCGCCCGGGTCGAATCGGCTCGGCCCGCACCGCAGCTTGTGCTCGGGCTCGACCCGGTCGACGGTGCTCGACACGTCGAGCGCGGGGTTCATGGTCAGCGTGACGATCGGCGCGTGCACGGACATGGCACGAGCCTATGGGGACGGCCGCCCTGTGCACGCGAATCCCGGGTTGGGGCGGGTGGACCCGCACCAACCCGGGACTCGCGGAGAAGCCGTGAGCGTCGGGCGAGACGCCCTAGATGACGCCCTCGGAGATCGTCGTCGGGTTGCCGAAGCGGTGGTTGGTGATCGAGATCGCCTGCTCGTGCAGGAACGGCAGCAGCTCGACGCGGCCCGACGGGGTGACCGGGTGCGACCACACCGCGAGGTCGGGCGTGCCGTCCGTCGCCTCGGCGAGCGCCGCGGCCGAGCCGCCCACGAGGCGGACGCGACCGGTGATCTCGCCCTTTCGCGCGCGGTCGAGCCATCCGCCGTCGCCCTCGCGCACGACGCGGATCTCGCGCGTCGCGAGGATCGCACGGACGCCCTTGGGCAGCTCGTGCGCGGTCGACACGGTGAGCTTCGACTTCGCGAGCAGGCCGGCGGCGAGCACGCGGAGGCCGTCGGCGAGCGAGGCGTCCTCGCTCACGCGGATCGTGACGGGCAGCGGGAGGTAGCGGAACAGGTTGCGCTCGACGCCGAGGCCCGAGACATCCTTCACCGTGCCGTACTCCTCGGCCCACGCGACCTCGTCGGAGAGCGCCGAGCGGCGCAGCACCTCGAACGCGTCGTAGTCGAGCGACGACTGCGACGCCTCGATGAGCTCGGAGACGCGCTGCTCGAGGCCGCGCAGGTGCAGGGAGCGGCTCGGCTCGTCGTGCACCGGCTCCCAGTCGCCGAGGCCGAACAGGTAGTTCGGACCGCCGGCCTTGGCGCCCGCGCCGACCGACGAGCGCTTCCAGCCGCCGAACGGCTGGCGCTGCACGATCGCGCCCGTGATGCCGCGGTTGACGTAGAGGTTGCCGGCCTCGACGTTGGCGAGCCAGGTCGCGAGCTCGTCGGAGTCGAGCGAGTGCAGGCCCGCGGTCAGGCCGAAGTCGACCGCGTTCTGGAAGCGGATGGCCTCGTCGAGGTCCTTCGCGTGCATCACGCCGAGCACGGGGCCGAAGAACTCGGTGAGGTGGAAGTACGAGCCGGGCTTCACGTTCGCGCGGATGCCGGGCGACCACAGCCGGCCGGTGCCGTCGAGCTGGCGCGGCTCCACGAGCCACTCCTCGTCGGCGCCGAGCGTCGTGAGCGCGTGCAGCAGCTTGCCGTTCGCGGGCTCGACGATCGGGCCCATCTGGCTCGCCGGGTGCTCGGGCCAGCCGACGCGGAGGCTCGTCGCGGCATCCACCAGCTGGCGGCGGAACCGCTCGGACTGCGCGACCGAGCCGACGAGGATCACAAGCGACGCGGCCGAGCACTTCTGGCCGGCGTGGCCGAAGGCGCTCTTGACGACGTCGGATGCCGCGAGGTCGAGGTCGGCCGACGGCGTCACGATGATCGCGTTCTTGCCGCTGGTCTCGGCGAGCAGGGGCAGGTCGCGGCGGAACGATCGGAACAGCTCGGCCGTCTCGTACGCGCCGGTGAGGATGACGCGGTCGACCTTCTCATCGGAGACGAGCTTGGTGCCGAGGTCGCGCGAGCCGAGGTCGACGAGTGCGAGCAGGTCCTTCGGGATGCCCGCCTCCCACAGCGCCTCGACCATGACGGCGCCCGAGCGCTGCGAGAGCTTCGCGGGCTTGATGATCACGCCCGAGCCCGCGGCGAGCGCGGCGAGCACACCACCGGCCGGGATGGCGACCGGGAAGTTCCACGGCGGGGTCACGACGGTCAGCTTCGACGGGACGAACCGGGCGCCCTGCACGCGGTCGAGCTCGCGGGCGCGCTCGGCGTAGTAGTGCGCGAAGTCGATCGCCTCGCTGATCTCGGGGTCGGCCTCGGCGATCGTCTTGCCGGTCTCGGCGGCCATGACCTCGATGAGGCGGTCGCGGTTCGCGGCGAGCGCAAGGCCCGCACGGTGCAGCACGGCGGCTCGCTCGTCGCCCGAGCGGCGGCCCCACTCGGTGCCGTTGGCGACGACCGCGGCCATGAGCCGCTCGAGCTGGTCGGCGGTCTCGATGCGGTTCGCCTTCAGCGTGTCGACGCCGAGCGTCGAGGACGGCACCCGCTCGAGGATGCGGCGACCCCAATCGCGGTTCGCGGCGAGCGCCGGGTCGGTGTCGGGCTCGTTGCGGAAGCCCGGCGTGACGCCGGGGCCCGTGAGCGCGGATGCCTCGTCTGGCGCGACATCCATCAGCTCGCCGTCGAGCGCCGAGCCGCGCGTGATGCCGAGCACGACGCTCGTGAGCGAGCCCTCGTGCTGCTCGCCCGGCGCGGGTGCGGCGGGCACGGGCGCGCCGAGCTCGACCGCAGCCTGCTCGTCCCACTCCGTGCGGCGGTTCTGCGTGCGGTTCGGGCGCGGCGCCGCGACATCCGCCGCGGCCTCGACCTGCTCGGCCTGCTCGGCCTGGAGCGCGGCGAGCGAACGGAGGTAGCGATCGCGCTCGCGCTCGAACAGGCCGCGGTTCTCGTTCAGCTCGAACACGGCCGACATGAAGTTGTCCTGGCTCGCGTTCTCCTCGAGGCGGCGGATCAGGTACGCGATCGCGACGTCGAACTCCGACGGGTTCACGACCGGCGTGTACAGCAGCAGGCGGCCGACGTCGCCGCGGACCGCGGCGGCCTGGCCGGTCGCCATGCCGAGCAGCATCTCGAACTCGACGCCCTGCTCGACGCCGCGCTCCTTCGCGGTGAGGTACGCGTGGGCGACGTCGAAGAGGTTGTGGCCCGCGACGCCGAGCTTGACCGCGTCGATGCGCTCGGGCGTCATCGACCAGTGCAGCACGCGCTTGTAGTTGGTGTCGGAGTCCTGCTTGCGGTCGTAGGTCGCGAGCGGCCAGTCGTGGATGGCGGCGTCGACCTGCTCCATCGCGAGGTTCGCGCCCTTGACGACGCGCACCTTGATCGGCGCGCCGCCCGCCGCGCGGCGACGCAGCGCCCACTCGGTGAGGTCCTGCATCGCGCCGAGCGCGTCGGGCAGGTACGTCTGCAGCACGATCCCGGCCTCGAGACCCTGCAGCTGCCGCTGGTCGAGGAGGCGCTTGAAGACCGCGATGGTGAGGTCGAGGTCGCGGTACTCCTCCATGTCGAGGTTGATGAACTTGCCACCTGTGGGGGTTGAGGCACTCGAAACCCCGCCCTTCGCCGCAAGCTCGTACAGCGGCGTCAGCTTCGCGACGACCTTCTCGACGGCCTCGTCGAACGACCACATCGAGAGCTGGCTGACGACGCTCGACACCTTGATCGAGACGTAGTCGACGTCGTCGCGCGCGAGGAAGTCGTAGGTGCCCTTCAGGCGCCGGTCGGCCTCGTGCTCGCCGAGCACGGCCTCGCCGAGCAGGTTGAGGTTCAGGCGATTGCCCGACTCGCGCAGCTTCGCGATCGCGGGCCCGAGCTTCGCGGGCGTCGCATCGAGCACGAGGTGGCCCACCATCGCGCGCAGCACGCGACGGGCGATCGGGATGACGAGCCACGGGAAGCTCGGCGCCATCGCGCCGCCCAGCCGGATCGCGGCCTTCAGGTACGCGGGCAGGAACTTGGGCGTGAGCTTCGCGACCTCGGCGAGGTTGCGGCCGGCGACGCCCAGGTCTTCGGGACGCATCACGCCGTCGACGAAGCCGACGGTGAAGGCGAGGCCGTTCGGATCCTTCAGCACGCCCGCGAGGCGCTGGGCGGCGGGGTCGACCGGGTGGTTCGCGCTCTCGGCGAGCCAGCGCTCGACGAGCGCGACGACGTGGTCGGTGTCGGGGACGGCGTCCACGAGGAGCTTCGAAGTGGTCACGACGGCGGTGTCCTTTGGTCTCGTTGGGGCGCGCGAGGTGGTGCACGCCCGGCGCTTCCAGTGTGCGCCGAGGCATCCGTTCAGTACAGCGAATGAATCCGATGCATACTGTTCATGTTTCCCGAATGATCTGAACGGATGCCGGAGACCCGCCGATGCTCGACGTGCGCCGACTGCGCCTGCTGGTCGAGCTGAGCCAGCGGGGCACGCTCGCCGCGGTCGCCGAGGCGCTCTCGTACAGCCCGTCGTCGGTGTCGCAGCAGCTCAGCCAGCTCGAGAAGGAGGCCGGCGTGCCGCTGCTCGTGCAGGTCGGCCGGCGCGTGCAGCTCACGCCCCAGGCCGAGCTGCTCGTCGGGCACGCGCAGGCCGTGCTCGAGCGGCTCGAAGAGGCCGAAGCGGATGTCGCGCGCTCCCTCACCACGGTCGGCGGCACCGTGCGCATCGCCGTGTTCCAGTCCGCGGCGCACGCCGTCGTGCCGCAGGCGCTCAGCCTGCTCGCCGCCGAGCACCCCGACCTGCGCGTCGAGGTCACGGAGCGCGAGCCCGAGCTCGCGCTGTTCGACGTGGCCGCGCGCGACTTCGACCTCGTGATCGCCGAGCAGTACCCGGGCTACACGCGGCCGCTGCACCCCGAGCTCGACCGCGTGCCGCTCGCGCGCGACGCGATCCGGCTCGCCCTGCCCCCGTCCACCGCGGGTCGAGGAGGCGCGCAGCGCCGTCTCGAGACCCCGGGTCGTGGAGGCTCAGCCGGTCGAGGAGGCGCGCAGCGCCGTCTCGAGACCCCCCGTCCCGAGGACGCGCTCGCCGCGGCATCCGCTCGCCCCTGGGTGCTCGAGCCCGAGGGCACCGCGTCGCGCGAGTGGGCCGAGCAGCTGTGCCGCCAGGCGGGCTTCGAGCCCGACGTGCGCTTCGAGACGGCCGACCTCATGGCGCACATCCGCCTCATCCGGTCGGGCAACGCCGTCGGGCTGCTGCCCGACCTGGTGTGGGCTGGCGAGGCCACGACCGTGCGACTCGTCGCGCTTCCCGGCGACCCGGAGCGCGAGGTGTTCTCGTCGACCCGGCGCGCGGCGGCACGGCGCCCGGCGGTGGTCGCCGCGCGCGACGCGCTGGCCCGGGCGGCCGCGGGGAACGGACGGCCGGAGGCGGGCGCGCGGGGCGTGTCGTCCGCCGCGCCATCCTGAGCCCCGTCCGCCGCGTCCTCCGTCGTCCCGACCTGAACGGGGGCGTGACGCTTGCGCCGGGCCCGGTCTACGCTGCGACCATGACCAGGCTGCGAACGCTCGCCGTCGTCGGAGGCATCGCCGCCGCGCTCCTGTTCACCGGGTGCGCGGGCGAGGAGGGCGACGACGCCGGAGGCGACATCGACCCGACCGGCACGTGGGGCGACTCGACCGGGACGAACACGCCGTACCTCACGCTCGAGGAGGACGGCACGCTCACCGGGAGTGACGGCTGCAACCGGCTGAACGGCACGTGGTCGGTCGACGAGGCCGATCAGGTCGAGTTCGAGAACGTCGCGTCGACCAAGATGGCGTGCGAGGGCGTCGACGTCTGGCTGTCGGAACTCAGCGTGGCCGACGTGTCGGACGACACCATGACGGTGCTCGGCGCCGACGGCGCGGAGATCGGCCAGCTCGAGCGCGAGGGCTGAGTTCGGCGACGCTCGCCCGAGTCCCGCGTTCCCGCGGGTGCGCCCGCACGAAGGCGGGACTCGCGTCAGGGCGCGGCCGCCGGCAGACATGCCCCGCACCCGCGCGCGGCCGCCGGCAGCGCCCTACGTCGGCTGGTGCATCCACGGCGTGTAGCTCACGCCGACGAGCAGCCCCTCGGGGCTCATGAGGCGTGACGTGGTCTGGCCCCACGGTTCCTCGTGCGCCTCGACGAGGATCTCTAGCCCCTTCGCGCGGAGCTCCTCGACGGCGGGCGCGACCGCCTCGGGCGAGGCGACGTCGAACTCGATCCACGCCTGCGGCACCGGACGGTCGGCGGGCCACTCGGTCGTGCCGAACGTCGCCTCGGCGGCCTGGTCGAGGGGCCAGATCGCGAAGGCCTTGGCGCCCGCGACCTCCTCGGTGTGGAAGTAGCGCGGCGCGTTCTCGTGGAACGGGATGCCGAGGGCGCCCGCCCAGAAGTCGTGCGACGCGGAGTCGACCGTGCCGATCGGCCCGAACCCGGCGATGAAGGCGATGTCCATGCCCCCATTCGACCCCGCCCCGCCGACACGCGCCATCCCGCCGTCTGCGCGGCCGCCCCGCTCGCCCCTGCCCACACCCCGCGAATCCCGGGTTCCCGCGGGTGCACCCGCGCGAACACGGGACTCGCGTCGGGTGCGGCCGACGGCGGGCCTCCGGCGCGCGCGGCCGCCCCACGCCGATCACGTACGCTCGGGGGATGCCCACCGATGCGCACCCTGCCGCCGACCCCGCCGGATCCCCCGACCACGACGTCGTCATCGTCGGCGGCGGCCACAACGGACTCACCGCGGCCGCGTACCTCGCCCGCGCGGGGAAGCGCGTCCTGCTCCTCGAGCGCGACGACCACCTCGGGGGCGCGGCGGTCTCCGCGCAGGCGTTCGAGGGCGTCGACGCGCGCCTCAGCCGCTACTCGTACCTCGTGAGCCTGCTCCCCCAGCGCATCATCGACGACCTCGGCCTCGACGTTCGGCTGGTGCGCCGCCGCTTCTCGTCGTACACCCCCGATCCGCGCGACCCGAGCCGCGGGCTCCTCGTCGACGTCGAGGCGGATGCCGCGGCCGCCCGCGACGCGTTCGGGCGGGTCGGCGCGGCCGACGACGTCGACGCGTGGCAGTCCTTCTACGCCGACACCGCGCGCCTCGCGGACGCACTCTTCCCGACGCTCACCGAGCCGCTGCCCACCCGCGACGAGGCGCGCGCCCTCGTCGGCGACGATCGCGTCTGGGACGAGCTCGTCGAGCGACCGCTCGGCGACGCGATCGAGGCCCGCTTCCACGACGACCTCGTGCGCGGCGTCGTCGCGACCGACGGCCTGATCGGCACCTTCACCGACCTCGGCGACGAGTCGCTCGACGCGAACCGCTGCTTCCTCTACCACGTGATCGGCGGCGGCACGGGCGACTGGGACGTCCCGGTCGGCGGCATGGGCGCGGTGACGGGCGAGCTCGCGCGGGCCGCCCGCGAGGCGGGTGCGAGCCTGCGCACCGAGGCCGAGGTCGTCGCCATCGACCCCGAGTCGGGCGAGGTGCGTTGGCGCGAGGCCGGCAGCGAGCGGATGGCGCGCGCGCACGTCGTGCTCGCGAACGTCGCGCCGCACGTGCTCGAGCGGCTGGTCGCGACATCCGACACCGGCATCGCGTCCCCGGCCACCGCCGACGCGACCGACGCGCCCCGCGACGCCACGATCGCCCCGCGCGACGAGCCCCCGTTCTCGGCCGACGACGAGGTGCCGCTCACCGAGTACGCGCGCCGCCGCGTCGACCGCCTCGACGTGCCCGAGGGCGCCCAGGTGAAGGTGAACCTCCTGCTCACGCGCCTGCCGCGGCTGCTCGACGAGTCGGTGGCGCCCGAGCAGGCGTTCGCCGGCACGTTCCACATCAACGAGCTCGGCACCCAGCTCGCGGCCGCGTTCCAGCAGGCCGCCAGCGGCGAGCTGCCCGACCCGCTGCCCTGCGAGATCTACTGCCACACGCTCAGCGACCGGTCGATCCTCGGGCCGGAACTCGCCGACTCCCCCGCGCAGACCCTCACCGTCTTCGGCCTGCACGTGCCCGACCGTCTCGTCGACCGCTACGGCAACGACGAGCTGCGCGACCGCCTGCGCGACGCGGTGCTCGCCTCACTCGACTCGGTGCTCGCCGAACCCATCGCCGACGTCATCGCGACGGATGCCGCGGGCCGGCCGTGCATCGAGGTGAAGACCACGCGCGACCTCGAGGAGGCGCTCGCGATGCCCGGCGGCAACATCTTCCACGGCGCGCTGTCGTGGCCGTGGGCCGAGCCCGACGCGCCGCTCGCGACGCCGGCCGAGCGCTGGGGCGTCGCGACCGGAGACGCGCGCGTGCTGCTCTGCGGCTCCGGCGCCGTGCGCGGCGGCGCCGTGAGCGGCATCGGCGGCCACAACGCGGCGATGGCGGTGCTCGAGGGCGAGCTGCCGTAGAGGCCGGCACCGGATGGCGCGCAGCCCGCGCCCCTATTTCCGCACCCGCGCGCGCGGCTTCGGCGCCTTCGGAGGCAGCGCCGCGACCTCCTCGAACGCCTGGGCGACCCACTCGGCGATGCGCTCGGGCTCGACCGCCCACCCCGCGGGCGCCGACACGTAGCCGCCCATCGGGCGCTCGGCGGGACCGAACGGCCCCGCGCCATCCGTCGCCGCCAGCTCGGCCCGGCGGGACTCGTCGAGCACCCGCACGCCGATCCGGTCGCCGAAGAGGCCGGCGAACATGGTGCCGTTCACGAACGCCCCGAGGTTGCCGAACATCGGCTTGACCACGACGCGCGGGTCGTCGGGCACGACCGAGGCGAACAGCGCCTTCGCGTCATCCGACGGCTTCGGAACCTGCACGGCACCTCCCCGCTCCGCGCCGCCGATGGCGGAGGCGCATCAGAACACGAACATCTGCCCCAGCACGAGGATCGCGATCACGAACAGCGCGACGACCCCGCCGACGATCCCGAGCGCCCGCGCCGACATCTTCGCGACGCCGTAGCCGACCAGGACCGGCAGTGCGACGAGCAGCAGCGTGACGATCCACCAGAACGCCTGGTAGCCGCCGGTCGTCGCCTCCGAGAGCCGGCCGGCGAACAGTTGCTGCGTGCGCGGATTCGTGGCGAACGAGAACGCCGCGCTGAGCGGAACCGCGATCAGGGCGAGCACGATGATGCCCGCGAACCATCCCCACATCGTCTGGTGCCCCTCGGAGAAACGCAGCGGCTCCTCCTCGTGCGGCGCGTTGCCCGCACCCGAACGCGTGACCCTCGACTTCGAACCGGAGCTCCCCATGCGCGTCACTCTAGCCCTGCGATGCCGCCGCGGTTAGCCTGAGGTCAGGACGACACGCAGGGGGCGACGATGACCATGACTCGGGCGACCGGCCACTACGTTCGCAAGGACGACGGGCTCTACCTCCAGTTCGACCGGCTGTTCCATGCTCCCATCGAGGACGTCTGGTACTCCCTGACCAATCCCACCGCCATGCAGGCGTGGATCGGCACGTACACGGGCCTGCCCTCGACGGGCGGCGTGCGGTTCCGGATGTCGGGCGAGGACGCCGAGTGGCAGAACGCATCGATCCTCGAGTGCGACGCCCCGCACCGCTTCCATGCCGACGTCGGCGAGGGCGACGCCGCGGTGCGCGTGTTCTGCCACCTCCGCGAGGCGGGCGGCATGACCACGCTCACGCTCGGCCAGCGTCTGCAGTCGGGCACCGATGCGGCATCCGTGGGCCCGGGCTGGGACTACTACCTCGACCGGTTCGCCGCCGCACGCTCCGGGCGCGCGATGCCCGAGTGGTCCGACTACGACCCGGGGCTCGTCGACACGTACCGGCGCCTCCACGTGCCCGCACCCGCCACCGAGGTGGGCCGCTGAGGCTCGCGACCCTCGGACGGGAGGTGGGCCCCGGCGGCGATGCCGCCCATAGGATGGCGCCGTGAAGCCCATCGAGCGGCGTGCCCGCGACCTCCAGCACACCCGGGAGGCGGCCGCCGCGCCCGGCGGGATGATGGCGAACCGCCCGTTCGTGTGGGCGTTCATCGCCACGGCCGGCGTGCTCGTCGCGCTCGGCATCGCCGCGGCCCTGCTCAGCCTGTCGGGCGTCGTCTTCTCGGTGTTCGCGGCGATCTTCATCACGCTCGGCCTCGACCCGCTGGTCCGCTGGTTCGAGCGGCGCGGCATGAAGCGGGGATTCGCGATCCTGACCGTGATCATCCTGTTCGTGCTGGTGATCGCCGGCATGCTCTGGCTCGTGCTGCCGCTCGTGGTCCAGCAGTCCGTCGCGTTCGTCCAGTCGCTGCCCGACCTGTACGCGAACCTGCAGGACCAGCAGTGGTTCCAGGATGCGTCGTCGGGTTCCGGCGGCGTGCTGAGCAGCGTCTACGCATGGTTCGTCGGCTTCGTCAGCGACCCCAACACGTGGGCGACGATCGGCGGCGGCGCGCTCAACATCGGCGTGGCGATCCTCGGCGGCATCTCGACGGGCTTCTTCGTCTTCGTGCTGACGATCTACTTCACGGCCACGCTCGACGCGTCGAAGGCGGCCGTGTACACGCTCATCTCGGCGTCTCATCGCGATCGCGTGGTCGACTACGCCGAGCGCATCATGCAGAACGTGGGCCGCTACCTCAGCGGGATGGTCGTGCTCGCGTTCTTCAACGCGGTGTACAGCTTCATCCTGCTCACGCTCGTCGGCCAGCCGTTCGCGCTCGTCATCTCGGTCGCCGCGTTCTTCATCACGCTCATTCCGCTCATCGGAACGGTGCTGACGACGATCGTGATGACCGCGCTCACGCTCTTCGTGTCGCCGACGGCCGCCCTGATCGTGCTCATCGCGATGCTCGTCTACATGCAGGTCGAGGCGTACATCCTCACGCCGCGAGTGATGAGCAAGGCCGTGCAGGTGCCCGGCTCGATCGTGCTCATCGCCGCGCTCGCGGGCGGCACGCTCGCGGGCCTGCCGGGCGCACTCGTCGCGATCCCGGTCGCGGCCGGCATCCTCCTCCTCATCAAGGAGGTCGTCGTGCCGCTCAAGGCGCGGAGTTAGGCCCCGCGGGGGCAGTCCGCACCCCTGCTCGGATCAGACCGCCGCCAGGGCGGGCGTCTCGGCGGGCTCGGGCTCGATGACGATCCCGCGCACGGAATTGGCCGCCTGGGCGAGGTCCCTGAGCAGCTCGGGATCGAGGGTCTCGGACTGTTCGGAATCGAAGACGAACCGCAAGGGGATCGACGGGTCGAGCCAGAGCGTCGTGCGACCGCCGCCCGACCCCGCTGGAGCCACCCATGAGAGCGTGAACCGCTCGTTCCGCCGCAGCTTCGTCGTCACCACCATCTTGACGTGGGCCAGGAGCCGATCGGCCATCTCGATCGGCTCGCTGCCGTAGTACAGGGCACCCATCGACGCTCCTTCCATCGTTCGGCCGTCGAGCGGTCCTTCCGGGACTCGAGCGGCTCGTGAAGCGGTCAGACTACCACTATATCTCGCAAACTTAGATAAGTATCCTAGAAATCAGTCTGCCGAGATTTCTGCTAGGGTGACCGTGACCGCCGGTCCTGAAGGAGGCGGAGAAGCCATGGAATCGGGACGCTCGAATCGCTCGTCCCTCGCCGAGGCGCTGCTGCGCTACGTCAATGCGCGCACGGCCGCCCTCATCGAGGCGCGACGCGTTCTCCGGATCAACGAGCTCGATGCTCGCGCACTGCTCTTCATCGCGGAGCACCCCGGAACCCGCCCCGGGACCCTGTCCGACGTGCTCGGCATCACCTCCGCCGGCGTGACGACGCTGATCGACCGCCTGGTGGATCGCGGAGCCGTGCGCCGCGAGGTCGACCCGCAGGATCGACGCGTGAACCGCATCAGCGTCACGGTCGATCTCGCCGAGGCGCCGTGGTCGGCGCTCACCAGGTTCGACGACGCCTTCAACACCGCGGTCGATGCCGGCGACCCCGACGCCAACCATCGGCTCGCGATGGCGCTCGACACCTTCACCGACGCCGCCACCGAAGCGTCCGCGTAGCGCCCGAGGGCGGGTCAGGCGGAATCGACTCCGACGAATGCGATCGACTTCGCCTGCAGGAACGCGCACAGCGCCGACACGACCGCCAGCTCCGCCGCGAGATTGAGCAGGGACGGCGCATCCAGCACCACCGTCGACTCACGCGGCTCCATCGTGACCACCCAACGGGTGGATCCGCGCGCCTCCGGCTCCATCGTGATGACCGTCGTCGCGTTCACGAGGCGAACCGAGACCAGGCCCGTGTCGGCCCCGCCCGCGCCATCCTGCTGGATCACCTTCAGCTGGCCGGCGAACCGGTACCCGAGCTGCTCGAACTCGTCGAGCCACGCCTGAATCGTCTTCAGACTGCGGAACGGCATGACGACCCCCTTGCCTGGACCTGCCTTCGCGCACTGCCCAGTATTCCCCGAAACTCCGCTCCCGTCACCGAAGCACGTGGATCACGCCCAGACGGATGGCGCCTCGGCGCGCGTCGCGGGCAGCGCGACATCCGCTCCCCAGCGCTCGATCCAGGCCGGCAGCTCGTCGTCGACGGGCGGCGTCCCGAACGCCTCGATGAGCTCCGGGACCGGAACGGTGCCGCCGCCCTTGCGCAGGAACCGGGCGCGGATGAACCCCTGCGCGTAGATCTCGGGCATGCCGTCGGCGCCGGGCCGGACGAACCGCTGCTCGAGGTAGACCGCCTTCTCGTCGTAGCCGACCAGTCGCGACTCGATCGTGAACCGCTGCCAGAGCTGGAGCGACTTGCGGAAGGTGATGGTCTCGCTCACGACGACCGGGTACCACTCCCTCGCGCGCATGATGCCGAAGACGCCGTTGCGCACGAGCATGTCGAACCGCGCGACATCCATGATCGAGAAGTAGACGCCGTTGTTCATGTGCCGGTTGACGTCGAGGTCGGTCGGCAGCGTGATGAACCGGGTGCGCGCGACCTCGTAGTGGCCGAGCGAGGGCTTGGTGCGCGAGAGGAACAGCACGTGGAGGAGCGTGCGGAACAACATGTGCATGGTCCACGACACTATGCCCGATCCGTCGTGGAAGTCTCCACATTGGTGGTCGGGCACAGTGCGGTGACGGATGCCGCGGCGCAGCGTTGTGCGTAGCAGCGAACGATGCCGCGCAGGGCGCCGACGCTCGGCCCGCGCCCCGCTCAGGCCGCGGGCTCGCCCGTCGCGTTCCCCCGCGGCGGCACGTGCCGCTCGTCGGGCCCGTTGTAGACCGAGAGCGGCCGGATGAGCGCGTTCGACGCGAGCTGCTCCATCACGTGGGCGGTCCAGCCTGTGACGCGGCTCGCGACGAACAGCGGGGTGAACGTCGCGGTGTCGAAGCCCATGAGGTGGTACGTCGGTCCGGCCGGGTAGTCGAGATTCGGCATGATGTTCTTGCGCTCGGCCATGCCCTGCTCGAGGGCGGTGTACAGCTCGAGCAGGTCGGGGCGGTCGTAGTGCTCGACCATCCGCTCGAGCGCGTCGCGCATGGTGGGCACGCGCGAGTCGCCGTGCTTGTAGACGCGGTGGCCGAAGCCCATGATCTTGCGCTTCTCGGCGAGCGCGGCGTCGAGCCACGCGGTGGCGCGCTCGGCCGAGCCCTCGCCGGCGCCGATCTCGTCGAACGCGTGCATGACGGCCTCGTTGGCGCCGCCGTGCAGCGGCCCCTTGAGCGCGCCGATCGCGCCGACCACCGCCGAGTAGAGGTCGGAGAGGGTCGACGCGATGACGCGGGCCGTGAACGTCGACGCGTTGAAGGAGTGCTCGGCGTAGAGGATCATCGACGTGTCGAACGCGTTGACGACCTCGAGCTCGGGCGCCTCGCCGAACGCCTGCCAGAGGAAGTTGGCGGAGTAGCCGAGGTCGAGACGCGGCTCGACGAACTCGAGGTCGTGCCGGCGGCGCTGGTCGTAGGTGATGATCGAGGGCAGCTTCGCGAACAGCCGGATCGACTTCTCGAGGTTCGCCTCGCGGGAGTCGTCGGGCGTCGCGGGGTCGCTCGCCCCGATGACGCTGACGGCCGTGCGCACGACGTCCATGGGGTGCGCGGTGAGCGGCAGCTCGTCGACGATGCGCTTGGTGACGTGGTCGAGGCCGCGAAGGCTGCGCTCCAGCTCCTCGAACTCGGCCAGTTGCGTGTCGTCTGGCAGCTCGCCGTTCCAGAGCAGGTAGGCGACCTCCTCGAAGGTGACGGAGGCCGCGAGCTCCTGCACCGGGTAGCCGCGGTACAGCAACGAGTTCGTCTCGGGGTTGACCTTCGAGATCGCGGTGTAGTCGACCGGCACGCCCGCCAGGCCCTTGAAGATCTGCGGCTGGAAGGCCGGCTCCGGTGTGGTGCCCTGCGACGTCTGCTCGCTCATCGTGCTCCTCGTGGGATCGGAAGGCGCCCGCCACTGCGCGGCCGCCCCACCAGCCTACGGCGCGGGCGCGCCGCACGGCATGGGGTCAGAAGAGCCCGGTCGGGATCTCCACGCCGTTCAGCGCGCCCGGCGCCGCCGTGAACGTGAGCTGGCCGAGCTCGTCGGGTCCGAGCTCGGGCAGGCGCTGCGCGACATCCAGGAACCGCTCGATCTCGGCGGGTTCGAGCACCCACTCGGCGAGCGTGCGGAACTTCTGCACGTACTGCTCGCGGCCGAACGGCCGTGCGCCGAGGGGATGCGCGTCGGCGACGGCGATCTCCTCGACGATCTCGCTCCCGTCGGCCAGGCGGATGACGACCCGGCCGCCGAACGCCTTCTCGTCGATGTCGAGCGAGTGGTAGCGGCGCGTCCACTCCGGATCCTCGACGGTCGCGACCTTGCGCCAGAGCGCGACGGTGTCGGCGCGGTGCGCGCGCTCGGGGGCGTACGAGTCGGCGTGGTGCCAGGTGCCGTCCTGCAGCGCGACCGTGAAGATGTACGGGATGGAGTGATCGAGCGTCTCGCGCGAGGCATCCGGGTCGTACTTCTGCGGGTCGTTCGCGCCCGAGCCGATCACGTTGTGGGTGTGGTGCGACGTGTGGATGGTGATCGACTCGACGCGCTCGGGGTCGTCGAGGATCAGCGGATAGGCGTCGTGGAGCTTGCGGGCGAGGTCGATGAGCGCCTGCGCCTGGTACTCGGCCGAGTGCTCCTTGGTGTACGAGTCGAGGATGGCGCGCTTCGCCTCGCCGTCCTCGGGCAGCGGCACCTCGTAGTTCGCCTCGGGGCCGCCGAGGAGCCAGGCGATCACGCCGTCCTCGCCCTCGTAGATCGGGACGGGGCTCGTCTCGCCGCGCATCGCCCGGTCGACGGACTCGACGGCCATCTTGCCGGCGAACGCGGGCGCGTACGCCTTCCACGTCGAGATCTCGCCCTTGCGCGACTGCCGCGTCGCCGTGGTCGTGTGCAGCGCCTGCCCGATGGCCTGGAAGATCGTCTCGCGGTCGAGGCCGAGCAGCGTGCCGATGCCCGCCGCGGCCGACGGGCCGAGATGCGCGACGTGGTCGATCTTGTGCGCGTGCAGGGTGATCGCCTTGACGAGGTCGATCTGGATCTCGTACCCGGTCGCGATGCCGCGGACCAGCTCGCGCCCGCCCAGGCCGCGCACGGCGGCGAGGTGCTGCGCGACCGCGACGATCGGCGGGATGTTGTCGCCCGGGTGCGAGTAGTCCGCGGCGAGGAACGTGTCGTGGAAGTCGAGCTCGCGCACGGCGACCCCGTTGGCCCACGCGGCCCATTCGGGCGAGGTCCGCCGCGCGGCATCCGCACCGAACACCGTGGCACCGTCGCCCCCGATCGACACCGGGTGCGAGAGCGCCTGGCTGCGCGCCGCGACCACGGGCTTGCGCGCGAGCGACGCGGCGGCGACCGCGGCGTTGTCGATGACCCGGTTCACGACCATGTCGACGACGTCATCGTCGACCTCGACGGGGTCGGTGGCGACGCCGGCGAGCTGCCAGGCCAGCTGGCCCTCTCGCGCGAGGTTCTCGTCGCTCCGATGGGTACGCAGGTGGTGGCTCTTCACGTGGCCACGCTATCGAATGGGGTGTCGGATGTCGCGGAGCCCGCGTCGCGCGCACTCCCAGCCTCGTCGGCCATCGCGCGTGAGACCATTGAGGGGATGACTCACACCGACGCCGACTCGGTCGGCGGCCGCGCCGTGCGCGACATCCGCCTCGACTTCCCCGTCTTCGCCACGACCGGCGACGACCGCGCGACCGCGTACCTCGACTCCGCGGCGACCTCGCAGCGCCCGGCCGCCGTGCTCGACGCCGAACGCGACTACCTCGAGCACCACCTCGCCGCGGTGCACCGCGGGGCGAGCGCCGCGACCGGCGAGTCGACCACGCTGTTCGAGGACGCCCGCGCCGACGTCGCGCGCTTCGTGGGCGCCGGCGAGCGCGAGGTCGTCTGGGCGCAGAACGCGACCGACGCACTGAACATGGTCGCACTCGGCATCGCCGACGCGAGCGCGGGCATCGGCGGCGCAGAGGCCGCGCGGTTCGCGCTGCAGCCCGGCGACGAGATCGTGCTGACCGAAGCCGAGCACCACGCGAACCTGCTCCCGTGGCAGCGCGTCGCGCAGCGCACGGGCGCCCGCATCGTTCCCGTGCGCGTCGACGAGCACGGCCGCTGGTCGATCGACGACCTCGCCGCGGTGCTCTCCGAGCGCACGCGCGTCGTCGCGTTCGCCGAGGTCTCGAACGTGACCGGCCAGATCGCGCCCGTCGCAGAGATCGCCGAGCTCGCACACCGGCACGGCGCGCTCGTCGTGCTCGACGCGTGCCAGTCGGTGCCGCACCGCCCGGTGGGCTTCGCCGCGTACGACGTCGACTTCGCCGCCTTCTCGGCCCACAAGATGCTGGGGCCGAACGGCATCGGCGTGCTCTACGGGCGCGAAGCGCTGCTCGACGCCCTGCCGCCGGCCCGCACGGGTGGTTCGACGATCACCAAGGTCACGCTCGACGAGGCGCACTTCCTGCCGGCGCCGCACCGCTTCGAGGCGGGCACGCAGGCGGTGTCGCAGGCGATCGGGCTCGCCGCCGCCGTGCGGTACCTCGAGGGCATCGGCATGGATGCGGTCGCCGCGCACGAGGAGTCGTTCGCCGAGCGCGTCGTCGAGGGCGTGGCCGCGCTTCCCGGCGTCCGGATCGTCGGCCCCCAGCCCGGCGAGCGCCGCGCGGGTCTCGTGAGCGTCTCGGTCGACGGGGTGCACGCCCACGACGTGGGCCAGTTCCTCGACGACGCCGGCATCGTCGTGCGCGTCGGCCACCACTGCGCGCAGCCGCTGCACCGCGCGCTCGGCATCACGGCGACCACGCGAGCGAGCGCGCACGTCTACACGACCGCCGAGGAGGCCGACCGGTTCGTCGCCGCGCTCGGCGAGGTGCGCCGATTCTTCGGACTCGCGAGGGAGGCGTCCTGATGGCCGGACTCGAGGGCCTCTACCAGCAGATCATCCTCGACCACTCGAAGGAGCGGCACGGCGATCACCTCCTCGAGGGCGCCGACGGCGAGCACCACGAGTACAACCCGACGTGCGGCGACGAGATCACGGTGCGCGTGAAGCTCGATCCCACCCACGAGCGCATCGACGAGGTCGCCTGGCAGGGCGACGGATGCAGCATCTCGATGGCCTCCGCGTCGGTGCTCACCGACCTCGTGCAGGGGCGCCCGATCGACGAGGCGCTCGCGACCGCCGACGCGTTTCGCACCATGCTGCGCTCGAAGGGCGAGGGCGAGCCCGACGAGGACGTGCTCGGCGACGCGATCGCGTTCCACGGCGTCGCGAAGTACGTCATGCGCATCAAGTGCGCGATGCTCTCGTGGGTCGCTCTCGAGGCGGCGGTCAAGACCGCGCGCTGATACGCGCTGCGGTTGAGGAGCCGCGCAGCGGCGTCTCGAAACCCGGCCCGTGAGGGTTGAGGAGGCGCGCCAGCGCCGTCTCGAAACCCGGCAGGTATGCGACGCGTGAGGGTTGAGGAGGCGCGCCAGCACCGTCTCGAAACCCGGCAGGCGTGCGACGCGTGAGGGTTGAGGAGGCGCGCCAGCACCGTCTCGAAACCCGGCAGGTATGCGACGCGTGAGGGTTGAGGAGGCGCGCCAGCACCGTCTCGAAACCCGACAGGCATGCGACGCGTGAGGGTTGAGGAGGCGCGCCAGCACCGTCTCGAAACCCGACAGGCATGCGACGCGTGAGGGTTGAG